>NZ_WWEM01000026.1 GCF_019308285.1 Flavobacterium quisquiliarum
AATAACGAGACTGTTATATTTACAGTAATGCACAAGCCGTTCTAACTGGCTGCGCTGGGAATATCCTTTTACAGCCTGCTCATCGGTACTTACTCGTATGTACAGATAAACCACAGGCATAAGCAGGTAGATTTTACGGGGAAATCATTATTATTTAAAACGTAAAATTTAGGAAATTATTAGATGTGTAAAATGCTAAATATAAACTACCTGTACTTACAAGTTTATCAGTAAATTGTATTTTGAAAAATAAAAATCTGCCCGCCAGCATTAAAATAATCTTATATTTTAATGTGTGATTCTTGAAAAACTGCTAAATATATTACGCAACATTGCTTCGTACAATACAGGAAAGATCCTGGCAGTGGGTGCAATTATACCTCAGATTTTGTCTTAAATACAGCCCTCTAAACCATTTAGTCGGTTTAGAGGGCTAAAACAACCTCTTTTAAGCACCTGGGCTTATGCTTATGTGGCTTAAGCTCCGGATGCTTTTCCTTATTGGGTGGATTGACACGCGGTCTTCTATCGGGAGTACCGTCCTCTTTTTAGGTTTCGGTCCCGGTTTAATGGCTTGAATTTCCATAGCAAACTGTTTTAGATTATTAAATAATTTGTTTGTACTCATCACAAATATTCTTAATAACTTTCATTCCTTATTACGGAAAACCATAATTCGAGAAAGAAATAAACCAATTTTTAACTCCAATGGAACAACAATTAATTCATAGAGCCAAAGAAAGACAATCCCGTCTTAACTTAAAACATTCTTTTCAAATCCTCGATGATAGTTGTAGAATTGTATACTAGTTTATTCCTATAAACCATTTTAGTTTTTATAATTTTTACATCAATCCCCAACAGGACATCTAAACCAAATTTATAAAGCCAATGAAAGACAGATAACTACATATAATAAGCCAATTTCTTCAAATCATTCAAAAAAAATGTTGAAATTTGTCTCGTTGGGTCACTTAAGGAGACAACTAGCAATTAGTTGTCTCTTTTTTTATGCCCTAATGTGTAGATTTTTCAAGCCTTCACAGCCTAATATTTGTGGTTCGATTTTTTCACAAGAAATTCTTAGTCTGTTTGAAATAAACAGTCTTAAAGTGGTGCTATCAGAGATTTAATCGAAGCTGAACGATGGTTCGAAATCCCGTTAAGGATATAGTTTTTTTTTCTTTTGGTTTATCGTAATTTTTTGATACTAAATATTGTTGTTCAACTGAGGCGAAAAATTGATTTATTTCTTGGAATTATAACCGCTGATAGTAATTTAAACAAGGGCGTTATATTCAACATTTATATCCCAGTAATTAAACAAAAATTTTAAATTTATATTTAATTTTAGCCTTAGAAATCTATTAGATAATAAGGAAAATGGCATCAAACGCTATTTGTTCAATTATCGTATTAGTGCATGTAAGAGCATTAAAAACATTTTTAAACTCATAGCAGGACCCCCATTTAAACGAGTTTTAAAATCACAAAACAGACATGTTATTATTTGTGTTTTTTAGATATTTCTTTTCTGCCTTTTCTTTTCCAAAGAATAAATCCCGTAATAGAAAGTATTGCAGGGCTGAATCCGGCAATTACATACAAAATTTTAATCCAAAAACTGTCATAATCCCCCCTGTGAAGCTGTTTCATGATCCAATAAAACCGGTCGGAAAATGATTTTTCTTCAATGCGTATGGTTTTGATCCAAGTTCCGTTATCACTGTCATAATAAACGTCGCTGCCTTTACCAAAATACAGCGGGTTTTGGGTATCAGAAAACTCACCGCTTACTATAATATCCGTTTTTTTATCAGCAGCTATTTTTACGGCAATTGGATTGAAATTCGGAATTTTCTGGGCATGTTTTATCACCTGATCAATATTTGCCCTTGCCTGATAATTCTGTTCTTTCTTAGGAATTAATTCCCACTGAGAAGGTAAAAAAAGACTTTTATTCATCCAGAAACCTGTAAAAAAAAGAATAAAATTAAGCAACAGGGTCCAGACACCAATAATCCTGTGCAGCGAAGAATAAAGGGTTCCGGTAGATTTACGATTTAACTTCTCTTTAAAAGTGAGTACACCAAATATCTTTTTACGATAAATGATTATACCTGTAATTAAGTTCAACAGTAAAGCAATGGCCGCAATGGCAGTTATGAGTCTGCCTGGTTTATCAATTAAAAGCGAGTAATGCGCAGCATAAAGCCAGCGGAAAAAAGGGGATTGTAGAGAGCCAAAACTCCCCTCTCTTACAATTTTTCCAGAATAAGGGTCTACCATACAGCAGTAGAGATAATTATCGCTTACCTTGTCCTGATAATTAAAAATCATAAATTCATAGGTGTCGCGGCTATTTCTGGGAAAAGTCTGCAGCATGATCTGCCGCGCCCGGGGATACCTCTCAGAGACTTTATGATACATCTGGTTTAATGAAATGGTTTTACTGCCCTTTACACAGCAATGCATTGGCGGATTATTGAAATACTCAATCTCTTTTTTAAAAACCAATAAAGCGCCCGAAATTCCAAAAAACAGATACAGTACCCCGAAAAACAATCCGAGGCAGCTGTGCAGTTTAAATGAGGTCTTTGTAATTTTTTTCAATGGAAGTTCTGAATTACAGCATTACAATTTTAATTTTAGAGATAAAAGGATCTGACGAAGGGTTCCCGGAGTAATCATACCACGGCCGCCATACCAATAATGCTCATTGAGCAGGTTATTGGCAGAAAGCGAAAATACATAACGGGTTTTCTCAAAACTCAGCACCGAGTTGATTACCGTATAAGGATTCGTATAAAAAGAGCCATTGGTATTATTAATCATCAAATCTTTACCATAATGACTGCCGCCTATGCCTAATGAAAAGCCATTTAAAGCTGTTGACTGCGGAGCGTAATTCACGTACCAGGTCCCGGAAAGTTTGGGACCGGCATCTACAGGCCTTAACCCTTGAGTAAGTGCATCGGAAACAATAAGTTTACTGTCATTATAAGCAAAACCGGCATGCAGAAAAAGTCCTCTCGTCGGATTTGATTCTAAATCTGCTTCAAAACCTTTACTGCGCTGCTCGCCATCCTGCAGATAGGAAGCCGTATCATTTGGATTTTGTCTTACCGCATTGGTTAGATCAATATTATAATAGCTCAAAACGGCATCCAAAAGGTTCTTTTTCAAGGAAACTTTAACTCCCGATTCCCACTGGTTTCCATAAACGGGCTGGAAATTGGTCATCTGCCCGTTTACCGACTGCGGTGCCTGCGGCTGAAAACCATTCATATAATTAGCAAATAATGCAATTCTTTCAGGGATAATCTGGTAATTGATTCCCAATTTCGGAGAAACAGCCGTTTGTGTGTAATCCCCGGTAGTTGTCGCTGTTAATAAATCCTCAGTCCCTTTGTTATTGATGTAATTGATTCGGGCACTAAGCATTACACTTAAATTCTCCAAAGGGTTGATAACGTCTGAAATATATAGGGAATAATGATCCTGAATTGCCTTATAATTCTCTCCATAGGGTTTTAAGGCCAATTGACCGGAAATGTATTCATTATTAAAATTAGCATTCTCAGGATCTGTCCCAGCAGCTGAAACTTTAGTAAAATTCATAGATTTACTGGCAATCCCATAGAGATAATGATAGTATTCACCCCCCGCAATCAGCCGGTTTTTCACACTGCCAATTTTGAAATTCCCCACAAAATCCTGCTGGATCTGCCCGCTGGTAATGTTTTCCGGATACATTCTGTACACTCTTCGCGTCACATTCTGGCTGTTATCATCTAATCTTAATCGGATGTAATCGCCCGGAGTTTTATTATTGACTGAAATTAAATTGGTTTCCGATTTCCAATTCTCTGAAAGCCTGTAAATGACTTTTCCGTAAATATTTACTGCCTTGTTATTGAGTGTAAGTGAGTTGTCATTGAAAGAACGGTAATAATCCAAATGGAGTTCATCTGCTGATTTAGCAGTCCCCAAAGCCACCTGGTAAAGCGGATTGTTGGTAGCGGTTTTGTTTAAAATTTCGGCATCAAGCTGAATATTTAAATCATCGCTGATTTTATAAGAAATACTTGGAGCTAAAAAAAATGTTTTTGAAAAACCCTGATCCTGAAAAGTATCATTGTAGTTATAAGCGCCGGTTAAACGGGCAAGAACCTTTCTATCTTTGTCAAGAGGTGTATTGATATCAAGAGTTGCACGTTGCAGATTGTAAGATCCGCCCATTACAGTAATGTCAGCAAAAGTGGTCTGTTGTGGTTTTACGGTAACCCGATTAATTAGTCCTCCGAAAGTAATCATAGTAGAACCTCCTCCGCCAAAAATTACAGCGCTTGGTCCTTTGATTACTTCTAACTGGGCGATGTTAACCGGATCCATATCAGAGGCCGCATAACCGTTTACGCCATTTCTGAAGCTCGATCGGGTACGAAATCCCCGGATGGAATAATAAGGTGAAATTCCTGCCCAGCTGGGCGCAACACCTGTGGCATTTTTGAGCATTTCGCCTTGAGTGAAAAAATTTCTGTTTTTAATAAACTGCGGTGAGACCGAAGCGGTCACCTGAGGATTTTCCAGGTTCTTGAGTGGCAATTTAGAAGCCAGTTCACTGGAAACATCTTTGGACTTTCTGACTCCTTCAATAATCACCTCGTCCATTAAGGTATATTTGCCCGATATGCTGTCTTTTTTTTGCGCATAGATTTGTAGTGAAGCCGTCAAAGCTGCCGCAAAA
Source organism: Flavobacterium quisquiliarum (assembly GCF_019308285.1). Classification (GTDB taxonomy): domain Bacteria; phylum Bacteroidota; class Bacteroidia; order Flavobacteriales; family Flavobacteriaceae; genus Flavobacterium; species Flavobacterium quisquiliarum. Next base: position 4,751 of record NZ_WWEM01000026.1, read on the forward strand.
AATAGTACTTTTTTCATTTTGTAATTTTTATATAATTGTAATTTTATTAAAGTGCAGGCAATCTTTCATTGTTATACAACAATGAAAAATTATTCCAATAGGAATTGCAATGGAAATTATAATTTATATAAAAAGAGAAGGGGGACGGAAAGTCTCTGTTAAAACAGAAACAGGCTTATTGTCGAATCTAGCCGAAAAGCCAGCTTTGATTTCAATAGGTTCTAATAATTTGAAAGTGTTATTTGAAGTGTTTAAAATGTAAACCAACTCTGTTTTTTCTTTAAGGCTGTTCTGCATTTTCTTTTCGTTGTCGTCGTATTTCTTTAGACTTTTTTGAAGTTCACAGCGTCCGTTACAGGTATTAAAAACCATTTTTCGCTGTACGCAGATTGTTTTTACAATTTCTTGCTGCTCTAATTTAAAAGATACATAAACAAAAACACTGCCAAATGATGGCACTAAAATAATGCAGCTAAGCAATACGATTAGATACTTTTTCAAAGTTATTGTTTTGTTTATGGAGCGCAAAAGTACTCTTTTTTGTTTTTATCTTAAATAAAGTTCTTGTTTTCTTTACCAAAAAACACCACTTTGTCTATTTATAATACTTGGGATTAAAACGGTTCTCTCACACCTGTTTTTTTTAACATAATTAAGGTGTTAATATTAAAAAGTTAATCTAATAAAGAACAATTGCATAACCATAATAATGCGGCCGTCAAGACATAATTGAAGATCAATTGTCGTGGCAATGTCACGACAATCTTACTCAATAAATAGGTTGTTTTTTTCATTTTACATCAATCCTTAACAGGATAACTAAACCAAATTTGTAAAGCCGCTGAATTTCCCGCTCTCATTTTTTCAAATATAACTGTTGCTTCACTAAAGCAAAAAATTGGTTTATTTCCTACTATTCAATATGCGCTTTTTGGGATTCAATACTGCACTCTGGCGGAACTTTCCCCAAACCCCTTAGCCATAGTAAAAAAATCTAAAATCATCGTCCAATTCACTTTAAAAATAAGATAAACTGAAGCGCAGCCTAAGTTAAAAGCCAACAGATTCGAACACCAAAAATGGAATAGCCCCATACTCCTTTTATTTAAATTTCTATTTAATTGAAATAATGAAAATCCATTATAAATGGTTAACTATTTATAATTTATTGAATTTTCCGCTCTCACTCTCCGATTATCAATTATTGCTCAGCTGAGACAAAAAATTAGTTTTCTCCTGAAGCGTTTGGTGCGACGGCCCGCCTCTTTTATAACATGAATCAATGATTTGAAGTAATATATAGTAGAAAAGCTAATTATAAAATTAATTAATAATTATGTAATTATCACCAAATCAATTGGTCTAACTTTACAAAATGAGGAATTGATTACTCCCATGCAGAATTAAGTAAACATTTTTTGGAAGATTATGTTTATGGACAAGCCCGTCGCAGCGTGCAGCGCAGCTGACGGGTTCTATTTTTGCATCACTTCCTTCAGAACTTTGCTGTAAGTTTGAAACTGAAGGGGATTAAGCATTTATGACAGATTGATTTTGTATTTTTCTTCTATTGGTGAAGAAGCCTTATTCGGTGCAAGGTGTCCTATCTGAAATACTTTTTCAATGAATTCAATACTTTGATCCACTGAAGTGTTTTCATTTTTTAAATGGCTGGCAAAATGGTTTGTTAATTTTTGAATAATTCTTGAACTGATTAAATCCATCTGTGCATCATCAAAATGGGCTGTTTTCTTTTTTTGAAAAGCAAATTCTGCCGATACAATATCATTTAGCTTGGATTTTAAGGCATGGATAGTTGGAGCACATTTTCGGCCGTTCACCCAGGTATTCAGTTCTAATTTCAGATCATCAATAATGGCTTCTGCAGCAGGAATATGCTGTTTTCTCTTTTCCAGCGTGTCATCAGTAATTTGAGATAAATCATCCAGTTGTATTAAAGTTACGCCGGGTATTTCTTCTACATTGGTATCTACATTGCGCGGGATGGATAAATCCAGAATCAATAAGGGTTTCTGTAAAGCAAGAGATGTTTTGTCAATAGTGGGATTTTGTGCTCCTGTAGCTACAACAAGCACATCGGCCTGCTGCAGTTCCTGTTTTAAATCAGCATAATCTTTTACAATAACATTCAGCTTGCCAGCCAGTAATTCGGCTTTGTTTTTTGTTCTGTTTATAAGGGCAATATGGCTGTTTTTAGTATGTTTTACTAAGTTTTCGCACGTATTTCTTCCTATTTTCCCTGTTCCGAATAACAAAATATTTTTGTTTCCAATATCCGCCACATTTTGGATAATATACTGCACTGATGCAAAAGAAACTGACGTAGCACCAGAAGAAATTTTCGTCTCCGTTTTAACTTTTTTGCTCGCCTGAATAACTGTATTGACCAGCCGGTCCAGAAATGTATTGACCAAACCTTCCCGTTTACTATTGCTAAAGGCGGTTTTAATCTGGCTGATGATTTCAAAATCACCCAAAATCTGACTGTCTAAACCTGTCCCTACCCGGAACATATGGCTGACAGCTTCTTCATTCTTATATATATAAGCAGCCTGCTGAAATTCTTCTACAGAGCCATTGCTGTTCTCGCAAAGCAGTTTGATCAGTTGATAAGGATGATGGGCAAAACCATAAATTTCAGTTCTATTGCAGGTAGAAGTAACAACCAATGATTCTATGCCTTCTGCCTTAGCCTGCAGCAATAAATCAGATTGTGCCTGGGCATCTAAACTAAATTTTCCTCTTATAACTGCATCTGCTTTCTTGTAGCTTAGCCCTAATGCGTAAAAAGTAGTGGATCCGGACATAGTAAAATTTTCCATATTTATGGTTTCCTTAAAAAGTTCAAAAATTAGTAACTGCAGATTTATATAACAGCGCCGGAAGTGCTTTTTAGATCACTGTGGAATAAATGGATTTAAACTGCGGTTTTATATAATTTACTTATATTATAAAGCTGACAGATTTTGAAAAATATTTATGTACTTCAAACAGTATTGAAATATAAAACGCTGCCTGAAAAAGGCAGCGTTTTTGAGAATAAACTTATTTTTGAACTATAGGGGTTCTCAATGATTCCAAAACAGCAACTATATCAGTATAAAGTTCTGTATTTGAAGCAACGCCATTCGCATTGGCAGCAGCTCCAACATATCCTTCAAATTTTGTATAATCTGCATTGCTGGATTTTGTTCCCATACGAGGATTTTTTGCAGGATCATGAGCTGCAACCATGTTCAAACCAGAATATGTATTTACAGCATTTGTTCCTCCCGTATTAAACGAAAAGAAATCAGTCAGATTATCTGATAATTTAGCAATATTGGTAGACTGGGTAGTTCCCGTTTCTGCCAGTAAAGGAGCAAAATGTGCCTGCAGATTGCCTGATGCGTTCGATTGGATATCAGCAACAATCAATCCGATAGTTGAATTTACCACTTTGCGGAAACTCAAACGTCCCTGTTCAATCATCTGGCCGGAATTATCAGGATCAGAAACCATTTTAGTTCCGCCTAATCGCTCATAGATAGAAGCCTTAACCGGTGCAGGGCTTTCATCGTCATTACTGCTGCAGGAAATCATAGCTGCCGATGCAGCAATTAGTACACTAAGTGTAAGTTTTGAATAAACTTTCATAAATTTAAAGTATTAAAGGGTTAATTAAAAAAACGATTTATTTTTTGAGACAGTCTATAGCTCAAACTATTTTGATTCATTGGGCATACTTCTTTGTCTGCTAAATTTGCCGGCAGTATATAACGCTGCGCATCATAACTTCCTTTAGCCATCAGCTCATTGAAAACTTTCTCCGAGTTTGTAATTTTATTATTATGGAAGTACACCACAACATTTCTTTTAACAATGATAGAGTCTGATGTCAGACCTTTTATGCTTCTCAGGTCGGCACAGATTTTTCTGGCCTGCAGAGAATCGATGTCTGATTTAAAATCGATTCTGCTTACCTGAAGATTTGGGGTGTCATAAACTGGGGGTTTGGCCGTTATAATGTGAAAAAGCAAAATCGCGGCAAACAGTACAAATATTCCGCTGAGAATTAAAAGTCCTTTTTTGATTATTTTATTAGTTTTCATAATTTTTATGGTTTTAAAATTATCTACGTGCACTTCATCGCTGCGGTTTTAGAAATAATAGAAAAACAATCAATTTAGAATCATTTTAAATACAGAAATTACCTAATAATTTAATTATAAAGAAGATACTAGAAAACCCTGGCAAGATTAAATCCAAAAAATATATCTCCTTTTGTCCAGTCGCCAGTGGTTCTTCCCAGATACCCAGCCTCATCAATTGCCTGTGAACTGGTAAAATGCATTTGGAAAACATGTCCGCCGGTTTCTAAATCAAAACCTATAGACAGCGGATTTTTATAAAGTGAATTTGGCGCTCTGTTTAAATGCGCCGCATAATCCATATTTAAGGACCAGCGCTTAGCGAATTTATATCTTCCTCCAAATCCTATGGCATATTGGGAATTGCTTTGGTCTACATCATCAACAAAGTTTTGATGAAAGAATGACGGCACAATTTCTAAAGACAGCTTTTCAGAAAATTTTCTGGAAATTAACAGCTGTGCTACATAAGTCAGCCTGTCTTTAAATTGAAGCTTCGGATAAAGGCTTTCTTTTAATGTGTTATTAATAGACAAACTATTAAATCCGGCAATAGTAACAGGAAAGCCGTCTTTTATTTGAGGAAACAGCATATATTTTGTTGCAAAGTCATAAGCAAATTCACTTCGGGCTGCACTTACATTAAGTCCATTTGTTACACCGTAAATAAATTTAATCTGCGTATTGGCATTATCGAGTCCATAAAAACCTTCAAAACCATCTTTAATAGAGCCGAATCGGTGTGCAACAACAAAATACAAATCGCCTTTTGCGGCCAATTTTGTAGATTCGAGATTAACGATTTTTAAGGCTTTGAATGCAGATGTCACTTTTTCTTTTGCAAAAGGAGTTTCTACTCCAGACAATAAATCGGTTTGGGAGAAGGTTAACAGCGGAAATAAAAAAAATAATAGAATAAAGTTTTTCATGAGGTTAGTTTTAAATTGTTATTTGTATTAGTGTACAACTGAAGATTGGTCTATTTTAAATTCCTGGAGCAATTCGTCATATCCTAAAAAACGCCCTTTAATTTTTAGGGTTTTTCCAGATATAATATTTTGCGGCAAACATTTTTTGAATGTCACAAATACTTTTTCGCTCATAACAATTCCATTACTGGCTTTATCAATACTTGTTACTCGTGCACATAGTTCAATTGTTTTGTCCTGATATTTGATGTAAGCCAGCCTGTCGTTTGAAGTAAACTCTCTTTCCAGTTCGTTAACGGTTACAACATAATCGGCAGTTTCTGATTCTATATTTCTATGCCCTTTGTAGATGTAGAGGTACGCTGAAATTCCGATTATTATAAAAAGGAAAATTGTAATTAGTATTTTTTTTCTCATAACTGGTTTTTAGTATTTCAAATTATCTACGTTAAAAAATACCTATTGGATTTAAATCATTAAATATGCCTCTTGCCAAATCTGTATTATTCTTTTCAACGTATATAATTTTGAAATGCCTGATGATCCTTAAAAAAATCATGCATTTATTTATAACTAAAAACCAATCTTATGAATTTAAAAACCCTTCTGGCCATCTCATCATTAGCTTCAATTTTTGTAAGCTGTGCCAACGATGATCCAAGTACTTTAATTGACTCTACACCAATTAATGGTTTGGCAACATACAACCAAAATGTAAAATCTATTATTGATAATAACTGTGTTGTATGCCATGCGGCAGTTCCTAAAAATGGAGCGCCGATGTCTTTAGTTACTTATGAACAGGTTAAAAATGCAGTTTTAAATCGTGGACTGCTTACACGAATTTCTTTAGAAAATGGAGATAGTTCCTTAATGCCGCAAGGTGGCCCAAGATTGCCTCAAGCGACTATTGACATTATAAATAAATGGAATCAGGATGGATTATTAGAAAAATAATCTATAACAGCAACATGAAGAAAATCATAATAATGCCAATGCTATTGGCTTCTTTTATTGTTTTTTCACAAGAAAAAATAGTAACCAAATCTGCAACAATAACTCTGGAAGCTTCAGTACCTTCTTTTCAGCCGGTTGCAGGAACTAACAGCAATGTAACTTTTGTTTTGAATCCCGCAACTGGAGAAGTAGCAAGTCTGGCTTTAATGAAAGGATTTGAATTTGAAATGGCATTAATGGAAGAACATTTTAATGAAAATTACATGGAAACCGATAAATATCCGAAAGCTATTTTTAGAGGGCAAATAGAAGGATTCGATATTAAAAGTCTTACAGAAGATTATAAAGATTACACCGTAAAAGGAAAGTTAGAAGTGCATGGAAAATCCAAGGATATAAGTGCCGATGCAAAAATTACAAGATCGGGTTCCCGAGTCACCTTTATATCTGATTTTGAAGTAAATGCGAGTGATTTTAACATTCCAATTCCAGCGCTTATTAAATATAAACTGGATAATAAAGTCAAAATTCAAATTATTGCAGTTTTAAAATAAGACTGCATAAAACAGAATGATTTTATAAAAAAATAAAGGCAAAATAATGAAAAAAACAATACTTATTGCAATGCTGTGTGTTTGCGCCATTGGCGTATCACAAGAAAAAATGATCAGTAAATCGGCAAAAGTCATTTTTGAAGCTTCCGTTCCTTCTTTTGAAGAAGTTAAAGCAGTAAATCAGAATGTTACTTTTGTTTTGAATCCAGCAACAGGAGAGATTGCAAGTTTAGCCCTGATGAAAGGTTTCCAGTTTAAGGTTGCTTTAATGGAAGAACACTTTAATGAAAATTATATCGAAAGTGACCAATATCCAAAAGCCGTATTTAAAGGAAAAATACAAGGGTTTGATCTTCAAAGCCTAACAGTAAATCCCAAAGATTTTATTATTAAAGGCAAATTAGAACTTCACGGTAAATCCAGGGATATAAATACTGCTGCAAAGATAAGCAGATCACCATCAGGTGTCAGCATTTCATGTAATTTCAGCGTAAATGCCAGTGATTTTAATATTGAAATCCCAAATTTGGTTAAAAGCAAGCTTTCCAATAAAATAAATATCCAGGTTGCCGCAGTCTTAGAAACCAATAGACAATAACCTCCTGAACACTATCTTGAAAAGTCAGTAATTTTTATATAAAAAAAATGGAGGAAGAAATACAAATTGAGGACGGCCTTACCCTTATCCGTTTCCAGAACGACAGTCCAGAATCTTTTTCTGCACAGCACGAAATAGGTGCCGGCCTGATACAGTTTCATTTCGGACTAAAAGGCAATGCATTTATTTTGTCCAGTCAGGATCATTGCACTTTAGAATTGAAAGAGGAAAAATCACTGATTTTGTGCAATCTGCAGCAGCAGTCATTGCTTAAGTTAAAACTTTCTCCAAATTCATGGGTTATTTCTGTTATTGTTTCGATTAATAAATTTCACTCGTTATTTTCCGTTCAGGCAGATTATATTTCTATTTTAAGCCCCGATAGGAAGAAAAAAAAGTATTATACCGAAGGGAACATCAGTCCTTCTATGGCTGTTGTTTTGAGCCAGCTGTTTCATTACAGCCTTCA
>NZ_WWEM01000027.1 GCF_019308285.1 Flavobacterium quisquiliarum
AATAACGAGACTGTTATATTTACAGTAATGCACAAGCCGTTCTAACTGGCTGCGCTGGGAATATCCTTTTACAGCCTGCTCATCGGTACTTACTCGTATGTACAGATAAACCACAGGCATAAGCAGGTAGATTTTACGGGGAAATCATTATTATTTAAAACGTAAAATTTAGGAAATTATTAGATGTGTAAAATGCTAAATATAAACTACCTGTACTTACAAGTTTATCAGTAAATTGTATTTTGAAAAATAAAAATCTGCCCGCCAGCATTAAAATAATCTTATATTTTAATGTGTGATTCTTGAAAAACTGCTAAATATATTACGCAACATTGCTTCGTACAATACAGGAAAGATCCTGGCAGTGGGTGCAATTATACCTCAGATTTTGTCTTAAATACAGCCCTCTAAACCATTTAGTCGGTTTAGAGGGCTAAAACAACCTCTTTTAAGCACCTGGGCTTATGCTTATGTGGCTTAAGCTCCGGATGCTTTTCCTTATTGGGTGGATTGACACGCGGTCTTCTATCGGGAGTACCGTCCTCTTTTTAGGTTTCGGTCCCGGTTTAATGGCTTGAATTTCCATAGCAAACTGTTTTAGATTATTAAATAATTTGTTTGTACTCATCACAAATATTCTTAATAACTTTCATTCCTTATTACGGAAAACCATAATTCGAGAATTTAAAAATAGACCTAAAAAAAACAGTAAATCATCTTCTTTTTTAGAGGGCTGTGCAAAATATTAGAGATGATCTCCTTAAATTAACACGACAGATTGAAGATAAACTCACGATAAAATATTTTCATTTTTTTATTTTAAGCTTTTTTACCAAAACATTCAAATTTAGTTCTCTCATATATAAACGCACTGTTTTAGAAGATATCCGATGCCCGGATCTTTGAAGTTCTGCAGCTATGCGCTTGTATCCATAACGTTTTTGAGAAGATATAAATATTGATGCAATTTCTTTCTTAATCATCATTTTCCATTGCTGCCTTTCAGAGACATATCCGCTTTTCCATTTTTTATAGTTTCCTAAATGTACGCCAAGAATTTTACACAGCATATAACTAGAATAGTTTTGCTCTTTTTCTGCTATATATTTATATTTAAAAAGGAGTCCTTTATGAAGAATATCTTCCGCACCTTTAATAATTTCAAATTCAGCGTCTAATTTTTTAATTTTTATTTCAAGATCATATATTTTTTTTTCCTGAGCGGTTAATTTTGTTTTTCCCAGAGAGAAATTTTCTTCCCTGTTTATAATATAATTTTTCCTCCAGTGTAGCAACGTAACGTTTGTTATGCCATATTCAAGAACAAGGTCTTCGATCTTTCTTTTTTCAAAACTTAGCTTGACAAGTTTTAGTTTAAAATCACGATGGTACTCTTTTTTATTTGTTTTCATAAATATTAGTAAGAATATTGTTTTTCTGCACTATATACCTGAATTGAACTCTTCAATTGTTTTATATTTAAGTGCGGTATGTCTCCTTTTTTTATTGTACCAGTTTTCTATGTACTCAAATATCTCTACTCTCATCTCCTTCGGGGTTAGTAATGTTTTCTGTACGTATATTAATTCTCTTTTTAATGAATTAAAAAAACTCTCGGAAACAGCGTTATCTATGCTGCTTCCCTTTCCGCTCATGCTCTGTATGCATTTATATTCTTTAAGTGTACTGGTGAATAATTTGTTGGCATATTGTGATCCCCGATCAGAGTGAAATAATAACCCTTCTCTTATCTTGCGGTTATGAACTGCCATATTCCATGCAGGAAGGATCGTTGCAGTAGTTGAAAGTACTGAACTAAGATTCCAGCCGACTATTTTTCGGTCATAAAGATCTATTATAACAGTAAGGTATAGAAAACGTTTTTCGATCTGCAGATAGGTAATGTCGGAGACCCAAACCTTTGAAGGTTTGTCGGTAGTAAACTGCCTGTTGAGTATATTTGGAGAGATATATAGTTTGTGTTTGGACTCTGTGGTCACTTTGTATTTCCTTTTGACTTTGCGCTTAAGACCAAGCTGTTTCATGAAAAATGTAACCTGGTCTTCTGATATTTTTACTCCCCTTCTGCAAAGTTCTCTTGCAATTAAAACGCAACCGCAATATTGTTTGAATTCATAAAATACAGCTGTTATAGCTTCCTTTAACAGGCACACCTTTATTTCTCTTTCTGAAAGAGGATGCTGTATTCTTAAATTATACATTGATGTAGAAACACCTAAGACCTGGCACATTATCCCAATCGGATATTTCTTTTTATTTTGATCGATAAAATTGTAGATTGCCTGTTTGCCAAGGGGCTTTATTTTTAAGCCCACTTTCAGTATCTCTAATCTTAGTTGCGATTCTGCTAGTTTCTTTTCTAATTCATAAATCTTTGCATCTTCGTAATAGACTCTTTTTTTACCTTCGCCAGGAAAGCTGCCCTCTTTATACTTTTGATAGATTCCCCTCCATTTAGAAAGCAATTTGGGCTTAATATCAAGTTCTTTAGCAGTGTCTGTAACGTTTTTTCTTTCATAACTCAACAGTACTGCTTTCTTTTTAAATTCGGGTGTGTGAACTCTTCTTATGTCTTCCATAATTATGATCTTATTATTCTTAATTTAAACATATTAGCTAAAAATATTAAATATAAGATCAAGCAACTTTTATTTGAAGGGCGCTTTCCGTACTAGTCTAATGAAAGAGATTATTTTGTGCCACAAAACCTAAGTCGCATGTAGCAATCCATAGAGCCAAAGAAAGACAATCCTGACTTAAAGTATAACAATCTTTTCAAACCCTTCATAATATTTGTAGAATTGCATGTTAGTTTAAGGCTATGAATTAACTGAGTTTATATAATTTTTGCATCAATCCCCAACAGGACATCTAAACCAAATTTACATAGACAATGGAAGACAGACACTACATATAGTACGCCAATTTCTTCAAATCTTCCATAAAATGATTTGGAATTTGTCTCGCCGAGTTCACTCAGCCAGATGGCGCCAATTGAAGACAATTGGCGCCATTTTTTATTTAAGCTCAATAAATACGCTATCTTTGAATCATTTATGCATTTATTTTTATTCTTTAAAATAATAGTAAATTGCATCAGCGTATATATTTATATAAAAAATTGCGCAAATAGTTGATTTACCCTTCGATAACTTAACAGGATTCGAACATCAAAAAATATAGTAGAAATTAAGTATTCGTTAAATAGAAAATTAGCAAAATATTCAACATACGAATTTTAGACTCAAAGCTTTATTAATCAAAAAAAATGCCATGTGGGTAACTAAAGATACCATCGTCTTCGTACTCAACTATTGTAAACTTGTTCATAAAAATCTAAAAAAGAGAATGTTCTTGATTGTTGACAGAGGATTGGAATGATGAAATTTTCAGTCACGTAATATGCAGGAGAGATTTAATTAAAGTTACGCGATGAAACCCTCATTGAAATTCGACATCTTTACGCTGTCAAATGAGCAAGGTTTCATATTAGTCCTTGGTAATACTTCCTGTAGATTTCCTCTGCAGCCGGCGTGATATAATGCATAAAATCTTGATACTGCTGTTCGCTTCGAATGACTAGCTCATGTACGGTTATAATTTCATTAAGCCGCCTGTTTGCCAGTATAACAAATTCATCTATTTCAATCAGATGCTTATAAGTAGCCTGTTCTTTTTCAAAACCAGTTAGTCTGTCGAGTTTTATTCTCTTTTCATTGATTAGGTTTTCAAGTTCTTGGGTATATTCTTTTTTTATCAGCTCTTCTTTCATGAATGTAATTTTTTAAAACTTCACATTTATATCATTACTGTCTGTGCTTATTTTTGGATTTTCCTTTTTGAGAAGCTCCGACAGCAGGTGGTTAATTTCAGATTCCTGCATACTATAATCCAGTTCCTGCTCTGTATTAAAATGGAATACCAGAAGCGAGGCTTGTTCAGCATTTTTATTATCCACAGCGGCCGCAGCACCTATATAGTTGAGTTCTAGCTGGCCAATGTGAAGCAGATCCGTAACAAAATGGAGATCTGTTTTCTCGGGAAGTATTAACTGCCCTGTTTTGAATATAATGGTGTGTTTATACATTATTTCTTATTTAAATTTCAGTATTCTTCTGAATACTCTCTTACTAATTTAAGACAATTAATCCATTAAAAATCTCCCAGTCTTAATTCTTTAATTCAAACTGTGGAAATTTGTGACGTACTAGGAGAACTGATTCTATTTGGATCTGTTGGCGCTTTACTATTATCATCTTACTTAAATAAAAACGGGCATTCAAAGGCAGGTTCTATATTGGAAAGTTTAGCCGTCCCTATTATTGGTATTGGACTTGCTAAATATAAGGGCGTTATAAAATCTCAAATCGAAATCGCGGCAGGGATGAACAAGAACCAGTCGTATCTCAGTCCTAAACATACTAACTACATTGATGAAGCAGCCAATCTGGTTATTGAAAGTATTGCAAGCTTATAAAAAAACAAATTATCCCTTAATACTCGAGAAAAAAAAATGAGCAAGTTAATTTCGCAAAATATCTTTTACTATTCGCAGAGAAGCTGCTTCACAAAAATCCAGACCGGAATAATCCGGATTTAAACCACCAATATAAGGCACGGCCATGATGTATACATTTTTATTATAAGCGCCGTATTGGTCTATAATTTGAAAATTATCATTTATGGCTATTCCTGATACTTTAAGAAAAAAGTCTCCGTATTCATCTTGATCCACCTTATCTGGATCTGCTGTAAATGCGGCATGACCTGCCTCAGATGATTTAAATTTTAAACGAGCTGGACTAATAGCTTTCTGCTCCAGCAGAGTATTGAACGGAAAATCTTCATAGGATAAATGCGGCTGTCCGACACAATCTATAAATGTTTTATAAAATACTGAACGATCATTACTGCCACTATCTTTAAAATTGTAAAATACTCCTCCTCCATTCTGCGGTTCAACTGTGCTGTCATCTCCGACAGAAACCAGATCTAATATTCCAGCTTGATGAAGAGCCAATAATTCTTCGCATGATTTTTGGGGAACAAATGCAATTACTATGGAAATAAGAGGCATCAGCACTTTTTGAAGCCGCAGCATATCTTCTGCCGAAAAATATTTGGCAGGATGATTCATTGCAAAACTCAAAACAGCCAGCATTTCTTTCCAATAAATAGATTCCTGCCTTTTAATTGATTTCTCAGCCTGCACATATTCGGCTTTTAGAAGCTGAAAAGGATCAAGACGTTCCCGCAGTTCCATCATATCAGCTACAAAATCTTCAATTGAAAAATCCTTGATCCGCTGATAAAATTCAGGATCTTTTGCGCGGAATATATCTTTGAAATCCTTTTCAAAAATAAAATCAAGCGATAAAAAACCATTATTACCTTTTCTGTGCTGCTCTATTTCTTCCTTAGTTAACAAAGAGTCATTCGAAAGATGTGAATCTTCTAAATGAAAACGAACCGCAGGAAGCATACCACTTCTGGAGTGCATCATTATTCTAAAATCAGCACTTTCAGGATTTAATTTGAAATAAAGAGCATCGTCAGATCCTTTTTCAAATGAACCGTTATTTCTTGCCAGAGTTCTTATGGCATCAATAGCAGTTAAAGAAGAACCTTTTATTGCAATAGGATGATTAAAATGCTTTGCCAGTTTTACAGGTGGATATGGAGCATCATAATAGCCTGCAACTTTACCTTCATACCGGATTGGCCACTTGTGTCCAGTGCAGATAACAGCGTAGTCAAATTCATAAATACTTTCATTACTAGTTTCAACTTTTACCACTTCATTTTTTACGTCATAATTCACGTCAGTAACTATACTTTCAAAATGTACGGTAGTGCTAATCCCAGCTTCCATTCCAGCTTTGCATAAAATGTCGAACTGTGCAGAAAGATAGCTCCCAAATAGCAGTCTCGGCACGACTTTGTATTCGTTAAATTGATCTGGTTTAATATTAAATCTTTTCAGTAAGTCCGCTGGTGCGTTATAGATCCACTCCGACATGGTAGATACAATGTGCGGTACTTCATTATCGGATACATTAGTGATATGCTCCATACTGGAACCTTCGGTACTGTAAGGCATCCCTGAACCAAGCTCTTTTTTTCGCTCAAAAATTGTAATCTCAAAATCATTAGAGCCAGATTCTACCAATCGCTTATAAATAAAAAGCCCGCTCGGACCTCCTCCCAAAATTGCTATGCGTTTTTTAGTATTTTTAATATCCATTTCATTTTTGATTATATGTTTACTCTTAGAAATTCTGAAACATCCCAAACTATTACCGAATAGAATGTTGTGAGAATGATAACTGCTATTAATTACAAATATCAATAACGATTTGTCTTGTAGCTTATATGATTCAAATAGTAAATTATATAATTAAGGTTATGACTGCAATAAAATGACAAACATCATAGAGTTAGATTCTTATTTCTGAGAGCTTTTTAACATTAAACCCTGAAGATAATACAAACCGTTGCGAAATGAATATTAATATAATTATCTTATAATTAACTTCATGGGAATTATGAAACTCGTTTTTGTAATTATACAAAATTAAACCAGTAAACTGCTCTATTTTTACTGCTAATGAAATTGAATTATTTTATTATTAACTTTTACTTTCTTATAGTAATGCCTTAATCGCCTGATAAATTAGTCCAGAGTGTGTATTACAGCAAACTATAACAGCAGTTAGATTAAATACAATAAAGTAAAGAGATTTAAAGTCTACTTTAGTTGATAAAATAGACTTTAAATTAAAAGGATTATACCTCTAGGGTCTTGTGCCAGTAATTGAATCTTTACTTTGCGGAGTCGAATTTCCTTTCGGCTTTACCGTTTTCCCTTTTTTTTGCTCAGAACGCTGTTTGTAAACTGTGTCGCCTTTTCTTGTATTAGAACTTTTTTGAGTAGTTGTATGTTTACTTTTCTTGGCTTGAATAGTATCAGTACTCTGTTTTTTCTTAGCAGGAGTTTCCTGCGCTGATGCAAATCCAAAAAAGAAGATCATACAAAAGCTGATAATTAAATTTCTCATCATTTTTTATTTTAATTAATAATTTGATTTTCAAAACAATACATTTTGTTTCATTGCAAATTTTACTATTTTGTTTATCTGTTATTTACACTAACAAACATTTAAATTATAGGATTACCATAAACCCTCATAAAAAATGAATACAAATGAATCAATACTAAAAACAGCTTTAAATTATCAATTTCCCGTCGTAGCAATTGGAACTGCTGCAAAAGAAATTGATTTATTAAAAAATATAATTTCTGATTTTCCAGCAGATACAGGAATGGCTTATATTATTTTTGAAGATTTGTCTTCCTCACAATCCAGTAATCTTGCAGAAATACTTTTGTTAAATTCAAAAATGCCCGTGATTGAAATTGTTCACGACATAAATATAAAGCCCAACAATATTTATATTGTTCCTGAAAATAATCTTTTGGTCTTAGAAAACGGATTACTGCAGCTAAAACCCACCATTAGAAGCAGTAAAGTAAATAATTGTCTGGATACGTTTTTTGAGTCTATCGGTCATGCCTATCAAAGTTATTCTGTAGGTTTAATGCTTACTTGGACACCTTCTGATGGATCTACAGGACTTAAAAAACTTAAAGAAGCAGGCGGTTCGACAATTGCTGTGCTTACCAAAGGAGGTTTTACACAAAATGCAGTTACATCAGAATACATCGATTATTTTGTATCTGCGGCTGATGTTGGTGAAAAGTTACTTCAAATCCACGAAAGTAAATTAGTTACTCATTCTTACGAGGACAAAGAAAACACTGCAGATGAACAGGAATTATTTGAAGAAATTATTTCGATATTACTGCAAAAAACAGGTACCGATTTTCAGCATTATAAACATACAACCCTGCGAAGAAGAATTGCCAAAAGAATGGTGGTAACCAAACAAGAAACCACTGAAAAATATTTGAGTTTATTGAAAACCAATAGTAATGAACAGGATTTTTTATTTAATGATATACTCATACCTGTAACTTACTTTTTTAGAGATCAGCAGGCTTTTGATAATTTATGCGAAAATACATTTCCTTCGCTGATTGAAAACTTAACAATTCCTGTACTTAGAATCTGGTCTTCGGGATGTTCTACCGGCGAAGAAGCCTATTCAATCGCTATCTGCATTCACGATTATTTGGAGAAAATAAACAGACTAGAAGTAAAAGTGCAGATCATTGCCTCCGATTTATCTGAAAAATGCATTTCTAAAGCGCGTGCAGGAATTTATACACAGCAAGACGTAAAAAATATCAGCGAAAACAGATTAGAAAAATACTTTACAAAAAGAAACAACAGTTTTCATGTCAATAAAGTAATTCGGGATATGTGCGTTTTTGCGGTTCATGATTTAACAAAAGATGCTCCTTTTGCAAAAATTGATTTTATTTCCTGCCGAAATGTACTGATTTACTTCGATAACGATTTGCAAAATCAGGTTTTAGCAACATTTCATTACGCACTTCGCGATAAAGGAATTTTATTTCTGGGTAAATCAGAATGGGCGCATCACGTTCCGCACCTATTTACTGCGATTGATAAAACCGATAAAATATATACCCGTAAAACAGTTTTGCAACTTGACCGTAATCAAGTCTTCCGTTCTGATTTCATTACAAATCCCTTTACAAAAGAGATTCAGGAAAATTTTCCTAACGAAAAAGACTACAGAAAAATTGCTTCAGATATTCTACTAGAACAATTTTCTCCTGCTGCAGTAATAATTAATGAAGAGCTTGAAATTGTCCATTTTCATGGCGATACAAGCCCGTTCTTGCAGCCCGCATCAGGAAAACCGAGTTTTAACATTCTCAATATGGTACGAAATGAGGTCGAATTTGAACTCCGAAATTATATTCTAAAAGCCCGAAATGAGAAAAAGAATTTTTCAGGAGAATTTACCGAAGTCAAAAAACAGCCTTTTTTAACTTCATTTGAAGTAATTTATCTTCCAAACCACACTGAACTGCTGCTGATTATATTCTGCAAAAGGACTAATGATAGGAAGAATGAACAAATTGGAAATTTAAATCCAGAACATACGTCACAGATCGAAAAAGAATTGACACAGCTTAGAGGCGATTTTAAAAAAGTAACCGAAGAACAGCAGATTTATTTTGAAGAACTCCAGACTTCCAACGAAGAACTATTGAGCAGCACCGAGGAATTACAAATCATGAATTATCAGCTTGAAAGCTCGACTATTGAACTTCAATCTAATAATCAGGAATTATCTTGTATTAATGATGAATTGAAAGACCGCAGAGAAGAACTCGCCACTATGCGCAACTTTTATGAATCGATTGTAAAAACGATTAGAGAACCTTTAATCATTATTGATAAAAATTTTACTATCAAAAGTGCCAATCCTTCTTTTTATGCCTATTTCAAAACTACAGAAGAACAAATCGAAGGTTTATCTATTTTGGAGATTGGAAATTCGCACTGGAATATTCCTGCCTTTAAAGAATCTGTATTAAAAAAAACAAGTCAAAAGGATTTGGTAGAAAATTTCAAAATACAATTTGATTTTGATGGTATTGGAAAAAAAACAATATTGATCAACGCCTCTCCGATCGTCAATTCAAATCCAGACGGAATGATTTTATTAGCGCTTGAAGATATTACGGATTTAGAACAAAGCCATGAATCTTTAAAAATGAAAAATTCTGAACTTAAAGCCTATAATAAACAATTAGAATCGTTTACTGCCGCAGCAAGCGAAAGTTTACTGGAACCGATTCGTAAAATGTATATGTTTGGCAAAAAAGTACTGGACGGCGAAAAAGCGTTAACCGAAAACGGCAGACATAATTTAAGTCGCTTATTAAGTTCGGCTGTAAATATGAATAAGCTTATTGAAGATGTAATTGATTATTCTAAAATAAATTTTGTGCAGAAAGAATTCAAAAAAACAGACTTAAATCTGCTTCTAAAAAAAACAATTAATGATATAAAGACTGTAAAAAGCGAACAGAAAGCTGTAATCAACATAACAACTTTACCAACTCTACGCATTATTCCTTTACAATTGCAACAGCTTTTTACTCATTTGATATCTAACTCTATCAAATACGCCAAACAAACCACTGTGCCAGAAATTACAATTGGAGTCGAAAATGTTTCTGCCGAAGAAATAATTGATTTTGGGGCAAATCCTGGAATCAATTACATAAAACTTTTTGTTAGTGATAACGGAATTGGTTTTAGCAAAAATTTTGAAACACTCATTTTTGATCCATTTTACAAACTTCAAAATGATAATCAATATGGAAGTGGACTTGGATTAACGCTTGTTCAGAAAATTGTTTATAATCATAAAGGATTTATCAAAATTTCAAGCGAGCCCAACAAAGGAACTATTGTATATATTTATCTTCCCTCGTAAAAAAAATCAAAGTTCAAAATATCAAATCTCCAGAAATGGAGATTTTTTGTTTGAGTCATTTTGTGGTAATTGTAGAATATTGAAAAGTAATCTTATAAAAAACGCATCCTTTCAAAATTTAAATTTGGATTACTTAATAAATTACGGTCTACAACTACTTATAAATCTGAAAGATAAGACTGTAATTATTTTTAAGTTTTAACTAATTTAAGAAACACCATGAAAAATTTTCAAGACGAAAAACAACGAGATTTATCCATCAATACCTCCGATGGAACAAACAAATTTTTAACAACAGATCAGGGCGTTCGAATTAATGATGATAACAATTCACTTAAAGCCGGTGATCGCGGTCCCTCTTTATTGGAAGATTTTATTTTAAGGGAAAAAATCACACATTTTGATCACGAAAGAATTCCAGAAAGAATTGTTCACGCACGTGGTTCTGGCGCACACGGTTTCTTTGAAGTTACGAACCCAATTCCAGAATTAACAAAAGCAGGATTTTTGCAGGAAAAAGGATTAATTACACCTGTATTTACAAGGTTTTCTACCGTTGCAGGATCAAGAGGTTCTACAGACCTCGCTAGAGATGCCAGAGGATTTGCCGTAAAATTTTATACGCAGGAAGGAATTTACGATTTAGTGGCTAATAACATTCCTGTATTTTTTATTCAAGACGCTTCAAAATTTCCAGATCTTGTTCATGCCGTAAAACCAGAACCGCATAACGAAATGCCTCAGGCAGCATCGGCGCATGATACCTTTTGGGATTTTATTTCATTAATGCCAGAGTCTATGCACATGATAATGTGGGTAATGTCTGATCGTGCAATTCCGAGAAGTTATAGAATGATGGAAGGTTTTGGCGTTCATACTTTTAGACTGGTAAATGCTCAGGAAGAATCAGTATTTGTAAAATTTCACTTTAAACCCAAATTAGGAACACATGCCGTTGCTTGGGATGAAGCACAGAAAATTTCAGGAAAAAATCCTGATTTTCACAGACAAGATTTATGGGAAGCTATTGAATCAGGAAATTTTCCAGAATGGGAATTAGGCATTCAAATAATTCCAGCTGAAGACGAACATAAATATGATTTTGATCTTTTGGACCCAACGAAAATTGTTCCCGAAGAATTAGTTCCTGTAACCATTGTGGGAAGAATGGTTTTGAACAAAAACCCTGAAAATTTCTTTGCAGAGACAGAACAAATTGCTTTTCATCCAGGTCATGTGGTTCCAGGAATTGATTTTTCTAATGATCCGCTTTTACAAGGAAGATTATTCTCTTATACCGATACACAATTATCGAGATTAGGAAGTCCGAATTTTCATGAAATTCCAATTAATAGAAGCGTTGCCCCTGTTCACAACAATCAGCGCGACGGACATATGCGTCAGGAAATCAATAAAGGTCGCGTAAGTTATTCTCCAAACTCTCTAGGCGGTGGATGCCCTTATCAGGCAAAAATTGCCGAAGGCGGATTTGCAAGTTTCAATGAGCGAGTAGATTCTCATAAAGTAAGAGCTAGAAGCGAGAGTTTTAACGATCATTTCGGGCAGGCAAAACTATTTTTTAACAGCCAGACACCCGAAGAAAAAAGTCATATCGTAAAAGCATTACGATTTGAACTCGGGAAAGTAGAAACCACCGCTATTAGAGTTAGAATGCTCGGCTTATTATCTCAGGTGGATACCGAACTTGCCCAAAAAGTAGCACAAGGTCTTGGTGCAACTGTACCATCCACTTTAGAAACTCCTATTAATAAAGGCGTATCACCAGAAACGGAAGAAGCAGGAACTCAGGAACCACAAACTGTTCCGTCTTCGGTAGAATCTTCTCAAGCTCTAAGTATGGTGAATAATCCAACCAATTCGCCAACTATCGAATCTAGAAAAGTGGCGATTCTAGTTTCTGACGGTGTTTCTGAAGCTTCGGTGATGAACATCAAAAATGCATTGAAAAAAGCGGGCGCCAAAGGCTGTGTTATTGCACCACATTTAGGTACTGTCGCGACAGATACTGAAGGAGCGATTTCGGCTGAATTTAGTTTCCTGACCGCTTCATCTGTATTGTTTGATGCTGTCTATATTCCTCACGGCTTAGGATTGAATGCTTTGGCAGAAAATGATGATGCACTTGAATATTTAAACGATGCTTATAAACATTGTAAAGTGATCGGTGCCGACGGTGAAGCCTCTGAAATAATAAGCGGAGCGCCATTTGCTGGAAAAATTACAAATGACGATGAAGGCGTTATTGTAACCAGCGAAATTGCCAGCGAATCATTTGCTCAGGAATTTATTACTGCAATGACCAAACACCGTTTTTGGCAGCGCGAACCAAACTTATACAATTAATTTCAAAAAAATAAAAAATGAAAAATTCAGAAAAACAAGGTCAGACTAACGCTGCACAACCAAAAGAGAGTCAGTCTAAAGATATAAAAAACAATTCAAAAAATATTGTAGCACCGGCACCAGATGCTGCTACAGATTTGAAAGGTTTATTTATTGACAGTTTAAAAGATATTTACTGGGCAGAAAATGCGTTGGTGGGGGCTTTACCAAAAATGGCTGATAATGCTTCAGCTGCGGGACTTTCGGGAGCTATTTTAGAACATCTTTCTATAACTAAAAACCAAGTAGCAAGACTTGAAAAAGTTTTTGATTTATTAGGAGAAAAAGCAGAAGGCAAAAAATGCGAAGCTATGGCAGGATTATTAAAAGAAGGAGACAGTATTCTTTTAGAAACAACTCCTGGAGCTGTTAGAGATGCCGGAATTATAGCAGCTTCTCAAAAAATCGAACATTATGAAATTGCTACTTACGGAACTTTGGTTGCTTTTGCAAAAGCAATTGGCGAAAATGATGCTGCAAAATTATTAACACAGACTCTTGCGGAGGAGAAAGAAGCTGATTGTCTGCTAAATGACGTTGCACTCAATTTAGTAAACATTGTTGCAGCAGAATAAAAAACATACTATTTCTTATTTATTATTTTTTACCTGAAAACACCTGTATAAATACAGGTGTTTTTTTTATTTAAAAAAGTAATCAGCTGTTAATTATGCAATTAGAAGTACCATTATATGTAAAATAATGAATTGTAGTCCCTGTACATTTGGCTTATTAACAAATTAAAAAATATATCATGGCAACTTCAAACACTAAAAAAAGCACTGATAGTGCTAAGGCATCAGATAAACAAACTGATAAAAAAGAAACTGCTTCAAAAGGCGGTTCAAAATCTGCTTCGGATTCGAAAAAGGAATCAGGTTCAACTAAAAAATAACATTTAAAAATTGTATTATGAATTTAGAAGAAAAAGAAAATTACAATCTGGAAGATCAGAATTTTCAAAATAACGAACGATATCTAGATCCAGATATTGATACACCACCAGATCATACTATATCAGATAATGCTGAACCAGATTATGGCAACGATTTGGAGAGTCAGGAATTTGGGAAAGAAAATTTCGACAATGAAAATCTTGGTAATGAACAAACAGACTCGGACGAGTTTAGTAAGGATGATTCAGAAACTGATGAGCTAGACGACGAATTTGATAATGAAGACCTTGGAGAGGAAGAATTAGATAATGAAGATCTAGGAAATTTAGATGATGAAGAAGGTATAATACCTGATCGTAATCTTTAAATAAAGTAAAATAAAACCCGTCTGTAAATAGACGGGTTTGTATTATAAGTTTTATTTCTGCTTCTTTTCTTTTCCTACTATTGATTTCTGTGTTTTCTTTTCAGTCCAAAACTCTACTATCGAATTTAAAGCATTTTTAAATTTTTCCTCGCTGTAAGGATTTACAAAATAACTTTGAGTTGATATAGAATATTTGTCAATAATAAAACAATTTGGAAATAAAAGCGAAAAGAACAGACAAGGACAATCGAATTTTTCACAGATATTTTTTTGATTGTGTACAGCTTCCTGCGTTTTATCTTCATTAAATTGGAGAACGTTAGCAAACAACAAAAATGGCGTTACAAACTGCGAAATTATATCGTGCTCGGCATCATCTAAAGTATCAAAATAAAGAATTTTATTAGTTACTCCTACTTCCAAAAAAATCTTCGCAAATAAGCTCTTCTAAATTTTCTTCTATAATTACTATTGGTCCTTTATTATCCACGATGATTATTGTTTGGATTATTTTTGGAGAATCTTATGAATATCATGAGAATAAATTTTTCAATTTACATAATTTCAAGGTGAATGTTTTATAATTACCATATTGAAGAAAAATTAGATATAAAATTTTATTTAAATGAAAAAAAAGAATCTTATAATATTCCAAATCAGTTACAATTACAGATTAAGACATGGGAATTATGTATATCAAGAATGCAATTATATAAAAAGACATATAGCACTAAATTATCTTTGTTTTTGCAAGCCATGAGTTAATATAAAAAACTTTAAAAATTCAAGACATGGAAAATTCAAAATTAGATAATGGCAAAAGTTACTGCCGTATTTCAAATACGATAATTTACTCAGATGATAATAATGACTTAGTATGTGTTAAAATGTACAAAGGAGACTGGGGTGATTGGGATGAAAAACCTGAAATGACAGAATCGAATTCAAAGGATTGTGAAGAGCGTATACTTAAAAATTCGAGTCATATGTAATTGAAACTTAAATTTTTTGAAAATAAACATATAGTTTTCTCTCATAATGTAAATAAACCGTTTTTGAATAAAAATTAAAAATAACGATCTAGCAAATTAACTCTAAATATCTCATTTTTTTTTAATCTAACAGTAAAATTTGTATTGTATAAGTTACACAACAAATGGCGTCAATTGAATTCAATTGGCGTCATTTGTTTGATTAAATTTTGAGTTCGATACTTAACATTATTAGACACCAATAATAGAATAGATACAAAAGTTCTACATTCTTAAATTGTTTTCAACTCCTGTTCAAAAGCTATTAATGCAATCTCACTAAAAAAATGGTTTATCAACTCATCATCAGTTAAATCTTTCTCATTTTTTGAGTTATTTTTAATTAATTTCATCCCAAATATTTCTTTTATATATTCTGGTAGTATATTCAGAATATTTTCATGCACTATTACTTTCTCAGTAAAAAACAATCTAGCAATTCTTTGTTTCATTAATACATCTGACAGTTCATAAACTTCTGCTAAACGACAGAATATATTATCCTCTGCATTCTTTAAATAAATCCCTGCCCCTGCTTTTAAAGCCAGCTCGCGTAATTCCGAAGCATATTTTTTCAAATGAGCTTTACAGTTTTCCTTGATCAGAAAATAATCATCATAATCAATTTTTCCTTCTGAAAAAAGCTTATGTGCATTTAAGCTTCTGTCAATTGATTTGTCCATTGCTTTTCCAATCTCATGCTTTTTAATTTGATAGTCCTGCTGTCTTCCCTTATCAATCTTTTTCATTAAATCATTGGCTCTTTTAGAGAAAGAGACATCAATCTTGATATCTTTAAGAAACAGCTGGAAACCTGCATTAATATAGTCAGCTCTGATTCTATATTTACATTTTCCGGTACAATGATAGTAATAGTATTTCCTGCTCCTTCCCTGTGAAGAACTTCCTGTTAGTGTTTTGCCACAATCAGGACACAGAAGAATTCCTCTTAATAAATAGTTTTCATTAAGAACTCTTTTCTTTTTAACCAGTCTTGAGTTCTTTATATTTCCTAATACTTTTTGGACTCGTTCAAAAAGCTCTACAGATACAATTCCTCTATGCAGTCCGTCAATAATCCTGCTTTTTTCATTTCCCATTTCAGGAATTTTAATCTGACCGCAATAAATAGGATTTCTAACTAACATGTAAAAGGCACTTCTACTGCATTTTAAGCCTTTAGCCATAGCCTCTTTATATATTTCTGACAGCGTAACTCTTTTTGCTTTAATTATTTCTTCAAATACTTCCCTAATTATAAAAGCTTCAGGGGCATAAGCAGCAATATACTTTTTCCCATCTGCTGTTATTTTATTCCTATATCCTAAAGGAGCCTTATTAATCCAGCGGCCTTCCAGCCTCGCTTTCTGAAGACCTAGACTTACGTTCCGGCTTTTTTTATCATTTTCAACTTCAGATGTCGCCAGATATACGGCAAGTATGATTTTGCTTTCGGGTATAGAAAAATCAATCGGCTGATCAATGGCTTGGAGCGATACTCCTAATTTTTGAAGTTTCTCAAATATTATGTAAGCATCTGTGATATTACGGCTAAATCTGTCCCAGCATATAAAAAGAATAGTCGCAGGAGAATTTTTAAGATATTTGATCTTAGTAATTAATTTATTCCAAGCTGGACGGTTAAATGTTTTAGCCGAACAATCCTCAAGAATTGTTTCAGTAATAACGAGACTGTTATATTTACAGTAATGCACAAGCCGTTCTAACTGGCTGCGCTGGGAATATCCTTTTACAGCCTGCTCATCGGTACTTACTCGTATGTACAGATAAACCACAGGCATAAGCAGGTAGATTTTACGGGGAAATCATTATTATTTAAAACGTAAAATTTAGGAAATTATTAGATGTGTAAAATGCTAAATATAAACTACCTGTACTTACAAGTTTATCAGTAAATTGTATTTTGAAAAATAAAAATCTGCCCGCCAGCATTAAAATAATCTTATATTTTAATGTGTGATTCTTGAAAAACTGCTAAATATATTACGCAACATTGCTTCGTACAATACAGGAAAGATCCTGGCAGTGGGTGCAATTATACCTCAGATTTTGTCTTAAATACAGCCCTCTAAACCATTTAGTCGGTTTAGAGGGCTAAAACAACCTCTTTTAAGCACCTGGGCTTATGCTTATGTGGCTTAAGCTCCGGATGCTTTTCCTTATTGGGTGGATTGACACGCGGTCTTCTATCGGGAGTACCGTCCTCTTTTTAGGTTTCGGTCCCGGTTTAATGGCTTGAATTTCCATAGCAAACTGTTTTAGATTATTAAATAATTTGTTTGTACTCATCACAAATATTCTTAATAACTTTCATTCCTTATTACGGAAAACCATAATTCGAGAA
>NZ_WWEM01000028.1 GCF_019308285.1 Flavobacterium quisquiliarum
TTCTCGAATTATGGTTTTCCGTAATAAGGAATGAAAGTTATTAAGAATATTTGTGATGAGTACAAACAAATTATTTAATAATCTAAAACAGTTTGCTATGGAAATTCAAGCCATTAAACCGGGACCGAAACCTAAAAAGAGGACGGTACTCCCGATAGAAGACCGCGTGTCAATCCACCCAATAAGGAAAAGCATCCGGAGCTTAAGCCACATAAGCATAAGCCCAGGTGCTTAAAAGAGGTTGTTTTAGCCCTCTAAACCGACTAAATGGTTTAGAGGGCTGTATTTAAGACAAAATCTGAGGTATAATTGCACCCACTGCCAGGATCTTTCCTGTATTGTACGAAGCAATGTTGCGTAATATATTTAGCAGTTTTTCAAGAATCACACATTAAAATATAAGATTATTTTAATGCTGGCGGGCAGATTTTTATTTTTCAAAATACAATTTACTGATAAACTTGTAAGTACAGGTAGTTTATATTTAGCATTTTACACATCTAATAATTTCCTAAATTTTACGTTTTAAATAATAATGATTTCCCCGTAAAATCTACCTGCTTATGCCTGTGGTTTATCTGTACATACGAGTAAGTACCGATGAGCAGGCTGTAAAAGGATATTCCCAGCGCAGCCAGTTAGAACGGCTTGTGCATTACTGTAAATATAACAGTCTCGTTATTGCTGAAACGATATTTGAGGATTTTTCGGCTAAAACATTTAACCGTCCGGCGTGGAATAAATTAATGACAAAGATCAAATATCTTAAAAATTCTCCTGCAACTATTCTTTTTACATACTGAGACAGATTTAGCCGTAATATTACAGATGCCTACATAATGCTTGAGAAACTTCAAAAATTAGGAGTATCGCTCCAAGCCATAGATCAGCCGATTGATTTTTCCATACCCGAAAGCAAGATCATACTTGCAGTATATCTGGCCACATCTGAAGTTGAAAATGATAAGAAAAGCCGGAACGTAAGTCTAGGTCTTCAGAAAGCGAGACTGGAGGGACGCTGGATAAATAAGGCTCCTTTAGGATATAGGAATAAAATAATAGCAGATGGAAAAAAGTATATTGCTGTCTATGCTCCTGAAGCTTTTATAATTAGGGAAGTGTTTGAAGAAATAATTAAGGCAAAAAGAGTTACGCTGTCAGAGATATATAAAGAGGCTTTGGCTAAAGGCTTAAAATGCAGCAGAAGTGCCTTTTATATATTAGTGCGAAATCCTATTTATTGCGGACAGATCAAAATTCCTGAAACTGGAGATGAAAAGAGCAGGATTATTGACGGACTGCATGCAGGAATTGTATCAGTGGCACTTTTTGAACAAGTACAAAAAAAATTAAGAAATCTAATAAACTCTAGACTTGTTAAAAAGAAAAGAGTTCTTAATGAAAACTATTTATTAAGAGGAATTCTGCTATGCCCTGATTGCGGAAAAACACTGACAGGAAGTTCTTCACAGGGAAGGAGCAGGAAATACTATTACTATTATTGTACCGGAAAATGCAAATATAGAATCAGGGCTGACTATATTAATGCGGGCTTTCAGATGTTTCTTCAGGATATCAAGATTGATGTTTCTTTCTGCAAAAGAGCAAATGATTTATTGAAAGAGATTGATAAGGGAAGACAGCAGGACTATCAAATAAAAAAGCGTGAGATTGGAAAAGCAATGGACGGATCAATTGATAGAAGCTTAAATGCGCATAAGCTTTTTTCAGAAGGAAAAATTGATTATGATGATTATTTTCTGATAAAGGAAAACTGTAAAGCTTATTTGAAAAAATATGCTTCGGAATTGCGTGAGCTGGCCTTAAATGCAGGGGCAGGGATTTATGGAAAGAATGCAGGAGATAGTATATTCTATCGCTTAGCAGAGGTTTATAAGCTGTCAGATGTTTTAATGAAACAAAGAATCGCGAGGCTTTTTTTTCCTGAAAAAGTAATTGCTGACGAAAATATTCTCAATATGCTTCCAGAATTTATAAAGAAAATATTCGGGTTAGAATTAGTTAAAGATAGCCCAATGAAAGAGCGGGATTTTAATAATGATGAGATAGAAATGAATCAATTTTTATCCTCAGTTGGACAACAAAAGGCTTAAAAAATCTACACATTAGTGCATAAAAAAAGAGACAACTATTATATAGTTGTCTCTTTAAGTGACCGACGGGATAAATTCAACATTTTTTTGGATGATTTGAAGAAATTGGCTTATTATATGTAGATATTTGTCTTTCAGTGGTTTTGGTGATTTGGTTTAGATGTGGCTTAAGCATTTGTTTAAAAATAGAATCAAGTCCATCCTGAGTATGCTATACAAAAGAATCAAATTATATACACTTTTCTCAAAAAAAATGCGGTCTTCAAAGACTTCAATTTTGAATAATATTTTTTACAAATCTTAAAGGTACTCAGCTTTAATAGCTCTATCCAGCGAGGCTCTCCAAAAAATTACAATTACAGCCAGTGCACCGAAAGCCAGACCAATCCATGGCGTAATTGATATTCCGTAATGATTAATAAACCACCCGTCTATAGAAGTACCTAGGGAAACACCAAGATTTCCAAACGAAGTCTGAAGACTGTTCGCAAATTCTTTTGCATCAGATGCAGCCGATACCATATGGCCGACGCCAATTAGGAAGCATGGTCCATACATAATACCCCAAAATCCCACCACAATTGAAATGCTGAGCAGTGAACTGCCGGTATATTGAAATGCAAATGGAAGCAGAAATGTGCCCAATGTTTCGTTATCATAATCATAAGGCTGGCAGCCGTACCCAGACAGCTCAAAGCCGCAGTGCCGCCATCGAAGATTCCGTCTTTAAGGTCAGGTAAATTTGTGGGGATGGTCGCAGATAATCCCGACTGTAAGATCGAGCTCAAAACCTTTCGTTCTTCTATTGTCAATGACCATGAGGCTCAATCTGGTGGTAAAAAAAAGAAGGGTTGACCGCGTAGCGTTTCATTCCAATTAAAGGAAAATGAGCTGGGCAGCTGCATCATTCTGAAGTTAATTGCATAAAATACTATTATGGATTTTAAGCA
This sequence comes from Flavobacterium quisquiliarum, assembly GCF_019308285.1. Lineage (GTDB taxonomy): Bacteria > Bacteroidota > Bacteroidia > Flavobacteriales > Flavobacteriaceae > Flavobacterium > Flavobacterium quisquiliarum. The sequence goes on from NZ_WWEM01000028.1 coordinate 3,065, forward strand.
GTCCTTTTATTGTAATCACGCTTCTGTCTGTAGCGGAATCTAAAAAGATTAAACCTCGATCGTGGAGCAGGATGAGAGTTTCCAGTATTAATGCCTGTTTTTCCTTTTCAGCCGGATTGCCGCTCGAGGTTTGCTTGGAGGTGTCAACGGCCGGGCCAATTAATTGTGACAGTTCTTCCAGAGAACAGCTCATCCCATATCTGACAGAAAGAATTTGAAGGATTTCTTGTATAATAGATGAGGTTCCCATGATGCGGAGTCTTTATTTTAAATATACGTAAAATTATGCCTTCTGGTTCAATTTAGGTTTCATTTTCTGTTTTTTGATGCTGCTTCTGCCAAGATAGATTTTTTTAGTGATGATTTTGCACTCTGTAAATCGGAATGTTTTGTTTTTTGTATTTGGGATCCGGCAGACTTTGCCGCTTTGAATAAAAATAAATGTTTTTTTTTCTTTTTTTTAGTACAAAAATACGTATAAATACTCGTTGAATCATTATCTTAAAAGTATATATTTGAACTGTAAACCAGTGCTATAGCTCCTTATGGACTAATGCATAATACTACGAGCAAGTAACCCTTAAATAACCAAAATAACATGAGAAAAAATTACATTTCTGCTGTACTTCTCATCTGCTTTGCTTTAAAGCTGCAGGCCCAGACACCTTCCATTAATGAAGCACAGCGCGTGTCTTATTTCAGCGATTCCTACACCAAAAAAATTGATGATAAGGTAGAAACATTGAAGGCAAAAAATGATGCGCTGGACGCGGAAGCTAAGAATGAGAAAGACATAAATAAAATAGCCGCCATCACAGCCGAAAAACAGGTAAACACCGATCTGATTAATGCCCTTCAGATTTACGGAAATGTAGATGCGAAAAAAGATTATAGCGAACTTTTCAATAAATTGATCAATCAGAAAAGGGATACCATCAATAATGTATACGCCCAAGGCCTGAAAAGCGACAAGCTTACGCTTGGACAGATAGATTCCATTTACAATCTGATAGCAAAAAAGAGAAAGGAAATAGCGGCCCTTGAGATTGAAAGGGATGAAACAGTGGCTGCTTTCGGTAAATTTCCATGGTTTTTTCCTTCATGGAAAAAAATTAACCGTAAAAAGTTTTTTCACGATATGTACAGCAATAAGACTGATAAAACCATACTGCTGAACTCTTTTGCCTTAAACGCCAACAGTGATGCTTCCGCAGTACAGACAGAAGTGGTAACAGATAATATGTGGGCGCTGCGCGTATCCTTTGGCAGTGTGCTTTCGATTTCCAACAGCAAGAGCGCCGATACGCAAGAAGCGCCAGATGAACAGACAAAGAAGAAAACCGAACAGGAAGCTTTCAGCCGCCTGATAAACGGAGGGGGCAACTTTTATCTCGACGTAATCCTGCCAGTTTTTACAACAAACCAGAATAACGGTGACCAGATCACATTTTATGGATATGCCAATTTAAGAGGAGCGATGGATCTGGAAGGGTTTAGCAGCAATGTCAATACGTCTACAGGAAATGGCACAGCTGGGCTGAATGCCTATCTTGGTATTTCTTCCGATAATAAGAAGTTCAATTTTTTTCTGCAGGGAAATGCAAATTATACCGTAGGAACAAATGAATTTTATAATAATCTGGGACTCCATAACGAAAAGCCATTTCTCAACGGGAAGATAATAGCAGGAGTGACGATGCTCAACCAGTTCCGAATATCGGCAATAGTGAATGCTTTCGGAAGCGATGAGAAAATCAGAAGCAGCAAAGTGGTGGTCGGTGTTCAGGTGCTGCCTGGATTTTAGAAAAATGGGACCGATAAATGTATATGCATTTTTAGATTTTTGTAGACATGCCAGACAGATACCTTGATATTATTGCGTCAGAAAAGGCTGCACTCAAAGCAAGACTGGCTCAGATTAGGCGACGGCATAAAAGAGAGCTTTTTGTGCTGTTTGCCATTTACGGCCTGATTATGTTATGCGTTATACTGTTTTTGCCGCCGCTTTAATTACTGCGATTTTGCTGCACAAGGAAAGAACATTGTTTTTTTTGAACGTGTTCTTTTCTTTCTTTCTTTCTTTCTTTCTTTCTTTCTTTCTTTCTTTCTTTCTTTCTTTTGCAGCTTTCGGCTTGAGGGGCACATGTGATAAACGCATTCGCTATAGGGATGTTGCACTGCTGATAAAATTCAATGCCCGCTCAGATTCCTTACAGATATTTGATATGCCGGATTTCCTTTAATTTTTTTTGTCTTGACAGGCAGATCCAGTTCGTGCATGTATTTGTAGACTGTCGTGGATGATATTTTATATCCCATAAATTGGAGTTCTGCAGCAATACGTTTGGAACCGTAACGCTTTTTGTACTTATGATAGATAGTGGTTCTGTCGCATCTGGGAATAACTTTTATCTTTAGAATTTTAAACCGATCAAAAGATGAATACTAAAGGTCATTGTTATCCAAAATACATAATTCTTCAGGCAGTATATTTCAAGCTAAGATTTACACTTAGTTACCGTGATGTTGAAGAACTAATGAAGATTAGAGGAGTCATTGTGGATCATGCGACGATTCAGCGTTGGGTTTACAAGTTTGCACCTTTGCTTGAGGCAGAAATGAAGAAGAGAAAAGGCAGAGTGGGGGAGAGTTGGAGATTGGATGAGACCTACATCAAAGTAAAAGGTATTTGGTGTTATTTATATAGGGCAGTAGATAAATTAGGCAATACGGTTGATTTTCTTTTGACCAGAAAAAGACAAAGAATGAGTGCGCAGTCATTTCTAATTAAAGCAATTAGTAATAACTACAGACCAAGAGTAGTAAACATTGATAAAAGCGGTTCTAATACTGCCGCTATCAAAGTCTATAACAAACGTTCATTCACAAAGATTAAAATCCGGCAGTGTAAATATCTCAACAATATTGTCGAACAGGACCATCGATTTATAAAATGGAGGATACAAAATGGGTTAGGCTTTAAAAGTTTTGAATCGGCAAGACGAACATTGAGCGGAATTGAAGTTGTGCATATGCTGAGAAAGAATCAAATGGTTAGACCAGGGATGACTATGTTTAAATCATTCTGTAAATTGGCGGGCTAACTTTTAAATTACTTCAATTTTTATATTTGATTCTGACAGATGCGACAGAACCTTTTTTTCAATTTCTAATCCTGAACTGTCTTTATGATGTAGAATTCGATGTTGTGAATGGCCACCTTCTAGACCTAAATCCCATTGGCCTTCCTGATTTTTATCAAATGTGGCACCAAGTTCTATTAGTTCTTCTAATCTTTCGGGAGCTTGTTGAATAACCATTTTAACAATTTCTTCATCACAAAGTCCAGCGCCAGATTTCAGCGTATCTTTTATATGCTGTTCAAAACTATCCTTCAATTGATTGGTGACTACAGCTATTCCTCCTTGCGCAAGTTGCGTATTGGTGTTGTTAGCTTTTTCTTTTGTCATGATACAAATAGATAAATCGGGGCGTTTTCTTGCCGTTTTAATGGCAAAAAATAGACCTGAAATACCAGAACCTACTATTAGAATATCAGTTTTAGGCATGTTATTTGGTTTAAGAAAGTTTATGCATTTTTTATGGATTTGAGCATTTTAAGCTTCACTTATTATGTATCTTTTAAAATATAAATAAGTTTTCCCTGTATTTGTTTTAATAAAGATGTATTTACTACGTATCAGTCTTTGTGGAAAGGAGTCGGAATCAGCTTTTTATAAAATACTGCTTTTAAAGACTCGCACACGATTCCGACTTCTGTAGCCACAATGAAAACGGTAGTAGGGGCCCGTTTTAATAAATTAAATAATGACTTATGTCAACCAATATCAAGCTACCTTTAAAATATGAATTCATATTCTTGATGTGCAACATTTTTAGAGGTTCGGTATTTTTTGAATTTTCAAACATCTAAAGCACTAATAATACCGAGTTTTTTTTGAACATCACTCCTTAAATGTTCGCCAAAGATCATTTTTTATTTTAAGTACAAAACAAGTTGCTCAAGGCTTTGATTGAAAGAACATCTGGGAGTATATTCTCCCAGATGTTTCTATTTTAGTTTACTAACTTTTTTTTCTAAGGGTAAGGTCAAAGACAAACCAGCACAATGCCAATACTCCAAATCCGAAAATAGTATCGCCGATAGCCCTAAGCCATTTCAAGGTTACCATCGCTGGCTGCTGCATTAGTTCGGCCGAACGTGCATACCACATTCCGTGCTCGATACTTTCTATAGCTTGCCAAATTCCAACAGGAAGAAGACTCAATAAAGCCATAGCCAGCAATCCAATATTGGTAGACCAGAATATGAATTTCATTGCTTTTTCATTCCATATCTCATGTCTGTACAAACTGCGGAGCACAAATAGCATCAAACCAATTCCGAGCATTCCATAGACTCCAAATAAGGCAGTATGTCCATGCAAAGGCGTTGTGTTTAAGCCCTGAACGTAATATAAAGCAATAGGCGGATTAATGATAAAACCAAATACTCCGGCTCCTAAGAAATTCCAGAAAGCAACAGCAATCATAAAATAGATAGGCCATTTATAATCCTTGATCCATTGTGTTGATTTTGAAAGTTTGTAGTTATGGTAGGCTTCATACCCAATTAAAACCAGAGGCACAATCTCCAAAGCGCTAAAGGTTGCCCCAAGAGCCATCACAGCAGTTGGCGTTCCTGAGAAATAAAGATGATGAAATGTTCCTAAAATTCCTCCAGACATAAAAATGATAGTAGAGAAAATAACATTCAGCGTTGCTGTTTTTGTTTTTAACAGACCTAAACGAACAAATAAGAAAGCAATTACTACAGTAGCAAACACTTCAAAAAAGCCTTCTACCCATAGATGCACAACCCACCATCTCCAATATTCAGCAATTGCCAGATTGGTCTGTCTTCCCCACATTAGGCCAGCTGCATAGAAAGTAGCAATAGCGGTACATGAGATTAGGAACATTATGATAAGATTTCTTTCGCCTGTTTTTTTCTTCAGTACCGGAAGTAAAGGACGAACCATTAATGCCAGCCAAAGAAACAATCCTACAAGAAGGAATATTTGCCAGAATCGACCTAAATCTACATATTCGTAACCTTGATGACCAAACCAGAAGTTTTCTACCAAATTAAGTTTCTGCATTACCCCAAACCATTGTCCGGCCATTGAGCCTAATACAATTAGAATTAAAGCATAGAATAAAAAATCAACACCAAATGTTTGAAATTTTGGGTCTTTCCCTGCAACAGCCGGTGCAATGTATAATCCAGTTGCAAGCCAAGCGGTTGCTATCCAGAATATAGCCAGTTGAGTATGCCAGGTTCTTGTTACTGCGTAAGGCAGAATCTGATCCAGAGGAATACCAAAGAATCCGTTTCCTTCTACGCCGTAGTGTGCAGTAATGACCCCCATTACAACTTGCAATACAATTAAAAGACTTACGACCCAAAGATATTTTTTTATTCGAAACATCGAAGGTGTCATTCCTTGTTTTAATAGTGGATCCTGAACTGGTATTTCGAAATGCTCATCTTCGCCTGATCGCACATGATAAAAAATTAGAACACCGATGCAAAATAACAGCAGTATGATACTAACTCCTGACCATACAAGAAGATCTTTGGTAGCCACATTTCCAACTAATTCATCAGATGGCCAGTTGTGTGTGTATGAAATTTTCTGATTTGGTCTTTCTGTTACAGTTGCCCAGGTTGCCCAAAAGAAAAAAGCGTTCATTTTATGCATTCTTTCCGGATCTTTTATAGACATTTTTGGAATCGCATAATTATGGCGTAGTGTCTCAAATTTGGGATCATCCATAAACAACCCTTCATAATACTTACTCAAATAGGCTATGGCTTCAATCCTGTTTTGAGAAATGGTTATGATGCCAGTACTACTGTCGTAGGTGTTTTTGCGAACATCATTTTGTAGCCTGATTTTCATTGTGGCCTGCTGCTCTTCTGTCAGTTCTGCAAAAGTTTTTGCATATTCCTTCTCGGATAATTTATCCAAAATAAACACGGCTTCTCTATGCAGCCAGTCTGCAGTCCAGTCTGGCGCTACATAAGCACCATGTCCCCAAATAGTACCAACTTCCTGTCCACCCATACTTTGCCATACATTCTGCCCATCCTTAATTTCCTCAGCGGTAAAGATTACGTTGTTGTTTGGCCCGACTATTTCGGTTGGAATAGGAGGTGCTTCCTGATAGATCTCGTATCCGTAATATCCTAAGACAGAAAAAGAGATACTCATCACAAGTGCAAAACCTATCCACAGTTTTTTTTCCTTGCTCATTATAATGATTTTAGTTTTTTTATTAAAAAAATGCTTTATTCTACAATTAATTTTCCTTTCATCATCGATACATGTCCAGGGAAAGAACAGATAAAATCGTAAGTTCCTGGTTCGTCTATTGTAAACTCGATAACATCACTTTCGCCGCCGCCAATTATTTTTGTATGGGCAATTACTTTTGCTTTTTCAGATGCTGGTATGTAATCTGTGTCTTTAGCCTCTACAGCTTTAAGTGCAAAATCAGAAATATCAGTTCCAGGTTTTAGAATTACTAAATTATGTCCCATTGCGATTTTTTCCATCTTGCCGACATGTTTTAGTGTAAGGGTAATTTTTCCTGCGGGAGCTCTTAATTCAGTTACAGAATATTGCATTTGATCATTGCTCTCAATCTGAAGATCATTTGTAGCGACTGGGGTTTCGATCGGATTTTCTTCGTAAGTTTCTTCAGTTGTGGGTGTTGCAACTGTTTCTATGTCTTTTGAATCTTTTTTTCCGCATGAGAATAAACTGAAAATTGCAAAGGCTGCTACGAGGGTAATCTTGAAAGACTTTTTCATTGTTTTTGGTTTTTAAATGTTATTGAAATTTAATACTGTAAAAGTATGGCTAACGTTTTTTTTGGTTTATGATTCTAATCATAAAGGCGGATTAATTTTGCTTCAAATCTTAGTGAAAACTATAAGTAAGATTTATAAAAGCATTGCGTCCCATTCGTGGTATTTTGTTCCAGTCTGAAAAAGTAGCGTAATATTTATCAAAAATATTTTCAATACCTGTTTGCGCTTTTATTTTGCTTTGATTCCAATTAAAGCTATAACCTGCATTGATATTAAATATCAGGTAATCGGGTGTTTTGGTTTGCCCGTATACTTTTGCGAAGTCATTTTGTGCAAGATTTCCAGAGGCAAATATTCCCGCATTGATTTTTTCTTTTTTAAACTCTATTCCGGCATTATATCGGAGCGGACTTATAAATGGAAGGTTGTTTTCCTGATCATCTTTCCCCAGACTGTAGGCGATCTGTGTTTTTAAATTCCAGTTTTGCAAAAAGGAGTATTCAAGATTAAAATCAGTATTAAAAATTATAGCATAATTAATATCGTCGTAGATTTTTATACCCGATGCTCCAATCGTCATAGGCAGCGTGCCTGGGTCAATTTTTCCGATGATATAATCTGAGATATAGAAATACGAAGCCGTAATTTTAGACGTTAGCCTGCCATTTTTATAACCAAAAAAAAAGTTTCCTTCTACTGCTTTTTCATTTTTTAAATTTGGATTTCCTATATAATCGTAAAAATCATTGCTGTTATACAGATAAAAGCCATAGCCTTCAGAAACAGAAGGTGCTCTTTCGGCATAAGCCAAACCAAATCCAAATTCAAACTTACCAGTATTTTTGGTATAATTTCCGGAGAGGCTTTTTAAGGATCGGTTTTTTGTGGCATCCATTTCAGGATAAAAAATACGAAGGCTTTGTAGTCCAAAATCATTGGCTACTGTATTAGAATGAAAACCTAGATTAATGCTGATTCTAAGAATGGTTTCGGGTGAGATTGTAATAATATCTTCTAATGATAATCCGTTATATAGCGTTCGAACATCAGGCCAGGTGTACATAAACATCAGATTTTCAGTTGGATCAACAGGATACATTGTCATCTCGGCTACAGCCTTATTATAAAAAGAATTCAAATCGGCTAGAAATTCATGATTTTCGTGTTTTCCTTTTATTTTAGAATAAAAACCATAGGTGTCAGACCAGCCCGGCATATCCATATGAATAGAAATTGCTGGTCTTTTAGTATCATCCATTTTATGGGTAATGGTATTAAAATATCCTTTTGTTTCCCAACCAGAAATAACAGCAGAATCTGGAATGTACTTGTAACTCAATGAAATGATTTTAGCTTCTGCCAATAAAACATCCATTGGAAGCGCCGGATAGCCAACATTCACAGCTTTATCATAAATAATCGAAGTTTCGAGTACATTCTTCTTATCGATAAAATAGCCAGCATTTGCCGAAATATTGTACTTGGTAAATTGAGAAAAATTAATTTCTTTTTCGTTTCCCGCTTTGTAGTTTTCGGCATCACGATGCATAAAATCAACATACGCAAAAAAGGTACTGTCAGTATAACCTAAAGCGGCACCAATAATCTTTTGCTGGTTATTGCTTTCATAACCAGAAGATAAACTGCCATTCCAGCCGTTTTTTCTGTGTTTATATTGATTTCGTTTTAGATCTATCGAACCTCCAATCGTAGCGCCATGACAGCTGGCCTGCTGACCTGAGGCAACTGTTGCCTCAGATAAATTTGAAATCTCGACATAAGAAGTCACGGGATCCATTTTATCGGTACAGGCACCAAAAATCCGCATACCATCAATGGTAATTACAGTACGCTCGGTTGACATATTGTTAATCGTAGGTTCCCATGCATATGCACCTCTTTTAATCATATTCATTTTTGAAGAACCCATCAGATAATCTTCTACAGACGTTAACGATTTGGGCTGTTTAAGATGTAAAGGTGTTTTTCTTCCTATAACTATAATTTCATGGAGATTTTCAGCTGCAAGACTATCATTCTTTTTTTCCTGTGCCCAGCAAGCTGTCGAAAAGATAGCTAAAAGGACTACGGTTATATTTTTCATCATAAGATAATTGTAAGAAAGAGCCAGTCAAAACCATCTCTTTCTTGTTAGTATTCAATATTTAGAATTCGATTTCTAAGAAAAGACTGCTTGCAGGATTTTCTGTCGTTACAGGCTCTCCTTTAAGTACATTATCTGAAGCATTTAAAAGTTGAAGATTAATTTTCCAATAGCCAGTCATTGTCAAAGAAAGTTTTCCGTTGTAAAAGCCATCGGTTGTAGATTGTGTTAAATCGGTATTATTAGGCGAACCGTGATTACCCATGCTGGGCATTCTTGGATCCATTTTTATTTTGAAATTATTCACGACAGGAAACGTCATCATATCCTGCATTTTATAAACACCAACGCTAATAGCGTTCGTGGCTACTTTAGGATTTTGGGGAGCGACATAGGCAACCAAATAACGAATGCCATCAGTACCTGTAAAAGTACTTACAGTTTTTTTTGCAGATACCAGAACTTTAATAGTATCAGCAGCTGTGTAAGAAAAGGTATTTACAGTATATGTAATTGTAAGATCCCAGTATTCAGTATCATTTTGAGCCATTTGAAAGATAATGTCACCTTCATATAATGTTTGTTTGCCAGAAGTTTTCATTACTTCGGATTTTGGGCAAGAATGCTTCATTGTAACCATATGCATAAGAGGTGTCCAGTTTATTTTGGCATCCTGAATATAGCTGTTCGTCTTTTTGTCCTTAATTCTAAGTGTGATATGATTGTAACCCTGGAGTAAAATACCGCTTTGAGAATAAAGCTCTATAGTATGATTGTCATTGGATATTTCCTGAATTTTTTGCAGCCCGGTGATTTCATCAATTGGAATCTGAGTGGAGGTATTATCATCTGAGGAGCATGAGAACAGAGAAATGGACAGCACTAAAATGGCTATGTGTTTTAAAATTTTCATTTGAATATTAATTTAAATTATGGATGTAAGGCTTCTGTCGAATGCAAATCCGAAGGAGAAGAAATTAGATAAGCGAAAAATTAATACTTGAAAATGGGGGGATGGAATACAAAGTAAGTGTTCAGATAAACGTAAAGATTTTTATATCGTGAGTTTATTTCTAAGATGACTTTTTGGTTGTTTTGAAAATTAAAAACGGGAATGTTTTCAAAGTATAGCAAAATAGTTTCAGTGATTTCAACTTTTTTCTCACTCGAGGAAGGTGTTTCATTTTTTAAGGCTTTTGCCAGCTCTTTCTTCAAATGGCATTTGCCATTACACTCTAGTTTAGGAGTATCCCTGTTTTCGCATAATTCTGCAGAAATATAATTGTAATTCAGTGCGTAATCCAAGATTGGAAATAGCGGTCTGAACAATACTGCAAAAAGGAATATGTAAATACAAAATTTCATTACCTGTATTTTGAAAGTACGAAGGTATCATGATCTTTTTTTTCATGTTATGATTGTGATCATACTTTATGTAATACAAGTTTTGGAATTTTGCTCTAAAGTTTAACAAATTAAAAACCTTAGTAATGAACAGATTATTTTTATTAACGATGTTTGGTTCTTTCTTGCTCGTATCGTGTGGGAAAGAAAAATCGAATACAGATCAGGATTTTTCAACTCCTACAGCTACAGAAAAAACAGCCGACGCCGAATCATACGATCCTAAACGAGGCTTGGGAAAATTTTCTACAGTTGAAGTTGGTACTTCCTTAGATCAGCCACTGGCTGAAAAAGGATTAAAAGTGGCCGAAGTAAAATGTACATCCTGTCACAAAACTACAGATGAAAAATTGGTAGGGCCTGGATGGAAAGGCGTTACAGGACGCAGAACTCCTCAATGGATTATGAATTTTATTACCAATCCTGATCCTATGATTGATAAAGATCCTGAATTGCAGGCTCAATTAGAACTCTGTATGATTCGTATGCCTAATCAAGGTCTGACCGATGATGAGGCCAGAAGTATTCTTGAATACATGCGCCAGAACGACGGCGTGAAATAACCAGAATAAAAAATTCAAATTCAAATGAGAATGTTATGAAAAATAAATTATTAAAATCAGTTTTTGCCGTTGCGTTAGGCTGTGCCTTCTTTGTTTCCTGCAAGCCCAAGGATTCCAGCGATACTGTCGATGGAGATGCTGCGCAAAAAGTTTACGTTGCTCCAGGTAAGTATGATGAGTTCTACAATTTTGTATCTGGTGGTTTCAGCGGTCAGGTAAGTGTTTATGGACTTCCTAGCGGTAGATTGTTAAGGGTTATGCCGGTGTTCTCAGAAGATCCACAAAGTGGCTATGGTTACAGTGAAGAAACAAAAGCCATGTTGAATACTTCGCATGGTTATGTGCCATGGGATGATCAGCATCATTTAGATTTATCTCAAACCAATGGAGAAGTTGACGGGCGCTGGCTTTTTGCCAATGCCAATAATACGCCAAGGATTGCACGTATTGACCTGAAAACTTTTAAAACAGCTGAGATAATCGAGCTTCCAAATTGTGGAGGAAACCATTCTTCTCCTTTTATCACGCAAAACACAGAGTATATTGTGGGGGCAAGCCGTTTTAGCGTTCCCGCAGATAATGACGATGGAGATGTACCCATTAATACATATAAGAAAAACTTTAAAGGACACCTTAGTTTTGTAAAAGTGGGTAAAGAAGGAGAGTTGGATCTTGCTTTTCAGATCGTAACTCCGGGTGTTAATTTTGATCTTAGTCATCCGGGGAAAAAAGAATCTCACGGTTGGTTCTTTTTCTCCTGTTACAACACTGAGCAGGCCAATACCCTGCTTGAGGTAAACGCTTCTAAAAATGATAAGGATTTTATCATGGCCGTCAATTGGAAAAAAGCTGAAGAGTATATTAAAGCTGGAAAAGGAAAACGTGTACCGGCAAATTATGTTCATAATACCTGGGATGAGAAAACCCAAACGGCTAAATCTGAAATCAAGAAAGAAGTATTGATTCTGGATGCTGCTGAACTGAAAGATATCTGTTATATGATTCCCTGTCCTAAATCTCCACACGGGTGTGATATTGATCCAACTGGTGAATATATTGTTGGAAGTGGAAAACTAGCAGCCCTTATTCCTGTATTTAGTTTTACGAAACTGAAAAATGCTATTGCCAAAAAACAATTTGATGGTAGTTATGCAGGAATTCCTGTGATTAAGTATGAGGCCGCTCTTCATGGCGAAGTTCAAAAACCGGGTTTAGGACCACTACATACCGAATTTGACGGAAAAGGGAATGCCTATACTACAATGTTTGTTTCTTCTGAAGTAGTAAAATGGAGCATAAAAGATTTAAAAGTTTTAGATAGAAAAGCCACCTATTATTCTCCAGGGCATTTAATGATTCCGGGAGGCAATACAGAGAAACCATTTGGAAAATATATGGTGGTTTATAATAAAATCACTAAAGACCGCTTTTTACCAACTGGCCCGGAATTAGCGCAAAGTGCACAATTATTTGACATTAGCGGGGATAAAATGAAGCTTTTATTGGATTATCCAACCATTGGAGAACCTCATTATGCGCAAGGTATTCCAGCTGATAAAATACGCAATAACGGTCAATTGAAATATTACAAAATGGCAGATAATCTGCATCCTTACGTTGCCAGAGGTGAAAAAGAAACCAAAGTGGTCCGAGAGGGAAAAAAAGTACATGTTTATATGACTTGTATACGTTCGCATTTTGCTCCCGATAATATTGAAGGTATACGAGTAGGGGATGAAGTTTATTTCCACGTTACCAATTTGGAACAGGATTGGGACGTTCCTCACGGATTTGCTATTAAAGGGGCAAATACTGCTGAGTTGCTGATCATGCCCGGAGAAACGATTACACTAAAATGGGTTCCTCAGAAAAAAGGAATTTTTCCATTTTATTGCACGGATTTCTGCAGTGCACTTCATCAGGAAATGCAGGGTTATGTTAGAGTTTCACCTGCAGGAAGTAATGTGCCAATTACGTATAGTTTGGGTACGAATTTACCAAAGGAATAACTAATAACCAGTGAAGGGGACAAAGTTTTCTTTGTTCCCTTTTTATTTGAATCATCATGAAAAATAAAATACTTTCAATTTTTTCAAGAGCAGTACTTTTTGTGTGTGGCTTTCTGTTAATAGGGTCCATTTTTGTTCCCATGTGGAAAATTGAACTGACAGCTCCACAATATCCTGAAGGTTTGGTTTTAAAACTTCATGCCACAAAAATTGCAGGAGATGTAGATATTATCAACGGATTGAATCATTATATAGGTATGAAAACACTTCATACCGAAGATTTTATCGAGTTTAAAATCCTGCCTTACATTTTAGGATTGTTTGGCATCATTGCTTTAAGCTGCTCTTTTTATGCTAAGCGAAATTCCTTGTATATATTGTTTTGTTCTTTTGTGCTTTTCGGAGTTTTAGCTGCTATTGATTTTTACCGGTGGAATTACGACTATGGCCATAATTTAGACCCGAATGCTGCCATACGGGTTCCAGGTATGGCATACCAGCCTCCATTACTGGGCTATAAACAGTTGCTGAATTTTGGCGCTTATTCTATACCTGATATAGGTGGATGGATGCTCATTACAGTTGGTGTCTTGCTTTTTCTGGCTATAATTAAAGAGAGGAAATCAGCTTTAGGATTTAATAAATTTTTTAGCGTTTTAATTATTGCTTCTTTTCTTTTTTCATGTTCAGGAGATAGACCAATTTCCATCAAAATAAATACAGACAATTGTGATTATTGTAAAATGGGAATAAGTGACGGTAAATATGGCTCAGAAATTATTACCCAAAAAGGCCGGGCATATAAGTTTGATGATATTGCCTGTATGGTCAACTATTGTAAAGAACATTCAGATATGAAGGTTAAGAGTTATTATGTACATGATTATACAAAGGAAAATGAACTAATTCAGGCAGAAAAAGCTTTTTTTATTTCAGGCGGCACAATAAAAAGTCCGATGCATGGTAACATTGCGGCATTCTCGACTGAAAGCCAATCACAAGCATTTGGAGCAGAATCAAAGGGAACAGAGATACAATGGGCGTCAATTTTAGAAAAATAATTTTGGGACGAAAATGCTAATTACAATCAATTAAACATGAAAATACTTCTCTGTCTTTGCTTCTCATTTTTTTTTACCTGTCTTCATTCTCAAAAGATTGAAGTAGGAAAAAATAGAGCCATAAAAACCATAAAAAAAGCTATACAACTGGCCAATCCCGGCGATACGGTGTTGGTTTACAAAGGTGTTTATAGAGAAGGAAACATAGTGATAGATAAAAAAATAATACTGCAGGGAATTGGCTTTCCTATCCTCGATGGCCAAAAAAAATATGAAGTGGTTTCTATCAAAGCTGATAGTGTAACCATTGAAGGTTTTAAAGTCATAAATTCAGGGTATGCCTCCCTGAATGATCCCTGCGGTATTAAAATATATAACAAAACAGGGGTTACCATAAAAGAAAATATTCTGGAGAATAATTTTTTTGGTATTTATGTTCAAAAAGGAATTGGCTGTATTATAAAAAATAACACAATAAAAGCCCATCAAAAACAAGAGCAGCGTATTGGGAATGGCATTCATTGCTGGAAAAGTGAAAACCTGCAAATTGTCGGAAACCAAGTCTCAGGACATCGGGACGGGATTTACTTTGAATTTGTGTCTAATTCTATTATTTGGAGGAACATCTCAAAGAGTAATATTCGATACGGACTTCATTTTATGTTTTCTAATGATGATTCGTACATCTCCAATGTGTTTAAAAATAATGGGGCAGGAGTGGCAGTCATGTTTACCAAAAATGTAAAAATGTTCCATAATTATTTTGCAGAAAACTGGGGAGATGCCGCGTATGGTTTATTGCTAAAAGAAATTTCTGATAGTTACATCATAGGAAACAAATTCATCAGAAATACTTCGGGAATTTATATGGAAGGAACCAGCCGGGTAGCCCTCTCAAAAAATATTTTTAGAGATAACGGGTGGGGAATGAAAATTCAGGCAAGCTGTATGGAAAACGAAATTTCCTTTAATAATTTTATCGCCAATACATTTGATATAAGCACCAATGGCAGTTTAGTTCTTAACCATTTCAATAATAATTATTGGGATAAATATGAAGGTTATGACCTTAATAAGGACGGAATTGGAGATGTACCTTTTCACCCTTTGAGCCTTTTTGCAGTGCTTACAGAAAACAATCCCTCTGCAATGTTATTATTCAGGAGCTTTATGATTACGCTTCTTGATAAGTCAGAAAAGATTCTGCCAAGTATTACCCCGGATAATTTTGTTGACCAAACCCCCGAAATGAAATCTCTTGTGTTATGATTACTTTACAAAATATAAACAAAAAATTTGGCAAGCTTCAGGTATTGCAAAATGTAAACCTGAAATTTAACGCAGGTGAGTGCATTGCACTTATTGGTCCAAATGGTTGCGGAAAAACGACCTTGATAAAATCCATCCTGGGAATGGTTTTACCGGACAGCGGTGATATTTTATTCAATAAAGAATCTATTCTTAGAAAGTTTGAATATAGAAATAATATTGGCTATATGCCTCAGATAGGCCGCTATCCAGATCATATGACTATTGGACAAATTATTGCCATGATCAAGCAAATCAGGAATTCGAAAGACATTCTGGATGAAGATTTAGTTAAAGCTTTTAAACTTGATAAGATGGATGATAAACAAATGCGCACGCTTTCCGGCGGAACAACCCAAAAAGTAAGTGCAACATTAGCCTTTCTTTTTAACCCTGACGTCCTTATACTTGATGAGCCAACTGCAGGATTGGATCCCCTGGCATCAGAAATCCTGAAGGAGAAAATTATTAAAGAAAAGGAAAAAGGAAAATTAATTTTGATTACCTCTCATTTGTTAAGCGAACTTGACGATATGATTACCCAGATTATTTTTATGCAGGATGGTAAAGTGCATTTTCATAGAAATATAAACGAACTGCTTGAATCAACGGGTGAAATCAAAATTTCAAAAGCCATATCTAAAATTTTAAAGCAAAAGAGTCATGAACAGGATCATTAAAATTGTATTGTTGGATATTCTTAAAAATAAAATCGTTCTGAGTTACACTTTTGTTTTGGCCTTGCTCTCCTGGGGATCTTTTGGCCTTGAAGACAATTCTGCTAAAGGGCTGTTGACAATTTTGAATGTAATTTTATTTACAGTTCCATTAGTTTCGATACTTTTTTCGACGATATATATTTATAACAGTTCTGAATTTATTGAACTGTTACTCAGCCAGCCATTAAGGCGAAAAAAAATATGGATCAGTTTATTTGCCGGGCTTTCCATTGCAATGATTTTGGCTTTTTTGCTGGGTGCGGGAATCCCCCTTGTAATTAATGCGCCTGATGCTTCAGGTGTTATGATGCTTTTGTCAGGATGTTTAATCTCGGCTGTTTTTGTGTCTTTAGCTTTTTTGAGCTGTATTTTGACTCGTGATAAAGCAAAAGGAATTGGTGTAGCGATTATGTTTTGGATGTATTTTGCAATACTATTTGACGCTTTGGTTTTATTTCTGTTGTTTCAGTTTGCCGAGTATCCTATTGAAGAGGCAATGGTGGGGGTAACGGCCCTGAGCCCAATAGATCTTGCACGTATTCAGATTCTCTTACATCTTGATCAGTCAGCTATGATGGGTTACACAGGCGCAATTTTTAAAGATTTTTTTGGGACAACTATTGGATTGATTATCTCTTTTTTTCTATTGATTTTATGGATTGCGATACCTTTTTTTATTTCAGTCAGAAAATTTAATAAAAAAGATCTTTAACAATTAATATTTAATACTCAATTATGAAGGAGAAGATAAAAACAGATATTAAAAACAGACAGGATATCAAAATATTGGTTGATGCTTTTTATGGTAAGGTTCAGACAGATGCTACTATCGGATATTTATTTACCAAAGTGGCGAATGTTAATTGGGAAAAACATCTTCCAATTATGTATGATTTTTGGGATAATATCCTTTTTCATTCCGGAAATTTTGAAGGAAACCCGATGATGAAGCATCGGATTTTAAATCAGAAAAGCCCCTTAACTGAAACTCATTTTAAACATTGGAATAAGTTGTGGAAAAAAACTGTTGATGATTTATTTGAAGGACCAAAAGCATCAGAAGTAAAGATTAGGGCTCAGAGTATTTCGAAAATGATGATGAATAAAGTAGTAAAATAAAGTGATAAAGTAAAAAACGGGCGCTCGAAGAGCGCCCGTTTTTAAATTAAATGCTATTAGAGCTGAATTAATAATTTTCATTTAACCTCCACAAAGAAAGAAAAATATTTAAAAAAGATATATGATCTGAATCATATATTAAAGTATTTAAGAAATTTCAATAAAATATTTTATGATCTATAATTTCTATTTTTTTTTTCTTGTTCATAATAGAAATTGTCCGAATGACCGTCTCAACGCGCAAACCAGTAAAATCTGCAATTTCCTGACGGGTATACTGAATTTTCAGTCTTTGATTTGGGGGAATATTCTGCTGTTTTTTTAAATTATCGAGAAAATACTGTACCCGGTACTCAGGTTTATGATTAATTATATTTTTTGAAAATACTATTTTATTGTAAATTCTCCAGGCAAAGACTTTTAATATTTTCGATTGGATTTTTGGATTTTCTTCAAGAAGTAAAAAGAAGTTGGCTTTTGAAAGTTTTAAGAGCACACAATCGGTCTGTGCTACTGCTGAGGCTGGATAAGGCTGATCAATAAAGAGGGGCGGTTCGCCAAAACTGCTTCCATTTTCAAAAATTCCTACTGTCAGGTCTTTTCCGTCTTCATTGGTATAGGTCATTTTTACAGTCCCTTCAAGAATCTGATAGAAGTATAGGGGAGGATCATTTTCGTAAAATATGATACAGTTTTTGGGTGTTTTTTTTGCAACAGCGCCCCAAGTGAATAGCAAATCTGTATCAATATCCATTTTTTCTAAAGTTATATGTATTTATAAATGATGCGAAATATTTCATCGCTTGAAGACAGCGCCTGCGGTTATTATTGATTTTCATGAAAGCGGAGGTATATGTTTTAAGCAAAGAAAAGAAATCAGGTATAAAAAAAACATGATAAATATTAGGTTTTGAAAGTTTTGTTGAAGCTAGAATAGGTGTTAAATTAAAGATTTATAAAAAGATATTTTTAATTTAAACTGGTAGCTAATCTTTTGGAAGTCATTGTGTAATCTGAAGTGTTATGATATTTATCATATTACAAAAGCAGTATACTTCGGATATTTGTAATGCATTAGAATGGTAATAGCTAAAAAGATTCATTTCAATTAAAAAAAGTTCTATTTCATTTTCTTCCTAATTTCTAAAATTAAAATTATGTCAAAGTCTTTAATTCAAAAATATAATGTTCCAGGTCCCAGATATACCAGTTATCCAACTGTTCCGTACTGGAATGAAATACTTTTTTCAATAGAGGCATGGAAGATTTCTTTTCAAAAATCATTCTTGGAGAGCAATTCACAAAATGGGATTAGCCTATATATTCATTTGCCTTTTTGTGAAAGTTTGTGCACTTTTTGCGGATGCAACAAACGAATTACTAAAAATCATTCAGTAGAAGAAAAATACATCATGGCTGTTTTAAAAGAATGGAGTATTTACTGTGGACTGTCTTCTGAAAGACCAATCATAAAAGAAATTCATCTGGGAGGTGGAACTCCGACTTTTTTCTCATCAGAAAATTTAGAAAATCTTATAAACGGTATTTTTAGGTTAGCTGATAAAGCTGAAAATCATGAGTTCAGTTTTGAAGGACATCCCAACAATACGACTTATGAGCAGCTTAAAAAATTATATAATCTAGGGTTTCGCAGAGTAAGTTTTGGTGTTCAGGACTATGCGGAAAAAGTCCAGAAAGCCATTCACAGGATTCAGCCATTTCACAATGTGGCAAAAGTCACCTTTTGGGCAAAAGAAATTGGTTATACCTCAATAGGACACGATATTATTTTTGGATTGCCTTTTCAAACAATTGAAAACATTGTGGACACCATCGAAAAAACAAATTCTTTAAAACCAGATCGATTGGCTTTTTACAGCTATGCGCATACGCCCTGGATCAAAGGAAATGGACAACGTGGATTCAATGAGGCAGATCTTCCAAAAGATGTAGAAAAAAGAAAATTATATGAGACAGGAAAAAACCTGCTTTCTCAAAACGGATATCACGAAATTGGGATGGATCACTTTGCTTTAGCTTCGGATAGTTTATATAAGGCTGGTCATACTGGGGAATTGCATCGCAATTTTATGGGATATAGCTCGTCAAAAACCCAGTTAATGATTGGATTGGGAGTTTCAGCTATCAGTGATAGTTGGTACAGTTTTGCTCAAAATACAAAGAGATTGGAAGAATATTATCAACTTTTGGAGTGCGACAAACTGCCTGTTGTCAAAGGACATATTCTTGATAATGAGGATTTAATTATTCGAAAACATATTCTCAATTTAACCTGTCAATTTGAAACTTCGTGGAATGATAAAGCTTTTTATTTTGACGAATTACCAAGTGTTTTGTCCGATTTAAAGGAAATGGTAAATGATGATCTGGTAACTATTGAAGAAAATAGAATCAAGATCACAGATGCAGGGAGACCTTTCGTCCGTAATATTTGTATGGCTTTCGATTTGCATTTGAAAAGAAAATCTCCCGAAACTAATCTTTTTTCAATGACAGTCTAAACGATTAATAGAATTCCTTGCACAAATTGACTCTGAAATTTTCTAGGTATGCTAATTATTAAACATGATATCCTGGCAGGGTTGATTCTTTTAACTACTTTCTGGATTTAAGATCACATCGATATGCCAGTAGCCACTGTATCAATCTTTCAAGAATAATTTTGCTGGAAAAGAAAATTATTCAAATTTTTCAAGTAATGTAGTGTAGTAACTCTAATTATTCTACTTTTGCAGCAAAAAATTACTATGAATAAATGCGATCAATGTATTGTAAGACAGCTTAGTGCATTGAAAGCACTAAACAAAGAGCAAATCATACAATTGGCAAATAGTAAAAGCACTCAGGTAATTAAAAAAGGGGAGGCTATAATAGAGGAAGGAGAAGTAATTAATGGGGTTTTCTGTATAAAAGATGGTATTGGAAAACTTTCTAAATTAAGTGCCAATGGAAGGGACCAAATTGTTAAACTTGTAAAGTCAGGTGAACTTCTGGGGCAACGTTCAATGATCAGCAATGAACCTGCAAACTTGTCGGCTACAGCAATTGCTGATATGGAAGTTTGTTTCATTCCAAAATCTGAAATCATTCAATTTTTTAATAATAACAATCAGTTTTCAATGAACTTAATGCAGTCTGTTTGTGATGATTTGAAACATGCTGATGATCATACTGTGGATATGGTCCAGAAAACTGTTAAGGAAAGACTGGCTGAAAAGTTATTATATCTTAGTGACACCTTTGGTGTAAATGCTGATCAATCCTTAAAAGTGCAATTATCAAGAGAGGAACTGGCCGGAATGATCGGTACAGCCACCGAGAGTTGCATCCGATTGCTTTCTGAGTTTAAAAAATCAGGGTTGATCGAATTAAAAGGAAAGCTGATTTTTTTAAAGGATATTAAGGGATTAAAAAGAGAAGCCAGCTAACATCATCATTTGGATAATTCCAGCATTCTTTCAATAGGGACAAACGCTTTTTTCATTATATCAGCAGGAACTTTAATTTCAGGCGTTTCATTAAGCAAACAGTCATGTAATTTTTGTAACGTATTTACTTTCATGTAGCCACATTGGCTGCAGGCACAAGTGTTGTCTTCGTTTGAAGGTGCCGGTATCAATATTTTATCAGGAACTTCCAGTTTCATTTTATGAAGAATTCCCACTTCTGTAGCCACAATAAATTTGGTGCCCGGATTGGTTTTAACATATTCAATCATTCCTGCTGTCGAACCAATATAGCTGGCTGTTTTTAAAATATGGGTTTCAGATTCAGGATGGGCAATAATTTGCGCATCTGGATTTTGTTTGTACAATTCAATTAATTTATCAAATGAAAATGCTTCATGAACCACACATGCACCGTCCCAAAGCAACATTTCCCTGCCTGTTTGTTCCATTACATATTTTCCCAAATTTTTATCGGGAGCAAAAATAATGGGTTTGTCTTTCGGTATAGAATTGACGATTTTAACGGCATTAGAAGAAGTTACCACAATGTCAGTTAAAGCTTTAACCTCTGCAGAACAATTCACATATGTAATAACAATGTGGTCTGGATGGGCTTGGGTAAATTGTTGAAATAAATTGGCGGGACAAGAGTCAGCCAACGAGCAGCCTGCATTCAAATCAGGAAGAATAACTTTTTTACCTGGATTTAAAATTTTTGCAGTCTCAGCCATAAAATGTACTCCTGCAAAAACAATTATATCAGCATGCACCTGCATTGCTTCTTGTGACAATCCCAGGCTGTCGCCCACATAATCTGAAACATCCTGAATATCGGATTCCTGATAGTAATGTGCCAGAATAACTGCATTCTTCTCTTTTTTTAGTTTCAGTATTCGCTCTTTAAGGTTTTTCATTATTAAATTATTTTTAATTATTCTCTTTTGTTTTAAAACAAAAGATTTGATGCTGATACTTATGTTGGGTTTTTAAAATCGGTAAGTTTTTTGAAAATTAAGTTTTGTTCGTTTTTCGGAAAATCCAATCAAACAAAGCTTTTATTATGACACTAAAATTAATACCTAAGGAAGGTCTCTCCCGATTTAATACCCAAAGCCAATTCTTCAAGATTGGTATTTTCAAGCGTGAAAACCAAATCGTTTCGAATAGATATAAATTTATCGTGCATCGGACAAGGATGGTCTTCAGAACAATTACTTAATCCTAATGCGCAACCGGTCAAAATGCGATCGCCATCCAAAGAATTGACTATTTGCGCTAATGTAATTTCTTTCATATTCTCTTTGGAAATTTCAAAACCTCCGCCCACTCCTTTTATAGATTTAATAATATTGTCTCTCGATAGGATTTGAAGAATTTTGGCTGTAAAAGCCTCCGGAGAATCGATTTTTTTGGCAATTTCTTTCAAGCCGATGCGATTGTCCTGATAGGATTGAAAAGCAATAAAAATAGCTGCACGAATGCCATATTCACATGTTTTAGAGAACATAATCTTTTTTTTGTAATGTATAAATCATATAAATCAAAGCCCGCCATAACGCACAAAAGATCCAAAAACAACCATCAAAACCCCAATTATGGTAACTGATAGAATATGAAAGGTCATTTCAGGCAACTTCTCAGCACCTTTTTCTAGCTTTGGCAACACTCTAAATTGCGCACTCAAAGCAAAAAGAACCGTCAATAATAACAGAGCTAATTTTGTTGAAACAACTTTTTCTATAGGTGTCTCGAACTGAAACCAATATTCGATGCTAACACCATATTTATAGGCCATTAAAATTCCGGTAATGACCAGCAAAACCAGAGCAGTCATGCCAACAGGTTCATACTTTCTTTCATAATCGAGAATTATATTCTGATTTTTTTCTTTTAATGCTTGTGGCAAAAAACCAAAGACAAGCAACAAATGACCACCAACCCAAATGGTGGCACTCAAAAGATGGATGATTAACAATAAATGGTGGCTCATATAGTTTTAGGTTTTAGTTTCACAATTTTAACAGATAGCATTATAAGGCCTGCTGGCATAAAAATACTGGATAAGAATAGATTTTGATAATAATTCGGTAAACTACCTTTACCCAAGAAAAACCAAATGCCCTGAAGAAACAAAAGAATTTCAGTTGTAAAAAATCCGAATAAAAAAATTGCGATTCCCCATGTTTGAATACGGTTTCTCGAATTTAAAAAATCATTTTGTAATGCAAATCCAAACAGGAAACCTGTAATAATTCCCAACATGGTCAAGTGAATGTATCCAATGACAAAATTACGAATCTGATGGGATACATGTGCCAATTCCGGAAACAAAACCACCAGTTGAATAAAGACTTTTAAAGCCAATGAAAACAAAGCAAAACCATAAACTATTTTTGTGATCGTTGGTAAAACAGCAAAAAAGGACTGAAACTGCGGGCGGATAAATTGTATAAAAAGTACCGCAGCATATAGCTGAAGCATTACTCCAAGAGCATTTAACCAATAAAAAATCGGGTTAGGCAAATACCAACTTACCGGCAAAGCCAATGTTAAAAAAGTAGAAGCAACAAATAAATTATAAAATATCCTGAATTTTTTAGCTTCAATAATAAGTTTTGCCTGTTTGAAAAACAAAGCCAAAATGGCAAACAGGAACCAGCCATTAAATTGAAAATGAAGAAAAAACTGAATCGCAATTTGATAAAGAGCGCTTGCTTTACCTAACAATGAAACTGCAGGACCCAGGCACCAGACACCCAAAGTAGAAAAAATCATGAAAAACAAAGCCGCACGAAGCAGCTTTCTTTCAGCCAGAGTTGTTGGATTGGCATCCTTTATAATTAAATAACAAAAATAGTAGCTGCAAAAAATATGCAAAGTCGAAAAAAGAATAGAAACAAAAGCATATCCTTGAGCAGGAAAATCAATCATCATTCCGACTACGGCCAGTTCTGTTGTCCAAAATAATTGGTTGTAGATGGGTTTTTGCTGTTTTTCTTTTGGAACAAAAAAATGAAAAATCAAACAGTACAACATCATATAGACCCAGCCTAACATCGCCACGTGTGAATGGCCGTGCATTAAAAACTGAAAATTGACTCCGGTGATCGGTGAAACATACATCCATCGAAGCAACAGTCCCATCAATGAAGCGATGAAAAAATTAGAAAAAGTACAGAGTAACCAACTCTTCTTCATGATTTTATAAAGGATTTAATTCTTGATGCTTAAAAGTGTGTTCATACTTTAAATGAAAAAAAGCTTATATTGCTCTAAATGAGCCAGGATCTCTTTTTTAATTTCAGCTTTATTGGAATCCTCAAGATTATCGATTTTTAATTTTAACGGAATCAAATAGTTGTGTAACTGATTGTGGGCTTCACCTTTCATTGTACATTTTTTAAAAATCATGGCAAACTCAGATTTCAGTTTCTCTTTCAAAATCAATGCGCTTTCTTCTTCGCCTGATTCCAGAATTATTTTTTGTAAAGTAGTAATCCCTTCAGTAGTTTCTGGGTTGGCTTCCCATAATTGTCCTTTGTTCAGGCTCACTTCCGCGGCTGTTTCGGTATTTTTTTCCGAAACTGAATTTATTTCATTTGCTTCTTTAGATGTTTGATCTTCTTTGTTTTTTTGGCATGATCCGATAAATACAATGGCCAATAAAAATAATATTAGTTTTATTTTTTTCATTTTGTTAAATTTTAGCTCCAAAAATCAGCATCTTCATTTTCTATAAAAGCTTCCTTTGAATGTATTTCTTCTATTTTTTTTAATTGTTCCTCTGTGGCTGCTTTTTGAATTTCAGCAAATAAAACACGCTCTTCAAAGCGGATATGAGAGTCTAACTCTTTTTCGATTCTTTTTAAATTTATTTCCAGATCCGAAGTACTTTCGAATAATTCGTTTAACGTTCTGTGTTCTTTCAAAGCCTGCTCAATGAGCGCGTTATCTGCTTCTAAGATCGTGAAAACGTATTTTTCCTCCAGCTCAAAATGCGTCTTTAAATAAATTTCATAAAACCAATCGACGTATTTTTTGATGCGCTGCAGGTCAATATTTTTCGCCATTCCAGTTTTAATTTTCCAGCAAAGCAGCAGACCATGATGGTGGTCGTGGCTTAAAGGTCTTAATTCCGGAGCTCTTTTGATGGGAGTAGTTGATTTCATTTGATTAAAATTGATTGATTGATTAAAAAAACATTTAAAAATATTCGATTAAGTAACCAACATAGTATAATGTCGTGTTTTTAAATTAAACGAAAATACACAACAGGTTGATTTAAAAAGTGTTATTTGTAATATTACTTCTTTTGACTTTACGACTTTTAAACTTTCGACTTACTTACTATCCTCTAAAATGAATTTTAATTTTCTCTGTACCAATATTTTGGTTTTCCAATTCTTTAAAAGAATGCCCCAGTTTTTCTATTGTTGAGGATCCATTAATAAAATGCTGAATGTAATAATTTCCTGAATATCCCAAATTTTCCAGAAAAAACACCATTTCCTGAATATCTCTTTTGTTTAATAAATCAGAGTGCACTGTTGTACGAACTTCAAAAGGTACTGTATGATGAAGCAATAAAAGTAATGATTTTGCAAAGGGAATGAAAAGTTTTGATTGGGTTATCTTTGCAAATTTCGCAGGCATTGCTTTAAAATCAAGTGCTACATAATTAATGAGTTCTTTTTGAATCAGTTCTTCCAATATGTCCGGTTGTGAGCCATTGGTGTCAATTTTGATCAAAAAACCCATTTTTTTGACTTCTTTAATAAACGAAACAGCCTTTTTATGTAACAGACATTCGCCTCCGCTAAAAACTACGGCGTCCAATAGATTAACCCTGCTTTTGAGGAATTGAAGTGCTTTATCAAAAGTAATACGTCCTTTTCCGTATACAATTTCTGGATTATAGCAATACAAACACCGCATATTACAGCCTGCAAACCAAAAAATGCAAGCTGATTGGTGCGGATAATCTAATAAAGTAAACGGTGTAATACTGTAAATAGGGGCACTAACATTTTGCTTCATTGAAATGGGTTCGCTGTTTGTGTTCACCTTTTTTTCCGATATTAAAACTTTCTACGGGTCTGTGGTAGCCCATTACTCTTGTGTACACCAGGCATTTGGTGCGAACTTCTTGATTTTGTTCTAAAATCGCGTTGGTTGTTAGTTTCATATTTGCTGTTTTTTTAGTTATGAATTGTGTAAAATTTGCGGTGTGGTTTTTTCAAATCTCTATAAGCTTTGTTTTTTCTTCAATGATAATTTCATCGCATTTTGGGCAATATTCATGCTCTCCGTTTAGATAGCCATGAACAGGGCAAACACTAAATACAGGTGTTACTGTGATGTAAGGCAATTTAAAATTAGTAATCACTTTTTTTACAAAATTTTTGCAAGCTTCAGGTGAGCTTATTCTTTCGCTCATATACAAATGCAAGACGGTTCCTCCTGTGTATTTGCATTGCAATTGGTCCTGAAGCATCAAAGCTTCAAATGGATCCTGGGTAAAATCGACAGGGATTTGGGAACTATTTGTGTAGTAAATATTTTTTTCTGCTCCCGCCTGAATAATATCATCAAAACGTTTTTTATCCTCTTTGGCAAATCGGTATGTGGTTCCTTCTGCCGGAGTGGCTTCTAAATTATAAAGATTTCCAGTTTCTTCCTGATATTGCTTCATTCTGTCCCGGATGTGTTCCAGAATTTCAGAAGCGAGTTCAATACCAGTTTCAGATGTTATGTCGTCTTCATTATGGGTAAAATTCTGAATCATTTCGTTCATTCCGTTTACACCAATAGTTGAAAAGTGATTTCTGAAATGTTGTAAATACCGTTTGGTGTAGGGATACAATCCACGATCGTACATTCCCTGAATAAAAGTTCTTTTTTTCTCTAAAGTTGATTTGGAAATCAATAAAAGCTTGTCCAATTGTTGAAATAAAGCTGCTTTGTTTCCTTTGAATAAATAACCTAAGCGAGCCATATTAATAGTTACCACGCCAATACTTCCTGTCATTTCAGCGCTTCCAAAAAGTCCGTTTCCACGTTTTAATAGTTCTCGCAAATCGAGTTGTAAACGGCAGCACATACTGCGAACGGCATTGGGCTTGTAGGCATTTTCATTTTCTATTTGATTGCCATTTTCGTCCAAAACATATTGGCTTCCAATGAAATTTTGAAAATAAGAAGAACCAATTTTCGCTGTGTTTTCAAAAAGCAGGTTTGTGTTCTCTCCATCCCATTCAAATTCCTCGGTAATATTAACCGTTGGAATAGGGAAGGTAAAGGGCTGCCCATTGGCATCACCTTCTGTCATTACGGTATAATACGCTTTATTGATTAGATTCATTTCTTTTTGAAAATGCTCGTATCGTAAATTAGTAACTTCAGAAACTCCTCTGCTTTTAGCCCTTGTCAATAGGTCTGTACTATTGTTCTTTTCAAAAATATGACAATCATTTTTAGTCGGAATTTGTGCTTTTAAATCCTCAGGAACAACCCAGTCTAAAGTGATATTGGTAAACGGAGATTGTCCCCAGCGTGCGGGAACATTCAGGTTGTATACAAAACTTCGTACCGCTTTTAAAACGTCATCATAAAGGAGATCGTCTTTGAATACATAAGGAGCCAAATAGGTGTCAAAAGAACTAAAGGCTTGTGCACCCGCCCATTCGCTTTGCAAAATACCCAGAAAATTGGCCATTTGTCCCAAAGCTTCCCTAAAATGAGAAGGTGGTTTGCTTTCCACCCGGCCTCTTACTCCATTGAAACCTTCATTGAGCAACACACGTAAACTCCAACCCGCACAATAGCCCGTTAGGCAATCCAAATCGTGAATGTGAATATCACCATTGCGGTGTGCATAGCCTTCTTCTTTAGAGTACACTTTATCCAGCCAATAATTAGCGATAACTTTTCCTGCTACGTTGCTAACCAATCCTGCGTTCGAATAAGAGGTGTTTGCGTTGGCGTTGATTCGCCAATCTGTTTGTTGAATGTATTCTTCAATCGTTTGGGTGCTGTCAACATACGTTGTATCATCATTCAATCCTTCAAGATGTTCACGTTGCAGCTTTCTGGTGTGTCTGTATAGCATAAAGGAGCGCATGGCATCAAAATGTTTTTTTTCGAATAATTTTTTTTCGATTACATCCTGAATTTCTTCAACGAACCATACTTCTTTGTTTTCGAGTTGTATAGCCACACTTTCAAAAACACTTTCGTCAACAACTATAGAGACGCTCTGAAAAGTTTTTTCAATTGCATCTTTGATCTTATAGCTTTCGAATGGCTGATAATTTCCACTTCTTTTGATGACATAATTTTCCATAGTTGTTGGTTCTTAGTGATTGAAAGGTACTTATTATTGAGCTGTAAAGTCTTTTTCAAGTTTGGCAGCTTTTGGAAATAAAATATTATTCTCCAAATGAATGTGTTTATGCAAATCCTGCTCAAATTCTTCTAGCATTGCAAACGTAACTTTATACGTATTACAGCCATCGGCTGGCGGCGTATAATTGTTACTTAGTTCTGCTATTTTTCTAAAACGGACACCTTCGGCATCGTGCTCGTGCATCATCATAGCAATTGGATTTTGAATGGTTTCAAAATGAGGCAGCTCAATTAATTCATCAGATAAGGTAGCATGAACCAATTTTTTTATAAATGGGAACAAAATCAGCTCTTCTTTTTTCATATGTTGTGCTAATTCTCCTGCACAGCCTTTAAAAAGCTCATTTATTAATAATAGTTCAGGATGTTTTGCACCATGCACTCTGCTGAGCTTATCTAAAAACTGCAGTAGTACTGGTGTTTTTTCTGATACATATCTGTGATGCGTTTTTTCAATATAATCAGCCAATAAATCAATCGGCCAGGCATTGTAATCAATTCCTGAATCGCTTTTTGATGATAGAACTGTTTCAATTTCCTGCAATAAAATATCTGCAGTCACTGCTTTTTTCTGGCAGGCTTCTTCAATGCTTCTGTTTCCGTTACAGCAAAAATCTATTCCGTATTTTGAGAATAAGGCTGCTGTTCTAAAATCTTTTGCCACGTATTCTCCGATTGTAATTTGTTCTAAAGTTTCCATAATTTTTATTTAAATTAAAATTTGTAATGATTAAACGATGATGATTTTAATAAAAGAGTATTTTGTCTTTTAATTAAACACACTTCATCATTTTTTTGTTATCCAATTCTCTTATTATTATTTAGTGTATTATTTGATATTGTAAAATTCGTATAATTATAAAATGCAGTATATGATTTAAATCATAAGACTGCATTTTTTAATTTTTTTTTTAAAAGTATTTTAATCGCTTTTGTTTTTTAAGGACAAGTATCCAGTTTTAAATTCACCTTCTTTTGAAGATTTATGAAAGAAAGCAGTGAATATGACAAATATCATAATAAAGGATGTTTTTATCTTTTATTTTTACATCATAAATTTAAACAATTTCAAAACCAAGATAATATGGAAACCAAAGCTAAATTAAACACACAAATAAGGGAGTTTTTTATAATCTTAGTTGTTTTAATCGGACTTTTTTCTTGCAAAAGAGGAAGCGACGAAGCAAAAAACTATGAAAATATTGAGGTCAAAGGGCAGCAAACAGCCGAACTCACGGCACCTCCGTTTGTTCCGAAAGCAGTAGGAGACCGCGAAGCTACAAAATTGGTGGTCAACATGGAAATCAAAGAAATTGAAGGAGAAATGGTAGATGGGGTAAAATATATCTATTGGACTTTTGGCGGCTCTGTTCCCGGAAGTTTTATCAGAACAAGAGTGGGTGATGAAGTAGAATTTCACCTAAAAAACCATCCGGATAACAAAATGCCTCATAATATTGATTTACATGCTGTTACCGGACCCGGCGGAGGAGCTACTTCATCGTTGGTTGCGCCAGGTCACGAAAAAGTGTTTAGTTTCAAAACCTTAAATCCCGGTTTATACGTGTATCATTGTGCTACAGCACCAGTTGGAATGCATATTGCTAACGGAATGTATGGGTTGATTTTGGTTGAACCAGAAGGAGGCTTGCCACCAGTAGATAAAGAATATTACATCATGCAAGGTGATTTTTACACCAAGGGCAGTTATGGGGAACAAGGTTCTCAACCTTTTGATATGGATAAAGCCATTAAGGAACAAGCTGATTATGTGGTCTTCAATGGGAAAGTTGGAGCTCTCGCCGGAGATAAGTCTTTAACGGCCAAAGTTGGTGAAACTGTCCGTATTTATATGGGAAATGGAGGTCCTAATTTGGTCTCATCTTTCCATGTTATTGGAGAAATTTTCGACAAAGTGCATATTGAAGGAGGGGATATGATCAACGAAAACGTACAAACTACCTTAATACCTGCAGGTGGTTCGGCCATTGTGGAGTTTAAAGTAGATGTTCCGGGAACTTTTATACTGGTAGACCACTCGATTTTTAGGGCCTTTAATAAAGGAGCACTTGGAATGCTGAAAGTTGAAGGCGAGGAAAATAAAAAATTGTATTCTGGAACCATACAAGATGGAATTTATTTACCAGAAGGTGGGACAATTCAAGGTATGCCAAAAGGCAAAGCAGTTCCTAAAACTACTGTTGCAAAAACTGTTCCTGAACAAATTAAAGCCGGTAAAGATTTATTTGACCGTACCTGTTATGCCTGTCACCAATCTGAAGGACAAGGTATTCCGAATGCTTTTCCTCCATTGGCAAAATCAGATTACCTGAATGCGAATCCAGATAGAGCTATTGGCGCGGTATTGCACGGATTAAGTGGAGAGATCACCGTTAATGGCAAGAAATTCAATAACGTGATGACCAGTCAGAACCTAACTGACGAGCAAGCTGCTGATGTTCTGACATACATATACAACAGTTGGGGCAATAATAAAACAGTAATAACTCCGGCAAAAGTAAAAGCTGTTAGAGCCAAACCTGCTCCAAAAGTAGCCCAGGAACATTAGAATAAATCAAAAAAAGTAACAGATGGCAGTATTTAAAACAATATCAATCCTATTTATATTCTGTGTAAGTTCTCTTTTTGCTCAACAAGAAAAAATGGCATCCATAAAGGGCGGTAGTTTTGTGCCCCTTTATGGTGCTACTTCTGAAAAACCGGTCAACATACCTTCTTTTACTATTGATGTGTATCCAGTTACCAATATACAATTTCTTGCTTTTATCAAAAAATACCCAGAGTATAGTCGTTCTAAAATCAAAGGTATTTTTGCAGATAAAAGTTATCTGGCACAATGGACAAGTGATTTCGATTATGGTTTAAAGAATTTAAACAATGTCCCGGTTACCAATGTTTCCTGGTTTGCTGCCAAAAAATATTGCGAATGTCAAGGCAAAAGACTGCCAACAATGGACGAATGGGAATATGTAGCCATGGCCGATGAAAAACGTATTGATGCACGTTCTAAAAAAGAATTCAATAAATACATTTTGTCGTGGTATGAGAAGCCAAAAACCTATTTAAACCCTGTAGGTCAAACCTTCAGGAATTACTGGGGCGTTTATGACATGCACGGTTTGGTGTGGGAATGGACAGGCGATTTCAATAGTATCTTTCTTTCTGGCGAGTCCAGAAAAGATAAAGCTACAGATAAAAATCTTTTTTGCGGCAGCGGATCCGTAAATGCCACCGATTTAATGGATTATGCGGCTTTTATGCGCTATGCTTTCAGAAGCAGCCTGAAAGCAAATTATACCACCAAAAACTTAGGTTTTCGCTGTGCCAAAGATTTAAAATAGGTTCTAAACTATTTATATAAAAAAATGAAAAAACTGTTCCTGGGATTAACATTAGTCCTTTTAGTTTTACAGGGATGTAATACTAATAAAAAATCCGAAGATAAACCGATTTCAGATTTATCCATATACAATCTGCCTTCAAAATGGACCAATCAAAATGGGCAAAATCTTGAAATGAAGGATTTAAAAGGCAAAGTGCTCGTTATGGTAATGATTTATACTTCCTGCAAGGCAGCTTGTCCCAGAATAGTGGCCGATATGCGAAATATAGAATCTCGTTTGTCTGAGAACATCAAACCCGATGTAAAGTTCCTATTGGTAAGCATAGATCCGGAAGTTGATACTCCGGCACGATTAAAAGAATTTGCTATTGCTAATAAAATGGATGGGGAACAATGGGAATTTTTGAGATCCACAGAAGAAAATACCCGAGAGTTTGCAGCGGTTTTGGCAGTCAACTACAAGAAAATTGCTCCTTTAGATTTTTCGCATTCTAACATAATAAGTGTTTTTAATGCCGAAGGGGAATTAACATTTCAGCAAGAAGGTTTGGGTGTAAATTCTGAAGCAACGATTAAAAAAATTACTGAAGAAGCTGAAAAGATAGAGTAAACTTCTTTCTTAAAACTTACAAAATGAAAATCTTGAAAATTATTGTTATAACACTTTTACCAGTGTTCAGCTGTATTGCTTTTGCTCAGGAACTGGATGCAAATTTACAGATCAGACCTCGTTATGAGTTTAGAAATGGTTATAAAGCCCCAATTCCTTATGGAGAAACGGCAGCTCAATTTGTTTCATCCAGAACTCGTTTGAATCTGAACTTCAGGCAAGATCAATTTATTACCAGACTTACTATGCAAAATGTTCGTGTTTGGGGAGATGTGCCCACAAATACCAAATCAGATGTAAACGGGATTCAGTTATATGAAGCCTGGGTGCAATATAACTTTAGTGAAAAATGGAGTGCGCGTTTAGGCCGTCAGGTGATTTCGTATGACAATCAACGCATTTTTGGTGAAGTCGATTGGGCACAACAAGCGCAAAGTCACGATGCTGCGATAGCAACTTTTAAAAGTAACAAAAATCATCTGGATGTAGCGATTGCATATAATGCAAATGCTGAAACCGAACTTACAACACCTTATACCGTGCTAAATTACAAATCGATGCAATATGCTTGGTACCATACTGAGTTATTGAAAATAAATATGAGTTTCTTGTTTTTAAATACAGGTTATGAAAATAAATTAACAGATCCAGTTCCAACACCAACACCCGAATTGAAAGTAGATTACATGCAGACTTTTGGAACGTATTGGAAAACCAAAGGGAAATCCTGGGATGTAGACTTATGGTTTTATGGGCAAACAGGAAAAAATGCAACTAATACAGTAAATGCTTTTGACGTAGCTCTTAATTTTAATTATGACCTGACCGATAAGTTTAAAGCTGGTTTTGGATACGAATATCTTTCCGGAAAGAGCCAGGAAAATACTAGTTCAGCAATAAAATCCTTTCATCCTGTTTTTGGAACCAATCATGCCTTTAATGGATATATGGATTATTTCTATGTGGGAAATCATAAAAATTCGGTTGGTTTAAAGGATGCTTTTTTGAAATTTGCATACAATGTCAACAAATGGCAATTTGCGTTATTTCCCCATGCTTTTAATACTGCGAATACCGTTTTGGATGCTAATGGAAATGAAATGAAGAACTATCTTGGTACGGAAATCGATTTTACATTTGGCTATTCAGCGCATAAATTTGTGAATGTAACGGGAGGTTATTCCCAAATGTTTGCTACCGATACCATGCAAAGATTGAAAGATGGCCACGTTGATCACGTTAACAATTGGGCGTGGGTAATGATTAATGTAAATCCTCAGATTTTTTCGCATAAAAAATAATTTTTAATTCACTTGAAAGCTGTCTAAAATGCTATATTCTAGAAAGTTTTGCATAACCCCAATGGGCTGATTGGATTAGTATTTGTTTTTTTCATTTTGTGAAATACTGGGTTTTATAGCTTATTTTTATTAATTTCATCTTTATTTTCTGGTTATTTTGACTTGAAAACAATAAATGATTTATATCATGTTTTAGGATTACGGACTATTTTATCTTTGTTTAAGAATTAATTAAAGTAAGTATGAGCAATTTATCACAATCACACAGAATATTATTTTTAAACACACTTGCTTTTGCAGTCTGTTTTGCTTGTTGGACTTTAAATGGTGTTTTAGTCACTTTTTTAGTTGACCAGGAAATATTTGATTGGAATGTAGTTCAAATCGGATGGTTATTGGGAATTCCAATACTTACAGGCTCGCTCATGCGGTTACCAATGGGTATTTTAACAGATAAATATGGAGGTCGAGTGGTGTATTCTGCTTTGCTGATTTTGGCATCTATTCCATTGTTTTTGCTTCCTTTTGCTGCCAATTTTTGGATGTTCGCACTATTGAGTTTTATGTTCGGAATGGTAGGAACAAGTTTTGCTGTTGGTGTGGCCTATACTTCACTATGGTATCCTAAAGAATGGCAAGGACGTGCCTTAGGAATTTTCGGAATGGGTACTGCAGGAGCTTCTATTACTCCCTTTATAGCACCCAGTATGCTAAAATACTTTTCAGAGTCAGATCCAGTAAATGGGTGGAAATATTTGCCTGTTATTTACGGTGTAGTATTGTTGACGATGGGTATTGTTTTTATTCTTTTTTCGAAAACTAAAAAAATAGAAGCAAAAGCAAAAACAGTTAAAGAACTTTTACAACCGCTTAAAGAGGTGCGTGTTTGGCGCTTTGGAACCTATTACTTTTTGCTGTTTGGTTCGTTTGTGTCATTTTCCCAATGGTTGTTGCCTAATTTTATGAATGTTTATCATACAACTTTAATTTTAGGAGGGCTGTTTACTACTTGTTTTAGTTTACCAGCTGGTATTATTCGTGCTTTTGGAGGATTTTTATCCGATAAATTTGGAGCAAGAAAAGTGATGTATTGGGTATTGAGTACTTCGGTAGTGTTGAGTTTTTTACTTTTGTTTCCAAAAATGAATATTACTACTTCCGGTAGCGGCTTGATGGCAGCAAAAGCAGGAACGGTTACACAAGTTTCACCATCTAAAATAGTTATTGGAGAAAAAGAATATTTAGTTACTTCAAAAGATGTTAATGCAGAGCACAATCCGTTTTTTCCATCTAAAAAAACATGGCAGGAAGTTGTTGTAGCAGAAAATCAAAAAGTTCAGAAAAAAGAATTAATTGCAGACGGAATCACGCAAATTCATTTTGAAGCGAATATGTGGGTTTATCTTGTCTTGGTTATTTTAATTGGGACTTGTTGGGGAATTGGTTCGGCAGCAGTTTACAAACACATTCCTGAATATTTTCCAAATCAGGTAGGGGTTATAGGAGGAATGGTTGGAATGATTGGTGGTTTGGGAGGATTTATTGGTCCGATAGTTTTTGGATACCTGCTTGCTTTTACTGGTTTTTGGACCAGTTCATGGCTCTTTATCTTTGTCTTATCCATTATTTGTTTGATTTGGATGCACCGTGTAATTGTAAAAGTGACTAAAGAAAAACTACCTGAATTTGCTCAGGATATGGATAGAAAAGATGTTTCAGAATAGCCAATGAATATAAAATATTATTAATTTTTATTATAAATTAGAACGAAATTAATCAATTGATCTTGCAATCGATTAGCCTCTTGCTTTTTTTTTGTAAATTAACCTTCTTTAGTAGTACAACATTTTTAAAAGCTGTTTTTATAAATAGTCAGAAAATGAAAGCTATTTCATGTATTTGGTTCGGATTGTAATTTGTAAATTAACAGTTATTCTTTAATAATTAGGGTTTAAAAGTGACTTGAAGTAATGATAATTTAAAATGAAAAATAGAAACTACAATATAAAGGCTTTACTAATTGCCGCTTCCATGTCCGTGCTAATGATCATATTAGTATTTTATGGATCCAGAAAACTGCAAAATTTTGATGCGGCATTAATTACGTATTTATTTGGGACAGTATTTGCTTTTTTTGGTATTGTATACCGTTATTCTGTTTGGCTGCAAAGGCCGCCAACGTGGATTTATTTCAAAAGAGGAGTTAGTTACTTATTTACGGGAAAAGTGTTTTCACACTTTTGGTTTGCTTCAAAAGAAACCATCGAAAATATTGCATTTCAAAAATTTATTTATCCCAGGGGAAAATACCGATGGATGGCGCATTTTTTAATAGCTATTGGCTGTACATCCGCTTTTTTAATTACGATTCCACTGACTTTTGGATGGATTCATTTTACTATGGCCCCCGATTCAATATCGGTCTATGAAGCACACTTTTTCGGTTTCAAGGTCATGGAATTTAAATTGGGTTCCATTATGGCCTTCCTGACTTTTCATGCCCTGAACTGGTCTTCTTACTTGGTTATTTTCGGTTCGTTATACTACTTAAGAAGACGTTTGACCAATCCTGGTTTAATTGCTACTCAAACTTTTGAAGGCGATTTATTACCCCTAATTTTATTAATTG
Organism: Flavobacterium quisquiliarum; assembly: GCF_019308285.1. Taxonomy (GTDB): domain Bacteria; phylum Bacteroidota; class Bacteroidia; order Flavobacteriales; family Flavobacteriaceae; genus Flavobacterium; species Flavobacterium quisquiliarum. The sequence goes on from NZ_WWEM01000028.1 coordinate 39,010, forward strand.
CTATTTCCGCTACAGGATTGGGGCTAACCTATTCCTATCAGTTTATGAAAGGTTTTGCATTTGATTTCCTAGCTGTTCTGCATGCAGTAACGGTAATTATGTTTTTAATCTGGATTCCGTTTGGAAAGTTTTTTCATATCATTCAGCGTCCGGCACAAATTGGGGCACATATATATAAAAAGCAGGGGATGAAAATGGGAATGGCAGTTTGTGAGCACACCGGAGAGGAATTCGCTACCAATTTGCATATAAAAGATCTTAAAACAGTAACTAAGGAATTAGGTTTCAATTTTGACAGACCGGATGGAACATCGCATTTAGATTTAAGCCCTGAAGGTAAAAGATCCCGTTTGGCACAAGCCCACTTAAAAGCACGACTGGAAGGCGGAAATTTATTTGGCTAATTTTTTTTAGTTGAATTGAAAATTAAAAACAACACTGGTGATTTTTTTATCGCATCGGTTAAAAAATATAAAACATGGCAAAATTACCTGTTTCGGAACAAAACATTATCACGCAATTTGGACCTCATAAAAACTACACACCGAAAGATGGTTATGAGGGCAGGGATGAGCCAGATGAATTGGTAAAAACACATTGTTGTTTTTGTGGAATGCAGTGTGGTATTCAATTGTCGGTTAAAGACAACAAAGTAGTAGGTTTTGAACCCTGGATGGAATTTCCGTTCAACGAAGGGCGATTGTGCCCTAAAGGGGTCCAGCGCTATTTACAGAACAATCATCCGGACCGTCTCTTGTCCCCGCTAAAAAGAGTAGAAGGGCAAGGATTTGTACCAACGTCCTGGGATGATGCGATGGGTAAAACAGTTTCTGAAATTAAAAGGATTCAGGCGCAATATGGAAACGATGCCTTCTCAGTCCTTTCGGGTGTTTCGCTAACCAATGAAAAAAGTTATTTGATGGGTAAGTTCGCCCGTGTCGCTCTAAAAACAAAAAATTTAGATTATAATGGACGCTTGTGTATGGTAAGTGCAGGAGCAGGAAATAAAAAAGCATTTGGTCTGGACCGGGGCTCTAATAACTATTCGGATCTGGAATATGCGGAAGTAATTATTGTGGCTGGTGCTAATGTTAGTGAAACTTTCCCAACATTAACCCACTGGATTTGGAAAGCCAGAGACCGTGGTGCAAAATTGATAGTTATTGACCCAAGAATGATTCCATTAGCCAGAACAGCCGATCTTCATTTGGATGTCCGCCCGGGAACAGATTCGGCTTTGTATGGTGCAATGCTGAAATATTTGGTGGATCATGACATGCTGGATCACGATTTTATTGCCAACCATACCTCAGGTTTTCAGCAGACTATAGATTCCGTAAAAGATTATACCCTGGAATGGGCAGAGCAAGTTACAGGGATTAAAAAAGAAAAAATTCAACAGGCAGCCGAATTATGGGGCAGAGCCAAAACAAGCTTTTTACTTCATGCCCGTGGTATTGAGCATCATTCTAAAGGCGTAGATAATGTGTTGGGATGCATTAATTTGGTACTCGCAACAGGAAGAATTGGTAAGCCATATTGCGGTTATGCCACTATTACCGGACAGGGAAATGGGCAAGGCGGTAGAGAGCACGGTCATAAATGCGATCAGCTGCCAGGAAATAGGGATATTGAAAATCCGGAACATCGTAAATATATTTCAGAAGTTTGGGGTATTAATGAGAAAGATATGCCCGGAAAAGGGTTGTCGGCTTATGAAATAATCGAAGCCATTCATCGTGGGGAGATTAAAGGGCTATTATCGATTTGTTTTAATCCGCTAGTTTCCCTGCCTAACAGCAATTATGTTCGGGAGGCTTTAGAAAAGTTAGAATTTTATGTTTGTATTGACTTTTTCTTAAACGAAACGGCCCGTCATGCCGATATTGTTTTGGCAGGATCATTACAGGAGGAAGAAGAAGGTACAACCACTTCAGCCGAAGGGCGTGTTATCCGAATCCGTCAGGCAGTTACTCCTCCGGGAGATGCCAGAACCGATACTTCGATTATTTTGGAATTAGCCAAACGCTTAGGGGTGGAGGATAAATTTACGTATGATAGCAGCGAAGCCGTTTTTAACGAATTGCGGGTAGCCTCAAAAGGAGGAACTGCTGATTATTATGGAATTACCTACCAAAGAATTGAAGACGAAATGGGTGTTTTTTGGCCTTGTCCTGAAATAGGACATCCGGGAACACCGCGTTTATGGGAAGATAAAAAATTTAAAACCTCAGATGAAAGGGCTCATTTTAATCCGGCACCGTACAAAGTTCCAGGTGAGGTGCCAGATGCCGATTATCCAATAATTTTGACGACAGGACGTGTGGTTTCTCAATATTTGAGTGGTACACAAACACGAAGAATTGGAAAATTGGTTGATCAGTATCCGGAGCCTTTATTGGAAATTCATCCAAATTTAGCCCAACAATACGGCATCAAACAAAGGGAATTAATAAAAGTTACTACCCGGCGTGGTGAAGGCATTTTTCCTGCAAACATTGTAGAAACGATTCGCGAAGACACGGTTTTTATACCGTACCACTGGTCTGGAAAAAAATCAGCAAACCAATTAACTCCCGGAACATTAGATCCTATTTCTAAAATTCCGGAATTCAAAGTTTGTGCCTGTCATCTGGAACCTTTGCGTGAAATAGCACCACCTTCGAGCGAATCTATGGCTTACGCTAGTGTTTAACAACTAAAAAACAAAAAATGAATTATACCAATTTTAATAAAAATGAAGAGTTTTTTGTAGATATGCAACGTTGCATTGGCTGTAAAGCCTGCGAAATGGCTTGTGCTGAATGCGAAACCAATGGTCAGGAATCTTTAATTCACGTAAATTATGTCGATAGGGCATCAACTGTGCAAACTACTGTACAGGTGTGTATGCATTGTGACGATCCTGTTTGTGCAAATGTATGTCCTGCTGATGCTATTTCAAAAGACGAATTCGGAATTGTTCATACTGCCAATACGGAAAGATGTATTGGTTGTTCGAATTGTGTGATGGCCTGTCCATTTGGCGTGCCTAAAAAAGAAGAGTCCTACGATTTGATGATGAAATGTACGATGTGCTACGACAGAACAAGCGTGGGCAAAAAACCTATGTGTGCTACGGTTTGTCCAAGTGGGGCTTTGTTTTACGGCACCAGAGAGGAAATACAGGAAATGCGTCCAAATAGTTCGCCAGTAAATACTTTCCTTTTTGGAGAAGAGGTAGTGAATACAAAAGTTAATATTATGATGCCAAAAGGCAGTAATCAATTAATAATTTATTAGAATTCATGTCTAAAGAAGATAATTTAAATAAAAACTGGAAAAAAGATTTTCCAATCGAAAAACAACAGGCAACCAATGTGAGCCGTCGCGATTTTGCTAAATTCCTTACACTAGTATCAGGCGGGTTAATGGTTGGGAGTGGTCTGGTGGCAGCCAAAGCGCACCTATTTCCAAAAGATGAGCTGGATGGAGAGCACTTTGTATGTAAAAAAGAAGAGGTGCCTGTAGGGGGTACACGTGCTTTTGTTATCGAAGGAAGTACAATCCCTTATATATTGATTCATCTGGAGACGGGAGAATTCAAAGCGTATGAACAAAAATGCACCCATCTTTCCTGCTCTGTTTTTTATAAGCCTGGCACGGGAGTTATTCATTGTCCTTGTCACGAAGGTTCTTTTGACGCTCAAACCGGAGATGTTATCGCTGGCCCCCCGCCCAGAGCTTTGCCTAAATTGGAAGTGCTTTTTAAAGAGAATGCCATTTATGTAAGAGCATCAGAGAATCTGGAAGAGAAACCAGGATAAATCCCTAAAATAAAAAACCATGAGTACTTTTAGAACTAGTCAGAATCAAGCCAATCCAAATAAATTAAACGCGATACTTTCTACTATTATTTTTATATTAATACTAAATGTGACTATTCAAATTTGGTTATTATATGCCGCCTTGAACAATGCTTTGGATAATAATAAAGAAATCCTTATTCCTGCATTTATAGCTTCATTGATATTATTTCTGATAGGAATCGGTTTACTTTATTACTTACCAATTGGAAATTTGAAGAATAAACGGTTATAAATTTATTTTAGAGTTTCAAATTAATATTTTCTTTAGATGTGAAGCAAAGTGATGTTGCTTATTATAAAAAATATGGTTTGTGACCGCTGTATTATGGTGGTGCAGAATGAATTGGGAAAGTTAGGCTTAAACCTAAAGAGCATAAAGCTGGGGGAGATTACACTTAGCAGCGAACCTACGACTCAAGAATTATTTAAATTGGAAAAAACGCTGCTTACATTAGGATTTGAAATCATTGACGATAAGAGAAACAGAACTGTAGAAAGAATAAAAATATAATTATTGATTTAGTACATCATCAAAAAAATGGTGTAAAAACCAATCTTTCCGATGTATTAAGCGACAAACTTCAACATGATTACAATTATTTGTCCAACCTGTTTTCCGAAGCGCAAGACACCACCATTGAAAAGTACTTCATCGCCCAAAAAATAGAAAAGATAAAAGAACTATTGGTTTATGACGAATTGTCCCTCAGTGAAATTGCATTTCACCTTAATTACTCCAGTGTTGCTTATCTAAGCAACCAGTTCAAAAAGGTAACCGGGCTTACTCCGAGCTATTTCAAGCAAAGACGGGAGGATAAAAGAAAACCATCGGATAAGGTCTAAGTAAATCTTACAAATCCATTTCATAATTCCACAACGCTTCCCACCCATATTATCCCAATTTTGTATTGTTAATTAAAGCAAAAAAAAATGGCAACAGATAAAAAGAAGCAAGTCATTTATCTTCCCTTGGAAGATGTAGAAAGCGAACATTGTGCACTCATCGTTGAAAAGGGACTGGCAAGATTGAAAAGCATAGAAACACACCAGGTAGAGCTGAACAACCGCAGGGCTGTTATCACGGTTGACAACACACAAGCGGTAGCGGAAGCGATCAAAGCAATCAAGGACTTGGGGTATGGCGTTTCGACCGTAAAAAACACGTTTCCAGTATTGGGCATGACGTGCGCCTCTTGCGCGGGCAGTGCTGAGAGCATTGTTACATACGAGCCAGGAGTGGTAAGCGCTGCTGTAAATTTTGCAACGGGTAATCTTACCGTTGAATACCTGCCCAATATGACCGATGCGGCCAAACTGCAAAAAGCGGTACAATCTATCGGTTACGATTTATTGATTGAGGATGAAACCAAACAACAGGAAACTTTAGAAGTAATCCATGCTCAAAAATTCCAGAATCTAAAAATCAAAACCATTTGGGCAACTATCTTGTCTTTTCCTGTGGTTGTTATTGGGATGTTCTTTATGAATATGCCCTACGCAGACCCTATAATGTGGCTGTTTTCTACACCTGTTGTCTTATGGTTAGGCAAAGATTTTTTCATCAATGCATGGAAACAAGCTATACACCGTTCAGCCAATATGGATACACTGGTGGCACTCAGTACAGGCATTGCATATCTGTTCAGTGTATTCAATATGTTGCTGCCTGAATTTTGGCACAGGCGCGGATTACACGCCCATGTTTATTTTGAAGCGGCGTCTGTTATTATTGCATTCATTCTGCTGGGAAAATTACTGGAAGAAAAAGCCAAAGGGAATACCTCTTCAGCAATTAAAAAGCTGATGGGCCTACAGTCCAAAACCGTCATCGTGATACTACCGGACGGAACCCAAAAACAGACTGCTATTGAAGAGGTAGCTACAGGTGACGTTATTCTTGTAAAGCCGGGCGAAAAAATTGCAGTGGATGGTATAGTAACCTCAGGGAGTTCCTATGTTGATGAGAGTATGCTTAGCGGCGAGCCGATACCAGTACTAAAAAAAGGAAGTGAAAAAGTATTTGCAGGAACGATTAACCAAAAAGGGAGCTTTCAATTTAAGGCCGTTAAAGTAGGAAAAGAAACGATGCTTGCCCAAATTATCAAAACCGTACAGGATGCGCAGGGAAGCAAAGCACCTGTACAGAAATTGGTAGATAAGATTGCCGGTATATTTGTTCCTGTTGTGATAGGAATTGCCATCCTGACATTTATGTTGTGGTTTGTTTTGGATGGCGATAACGGAGTGGTACATGGATTGCTCGCAGCCGTTACGGTATTGGTTATCGCCTGTCCCTGTGCCTTGGGTTTAGCAACACCAACCGCTATTATGGTAGGTGTTGGTAAAGGTGCTGAGAATGGCATCCTGATTAAAGATGCTGAAAGCCTTGAACTGGCAAAGAAAGTTGACGCTATTGTTTTAGACAAAACCGGAACCATTACTGAGGGGCGGCCAGAGGTTACGGGTTTCAAATGGCTGAACAATGATGATGCAGCCAGCAATGTTTTATTGAGCATTGAAAAACAATCGGAGCACCCATTGGCAGAAGCCGTAGTGAAACATTTTGACGGCATACCGACACCCGCATTGTCCGGTTTTGAAAGTATAACCGGTAAAGGTGCAAAAGCCGGCCATGACAATGACACCTATTATGTGGGCAATAAAAAGTTATTGGCAGAAAACAATATCATTATTGATGACCAATTACAAATCCAGGCCGAACAATGGGGCAGCCAGTCCAAAACTGTTATTTGGTTTTTAAACAGCAGACAAGCTCTTGCTGTAATTGCAATATCTGACAATATAAAAGAAAAATCAGCACAGGCTATCCAGGAAATGCAGGCTATGGGCATTGACCTTTATATGCTTACCGGAGATAATGAAGCCACTGCGAAAGCCATTGCTGAGCAAACAGGTATCAGACATTATAAGGCAGAGGTGCTGCCCCAGCATAAAGCCGCTTTTATAAAAGAACTCCAGCAACAAGGAAAAATCGTTGCAATGGTGGGCGATGGAATCAATGACAGTACCGCCCTTGCAACTGCCGATGTTAGTATAGCAATGGGAAAAGGAAGTGATATTGCAATGGATGTAGCCAAGATGACCATTATATCATCGGATCTTACCAAAATTCCACAGGCAATAAGATTATCCAAACAGACAGTAGCTACCATAAAACAAAATCTGTTTTGGGCATTTGTCTATAATCTGATTGGTATTCCCATTGCAGCGGGCATTCTCTATCCGATAAACGGCTTTTTGCTTAACCCTATGATTGCAGGCGCTGCAATGGCATTCAGCAGTATAAGTGTGGTAAGTAACAGCTTGCGTTTAAAATGGAAAAAGTAAAACAGTAAATCTCACAAATCAATAAATAAAACAATACATGGGGCATCATACCGAAATTTGTATTTATAAATAACTTTCTAAAAAAGTAAAAAATGGAGAATAATAATCTTCAATTAAACAAATATCAATTGGCTGCTGAGTAGCCCGGATCTTTAAACTAATAAAAATAAAGTGAGATTATAAAAAAAATTGGCGTCTATTGTCTTCAATTGACGCCATTTGGCTTGTTGTGACCCTTACTGAACAATTTACAAACCATTTTATGAACGATTTAAAGAAATTGGCTTATTTTCAAGTGAATTTGTAAGATAATTTTTTGATTTTTTGTTTTGAAGCGGTTTGCATGTATCGTTAGGGTATGTATTGAAAAACGTTAAATAACTTTATGCTTTTATCTTTTAGCTGTAATAATTATTTGTTGGGTAGATACTTGCATATCCAGATAAAATATAGTGATTAAAAATAAAATATTTATTTAAGAAAATGAATATCAAAATTTGTTGATGATATAATTCAACCTTTCAGATAAAACAAACTTTAGATTTTTTAATTGTGTAAGATTTAATACAGGATATTATTTTATTTAATTTTTATAATGCTTTAAATTGATCGCGTTAAAAGAATATGAAATCATTAAGTAGCTCCAAATAGCAAGTTTATTTTCATCTTGTATTTTTGGCAGATATTGCATTGCGTTTGTTGATTTATAAAAAGAAAAGGCATAATTAATTTCCAGTTCTTTGACAGGTAAGTACTTCAAAGAAAAATCATTTTCATATCCAAGAAACTTTGTCATTTTTTGACCCAAATTATTTAAAAGCGGGTATCGAGTATAAAAAAGGTGAAAATCAGAACGAAGAGATAGTTTACTATTTAAGGGAATTACGGTAAATAGATAAGGATTTACTAAACCTTTTCCGTTAACGTCGGAGGGAAAACGGGTAAAGACATTCATATTTCCATTGAACTTCCATGTCACGCCATATAAGACATCAAAATCTCCCGAACTATTATCTGATAGATTAGGACTGCTGCCACTAATTATTTCTGCACCTAAACGCCAAGTAGATTTCAATAGAGATAATTTAACTTCAGGTTGAAAATAGTAAGCAAATAATTTTTGACCTTTTGAATTACGTCCAAACTGCCAATATGAATTTAAAGTATAATACCATTGTTTCGTTTTAAATTCTATTCTTCCGCCTGCTGTTGCACGAGTATACAATTTCCCTGAACTTGAGTTTTCTAAAAAATCAACAGCATTCAATGAATTAAATGAAAATCCATGATTGTTATTGTAATTGAGACTATTTACCAACAGGTATTTATACCTATTTGATGCAACAGGAGAGTAGGCTGACTCAAATTCAGTGCTGTAGTTTCTGGTAAACAAAAAGAAAAAATCATTAGAGAAATATTTTGAGTATTTCATTATCCGTATTCCTTCATGGGCTCTCCCTTGCTGTGCCCAAGGAGCATCAGAAAATAATCTGCCATTATCTAATAAAACACTTTGCCTTCCCAATCGTACATTTAGAGATTTAATCTTAGTCTCAAAATACAATTGATAAAAATTAATGCTTCCAACTTTGGAAGCTTTGCTGTTTTCATCCCAAAGATGAATTTCCTGTAAATCGGATTTAATAAGCCATTTTTCTCTAGCATACTGCATAGAAATTCTGTTTCTCTGGGTAATAATAAAATAAGGATCAATTGAATCGTTGGGAGGAAGAAAATAATTTGAAGTATATTCGACTCTTGGTCTGATTTCAATATTCATTAGAAACTGTTGGGATAAGCTATTTTTTTGCTGTGCGTATAATTGAAATACACATAAATTAATAAAAAGTAATAAGATTTTTTTACTCGCAAGTATTTTGACTATCATACTTCTAATATCCTATAGAATTAGTGTATAAAAGTAATAATAGTATTCATATTTACAATATTATAATTACGTTTGATAATCCGCATTTATAATTTGTTCTGTTAAATCAGTAATGCGATTAGAGCCGGCACTTCTACCAAAGAATCTATGACAAATGCAAAAGCCTGAACGATGATTATTACCAATACTCCATGCATGCAGCAATGTTAAGCTGGAAAATACTGCCCGTCGCTGTTAAAGAAGATCAAAATCTGTCTCACAATTTGTGTGAAACAGATTTTTTTTGGTTTCTCTATTGGTGCAGCGATAAAAAAAATAATTTTGAAGAACATTCTATACTTTTAAATTACCAAATATCATAACTGTAATATTTTTAATGCTCCTCTAGCGACTATGAAAAACACACAAACACCAATAATAAGATCGGGTACCATTGAATTAGTAAAGTATACTAATATACCAGCAATTATGACTCCCATATTAATTACAATATCATTCGAAGTAAAAATCATACTAGCTTCCATATGTGCCTCTTTACTTTTAGATTTTTGAAGCAGGTAAAGGCATAACGAATTACCTACAAGTGCAAATAATGAAACTATTATCATAGTTCCGTATGCAGGAATATGGTCTGAGTCTACAAATCTTCTTAAAACTTCAATAAGTCCCAAAACTGCAAGACCAATCTGAAAATAACCACTTATTTTTGCTACACTTCCTTTTCTTGAAGCTGTGCTCCCGACAGCAAACAGAGCTAAACCATATACAATGCTATCGGCGAACATATCCAAACTGTCGGCAACCAATCCCATCGAATTGGATATAAAACCTGTAATTATCTCTATTAGAAAGAATGAAAAGTTTACAATGAGAACCTGCCATAATAACTTACTTTGCTGTGAGTCACTGTTTGTCTCTACATGTTCTGATGTATGTTCTGATGCCAGCAGAGTGCTGTCCAGATTAAGAGTATCAATTGCATTTGTTATAAGAGTGTCGTCGTCCGTATGATAGATCTTTAATCTTCTGTTTGCAATGTCAAAATCAAGCTGTTTGATTTGTTCTAAACCAGCGAGCTTCATTCGTATTAATTGTTCCTCACTGGGACAATCCATTTTTCTTATATTATATATACTTTTTTTCATAAGACTATATTTTAATCTTAATACCTGCATTTACAACAAATCCGTCTAACGGTGCATAAATATCTTTGAAAACAGGATTTGAAATTGGTCCTGTGTAGATACTTCCAAATTTTGTCTGTCTGGTATCAGTAAAATTTTCAAAATTGGCAAAAATTGAAAAATTTTCCCAAAGCTTTTCTACCATGAAGCCGAAAATCCAATATTCCCTTCCAGTTGTACCATCACTTAACTTTTGAGGACTGTAATAATAAGCTTCTAAACCAGCTTTCCATTTATCTTCGACTTCATACATCAAAACATTATTTAATCTGTGTTTAGCAGTTAAAGGATTTTGAGATTTTATGCCATTGTTGTCTATCGAAGCATCAGTAAAAGTGTACCCAACAAATAGTTTAAAATCTTTATAGCCTAATTTCACATTTGTTTCTGTTCCTTTTGTATCTAAATATCCATTAATATTTACAAATTGGTAAAGGTCATTAGGAAGCGAAGTTAAAATCAGTGGATTATCAACATTTGTATAAAAGAATAATTGATTCAATGATAATGAAATATCTTCGGTAATTTTAGTTTTATAATTCACATCAAAGTTAAGTCCGTAACTTTTTTCAAGTTTATTGAAATCACTATTAATAGGGAGTACATTTTGATATTGAATACGCTCGCTTTCTTCGGTAAAAATAGTTGGTGTTTTGTAGCCTAAACCGCCACCAAGTCGTGAAGTAAGTTTGGAATTAATTTTAAATAAAGCTGAGATTCTAGGTAATAATGAGAATCCGTAATCAACAACATAATCACCTCGAAGACCAGTCTCGATATCCAGCCATTCTTTAGCTTTGACGGTATTCTGAACAAAAGCACCATAAGTGATCTGATTATAGTTTCTTAATGGAAAAGCTGTCTGGCTGTTTTCAGTAAACTTGTCAGTATATAAATTTCCACCAGCAACCCATTCTGCAATTTCTCCATTTTTAGAATAGCTGATTTCTGAGAAAGTACTGTTCTGCAGGCCATCAAAAATATAGTCAGGAATAGTTATAATGCGGCTGAAATTATTAAAACTGTTTTTAATGGTAATAGATTCCTGATCATTAAATTTATGAGTAAGGGTGAACTGAGTGCTTATTCTCTGCGTTTTATTTTTTTCGAAATAACTGTCAGGGTATTTATTTTCGTCTTTTATATAGTCAATATTCCCGCCGATACGATTTTCAAAAACTGTATTAATGCCAAAATTTAGTTTAGTGTTTTCATTAAAATTGACAAAAAGTTTTGGATTAAAATTAAAGCGTTCGAATTTTGGAATCGCAGTAAGCTGTATATCAGCAGGGTCATAAGGAGCGTTTCGGTCATGAGATGCAAAAACAGTCAATCCAATTTTATCAAACTGCTGGGAATAAAAACCATTAATATTCAAACCAAGAGCGGAAGTCCCATTAATTAGAAATCGCAATTCTCTTTCTTCGGTAGGGGTTTTAGATACAAGATTAACCAAACCTGCAATTGCACCACCTCCGTAAAGGGTAGAGGCAGAACCTTTAATTATCTCAACCTGTTTTAAATCTAACGGAGGAGTCTGCAGCAATCCCAGTCCGCTTGATGCACCTGAGTATACAGGAAAACCATCTTTTAAGATTTGTGTATATCGTCCGTCTAGTCCCTGAATTCTGATTGAAGAATTTCCAGAAGTAGCTGAAGTCTGCTGGGTCTGGATTCCGGTACTTTCATTAAGCATCATACGGATATCCCCCGGTTTCATATTTGCTTTTTCTTCAAGTTCTTCTCCTGCTATAAACTCAACTCTGGTTGGAATATTGCTGATTGTTCTTGTACCTCTTGTAGAAGTTACCACTATTTCTTTCATTTCTTCGGCTTCTTCTTCCATTTCACTTTGCAATGCAATTTCTATAAAATTGACAGCTGCAGGCACTTTAAAAAGTGTTTTATTGGGAGCATAACCCTCTATTGAGATCGATAATGTGTAGTCTCCATTTTTAAGGTTTTCGATAATGATGTTACCATTATTATCTGATGACAAAACTTCATTGGTTTCTTCAATTTTAGCTGAAGCACCTTTTACAGGTTCATTGGTTGATGTATTTTTTATATGGAATGTGATTTTATTCTGTGCCTGTACAGTGCCAATAGATGCTATTGCCACAATCAATAAAATATATTTAAACATTTGTGATTTCTTAATGTTAATAAAGGTGATAAGCCCGCTTAATTGAAGTTAAGCAGGTAAAAGCGGTATTTTATTAAGAAATTTTAGGAGGCTGCCAGATTTTGCAGATGAAAGAAGAATCGACAAATTTATAGTATGATAGTGTCTGTGAAGCTTCTTCAATTGTGAATTCTAATTTTTCGGTAATAATTGAAGAATTAAAGTTTATTGTAAAACCAATACAGGTTCCACAGGAATAAAATGGCGAACATTTTCCATTGCATTCATCACCGCAGTCATGAGACTCACCCTTGCAGTTTTTTTCCACTCTACACTCAGAGTGTTTAGCAAACGCAGAGCAAGGTACTGTCGAAAGAAACAGTACAATGAACGATAATATTGTTACCCATATTTTCACGCGTCAAAATTATAAATATTTTACTTAGTAATTTCATGTAATTGTTTTTCTTTCGGCTAAGTTTTCTGTTTTTTTGTTAATATAAATATAAAATTATTGTGCTAGTCTTATATAACAAGGATTAAAGTGGTTTGTATTCTGTCAAGTCACCTTTTAAAATATTCAAACCATATATATTTATAGGTAAAAGTCTGGTTAAATACAATTTAAAAGCATAAAAAAAACGCTAATTCCTCGGAATTAACGTTTTTTTAAGAAGTGACGTTTAGTTCACAATTTACAAATCATTTTATGAACGATTTAAAGAAATTAGCTTATTTTTCAAGTGAATTTGTAAGATAATTATTTTAAAAGTTTGTTGATAAGCGGTTTGTATGTATCGTAAGGGTTAAATGTTAAAAATCGTTAATTCAGTAATAGATGTGATTTCTGTCATAATAACTTATAGATTTAAGTTGAAGAGAGCGAAAAAAAATGTCATCAGTAAATTTAAATTATTATTCTTAAAATTTTATAATCAAAATTTGTATATGATAATCTATTGTCCATTAGAAATTATTCAATTTAGCAACATTTTTTATCTTGCTGAATTGGTGGACATGGCACAGTTCCATAACTGCAATATACACAGCAATCACCTTGATTTGGTTTAAGAGTTTGTTTGCAGTTCTCACATTCGTAAAAAAATTGGCATGCATCAGTTGGCATAGTTTCTTCTTTACTGTGGGAGCAAAGGGGGCAGGTTATTATTGATTGTAGAACGATTTTCATTTTAATTTTTTGTTAGTTACTGTATAGCCTGTTGAATTTATTGCTTTTTCAATTTCATTAATAGTAGTTTTGGAATTATCAAATTCTACAATTGCGTTACCATTAGTATAATTTACATTTGAATTTATTATTCCAATCAATTTATTCACTTCGTGATTCACGTGTTTTTCACAGCTGGCACAAGTCATTCCGCTTATTCTAAACTCAGCTTTTTGAGTGCTGGTCTTTTTCACGACCAAGACTTTCTTTTCTGTATTTGGATAAAAAATGCTTGAGTAGTAAGGAAACGAAAGCATGAGGGCTGCAATTACTGTAATTATTCCTAAAAACATTTTTGAATTAACGAATTTCGGATTTTCTTCTCTATCGCAGTTACAGTCTATCAGCTTTTTAGTTTTCAGCTTTTGATACCAAGATAAACCAATAATTATAACAGTCAGGCCGATGAAATAAGGCCTCATTGGTTCAAGCCATGAAAAAGCAGAAGCAATCCCGCTTGTTCCGGCAACTAATGCTAATATGGGAGTAATGCAGCACAATGAAGCAGCTAATGCTGTGAAAAATCCGGCTCCGATCATTTTATTCTCTGTTTTCATATTTTTTCTAAAATTTCATTTTGTGCTAAAATTTCGAAGAAAGGTTTCAGCATTTTTTCATATTCCTTTGTCAATGAATAGAAAATGGTCTGCGCTTCCCGTTTAGTTTCAATAAGTTTTCTGTCTTTTAGTTTCCGTAAGTGCTGTGAAATTGCAGAAATACTCATTTCAAGAATATCACTTATGTCACAGACACAGAGCTGTTTTTCTTCATAAAGTAAAAAGAGAATTCTTAATCTCACATTATTGCCAGCCAATTCAAGCCCACTTGATAAATAGTCAAATGAGGTATTGAGTTCTGATACTCTGTCTTTACAGCGGATTATTTGTTTAATATCTGCTTGCTGTCGTATACAAATTATATCTTCCATAATGCAAATTTATACTTTTTGCTTATTTAAGCAAATGCTAAAATACAAAATAATTGAATTAAAATTTTGAATGATTCCTGCCCATAAAAAAAGACAACTTTTTGAGTTGTCTTTTAAACAGTAAAGCGAAATATTACTTTTTGCAATCTTTCGGAGCACAAGTTCCCGAATCGTCACTACAGCAATGCGTAGAACATTTTTCAGTGCAGTTTTTCTTTGCATCAGTTTTTGATAAGTTCGCATAAGCGAAGATACTTCCAGCAGACAATACCAATGCTGCAAGAGTAATGTACATTTTGTTTTTCATAATTTTAATTTTAATGATTAATATTACTTAAGACGCACTAATCTAAAAATGATGCAGGCTTTGCTGATTTTTTTTTTTTAACAGCCTGAATTTTCTATATATGAAGTTTTCAAAAATGATTCGGTGTTATCAGCATTTTCCTCCGCTGCATGATTTTTTAGAGGTAACGTTCATAATATTTCCACGGCGGTCTAATTCAATACTGCAGCAATCCAGAAGCATTTCCTTTAATTTGGATCTGCCTCTTTGCACTCTAGAACGGATGGAAGGGTAGGCAAGGCTGTATTTTTCTGTTAAGTCTTTCTGTTTAATTCCATGTATTTCGCTATCCATGATAATGTCCCGATAGTCTTCCGGCAGCCGCTCAATGAATTTTATTAAACAGCAGTCCAGACTTTCCGAAGTATCAAAATCTGTTTCATGCATAATCTTTTGCATCATACAATCGGTCAGCTCTGATTTCTTATGATTGGAATCTTTTCGGTAATAATCAATAATGGAATTTCTTGTGATTGTGAAAATCCAGCTTTTTAGTTTGCCTTCGTCAGTTAGTGATCCTAAATTCTCGTTTATCTTTATAAAAACTTCCTGCAAAACATCGGATGCATCGTCGGTATCATTAATATGAGCCTTAATATACCTGCCCAAAATGATATAAAACTGATTGTGAATAGTATTTATTTCCAAACTCATAGATTTTATCTTCTGCTTATGCAATAAGATGGATTAACAACAATTGATTTTACTTCTGAAATTATTCCATAAGTTGGCCGTTTTTGGAATGCATAAGAAAAGATGAAGAATTGCCATTAGGATAGCTCCCGGCAAAAGATTTACAATTAACAGATTAAAGAAGCCTGGAGATTGATTGATATTAGAAATCATTATTTCCCCATTTTGAAAAGTAAGTCTGATGGAGAGGTAAACTGCAATTGACGCAAAATGAAACCCATTTACGAATAAATGGACAATATATTCCCAGCGCGGAAGCCCTCCCATAAACTGCCTGCTGTCTTTCTCTATAAAAGCGTCGTACCCTAGCACCATTATATCCAGAATGACAATGGTCAAGCCTATTACAAAACTAGTATGATTATCCTGTTTCAAGAACAGAAAATAAAGGATTGCCGGAAAGAAGACAGCTCTCAAAGTATGGGTAATGTGCTCGGTTTTACTTTCTTCTCGATCGTGAAGCTGGTATTTGAAAATATGCAGATAAAAGCCGTCATATAAGGCCAAGACCGCAAATAGGACAAGAAAGAAGGATGAAATGATAATTGCTGTTTCCATTTTATTTTTGATTGATTATAAAAGCAAAACTATTGGAAAGTATAATCAGCAAAAAGGACAAATGTCCTCGAATTTACTGGGTAATTTCTTTTCTGATCCTGCTCAGCGTCCTGCGTGTTATTCCTAGATAGCTTGCAATATCATTTACTGAAGCTTTGTTTATAACGGCAGGCTGTTCCTCAAGCATGCGCATGTATTTTTCCTTTGCGCTTTCATTGCACAAAACACTGGCATACTGCTCCATCACCATATACTGCCGCTCGGCAATTGACCTTCCGATATTCTGCCAGAGAGCACTCTTCTGATAGAGAATCTGCAGGTCATTGTAACTGATTGTTATAAGTTCGGTATCTTCTACAGCCTGAATGGAAAGTTCCGAAGGCAGCTGCGAAATAAAGCTTTTATATGAAGCTGTCAGATTATTTTCTGCGCAGAAGCAGGAAGTCACTTCTTCGGATTTTTCATTTATGTAATATGTCCTGAGGAGCCCTTTTTTTATAAAAGCGGCTTCATGTGAGGTTTTGCCGATCTCTGCAAAATAACTGTTTCGGGCTAATGTCCTTGTTTTGAAATACGGACTGTACTTTTCAAATTCCTGATCGCTGAGAGGGACAATGCTCTTTAAAAATAATTTAAAACTTTCCATAGCGGGTTTTATTTCAATACATTAATATGCTTTTCTAAGCATAAACGCGTAAACGTCCGGAAGAGGACTCTCTTCAATAGCGCGGGCTGCTTTTTCAATATCATACGGAACTCTTATGAATTCTACTTTAATGCCGTCTTTTTTGGAAATATTGCTGCTTTTTTCAATTGTTATCACAGCATAACAGCAGTGTGGATTTCTATCTTTAGGTTTTCCAACCGACCCTGCATTAATGGCGTGAAAATAAGTGCCTTTTTTATTTGGATTTTCCAATATGCGATGATACGGCAGATGAGAATGTCCGCAGATAAGAATGTCCGTATTGGAATCAAGAAAGATGTCGGTAAAATCTTTCTCATTTTTATCCTCAAGCAAATATTCCCTGTTGCTGTAAGGACTCCCATGGACCATCAAAATTTTTATAAGTCTGCTGGCCGTCTGGTATTCAAGTTTAATATGGGCAGGAAGAGCAGAAAGATATTTGATCTGCTCTTTGCCCACAATCTGATATGCGTAGCTTTGAATGTCATTTGAACCGTCATTATGTATCTCGACAGCTTTGACATCGTGATTTCCTGCAAGGGTAGGGATATGCTTTTTACGGATCTCATTGATCACGGCATTGGGGCATAAATTGTAGCCTACTAAATCTCCTAAGCAGTAAACGGCATCAATATTCTGCTCTTCAATACTTTTTAGGGTCTGCTCCAATGCGGGGAAGTTCGCATGTATATCCGATATTATTGCAATTCTCATATTTCTTTTAAGCAGTTTCTGCAGGCAGTTGTTTTGTAAAATACTTTTTTCTAAACCAAAATGCAAGGTTTACCAGTGCTATAAGAGCAGGTACTTCTACCAAAGGACCAATAACACCTGCAAATGCCTGTCCGCTGTTTATTCCGAATACTCCAATTGCCACGGCAATAGCCAATTCAAAATTATTGCCGGTGGCTGTAAACGCAATAGATGTAGCCTTTGAATAGTCAGCCCCAAAATATTTTCCTGTAAAAAAGCTGATGACAAACATTAAAGTAAAGTATATGACAAGCGGTATTGCAATACGCACGACATCCATCGGGATTTGAACAATAAGTTCCCCTTTCAGGCTGAACATTACAATGATCGTAAAGAGCAGTGAAATAAGAGTAATCGGTGAGATAAACGGCACGTACTTATCCTCAAACCATTCAGAGCCTTTTAAAGCTATCAAAGCATAGCGGCTTATGATTCCCAGAGCAAATGGAATACCTAGATAGATACCCACACTCTCGGCAATCTGTGCAATGATGATATTGACTTCAAAACCATCATATCCAAAATAGGGAGGTAGAATGGTTATAAAAATGTAAGCGTATACACTATAAAGCAGTACCTGAAAAATACTGTTTAGGGCAATTAGTCCTGCAGCATATTCGCGGTTTCCGTCTGCCAGATCGTTCCATACCACAACCATTGCGATACAGCGTGCCAGGCCAATCAGGATCACCCCGATCATGTATTCAGGATATCCGCTTAAAAACAGGAGCGCCAACAAAAACATCAAGACAGGGCCTACAATCCAGTTCAGGAATAAAGAGGCGCCCAAGACTTTAGTGTTCTTGAAAACCTGTCCCATCTGTTCGTATTTTACTTTTGCCAGTGGCGGGTACATCATCAGGATAAGTCCTATTGCCAATGGAATGTTTGTTGTTCCGCTGGAGAAAGAATTGATGAAATCTCCGCTGGAAGGAATAAAGTATCCTATAGCCACGCCTATAGCCATAGCAAGGAAAATCCAAAGGGTCAAGAAGCGGTCAAGGAAGCTTAACTTTTTGCGTCCGACAGCTGGTGCACAGTTATTTGCTGACATTTTATTTTTTTATTTGTGAGAATATGTAAAACATTTCAGTTCCAATCTGCAGACTGCGCTCCAGATAAGTTTCTTTCTGCTGAGGCGTTCCGTCGGAAATTTTTGGATCTTCAAAAGTGATCGGGATTCTTTTCTCAGCGCCTGCTATAAACGGGCATCCACCGGCAGCCTGCGAACAGGTCATTATTGCGGCAAATCCGCTTTCAGGATTGAAATCATCATCATAGGTTTTGGAAAAACCAATGACAGGAAGTCCGTCAGGTGAATATTTTATGGAATAAACGGGGTTTGATCCCTCTGAAAGAGTTTTGATGTTGAATCCTGAATGCTTCAAAATCTCCGCTGCCATTGGGAAAAGGGCAGTAGCCTCGGTTCCCCCCGAATAGCATGAAACGTTTTCGATGCCGTAATAGGCAGCCGCAGTCTGCGCCCAAACCTGCGAGAGATGGCTTCTTCTGGAATTGTGCGTGCAGATTAGGTTTAGTCTGGTTTCCAGCTTACCGTCCGCTTTTGTCTGAATGAAGTCGATTAGTGGCTGCAGGACTGCTTTGCGCTCTTCGGAGATCTGCTTAAAATCAAATGATTTAACGGTATTCTCAATTTGTGGATATAACATAGTTTTTTGGCTGTAAAGGTTTATTGATT
>NZ_WWEM01000029.1 GCF_019308285.1 Flavobacterium quisquiliarum
TAACAGCCAGCAGCTCATCGAGAGTCTGGCTGCAGTTCTGCAGCAGTTTCCCAAAAGACCTCTCTATATAGTCCAGTTCAGTCCCATGAAACAAATCAGCAGTTTTAAGATCTTCCAGAGTCTTTCGGCAGAGCTTCATTATTTTAAACTGCATGGAAATGATCTCTGCGGTTTTATAATAATTTCTCACCTTTGGATTGATCTTTAAAAGTGAGGTAAAATAATTACCATGCAGGCTGAGTTCTCCTTTTCTCTCATCCCCAATAAAATTGAGTCCCTTTGATACTGCCGAATATCCTTTTTTTGCATAGTCGATATAGACCTGAAGCGCCGCTATCTGAAGGATTAGTTCTTTCCTCTGCTTTGCCTGCCCGGTCATACTATGGCTAAAAACACAGAGCGTTGTTAGTATTACAGCTATCTTTTTCATGTTTTTTATTGAATTATGGAATTCCGTAAAATTGTTTCACCTGGTTTACATCTGCTTCCGTTTTAGCCCTCTGCAGGCTCAGCAGTATGTTCTGCTGGTTAAACATGGTAAGGTCATTGTAATTTGCATCAATCTGATCTGCAGCCTTATTGATAATTTCAAGACGTTTTAGATCGCTCATTTGAGTAGCAAAAGAATCCAGAATCAAAAAAATCTGATCGATATTCTTCACACTTTCTTCCAGTATTCCAGTGTAAACGCGCTCCATATACTGGATTTCGCTGTCTTTAAAATGGGTATCCTGCTTAAAAAGATTCCAGGCTCTTTCATATTCCTGAACAAGCTGTGTCTGCTTTTTGGTAATCTCTTTTATCCTCTGGTAGTAGGTAATAATTGATTTTACTTTTGCCAGCTCTTCATAGTAGCCTTTGTAGAGATCTTTTTGTTTCTGAGTCCAGTCCGAGATTTCATCAAGCTTTAATTTGGATAGGACATTTTCCACCTGCTTCTGTGCGTTCTGAAGCCAGATCGTCTTATTCTGCAGTTTCTGGATTCTAAGATCGATTGCTTTGATTACTTTCTTGGTCACAGCCTTTACAATCTCTAATATCGGCAGCGCCATGACTTTCTCAGCAGGTCTTGCCGGGGTGCTTACCAAAAGCAGGCAGACCAAACTGATAATTAATTTCTTTTTCATCTTTCCTTTTCATTTAATTCCATTTTTGATATCCTGAGCCAATGCGACTATTCCTTTCTTGATATCCCCGCCAAACTTCTTCGCATAGGCATTCATTTTCACTTTCTCGCTTTCCTCTGTTGTATAGGCTAAATATTCCTCCAGCGAAACTTCTGTCCTGTAGACTTTTGAAAGCATCCCTCCCAGAGAGATAAATACTTCTTTATATTTCCTTGATGGATCATTGGCCTTATTTACAGACAGAACAAGTGCCTTTTCTTTCTCTGTAAGTCCAAGCAGTTCCTGAATCTGGTCAAACTTATTCTGATATTTACTCTGATCCAGCAGGATCTTGCAGTCGCTGTTGTTGATAATAGCCTGTTTTACCACAGGCGAAGAAATAATATCTTCCACTTCCTGAGTTACCACAATTGCTTCACCAAAAAATTTACGAACAGTCTTAAAAAGATACTTTATATACTCGGCAAGGTCTAATGGGACACTCTTTCGGAGGCTATGAAACGGCATTCATAGTGACCCAGACACCAATGTTTGCAGCGGCTGTTGCAGGCGGGGCAATTACGGACCTGAACAGTTTTTATTACAGCGTAGGTAGATCCGGCAACCCCAATATGTGGCGATTTGAAAAAGAGCTTTGGAACATGGGGGGACCGCCCAACGAACTGGCACTGGCGTATCACGCAAATTCACCGATTGTCCATGCTGAAAAAATTCAAAATCCGCTATTGATCTGGACCGGTAAAGCAGATGCCCAGGTAAATTATTCGCAGAGTCTGGAATTGTATCTGGCACTGCGCCGTTTTAAGAAAAAAAGCATATTGCTTGTTTATCCAGAGGAAGATCATGTGCTGATGAAACCAGAAAATCAGACGGACATTACGCTGAGGATTCTGGACTGGTTTGCCTATTTTTTAAAAGACGACCGCTCTGCTAAATGGATTACGGATGGAACCCGTTAGAACTAATTTATGAAGACAAAAAAAAATGCAGTCCTTTAGGGACTGCATTCTCCTTTTACAAGAAAAACTACTGTCCGTTTACAACACGAAAGTAAGGTCTGACACAGTTATTTTCATTGTCTTTCTCATAAGCTATCGGACCCGTAAGATCATTCAGGCGGCAGAGCTGCGGTTTGACTATATCAGAACACTGGATCGGCGGTGTATCACAGCTTCCATCCGAATCTGGAATATATCCCCATTGCAGAGCGGCAGTTTCCGCTTTTGCCGCACTCTGCATTGAAGTGGTGGTAAATGCTCCCGCAATTGCCAGCACTCCTGCCGCTAAAGGCATAACATGTTTTAAAATTGCTTTTTTCATGATATTTAATTTAGAGTTGTATTTCGATCTACTTTTTCTACAGGTTTCGATCTCTTTCCTGTCACCGGCGCCGGTAAATTTTCTATATCTTTAATCTCTTTCTTTATCTGACTCTTTAACTGGTAGGATACCAGATCATTGCCGATGATGGCATATAGATGCGTTTCGGTTACCATAAATGAGTTCAGGGTATTGGAGGTCGTCTGAAAAATCGGAAAACTGAAAAGGTATGCCCCAGTATTTATATTGTACAGGTCAATGATAAAGGATCGTTTCCAAAGCTTTTCATCTTCATACCTGCCCTTTACGCGTGAATAGACAAAGAGTAGATTTTTAAGAACAGTCGCATCTGCATTCACCACAAAAGAGGGCGATGACATGGCATGCTGCCTGCCGTTTTCAAGTACAGCGCTTTTTAATTTTGCGTGGCTAACCGTGTCGATGGTTTTACCGCGTCTTATGAGTTTTCCTCTAGGGTCCGCTGTAATGAATTCATTGCGGTAATAATAGAGATAAACCGCCTTTGCCACATCCTCGCTGTAGAGCAGCGTGCCGTCCGTATCAAAAATACCGTCAATTTGTTTCTGCAACAGCCCTCTGTTATAGGAGACCTTAGGTATGCCATTCAGATCATAGATTCCGATGACATTTTCAAGCCCCTTTGAATTGTTTGACCTGAATACTGTCCGCGTGCTGTCTATGGGAACGGCTTTAGTAAAGTAAGGAACTCCTTCGAACGTCTGATCTATAGTCCAAGTTTTTAAATCACCTCTTAAAATGATCGGAACGCTGCCATCAGAAACATAAAAATACTGCTTCCTCACAGTGATGCTTACCATACTGAAGGGTATTTTTTCAGGATCCAGATTAATTTTTATCTGCTTCCTGTCGCGCAGGTTCTGGTCCATTGAAATTATCGCCGCAGGATACATGTAGTTACCCAAATATATTCGGTTGTTTGCGTATCCCGCAAAGTAATAGGAATTGTGGTTGAGCTGCTCTGCTGAGGAAAACTCAACCGGATGTTTCGGATACCTTCGGATAAAAGGATTATTCTCATGGATTGCCTTTTCTGAACTTATAAATAAAACAGTGACAGAAGCGATGCTCAGCACAATAATTGGTAAAATAAGCTTCATGCTTTTAAAGGCAGTAATCCCTTGCTCTCTCTTCTGTTCCAGTAGGATCGCCCAGACTGCCAATAAGGCAAATATGAAGTTGAATGCAAGATGAACATTCCAGCTCATCTTCTCCAAAATTCCTCCGCAGGAACAGGGTATAAAAGAGCTGAAATGAAGAATTATAAATATATAAGCCGAAAACATACTCATCAGGCAGAGGGCTGCTAAAAGACCGATAATTCGAAATCTACTAACTGCCAGAATGAATGCAGTAAGAAGCTCCAGTATAATAACCCACCAGGAAACCCAATGGGCATAAATGCTCAGCAAAGGAGACTGCCCTATCTGCACCTTAAAATTTTCAAAATCTAGTAGCTTGCTCACTGCCGCATAAACAAATAATAAGATATACAGGTAAGATATCGTCAATACCATATTCTTCTTTATTAAGTCGCTTGAATACATATCTCAGTGATTTATTTGTGTTAAACTACGCTTTTTTAAAACTGTCGCTTGTTTTATAATCCATTACAAATTTAAATGAGATAATTCTTATACATACTTTAAAAATCAAGCCAAAATCTTTGAAAATCAGGCAATTTTACTTTTTAGCTGATACAAAAAAAAATGCCTGCACTTTGTAAGAATCGTGCAGGCATTTATTAATAATGTTTGTTTTGGGATCAGCCTTTAATCGAAGCGCTGATTTCTGCAAGTTTTTCATGAACGTCTATAAGACCAGCTTTCTGAAGGAACTCCTCTGACAGGCTCTCCAGTTCTGCTTTCCTCTGTTCACTTACACTCTCTAAAAGCATCGAAGACCCTTCCCTGATCTTCAGACCATCCTGTATGAGATGGCTTAACAGGAGCACATTTTTTCGTGAAATTTTCAGATCCATTTTCACAGTCTCATTCATTCCTGGTGTACTTAAAATGGTTTCAAATACTTTGGCTACATCATTTGCTGTAATCATAATTCATCATTTAAAAATTAATACTTAGCTCAGTGTAAAATTAAAAAGGATCTTCCCTATTCACCCTACTCAAAATTTGGGGAGGATTGCAGGGCTTGCCATCCTTTTCTAATTTAGCTCTATCTTAAGCCCAATACTGAATTTCAAAGCCCTTTTTTAGTGCGCGATTAAAGGGTGAAGATTAACAGCAGCTGGTTTACATGATTAAGGAACTGTAAGACCTTCACATAAACTTAAAATATGGCTCTAAGGGGCTTTATTAAAGCTTTCGTACTGCGGCTTTCTGCAGTCAGCAAGATGTCTGGTTGTATCACAACCAAAAATCTTGCTGCCCATCTGCTCGGAACTCGCTGGCAGTAAAACTTTCAGATATAATGAAATGGATAGAATGAAAAAGAGAAGATTATGGAAGAGCAAAACAGCGGCAGAAACAGATGGCTCCACATCCGGCTGACCAAAGAAGAATTGGATTTTATTGATAAAAATTTCAAGGCATCAGTCTGCCGCAAACGCAGTGATTTTGTGCGCAGAAATCTCTTGCGTAAACCCATTGTAATGAAGTACAGAAATGAGTCATTAGATAAGCTTTTGCAGGAGCTTATCCAGCTACGGACACAGCTGAATTTCATGGGCAATAATTTCAATCAGAGCGTTAAAAAACTCCATACCCTTTTTGAAATTTCCGATTTCAGAATATGGATATTGTCTTTTGAATCAGACAGGAACAGATATTTTTCCCTCATTGAAGAAATAAAAAAAAGCATTGAAAATCTCGCTCAAAAATGGTTGCAGTCATAAATACAGGACAATCGATAAGAGGCATTTTCTTCTACAATGAGAACAAAGTTTCGCAAGGCTGTGCTGTGTGCATCGGCGAGGGAAATTATCCGATGGATCTTGAAAAAATGTCAGAAAATTTTAAGATCGGCGTATTTTTAAAACAGCTTCAGCTCAATGAAAATATCAAGCGCTCCGCAGTGCATATCTCACTGAATTTTGACCGCTCGGACACGGATTTATCAAAAGAAAAACTCATGCAGATTGCTTCTTCTTATATGGAGAAAATTGGATTCGGCTCGCAGCCTTATCTGGTTTATCAGCATCACGATGCAGGACATCCGCATATCCATATTGCTTCGATAAATGTTAGAGCAGACGGATCAAGGATCAACATGCACAACATTGGAAGAAACCAGTCTGAATCGGCTCGGAAAGAATTGGAAATCTCTTTTAATCTGATTCGGGCAGATTCGAGAAAAAAACAGAGTCCTGCGCTTATTAACGCCATTGATGCGGAAAAAATAAAATATGGGGCGATGGATTCCAAAAGAGCCATCAGCTCAGTATTGAATGCGGTCATTCCGAATTACAAATATACCACGCTGGGCGAGCTCAACGCAGTATTGAACCTCTATAACGTCAAGGCAGAAAGGGGAAAGGAAAATTCAAAAATGTTTCAGAACAAAGGGCTGGTCTACCAGATTCTGGACGGGAATAAAAAGACTGTCGGGGTTCCGATAAAAGCCAGCAGTTTTTATTCCAAGCCTACCCTTTCCCAGCTTGAAATTAATTTTGCTGCGTCCAAAACTTCGCGTGCGGTAAACATGAAAAGAACCCGAAATGCCGTGGATCTGCTGCTCTTGAAATACCCTTCCATCACGCTCTCGCAGCTTGAAACCCGGCTGGCTAATCAGGGTATCACCGCTGTAGCCAGAAAAAATGAGAACGGTTTGATCTACGGCATGACCTACATAGATCATAACACAAGATGCGTATTCAACGGAAGCAGTCTGGGACCTGCTTATGCAGCCAAAGGACTCCTTGAGCGTATTGGCGGATCTTCTGAATTTGGAAAACAGTCGGCTGTTTTAGACAGAACAGCTAAGAGTCAGGGATCTTTTATTTCCGCAGCCGAGGTGCAGCGGATAATTGATGATGTGCTGTATGCAGGAACACCGTCAGATTACGTTCCCAAACAGCTTAAAAACAAGCGAAAAAAAAGAAAAAGAAAAGGACCTTCCGATAACAATTAACAGGCAGAAATCATGAGCATGCAGACAGGAGAAAATGAACAGGCGCTTAGAAAGATTTTAGACATGACAAGACTGATGGGCATCGCAGTGTTGCTCATCCATTTTTATTTTTACTGCTTCGATTCGTTCAGGCAGTGGAACCTTGCGCCTGATTTTGCCTGCAGAATTCTGGAGAATATCCATCGAACCGGCCTTCTGGAGAGCTTCCATAAATCAAAGCTTTTTGCCCTTGGACTGCTGGTTATTTCCCTTATGGGCGCCAGAGGAAGAAAAGATGAAAAACTGCATTTTAAAACCGCGTTTTATTATATCGGCCTTGGACTGATTTTTTACTTTGGTTCTTATATCGCTTTTATAATATTTGCGGATACTGAAGTATGTTCTGTTATGTATATTTCCTTGTGTTCTCTGGGTTATCTGCTGTCGCTTTCCAGCGGCACCCTACTCTCTCGCATTATCCGCAGAAAGCTCTCCTCAGCAGATATTTTCAATAAGGAAAATGAAACTTTCCCTCAAGAGGAAAGGCTTATCGAAAATGAGTATTCCGTTAATCTTCCTGCCCGCTATCACCTCAAAGACAAAGTGCGCAGCAGCTGGATTAACATCATAAATCCCTTCCGCGGGATTCTGGTTCCAGGAACTCCCGGATCTGGAAAATCATACTTCGTAATCCGCCATGTAATTACCCAGCACATCGCTAAAGGTTTTTCCATGTTCATCTATGATTTTAAGTTCGACGACCTCACTATTATTGCTTATAATGCCTGGCTGAAATTCCGTCATCTTTATGCCGTGGAGCCCAAATTTTACATCATAAATTTCGATGACCTATCCAGAACCCACAGGTGCAATCCTCTGGACCCAGCGGCAATGACCGACATTACCGATGCTGCTGAATCGGCACGCACTATCCTTATGGGGCTCAATCGGGAATGGATCAAAAAACAGGGAGATTTCTTTGTGGAATCTCCAATAAATTTCCTGACGGCGGTCATCTGGTACCTTAGAAAATACAGCGATGGCGAGTACTGCACCCTGCCCCATGTCATTGAAATGATCCAGACCGATTACGAAAGTCTTTTCACTCTTCTGAGAACCGAAAAAGAAATCGAAGTGCTGATCAATCCCTTTGTAAGTGCGTTCCTGAACGAGGCAGTCGACCAGCTGGAGGGGCAGATTGCTTCGGCTAAAATCTCGCTGGCTAAACTCTCTTCGCCCCAGCTTTATTATGTGCTTTCGGGCAGTGATTTTACCCTCGATATTAATAATCCATCTGATCCGAAAATTGTTTCAATGGGAAACAATCCGCAGAAAATACAGACTTATGGGGCAGTGCTTTCCCTTTTTGTCAGCCGTCTCATCAAACAGGTAAACCAGAAGGGAAAACTCAAAAGCAGCCTTATTTTTGACGAGTTCCCCACTATCTATCTCAACAATATAGACAGTCTGATTGCGACGGCAAGAAGCAACAGAGTGAGCACCTGTCTGGGGATTCAGGACTTCAGCCAGCTTCGTAAGGATTACGGCCGTGAGCAGGCTGACGTGATTGTCAACATTGTTGGAAATATTGTATCAGGACAGGTCAGCGGGGATACGGCCAAACAGCTCTCAGAGCGTTTCGGAAAGATAATGCAGGACCGCGAAAGCCT
>NZ_WWEM01000003.1 GCF_019308285.1 Flavobacterium quisquiliarum
CAATAAGCAAAATAAGGGCGCATGGGGAATGCCTAGGCTCTCAGAGGCGATGAAGGACGTGATAAGCTGCGAAAAGCTGCGGGGACTGGCACACACAGAGTGATCCGCAGATATCCGAATGGGGCAACCCGCTATGCTGAAGGCATAGCACACCGATAGGTGGGCAAACCCGCTGAACTGAAACATCTAAGTAGGCGGAGGAGAAGAAAACAAAAGTGATTCCGTAAGTAGTGGCGAGCGAACGCGGATTAGCCCAAACCATTTATGTTACGGCATAGGTGGGGTTGTAGGACCGCGATATTTCATGCACAAGGAACCGGAAGTTTCTGGAAAGGAACGCCATAGAGGGTGACAGCCCCGTATGGGCAACAAGTGTAATGGATAGCGGTATCCTGAGTAGGGCGGGGCACGTGAAACCCTGTCTGAATTCGGCGGGACCATCCGCTAAGGCTAAATACTCCTGAGAGACCGATAGTGAACCAGTACCGTGAGGGAAAGGTGAAAAGAACCGTGAATAACGGAGTGAAATAGATCCTGAAACCATGCGCTTACAAGCGGTCGGAGCCCTTTAGTGGGGTGACGGCGTGCCTTTTGCATAATGAGCCTACGAGTTAACGTTGCCGGCAAGGATAAGTGGTTAAGCCATGGATCCGCAGCGAAAGCGAGTCTGAATAGGGCGCTTTAGTCGGCAGTGTTAGACGCGAAACCGTGTGATCTACCCATGGGCAGGTTGAAGCTGTGGTAACACACAGTGGAGGACCGAACCGGTTGACGTTGAAAAGTCTTCGGATGACCTGTGGGTAGGGGTGAAAGGCCAATCAAACTCGGAAATAGCTCGTACTCCCCGAAATGCATTTAGGTGCAGCGCTGGATATAGTTATACAGAGGTAGAGCTACTGATTGGATGCGGGGGCTTCACCGCCTACCAATTCCTGACAAACTCCGAATGCTGTATAATGATTGCCAGCAGTGAGGGCTTGGGTGCTAAGGTCCAAGTCCGAGAGGGAAAGAACCCAGACCATCAGCTAAGGTCCCTAAATATATGCTAAGTTGAAAGAACGAGGTTTGTCTGCCCAGACAGCTAGGATGTTGGCTTGGAAGCAGCCATTCATTTAAAGAGTGCGTAACAGCTCACTAGTCGAGCGGACGAGCATGGATAATAATCGGGCATAAGCATATTACCGAAGCTATGGATTTACAGTTTACTGTAAGTGGTAGGGGAGCATTCTGACAGGGCAGAAGGTATCTCGTAAGGGGTGCTGGACCGGTCAGAAAAGAAAATGTAGGCATAAGTAACGATAATGCGGGCGAGAAACCCGCACACCGAAAAACTAAGGTTTCCACAGCTATGCTAATCAGCTGTGGGTTAGTCTGGACCTAAGGCGAACCCGAAAGGGACAGTCGATGGCCGACGGGTTAATATTCCCGTACTTCTTATTGCTGTGATGGGGTGACGGAGTG
>NZ_WWEM01000030.1 GCF_019308285.1 Flavobacterium quisquiliarum
AAACCCGTGCGGATTATTATCACTTCTCGAAACATTGCGAAGAGCACCTTCTGTCAGCAGGCTTCTTTTCAGAATGCTGGTAGTGCGGATAATACTTTGTCTGGCATAACATCTAAAACGATATGGATATTCACGGATATCGATGCTCACACTGTCAATCTGGATCGACTGGCTGATATTTCCCGATATAATGCCCGAATAAAAATTATTTTCCTTCAGGTCATCATAGATGCGTTTTGCACTGTCGTCTGCCAGATAAAGCGCTTTTGTGATGTTCGTTTTAATGACCTTATCATCGGGATCAAGCGTAAAGAAAAACTTGTGAAATGTTTTCACATGATCCCTTGCCTCCACAGCAATATTATCTTTTCTTTCTGAAGCATAAGCTTCAAGCGCTTTGCCGTTTGCCAGAATATAGACTTTATCCTGCATAAGGTTTACTGTCTGCAAGCTCTTGTAAACAGCGTAA
Source organism: Flavobacterium quisquiliarum (assembly GCF_019308285.1). Classification (GTDB taxonomy): domain Bacteria; phylum Bacteroidota; class Bacteroidia; order Flavobacteriales; family Flavobacteriaceae; genus Flavobacterium; species Flavobacterium quisquiliarum. The sequence continues at coordinate 470 of NZ_WWEM01000030.1, forward strand.
CAGCTTATAATTATACAGCCTGAAATTACAAGCATTGAAAATCCTCTCACATATCTGAAAGCGTTATCTATATTTTTCATTTTAGTAAACATGGGATGTTGATTTAAGTCTGTTTTGAATTTCCTTTGAGCCTGTCATTCAAATAATTTCCTTTATCAGCGAAATATGGACTGCTTCCTGCTGTGGAAGCCATGCTGCTTGTCATTCTACGGTCTGCATCTCCCATCGCATCGGCAGCCATTCCCACCGCATTTGAGGACGTTCTCACAACAGAACTGGCTGAACTCCCGAACAGGCTTGTCACTTTCTGGCCAAGCGCCCCGCCTCCGCCAGCATGCACTATATAATTGGCAACAGAGGGCACAGTAAAATATCCGATGATGCCTATTATCATGAAGATTAAGTATGCAATATCAGTCCTGCTGAAAAAAGTATCTCCCGTTGCCTGCACCTGCGAAAGATCCAGTTTAAGCATCAGTTCCTGAATCTTTCCGATTATGCTGCCGAAAATATTGGCAACGGGAAGCCAGAGGTAAATATTAATATATCTGGCAAGCCAGACTGTAAGCGTGTGCTGGAAACCGTCAAATACTGCTATTCCAAATACCAGCGGTCCTAAAATGGATAGTACCACCAGCTGGAAAGTCCGAAGGGTATCGATGCATAAAGCCGCCGCCTCAAAGAGCACACGCAAAATCTCGCTCAACCATTCCTTAACAGAATTTCTAAAGCTGTAAGAGGCTTTCTCCATAGCAAACTTTACATCGTTTCCAATGCCTGCCAGCATGCTTTCGTCTGAAGGATCCGCACCGTCATGTGTATACTTATACCATCTGTCCCTGTCTCCCGTTCCAGCCGCTCCGACATACATCTTCCAGGGATCAGTTTCTTTTATAGCTTTTTCCTTCTCTTTAAGAAGCACTGCAACTGCATTGTTGGAACCTGTGACCATAGCGGCAGTTGCCGTTACAGTGGGTTTCATAACTCCATTGATAAGTGCGAGTACCGATGGAAAAATCATGATGCAGAATCCAATTACAAACGGACGGAAGAGCGGATAAAAATCAATTGGCTCGGCGCTTGCAATATGTCTCCAGACTCTTGAAGCTATGTACCATAGCGATCCAAATCCGGCTATTCCCTGCCCTACTGCTATTAGATTAGAACACAAGGGCATCATTTCATCATAAAGCTGGTCTAAAACACCATGAAGACTGCTCATATCATCACCAAGTCCCTGTGCTATTATCGGCACAGGAAAAAGCAATACCATAAGTACTGCCGGTAATCTTTTTTTATTTAATGCTATCATCATTCTTTAGTCTTTAAATGCCTGTAATGCTCTTGACGCGTCAACATCATTTTTCTCCTTAGCTCTCTGAATAGCCAGCACATTGAATGATGCGTTAAAATTTCGTACAAAAAGAAGTTTATCCTGCATCTGCTCATATATATCGTCAACTGCCTTTAGCCTATCGTCATCAGACATCCTGAGTTTATCAGCAGTTATGACCATCGTTAGTTCATCGAGATTTCGAAGACTCTGATTAAGCAAATTGCCATATACTTTTTCAAAATAATTTATTTCCCCTCCGCTGAAATTCCCGCTTTTTATAAATTGGTTCATTCCGCTGCGGCTTTCCTTAACTATTGAAATCTGATAATCTACAATCTCTGCTACCCTTTTGTAATTCTTTACCGCCGGACTTACCTGCATCAGTGCGTCCAGAAAGGTTTTATGAAGACTGAAATTTCCTTCAGTCATATCTTTAACCGTTTTATATCCTCCTGAAAGCAGCTCATATCCCTTTTTCATGTCACTGAGAATTTTCTTGAACTGGGAAAGCTTTTCAATATTCAAAATCAGCTGCTGGATTTCTGCTGACTGCGCTTTTGATTTATCAGGAATAAGAAAGATGCAGATAACTGCCATAAACAATACTATCTTTTTCATCGTCATCTATTTTATAATCCATACAATTCATTTACATCCTTAGAATCCTTTTTATCTGCAGATTTTGAAATCGACAGCAGTCTGGCCTCACTGCTGAAAGAAAGGCAGAAATTATAATCCTCTAGCATCGTTTTGTGCAGCAGGTCAATGCGCTCAAGTCTCTGATCATCTTTTAGTTCCAGTTCAGTATCGGTGATAACAGCCAGCAGCTCATCGAGAGTCTGGCTGCAGTTCTGCAGCAGTTTCCCAAAAGACCTC
>NZ_WWEM01000031.1:0-593866 GCF_019308285.1 Flavobacterium quisquiliarum
TAAATTCTGGATTATTCATAAATAAGTCAATTTTATGTCAACTTATTTCAGGACGAGACAGTCATTATAAATGAAAAGCCTGATTTAACGATCAGGCTTTTTTTATTGTCGTCATTGCCATAAAGGCGCTAAGGCATAAAGTTTTTTTATTTCGCACAGATTTGGATGATTGAGCAGATTTATTTCCCATAAACACGCAGAATTTTTTCACGCAGATTTAAAAAGATTTAAGCAGATTAATTCATAAAACTTTGCGACTTAGCGTCTTTGTGGCAAAAAATCTTAGCATCTCAGAACCTTAGTAACTTAGTAAAGCATTTTAACTTCTTTAATCTCAAATTCTGCAACAGAATCATCTTCTAATAAAACCTGCAGTTTTCCTGTCGGAGAAACACCCTGAATGATTCCCATAAAATTTTGGTCTTCTAGGTTCTTAAAAGGCATCGGAACTCCTTTTTTAAATAAAGAATTAAAATACTTCTTCCATAAAACTTGAGAGGAAGTCTGCCACAATTCAATATTTTCTTTTATTTTTTCTACAATTAAAAAAGCGATTTCTTCTTTATTAAAAGATTTACCTGAAATTACTGCTAAAGAAGATGCGCTAGGAAATTCGGTATAATCAGTTTGATTGACATTGATTCCTATTCCAACAACTGACACAATTCTGCCATCGCTTTTTATGGTGTTTTCGATTAATATGCCAACCAATTTCTTATTGTATGACAGAATGTCGTTTGGCCATTTTATACAGATATCAGGAATATTTAAAAAATTTAAGACTTCACTGACAGCCAAAGAAACCACGACACTCAAATTAAAAACCTGTTCGTTATCAAACAAGAAATCCTTTACCAATACACTCATAATTAAGTTTTTACCAGCTTCAGACTTCCACTTTCCTCCCATTTGGCCTTTTCCTTTTGTCTGATTTTCAGCTGTTACCGTTGTGAAATTCTCCTGTTCATCCTGACTTGATAAGGCTTTCAGGAAATCATTTGTTGAATCTATGGCATCGAGTTTGATTAGTTTCATTAAAATAATTTGAATAACTTAATTTAATATTTTGTTAAGGATCAAAAATAATCACAAAATTTGGTAACTTTACAAATTCACATATAAAATAATTCATGGCGAAAAAGACGATTAATAATGATGTTCTACTGGCGAACATAATAAAAGGGATTGAGGAAGTAAAAGGGAATGATATCGATATTCTTGACTTAAGAGAAATAGATACTGCTGTGTGCGACTATTTTGTAATTTGCAATGGTAGCTCAAATACCCAAGTTAACGCCATCGTAAACTCAATTCAAAAAACAGTATCAAAAGACTTAAAAGATAAACCTTGGCACGTAGAAGGAACAGATAACGCAGAATGGGTTTTAATGGATTATGTACACATTGTGGTACATGTTTTCCAAAAGCATATTCGCGAATATTACAACATCGAAAGCCTTTGGGGCGATGCTAAGATCACTACAATCGAAAACAAATACTAAAGAAACTTTCACTAAATGGCTAAAGATAATAATCCAAATCCGAATAAATTTAAAATAAGTCCTTGGTTAATATACACCGCAATACTTTTAGTTTTTTTATTCATAAGTTTTGCCACAGGAGGATCTAGCTTAAGCGAACCTGCTCAATTAACTTCTTCTAAATTCAACACCTTACTAGAAAAAGGTCAGATTGAAAAAGTTATTGTTTACAACAAAGCAGAAGCTGAAGTATATTTAAACGCAGCTGCTCTTAAAGACCCAGCAAATAAAAAAGTAGCTGAAGATATTTTCAAACAACCAAACAAAGGTCCACATTACACTTTGGAAATTGGTAATGATCAAATCTTTCAAACGAAACTAGAAAAAGCAGTTAGCGAAGGCAAACTAAAAGATTTTAATTTCCTTCAAAAAAATAACTGGAGCGATATTTTAATCAGCTTACTTCCTATCATCATCATTGTGGGTGTATGGATTTTCATCATGCGTAAAATGTCTGGCGGAGGCGCTGGCGGAGGCGGACAGATTTTCAACATTGGAAAATCTAAAGCTAAATTATTCGATGAGAAAACAGATATCAAAACAACATTCAAAGATGTTGCTGGTTTAGAAGGAGCTAAAGAAGAAATTCAGGAAATCGTTGAATTCCTTAAAAATCCAGAAAAATATACCAATCTTGGAGGTAAAATTCCAAAAGGAGCATTATTAGTAGGCCCTCCAGGAACGGGTAAAACTTTATTAGCAAAAGCTGTTGCTGGTGAAGCTCAGGTACCATTCTTCTCTTTGTCAGGTTCTGATTTCGTAGAGATGTTCGTTGGAGTTGGTGCTTCACGTGTTCGTGATTTATTCAAACAAGCAAAAGAGAAATCTCCTGCTATCATTTTCATCGACGAAATCGATGCTGTTGGTAGAGCGAGAGGAAAAAGCAACATGTCTGGCGGAAACGACGAAAGAGAAAACACTTTGAACCAATTACTAACAGAAATGGATGGTTTTGGCACAAATTCTAATGTGATCGTTTTGGCTGCAACAAACAGAGCTGATGTATTGGACAAAGCTTTAATGCGTGCAGGACGTTTTGACAGACAAATTTTTGTTGACTTACCAGACATTAGAGAAAGAGCTGAAATCTTCAAAGTACACTTGGCTCCTATCAAAAAGGTGGAAGGTCTTGATTTAGATTTCTTAGCAAAACAAACTCCAGGTTTCTCTGGCGCAGATATTGCTAATGTTTGTAACGAAGCTGCACTTATTGCTGCTCGTAATAACAAACCAGCTGTAGACAGACAAGATTTCCTTGATGCTGTAGACAGAATTATTGGTGGTCTTGAAAAGAAAAATAAAATCATCACTCCAGAAGAGAAAAGAGCAATTGCAATTCACGAAGCTGGTCACGCTACTGTAAGTTGGATGTTAGAACACGCTGCGCCACTTATTAAAGTAACCATTGTTCCTCGTGGGCAAAGTTTAGGAGCTGCATGGTATTTACCAGAAGAAAGACAAATTGTTAGAACAGATCAAATGTTAGACGAAATGTGTGCTACTATGGGTGGTAGAGCTGCTGAAAAAGTAACTTTCGACAGAATTTCTACCGGTGCTTTGAGTGATTTAGAAAAAGTAACACGTCAGGCTCGTGCCATGGTAACGATTTATGGATTAAACGATAAAATCGGAAATGTTACTTATTACGATTCAACTGGACAAAGTGAGTATAACTTCTCTAAACCATATTCTGATGAAACTGCAAAAATCATTGATGCTGAAATTTCAGAATTAATCGAAGGTCAATACCAAAGAGCAATTCAGATATTAGAAGAAAATAAAGACAAGTTAAACCAACTTGCTGATATTCTGATTGAAAAAGAAGTAATTTTCAAAGATGACTTAGAAAATATATTTGGAAAACGAACTTTTGACAAAAATCTTGAGGAAGTAGTTTCATAAATAATTACGAAATACGTAATAATTTTTCAAAATCTTAATTCAAAACACCCTTTTGAATTAAGATTTTTTTATCTTTGAACGTTTTCAATTAACATGTAAAGTATTTCATATAAAAAATGAATTTTTTCAAAAAAATATTTGGCTCGAGTGAAGCCCCTTCTGATGAAGAGAACGAAAGCGAATATGCAGGGACCTCTGCGCAAAACAGTCATTTATCTTTAGACGAACAGTTTATTTTCAATTTTAAAAAAAATGGTGGTAAATTCTTGTACTGTGAAAACAAAAGTGAGGTTACTGAACAATTTGAAAACATTTTAGAAGAAAATGACTGGTTCGAACAAGAAGTTTTATGCTATGAACCTGCCTTATTTGGTTTATTAGACGAAAACAAATTATTTTACATTGCTCCTTCAAATCCTAAGTTTTTATTAGCAAGCTGTGAAAATCTTATAGCAGACGAAGGTTCTATCTTATTTTCATCTAAACAAATTCGACAAAATAAACCAAACGAATTACCTGCAAATATTGTCATTATAGCTACAACAAGCCAGATTCTTCCAATGAAGAGTGATGGACTTAGCGCTATAAAACGCAAGTACGATAGAGACATACCTACTAACATCACTACAATAAAATATTTCGAAAAAGCTAAAGAAGAAGACTTTACGCAATACGGAAGTGTTGCCAAAAATCTTTATTTATTGCTTTTAGAAGACCTTTAAGATGAACGAAACGCTGAAGAGAACCATTTCTGGTGCTGTTTATATCGCTCTATTATTAAGTTCGATACTGTTTTCAACTGAAAGCTTCATTATCCTTTTTGGTGTTTTCTTAATTATCACAATTTACGAATTTTCGAATATTGTAAATCTAAATAAGGTATTTTCTATTCTTTTCGGTTTACTCATTTACACATCAACAATTCTCGTTAGTCATTACAATAAACAAACGAGCAAATACCTTAATGATTCGTTTAACTCAAATATAAGTCTAGAAACCAATATTAAACAACTGGATTTAATCCTGTTAGCTATCACTATTGTAGTTTCTATTAAATGTATCATATTCTTGTTTTATGACTCTGTTCAAAAGATAAGCACTTCTTCTAAATACCTTTATTTATTAGGCTACATTACACTTCCATTTATATTTATTGTTAAAATTTCTTTTGGAACAAACGATTACAATCCTAAAATCATCATTGGCTTATTTGTTTTAATTTGGACCAATGATACTTTTGCGTATTTAGTCGGAAAATCTATAGGAAAACATAAATTGTTTGAACGTGTTTCTCCTAAAAAAACAATTGAAGGTTTTCTTGGCGGTGTAGTTTTTGCTGCTTTAGCAGGATTTTTAATCTCTAAATTTTACATTCAGCCTAAACCTGAGTTTAGCAATATGTCTATTTTAATTTGGACAATCATCGCTTTAATTGTTAGTGTTTTTGGCACTATTGGAGATTTGATTGAATCTAAATTTAAAAGAATTGCCGGCGTAAAAGACAGCGGTTCGATAATGCCCGGCCATGGAGGTATTTTAGATCGATTAGATAGTGTTATATTTGTAGCACCCATTATATTTTTATTTTATCAAATTTTATATTATGTTTCATAAAGAAGGAGGCCCGTCCATTTTACTAGGTACTGTATTTACTGTAGCTGTACTTTTAATTGCTGATAAATTCATTGATATTGCATGGCTTAGAATGCTTGTTCAATTTGCGGCGGTTTTGATTTTGATCATTATTTTACAATTTTTTAGAAATCCTAAAAGAATTGCAATCAGAAACATCGATCACATCCTAGCTCCCGTTGATGGAAAAGTTGTGGTTATCGAGGAAGTTTATGAAGGAGAATATTTTAAAGATAAACGTTTGCAGGTTTCAATTTTTATGTCGCCAATCAATGTACACGTAACGCGTTACGCAATGGATGGTATCATTAAATTCAGCAAATACCACCCTGGAAAATTCCTTGTAGCTTGGCATCCAAAAGCTAGTGAAGAAAATGAAAGAACTACAGTGGTTATTGAAAATGAAACTTTTGGTGCTATTTTATACAGACAAATTGCTGGTGCACTAGCCCGCAGAATTGTAAATTATGCTAAAGAAGGAATGCAGGTTGTTCAAGGAACAGATGCTGGTTTTATTAAATTTGGATCAAGAGTAGATTTATTTTTACCTTTAGGTACACCAATCAACGTTGAATTAAACCAAAAAGCGATTGGCGGAAAAACAATTATTGCTACAAAGGCATAAATGGCTGATAAAGATTTAGATATTCGTTTTGCTGAAGCTGTAGAAATTGCTATGACAATGACTCAGGCTTCACTGCCACAAGATGTGCAGTTAAGGCTTTACGCGTTTTATAAACAGGCTACTTTTGGAACTGCGGTCTACAATCAATCTGAAAATTTTGATTTGAGAGATGCTTTCAAAACCAATGCTTGGATGCAGATTAGTCATATATCTGTAGACGAAGCGAAAGAAAATTACATTGAGATCATTAATTCATTAACATCAAAATAAAAACATTATGAAGAAAAACGTTGTTCTTTTTACTGCTTTAGCTTCATTTTTACTATTATTTTCCTGTAAAGAAGACAAGCTGACAGAAGTAGTTGAGGTTCCGCTTCCAACAAAAGAAGAGAAAATCACCATAGGTTCACCTAATGAAGTTAAAGCTGATCCCGGTTCTTTTGAAATGACCAAACTGCCTTTTGCTTATGATGGTCTTTCTCCCGCAATAAGATCACTGACCATGGAAACGCATTATTCTAAACACTATCTTTCGTACACAAACAATTTCAATAAAGAAATTGTTTCTACAGAATTTGAAAATATGCCAATTGAGGATATTTTAAAAAAGATGGATTTAAATAACGCTAAACTTCGTCAAAACGCTGGAGGCTATTACAATCACACACTTTATTTTAATATTTTAACTCCAAAAGAGCAAACTCCAAAAGATACGCTTTCGGGGTCTATTAATAAAGAGTTTGGTTCTTTTAACAACCTAACCAATCAATTTAAAGCACAATCTGAGAAACAATTCGGTTCGGGATGGGTTTGGTTAGTAGTAGATCGTTATGGAAAATTACAGATTACCACGACACAAGACCAAGATAATCCTTTAATGAAAAATGCTCTGATTCCAGGAACACCAATTTTAGGAATTGATCTTTGGGAACACGCGTATTATCTGGATTATCAAAACAGAAAGGGAAGTTATATTGACGCTTTTTATGACCATATTAATTGGGAAAAAGTGAACGAATATTATGTCGAAGCGCTTAAAAAGGTCAAAAAAGTATAAAACAAAAAGCTGATACCAAACAAAGTATCAGCTTTTTTTTATACCTTAAGGGTAACTCTAAACACGAATAACATGAAAGATATTGCCAATCGTTTTTTAGAAAATCCTTTATTATCACCATCAGATTTACCTCCAAGCAGAGAAGGATTAGAAATCACCTGTCTTTTAAATCCCGGTGTATTTCAATTTGAAAACAAAATCTGGCTGGCCGTAAGAGTTGCTGAGAGACCAAAACAAGCTGAAAATAGTATTTCATTCCCTATACTTACCGAAACGGGTTCAATTCAAATCATTGAAATTCCAAAAAATCATCCCGAACTTATAGCAACTGATGCCCGCGTTATTAATTATCAGCGAACCGATTACTTAACTACTTTATCTCATATTAGATTGTTATGCAGTGAAGATGGAAAACGTTTCTACGAGCCTGAAAACCATCCTCTTTTAGTTGGCGAAGGCATACTAGAAACTTTCGGAATTGAAGATTGCCGTGTTTCTTTAATTGAAGGGAAATATTATCTGACTTTTACTTCGGTCTCCAATAATGGCGTTGGTGTAGGTTTACGCACGACAACTGACTGGAAAAACTTCGAAAAACAAGGAATGATATTTCCTCCTCACAATAAAGACTGCGCTATTTTTGAAGAGAAAATAAACGGTTTATTTTATGCCTTACACCGTCCAAGCAGTGTTGATATTGGCGGAAATTACATTTGGATTGCTTCATCTCCTGATGGTCTTCATTGGGGAAACCATCAATGTATTATCAAAACCAGAAAAGGAAATTGGGACAGCAAAAGAGTTGGTGCCGGTGCAGCACCTATTAAAACAGAAAAAGGCTGGCTCGAGATTTATCATGGAGCAAATGAAGCACATCAATATTGTCTGGGTGCTTTTCTCTTAGATTTAGAAAATCCTGCCAAAGTCATTTCAAGAACCGAAGCTCCTATTATGTTTCCCTCAACAGATTATGAATTGAGTGGCTTTTTCGGAAATGTGGTATTTACAAATGGTCATATTATAGAACCTGACGGTGATACCCTGACCGTTTATTATGGCGCTTCTGACGAATTTGTCTGCGGAGCGCAGTTTTCAATCAAAGAAATTCTCACATTTTTAAAAGAGGTTTAAAACAAAAAACTTGCTTAGATCTAACAATAAGTCTCCAAGCAAGTTTTAGTTTAAAAAAATATATTGATTTAATTTACTTCATAAATAAACGATTCAGAAGGTTTGATTTTAAATCTTGCCGAACCTTCACCATTTTTCACGGTAAGATAGGTTTTGCTAACTGAATATAATTTATCTATAAGCACATAAGAACCATCTTTTAGATTCCATTTTGAAATCACAGAAGAAGGAATTATTAAATCAAACTCACTTTCTTTTTCTGAAGAGAAATTAGCAATTACAATTAGTTTTTGTTTTTCTGACCAGCGAACATAAGAATATAGTAATGCATCATAATTCGGATTTTGACGGTTTACAGATTGAATTTCTTCAAAACTTCCCATCAAAGCACTGCTGTTGATTGTAAAATTCAATAAACGTTTGTAAAAATCACGAAGGCTTTTTTCTGAATCAGATAATTGCCCGCCATCAAACTTTCCTTCATTCATCCAGCGCTGATGATTCGGAACTCCGATATAATCAAAAATAGAGGTTCTGGAGCGTTTACCAAAACCGGCATCTTCATTTCCAGCCTCCCCTACTTCTTGTCCAAAATAAATCATAGTTGGCGAAGTGCTCAATGTCGCAGAAACGACCATTAAAGGTTTTCCTCTTTCTGGACTCCCTGCAAATTCTGGTGAAGCCAAGCGTTGTTCATCATGATTGTCTAAAAAATGAAGCATATGATGTTCAATATCTGTCATTCTTTTCTGAATATCATTTAACTCATCTGGAAAAGATTTTCCGCGAATAATATCTTTCAGTTTATCGTAGGTTTCTACTTTATCATATAGATAATCCATTTTTCCGAAACGGATGTAATTCCGATATTCATTCGGATTATAAACTTCTGCCAATAAAAAAGCATTTGGATTCTTCATTTTAATTGAAGAGTTCATATAACTCCAAAATTCATACGGAACCATTTCGGCCATATCATAGCGAAACCCATCCACTCCTTTTGCTGTCCAGTACAAAGCGATATCTCTGAACTTTTTCCAAGAATCTGGCACGTCTTTATCCTGCCAAAAAGCAAAATGATCTTTATAACTTTTCTGATCAAATCCAACTGGAAGTTCCGGAAAGTCTTTACTGCCATCAGGACGAACGCCATAATTCACTTTAACAGTTTCATACCAATCGTTTTGATCTGGTTTTACTTTACGTGAACCATTTCCTGTCCATTTCGCAGGATTTTCATCAAATTTACCATCAATAAGAGGATTTTTTTCTCCGTTTAACGGAATATCGCCATCAGGAATTTCAAAATGTTCTCTTGGAATATAATAGAAATTATTATCTCGTTTGTATTCAACTGAAACATCATCATCCGCACCAAAGTCTTTTACGCCAACAGGATTGGATTTACCTTTATATTTTCTCGCAATATGATTTGGAACAATGTCAATAAGCACTTTTAAACCCGCATTATGAGTACGTTTTATTAAGGCTTCAAATTCTTCAAGACGTTTTGACGGATCAACAGCCAAATCAGGATTTACATTGTAATAATCTTTTACGGCGTAAGGAGAACCTGCTCTTCCTTTTACGACTTCAGGATCATCATTTGAGATTCCGTAAACTGTATAATCTCGTACCAAAGCATGATGAGGTACGCCAGTATACCAAATATAGGTAACACCTAAATCTTTAATTTCGTGAAGTGCTTTATCTGTAAAATCATTAAATTTTCCAACTCCATTTTCTTCGATGGTTCCCCAAGGTTTATTGGTTTGATTTTTATTTCCAAAAAGGCGTGTAAAAACTTGATAAACTACAACTTTCTTTTCTGCTGCAGTCTCTTCTTTTGCTGTACTCATTTTTAAATCTTGTGTTTTACATGCTGAAAACAGTACAGTTAATGTAATTCCAGCTGTAATTAATCTTTTGCTTATCATATATTGGGTTAATCTAAATATAGTGTTTTAAATTCTAAACACCTCAATAAAGGCGTCAGAACAAGTCTCTAAAAATAACTCATTTTTTAAAAATCAAAGCATTTCTTTTTCATTTACATCGTTTTCGAACTAAATTAAAACAACTACAACGTGAGAGTTCAATGTTTTGTTGAAAAATAAAATAATGACTCTCACTCCAATTTTCTTGTTAATGACTTATTATAAATTAATGCTAATATCCACCACAGGTTCTAACCTTTTTCATAAATTTGACAAAAATTTAATCAGTTGAAGAAATCACTCTTTTTCATATTTATTTGTCTGTCTTTTTTAAGCGTTCAATTCACTTTCGCGCAAGCAAAAAAAAAACCTGCACAAACACCTAAAACAATTGTCATCGAGAATGCTGATTATTCTGATGTAGATCAGGTTAATGCACCAGATGCTCTGTTGCTAACTGGAAACGTAAAAATAAATCATGACGGTGTTGTACTTACCTGCAACAAAGCTTATTTTTTTCAAAAAGAGAATTATTTAAAAGCATTTGGAAATGTACAATTAGTACAGGGAGATACTTTATTCTTAAACAGTAAATATGCAGAGTATAGCGGTAATGCAAAAAAAGCTTTTGCAACAGGAGATGCCGTTTTAACTTCACCAGATGCTACATTGAGAACTGACACGATTAATTTTGACAGAAATGTTCAGGAAGCTTTCTATAACACCAAAGGAACTATTGTAAACAAGGATAATACTTTGGTAAGCAAATCCGGAAGATATTATGCCGAACAAAAGAAGTTTCAGTTTCTCACAGAAGTAGTTATTACCAATCCTAAATATGTAATCAAGTCCAATCATTTGGATTATTACAGCAATTCAGGTCATACTTATCTGCTTGGACCTTCTACTATTACAAGTAAAGAAAATTACATTTATACCGAAAAAGGTTTTTACGACACAAAGAAAAACTTAGCCCATTTTCTCCGAAAATCGTATATTAAATATGACGATCGGCGTATAGAAGGAGACAGTTTATTTTATAACCGAAATACCGAATTTGCATCGGCGACACGAAATGTCAAAATTACGGATTCTATTAACAAAGGAATTGTAAAAGGACATTACGCAGAGCTTTTCAAGTTAAAAGATTCCATGTTTGTCACTAAAAGAGCCGTTGCCATTAACTTAGTTGAAAATGACTCGGTTTATATTCATGGCCAAAAATTAATGGTTACTGGAAAAGAAGGCGAAAGAATTTTAAGAGCCTATAAAAATGTTCGTTTCTTTAAAATTGATATGAGCGGAAAATGTGATTCCATACATTCTGATTCCAAAATAGCCTTAACTAAATTAATTGGAAATCCGATTATTTGGAATGGAGAAAATCAGATTACTGGTGATGTTATGCATCTAATTGGTGATAATAATACCCGAAAATTAGATTCTTTAAAAGTTTTAAATAATACTTTTCTCATCTCAAAAGATACACTCGGAGCCGGATATAATCAAGTCAAGGGACTCAATTTGTTTGGAAAATTTCGGGATGGAAAACTACATGATGTCGATATAATTAAAAATACAGAGGTTATTTATTACAGCCGGAATGATCAAAACGAACTTGTTGGAATTGATAAAAGCGTAAGCAGTAAAATCAATTTGATTTTGGAAAACAATAAAATTGAAACTCTTACACTCTTCAATAATGTCGACGGCGATATGTTTCCTGAAGATGAGCTTCCAGAAAATGCACGAAAGCTTCGAGGAATGGTCTGGCGCGGTAATGAACGTATTAAGTCCAAAGACGACATTTTCACCGCAGAAGAAAATGAAATGAATGAAAAACTGATCAAAGAAGGGAAAGACGAGGAAGAAAAAGGTAAGAATGTCCCAATGAAAGTCAGGAAGGAAACTTTAGATTACGACAAGAAGAAACCCGCTGTAAAACCTGCAATAACACCTAAGAAAAAATAGTTTTCGGTCGCAGTCACAGTTTTCAGTCCCTAAACAACTGAATACTGGGACCGAAAACCGAAACTTGGCTTAGCATCTCAGCATCTTAGTAACTTAGAAGCTTAAAAAAAAATGAATCCAGATTTTATAAAATACCAGGCACAAACTTCTCCCTATCCTTTAGGAATGGAAGTTTCGCATGCTATTGGCTCTTACATATACGACACAAATGATAAAAAATACTTAGATTTTGTTGCAGGGGTTTCAGCCTGTACACTCGGGCACCAGCATCCGCGTGTAAATCAAGCTATAAAAGATCAATTGGACAAATATTCTCATGTAATGGTTTATGGAGAATATTCGCAGAGTCCAGCCGTTCAATATTGCAAAATGATGGCTTCGCTTCTGCCTGAATCACTTAATAAAACTTATTTAGTTAATTCGGGGACAGAAGCTATTGAAGGAGCCCTAAAATTAGCCAAAAGAACCACTGGAAGAAGTCAGCTAATTTCATGTCATAACGCATATCATGGAAATACCATGGGTTCCATGAGTGTTATGGGGTTTGAAGAACGAAAACAAGCATTTAGACCTTTGCTTCCCGATGTTGATTTTATCACTTTTAACAACGAAGAAGATTTACAAAAAATAACTAAACGAACCGCCGCTATTCTTTTAGAAACCATTCAAGGCGGTGCTGGCTTTATTCAACCCGAAAATAACTTCCTTCAAAAAGTCAAAAAACGCTGCGAAGAAGTTGGTGCTTTAATGATTGTCGACGAAATCCAGCCAGGCTTTGGAAGAACAGGAAAACTTTTTGGTTTTCAGAATTATGATGTTATTCCCGATATCGTGGTAATGGGCAAAGGAATGGGAGGCGGAATGCCTGTTGGAGCTTTCACCGCATCTGCAGAAAGAATGGATCTTTTAACCGAAAATCCAAAACTAGGTCATATTACCACTTTTGGTGGTCACCCTGTCATTGCGTCAGCCTGTTTAGCTACTTTGCAGGAATTAACTGAAACAAATTTAATGGCAGAAACTCTGGAGAAGGAAAAACTCTTCAGATCGCTTTTGGTACATCCTTTGATAACAGAAGTTAGAGGAAAAGGATTAATGCTGGCTGCGATGACAGAATCTGCTGAAATTACCAACGAAGTCATTCTAAATTGTCAAGACAAAGGATTGATATTATTCTGGCTTTTATTTGAAGGATGTGCGATACGAATTACACCTCCACTTACTATTTCAGAAGATGAAATTCGCGAAGGCTGTTCTATCATTTTAGGAGTAATGGATGAAATAATGAAAAAGAATACTAAATAAAACTTCAGATTTTTTCAAAAGAATAATATTGTTTTATCTGGAATTTAATTTCATTAAGACATTTTCAGCATTAAAAGAAAATAGACAAAATCGAAGCTAATCTCTTGACAACAAGAGAGATTTCTTCCCAAAATCGAATAAAAAACGCCATATATTGTTAATTAAATTGTTCAAAACAATTAATTTCTTATCCTTACAGCAATTATATGGTTGCCTAAATTTATATCAGGCTAATTTCAAATATACGAAGTATGCAATTAAGCAACGAAGAAGAAGATTATAACCTATCCCTATCCAAATTTGAGTCGATGTTAAAAACGAACAAAGTACTCTTTTTTGATTCTGAAGAATTCGAAGAAATCATTCTTCATTATTTAGACATAGGCAAGGCTAATTTAGCAAAAAAGGCCTTAAAACTTGCATTAGACCAACATCCAAAATCTACAGGCTTAAAATTAGTACAAGTAGAAATGTTGGTTTATGATGACAAACTCGATCTGGCTGAAAAGCTTTTGAATGAGTTGTACGCAATTGAACCTAACAACGAGGAAATCTACATCCAAAAAGCCAATATCTGTTCCAAGAGAGATCAACACGAGAAAGCAGTCGAACTGTTAAAAATCGCGTTGCAGTACACTGACGACTATGCTGATGTATATAACTTAATTGGAATGGAATATCTTTTTATGGATAATCTCGAGCTGGCAAAAGAGAATTTTATCAAATGTCTTGAAGAAGACCTAGAAGATCAATCTGCGCTTTATAACGTAGTGTATTGTTTTGAATTTTTAGATCAAAATCAGGAAGCTATTGTATATCTTAACGAATATATCAACAGAAATCCGTACAGTGAAATTGCATGGCATCAGCTTGGACGTCTTCATTATGGCGTAAAAGAATACGAAAATGCAATTCGAGCATTTGATTATGCAACGTTGATTGATGACGAATTCTTAGGTGCTTTTATGGAAAAAGCAAAAGCGTACGAACGTCTGAAAAAATACAACGAAGCAATTGAAAGCTACAACAGAACAATAGAACTAGACGACGCAACATCTTACGCTCTTCTTCGAATTGGAAAATGTTACGAAAAACTAGGAAATTTAGCTAAAGCAATTCAATACTATAACCAGACTGTTCATGAAGATCCTCTTTTAGATAAAGGATGGATTGCGATAACAGATTTTCACCTTCGTCAGAAAAACTATCAAAAAGCATTATTCTTTGTCAATAAAGCTTTGGCAATTGACAATCAGAATCGTTTATACTGGAAAAGATATGCGACAATCAACAAACACATGAATTTCTTTGAAGAAGCCGAATTCGGTTTTAGAAAAGCGGTTGAGTTTGGAGATTATGCATTAGATACTTGGTTATACTGGGTTGATATTCTACAGTTTTTAGGAGAATTCGAAAGTGCTATTCAGACTTTGTTACAAGCGTCGGAATATTTTCCTGAGGAAAACGAAATTGAATATCGTTTGGCTGGATTGTACTTTATGATTCAAGATACCACAAAAGCTAAATTCCACTTAAGCAATGGCTTACGTCTTAATTTTGATAACTATATCTTAATTGAAGATTTATTTCCTGTGGTTTGGTCAAAAAAAACAGTAAAAAATTACATAGAAAAACATCGTAAATAAGAATGGTTGATATTTTATTAAGAAGACGTTTTGGATTATTAGGGCGTAACATTAGTTATTCTTTTTCAAAAGGTTATTTTACAGAAAAATTTAAAAATGAAGTTTTTGCTGGTAACAGCTATGAGAATTTTGACATTTCGGAAATTAATTATTTCACTGAATTAATTAAAAACAATCCAGATTTAAAAGGGTTAAATGTTACCATTCCTTACAAAGAACAAGTTATTCCTTTCTTAGATAAATTATCAAGAAAAGCTACTTTAATTGGTGCTGTTAATACCATAAAATTCACTAAAAGTGGCAAATTAAAAGGCTACAATACCGATTATTACGGATTTAAAAAGTCTTTAGAACCGCTTTTAGAACCACATCATAAAAAAGCGCTTATTCTGGGAACAGGCGGTGCTTCTAAAGGTGTTGCTTTTGCTCTAGATGAATTGGGTATTCCGTATACTTTTGTTTCCAGAGAAGCGAAAGAAAATATTATCGATTACGATTTGATCAATGCCACTACTTTTGATAATTTCCAAATTATAATCAACTGTACGCCAGTGGGAACAAGTCCAAACATTGATGCCTGTCCAAGCTTGCCTTATGAGTTTTTTACAGAGAAGCATATTGCTTACGACTTAATTTATAATCCCGCAGAAACTACATTTCTAAAATTATCAAAAGAAAAAGGTGCTGTAATCAAAAACGGTCACGACATGCTGATTTTTCAGGCAGAAAAAGCTTGGAAAATTTGGAACAAATAAAAAGAAGTAAAAAATAAAATGTTAACGTATTTTTTGTATTTTTAAATCACTTATTAACAGGTGGTTATGAGAAAAATACAAGTATTTAGCATTTTATTTTTTTTATTTCACAATCTTCTTTCAGCTCAGAAAAACGATACCTTACAAAGTCCTTTCTCTGAGCCTCGTTATCACTATTTTCTTAAGACAATTATATTTTTTGATGAGTATTTAGATACCAATAATGGATCATTTAACACTACTCAATTGCGTGTTCTGCTTCCAATTGGAAACAAAGCTTGGAATTTACGTTTTGATCTTCCATTAATTTCTGCAAATACCAACTCTATAAACAAAACAGCAATTGGAGACGTCGGTATGGGAATAAGTTATATTCCTTACATGAAAAATACAAACGGAATTGCAGTAAGAGCAAGAGTGTATGCCAATACTGCCGCAGATCCCAATTTTGGGACAGGAAAATGGGTTGCAATGCCTGCAGTAATTTATGGAAAATATTTATTTGAGAAAAAAATTCTATGGCTGTCAACTCTAGAATATCAAGGAAGTTTTGCTGGTCAAAATGATCGAAACGATATAAGTGTTACCATTTTTGAAAATGTAGTCCTTCATTTTTTTGGAAAAAATTGGGTCGCAGGAGATGTTGCTTTTAGATACAATGCTATCATAGATGGTTTTCAAAACAATGCTTTTTTAGAATTTGGGCGGAAAATTACACCTACAAATCTAGTATATGTGCATCCCAGCGCAGGATTTGGCGCAAACAGAACCTATAATTTTGGAATTGAAATGGGGGTTTTGATTCTTTTCTAGTCAAAGAAAAAAATCAATAGAACCTTACTAATTTACATTTTTACAGTAATAATCAAAAAAAGAATGCAGATTTTGAATTTATGGATACCTCAGTTATTCAATCAAAAGAAATTCAACATAATAGTGAATAAGCTTAAAGAATAAGAATTTCGTCGTAAAATACAGCATAATCAAGCGATTTATTTTGTATTTAGAAACACCTTTACTATCTTTCGCTCTGTTTAAAATAAAAACCTTATACATTTTAAAGATGTTAGAAGAAAAGAATGATAACCTGCATGATGCAGACGGAAAATCAGGAATCGAAAGCAATGATGCTACAGCAAATGATGCAATTGAAATATCTGATCCTGAAACTTTAGTTGAGAATTCAACTTCAGAAACTCAAAATAACGATGATACTACTGAAAATGCGAATCAAGAAGCATTGGATGTGATCACCAATTCAAATGCTGCTGAGAGTGAAGACGAGACTTTAAAAGAACGTCATGATATTCCAATGCAGGATTATAACACATTTTCTTTAGATGCACTTGTAGATGAATTAAAGAAATTGGTTAATACAGACAAAGTAATGTCTGTAAAAGATCATATTGAAGAAATTAAAAAAGCTTTCTTACTACAGTATCATCATCTTTTGGAGGAAAAGAAAGAAGAGTTTCTGGCTTCTAACACAGATCCAAATGAAGAATTTGAATATCATTTACCTTTAAAATCAAAATTTGACGAATATTATAATGTTTTTAGAGATAAAAGGAATATTCATTTCAAGCATTTACAAACTAATCTAAAAACAAATTTAGAAACTCGTCTGGCAATAGTTGAGGAATTAAAAGAACTAATCAATCCGCAGGAAAACATAAAAGACACTCTTAAACATTTTAATGAGTTAAGAGAAAGATGGAAAAATGCTGGTGCAATTCCAAAAGACAAATACAATCACGTTTGGAACAATTACCATTTTCATGTGGAGAATTTCTATGATTATCTTCATTTAGACCGTGAAGCGAGAGATTTAGATTTTAAACACAACTTAGAATTAAAACAAAAAATTATCGCTCGTGTCGAAGAATTAGTAAACGATACAGATGTAAACAAATCTTTCCGTGAGTTACAGGATTTACACCGAATTTGGAAAGAAGATATCGGACCAGTTTCTAAAGAACACCGTGACGAAATTTGGAATCAATTTAGCGAGCTAACTAAAAAGATACACGACAGGAGAGAAGTTTTGTTTGAAAACCAAAGAGCTAACGAACAGCAAAATCTTGAGATTAAGAAAGAAATCATTTCTAAAATTGAGGTTTTAGGCACCGAAAAAGTAAATTCTCACTCGCAATGGCTTGTACAAATTCAAAAAGTAGAAGAATTAAGAAATGAGTTTTTTGCAGCTGGAAAAGTTCCTTCTGAGGTAAACGAAGAAACTTGGGCTGCTTTTAAAACGGCTGTTAGAAACTTTAATGCTTTTAAAAATTCTTTCTATAAAGATATTAAGAAAGATCAAACTGATAATTTAAATAAAAAACTTGCTCTTGTAGCTAAAGCAAAAGAATTACAAGAAAGCACCGATTTTCAAGCCACAACTCCTGTAATGAAACAAATCCAGGAAGAATGGAAACAAATTGGTCACGTTCCTAAAAAATATTCAGACAAAATCTGGAAAGAATTTAAAGATGCCTGCAATCATTATTTCGACAAATTAAAAGAACACAAATCTGAAGAAAACAGTGAAGAAGTAGCCGCTTTTGACAACAAAAAAGCTTACTTGGAAACCTTGAGAGCTTTTCAGTTAACCGGAGACCACAAAACAGATTTAGACGCTATAAAAGCACACATTGAAACTTGGAAAGGCTTTGGAAAAGTACCTTTTTCAAGACGTCATATCGAAGGAAAATTCAATAAAATCCTAGATGCTCTTTTTGAAAAATTAAGTTTAAGCAAAAAAGAATCTGAAATGATGCGTTTTGCTAATCGTATTGATTCTCTTTCTGACAGCAATGATACTCGTAAATTAGATAATGAAAAAATCTTTATTATGCGTAAAATTGAAGAAGTTCAAAATGAAATTTTCCAGTTAGAAAACAATATTCAGTTTTTTGCCAATACTAAAAATTCTAAAAAAGAAAACTCAATTGTTACTGAAGTACGCAAAAACATTGCTATTCATAAGGAAAGCCTTGAAGTTTGGAAAGATAAACTGAAACAACTAAGAAACTTAGGTCAGGAATAAGAACTGAGTTAAAGCAAATCATAGAAGGTGTAGTGAAATTTTTCATTGCACCTTTTTTTTATATCTTAAATGTTTCTTTTACTGCAAAGCACGCAAATATTTTTTTATGTTTCTGATTGTTAAAAAAAGTAAAGTTCACAAAGCTTTATCTATATAAAGCTTTGTGAACTTTTTATTTACGAACACAACCTAATAAAAAAATCTTTGCTCCCGATAGCTATGGGGATTGCGGTAAAAACCTAATCCAACCAAAAATCCAAAACTTAACATTCTAATTAAATTCTATAAAACAATTCTGTAAAATATTGATTATATTTGATTTACCACATTATCTTTTGATAATCAAACAAATAACAACATTTTATTAATTTTAATACCACACAGATGAAATTTACAAGAAAAGCACACGCCAACTGGAAAGGAACTGGTATGGAAGGAACAGGAACTATCAGTACTCAAAGTACCACTTTAGACAATGCTCAACTATCTTTTAAAACAAGATTTGCTGATGGTGTTGGCACAAACCCAGAAGAACTAATTGCGGCGGCACATTCTGGCTGTTTTACGATGCAATTAAGCTTTTTACTGAATGAAGGAGGATTTACCGCTGATGATTTAACCACAGAAGCAACAGTAACTTTTGAAGACGGTTCAATCACTTTAATTCACTTAGATTTAAAAGGAAAAGTCCCTTCAATTTCTGCTGAGGAGTTTACAGCTACAGCTAACAAAGCAAAAGAAATCTGTCCAATTTCTAAACTGTTAAATACTACGATTACATTATCAGCTGAATTAGTTAACTAAAAAAAATAAACATAAAAAAAAGCCATTCGATTTCGAATGGCTTTTTTTATGTTTAAAACGAATGCCTTATTACATTTTAGCTTTTAATGCTTTAGCTTCAGCAGTCATTTCAAGAGCACTGTAAACTCCTAATAATGTTTTAGAAACATCCTCATTCTTAGGATCTAATTCATTTGCTTTTTTAAGGTAAGGAATTACACCTTTGAAAACACTTTCTCTCTGAGCTTTTAAAACATCGTAACGTTTCATATCTTTAGCAGAAGTACCTAATTTATTCATTTCATCAATGATTGGTTTTTCAGCTTCTAACTTTAACGCTGCAAGATTTAAATAAGCATTAGCATAATTAGGATTGATTTCAATTGCTTTTAAGTAATATTTCTCAGCATCTGCATTATTATTTGCACCTGCACTAAGTACTCCTAAGTTAAATACTAAATCAGCATTATTTGGATCTTTCTCCAAAGCTTCATTAACTAACTTTTTGTAAGTATCAAAATCTTTAGTCTCTAAATATAAGTTAGCTTCTGTCAAGATTAAAGAAGTATCTTCTGGATTTGCTTTTCTAGCATCTGCAATTGCTTTTTTAGCATCTTCAGTACGTCCTTTTTGAACTAAGATTAACGCTAAGTTTTTGTAGATCTCACCTCTTTTTGAAGGAATAGCTTCTGTTTTAGGTTTTTCGTGTGTACCTAATTTTACAGCCATATCTCTTTCTTTAGCATTGGCAAAGTTATCCTCATTATTATTAGCTTTATTTTCAGCTAAATATAAAGTACCTTTTCCAGAATAGTTCACTTTTTTCAACTCTTCATACATTGGCAATGCTAAATCGAAATCTTGTGCATTTACAGCGGTTGAAGCAGCATAATACAAGTTAATTGTATCTTTTTTATCTAAAGCATAAGCCTCATACAATTTTTTCGCTCCTTCAGCATGTTTATTCGCTTGAGTATCGGCAATAGCAGAGTTAATCAACTGACCTTTAATATTAGTAATTGAAGTCGCTGCTTGAGTAGAAAATTTTTGTTTTCCTGAAGTTTTTTCAACTTCAATTAATTTTTTATAACTCTCAGCTGCAGCAGACAAATTTTTGCTTTCCTCAACTTTTTTGTTTGCTAACTCTAAATAAGCATTTCCTTGAACGAAATAAAATTGAGCCTGCTCAGTATCTTTAGCATTTGCTACTAAATTTTCAGCATCTTTTAAGATTGTAATTGCACCTTGTGCGTCACCACCTTTTAATGCTTTTTCAGCGTTTTTAATTTGATCTTTTTGAGCAAACGTAGCTACAGAGATCAGTAATGCTGATGCTAGTATTACATATTTACTTTTCATAGTGATTTATTTGTATTTAAATTTTTTATTTAATTTGATTATTCTTCTGACTCTTCTTCCTCAGAATCTGCGTCATCTTCATCATCAATTACTTCATCATCAGAATCGTCGTCATCTTCAACAGTTCCATCATCTTCAAGAACTTCATCAAGATCAGGCTTAACTCTTTCGATTACAGACTCAATTACATTTCCATCCTCATCTACAACTACTTCTTCAGCATCATCCTTCATTACTTTAGTTACTGCAGCGATAGAATCTTTACCTTTAAGGTTAATCAACCTAACCCCTTGAGTAGCACGTCCCATAACACGTAAATCTTCAATTGCCATTCTGATAGTCAATCCAGATTTATTGATAATCATCAAGTCATCTGCATCAGTAACCGCGTTGATAGAAATTAATTTACCTGTTTTCTCCGTAATATTAAGTGTTTTAACACCTTTACCTCCACGGTTTGTAATTCTATACACATCTTCTCCATCTTCGTCAACTAATTTGGTACGTTTTCCGTATCCGTTTTCAGTTACCACTAAGATCTGAGATTCTGTAATATCATTTTTATCAACAGTTACCATTCCGATTACTTCATCAGACTCATCTTTTAAAGTAATTCCACGAACTCCAGAAGCAGTTCTTCCCATCGGACGCGTTTTAGTCTCCTCAAAACGAACCAATTTACCAGACTTCACAGCCATAATAATTTGGCTTTCTCCGTTCGTTAACTGTGCTCCGATTAATTCATCACCTTCTTTAATTGTAATCGCCGCAACTCCATTAGCTCTTGGTTTAGAATATTTCTCTAAAGAAGTTTTCTTCACCTGACCTTTTTTCGTTACCATTACAAGGTTATGTGTATTGATATAATCTTTATCTTTTAAGTCTTGTGTACAAATGAAAGCTTTTACTTTATCATCGCTTTCAATATTTACCAAGTTCTGAATTGCTCTACCTTTTGCTGTTTTACTTCCTTCTGGAATTTCATAAACACGCATCCAGAAACATTTTCCTTTTTGCGTAAAGAACATCATATATTGGTGGTTTGTTGCTACGAACATGTGCTCTAAGAAATCTTGATCTCTTGTTCCCGCACTTTTCTGTCCAACTCCACCTCTATTCTGTGTTTTATACTCAGATAAATTCGTACGTTTGATATAACCAGCATGCGAAATTGTAATAACTACACTTTCATCAGCAATTAAATCTTCAATACTTACATCACCTCCAGAATATTCGATTTGAGAACGACGATCATCCCCATATTTATCACGAATTTCAGTAAGTTCTTCTTTAATTAAGTCAGTTCTTAAATTAACATCTGCTAATAAAGCTTTCAAATGCTCAATTAATTTCATTAATTCATCAAACTCAGCTCTTAATTTATCCTGCTCCAGACCTGTTAACTGACGTAAACGCATCTCAACAATTGCACGAGCCTGAATATCTGACAATTTAAATCTCTCGATTAATTTTTCTCTTGCCTCATCAGTATTTTTAGACCCTCTAATTAACGCAATTACTTCATCAATATTATCCGAAGCAATAATTAATCCTTCTAAAATATGCGCTCTTTCTTCTGCTTTACGTAATTCAAACTGTGTTCTTCTTACTACTACATCGTGACGGTGCTCAATAAAATAATGAATCATATCTTTCAGATTCAATAATTGAGGACGTCCTTTTACTAATGCAATATTATTTACACTAAAAGAAGACTGTAATTGAGTATACTTATATAAGGTATTTAAAACTACATTTGGAGTAGCATCACGTTTTAAGATATAAACGATACGCATACCTGTCCTATCTGACTCATCACGGATATTCGCAATACCTTCAATTTTTTTCTCGTTAACTAAATCAGCCGTACGTTTAATCATTTCGGCTTTGTTAACTTGATAAGGAATTTCAGTAACAATAATACATTCTCTTCCATCTACTTCTTCAAAACCAACTTTCGCACGCATTACAATACGTCCTCGACCCGTTTTAAAAGCTTCACGAACACCTTCATAACCATATATTACACCACCAGTTGGAAAATCTGGTGCTTTAATATGTGTCATTAATTCATCAACTTCAATATCGTTATTATCTAAGTACGCTAAAGTACCATTGATAACTTCAGTTAAATTGTGTGGTGGCATATTAGTTGCCATACCAACTGCAATACCTGTTGCTCCATTTACTAATAAAGTAGGAACTTTTGTAGGCATTACTTTTGGTTCATATAAGGTATCGTCAAAGTTTAGCTGAAAATCAACAGTTTCTTTTTCGATATCTGCCATAATTTCCTCAGAAATTTTGCGCATTCTAGCCTCAGTATAACGCATTGCTGCTGGACTATCTCCATCGACAGATCCAAAGTTACCTTGACCATCAACTAATAAATATCGCATACTCCACTCTTGAGCCATACGAACCATTGCGTCGTAAACAGAGGTATCTCCGTGCGGGTGGTACTTACCCAGAACCTCTCCCACGATTCTTGCAGATTTTTTATGGGCAGATCTTGAAGTTACTCCCAAATCATACATTCCATAAAGAACTCTTCGATGCACTGGTTTCAAGCCATCTCTAACATCCGGAAGTGCTCTTGATACAATTACTGACATCGAATAATCGATGTAAGCTGATTTCATTTCATCTTCAATGTTAATAGGAATTAACTTTTCTCCTTCAGACATAAGTTGTTATATTAAATAATTATAATAGTTTCAAAGCGTGCCAAGATACGTTTTTTTAAAATTTTTTCAGCTATTTCCTTACACTTATTTAAATGATTTATTAACAACTTTATTTTGGCTTTTAGTTAATAAATTAAGCGTTTTTTAACGCTTTTATTGTCTTTTTTTTCGTCTATTAGCTGACAAGACTTTTCGAAGGGTACGGTTTTTGTTTTTAAAACAGTAATTCACTAAATTTACAATACCAATTATATATTATGGATGATAATTTTTCACCAAGAGTAAAAGATGTTATTACGTATAGTAAGGAAGAGGCACTACGTTTGGGCCACGACTTTATTGGTACTGAACATCTAATGCTGGGCATTTTAAGAGATGGTAACGGAAAAGCTATTCATATACTTAATAACCTAGCAGTCGATTTAGATCATTTACGCAGAAAGGTAGAAATACTGAGCCCTGCTAACCTGAGCGTTGAAGTAAATGCAGAAAAGAAGAATCTTCATCTTACCCGACAGGCCGAAAGAGCCCTGAAGACCACTTTTCTTGAAGCAAAAGTATTTCAAAGTTCATCAATAAGCACGGCACACCTGCTGTTATGTATCTTGCGCAACGAAAACGATCCAACAACCAAGTTACTGAATAAACTAAAAATAGATTATGATGTAGCTAAAGAACAGTATTTAAATATGACTCCAAACGAAGAAGAATTCTTAGAAAACTTGCCAAGAAACGAATCGTACAATGACGATTCAGGACAAGATGACAGTCTAAAAGAAAGTAGTTTTAATAATCCCGCCAATAAGTCAAACAAAAAATCTAAGACTCCAGTTTTAGATAATTTTGGGAGAGATTTAACAGAAATGGCCGAAGAAGGAAAACTAGATCCAGTTGTAGGACGCGAAAAAGAAATTGAACGTGTTTCACAAATTCTAAGCCGTAGAAAAAAGAACAATCCACTTCTTATTGGAGAACCTGGGGTTGGTAAATCTGCTATCGCAGAAGGACTTGCCTTACGTATTATTCAAAAGAAAGTATCTCGTATTCTTTTCAACAAACGTGTTGTGACTCTTGATTTAGCAAGTTTAGTTGCTGGAACAAAATACAGAGGACAGTTTGAAGAAAGAATGAAAGCCGTAATGAACGAGCTGGAGAAAAACGATGATATTATTCTTTTTATTGATGAAATCCACACTATTGTAGGCGCTGGAGGAGCAACAGGTTCGCTTGATGCTTCAAACATGTTCAAACCTGCTTTAGCGAGAGGCGAAATCCAATGTATTGGTGCTACTACTCTTGATGAGTACAGACAATATATTGAAAAAGACGGTG
Organism: Flavobacterium quisquiliarum; assembly: GCF_019308285.1. Lineage (GTDB taxonomy): Bacteria > Bacteroidota > Bacteroidia > Flavobacteriales > Flavobacteriaceae > Flavobacterium > Flavobacterium quisquiliarum. The sequence continues at coordinate 24,707 of NZ_WWEM01000031.1, forward strand.
CATTAGAAAGACGTTTCCAAAAAGTTATTGTTGAACCAACATCTGTTGAAGAAACAATCGCTATTTTGAATAACGTAAAAGACAAATACGAAGATCACCACAATGTGACTTATACTCCAGAAGCTATTGAGGCTTGTGTTAAGTTAACGAACAGATATATGTCTGAGCGTTTCTTACCAGACAAAGCTATTGATGCAATGGACGAGGCCGGATCACGTGTTCATATCACCAACATTGATGTTCCGAAACAAATTTTGGATTTAGAGCGTCAATTGGAAGAAGTTCGCGAGCTTAAAAATATGGTTGTTAAAAAACAAAAATATGAAGAGGCTGCAAAACTTCGCGACGATGAAAAACGTATCGAAAAAGATTTAGCTATCGCACAAGAACAATGGGAAGAAGATTCTAAAAACAACCGAATTGAAGTTACAGAAGATAATGTAGCCGATGTTGTTTCGATGATGACTGGAATTCCGGTTAATAGAATTGCGCAAACAGAAAGCAATAAATTAGCTCAATTACCTGAATTAATTCAGAACAAAGTAATTGGTCAAAACGAAGCAGTTCTTAAAATTGCACGTTCTATTCAACGTAACAGAGCTGGACTTAAAGACCCTAATAAACCAATTGGTTCATTCATATTCCTAGGTCAGACTGGTGTTGGTAAAACACAACTAGCTAAAGTATTAGCAAAAGAATTATTTGATTCTGAAGATGCTTTAGTTCGTATTGACATGAGTGAATACATGGAGAAATTTGCGATTTCTCGTTTAGTTGGAGCGCCTCCGGGATATGTCGGGTACGAAGAAGGTGGTCAATTAACTGAAAAAGTTCGCAGAAAACCATATTGTGTTGTACTTTTAGATGAGATCGAAAAAGCACACCCAGATGTATTCAATATGATGCTTCAGGTTTTAGATGACGGATATCTGACTGATAGTTTAGGTCGTAAAATTGACTTTAAAAACACGATCATCATCATGACATCTAACGTTGGTGCTCGTCAGTTAAAAGATTTCGGACAAGGAGTTGGATTTGGTACTGCAGCAAGAACAGCTCAGGCCGATGAGAATTCAAAAAGCATTATCGAAAATGCATTGAAAAAAACTTTTGCTCCTGAATTCTTAAACAGAATTGATGACGTAATTGTATTCAACGCACTAGAAAAAGCTGATATTGATTTAATTATCGAAATCGAATTAAAAAAACTATATTCTCGTATTGCAGAGTTAGGATACAAACTAAGCTTGACAGAAAAAGCAAAAGCATTTATTGCTGAAAAAGGTTTTGATAAGCAGTTTGGAGCTCGACCGCTGAAAAGAGCAATCCAGAAATATGTTGAAGATTTGTTAGCGGAAGAAATCATCACTTCTAAAATACATTCAGGCGATGAAATCTTGATGGACTTAAAAGATGATTCACAAGAATTATCAGTTGAAATTCACAAAGCCGAAGAGCCGACAAATCAGTAAATTAGTTAAAATTTATAACAGAAATAACTTACCCGTTACGTTTTCATAACATAACGGGTATTTTTTTTGCAAAAATCACTATCTTTAATAAAAGCAAATAGCTATTTTTGGATTTAAATTCTATAACAAAACCTGTTGGGTAGTGAAATTAAAAAAAACATTTAAACACATAGAAACATAGATTTTTTACTTTACTAAAGAAAGGAAAATCAAAAGAAACTAGTTTCTAACACATAGCAAACTATGTGAATTTATGCAAGTGAAACGCCTTTTATGCAGTTTCAAATACTATGCTTCTATGTGTTTAAAACAATTACAACCAACAGATCATAAAACTAAATAAAAACATATGCTTCAAAACAAAGTCATTTTAGGCAGTGAAGAATGGTGCTCATTTCCAGAACTTGGAATCCCGACAATCAAGGCTCGTGTTGATTCTGGCGCTAAAACTTCGGCAATGCACGCTCTAAACATAGCTCCTTTTATAAAAAATGATGCCAATTGGGTTAAATTTGATATTAATCCAATTCAGAATAATATTAAAACTATTATTCATTGTGAAGCACCTTTGGTTGACAAGCGAATCGTTAAAAGCTCAAGCGGTTTTAGAGAACATCGTTATGTGATTCAAACCAGTTTAAAAATTGGCGATACTAAATGGCCAATCGAAATGACTTTGACTAACCGCGATTCTATGGGATTTAGAATGCTTTTAGGACGCGAAGCTATGAGCGGAAGAGTTTTAGTCGATCCAGAGCAAAAATATCTTTTAGGACAGCCTACTCCAGAATCATTAAAAGAATTATATCAAAACTCAGAAAAAGCAAGTTCCGGTTTACGAATTGGGCTTCTAGCTAGTAATCCTGAATTGTACAGCAACAAAAGAATTATGGAAGCGGGCGAAATGCGTGGCCATGAAATGCACTTTTTGAACATCAAGGAATGTTACATGAAATTGGATGCTAAGACTCCTGAAATTCACTACCGAGGCGGAAAAATCTTAAATCAATTTGATGCTATTATTCCGAGAATTCGACCAAGTATTACTTTTTACGGATGTGCCTTGACACGTCAGTTTGAAGCTTTAAAGGTTTTCTGTTTAAACTCGGCTACAGCCATAACTCAATCACGAGACAAATTATATTCTTTACAACTGCTTTTAAACAGTGGCATTGATATTCCAACAACTGGATTTGCCAATTCTCCGCTTGATACAGACAATTTGATTAAGATGGTGGGCGGTTCACCTTTAATTGTAAAATTATTAGAAGGAACACAAGGAAAAGGCGTTGTTTTAGCCGAAACCAAAAAAGCTGCAGAAAGTGTTATTAATGCTTTCAAAAGTTTAAATGCTAATATCTTAGTTCAAGAATTTATAAAAGAAGCTAACGGAAAAGATATCCGCTGTTTTGTAATTGACGGAAAAGTCGTTGCAGCCATTCAACGCGAAGCTATGCCAGGCGAATTTAGAGCCAATATTCACCTTGGCGGAACTGCATCTGTAATAAAAGTAACTGCCGAAGAGAAAAAGATCGCCATTAAAGCAGCAAAAGCAATGGATTTAAAAGTGGCTGGCGTTGATATTATCCGTTCTTCTAAAGGTCCATTATTACTGGAAGTAAATTCTTCTCCAGGTCTTGAAGGAATTGAAGGTGCAACCAATAAAGATGTTGCTGGAGAAATGATTAGAGCGATTGAAAAGAATTTCAAATTATAATTAAGTTCACTTAAACTTAATTATCGATTAATAATTTAGAAGCTTTGTCGAAGTTTAAAACTTTGGCAAAGCTTTTTTATTTAACTTTAATAAAAAAAATAGTAAAATGATTCAATTTCCTTATTTAGATATAATCATCAGAAGTGTAGCTGTCTATTTTTTCATGACGATTGCCTTACGAATATTCGGCAAAAAAGAACTTTCACAATTAAACACGGCCGATATTATTTTGATTTTGCTAATTAGCAACTCAGTTCAAAATGCAATGGTTGGCCCAGATACTAGCCTTCTTGGCGGATTGGTTGCAGCACTGGTTTTATTCGTAATCAATTTTGCAATTAAAAAATTAACCCGCAACTCTAAAACTTTAAGCAATTTATTACTTGACAAACCTGAAGTATTAATTCATGATGGAAAGCTAGATTTTAAAACTCTAAGCAAATTAGATATTTCACATGACGAACTAAAAGAAGCAGCACGCGAACATGGTTTAGAACATCTTACCGATGTCAAACTTGCCATGTTAGAAATTGACGGGACAATAAGCATCATTTCTACAGATCAAAAACATCTTAAACAGACGCATTACAAAAGAAAACACAACCGTAAAAATCTACAGAAGTTTTAATTTCACAAAACAAAAAAGCCGATTTCAAAAAGAAATCGGCTTTTAAATATCTAGAGAAAAATGCGATTCAGATCTCACATTTTACCATAATCATTTTACTAAATAAATACACTTAGAATAAAATAAACCAAACCTGCCAACAAAGCTGAAATTGGAATAGTCAAAATCCAAGCCCAGATTAAACTTACTGTAACTCCCCATCTTACGGCAGAAACACGTTTTGTTAATCCAACTCCAATAATAGATCCTGTAATGGTATGCGTTGTACTTACTGGAATTTTTAAGTGTTCTGTAAAGTAAAGTGTCAAAGCACCAGCTGTTTCAGCGGCTACACCTTCAAACGAACTTACTTTTGTGATTTTAGAACCCATTGTTTTTACAATTTTCCATCCACCACTTAAAGTTCCTGCTGCAATGGCAGAATAACACGCTAACGGAATCCAGCTTGGCATTACACCTTTAATGCCTGCATCATCGTTTGGCAATACAACATCTAACCAAGCATCCATATGAACACCAGGATTTGTATTAATATATACGGCAACCGCAGCCGCAATAATACCCATTACTTTTTGAGAATCATTACCTCCGTGACCTAAACTAAAAGCTGCAGAAGATAATAATTGCATTTTCTTTAAAGCAGCATCAGCCTGATGTAGATTTAAGCTACTGAATATTAAACAAAATGCACTTACTGTTAAAACAATAAAAGCAACTAAAAACCATTTAATATTATGAGAATCAAATACTACACTCCAAAAGTGAGATTCAAAACGAGGTTTTCCGTGCTCTACAATTTCTTCATAAGAAACCATTTGAACGTAAACAAACCAAATAGTAGCAAGCATTAAAGCTACAGTAAAGATTTTTGGACCGATACTTTTCCGAGAAGCATTAAGTAACCAAATTGAAATTAAATAGGAAGCCAAAGCTCCTAATAAAGGCGCTAAAACAATAAATGCAATAATAATAATAACTCCCGAGGGCATTCCCCCATCTTTACCAGCCTTATACCAGCTTACAATTTCATACCAGTAGTGAGTTGCTCCGTCTTCTCCAACATAACCAGAGAAACCATGAACTGCAATAGCATGCGCAACGGCTGCTCCGGCAAAACCACCAATTAATGTATGTGAAGAACTGGAAGGAATTCCCAACCACCAAGTCAATAAGTTCCAGCAAATTGCCGCAATAACTCCGGCTAGGATCACGACAAGGTTAATTTCCATTGTGTGCGCTGTTTTGGCAACAGTATCCGCAACACCAAATCCAAAAACCCAATACGCCAGAAAGTTAAAAAATGCTGCCCAGACAACCGCCTGAAAAGGTGTCAAAACCTTTGTTGCAACAACAGTCGCTATAGCATTTGCCGCATCATGAAAACCATTGATGTAATCAAAAATTAAGGCTAGTACTATAATTAATATAAGTAGCGTCATAAAATTATAACTTCAGAATGAAAAATTGAATTAAGAATGTTTTACAGAAATAGATTCCAGTATGTTCGCAACACTCTTACATTTGTCTGTTGCTGATTCTAAAACAGATAACACTTCTTTATATTTAATAATATTTTTAGCATCTGTTTCGTTTTCAAAAATTTCAAAAACTGCTTTGTTATAAACGTTATCCGATTTGTTTTCTAGTTTGTTAATTCTAGCACACGCATCTTTAATAACTTTAAAATTTTGTAAGTTTCTCAACTCTTTTACTGCACTGTCAATGTTTTGACAAGCTTCAAGGTTGATTTCTGTCATCTTTCTGATAGATTTTGTAATCTTATCAACTTGATACAATCTCATACGGCTAGATGCACCGTGAAGATAATCTGCAACGTTGTCAATTGAAGTAATTAACGTGTGAATATCTTCTCTATCAAATGGAGTAATAAAGTTTCTGCTTAACTCAAGGTTAGTCTGACGGGTAATGTCTTCTCCTTTTTGTTCTAATTCGTCAATTTTTTGAAAAAGAATTTCTCTTTCTTTTAATGGTAAATTTACAGCTTCGTGTAAGTTAGAAGCTAATTCAATTAAATTGCTTGAAGCCTCTTCAAAAAGTGGAAAGAATTTTTTGTCTTTCGGCACTAAAAATTGGAAAATACTGTTTATTGACATTGTTTTATTTTTGATAGTGCAAAATTACTTCAATAATATTTTGCAATGTTAAGCCATTGTTAACAAATCGTTTTCTATTTGGAAACTCTCTAGGAATAACACTGTGTTTTCTATATCATTATGTAAGATTCTGTCTTCTTTTACCAGAGGTACCACTTCGCGGTAACTGCTTAAGAACATTTCGACAAAATCGCTTGATTTTAGCGGTTCTCTGTACGCAATTGCCTGTGATGCATTCAACAATTCTATCGCCAAAATACGCTCTAAATTATCTAAAATTCGTAAGGCTTTTGTCGCTCCGTTTGCTCCCATGCTCACATGGTCTTCCTGACCGTTACTTGAAACAATACTATCTATACTTGCTGGAGTAGCCAATTGTTTATTTTGACTCGCAATACTGGCTGCTGTATATTGCGGAATCATTAAACCAGAATTTAGCCCTGGATTATCGACCAAAAATGCCGGAAGGTTACGCAATCCAGAAATCAACTGATAGGTTCTTCTTTCTGAAATGCTTCCTAATTCTGCCAAAGCAATAGCCATAAAATCCAAAGCTAAAGCTAATGGCTGTCCATGGAAATTTCCTCCAGAAATAATCTGATCGGCTTCTATGAATATATTTGGATTATCAGTAACCGAATTGATTTCGGTTTTGAATACTTTTCGAACATAATCAATAGCATCTTTTGAAGCACCGTGAACCTGAGGCATACAGCGGAAAGAATACGGATCCTGAACATGTTTCTTTTCTTGAGCGATAATTTCGCTTCCGTCTAAGAATTCGGTAATTCTTTGTGCTGTTATAATTTGACCTTTGTGCGGACGTATATAATGAATCAATTCGTTGAATGGTTCGATTCTTCCATCAAAACCTTCTAAAGAAATAGTTCCAATTAAATCTGCTAAATACGAATATTTATAAGCTTTAATCAAAATATGAGCTCCATAGGCACTCATAAACTGCGTTCCATTCAATAAAGCCAAACCTTCTTTGGACTGTAAAACAATTGGTTCCCAGTTAAAATGTTTTAAAACTTCAGCAGAGGCTGTTTTCTTCCCTTCAAAAAGCACCACTCCTTCTCCAATTAAAGGTAATGACATATGAGCTAAAGGCGCTAAATCTCCCGAAGCTCCAAGTGAACCTTGAGTATAAATGATTGGCAGAATATCATTATTATAAAAATCAACCAAACGCTCTAAAGTCTTCAATTGCACTCCAGAATGTCCGTAACTTAAAGACTGGATTTTAAGCAAAAGCATCATCTTTACAATTTCAGACGGAACTTCTTCTCCAGTTCCACAAGCGTGAGATTTTACTAAGTTTTCTTGAAGCTTAGATAAATTCTCATTTGAGATTTTCACACTATACAACGAACCAAAACCAGTATTGATACCGTAAATTGGCGCTGTATGCGACTCCATTTTTTTATCTAAATAATCACGGCATTTCTGCACATTTACTTTAGCTTCTTCTGATAATTCAAGCATTTTATTATTAGATAAAATCTCGTGCAGTGTTTCTAAAGTAATCGTTTCAGTACTTATATAATGGATTTCTCTCATGATGTTTTTCAATTTAAGACGTCAAAATTCAACAAATCAATATTAAAAAGCAACAATTTATCACAATAATTAAAATTTCAACAAAAGCCATTCTATGCTTTTAATTTATTCTCAAAGCTAAACTTCTCTTTTCTCATGGCTTTTTCATCATTTTTTAATTAGAATTCAACTCTTTATAAAAGCAAAACAATAAAAAATAGAATACCAAATATGCCAAAACCTCAATTTAGCTTGTTGAATTTTAACAAATACTCAATATTGAATTATTGAGATTTGAATTATTAAAATATTCGCAAAAAGGCTTTTTAGGTTTTTAGCTTCTATAAAAAACTGTACTTTTGGAAAATCAAAAATGAAAAGTAACAGCACAAAATATCAATCTACAATGACAACTCCAACTAGAGTTGCAATTGCTGCTACCATTATTTCTACTACAACAACTACTACCCCTTAGGGGTATACATTTTCACATATAATCCTAGGTTACCTATACTTTTTTCATGAAAGAAGAAAGTTATTGGATACATAAAAATATTTGCATAAAAAGAAAAAATATCACAAAATGAAAGTATTAAAATTTGGCGGAACTTCGGTTGCCAATGCTCAAAATATAAAACTCGTTCTCGAAATTGTTAACAAGAAAGCAAAACAGGATCAATTAGTTGTAGTCGTATCCGCTTTAAGCAAAGTAACCGATTTATTGCAGTCTGCAGCAGCAAAAGCGGCGGCAAACGATGAAAGCTTTAGAGAAGTTGTTGCTGAAATCGAGAAAAAACACCTTGAAACACTTAAAGAATTAATTCCGGTAAGTGAGCAAAGCAGTCTTTTAAGTCATGTAAAAAGAATCATTAATCATTTAGAAACTTTATTAGACGGCTGTTTCCTTTTGGGCGAATTATCTCCAAGAACTGCTGATACTATATTAAGTTTTGGAGAATTGCTTTCGTCATTTATTATCGCTCAGGCGTATCAGCAAATTGACAAAGATGCCGTTTACAAAGACAGCCGTGAATTGATTAAAACAGATAATAACTTTGGAAAAGCAGCAGTTAATTTTGAAGTTTCGAATAAACTAATTCAAGAATATTTTGCCGAAAACAAATCTAGAATCAACATTTTACCTGGATTTATTGCGCAGACTTTAGACGGAATCACTTCGACTTTAGGACGCGGAGGATCAGATTATACTGCAGCAATTATTGCAGGAGCTTTAGATGCAGCACAATTGGAAATCTGGACTGATGTAAACGGAATGTTTACTGCAAATCCAAAAATTGTAAAACAGGCACAGCCAATTGCTAATATTTCATATCAAGAAGCGATGGAGTTGTCGCATTTTGGTGCCAAGGTTTTGTATCCGCCGACAATTCAGCCGGTTTTAAGAAAAAACATTCCAATTTTAATCAAAAATACTTTTGAACCTGAAGCGGTAGGAACTTTAATTTCTGATACTGTTCTTTCAAAAGATACTGTTGTAAAAGGAATCAGCCATATTGATCATATTTCGCTTTTAACACTTGAAGGCCCAGGAATGATTGGTGTTGCAGGTTCGTCAAGACGTTTGTTCGAAGTATTGTCTCAGGAAAAAATCAATGTTATTTTTATTACTCAGGCTTCTTCTGAGCATTCAATTTGTATCGGAATCTTGAATTCGGATGCTGATAATGCCGAAGCTGCGATCAATAGAGCATTCGAAATCGAAATTGCGCAAAACAAAATAGATCCGTGTTATGTAGAAAAAGACCTTTGCATTATTGCTTTGGTGGGCGAAAACATGAAAAACCACCAAGGTTTAAGCGGTAGAATGTTCAGCACTTTAGGAAAAAACAACGTAAACATTCGTGCGATTGCACAAGGTGCTTCTGAAAGAAATATTTCCACTGTAATCAACGAAAGAGATGTTAAAAAAGCGTTGAATACACTGCATGAAAATTTCTTCGAAGAAAACACAAAACAGCTGAATTTATTCGTAATGGGAGTTGGAAATGTGGGAGAAAAATTCATCGAACAGATTCACAGCCAAAAGAAATTCTTAAAGGATAATTTGAAGATTAATGTCCGTGTTATCGCTTTATCTAATTCAAGAAAAATGTATTTTGATGAAGACGGAATTTCATTAAAAGATTGGCATTCGGCTTTAGATAAAGGTGAACCAGCAAACATTGAAGAATTCATCAAACGTGCCAAAGAACTGAATTTACGTAACAGCATTTTTGTGGATATTACAGCAAATGCAACGGTTTCTGAAGCTTACGAAAAATTCTTAAAAGAAAGTATTGCCGTTGTAACTTGCAACAAAATTGCTTGTTCATCTGCTTACGACAATTATAAAAAACTAAAAAGCTTATCTCGTCAATATAACGCTCCGTTTTTATTTGAAACGAATGTTGGTGCGGGATTGCCAATTATTGATACGGTAAAAAATCTGATTGCATCTGGCGATAAAGTGCATAAAATTCAAGCGGTTTTATCTGGAAGTTTGAACTTTATTTTCAACAATTTTGATAAAGACAATTCTTTCCACGATGTGGTAAAAGAAGCCGGCGTTCAAGGTTTCACAGAACCAGATCCAAAAATCGACTTAAGCGGTATCGACGTAGCTCGTAAAATCCTAATCTTGATTCGCGAAAGCGGTTACGAAATGGATATCGACGCCATTGCAAATGAATCGTTTTTGCCTGCAGACTGTTTAGCAACAACAAATAACGAAGACTTTTTTGCTTCGTTAATCAAACACGCTTCTCATTTTGAAGGTATTTACAACGAAGCTTTAGCCAAAGATTCGAGATTGAAATACGTAGCGCAATTCGAAAACGGAAAAGCAAGCGTTGGCCTGCAATTCATTCCGAAAGATCATCCTTTCTACAATTTAGAAGGAAAAGATAATATCGTTTTGTTCTACACAGATCGCTACGTAGATCAGCCTTTATTGATCAAAGGAGCCGGAGCCGGAGCTGCTGTAACAGCTTCAGGAATTTTTGCCGACGTTATTCGAATTGGTAATGTATAGCCGCTAAGGCACTAAGACGCTAAGTTTCTAAGTTTTTTTTATACTTAGTATCTTAGAAACTTAGCATCTCAGAAACTATAAAAATAAACTTTGTGACTTTGTGCCTTCGTGGCAAAACCAACCAAAAATGAAAGAAATAAAATTATTCTGTCCCGCTACTATCGCCAACCTCTCCTGCGGATTTGACGTATTGGGACTTTGCTTAGACAATGCGGGCGATGAAATGATTGTTCGAAAAGTCGATCAAAAAGGAGTTCGTATCACTAAAATTGTCGGTGCCGATTTGCCTTTGGAAACCGAGAAAAACGTTTCTGGAGTTGCGGCGCTAGCAATGTTGGAAACTTTAGATGAATTGGATTTCGGATTTGAAATCGAAATTTATAAAAACATCAAAGCCGGAAGCGGAATTGGAAGCAGTGCTGCAAGTTCTGCCGGAGCGGTTTTCGGAATTAATGAATTATTAGGAAGACCATATTCTCGTAAAGATTTGGTTCAGTTTGCGATGCAGGGCGAGAAATTAGCCAGCGGCAACGCACATGCCGACAACGTTGCTCCTGCCCTTTTAGGAGCCTTTACTTTGGTAAGAAGTTATTCGCCTTTGGATATCATTAGAATTGACAGCCCAGAAGAATTATACGCAACGGTTGTTCATCCTCAAATTGAGTTAAAAACGTCTGATGCCCGTTCGGTTTTAAAACAGAACGTTTCCCTAAAAAGCGCGATCATGCAATGGGGTAATGTAGGCGGACTGGTCGCTGGTCTTTACACCAAAGATTATGATTTAATCGGAAGATCACTTCACGACGAAATCGTAGAACCAGTTAGAAGCGTTTTAATTCCAGGTTTCGACCAAATCAAACAAACAGCTTATGAAAACGGTGCTTTAGGTTCCGGAATTTCAGGTTCCGGCCCATCGATTTTTGCTTTAAGCAGAGGAAAAGAAACCGCTGAAAAAATTGCCAAAGCCATGAGCGACGTTTACGAAAAAATGAATTTACCGTATGAAATTCACGTTTCGAAGATTAATCCTGATGGTGTAAGAATTATTTAAAATGAGTCCCTAGTCCTTAGTAATTAGTCCTTAGTTGCAAAAGATAAAGACTAGAAACTAAGGACTAAGGACTAACCACTAAGAACTAAAAAAAAATGAAATACTACAGTTTAAACCATAATGCCCCAAAAGTTTCTTTTCAGGAAGCTGTTATACAAGGATTAGCCACTGACAAAGGATTATATTTCCCGGAAAGTATTACACCGCTTGATCCTTCTTTTTTTGATAAAATCGAAAGTTTAAGCCACGAAGAAATTGCCTTTGAAGCGATCAAACAATTCGTTGGCGATGAAATACCTGCAGAAAAACTAAAAGAAATCATTGCCGAAACTTTAGTTTTTGATTTTCCGGTTGTGAAAGTTGAAAACGGAATCTATTCATTAGAATTATTTCACGGACCGACAATGGCTTTTAAAGACGTTGGAGCACGTTTTATGTCACGTTGTCTGGGTTATTTCAATAAAGACAAAAAAGACGCTAAAAACACCGTTTTAGTAGCTACTTCCGGAGATACAGGCGGAGCTGTTGCAAGCGGATTTCTTGGCGTTGACGGCGTTGATGTTGTCATTTTATATCCATCTGGAAAAGTGAGCGATATTCAGGAAAAACAATTGACTACTTTAGGGCAAAACATTAAAGCGCTTGAAGTTGATGGTGTTTTTGACGATTGTCAGGATATGGTAAAAAAAGCGTTTTTAGATGAAACTTTAGCGCACAAAAACCTGACTTCGGCCAACTCTATTAATATTGCGCGCTGGTTACCACAGATGTTTTATTTCTTCTTTGCTTACAAAGCATTGAAAAGCCAAAACAAACCTTTAGTTTTCTCTTGCCCAAGCGGCAACTTCGGAAATATCTGCGCCGGAATTATGGCAAAGAAATTAGGTTTGCCAATTGAGCATTTCGTAGCGTCTACAAACGTAAACGACACCGTGCCAAGATTCTTAGAAAACGGAAAATACGACCCAAAACCTTCTAAAGCAACAATCTCTAACGCAATGGACGTTGGAAATCCAAGCAACTTTATTAGAATTCAGGAATTGTACAACAATGACTTAAAAGCTTTCGAAAAAGATTTCTCTTCTTATAGTTATACTGACGAAGAAACGCTTGAAGCGATGAAGAAAATATACAACACAGACGGTTACATTGCAGAACCGCACGGTGCTGTGGGTTATTTAGGTTTGAAAAAAGAACTTGAAAAACATCCTAATGCCATTGGTATTTTCTTAGAAACAGCACATCCTATTAAATTCTTAGATGTTGTTGAACCTGCTTTGGGAATTACGCTTCCTATCCCTGCTCAGATTGATAGTGTTATTAATGAGGAGAAAGTTAGTGTGAAGATTGGGACTTATAAGGAGTTGAAGAGTTTCTTGGGGTAAAAAAACACATGATAAATTATTAAAGCGAGTGAAAAAATTTTACTCGCTTTTTTATTTGCACTACCCTAAAAATATATCGACTACGGAAATCCGTAAAAATTAGCAATGAAAAACACTTATATTTGAAGAACAAGAGAACTTAATTATCAACACCTTATTGTATTAAATTTAAAAGAATGAAATCATTTTCAGGTATTTCTTGGTTGGATTTCCCAAGTCAACATTTTGGCAGAATAAGGGAAGAAATATTATCTAAGGGAAAAGATTATATCCTTAAAATCGATGAGGATGAATTTATTGAATATTTAATCGAAAAATATAGACTTGAACCATTAAAGATTTATCTTGAAACTGAATCAGTTTCAGAACCGAAAAAAGAAATAGAGAAAGTAAGAGATGATTGGGGGAGATATTTCGATGCTGAAGTGTATTACTTTAACGTGAGTTATCAATTTACTGGAAGTGAAGAATTATTTTTTGTTCAACCAAATCCAACAACTTATACAAGCTATGACATAAATGTGAAAAATAATCTAGTATCATTTTCATTTTCAATTTATAAACAAGACGTTAGAGAATTTAATAGAGTAAAATTCGAAGCCTACTCTTATGCATTTGATAATTTAGAGAGAATTAATAATAATGTCCAATCTATAAAAGGTAGTTTTGAAAATGCTGTAAAATCAGCATTTCAAAATGAAAAAAATAAATTCAAACAGGAAAATGATTTTTTTACAGCTATAAATGTTAAAATTAATAAAGATACTGAATCCGTTTTTACAATTCCAACTATTACAAAAAGAGACATTCCGCAACCTACAGTGTCCAAAAACAAGGAATTTTCTAGCGAACCGACCATGGCAATGGAGATGTATAACGATGTTTTGAAAGTAATATATGATTTAGGCAAAAGCATAGAGAAAAAACCTTCAACATATCAAGGTAAAGATGAAGAAGCTTTAAGAGATCAAATATTGCTATTTCTAGAAACAAGATATGAAGGAACAACTGCCACAGGAGAAACATTTAATCGTGGAGGAAAAACAGATATTATACTTAAATATGCTAATGACAGTAGTAATTTATTTGTTGCAGAATGCAAATTTTGGCACGGTACTTCTGAGTTTTTAAAAGCAATTTCTCAATTATTTGATAGGTATTTAACTTGGCGAGATTCAAAAGTTGCTTTAATCCTATTTGTTACGAACAAGGACTTTAGTAATGTATTAAACACAATTAAAGAGGAAGTTATTAATCATGAATACTATGTTAGCTCTAATGGAGAAAAAGGAGAATCCTCTTTTAGTTATGTATTTAGACTTCCCCAAGATGAAAATAAAAAAGTTTTACTAGAAATAATAGCATTTCATTATGACAAATAGCAAAGAAACGATGCAAAATTGTAAGCTCTGTAAAACTCAAATTGCCGACAAACGTAATTCGCACATTATTCCTAAATTTATGTGCAAACGACTTTTCGAAAACGCAAATCCAAGACATAGTATTCAGGTTTCAAAAGATGGAATCCAAACTAAACTTCAAGACATTCCGAAGGAAAATCATATTTTTTGTAGCCGGTGCGAAAACCGACTAGGAAAAATTGAATCCTATTTTTCTAAAGTTTTTACGGACGTAAATTCATTACAAAATGCACGCAGAAAATATAAGTTGGAAAATATTCAAAATCAAGAGATCTTACATTGTGAAGATATCAATCCCTCAATGTTCTATTTATTTTTATACTCTCTTATTTGGAGATGTTCAATTTCTAAAGACTTACTATTCGACACATTTTCAATTGAATCCAATATAGAAGAAGAAATTAGAGTTTTTCTCAATAATAATCTACAAGAATTACATAGTGATTTATTAGAGCATTCTAGAAAAATAGAAAATATTCCAAATTATTATTTATGTTTAATTAAACCTAAATACAAAACTCGCGGAATATTTAGTGCATACAATTTTGGCCCAAACTCTTATGCTATTTATACAGTTGATTATGCCTTGTTCTTTTATACAAAGGAAAAAGATTGCCCTGCTGAACATAAGCTTTTTGGAAACTCCATGAATGAAACTTTCAAAATTATTATTGGAAATGATGAAAGTTGGAAAGAACTAAATAATTTGGTAGTGCAAAATATGTTAGATTACAAAAAACCGCTCGTACCAGCAATAGAGCATAAATAAAAAAGAGATCTTAAGATCTCTTTTTTTGTTTTAATATATTTTAAAAACAATTATTTTCCCTTCAATAACTTCTCCAAATACTCCACTTTATCCTTTTCAGCTTGCACCAAACGTTCGTAAAGTTCTACAACTTTATCTAAAGGATTAAAAGTACAATGGTAATTAAGTCCAGCATTTACAATACCATTATCGTGATAAGTATTTCCAATAACATTTAAAACCGCTTCTTCCGAAAAGTTCTTAATGGCTTCAACAGAAACGTCAAGAGCTTTTGCAATCTCAATTAGTTTTTTCTCATCTACAGTTTCGCTGTTTTCAATAGCCGAAATCGCCTGCTGGTTTGTACCTAAAGCCTGCGCCAGTGCTTCCTGTTTCATATCTTTAAGCTCTCTGATACGGCTTATATTTCTGCCGATATGTTTTGGTTTTATTGCTGTACTCATAATTCAAAGATATTTAAAATTCTTAAACGAAAATTAATTTCGGTAAAAAACAGCGTTGTTTTTGTAAGATACGCTTTTCATAATTTTTATAAAATATTATTTATCAGTCTTCCCATTAAACAAACCAATATTTATTTACAATATTAAAATAAGTTGCCTCCAGCTTTAGCTGGAGGTTTGCTATTCTCATACTAAATTCGGCTTTAGCCAAAGACCGCAATAGTTTTGGCTAAAGCCATTTTCTAATACAACTTTACTCCTACAGCTAAAGCTGTAGGCAATTCATTTTTTAGTTCCCAACAAATACATAATTTTTACAAAACTGTGTTTCATTTTTTTAGTCAGAATTTGTGTTTTTGCCTTTATAAACCTAAATAGTTTCATTATGTTTGATTCGAAATTTCACTATCCAATTTATCTTTTACATGAACATTAAAATCATTGTTGTCTTATCCCTGCTTGTCTTGGCAGTTTTAAATTACAAAAGAATCTTGTCTTTTATAGATCATATACAAGAAAAAAGAGCAATCGAATTTAAAAAAAGAACAAATCTGGATCTTAATACATTAACAAGAATATCGGCTCGTCCAGTTATGATTTTATATGGTTTAGAATATTTTTTCCTAAACCGTTCTGTTTTTTATTTTGACGAAAACTATTTGTATAAAATAACGAGAAAAGATCCCGTAGTAAAACATTCGTTGTCTAAGATTACTGAAGTCAGAAGAACAGCTGTTAAAATAAACGAAAGAAGAGTTTGGAAAATAATTATAAATGATGCCGGCAAATTAATTGTTTATAAAATGAGAAGCAATTATGGAAGCTTTGATCTTTTTTCAGAAAGAATAAAAGAGAATCCAAATGCGATTGTTGACGACAAACGTATTTGGGGAATATTTGAATAGTATTAAATTGTTAATAACTTAGAGAATTAAAATTCAAAAAACATCTAATGAATGAGCAAAACATAGCATTTTAAAAAATTATAAATAATCAGAATTTCAATTCGATATTCTTCAATATTTTTTATTTAAATATTTGCTTACATTTAATAAATTTTTGAAAGTAAGAAAAATATAAATCGTATATAAAAGCTTAAATAAAGAATCATGGAAGGATTTTTTCTAATTATATTAGTGATGCAAATGCTATCTTACGGCGTAGTGGACTATTATAAAATAAAATATGGACGTCTTACTGTTCTATCTATTTTTCTGATGCTTTTTTTATTTGTTTTTCCTCTTCATTTTCAAATTGTAGATGAGGTTAAAAATTCTATTTTTTGTTTGTATAATGCTTTTGCCTACTTTGAAATTTATTGGAACATTGGCTTAGCATTAGTTTTATCCTCTCACCTTACCTATTGTTATTTGATAAATCGAAAACCAAAGAATATTAAACGATAATTCTGCCGAAAGCCATTTTTCTAATGTAATTTTGTTTCTCCAATTAAAACTGGAAACAATTCGAATTAAAAATTACAGCATAGCATACCATGATTACAAAAGCATCACTTGAAGACATTCCTGCATTAACAATCTTAATCAACTCAGCTTACAGAGGAGAATCTTCTAAAAAAGGCTGGACAACTGAAGCTCATTTACTGGAAGGAAAAAGAACTGACGAACAGGAAATGACCCAAATTTTTCTGGATCCTAAAAATACTATTCTGAAATTTACAGAAAACGACAAAATCATTGGTTCGGTTTTATTGGTTGAAAAAGAAAACCAATTGTATTTAGGAATGCTGACGGTTTCGCCGGAACTTCAGAACAGCGGAATCGGGAAAAAGCTTTTGGCTGAAGCCGAAAATCATGCAAAATCTTTAGGATTATCGAGTATTATTATGACCGTTATTTCGGTTCGGGAAGAACTTATTTCCTGGTACAAACGCCATGGTTATGTTGATACAGGCAAAAGAGAAGCTTTTCCTGAAAGCGGTATTCATATTACGGTTTCTGAAGAACCTTTGGAGTTTATTTTCTTGGAGAAAGTGTTGTAGCTTTTTATCGCGAAGATTCACAAAGAATTACGCAGAGATTCGCTGAGTTTTTTTAATCTCGCAAAGTCGCTAAGACGCAAAGTTTTATTTTCTTTGCGACTCTGCGCCTTTGCGAGATTTTTGCTTCAGAGAAAAATATCAGCGACTTAGAATCTCAGCATCTTCTTTTAATCTTCGAAAGAAACTCGTGTGAAACTCCTAAATAAGAAGACAGATTCTTGTTATTTATCGAACTTACTTTTTGAGGATATCGTTCTATAAAATCCAGATAACGCTGTTTGGAGGTTTTGTTCAACACATCTAAAAGTCTTTGCTGAATGGCAACATTTGCGCGTTCGATCATGAGCACATGAAATTGCATAATCTTAGGAATTTCTGCAAACAATTGCGCTTTTCTCATTTTACTGATAACCAAAATCTCGCTGTCTTCAATAGCTTTGATGTTGTAAGTCGTTGGTTTTTGATGGTAAAAACTTTCCAGGTCACACATCCATTCATCTTCAAACGAAAAGAAAATTACGGTTTCTGTTCCGTTTTCGTTTACGATGTAAGTTTTGAATGATCCTTTTAAAATGAATCCCTCATAACTGTTATGAGAATCCTGAATCTGCAGAAACTGATTTTTCTTTAGTTTTACAAGTTCTGCTTTAGAAGCAATGATGTTCCACTCTTCATCGGTGAGTGGCACTTTCCTTTCAATGTTTTTTCGTAGTAGGTCGTACATTTTGTGGTTTTTTGTTTAAGGAATAAAGTGGTTATTCAATCCATTATTAATTAGGGGCTTAAATAATGTAATCGATTACGTAAAAATACACTATTTATGCATTTTTGTAAATTTACAACTGTTAAAAAAACACATTTCATACATTTTTTTACAAAAGTTTGAACTTGTTCAATTTTTTTCCTACAGATAATTCTGAGTTTTGCGTTGTTAACTTTTTAAATAACCAAACTTTAATTATGAACTTAAAATCAAAACTTTCAATGTTAATACTAACATTGGCTTTCGGATTTACGGCATGTAACTCTGAAGAAATTGCTTCCAATACAGAAGCTAAAATCGAAACCACAAATGAAGTAATTGCCGAAACTGCTTCAACCAATTCAACTGCTAAAATCGGAAACTGTGCAGAGGTTCCAGGCTGGGCTTCGCAAAACGGAGGAACAACCGGAGGAGGTTCTTCGGCAGAAACGACTGTGACCACTTATGCACAATTGAAATCGGCTGTTGAGAATACTGCCGTAAAAGTGATCAAAGTTTCGGGAACAATTACCATTACAGCAAGATTATCTTTCCAGGATCAGACTGGAAAAACGATTTACGGAGCAAGTGGCGCTAAACTGGTTTCGACAAACCAGACCAAAGATGGCTCTGGAATTTTCAACATTAAAAGATGTAAAAACATCATCATCAGAAATCTAATTTTTGAAGGACCAGGCGCTTATGACACTGATGGCTGGGATAATGCGGTTTTGGACGAATGTACCAATGTATGGATAGACCATTGCGAATTTAGAGATGGTGTTGACGGAAACTTTGACATCAAAAACAAATCAGATTATATTTCGGTTACGTACACTAAGTTCCATTATCTAAAAGCTCCAAAAGCGGGCGGTTCCGGCGGAACTGATGATCACAGATTTTCTAACTTAATTGGTTCAAGCGACGGCGCAACTGCTGATCGTGGTAAATTGAGAATCACTTTTGCAAGATGCTGGTGGGCTCCGGGATGTAGAGAAAGAATGCCTAGAGTTCGTTTTGGAAAAGTACATATTGTAAACAGTTTCTTTAACAGCACTGTAAGCAATAAATGTATTGCGGCAGGTTTTGAAGCCGACATCCGTGTAGAAAGCAACGTTTTTGAAGGTGTAAAAAATCCAATTGATTTAATGACCGGTTTCACAGCCGTTACATCCACTGACAATGTATTTACAAGTGTAACAGGAACTCAAGCTGGAAGCGGAACAGCTTTTACTCCCCCTTACTCTATCGTAAAACTGAATAAGACCGCTGTTAAAGCAGATATCACTGCTAATGCAGGACCTACCTTAGGTGGTAATGTTTGCGGTTCTTTTTAATTGACTCTGGATAGCAAATAATGAGTTAGTTTAGTTTCTAAAACCACGGATTGCAGTGATGTAGTTCGTGGTTTTTTATTTTATTTTTTTGCTACAATCCCGATAGCTATCGGGAGCGAAGGCACAAAGTTTTTATTTAATCGTTATCGGCAGTCAAAGCACAAAGATTTTTCACGCAGATTTTAAAAGATTGAAGCAGATTTTAAAATTAGATTATTAATTAAATCTGCTAGAATCTGCAAAATCTGCGTGAAACAAAAATCATTTTAATCTTATTAATCTGTGGCTAAAAATCTTATGTTACACGCACTTCGGTGCGTCTCTACAGAAAACCTTTGTCTCTTTGAACCTTTGTCCCTTTTTAAAGCACCAACTCTTCAAACAAACGCTGAACGGTTTTCTCTAAATCCTGAGTCAATCCTGGGTGAGGTCTCGAAGTTTGAATTGCTGAACTTCTAATTGCGGTTAACCAGCGAAAACGTTCTGGAATCTCAAACTCCGCAATTGGACCGCCGTCTTTGGCTCCGCTAGCTATTTTTACTAAAGAAGTTAAATTACACTCTAATTGTTCAATATCAAAATCCGCAGAAAGAGCTTGGATTTTTTCTTTATTTAAATGAAAAAGAACCTTTATAAACTTGGCTTTTTTGCAGAATAAAATGATTCCGATATTCAGGAATTCTTCGCGTTCTACTCTTGGTACAACACGAATCACAGCATATTCGTATAAGTGATTATCTTGCATTTTGAGCCTGATTTACAAATATTTCTGAATTCTCTAATCTTGTCTTTAAAAACTGCAGATATACATTTCGTAATGCTTCTGGCGTTTCGTCTGCATCTTCCCATTGCAACCAATCAACTGGAATTGTATTGACAATTTCTTCTAAAATTTCTGGCTTTAAAATGGCTTTAAATTCGGCATCGACTTCTTTCAAAAGTGAAGCCTGAGGCAGTAAAACGTGATCTTTTATCAACGCAAACGGACTTTTGGCATGCTGTTCCCAATTGTTCCAGGAATGATGGAAATACAAACACGCGCCGTGATCAATCAGCCATAATTCTTTATGCCAAATCAACATATTGGTATTTTTGAAAGTTCTGTCAACGTTTGTAATATAAGCATCTAACCAAACAATCTGTGAAGCTAATTTAGCATCAACCGTTGTTACTGCAGGATCAAAAGTAATCGCACCAGATAAAAAATGAAGCGCCAGATTTAATCCTTGACTTCCTTGCAGTAAATCCTGAATTTCTTCATCGGCTTCGGTTCTTCCAAAAGCTTCATCGAGATTGGCGAAAACCAATTCTGGCAATTGTAATTTTAGGGCTTTTGCAATTTGTCCACCAACTAATTCGGCTATAAGGGCTTTTACGCCATGTCCGGCTCCCCTGAATTTTAATACGTATTTAAAGTCGTCATCGGCTTCTGCTAAAGCGGGTAAAGAACCGCCTTCGCGCAGCGGCGTTATATAACGTATGACGTTTACCGTTCTGAGATCGAAGTTGTTTATCATTTTTTTAAAGATTCTAAGATGCTAAGAAACTGAGTTGCTAAGTTTCTAATCTTTGATGTTACAAACTTACAATTTTTGATTTTAGATTGTAGAGTGTAGATTTTAGATTTTTTTATTGTAAGAAGTTTTTTAACGCAAAGAGCGCAAAGTTTTTAACGCAAAGTTCACGAAGGTTTTTTTTTGAGTTTGCTTTGCTTTTTTAAGTTCACAAAGAATTATTCACATTTTTGTCATCCTCAGAAACGAAGAATCTCACTAGGAGCTCGATAAAGATTGAAGAATTACTTTATGGTTACTGTGTGGAGTTTCTAGTGTGATCCTTCGTTCCTCAGGATGACAAACTGCACGTGTAATTATCAAATTGGCACATTTCCTAATTCAAGAAAAGCTTTTCCTAAATATTTAATAATTGTTGAAGCTGTAAAAGATTCGTAACCTGTTTTGGTTAATGCAAGATCTGCCGTTAATCCATGAAGATAAACTCCCAATTTTGATGCATATTTCGATTCGTAACCTTGTGCGAGCAAACTTGTCAGGATTCCCGTTAAAGTATCGCCGCTTCCTGCTGTTGCTAGCGCTGCATTTCCTGTGGTGTTTTCGTAAACTGAAGTTCTGTTGATAATGAATGTTGGTGCGCCTTTCATGACCACAATAACTTTATATTTTTCTGAAAATACGATTGTTTTTTGAAATTTTTCCGACTCCGAATTCCATTTACCAATTAGGCGCTCTAATTCTTTTGGATGAGGTGTTAAAATCGTGTCTTCGGGAATTAATTCTAACCAAGATAAATTTTCGGAAATAATGTTTAAAGCATCGGCATCGAGGACTAACGGAACTTTATTGATTCTTAAAAATTCGAATAATGCTTTTTGTGTTCCGAGTTCCTTCCCTATTCCTGGGCCAATCCCTATGGCTTGAGGTGTTAAAGGTAAATGAATGTTGGTAATAAAATTGGTATTTTCATCGGTTACGGTCATTACTTCTGGAATCGAAATTTGAAGAATCTGATAACCGCATTTTGGAATAAAAGTCGTTACGAGTCCGCAACCTGATTTTAGGCATGATTTTGAAGCTAAAACGGCTGCTCCTACTTTTCCGTAGCTTCCGGCAATAATCACGGCATGACCTTGTGTTCCTTTATGTGCCTGTGGATTTACAGGTTTATATATCTTTAAGATTTCTTCTTTTGTGATTAAATATGGAGACTTCATTTAGCTTCTTTTAGTTGTTGCGGTTAATTTTTAAACACATAGAATCATAGTTTTATTTTGCGTATAAAGGCGTTTCACTTGTTTAAACAAACATAGTTAAACTTGATTTTATACTAAAATTACATAAAAAATTGAAATCATGAATCTATCTTTTGAACGGTGAGTTTCTAGCCCAGATTACTTCACTATGTTTTTATTTTTAATAGGAGTTCAGTGAACTTCGTTTGAAGTGGAAAGCCCGGAGTAAAAAAAGCAAAAGTTTCTTGTTCTAAAAAAGCGACCAACAGAAGCTCTTTTTAGAACTTTAGAAACTTTGCTTTTTTTATGTCCCGATAGCTATCGGGATGTAACGAAAAGCTGGAATTGCTCCTAATTATTGCGAAATTTATAATTTAAGCCATTTAAATTAGATATTTTTTGAATAGATTTGCAAAACAATTTTATAAAACAACACAATGAAAAATACTGCGCTTACGCACATACATGAAGGTTTAGGAGCAAAAATGCTTCCTTTTGCTGGTTATAACATGCCTATTACTTATGAAGGGGTTAATGCTGAACATGAAACGGTTCGTAATAGTGTGGGCGTTTTTGACGTTTCGCATATGGGTGAATTTTTGCTGACGGGTCCAAATGCATTGGCTTTGATTCAGAAAGTAACTTCAAATGATGCTTCGACTTTGACAATTGGAAGAGCGCAATATTCTTGTCTTCCTAATAACGAAGGCGGCATTGTTGATGATTTGATTATTTATAAAATGAAAGAAGAGCAGTATTTACTGGTTGTAAATGCTTCGAATATTGAAAAAGACTGGAACTGGATTTCGTCTCACAATGATTTGGGTGTTGAAATGAAAAACCTTTCTGATGATTATTCTCTTTTAGCAATTCAGGGGCCAAAAGCAGTTGAGGCTATGCAGGCTTTAACTTCTGTAAATTTAGCTGCAATTCCTTACTACCATTTTGAAGTGGGTGATTTTGCCGGAATTGAGCATGTAATTATTTCTGCTACAGGTTACACAGGTTCTGGCGGATTTGAAATTTACTGCAAAAATGATGAGGTAGAACAGGTTTGGAATAAAGTTTTTGAGGCTGGTGAGGCATTCGGTATTAAACCAATTGGTCTTGCAGCTCGTGATACTTTACGTTTGGAAATGGGATTCTGCCTATACGGAAATGATATTAACGATACTACTTCTCCTCTTGAAGCTGGTTTAGGATGGATTACTAAATTCACTAAAGATTTTACTAATTCTGAAGCGCTTAAAAAACAAAAAGAGGCTGGAGTTACCAGAAAATTAGTTGCTTTTGAAATGCAGGAACGTGCGGTGCCAAGACACGATTACGAAATTGTAGATGGTTCTGGAGCTGTTATCGGAATTGTAACTTCTGGAACGATGTCGCCTTCTATGAACAAGGGGATTGGTTTAGGTTACGTTACTGTAGCAAACAGTGCTGTTGACAGTGATATTTTTATTAGAATCAGAAAAAATGATGTTCCTGCTAAAGTGGTAAAACTGCCTTTTTACAAGAAATAATTTTTTAAATTATACAATAAGAATGCATTACGTTTGTAATGCATTTTTTTTTGCTCTACACTCAAAATATAGTAATAAAACTACTGATAGATGCATTTCAAAGAGAAAAACTTTTTATCATCGATATTTCGATAAAATACTATTATTTGTAAAAAAATTAGTGTAACTTTAATCAAGAACACTGAATTTCCGTTTATGAAAAAGATTTCACTACTCCTTTTTTTGCTGACATCAACTATCTTCTTTGGACAGAACAGCGCAGAAACTTGTGAAATAATAAACAAAATAAATGCGCTCATTCAAGCGGAACATCTTAAACCTAAACCTGTTGATGACAGTCTTTCTGTGTTTGTTTTTGACAACCTGATTAACGAATTGGATCCTTCCCGCAATATTTTCTATAAAAGTGAATATGATGAATTGGCAAAAAGATACCGCTATAATTTAGATGACTTAATCTTAAAGAATGACTGTAGTTTTTTGACTGATATTAAAGCATCATACATTAATGGGCTTTTAAGAACTAAAAAAGTTTTAGAAAAAATTCAGACACTCCCAATTGATTATGCAAAAAAAGATACGATTCGTTTTTACAAAAAATCTTTTGATTTCTACTTAAAAAAAGAGGATTTAGAGAAAGTATGGATTAAAAAACTGCGCTATCAAATCCTAGACGATATTGCTGAAACAAGCGATAATTTAGATTCTATTAAGGCTAATTTTAAATCGATAGAACAGGTTTCTAAAAATAAGATTTTAGCTAATGAAATCTGTCGTTTTACCACTTTGCTAGATACTAATACCAAGCAGGAAGAGAAATTATACAATTTCTTCTGTACTTATTTTGATCCGCATACGGCTTATTTTAGTGATGATTCTAAAAATAGTTTTATGGCATCTTTATCTAAAGAGCATTTATCACTTGGCATGACGGTTAATCTCAATGAAAAAAATGAAATTATTATAGCTGAAGTTGATCCGAAAGGCCCAGCTTATCAAACTGGGCAAGTAAAAAAGGGTGATCAGATTATTTCTATTTCGAATCAAAAAGAGACCCTTCAGGTTTCTTGTGCTTCGTTGGAATCCATTTCGACTATGATTTTGTCTGAAGCCAATAAGCATATTACACTAACTTTGAAACGCAATTCAGGTAAAAGCTTTGATGTTTATATCGAAAAACAAGTCATGAAAGACGAAGAAAATTCGGTATTCAGTTTTATAATCGGTAAAGACAGTAAAATTGGTTACATCAAGATTCCAAGTTTCTATGCTGATTTAGATGGCAACAACCGAAAAGGATGCGCAGATGATGTTGCAAGAGAAGTTATAAAACTAGAAAGAGACGATATAAAAGGACTTGTTATTGATTTAATTGATAATGGTGGTGGTTCTATGGAAGAAGCAATAAAACTTGCCGGCATGTTTGTTGATTACGGTCCGCTTTCGATTGTGGTTGATAATCATCAGGAAAAATCGGTTATCACTGATCCTTTTAAAGGAGTTATTTACCGAGGTCCAATTGTAGTTTTAATTAATAGCAATACAGCATCTGCAAGCGAATTTTTCTCCTCGATTATGCAGGATTACAACCGTGCTTTGTTACTGGGAAGCAGTACGCTAGGAAAAGCCACAATGCAAACTATTTTGCCACTTGATGAAGAAAAAAATACCGATTTCTTAAAAATCACCATTAATAAGTTTTACAGAATTACGGGAAAAAGTCATCAATATATTGGTGTGAAACCTGATGTTGTACTGCCTGAATTTTATGAAGATGTTTATCAGAAGGAAAGTGATTTTCCAACTGCTATTAAAAATGATAGTCTTCAGCCGTTTTTAAAATATAAAACTTATGTTAAACGAAATTTAATAGACAAAATTGCTAAAAACAGTTCTGCTAGACTTTCAGATAACTATTTCTTTAATAATATAAAAAAGATTAATCTAAAAATTGATCAGATTGTGAATACTCCTAAAGCAGAAGTTCCTATGACTTTAGATGTTGTCTTTAAACAGCAAAAGGCTCTAAATGCACTTTGGACAGAAATTAACACTTTTAATGATGAAAATAATCCGTTGGATGTTTACAACTCTAGTGTAAATCAGCTTTTGCTTGGTGCTTATCCGAATGATAAAACAATTAATCAAGACCAGATGGATAATCTTAAAACGAATCCGTATCTAAATGAAGCTGTAAACATTATTAATGAATTTAATGGAATGAGTAAATAAAGGTTTTGTTTCAAGTTTCAAGTTTCAAGTTTAACAGTAAGAGATTTTTTTTAACCGCAAAGTTCGCAAAGCTTTATCCATATAGCTTTGCGAACTTTGTGTTCATAAGCGCAACCTTAAATAAAAACCTTTGCTCCCGATAGCTATCGGGATTGCGGTTAAATTCAGCGCAAGCCGTTCAACCTGAAACCTGAAACAAAAAAAGAACAATTTTGTTTTTGGAAAAATAAGGAATAACCGTATTTTTGCATCACAAAACTAAAAATTAGAAATGGGAAGAGCATTCGAATTTAGAAAAGGAAGAAAAATGAAACGTTGGTCAGCAATGGCCAAAACATTTACCAGAATTGGTAAAGATATCGTAATGGCTGTTAAAGAAGGTGGTCCAAACCCAGACGCTAATTCTAGATTAAGAGCTGTTATACAAAACGCGAAAGCGGCCAACATGCCTAAGGACAATGTGGAGCGCGCGATTAAAAATGCAAGTAATAAAGATACTGCTAACTATAAAGAAATTTTGTTTGAAGGATACGCTCCTCACGGAATTGCAATCTTAATTGAAACTGCTTCTGACAACAATAACAGAACAGTTGCAAACATTAGAAGCTACTTTAACAAATGTAATGGAACAATGGGAACTCAAGGTTCTGTTGAGTTTATGTTTGACCACACTTGTAACTTCAGAATTGCTAATAATGGCCTTGATGCTGAAGAATTAGAGTTAGAATTAATCGATTTTGGTGCTGAAGAGGTTTTTGAAGATGAAGATGGAATTTTAATCTACGCTCCTTTTGGAAGCTTTGGTGCTTTACAGAAAGAATTAGAAAACAGAGGTCTTGAAATTTTATCTTCTGGTTTTGAACGTATTCCGCAAATTACAAAAGAATTAACTGAAGCTCAAATCGCTGACGTTGAAAAATTAATCGAAAAAATCGAAGAAGATGATGATGTTATGAACGTTTATCATACTATGAAAGAAGAATAATACATATAATATACTAAAAATATTTTAAGCTCCAGAATTATCTGGAGCTTTTTTTATTCAAAATGTGGAAAACCGTAAGGTTTTATTTAATTTAATTTCTACTTTTGGCAAAATTTTAATAGTCTATTACGTTTTAAACTAACCCAAATCTTAAAGTATGAATAGAAACTTTACTCTTTAAATAGCTTGATTTTTAACAAATTAGAATCCCAATTTGTGTATAAAAAAGCAAATCTTTTCTGTTAAAAATCACATCTATACCTGATCCCCTTTTCTCCAAAAACATAACCAAACCTACTATAAATTGAAAAAAATTACTTCAAAGTATACTTCTTTTGTATTAAGTATCGTTTTATTTCTTTTAAGTTTTAATAGTTTTTCTCATACTTATCTTGATACAATAAGTAATAAGAAGAAACCTCTTCCTGCAAATAACATTATTTCAAGTAATGTTCTACTCAATTCAACAACTAAATCTTTTCAGTATTATCAAACTTCTGAAAGCGAGTTTACCAACAGCTATTTAAAGAAAAACTTCCCAATAGCACAGGAAACTAATGATGATTTAAATAAAGCAAAAGCAACTTTCCAAGAAATCGATAAAAACAGTAATGTTACTGATTTTCTTGAACCAAAAAAATTAGCAATGCTTCCTCTTGGTATCAAGAAGACAATTGGAGGTATTCAATATATGTTAGGAATCAGTAATGCTAAGTTTACACCTAAATATACTGAATTAACCGCTTTTGTTAGAATAATTATACCTCAGGCAGATTCTACTGGTTTACAAAAAGAATTATTTTTTGGTGCCAATAATATTAAGCTATCCCACAAAGGAGGATTAACTGGTGATACTAATTTAATCTTACTAGGTGATGTTCCTATTCCCATTTTAGGTGATAAATCTATACTTGTCTTAAAAGGAGGCATGAATATGACAACTGGAAAAGTTGAAAACAAAACTTATGTAACTATTGATTGTAATGGTTTTAAAGAGTTGGGAATTACAGCTGATGTTCAGTTTTCACAGAAAATAATTTTACCTGTTGATTCGAATAATAATATAATAGAAAAAAAATCTGTAGTTGGAACATTTTCTACAAAAGCATCAAATTGGAATGATATTTTAATAGAGTTGTCACTTCCAAAATTTCAAATTACAAATTTTTCAGGTTTATGTTTTGAAGTCAAGCAAGCGAAAATTGACCTTAGCGACCTTAAAAATCCCGAAAATGTTAATTGGCCTCCAAATTATAAAGAGGAATATTTAATTCCTGGAAATGAAACCCTTTGGAGAGGCTTATATGCCAAAAGCGTAGAAATTACACTGCCTAAAGAATTCAAATTAAGGAAAGAAGGAAAAAGAATTGCATTTGAAGCAAAAGATTTAATTATTGACGGAATGGGTGTTTCTGGCACTTTTTCTGCCAATAATATTATTAATCTTACCGAAGGTAGTGCTAATGGCTGGTCTTTTTCTGTAAACGGAATAAGTTTAGGCTTTAAAGCAAATAATTTAGTTGCAGGAGGGTTTAATGGAGACATTGTTCTTCCTATTTCTGGAAAAAACGGAAGCTGTAAAGATGGCTCAGCCGTTAACTTAGCTTATAATGCCTTAATTAACCCCGTAGATCATGAATATCTTTTAAAGGCAGAAATAAGTAAAAACCTTTGCTTTTCAGCATTCAAAGGAACAGCCCAAATTGATACAGGTTCCTATGTAGAACTAAAGGTAAAAGAAGGAAAGTTTTTACCAAAAGCACTGCTAAACGGTAGACTTACCATAAAATCAGCATTAGTAGAAAAGAGCGAGGTAGAAGATGATAAGGATGAAATTTCTCCTGACCGAATTCCTAAAACTTATCTCCTGACTGATGTTGAAGACAACAAAGACACCAAAGGGGGAGAATTTGCAGATGTTGAAACTATAAAGCCTAAAGAATCTGAAACTGAAGATGAATCAAAAAAGATTCTTCTCTTTCAAGGTATAGAATTTCAAAATTTACAGCTGCAGACTGTAACTCCAATAATTAAAACTGATTATTTCGGTTACAAAAACACCTTCGAAGATGCTCCAGGCGCTTCAAAAGTAGCTAATTTCCCTATAACGATTCATGAAATTGCATTAATTGCCGATGATAATTCGGCTAGATTAAGACTTGATTTATCTATAAATCTGATGAAAAATCAGTTTAATGGGCGCACTAAGTTTGATCTTGTCGGCAAATTCAATGAAAATGACGGGATTCAAAAATGGAAATTTGATTATGTCAAATTTGAACGAATAGATTTAAGTGCCGATATAGGGGGAGCAAAATTTGCTGGAAGCATTATCATAATGGATAATGATCCTGTTTACGGAAAAGGTTTTAAAGGAAATCTAAAAGCAGAATTTAAAGGCGGTATTAAAGTTGAGGCAAATGCCATTTTTGGTAAAAAAGACAACTTCAGATATTGGTACGTAGATGCTATGGCCGATAATTTAAATATTCCCTGCAGCGCATTTGTTATTAAAGGTTTCGGCGGAGGCGCATATTATAATATGAAAAAAGAAGGTTTCAGCTCTTCTTTTACAGCATCTGGAGCACAATATGTTCCAGACGAACCTTCTTCTTTAGGAATAAAAGCAATGATTCATTTTGCCAATGCAGCTAAACCAGATGCTTTCTGGGGAGGTGCCGGGTTTGAAATTGCATTTAATGACAATGGAGGGATTAATAGGATCAGTATCTACGGAGAAGGTCACGTAATGCAAGAGTTTGGATTTAAAGTGCCTATCAACTCTTTAAAAAAGAACTTAGAACAAATTGTTACATCAGAAAATAAATTAGTAAAAGGAGCTCTAGATAAAATTAAGGAGTCCAATCTTATTGAGGCTTCGAAACAAGTATATCCAGATGCAGTATCTGGTCAGGCTGGATTAAATGCTTACGCTGCTATAGAATATGATTTTACTTCTCACACGCTTCATGGAACTTTCGATTTGTATGTAGAAGTTGCTGGTGGAATTATAAAAGGAAGAGCGTCTAAAAATAGAGCTGGATGGGCAGTACTGCATTTTGCTCCAGATAAATGGTACATACACATGGGAACCCCAACAGACAGACTGGGACTCAAAATGGGTATTGGATCTATAGAAGTTGAAACTGGAGGTTACTTTATGATTGGTGATGATATTCCAGGAAGCCCACCTCCGCCAGATATCGTTGCTGAAATATTAGGTCTCGACGTTGCCAAGTTAGATTATATGCGTGATGAAAACAACATTGCGTCAGGAAAAGGTTTTGCTTTTGGAGCAGACTTTAGTATTAAAACTGGTGATTTAACTTTCTTAATATTTTATGCCAACTTCCAAGCTGGTTTTGGTTTCGACATTATGGTAAAAGACTATGGCGAAGCACAATGTAAAGGTTCTGGACAAATTGGTATAAACGGCTGGTATGCAAATGGTCAATCATACGCTTACCTTCAAGGTGAACTTGGTATAAAAATCAAACTATTTACCATACGAAAAAAAATCTCGATTATAAAAGGTGGTGGTGCAGTACTACTGCAGGCCAAATTACCTAATCCCGTATGGCTGAGAGGATATCTAGGAGGATACTTTAACCTCTTAGGGGGAGCTGTTAAAGGTAGTTTTAGATTTAAACTAGAATTTGGAAAAGAATGTGAATTTATAACCGATAGTCCATTAGGTGGATTAAAATCTATTGCAGATATCAACCCATCTGAGGGAGCAAAAGATGTGGATGTATTTACAGTTCCTCAAGTTGGATTTAATATGCCGATCGATAAAATATTTAACATTGAAGAAGATTCAGGCGTGAAAACATATATGCTTAAACTTGAAGAATACACTATCAAAAAAGATGGGACTCCAATTGTTGGAGATTTAAGCTGGAATGAAAATAGAGATTTAGTGAGCTTTAACTCTTTTGATATTTTACCTCCAAATACCAATTTAACTTTAACTGTAAAAGTAAGTTTTCAAGAAAGAGTAAACGGACTTTGGAAAACAGTATATGATGAAGGACAGATTGCCGTTGAAACAGAAACAAGGAATTTTACAACTGGCACAGCTCCTAATAATATTCCTGTGAATAACATTGTATACTCGTACCCTGTTTTTGATCAAAAGTATGTATATCAAAATGAATCGAAACAAGCTTATGTTGTCTTAAAACAAGGACAACCTTATTTATTTGAATTAAAAGACGGACAATCACAAAAAGCGTTTTACAAAACTGGAGACAAAACAGGTACAGGCGCTATTTCGTATGATAGCAATCAAAGAAAAGTTATTGTAGATATACCAGCGTTGCAAACGTCTAAAGCATATAATTTATCTTTAAAAACATTACAGAAAAAGACTGATGGAAACTCAAATTTATCTGAATCTTATACAACACAAAATTTAGATCAAGATGTAAGTGTTGATACAAAAAGCAATCAATTAAACGGAACTGTTACAGCTGGTGATGATATTGAATTATTACAATATAATTTCAGTACAAGTCAGTACAATACATTCCAAGAAAAAATGACTGCTAAAAAAGCAAAAAACACTTATATAGAAATCATTTATTCTGATGTTCATGCTTTACACGCAGAAAATGCAACGACAGAACCATTTGATGAAATCGAAATTGTGGGTAATGCAAAAAGTCAAAATATACCATTGATAAAAGCAGAGGCACTTTTGGATGATGATTATTATAAAAACAACATCTACCCTTTAATTTATAAAATTTATCCAGTTGAAGCAGGAATAACATTCAATAGAGACACAAACATTTTAGGGCTTCCTCCAACAAAAGGAGTTGAACTTTTAACCTGGTATCAATCTTACTTGTCAAATGATCCATCAAATGCTTATTTAAAAGAAAGACTGCCATATCGTTACAATCAGCCATATTATTATAAAACTGACTTCCTGGCGATACAGTACAAAGTTGTCAATAAATATCTGAATAGTCAAAACCAGACTATGATCGATAAATACAGTTACCTCATAAATGGAACTTTCCCAATGATAAGAGACGGAAAATATAATATTAAATTAAACTATACTCTTCCAGGCGGACAAGCAGGAACTAGTTCAATTTTTACATTCAATAAAACAAATTAGCATGAAGCTTAAATTTTTAATTGTACTTGTTTTTACAATAATTCACACCAATTACGCACAACAAAATACAGCAAAAGATTCTATTCCAGTTGATAAAAAAATTGGAATAGAGGTAATTGCACGAGTACAAAAAGATAGAATCTTATTGCGATGGGCAGTAAATGATCCTATTGCTTGGAAAAAGCTGAATACTTATGGCTATTTAGTTGAAAGATATACGGTAACCCGCGATAATAAAACACTCCAAAAACCTGAAAAAATGATTTTGGCACAAGTTTCTAAACCTGAAGCTGTAGAATTATGGGAAAAACTAATTGATGAAAATGATAATGCTGCAATTGTTGCGCAAGCCATTTATGGAGAAAGTTTTGAGGTTGGCGGTACTACTAATTTAGAATCAATAGTAAACCTTTCTCAAGAAAATGAGCAGAGATTCACGTTTGCATTATTTTCTGCTGACAAAGACTTTGAAATTGCCAAAAAAGCAGGGTTAGGTTTTGAAGATAAAACTGTAAAACCAAATGAAAAATATGCTTACAGAATTTCTTCAAATGTTCCTGAAGAACAAATGCATATTGATTATGGCGGAATATTTATTGGTTTAAAAGATTATGAACCCTTACCAAAACCAATGGATTTCACTGCTCATTTTATGGATAAAAATGCTATGCTGAGCTGGAATTACAAAATACTCTCTCATATTTACGGCAGTTATTATGTAGAACGTTCAACAGATAAAAAGAACTTTAAAAGAGTTACAGACAAACCCTATACAAGTTTAAACCAGCAAAATGAGAATAACAGCAAATTCTTCTATGTAGATTCTATTGTCAACAGTGCGCAATACAGTTATAGAATTCAAGGTATTACTTCTTTTGGAGAATTAGGTCCCTATTCTGAAGTAATTTCAGGAAAAGGCAAATCAATATTACAATATGTACCTCATCTTACCGTAAAAGAATTTAAGAATGAAACTACTGTAAATTTAATCTGGGAATTTCCTGAAGAAGGAGACAATGAAATTACTGGTTTCGAACTTAAACGTTCTGATCGAGATGATGACAAATACACGACGGTTATTAAAAATATCCCTGCTAAAGCTAGGAATGTTGTTTACAACAAACTAAATCCTACGAATTATTTCATATTAACTGCAATAGGAAAAAACGGAAGTAATAGAGCTTCTTTTCCAATGCTTGTACAACCCGTAGATTCAATTCCGCCTGCTAAACCTATAGGATTAAAAGGAGTGATTGATAGTTTAGGAGTGGTAAAAATTACTTGGACTCCAAACAAAGAGAAAGATTTAATGGGATATCGAATTTATAAGGCACATAATCCTGATGAAGAATACAGCCAGTTAACAATAAGCCCTAGCGAACCTAACAATTTTGAAGACAAAGTAGTCATCAAAAGTTTGAATAGCAAAGTATATTATAAAGTTATCGCTGTGGATACACATTATAATATGTCTCCATTTTCTGAACCATTAATTCTAAAAAAACCAGATGTAGTTCCTCCTACTTCTCCTATTTTTTCAAATTATGAAATCAGAAACGGATCAATTTTTCTTGAATGGATAAACAGCCAAAGTGAAGATGTGGCAATACATCAGTTATACAGAAAAGAAAACGATCAAACAGATTGGTCACTATTGTATGAAACCAAAAATAAAGAAGAAAAATATCAGGACAAAACTGTAGTGGAAGGCAATACTTATCGTTATGCCATTTTTGCAAAAGATGAGAGTAACTTAGTTTCTAATCCCTCACCAGAAGTAGCCTTGTTTGTTCCTAAGTCTTCACTTTTAAATGCTGTAAAAGGTTTCTTTGCCCAACCTAATAAAATGAACAACACTATTGATTTATCTTGGGAATACACTGGGACAAATGCTGATAAATTTGAAATCTACAAAGGTTCAGATAAAGAACCTTTGCAGTTAATTCAAGTTGTTACTGGAAATGTTAAACGTCTTTCTGATCCAACAATTACCATTAATACAAATTACAAGTATGGAATTAGAGCTGTCTCAAAAGACGGAAGAATGTCTAAAATGGATTTTTATAGTGTAAAGTTCTAGTATATGAATAGATTTTTACTTTTTAACGTATTAAAAATTAGGAATAAGTATATCCTTATTCTTACTATACTTTTATTATGTTCTAAAAGTCATTCACAAGAATTATTTTTACTTCGATACAACGGTCCGAGTATTTGTCTTACTTCAGATTGTGTAATCGTGCAATCTTACTATTACCTTTCGGGAAATACAGTCATAAACCCAATAGCTGAATATAATAACTTTTTTGTTTTCGATAAATTTCCAACTTACATAGAGCTGGTGACCATGGCCGAAACTGGCTTCAATTGTGATTGGCGCTCTCCTCCCACTTGTGGAGATAGAATTTCTTTAAAACCAACTGATTGTAATTGGGTTATCAGTAATAAAGTATTAACCGAACCAACAGCAGTTACAAATTCTTTTTGTGACAAAGTTTCTCTGGCTGCAGTTGGCTGTACTGGTACACAGAAATTTTATTGGGAATATAGTACTGACGGAGTCAATTTTACACGTACAAATGCAGTTACAGGCTTTAACCAAAACTATGAATTTATTAAGGCTAATTTTCCTGCTTTAAACAATTATTTCG
The DNA here is from genome assembly GCF_019308285.1 of Flavobacterium quisquiliarum. Lineage (GTDB taxonomy): Bacteria > Bacteroidota > Bacteroidia > Flavobacteriales > Flavobacteriaceae > Flavobacterium > Flavobacterium quisquiliarum. The sequence goes on from NZ_WWEM01000031.1 coordinate 59,626, forward strand.
GAAATATTTTTTTCCGTGTATTAATCGATTGGGATCCAACTATTACTGATGAAAACATCTATTCGAATATTGTTACTTACAAAATAAATTCTTGCTCACCAACAGTAAATATTTCATCTCCTAACTACACAACGTGTAATTACAGTAATGGTGATGTTGTATTTACATTTAGCAGAGCTTTGGATTCAAATAATAATGAAAAACTACTATTCAGTCGCAATATAGCAGGAAGTGATTTATTTGTCTCTTCAACATCTCTAAGTCCAGATGTTGAAAAAGTAACTGATAAAATATATAAATGGAAAAATATCCCAGCCGGTACATATAATTTTAGTTATCAAACACAATTAGGAAATAATTTACCTTCTGAGGCTGTAAGCAATCTAACATTTACAATTACTCCTAAGCAAAAACTAGAATTTGAAGTAACTATCTCACAACCTGCATGTAATAACAATTTCGGTCAGATAAAAATTGCTGCAAAAGGAGGTAATCCGCCTTATTTCTATTACATGGGAGATGAAACTATAGACAATAAACATGCATTTACAAGTCCTTATACACTACCAACTCAATTTGAAGATGGGAACTATAAAATCACAGTAATTGATAGTAAAGACTGTATTGAAAAATAATAATTATGATAAAAAAATTACTTCTTACTTTCTTTTTAGTACTCACCAATCTCTTGTATTGCCAGACAAGCCAAATCTTGGTGGAGACTACTTTGACTAAATATAGTAATGATGTAAAAACAAATACTTATAATTTGACTTTGTCTCCTACCGGTTCTACTTCACGTAGTTTTTCTTATGATATCGCAAATAATGATGATAATGAGAAATATTTTTATGATTTAGTAACATTAAACAAAACCAATTATCCAGTAAGTTTTTCTGCCAGCGCCTTTAACAGGGTCAAACCCACTATTATTGGAGGACCTGAATGCAATGAAACTACTCACGGGAGTTTTACTTTTCAACAAAGTCCGGTTTTCTATTTATGTCATGCAGCTTCAAGCTTTTTAGTTTTAGATTTACCTATCCCTGAAGCTACTATTGGAAACTGCCAGAGAATTTCAATTGACAAATATGTAAACATTACAAATGCAGATTACTCATGGCAGTATATGAAGAGTACTGATACTCAATGGAGCTTTTTTAATTATGGCACACATTATACGATTAATGGATTAAGTTTTATTCCAAAAGAATTACCCGGTTTCAATAACTATACTGGAAATATCTTGATACGATTTGTTGTGAGTTATGAAAACTTAAAAACTGGAAAAATAGTAAGTTATCCTTCTAATATAACAACTTATACTGTTACAGAATGTTCTCCGCAATATGTTGGCGGAGCTCCACCTACAACTAATCCAAAATGTTATAATCAATCTACCGGAACTGTAACTTTAAAGTTTCAATCTGAACTTGTTGATGGTGATGTTTTTCTTTTCAATATCTTTAAGAATACATCTCCTCCAGAATTTATTAAAAGTCTAAAAGTTCCTAAAAGTTCCATCTCAAACAATACTTATGTTTGGGAGAATTTAGCACCGGGAAATTATATTATTAAATATCAAGCACAAAGAAGTACTGATCCTAATGAGAAAATAGACGGCCTAAGCACCGTTGATATTCCTTCATTCAAAATAGAAAATCCAGAACCTTTAAAATTTGAAGCAAAGGCAATACAAACAGGATGTGGTGAAATAAAAATCCAAGTGTCTGCTTCAGGAGGCACACATTCCTATTACTACTATCTAGGTAATGAAACTGTTAAAGATAAGCACCCTTTCGAAAGTCCTTATATCATTCCGACTAGTATGCCTGATGGAGATTATAAAGTAACCGTAGTGGACGATAATGACTGTATCGAAAAATAATAATTATGATAAAAAAAATACTATATATTTTCTTTACTATTTGTTTTTGCCAACAGATATATTCACAAACCTATATTATGAAAAGTAATATGGGTGGTTATAATAATTATTCACTGCCTCCAATTTATTCTGGAGGAGCCGTAAATGAATTGAATTATGAAATTTTAGGAGCAGATGGCAAATGGCTTAAACCTGTTAAGGAAACTGGCACATATGGTGAATATCTAATATTTAATCAAAAACCAACTGATTATCACTATTATTTTATAGTATACCTTGATTACACAGAGCAACAATCTCAAGAACATGTCATTTTATGGGTATCAAATATGAGCAACTGCGAAAAAGGTAAAGGGCAAAGTACTTTTACTACTATGAATGTTAATATTCCTGAATTTGAATTAATTAGCAGCGAGGTTATACCTAAACCCAGTGCCACTAATAACTCGTTTTGTGACAAAGTTTCACTTATAGCCACAGGATGTACAGGTCCTCAGAAGTTTTATTGGGAATATAGTATTGATGGAATCAATTTTACCCGTACAAATGTAGTTACAAGTTTCAACCAAAACTATGAATTTGTCAAAGCTAATTTTCCTGCTTTAAACAATTACTTCGGAAATATTTTTTTCCGTGCATTAATCGATTGGGATCCTAGTATAACTGATGAAAATATCTATTCAAATATTGTTACTTACAAGATAGATCCTTGTTCTCCGACTGTGAGTATTTCGTCTCCTAATATTACAACCTGCAATTACAGTAATGGTGAAGTTCTATTAACATTTAGCAGAAAATTAGTTTCAGAAAATAATGAAAAATTTCTATTCAGCCGAAATCAGTTGGGAACCGATTTATATACCTCTTCAACATCTCTAGACGCTGACGTTGAAAAAGTAACAGATTATGTATACAAATGGAAAAATATTCCTCCAGGGACATATAATTTCAGTTATCAAACACAATTGGGAAACAATGTTCCATCAGAAGCCGTTAAAAATTTGACGTTCACAATTACTCCTAAACAAAAACTGGAATTTGAAATTGACATAGTACAACCCGCATGTAATGATGATTTTGGTCGGATACAAATTACTGCTAAAGGAGGAAGAACGCCTTATTCTTATTACATGGGACATGAAAGTTTCGATGATAGACATGAATTTACTAGCCCATATACAATACCAACTCAATTTATAGATGGAAACTATAAAATCACAGTAGTTGATAAAGATGGATGTATTGAAAAATAAATAGTTATGAAGAAAATTTTACTCCTTTTTATATTCTTATTATTAAACGGCGCGAGTATCCACGCCCAAAATGATTATGGGGTATTAGTTAAAACAATATTGTATCCTAAAAAACCTTATGCCGTTAATACAGTTTTTACAATTGAAGGAAAAAAAGACAATGAAACTCGTTTCACTACAGGTAATATGTTGCCCCTTAATGAGGAGCGAGAAATTTACAATTTCTATTACGTGACAGATATTAATAAAATATCTTTTTTTTCATACGAACAGTATAATACTGGCATGACATGTTCAATGCAGTCTACTAATCAATATGACATTAGAATTGCTACAGAAGATTATTTTGACGGATGTTTAGGATATTCAAATGTATACACAATACATCTTAATCAACCGGAAAATAATAATGTTTGTGCAGATGAAATTATAACCCTTTATAATGGATGGAATTACGAATACAGATACAGCACTGGAAACTGGACTCCACTGCCGGCGCAATATCAGGCGCAAACAGCTGTTCATTTTAAATTAACCGATTTAACTGGATATGAAGGAAAATCGCAAATATTTTTTAGAGCTGGATACCAAAACAATTTTACAAATGTAATTACATACAACATTATTGGATGTTCTCCTGAACTTAATGGTGACCCAGTAGCTGTTGACACAAAATGTATATATCAATCAAATGGCGGAGTAGAACTAAAGTTTAAATCGGAACTTAAAGATAATAATCGTTTTTTGTTTAATATTTTCTATGATAATACTCCACCAGAATTTATTAAAAGTTTATTTGTATCTAAAGGTCAAATTACCAATAATACCTTTTTCTGGGATAATCTAGCAACTGGTACTTACATTATAAAATACCAAGCACAAAGTCTTAATGATACAAATGAAAATGTTGGGTTAAGTGCTATTACAACTAAATCCTTTACAATTGGAAATCCCACTCCATTAAAATTCGAAACAAAAGCTATAAATACAGGATGTGATGAAATTAAAATTCAAATTTCTGCATCGGGAGGAACAAAGCCTTATTACTATTACCTAGGTAATGAAACTATTGAAAATAAGCATCGTTTTGAAAGCCCTTATATAATCCCAAATAATATGCCTGATGGAGATTATAAAATCACAGTAATTGACAGTAAAGAATGCATTGAAAAACCAGAATTATGATAAAAAAACTACTCCTTTTTATTTTCCTTATCATTTGTTTCAATTCAAATGCTCAAGAACATGGTGTCTTAATAAAGACTGTCTTTACTCCTTCGCAAGGATGGAACGGAAGTCATGCTGGAAATCATACCGTTATAATAGGAAGCAAGCAAATTTCAAAAAGCAGCAACACCAGTAGCAGTGTTGTTATAGAATATGATTTTTTCTATGTTACAGACAATCCAACGCAAATAAGATTCAGATCATCCACGGCTGGTAATAAAGACGGACAGGATTGTAGAATACCTTATGATGTAAATACATCTTATGAAACAAGACCTTATAATAAAGACAATTTTTTGATTGCCTATTTGGGCGGATGCTTTGCCGATTCTGAAGTTATGGGAATCCACATACAAGACCCTGAAGCTGGAGGAACCACAGAAACTTGTGCTTCAGATAATCTAACCTTGAAAGGAGGCTGGAATTGGCGCTATAGATTTAGTGATGGAATTTGGAGAAACTTCCCTGCTAATTATCAAGCAAAAACGACAATAACTTTTAAAGTTAAAGATTTAGAAGGCTATACTAATCAGAAAGATATTTATTTCCAGGCTGGTTATCAAACAAACTTTACAAATATAATGCCTTATAAAATTATTGGATGTTCGCCTGAATTAGCCGTAAATCCTCCTGCTACAGATATGGTAAAATGCTTTGGACAATCAACAGGCAGCGTTACTCTTAGTTTTAAGTCAGAACCAGCACTTAAGGACACTGATAAATTTCTAATCACCATTTATAAAAAAATTGGCGAGAATTTACAATTTTCAAAAAGCATCTTTGTAAAGAAAAATGAACTTGCTAATAATTCTTACACATGGAGTAATCATGCTGCTGGAGAATATGTAATAAGATATCAAAATCAAAGCCTTTCAGACGATAATGTCGAAATAGGTGCTAGTGCTATTTCTTCGCTACCTTTTACAATTAATACTTCAAGTAAGTTTTCGTATAAAGCTACTCCAGTACAGCCAAAATGCTATAAAGATAACGGAGGAATTTTAATTACTCCAGCAGGAGGAACACCTCCCTATTACTATTATTTGGACGATGGTCCTATTAGTGAACGTTTTACAAATTCCATTACAATTCCAATTACAACCGAAGGAAATCATAAAGTTATAGTTATTGACAGTTATAGCTGCATAGAAACAAAATAACCCAATTTAAAATGAAAAATATATTTATGAAAAAACATTACATATTACTACTATTCTTTTTTGGGTTATTGGGATATTCTCAAACAAATCCTTCTGAAGTTGATGCTAATGGTGCACGAACGATAAAAATCGAAAGACCTGCTGTTCTAACAGTTTCAGGTACCGCCAATCCAGCTACTATTAATAATTTCGCTAATGGTGAAATCGTGAATTTTAAAATTACTGGAGGTACAAAAGACTACAAAGAAACTTGGTATAAAGACAATTCTAAAATTGCTACTCCAACTTCTTATACACAATTCTTAGCAGGACTTTACAGAGTCGATGTTATTGATGCTAATGGATGTGATGCAACAGCAGAATTTACTATTCAACAGCCCAAACCTCTTGTAGCAACTATCGCAGAACCTTTACCTATAACTTGTTATGGAGATAACAAAGGAACATTGACTGCTTCTGCGGAAGGAGGCTTCCCTTTTCTTCCTCAAAATGTTGTTCCAAAATATACCTATGAATGGTTTGGAACAAGTCAAAATGGAGTAGGTGAAATAGAAACAAAACAATATACTAAGACTGCTACAGGTTTAGCTGCCGGCTATTATAAAGTTAAAGTTACTGACGAAGGCGGTCATTACGTTTACTCAGCTCCTCAAGAATTAAAACCAAACCCACAGATAAAAGCTACGGGAGTAGTCTCTAATCCAAAGTGTTCTGGAAATAATGGAAACATTCTATTAACAATAATTGGAGGTAAACCTGGTTATACTATTCAGTGGATAAATGCTTCGAATGTAAAAGTTGCCGAGACAACAGCAGTTGAAAACAGTGGTATCTACACCTCTAATGTTAATCTTGCTTCTGGTTCTTATACCTATATAATTAAAGATAACGCTCAATGTACTGTATCAGGTCCTAAAAAAGGAAATGACGACGATCCTTTTGTTATTGATCCTGCTCCAAGTAAATTAGAAATTATAAAAACGGAGAGAACCCAACCATCAAGTCAGACAGCTGCGGATGGAGTGATCAAAATAACGGTAAACGGAGGAACTCCTTCTAATGGAAAATATACTTATACATGGACAAAAGAAGGTGATCCTTTTACTGCCAACACAAACGCTTCTGGATTAACCACTGGATTAAAAAATGGAAAATATATTGTAACAATAACTGATGCGAATAATTGTCCTGTAATTTCTGATGAAATTGTTTTAGATGCTTTAAATGTAAAAATCAAAAGCTTCAAAAATATTTTATGTCATGGAGGAAATACAGGAACTATTACAGCTCAAGCTAATGGTGGAAGCGGATCAATATATAATTACAGTTGGTATGAAGTAGTCGAAGATCTAAATGGAGATGGAATTCCTGACGAAATTAATCTCAATTTAACAAGTGAAACAATTACTGGACTTTTATCTGGTACTTATAGAGTAAAAGTGACCGATGATACCAATCGTGCCGTATCTGTAGATCAGTTTCTTGATCAACCTGCTAAAGTTCTTCAAGTAAAATATACTTCTAAAGATATTTCTTGTAATGATGTTAATGATGGAAAAGCTACAATAACTGTTGAAGGCGGAACACCAAATTACACTTATATTTGGCAAAAAAACGGCACACCTTTTAATCTCACTACAAACACCAGTTCTACTCTTGAAGCTGGAAATTATACTGTAACTGTTAAAGATGCAAACAGCTGTTCAGCAGATGTATCATTTAAAATAATCAATCCTCCAGCAATTGAAATTCAAACTCCTTCAATAACAAAAGTCCTAATAAATAAGCAAAGTACTGGAGCAATCAATATGCCTGTTGCAATTGGAGGTACTGGAACACTTCATTACAAATGGACGTCAAGTAGACCTATCCCATCTCCTTCTGATGTAAAAGATATCAGCAGCCTTGAAGCAGGTGATTATACATTGACAGTAACCGATGATAATTCATGTTCAAAAAGCAAAACTTTTACAGTAGAGGAAAATCCAGCATTAACTGTAGAATTAAAAGAAACCGCATTTATTAAATGTTCTGGATATTCTGATGGAGAAATAACAGCAACTGCTGGCGGAGGAGATACAAAATATACTTACCAATGGTTTAAGTATAGTGGAACTGATTTAGTAGACATTCATAATACAACCAACAAAATTTCTGGTAAGGATGCAGGAAAATATAAAGTAATTGTAAAAGATGGAGTTGGTGCAGAAAAAAGTGCAGAAATAACACTTTCAGAACCAAATCCGTTAAAAGTCACTTTAGCCTCGAATGTTGTAAATGTTTTATGTTTTGGAGAGAAAACTGGAGCAATTGAAATTAAGGTTGAAGGAGGAACGGCAGATTACACTTATGTATGGACGAAAGATGAAGATAAAGATTATAAAGCCTCTTCAAAAGATTTACCTGCTATTTACGCAGGAACTTATAATGTTTTAGTTAAAGATAAAAACGATTGTCCATTCGAACTAAAAGGTATTAAAATTAGTCAGCCAGATGCTAAATTGGCTATAAAAACTATTACAGAAAAGCACTTAACTGGTTACAAAACCCAAAATGGTATCCTTGAAGTTGAAGGTGTCGATGGAGCCGGCGACTATACTTACGCTTGGAAAATAAAAAATTCTGACGATGTATTTGCAACTACAAAAAAGATAGAAAAACTGGAAATTGGTACTTATGTAGTTACAGTTACGGACAAAAATAAATGTCCTGTCAGCCAAGAATTCACCTTATCACAGCCAGATCCGCTAGATATTGAAAGTATAGTGATGACGCCAAATACTGAGATAAAATGTTATGGTGACAAAACTGCTATACTAACCGTTACAGTAAAAGGTGGTGTACCTGGCTATATTTACAAATGGTATAATGAATTGGATAAAGACCAAATTATATCGACAACTAATGTAGCATCTGGTTTAGGTGCTGGAAAATACATTGTTGAAGTGACAGACCAGGAAAGCAATATTTTTTATGGAATAAATGAATATACAATCACACAACCAGATCCACTAGCTGCCAGTTTTACTAAAACGGAAGTTTCTTGTAAAGGCGGAAATGACGGAACCATAAATTTAAACATAATAGGAGGTTCTTCCGACTATAGTATTGTATGGACCGAATCTTCTGTTAATAATGGAAAATCATCAATTTCTGGACTTTCCTATGGTATTTATAATGTAACCATATCAGACAATAATGCTGTAAACTGTAAAATCACTAAAACTATAGAAATTACAGAACCTACAGACAGCTTAGAATTTAAAGACGAAAATGTAAAAAATGCTTCTGGTTTTGGTTTAAATAACGGAAAAATTACTGTTGAAATATCAGGAGGAACTCCAAACTATTCATACAAATGGTTTAAAAATAATGTAGAAATTATTGGTCAAACTGCAGCTGTTTTAGACAATCAGTTGGCTGGATCGTACCACTTAATCGTTACTGACAGCAAAAATTGTAATCTAGAAAAGACTTTTGAAATTACACAGCCAAAAAAACTAGAAGTTACTATTACTATTGCCAAATCTATTGACTGTTTTGATGGAACTGGTATTTTAAGAGCTAAAGCTGAAACAGGAACTGGTGTTCCTGATGCACAAGGTTTCTATACTTACGAATGGTATAAAGAAAACGGCACATTAATCAGCACTACTAAAAATATCGAAGCAGCAACAGGAAATATAGTAACGGGTAAATATTATGTAACCGTAATTGATTCAAATAACAATAAAACTACTTCTCCTTTATTTGAATTGATACAGCCAACTCAAATTATTGTAACAATGGCTAATAAACAAGATGTTACATGTTATGAAGGATTTGATGGAATTGCAGAAATCAATGTTATAGGAGGAACTCCAGATATTGTTGCGGGATCACCTGTTTACACTTATTTATGGAGTAACGGAAGTACAGACAAAAATCAATACAGTTTAAGAAAAGGTACTTATTCTGTTACTGTTTATGATGGAAATTTATGTATTGGGACTTTAAATAACATTATCATAGAGCAACCACAAGATTTTGGATTTGACTTAGATAAAATTGTGCCTACTATTCCAACCGCAGGAAATAATGACGGTGCACTTCACATCGAAATTGTCGGCGGTGTTGCTCCGTACAGATATGTCTGTAGAGACAGTAACGGAACAATTATAAAAGACGTTCCAAATTCAAACTTAAAACAAGTTGACTTTACCAATCTAGCTTCAAGTATTTTTACCGTTTCTGCTACCGATGCAACTGGCTGTACTAAATCAGCAGAATTTGATTTTAATAATAATGTACTTGAAATCAGCATCAGTCAATCGGCAGAAATCACTTGTAATAATGGTAAAAATGGTTCTATAACTGCTGTTGTAAAAGGAGGCTTTGGTATCAGAACTATTTCTTGGTATAAAAACGGAATCAAAATTCCAAATGAATCAAATGCCATATTAAGTAATCTTGAAATTGGAACGTATTACGCAGTAGTAAAAGACTTCAATAAAGTAGAAGTTACAAGTAAACCAATTGTAATCACACAACCAGATCCTATCGTAGTTACATACGTTCAAAAAAATGTAAACTGTCTAGGTTACAGCGATGGTACTATAACGTTAACAGCTTCTGGTGGAAGCAATAGTTTTCAATACCGTTACAAATCACAAGATTCTGGTTATGGCAATTGGATTCCTTTTGATAATCTAAGTGCTTTAATTCCAAATTTAAAAGCCAACATTTATGACATACAAGTTCAAGACAGTAAAGGCTGTAATTACACTTCAATTGTAAATGTTGAAATTACAGAACCAAAACAATTACTTATAAGCCAAAAAACAATTACGCCAGCAACTGGTTTCGGACTTTCTAATGGAAGCATCAATATTGTTGTTCAAGGCGGAACTGCAAATTACAATTACAAATGGTTCACGAGTGCAAATGCTCCTGTTACTGGAACTACAGCAACAGCAGTAAATCTTGCCGCTGGTAAATATTATGCAATTGTAACAGATGCTAAAGGCTGTGCTGTTACCTCTGAGCTTTATGAAATTACACAACCAGATTTATTGGTGGCAACTATTACTTCTGTAAGCGGTGTTTTATGTAATGGAGACAAAAATGCAACTCTTAGAGCAAACGTAACAGGAGGTATAGCAGGTTACACTTACAAATGGTATTCTGTTTTAAACCAAAACGTTTTAGGGACAAACGTAACTCAAGGCGGTTTAGGAATTGGTACTTATTATGTTGAGGTAACAGATACTAAAAATAATGTTGCAAAAAGCGATTCATTTATAATTGATCAACCTGAAAAAGTAGATAATACCCTTGCTGCTGATTATACTCTTTGTGGCGATGGAAATGATTGGACAATTACACCTGCTCCAACTGGTGGAACAAAACCTTATCGTTATTTATGGAATACTGGAGCCACTACAGAAATATTAAAGAATGTAGCGCCGGGAACTTACTCAGTTACTGTTACCGATTTTAATGGCTGTAATGTTACGAAATCTATCACATTTGTCGCACCGCCGCACTTAGATGCTTCTGAAACAATAAAAATGCCAACATGTTATCTAGGTTCTGATGCCAAAATTGTGGTAACTCCTATTGCAGGCACAGCTCCATACACATATCTATGGAACACAGGCGAGAAAACAAATACATTAAGTAATGCATCAGAAGGAGAATATTCGTTAGAAATAACAGATGCAAGAGGCTGTAAAATTTTAAGAACCTACAATATTGTAGATCCTCCAAAAGATGTTATTTACTTAGGTGAAGATGTGACATTATGTTACAAACAAAGTCTTACTATAAATGGTACTATAGACGATGATAAAGCAACTTATGCTTGGAGTTCTGACAAAGGTTTCAAAAGCACGAATCCAATTATTACAGTTTCTGAACCTGCAAATTATACTCTTGTAGTAACCAATAAATTGGGTTGTCAGGCAACAGATACAATTAATATTTCTAGTCAGGAATCTGATATTAGTGCTGAGTTTGCCATGTCATCTCAAGTGTTTGTAAATGAGAAATTTATTATTGTGGATATCAGTAATCCTAAAGCAGATAAAATTGAATGGAAACTACCGTCAGAAGCTATTGTAACGACTAATAATGGTGATTATGCCGAAATGACTTTTACAAAACCAGGCGAATATGATATTACATTAAATACAGTAAAAGGAAGATGCACCGCTTACCAAACCAAAACAGTTTTGGTTACCGAAGGCGAATATGAAGATCCAGATGAAACTGATTTACAGAAAAAATTCGATATGAAACTTTATCCAAACCCTTCTAATGGAATATTTACGGTTGATGTGACATTAGATAAAGTAATGCCTGCTAGTATTAAAGTGTATAATCTGAATAATAATGTAGTAATAGATTCTAAAAATGGAAATGGACAAGATGCCTACTCGTTCAATTTTAGTTTAAGCGGGCTTTCATCGGGGATTTATTTTGTATTGTTTGAATCACAGCAAGGAACAAAACTGAGAAAACTAATTATACAATAAGTCTAGAATCAGATCAAAAGTCAATTTTTTAAATAAAACAGTTAGAAATAAAAGGTTACTCCTTCCCTATTTCATTGCCCTGAATTTATCATAATGAATTTAAAAAGAATATTATTTTTCAGCATATTATTGTATAATTCTCTCACTTTTGCGCAGAGTTTCAATGTTGAAGAATTAGGAAAAGCCAAATTAGTGAACGTTTCTGGAGGTGCTTCAGCCAATGGAGTATTCTATTCCGGAAACGCCGCGAGAGAACCTTTTACCTATTTCTTAAAAGGAAATATCAATGTAAATGTCGCAGGTTTATATAATATCCCGATTTCATTTTCATACACCAATCAAAAGTTTGGTTATAACAGACCCGTACTCATGAATCGTCTAAGTATTCACCCATCTTATAAATGGATTACTGGACACATTGGAGATGTGAGCATGACTTTTTCGCCTTACACTTTAGCTGGACATCAATTCACTGGATTAGGAGTTGATTTAACACCGCAGGGGAAATTCAAAATCAGTGCAATGTACGGTCGTTTAGTACGAAGCAGTGAATATGATGCCATCAATACAGAGCTTGTTCCAACCTATAAAAGAATGGGATACGGATTTAAAACACAATATGCGCTGGAAAAAATAAATCTAGGACTTACCATTTTTAAAGCAAAAGATGAGGTAAATTCTCTAGCTATTCCTGTTCCATTTGAATTGGGTGTTTCGCCAAAAGAAAATGCTGCAATTAGTTTTGAAACATCTTTTAAGTTATTTCAAAAATTACAAGTTCAAACTGAATTTGCAAACAGTAGTATTACAGAAGATACAAGAGATACTGGAAACACTAAAGATCAGAATATTTCTTCTTTACTTTTAAAATCAAATCCAACAACTACGAGTTACAAAGCATTGAAAGGACAACTGGTTTATCCTGCAGGGAAAGGAACTTTAGGTTTAGGTTACGAACGTATTGATCCAAACTATAGAACACTTGGTGGTTATTATTTTAATAATGATTTAGAAAATGTAACCGTAAATGCATCTCAGACTTTATACCAAGACAAATTGAGCTTAAATCTGAATTTAGGTTTACAAAAAGACAATTTAGACAAACAAAAACAAAGTCAGATGAAAAGACTTGTTTCCTCTATCAGTGCCGATTTTAGAGCCAATCAAAAATTAAACTTTAATCTTAATTATTCTAATTTTCAATCGTATACCAATAGCCGAAATCAATTTGATTATATCAATCAAACCAATCAATACGAGTTCTTAGATACCTTAAATTTCAGACAGGTCAATCAGAATGCCGCTCTTACCGTTAATTATCTTCTAAAAAATGATAAAACACGAAAGCAGGCTTTCAATGCCAACTTCAGCATGCAGGATGCTGTAAATCAGCAACAGGGTAAAACTATTGCTGGCGGTGCTAGTACTTATTACAACACAGGACTTTCCTATATTTTAGGTTATCCGCAGCAAGACCTAAATCTTACCGCTTCTTTTAATAGTACTATCGGAAAATTGGATGTTGGAGATAATTTAATTTTAGGGCCAACAATTGGTGCCACAAAACTATTTTATGAAAAGAAACTGAATACTTCATTTTCTACCAGTTATAACACCAGTTTCAATAATGGGGATAAAGTAAATGATGTTTTTAATATTCGTTTAAATGGTTCTTACATCTACATGCAGAAACATAATTTCGGGTTAAACTGCATTACACTTTTCAGCAGTTCTCAAACTGTTCGAAACAATGATTTAACAGCTACATTATCTTATACGTATTCTTTCGACAAAATAAAACTTCGTCCAAAACGTGTTGAAGAAAAACCAATAACTCAAGAAGAAACTCCAGAAACCAAGCTCAAAATATCTTCAAATGATGTTGTTTTAGAAGGAACAAAAAGCGAAATTATTAATAAACTCGAACAGCTTCAAAATGCTTTAAGACCTTTACCTGAAACTGAATTGCAAAAACTGGACAAACGTTTGGATGTAGCCAGAATGACTTTAGAGGATAAAGAATTCAAAGAAAAAGTATTGGATTATCTTGGTGATTATAATACCAATAAGAAAATGGTTTCTCAATACAACAATGCACTTTACGACATTGTTCAGAAATTAAATCGTGAAATCGCCGCAAAAGACCAGCATATCGAGCAAGTTTACACAGCTGCAATCGGTCGTGTTAATACAGATAAAATGCATGGTTTAAACAGTGAAGAGGCCAAAGACAAAGCGACTAACGACAGATATCAAAAATTGGTAGAAAGAAGTAAGACAGCAGAAAAACAATTAATCAACCATAGATGGATGATGAAAGAATTTGCTCTGTTGGCCAAATTACCACAAAACGAATTGCAAAATAACGAATCAATGGCTGCTTTCAGTAAACAGGAAGTCAACAATTTCTTTGAATTAAATAAGGATAAAAAAGAAGACAAAGAAATCAGCAGACAATTAGAAGAAAAAATAATTCCGTTTTATCACCAGCTGGCAATAGAAAAAGCTGTAAACGATTCAATCGAATTAAAATATTAAGAGAAAAAGATTTTAAAGTATAATAGTTATAAATACACCCAAATGCTAAAAAAACTACAATTTCAACTATTCTTAACCCTTGGGTTTTGGCTTTCGGCAATAGTTTCTGGTATAGCGCAAACCTATCCAGTTACCATTAGTACGCAGATTACACAGCCTTCACCAATTTACTTAAGCAATTATGCCGATGCGTCTACCATAAATAGCCCCATCAAAGTGCAGATTGCTTTAAACGATTTAACTATTTCCAATCGTCAAATCCGACTGAAATGTTATTTCCAAGGGCAGTCTATTTCGTTAATGACCAACGATTTTGTAGTTGGAGCACACGATCTTTTTCTTGAAGGAGGAGTGCCGCTTCAGCTAACCAATGTAGATTTAGCACCTTACTTTCAATATCAAAACCTTCTTGGAATAAATCCGAATCAATATGCACAGGCACTTCCAGAAGGTATTTATACGTTTTCTGTTGAGGTTTATGACTTTGCAACGAATAAAAAGCTTTCTAGGAAAACCAGCGTAACGACTATTATTTTCCAGAATGATCCTCCGTTTCTGAATCTGCCTTTGAACAATGCCTCGATAATGCAGCAAAATATTCAGAACATTATCTTCAGCTGGACTCCAAGACAGATTAACGTGAGCAATGTGGAATATGAATTTTCGTTAGTAGAAATTTGGGACAAATACACGCCTATACAAAATGCATTTGCCTACTCACCTCCTCTATTTACTACCACTACACGATCAACTACGCTGCAATACGGCGTATCAGAGCCACAATTAATTCCAGGTAAAAGATATGCTTGGAGAGTAAAAGCAAAAGCACTTTTGGGTGCAGAAGAAGTTGGTGTATTTAAAAATAATGGATTCAGCGAAATTTACTCTTTCGATTACGAAGTATTCTGTACCGCTCCGCTGGCAATAAATGTAGAAGGAATAAGTGAAAACCAAGCAAAAGTAACTTGGTCTGGAAATATTGATAATTTTGATTATCAGGTAAATTACCGAGAAAAAAATGCAGATTCTGAATGGTATAAAGTAGTTACTCCAAGAGAAAATATAGTTATAACGAATCTTAAACCAAATACAACTTACGAATATACTGTAGGATCATCTTGTGATGTTGGAAAATATACCCACAGTACAGTTAAAGAATTTAAAACTCTGGTTAGAGACGAAATCGCTTTTCAGGGCTGTGGTATAAAACCAGATCCTGCCGATTTAGCCAACACTACTCCATTGCCAGCACTTTTTCCTAATGATGTAATTTCAGCAGGAGATTTCCCTCTAGTAGTATTACATGCAACAGGAAGCAATGGAACTTTTTCTGGAGACGGATATGTAACATTTCCTTTCATAGAGAAATTTAGATTGTTAATTGCTGCTGCTGATGCCATTGCAGAACAAAATGCTGATGAAGATGGAAAAGCTAAATTTAATTTAAGCGAAAATACCCGTATCCGAATCACATTTAACAACATTGGCTTAAACACTGATTTTAAATTGATTTCGGGAGAGATTATTGCTGCTTATGATCCTAATTGGAACAGCATGATTGATGGTGATAAAATTATCACTGATATATTCGGAAATGATGGAAAACCAATTGAAGGCACATTAGATTATGTAGTAAAATCTGCAACATTAAATCCTGATGGGAGTGTGACCATCAAAGGAGAAAACGGAGCTGTTACCACTCTGCCTAAATCTCCTTACGAACGCATTTACACTGATAAAAACGGAAATACTGTTACCATTCCAGCTAATGGAAAAGGAGAACCTACTTTTACCAAAGCTGCTGATGGCGGAAAAGCGATTGCTTCAAATACAAATGGCGTATCTAGCAATGGTGAAGTTACTCAAATATCATCTCCTGATGTCAAAATTACTTTTGCACAAAGCATCCAAAATGGCAGCAAAAACAGTAAATATGCTTATGACCGAATGCCTTCAAATGGTGCACCAAAGATTTTACAGACTTACGAAACAATTCCTATGGCAACGGGAGGCAATTATAATGTTGATTATAAAGCCGTATCTGACTTATTAGAAAATCAGGATGTTGTTTATGCCGAAGCCAATTTTAAAAATGGAAAAACAAAAGATGATATTATTTTTAAAACCAGCGCCGGGGAGGAAGTTGATTTTGAATGGATAAACGATACACAGGCTGCAATAAAACTGACCAAAAAATTTGAGTTTGGTAAGTACAGCATCATTGCAACAGTAAAAGGCAAAGAAGAAAAAGATCCGCAAGATGCAACTAAAACAATTAAAGGTAAATCTGAGATTGCTGGTAAAGTAAATATTTGGGATTTAACTCAAAAACCAGCAATAAACGTAACTGTATTAAGCATTAATGGAGCCAACGCACCAAGTAGTGATAAGATGCAAAGTTATCTTAACGAGGTTTACAACAAAGTTGGTATCAAATTTAATGTTACCTCACAAAAAGTCGAAAGTATTACAATGCCCGACGTAATTAAGTGTGGAGATAGCGACATCTTTAATTTTTACACAGATGATCAAAAAAGTATCATAAATCAGATAGAAACGACTAAAGGTTTTACATACAATGATCAAACTTATTATGTTATATACACCGGAAAATCTGGTCAAGACAATTACAAAGGTTTTATGCCTTTGGGAAGTCAATATGCATTTGTATTTAAGAACAATGATAATGACGAAATCTTAAGAACCGCTGCACACGAACTAGGTCACGGAATCTTCGGTCTAAAACACCCTTTCTCGAATTCAGGAGAATCAGGAAATACAGATCTTTTAATGGATTATGGAAAAGGTACTGTATTATCACATAACGATTGGGATGTTATTCATAGTGGTGGATGGAGATTTTATGGGTTTCAGAAGAGTTCTTCTGGGGCAGCAACAGAGTCTTTGTTTTTAACTTTAGATTTCAAGCTTGACCAAGATTTAAATCAAACTGTATTCAAATTTTTTGATGAAGAAAAAAGTACCTTTTATTATAAAGGGTATAAAATAACTTTTAATCAAAAAAATGTTCGTTTTGATGAAGCTAATAGACAATTTACTATAGTAGAGAATAATAAAGAAAAAAAGCTTAATATATTATATAAAAAAAATGTTACCGCTGATAAAGTAGCATTGGTTTTATGTTATGCAGACGAATTAGAAAAAGTATCTAAAAATACTGAAGGTAATTATATCTATGATGAATTAGCTAAAAAGAATATTATTTATTCTTGCACGATAGAAATATATAAAAATTTACTTCCTGTAGCCGATTTAGCTTTGTTAAATGAAAAAATTAAAAGTCTTGAAGCTTCAAAAATTAAGAAAATTCAAAACTTACTTCAATCCCTACCACTTAATGAAATTGCAGAAATCTGTGGAAACACTGGTAAATGTTATGATATATTTAATAAGCAATATACATCATCAGAATGGGATGAAATAATTAAATTTTTAGAAAACCAAAAGAATCAATCTGTAATTGATCTAGAAAGACTTAGTGTAAATGAACAATTACTTGCAATAAAATCAGTATTATCAAGCGCAAAAAATGTTGACAAAATTAGTCGTTTAAATATTAATGCAGCAGATAACAAAACTGCTTTTGAGTATCCAGATTATTTTAGAATAGAACATTTAGGTAACAGATCAGGAACTAATTATATTAGAGTTGAGCTTTTAGAAAATCTTAAACTTGAAAAAGTAGAGCGTAAGTTTTTATTAACTTATCCTGCCAATGCTGATATAGTAAACAATGATCAACTTGAATTTTCTATTATTTTAGAAACCGATTCTTCACAAAGCATAGCGACAAGAATAAGTAAGGGTACTTCTGTACAAGTCAAAGCGGCAAATGCGATTACAAATACAGTAATTATCGCAGTAGGCGCTTTAGGTACGGCTGAATTAGTGGCTGGAATAACATTGACTGAAGAACAAATAGCAGGCTGCGCTAAAAGCATGGCTTTAGATGCTGGTATACAAGCTATTGCAGACGTTTTAATCAGAAACTTTAGTGATAATGAAGAAGGACTTCCTCTATCTTATACCAGCCTTGCCGTTAGCTGTGCTATGGGAACTATGACAGATATAACCAAGCTAGATGCTTGTATGGCAGGTGCTATAACACCAATAGGTGATGCCATAATTCATAACCTTACTAAGAAGACACCTCCTAGAGAAATTAGTACAGTTGCACTGCAGGCATTAACTGGATGTGTTTTAGCGACTACATTACATATGGCATTTACTAATCCAACAGTTCAAGCAAAAGTTCGTCAAGCTATTAAATGGGTTTTAATAAAAAATGCAATAAGAAAGGCAAAAATACCATATCCACAAAGACAAGCTATTACCAGCTTTTTGATAAAAGGAGAAAAATTTGCTAATAAAACAGACGATTTCATAACTGCCGAACTATTAGCTGATATTTTAAACAACTCATCTGATGATATAGCTATAATTATCCAAAAACTTGAAGGTTTTATGGTCTCAGGAAACAGAGTAATAAAACAAGGTGAAGAGATTCTAGTTGTTGATGCTTCTAATGAAATTATATCTAAATTTAAAAATGGTTTTTGGTATTCTGTAGAAAATGCTGTTGTTAAAGAGGCTACACGAGAAATCATTGATAAATCTACAAGAAAGATTTTTAAAGAAGCGATTAGCAATATTACATCTACACATAATAATAGTGGAGCCAGTATAGCATCAAAGGATGGTGCATATACAATGATAAATAACTTCAACTCTCAAGGTAATGTTTCTGCAGTAGCAGATGTTCCAAATTTTAACGCTTTAATTGATGGTAATAATGCGTTAAATACTGAAATAGCTACATTTCTTAGAATTGTTAAAGATGTGGAAGAAGAAGTCATACTCCTCCCAAAAGCTAACATAGAAACTGGCTTAATTACTAAAGCAGATAATATTCCTGTTATAAATTTAATTCCATATAAAGCTTCTTATTATACAATTAATGGACAAATAGAATTAATTGTAGCATCTACTAAACAATCCAATAGTCAAGCACAAGTTATATTCGCCACAGCAAATGTCCTTAGCAAATTAAAAGAAAAGGAAAAAGAGGAAGAGGAAAAATGTAAAGCTTGTACCAAACAGGATCAAGCTACATGTAAAAAATTTGAACAGCTAATTACCAAGGTAGGTCAACATGCTGGTATAACTAAATTATGTACAGGATTAACAGCCGTAAATGCAAATCCAGTAATAACTGAATTATTAACTTGGGATAAAGCTCAAATTTTATTGTTTTTAGATGATATTGCTGGCATTAGTAAAAGTTGTAATAATAACCAGGTTGATGAATATATTAAAGATAATATTCAAAATATAACCAAATCAATACTTGAAGCATGGAGTGTTTATAAAGATGCTTCTCGTCCTTGTTTATGTCAAAGTAATGGCCATTTGCGCAAATTAGCTGCGGCAATCAACAGCAATAAATTAAGAAATCCTCCTTATGGATTTACAAAAAATGATTTTAAAGAAATAGCAATAGGAATAGGAACATCAGGAAGTAGTTTAATAGCAAACCTTGATAAAACGGTATTTACCAATTTAGTTTCATTTGCACAAATAGATGCAAGTTATGCTAACATGGATAAATTAAAGGCAAAATTAAGCCAGAGAAATAGTGCCGCCGAAGTAGAAGGGGTAAATTTCATTGTTCGTCATATGGGTGATAATAAAACTATTTTTGATGATGGAAATTATGTCTTTGAAAGCTATCAAACTGAATGGGCTCGATACGTAGATGTTCAAGATAACCGAAATTTACAAAATATTATTTTTTATGAATTTAAAAGTTTAATTCCTGGAAGTTTTAATCCTGAATCATTTGTAATACAATTTGTTAAAGATTTATCCAACAATAATGTTACAGATTTATCACAAATACAATGGATTTTCGACCATGATAAAATGACTCAAACACAAGTAAAAACAAAAGTTTTAGCTGCTTTGAATAAATACTCTGAAATGTTGGATCATGAGAATATAAGAACTAAGTTTGAAAATTATAGACTTACTGTTGGCTATAATAAATCATTAACAAATAATGAAAGGCTTATAGAATTTCTAAATTCAAATAATGATTGGTTTAATTTAATTTTTAAATAATATGAATGTAATCAAATCACTAGAAAAAATATTAAAATATAATTTTTATAATGATAATTTAGTTCTTTTAAACTCCAGTTTTGATTTATCTATAGAGGATAAAACAATCATTAAAAATGTAAAAAATTTTGCAATATTTAACAATAGCTTATATGTAGAACTAAAAGACCAATTAGTTATCTATAATGAATATTTTTCACAGCAACATTTATTTGGGAAATACTTTTTATCTAATTCTCAATCAATTGAAAATGGAATAATTATCTTGAAAGAGGATATAAATGATGATGAATATTATATTATTAAAAACAACTTTGAAACCAGTCAAGTTTCATGGCATAATTCATTCGTAAAATATTTTTCGAAGAATAATTTCATTAGTATTTTTAAGAGCAGTTTATCTTATCATAATATAATAAATGGAGATGTTCTCTGGGAAAAAGTTTATTCTGAAAATATTAAATCTTTAGAAATTTGGAATGAGGAAATAGTGCTATTAGAATTAACAGGGAAATCTACAAATCAAATTAATGCTTTAAATGCTCGAAGTGGCTCTTTAATTTGGGAGAAAGATGGAGGAGGTATGATTCTGAAAAGTGATAAATTATATTTTTTAGAATACAGTTCAACTAGCCAGATATTAAAACAGTATAATCTTAAAGAAAATACAGAACAACAATATGATCTTACAAAGATAATTATTGATCAATTTAATAAAATCCCTTATTTTCTATATGAAATAAAAGATAACCATATGTATATTTCATTTACAAATGAAAAAACAATAGTCATGATAGATCTGAAAACAATGTTAACTGAATGGGTATATAAAATAGAAACCTCTGCATGGCAAATAGATAAGCCACAAATTCAAGGTGGAAATTTATATGTTTTAGATTCGGATAAGGTTTTACATATCTTTGAAAAAGAATAATTAAAAATAAAATCAAAAAATGCAAACCTCAAAAATCACAAGATACGCCATAATAGCACTAGTAGTTCTATTCATAGTAATCAGCGTGTTAAGCTAAAAAACAAAAAGCCTTCTGAAATCCAGAAGGCTTTACTTTTTCTGGATAAAAATCTTATAAGTAACATTATGCAACTCACAAAAATTGAAAAATTAAACGACCTCAAAAGAGAAAACAAGAAAATTGAGTTTATCTACAAAGGATGGGAAGAACCTAATCGAGGTCAAGAGATTGTATACTACGGCATATTGATAAATGGAATAGATAAAACACAAGAAATGTTTTCTGAAGAAAAAATCCAGCTATTTATCAATGAAAAAATTGAAACGGAACATCCAGAAAAAGATTTTGTGTTTATTCCTTCTTTAGGTTTTCCTTTAGTCCATATTTTAAACTTCAATAAAACAACTTTAGCCGTTTATTTTAGGGAAAACGGCAGTACAATTCAGGATGGCTTGGTCGGAAGTTTTTTCTATGAAGAAAAACATCTTTTAATCAATACGAGAAGTTTAACCATTACAGACCTTACAACTTTACAAAAGACAACAGTAAAGTTTGAAAAAGAGATGGATATTGAATGGGCATTTTTTATTAATCCAAAACAAATACAAGTTATTCAAGGTTTTTCGAACAGCTGTTTTATTTATGATTTAGAAGAACAGAAAATCATTGATCGAAAAAATATAATTAGTGAATCACTTTACCCCAATATATTCCGATGGATTTACAGAGGACAGCAGTATCAAACAAATGAATTGCAAATGGAATTACTTCAAAAGAAAGATAATCAATTTATAAGTACTTATTTTAAAATTAACTAACTTTTGTATTCGGGAATAAGATGGTAATATTGATATTATTTAGAATAGATTCTTAAGAATATTTTTGGTTCGAATGAGATTATGATTTTAGCTGTGAAGATATAATAAAGTTGGAAAAACTTTCCTTTCAGTAAAAATTGGTATTTTACAAATACTAAAAATCTTTAGTACAATTATGGAAGAACGTAAACTTTGGCTAGAAGCTGAAAAAAAATTCAGATACGATAGTAACTCTTTGGTTACTTGTCCTAACTGTAAAAAAGGAAACTTGTTTATCACAGACATAGCATTTAATGAAAAAGATATTTCTTGCGGTGGTGAACGTTGCATTAAATGTACAAATTGCGAAAAATTTGAAATAGTTTTATATCGCAATTCTGTACCTGAAAATTGGTATTCTAAAAACTTAGGCTTATAACTCAAACCCAAAACAGCATTTCTTTTTCAAAAAAATTTAAAAAAGTTAATGTATAAATAATGAAAAAGCCTTCTGAATTATCCAGAAGGCTTTTCAGTATAGAAATCGTTAGCTATTTTTGAGGAGCTCCATTAGTAACTTTAATCAAATAAGTTCCTTCTGGTAAATCGGAAATATTAGAAGCATCTGTTCCTATTAGCTTTTTACCCTGCGAGAAAACCTCGATATTTTTACCGCCTTTATTAGCTTCATTTGAAGAAGCTGCAACAGGTGCTGCGGGAGCTGGCGTTGGAGCTTTTGCAGGTGTGGCAGCAGTCTTTTTTAGCGGCGCTGCAACTTGACTTACTGTTACCGCTGAAGAAGCTGGTTTTGAACTATTATAAGCCTCTCTTACCTGTTCGTCTGTCATAGCAACAGTATATAATCTTAAATCATCAATATCAGCATTAATACTGGTTGCCGTATTCAGTTTTCCAATATTTAAAATATATCCTTTTGCCGAACGCTGCATACCTTCTACAGATTTTAGCAGTTCTCCATTACGATATATTTTTGATACATTTCCATCATAGGTAACACTATAAAAATACCAAGTCTCTTTTACAAGAGGCACAGACACTACTACATTGTTTGTATCGCCCCAGCCCACCAAACTTAAATCGGAATTACCCGAAACAGCTGGCTGTTGTATCAGTCCAAAATATTGTCCATTTACAGCTGTTCCATATCCAAAAATATAATTGGCCGCAGTAACTGCATTAAACTTTACCCAAACAGAAAAAGTCTTTGGTTTGTTATCCTGCGGAAGATCTCCGACTACCGCTTGATACGCTTTATTCGTGAGACGTAAAGCACTTTTAGGAGTTCCCATTCTATCATTTACAAAAACAGGAGTTCCTAAAAACGAAATGGTGTTATCAGCACTATTCATATTCCCATTAAAAGTAAATTCCTGCACCGGATTTTGTGCATTCGTATTCAAAAAACTTACAAACATTAAAGAGAGTAATAATTTTTTCATATATAAAAAGATATTAAAAGTATATTTTTCAATGTATTTGAATGAAAATCTTCTTTTTTAAAAGAATTTAAACTACAATACTTCAGCCCATTAAAACTCTAATTGAATTTTTACAAATTTTGTTAAAACTATAATTTTAATTCAGCATTACCAAGAAATTCCTACATATAAATACATAATTCTCACAAATTTCAAAAATCAGAGTTTATGGACTGTTATTTCATTAATTCTACTTTAAAATATATATTTGCGGTCAAGAGAATTAATGATTAATTACCCCAAATGCAGACATCAAAAATCACTAGAATCGCAGTTATCGTTTTAGTACTTTTATTTTTAGTATTAAGCGTTATCAGTTGCAGCACGCACACCCATACTGCAGCACCAGCAAGCACAGGAAAAAAAATCCCGCCGGGACAGGCTAAAAAAGCTTCAGGAAGCAAAAGCGCAAAAGCATATGCTCCAGGCCAGCAGAAAAAAAGATAATCAATAAAAAACCTTCTGAACTCCAGAAGGTTTTTTTACTATTTCAAAAAATTACATTGCTTTCGCAACAATACAAACTAACTAAAATTAAAAACTAAGTAAAGACTATTATTTTGAAGTAATCTTTTTGGCTGGAGAACTAGTAATTTTTAGCAAATAAGTTCCCTCAGGCAGATCATTAATATTCAATGCATTACTTCCTTCTATTTTTTGACCTTGTGAGTAGATTTCAATATTTTTTACAGCACCACTAACATCACTTGTAGTTATTATTTTTCCGTTTGCTGGTTTAGCCGCCGTTTTTCCGTTTGCAGCGACAGTTTTAGACGTTTTCAATTCTACAGTCGGCGCTGCTGCTATAGCAACAACTGGTTTTCCGCTTTCATAAAGATCTTTTACCTGTTCTGGAGTTAAAGCTACATTATAGATTTTTAAATCGTCTATATCCGCATTAATACCAATAGTAGTATTAATTTCGCCTAATCTAAAAATAGTACCATTAGTTGCTCTTGTCATGCCTTCAAGATATTTCAACAGCTTTCCGTCACGATAGATTTTGGAAGTTGCTCCTTCATAAGTAATTGTATAATTGTACCAAACATATTTTTCTAACGGAGTAGAAACAATTACATCATTTGAAGCGCCCCAAGCAGCCAAACTCAAATCGGAGTTAGACGAAGAAGTTCCTTGCTGTAATAAACCGCAGTATTGCGCATTATAAGCATTTCCATATCCCCAAATATAATTGGCACTTGAAATATCATTGAATTTGACCCAGATACTAACTGTTCTAGCGCTTTTACCTTGTGGCAGATTGTCTATAACTGCTTCTAGCGCTTTATTATTTAATCTTTGGGCACCTCTGGCTTCCCCTGCTCTGTCGGCAACGAAATTATCGATTCCCATAAATGAAGTGGTGTTGGCGGTATTATTTAAAGTACCATTAAAGTTAAATTCCTGAATCGGTGTTTGAGCAGTAACATTCAAATAACTTACAAACAAAACTGTGAGTAGTAATTTTTTCATAATAATAGATTTTAGGGATTAAACAACTAAGGTTATTTTAACACTGCTAAACTAGATTATTATGAATTGGAGCGGAAATATTTCCGACAACCTACAGAAATACTCGTTAAAATAAACAATTTCGGACATTTTATATCGTCAAATTACATTTTTACACTTTTAACGATATTACTAAAATACAAGTCAAAATTTAATCAACTTACTAATTTCTTACGTATAAATACGCTCTTTTCATAAAAATACCTAATATCTTATTTTAAATTTTTGGTCATAAAAAAAACTCCATTCGCAAATACGAATGGAGTTTGATATTTAAAAAAGTAACGTAGTTACTTTACGAATTCAATTTTTTGTGCTTCTTCTTCGTTAACACTATCAAAGAAACCTTGTTCGTTCATCCAGTCATCGCTGAATACTTTACTCATGTAACGAGAACCGTGATCTGGGAAAATGGCGATAATATTACTCTCTTTTGTAAATTCGCCTTCTTCAGCATATTGCTTAATAGCCTGCATTACTGCTCCAGAAGTATATCCAACAAACAACCCTTCTTTACGAGTGATTTCTCTTGCCGAGTGAGCACTCTCTTCGTCGGTTACTTTCATGAATTTATCAATAATATCAAAATCTGTAGCAGACGGAATTAAGTTTTTACCAAGACCTTCTATACGGTAAGGGTAAATTTCTTTGCTGTCAAACTCTTTTGTCTCGTGGTATTTTTTCAACACAGATCCAAAAGCGTCAACTCCTAAGATTCTAATATTTGGATTTTTTTCTTTTAAGAATTTTGCAGTTCCTGAGATCGTTCCTCCTGTTCCGCTGCAAGCAACTAAGTGCGTGATTTGTCCTTTTGTCTGTTCCCAGATTTCTGGACCTGTAGTGTTGTAGTGAGCATCAATATTCAATTGGTTAAAATATTGATTAATGTAAACTGAACCTTTTGTTTCTTCGTGTAAACGTTTTGCTACATTATAGTATGATCTTTCATCATCTGCAGAAACGTGAGCGGGACAGACATATACTTTAGCTCCTAAACTGCGCAGCATGTCAATTTTATCTTTGGATGATTTTGAACTTACTGCTAAAATACAATTGTAACCTTTAATAATGCTTACCATTGCTAAACTAAATCCTGTATTTCCAGATGTGGTTTCAATAATGGTATCTCCTGGTGATAGAATTCCTCTTTTTTCGGCCTCTTCAATAATATACAATGCTATTCTATCTTTTGAGGAATGACCTGGATTGAAAGCTTCTACCTTTGCGTAGAAATTTCCTTCTAACTCTTCGGTGATTTTATTTAGTTTAATAAGCGGGGTGTTACCTATTAACTCTAAAACATTATTATAAGCGGTTATTTCTTCTTTCATAAAAAAATAGTTAATCAAGGGCATTTTTAATTAACCTTGATAGGTTGCAAATTTAACAAAAAAAATCTAATTAGCTTTTAATTTTTTCTAAATCTAACAAAAAACTAAATTCTTTTGCTAAGTCTTTCAAAGCCTCAAAACGTCCCGAAGCCCCACCATGACCTGCATCCATGTTTGTATCTAAAAATAAAAGTTTATTATTTGTTTTTAGATCTCGCAATTTTGCAACCCATTTAGCTGGCTCCCAATATTGTACCTGCGAATCGTGTAATCCTGTAGACACATACATATTAGGATATTCCTGCGCTTTTACATTATCGTAAGGTGAATACGACAACATATAATCATAATATTCTTTTTTGTTTGGGTTTCCCCATTCATCATACTCTCCAGTTGTAAGCGGAATGCTGTCATCCAGCATTGTGGTAATTACGTCTACAAAAGGCACCTGAGCTATGACTCCGTTATACAATTCAGGAGCTTCATTTACAATCACTCCCATTAAAAGACCTCCTGCCGATCCTCCTTCTGCATACAAATGATCGGAAGAAGTATACTTTTGGTCTATTACAAATTTAGAGCAATCAATGAAATCTGTAAAGGTATTTTTCTTTTTTAACAGTTTTCCATCTTCATACCATTGTCTTCCCAAATCTTCTCCTCCACGAATATGCGCAATAGCGTAAACAAATCCGCGGTCTAGAAGCGATAATCTTGTCGAAGAGAAATAAGTATCCATCGTGATTCCGTACGAACCGTAGGCATAAAGCAATAACGGATTTTTACCATTTTTCTCTAGTCCTTTTCTATAAACCATCGAAATTGGCACTTTCACACCATCTCTGGCTGTTACCCAAACTCTTTCTTCGATATAATTATTTTTATCAAACTTCCCACCTAAAACCTCTTGTTCTTTCAAGATTTCTTTGGTTTTAGTTTTCATATTAAAATCAATTACAGAAGATGGTGTTGCCAATGACTGATAGCTGTAACGCAAAATATCGGTATCAAAATCAACATTAGTTGTCGTGTAAGCATTATACGTTTCACTGCCAAAAGGAAGATAATAATCCGGTTCGTCATTCCAAGGCATAATTCGGATATGATTTAGCCCGTTGGAACGTTCTTCTACAACTAAATAATTTTTGAATATTTCAATATCTTCCAATAAAACATCTTCTCTGTGCGGAATAAGATCTACCCAGTTTTTCTTTCCTGTTTTATCTTCAGGCGTTTTCATTAATTTAAAATTGGTCGCCTTATCTTTATTCGTCAAAATATAAAACGAATCTTCATAATGCGAAATACTATATTCTAATCCGCGAACTCGTGGTTGAAAGACAACAAATTCTCCGTCCGGATTATTTGAATTTAATATTCTGTATTCTGTTGTTAAAGTACTTCCAGAACCAATAACGATATATTTTCTTGATTTTTCTTTGCTGATTGATACATTAAAAGTATCATCAACTTCATCAAAAACCAAAACATCTTTTTCAGATGCTGTATTCAATTTATGTTTAAAAACTTTATCAGCTCTTAGAGTCACCTGATCTTGTCTTACATAAAAAATAGTATTGTTGTCATTTGCCCAAACTGAAGCTCCTGTAACATTTTCTATTTTATCAGCTAAAATTTCACCTGTTTCTAAATTTTTAATTTGAATGGTATAAATTCTTCTTCCGACGATATCTACTCCAAAACTGGCAAATTTATTATCTGGACTAATACTCAAACCTCCTAATTTGAAATAAGCATGTCCTTTTGCCATTTCGTTGCAGTTAAAAAGAATTTCTTCTTCTGCAGCAAGACTTCCTTTTTTTCTAGCAAAAATTGGATAATCCTGCCCTGTTTCAAAACGGGTAATGTAGAAATATCCATTATAAAAATAAGGAACCGAAGAATCATCTTCTTTGATTCTCCCTTTCATTTCTTCAAACAAATTATCTTTTAAAGATTTTGTATGAGAAGTCATATTTTCATAGTAAGCATTCTCCTGATTTAGGTAATCAATTACTTCTGAATTTTCTCTATCGTTCAGCCAGAAGTAGTTGTCAATTCTGGATTCTTTATGTTTTTTTAATGTTTTTGGAATCATTTTGGCCTTTGGAGCCGATATATCATTTTGCATTGAATGAGCATTAATTTTTAAAAATAAAGACGCAAAAATAGTACAAACACAATAGAACCAAATTAATTTTTTCTTAAAATATTCTATTGAAATAATACAGCAATATACTAATTTTGTCTGAAACAATTTAAAAAATCAACAAAAATGGATTTAATGGGAATGATGGGTAAACTTAAAGAAACCCAACAAAAAATTGAAGATACAAAAAAGCGTTTGGATACAGTTTTGATTGATGAACAAAGCGCTGACGGATTATTAAAAGTTACTATAACTGCAAGCAGAAAAATAAAATCAATTTCTATCGACGATTCTATTTTAGAAGATAAAGAGCAATTAGAAGATTATTTAATTGTTACTCTAAACAAAGCAATTGAAAAAGCAACAAATGTTAATGAAAGAGAATTAGACGCTGTTGCAAGAATGGATATGCCTTCTATTCCTGGAATGGATAATTTGTTTAAATAAGAAGCAAAGATACAGAGTTACAAAGGAACAAAGGTTTCTTCTCTCTTACTCAAAAAACAAAAAAGACGCAATATGCGTCTTTTTTTTGTAAGCTTTGTTACTTTGAACCTTTGTCACTTTGTCTAAAACTTCGAAAGTGTTTCTAAAACATAAGTATGCATTACTTCTTTGTAATCTAAATGCGTCACAATACGAAGTTTATTATGTCCTAAAGAACTTATAAGTATATTTTTCTGTTTTAATTTTTCAATCAATAGTTGGTCGCTGTAACCTTCAGCTAATGAAAAAATCAAAATATTGGTTTCAACAGGTTCAATGGATGCAATCCATTGTTTTGTACTTAATATTTTTGCAATTTCTTTTGCTCGACGATGATCTTCAGCTAGTCTTTCAATATTGTGAGCCAAAGCATATAATCCAGCAGCAGCCAAATACCCAACCTGACGCATTCCTCCCCCTAATATCTTCCTGATTCTCAACGCCCTGTGAATATCAGCTTTGCTTCCAAGCAATACAGAACCTATTGGAGCACCTAATCCTTTAGATAAACAAACCGAAATGGTATCGAAAATAGCTCCAAATTCTCTTGGATTCTGTCTTTTTGCCACCAAAGCATTCCAGATTCTAGCGCCATCCATGTGGAATTTCAGGTTATTGGCGTCACAAACTTTTTTTATTTCTCTTAAATCTTCTAATTCATAACAAGCACCACCACCTTTATTGGTTGTATTTTCAACACAAACCAAACTGGTTAACGGACTATGATAAAATTCTGGATCGTTTATTGCCGCTGCAACTTGTGCCGCTGTTATCATCCCGCGATTCCCATCAACTAAACAACAGGAAACCCCGCTGTTAAAAGAGACTCCTCCTCCTTCATAATGATAAACATGAGCATATTTATCTGCAATTAATTGCTCTCCAGGCTGCGTATGCAGTTTAATCGCAGTTTGATTAGCCATAGTTCCAGACGGAAAAAAAAGGCCAGCTTCCATACCAAAAAATTCAGCCGTTCTGTTTTCTAATTCAATCACCGTTGGGTCTTGTTTGTATACATCGTCGCCAACATGGGCGTTAAACATATACTGCAGCATCTCATAAGTAGGCTTGGTTATGGTATCGCTGATTAAATTTATTTCCATATTCTAAAAACTATATCTTATTTTTGTATGCAAAATTACGTATTACTTATAGTTATTCTCAGCAAGTTTTAGTAAAATTTAACTCGCTCGTTTCTATAGACCAAATTAACGTAATTTTGATAAAAAACATATAAAACCTATTAATTAATTTATGACAACAGCCGAACAAGTAAAAGGTATTGTGGAGCGCCTTGGTGCGTTGAGGAGGTATCTTTGACGTCGATGCCAAGCTAATCGAAATTGCCAACGAAGAAGAAAAAACGTTTGCACCCGACTTCTGGAACAATCCTAAAGAAGCCGAAAACATTGTAAAAAATCTTCGAAACAAGAAAAAATGGATCGAAGATTATGACAAAGCCGTTTCTTTAACAGAAGAATTACAGCTGGCTTATGATTTCTACAAAGAAGGAGAACTTACTGTTGATGAACTAGATGAACAATACAATGCCGCACAATCGCACATTGAAAACATTGAATTCAAAAACATGCTTTCTGACGAAGGAGACAGCTTAAGCGCTGTAGTTCAAATCACTGCTGGAGCCGGTGGAACTGAAAGTTGCGACTGGGCTGGAATGCTGATGCGCATGTACATGATGTGGGGAGAAAGTTATGGCTACAAAATTAAAGAACTGAACTTTCAAGAAGGTGACGTTGCGGGAATTAAAACCGTAACTCTAGAATTTGAAGGCGATTATTCTTTTGGATATTTAAAAGGAGAAAACGGGGTACACCGTTTGGTGCGTATTTCGCCTTTTGATAGTAATGCCAAACGTCATACTTCGTTCGTTTCTGTTTATGTTTATCCGCTTGTTGATGATAGTATCGAAATCGACATTAATCCTGCCGATATCGAAATTACAACTTCTCGTTCGAGTGGAGCTGGTGGACAGAATGTAAACAAAGTGGAAACAAAAGTACAATTGGTTCACAAACCAACTGGAATCCAGATTCAATGTTCTGAAACACGTTCTCAGCAAGATAACAGACAACGTGCTATGCAAATGCTTCGTTCTCAATTGTATGAAATTGAATTAAAGAAACAACAAGCCCAACGTGCTGATATTGAAGCTGGAAAAATGAAAATCGAATGGGGATCTCAGATTCGTAATTACGTAATGCAGCCTTACAAATTGGTAAAAGACGTTCGTACAGGTTACGAAACCAGCGATGTCGATGGCGTAATGAACGGAAATATTGACGCTTTCCTTAAAGCCTATTTAATGATGATGGGACAGAAAGAAGAGGAATAAATGAACAAATACATCAAAGGTTGTTTAGTAGTTATAGGCACAGTATTTATATTATTAGCAATAATAATTGTATGGTTCTTTTGGTCATCAAATAGCCGTAAAAAACAAGCCGAAATTGATGGAATCACATTTTCAAAAGAATGTGATTCCATCAAATTTATTACTGAACAGCCTGAGATTCAATTTGCAAAATTCAAGAAAAACGAAATCAGTATTCTTAAATTCCAGATCATAAGAGAAGGGAAATTCATCCATGACACAATAATTAAAAATGGGTTTAATAAAAAAACTTCTTCCAGCGAATACCAATCAATTAATATTCCTTACAAAGCATTTTTAAAAACTGATACGATTGTAGTTACTACACAAAACAAATTACATTATTACATTTCGGGATACCATCATTACGCTTACTTACATTATGGAATGACAGGATATGTCGGAAGCCATGACTGCCGATTTTCTGATAATCCTACAATTAACAATGAGCTTCTGCTAAGTCCAATACTTTTCAGGGAAAACGGCTGGATAAACCCTGAAATATCCAAACATATTAAAAAGATAAGTGTATCTGATAGTGCTGGATATTATGGTTTTGCAAAAAAGAGCAATATAAAAATAGAAGATGCCGAACGGATCCTAAAAGAAAAAAGGAAAAATCAGGTTTTTAGATCTACTACAATTAATGGAATTGAAGTTGGCCCAAAAGATAGTTATTATGTATTTGGCGAAGAAACTGAATCAGGAACGCTTCCTAATGATTTAGTTCCTAGAAATCTAAAACAGTATGTAGTTAAAATAAATTGCGAAACCGGAGAATATAAGCGTTATAAAAATTACCCTTTTGACAATTAAACTTTTCATATTTACTAAAAAAAATAGTTATGATAAAATGGGCAGATGTAATTCATTTTACAAATAAAGGAAATCCAGCTCCTGAAAAAAGAGTGGAAAAAACGGAGGAAGAATGGAAACAAATCTTAACTCCAGAAGAATTTCAGGTAACACGTCTAAAAGGCACCGAAAGATCTTTTAGCTCTGAATTATGCAGTTTATTTGATCCTGGCATTTACGAATGCAAGTGCTGCGGAACTGTTCTTTTTGATGCAAGTGAAAAATTTGAATCAGGAACAGGATGGCCTTCTTTCACACAGCCAATCAAAGAAAATGCTATCGCATATCATGCCGACAGGTCATACGGAATGGTTCGTGTTGAAGTGGTATGTAATGTGTGTGATGCACATTTGGGACATATTTTTCCAGATGGACCTCCACCAAGTGGTTTACGTTATTGCATCAACGCAGTTTCTTTATCAAAAATTAAAGAATAATTTACAGAAAGCGATTCCTTAAAAGTGAATCGCTTTTTTTATAACTATCAACAATTAAGTGATTTAACAAAACAAATGTAATCCATCACTTAACAATTAAATAATTTATTTTTTCTTCTAAATTTCGAATTGATTTTACTCAAAATCTAAGTCACAGCCATTCAACACCTTAAAAAACTCTCATTAAATTAATATTTTAAATGTTAATTTTTCAAAAATTACATTATTATTTTATTTTTTTATTAAGAAACCGAAAAAATTAATTAGGTAATTAGAATGTAATTCATTTTATTTGGCAAAAAATAACCCACAATCTATTAAATTTGTCAATGAGATTCTATTCAATTCAAGAAATTAATGAAGTTATTAATGGCGTAATTTGCGGCAGTACTTCACAAACCATAAACGCCACAGAACAATTAGAAAAAGCAACGACTTCAGAAATCTCATTTATTGGAAATAAAAAATATGAAAAATACTGGTCGACTTCTAATGCATCCATTGCTGTAGTCAACGAAGATATTTCGATTGAACCTGGAGAAAATCGTGCTTTTATAAAAGTAAAAAATGCCGATTTGGCAATGTCCCAAATTCTTGCTCTTTTTGCTCCGCCGACTCCAATTTTTCATAACAATATCCACAGAACAGCTACTATAGATGAAACCGCTGTAATTGGCGAAGGTGCCAAAATAGGTGCTGGTTGCTATATTGGGCCAAAAGTCGAAATTGGTGCCAATGCAGTAATCTACCCAAATGTCACTATTTTAGACGAATCCACAGTTGGCAAAAACACTATTATCTGGTCTGGAACAGTGATTCGAGAGCGTTGTCATGTTGGAAGTGATTGTATCATTCATCCAAACGCAACCATTGGAGCAGATGGTTTCGGATTTCGTCCTTGCAGTGAAAAAGGACTAGTAAAGATACCGCAAATTGGAAATGTAATCATTGGAAACGGAGTTGAAATTGGCGCAAATTCATGTGTTGACCGCGGAAAATTCAGTTCTACAATTTTAGGAGATGGCTGTAAAATAGATAATTTAGTTCAAATTGGACATAACAGCAAACTTGGAAAGTTCTGTATTATGGCTGGAAACAGTGGTTTAGCAGGTTCTGTAACTTTAGGAAACGGTGTTATTATTGGCGGAAGCGCTTCTATAAAAGATCACACCACTATTGGAGACGGAGCTGTCATTGGCGCAGGATCTGGTGTAACTGGAGACGTTCCTGCTGGAAAAACAATGCTGGGTTATCCTGCAGTTGAAGCTCGTGATGCCCTAAAACAATGGGCAATGTTAAAACGAATGGTTTGTGCACCTAAAAAATAATTCAATTATAATTTATATAAAAAACATCCGCTTCTACGGATGTTTTTTTGTTTTTATAATACTTCACATTCAAAGCCAATTACTTTCATTAAGAAAATTACCTTCTCGATAATATCATCTTTACACTCAAATCGTAGAATATTATCACAATCTTCTAGATCAAAATTCCATTTTGAATTGGGAAATAACTGATTTAGTTTTGGCGTAACTTTTTTCACTTTAGAAATGCTGTCAACGTTTGTTTTGAATACAAAAATCATAACTTCACTAATTCTGAATTTTACTTAGAATTCTAGAATCAATGTAAAAAGTGCCAAATGGAATTACACAAGCCAAAAGCACTTTCCAAGTTGTATCCCTAAATTTCCAGTTCTGCTCTACTCCAACACTTAAAGCATTAAATATAAAAAGCAAAAACAGAGCGCCGTGAATGGTTCCTACAGGCCTCGTTAAAAATGGCATTTCAAAAATATATTTCATTGGCATTGCTATAAAAAGTAAAATCAAAAGAGATGTTCCTTCAAGGAATCCAATAATTCGTAAACGTCCAGTATTGGTTTGAAATAAATTTTTCATAATTATCTAAAATAAGGTCGATTGGCAAAAGGTGAAAACGGCCATGGAATGGCAATAAAAATGATGATTAAGGCAACAGAAAACCAAACTAGCATCGTTTTGAATTTCTGTTGATCTGAAAGTTTCCTTTTCGCTAAAGCGGAACCAATTGTGATGATGATTATAGCAACTAACATCAAAACAATGTGAATTAGTCCGAAAAATGAAGCATCCAGATTTTGAAATTCTTCTTTATAATTTCTCCAGAAATATTTCACAATCGGACTCTGCAGATAAACCAATATTCCTAAAAGAAGCTGGATATGAGCAATTGTAGCTGTCCAGTGACGCAGCAAATTATCTTTCTTAGTAAAAGAAAGTTTTTGAGAATAACCTTTGTAAGCAATAAAAATAGCATATAATAAGCTTAACAATACGAGCCATCGCATAAAAGAATGGCCAACTAAAAGTGTTTGATACATTGTTTTTTGATTTTGACAATGCAAATATATCTAAAAAAACATACCAACTAGTATGTTTTTGAAAAATAATTTTACTTCAAGCCATTCAAATAGCTCTTAAGTTCTTTTAAATAAATGAGATACGACGAATTATCATTTTGGAGTTTTCCAAAATTTCGTATTCCCCAATAGCCTGATAAGATAAAAAATGCCACTTGTTCACCAACAACATCTTTACGGATTAAACCCGACTCTTTTCCTCTTTCGATTGAATCTATGATCGTCTTTTTCCATAGATCAACCAATTCCGCTAAAGCTTCACTAAACCTGTTATTCCATGGCGTCATTTCCTGCGTAAGATTGCCAACTGGACAACCATATTTTACCTGCAGAAAAGGATCTTCGAGCAGTAAATACGAAATCATATTATAAAAATCTTCAATTGGATTTTGAGAAGCTTCTGTTGGTTTTATGAAATATTCCTGCATAGTTGGCTTAAGAATTTCTTCAATAATAGCAACTCCCATTTCGTCTTTTGTTTTAAAATGGTAATAAAAAGCTCCTTTCGTAACCTGCGTAGTTGCAATTATTTCATCAATACTTGTAGTTTGATAGCCATTGGTATAAATCAACTCAAAGGCTTTATGAAGAATGTTCAGTCTCGTATTTGCCGCTTTTGACATAAAAAATACTAATTAGTATGAAATGGCAAAATAAAGAAAAATAATTGATTTATGCTTCTACTGCCTATTTTGAAAAATACATCAAAAAAACATTTACAAACTATTTCTTAATTCCTAAAGCCACTCATTTATTTCAATTGATTTTGTAAATTAGCCAACATTATTTTGTAAAATCAATACTATATCATGGATTTAAACTTCAATAAAAACGAAGATCACAATAAACTGCTCCTTTCTGAATTAAAACAAAAATTTGCTAAAGTAAAATTAGGCGGAGGCGAAAAACGTATCGAAAAACTGCATGCTGAAGGTAAAATGACGGCTCGTGAAAGAATCGCTTATTTATTGGACGAAAATTCTAAAAGTATTGAAATTGGCGGTTTTGCTGGAGAAGGAATGTATCCAGAACACGGCGGATGTCCATCTGGCGGTGTGGTGGTGAAAATTGGTTACATCAAAGGGAAACAATGTATTGTTGTTGCTAATGATGCTACCGTAAAAGCCGGCGCATGGTTTCCAATAACAGGAAAGAAAAACCTTCGTGCACAGGAAATTGCTATGGAAAACCGACTTCCTATTATTTATCTTGTAGACAGCGCAGGAGTTTATCTTCCAATGCAGGATGAAATTTTCCCAGATAAAGAACATTTCGGACGTATCTTTAGAAACAACGCTCAAATGAGCAGTATGGGAATTACACAGATTGCTGCCGTTATGGGAAGCTGTGTGGCCGGCGGTGCTTATCTGCCGATTATGAGTGACGAAGCTTTAATTGTCGATAAAACCGGAAGTATTTTCCTTGCGGGAAGTTATTTGGTAAAAGCAGCAATTGGCGAAACGATTGATAATGAAACTTTAGGCGGTGCCACAACTCATTGTGAAATTTCTGGTGTTACCGATTATAAAGCGAAAGATGATAAAGATGCTTTAGACAAAATCAAAAATATTGTAGATAAAATTGGAGATTTTGATAAAGCAGGCTACAGCCGAATCAAAGCGGAAAAACCAGCTTTAGAACCAAACGATATTTACGGAATTCTTCCAAAAGCCAGAACGGAACAATATGATATGATGGAAATCATCAAACGTTTGGTTGATAATTCAGAATTTGAAGCTTACAAAGACGGTTATGGACAATCTCTTATAACTGGTTATGCCAGAATTGATGGTTGGGCAGTAGGAATTGTAGCCAATCAGCGTAAAGTGGTAAAAACTAAAAAAGGTGAAATGCAGTTTGGTGGCGTCATTTATTCTGACAGTGCTGATAAAGCGACTCGTTTTATTGCCAATTGTAATCAGAAAAAAATTCCGTTGGTGTTTTTACAAGACGTTACCGGATTTATGGTTGGTTCAAAATCGGAACATGGCGGTATTATTAAAGACGGTGCTAAAATGGTAAATGCCGTAAGTAATTCTGTTGTACCAAAATTTACTGTTATTGTCGGAAATTCATACGGAGCTGGAAATTATGCGATGTGTGGCAAAGCGTATGACCCAAGATTAATTTTTGCATGGCCAAGTGCAGAATTAGCCGTAATGGGTGGTACTCAAGCCGCAAAAGTTTTAGCACAAATTGAAGCTTCTTCGCTTAAAGCGAAAGGAGAAATCATTGATGAAGCTAAAGAAACAGAACTTTTCAATAAAATAAAAGCACGCTACGACGAGCAGACTTCTCCCTATTATGCAGCATCAAGACTTTGGACAGATGCTATCATAGATCCATTAGATACTAGAACCTGGATCTCAATGGGAATCGAAGCTGCAAACCATGCTCCTATTCAAAAACCATTTAACCTGGGTGTAATTCAGGTTTAACGATTCAATAATTCACAACGATACGTTAAATAAAAAGCGAAAAACTTATTTTTAGACTATTTAAAATACATATATGATCAAAAATTAGTAACTTTATATACAATTTTTAATCACACAACATCATGGAAAATGTAAAAAGTTTGAATAAATGGGCGAACTCGCACACTTATTTACCAGTTGATCTAGTACGTATTGTTTTGGGTGGATTTTTATTTATGAAAGGTGTCTCGTTTGTCACCAATATTCAGTACCTGCATGATTTAATTTCCCCTATTGATAAATTTGGAGGAGGAATGTTTATGCTGCATTACATTGCTCCTGCTCATATGATTGGTGGTATAATGATTATTTTTGGACTATTAACTCGTTGGGCAATTGCGGCTCAACTGCCTATTTTATTTGGTGCTGTTCTCATAAACTTTATGGGAAAAATGCACTCCGAAAGCTTACTTCTAGCTATAGTCGTCCTGCTTGTCTGCATCTTCTTCTTGTTTTATGGAAGCGGTAAACATTCTGCAGATTATTACTTTAAAATGCAACAATAAACTCATAAATCCTCAGTTTTTTAATCAAAAAGACTGGGGATAATTTTTGTTTGTTAATTAATTCTATAAAATTTCATTAATTGTGTTTTATGACTTAAATTCGCCGACATGAATTGGATTCGTAAAACCGTTATTTTTATTGCACTTCTGATTGCAGGTTTGTTTGCTTATCAAGCAGACACCGCTTCTATGCAAATAACTGAAACGCAAAAAACGGATACCAATTTCTGTAAAGAGACTGGAGATTCGTCTGCATTTATTCAGCCGCAAGGCAGTTATCAATTTGCAGCAAACATCAAAAGCTATTCGTCTGGGATACTAAAATGCTTGGATTCATTTTTACCGCTTATCCCACAGCATCAAACTGTTACTACTGTCACAGCATACACTAAACTATTTACAACCCAAAGTAAAAAGGTTTTAGTCATACTCTATGCTTTCCATTTTTTCTGGTAAATAAAACTTGATTTTAGCCGAAGATTAATTCTTCAAACTGCAACCATTTTCTAATTGAAAGCTGGTTTACATCATTTTATTTATTTCATTAAAAAACATCATGGAAACTACAACTACCATTATGGGTATTGTGATTTTAATTATTGTCGCAATTCCAGTATATTTTTCTGCTCGCTCAAGCGCTGCCAGTAAATCGAGAATCTTAAATATTAAGAAGAGATTCAATCCTTCTAATCCAGAGAGTTTTGATTTAACAGAATCAATTAATAATAAAACTTTGACATTGGATCAAAAAAACAACAAGTTTATATTGATGAATTTCAATCCAAATCAGCAGGAATCTATGTTTGTCGATTTAAACACAATTGCTTCTTGCAAATTGATTCCGACCACAGACGCGAATTCGGATACGATTATTAAAATTGATTTCGAATTTCAGGACAAAGAAACATCTAAAAAGATTATAATTCCATTCTATGATTTTGATGATGACCGCATTAAACAAATAAGCGTTTATCAAGATCATCAGTTTGCGAAAAAATGGCATAAAATCATCCAAGATTCTATTTCACGTTAGTTATTTAATTCAGCTAAAGAGGTTCAACATTGAGCCTCTTTTTTTTGTCTTTTATATGATATTTGTCATTTTATGTCGGTCATCGAAGTTTTAATTTTGAGGTAAACTAAATCCGTCATTATGAAAATCTCTTTGACACAAAAATACAATGTCCCTGGTCCAAGATATACAAGTTATCCGACAGTTCCGTATTGGAACGAAGCTGATTTCACAACTGAAAAATGGATCACTTCTTTACAAAAATCATTTTCTGAAAGCAATTCAAAAAACGGGATTAGTTTATATATTCATCTGCCTTTCTGCGAAAGCATGTGTACTTTCTGCGGATGCAACAAACGAATTACCAAAAATCATTCTGTTGAAGAAACTTACATTAAAGCACTTTTAAAAGAGTGGTATTTGTACTGTAAAATACTTCCCGCAAAACCTGTTATTAAAGAAATTCATTTAGGAGGTGGAACACCAACATTCTTTTCTAAAGAAAACCTAGAATTGCTGATTAATGGAATATTCAGTTATGCTGTAAAAGCTGAAAACCATGAATTTAGTTTTGAAGGCCATCCCAATAATACTACTCACGAACAATTAAAAAAATTATATGATTTAGGCTTTCGCCGAGTGAGTTTTGGAGTTCAGGATTATGCTGCAAAAGTACAGCAAGCCATTAACCGAATTCAGCCGTTTCATAATGTTGCTAAAGTGACATTTTGGGCCAAAGAAATTGGTTATACTTCTATAGGTCACGATATAATTTTTGGACTTCCATTTCAAACTATCGAAGATGTTATTGATACGGTTGAAAAAACAAATTCTTTAAAACCAGATCGTTTGGCTTTTTACAGTTATGCTCATGTGCCGTGGATAAAAGGAAACGGACAACGTGGCTTTAACGACGAAAACCTGCCAAAAGATGCCGAAAAAAGACAGCTTTATGAAACAGGAAAAAAATTGCTTTCGCAAAACGGTTATCATGAAATAGGAATGGATCATTTTGCTTTAGAAGCGGACAGCTTATACAAAGCAGCACACAATGGTAATTTACACCGAAACTTTATGGGGTACAGTGCTTCAAAAACACAAGTTATGATAGGTTTAGGTGTTTCTTCAATCAGTGATAGCTGGTACAGTTTTGCCCAGAACACCAAAAATCTAGAAGATTATTACCAATTATTAGAATGGGATAAACTGCCAGTTGTAAAAGGTCATATTTTAAACGAAGAAGATTTAATTGTTAGAAAACACATTCTGAATTTAACCTGTGAGCTTCAAACTTCCTGGACAGAAGAATCTTTAAATTTCACTGAACTTCCTGAAGTTTTAATTGCTTTACAAGAAATAGAAAATGATGGTTTAATTGTTATTGAAGAAAATTCAATTAAAATCACAGAAAAAGGAAGGCCTTTTGTACGTAATATTTGTATGGCTTTCGATTTACATCTAAAAAGAAAGTCACCGGAAACCAACTTGTTTTCGATGACTGTATAATTAATTTTTAATCAACTATAATTCAAAAAAATATTAAACACATAGAAATATAGTTTTTTAGTGTGAATAAAGAATAATACAGAGAAATATATTTCTCACACATAGCTATTGTTTTTTCAATAAGGGAAATACCTTTTTATCGATAATGAAACCTATGTTTCTATGTGTTAAAAATTATACTCAATGTTTAATGGCAGTTTGGAGTCTGCTGTACAAATAAACTCATATTAGAAGGAGAAATATATGGAATTCCAAGTCCTAATCCTCTAAGAATAAACAAGACTCCAATAATAACAGCAACATACGGAATTGCCTTTTGGATTTTATTTCTGAAAGGCAATTTTAGTAATGAATTTACATACACTACAATGGTCATTAACGGGATCGTTCCGATTCCAAATAAGAGCATATAAAGAATCCCAAAACCAGCGCTTTGCATTGCAATTGCTCCAAACAGCGCAACATAAACCATCCCGCAAGGCAGAAATCCGTTTAAGAGACCAATTGTAAAAAGAGATTTATAACTCTTATTTTTAAATTGAGCTCCAAGGTTTGATTTAATCTTAGATATGATTTTATAAACTGGTTTTGAAAAATTATAATTCGCAAATTTTTTCTCTGGAATCAAAACCACGATAATCATGATTACGCCAATAATAATGGACATTTTCTGCTGTAATCCGGCAAGAAAAAAACCTCTGCCTAATAATCCAAAAATTAATCCAATTGTAGCATAAGCAGTCAATCTTCCGAAATGATAAGTCAAAATCTGCATTACTTTTTTGGCTTCATTTTGTCTGTCTACAGGAAGCATCATAGCAATTGGCCCGCACATTCCAACGCAGTGCAGGCTACTGATAAGACCTAAAAAGAAAGCTGAAAATAACATTATGCAATTAGTTTACGTAAATTACTTCTTTAGTTAAATATTTTTTGCCTTCATATTGCCATTCCATATTAACATCCCAGCGTCCTTTTATTAATTTTTTCTGTGGAATAAGTATAGAAGAGTTCGTTAAAGCAATTTTGGTATTGAAATCGAATTTTTTATTTGAAGGTCGGTACAACAAGATATTTCCATGTACTTTATCACTTTCAAATCCAGCAGGAAAAGTTACAGCTACACCATTATCTGTGTATTTGATTGATGGTTTATGCTGTAAATCGTGAGCGTTTTGAATTCTCGCCATTTCTTCCTGAAAATGCGTGTCATGTTTGTAGTATTCTTCGACAACCAAATCATTATCATATTTAGAATTTGACTGTACTTCGAAAACAAAATATAATATAAATGTCATAAACAATCCGAATGCAATGACAATTGCGGTACCCCAATTAATTTTCATGATACTATAATTTTTAATTAAAACTGCGTGGTCCTAAGAAATTTGTTGTGGTTGTTTCTATGAGTTCAGAACCATTGTAAACTCCTATTTTTACTTTTGTTTTATCACTTTCTAATAAAACTTCTTTTATTTCTATAAATAATGTTCCCTGAGAAATTCCTTCTTTAGCAACTTTAAAATGTCTTTTTCCAACATTCTTAATTTCGCCTTTCTGGTCAATTAACTCAAAATGAATATCATTGTAATCTTTCATCGTTTTGTTTACAATTTTATAAGTGTAAACATTACTGATTTTATCTCCATTATGCTGGAATAACTGTCCTGGCAAACGCAGAACAACTGCCTGAACATCAGTTCTTAAAAACAGCATTCCCACAAAAATACTTAATAAAATAAAGAGAACTGCTGTATATCCTTTCATTCTTGTTGTAAACTTGAAAGGTTCTTTTTTAGCAATTTCATCTTCAGAAGCATAACGAATAAGACCTTTTGGTAATCCAACCGATTCCATGATATGATCACACTCATCGATACAGGCTGTACAATTGGTACATTCCAGCTGTGTTCCGTTTCGAATATCAATTCCCATTGGGCAAACATGAACGCATTGCAAACAATCTATACAATCTCCTTTTCCTGTTAATGCCCGATCTTCATTTTTTTTGAATTTTGCACGTCCTTCTTCTTTTTCTCCACGTACAAAATCATAAGCAACATTAATTGATTTATTATCTAAAAGAACTCCTTGTAACCTTCCGTAGGGACAAGCAATGATACAAACCTGTTCACGAAACCAGACAAATACAAAGTAAAAAACACCTGTAAAAATAAGAAGCGCAATAAAGTTACTTGCCTGTTCAATTGGACCTTGTTCTATCATTAAAAACAATTTGTCGCTTCCAACTAAATAAGCTAGAAATACATTGGCAATAAGAAAAGAAATCACAAAGAAAATAGTCCATTTAAGAAGTCTTTTTCTAATTTTCTCCGCGTTCCATTCTTGCCTTGCCAAACGGGATTGCGCACCACGATCTCCATCAATCCAATATTCTATTCGGCGGAAAACCAATTCGAGGAAAATAGTCTGCGGACAAATCCAGCCACAAAAAATCCTTCCAAAAACAACTGTAAACAAGAGTACAAATACAACTCCGATAAGCATTGAAATTACAAAGAGGTAAAAATCCTGAGGCCAGAAAGGAAATCCAAAAATATTAAAACGACGTTCTAAAACGTTGAACATCATAAATTGGTTTCCATTTACTTTAATAAACGGATTTATGAAGAGAATTGCCAATAAAACATAGCTGACAATTTTTCTATAATCGTAAAATTTACCAGACGGTTTTTTAGGGAAAATAAATTTCCGTTTACCACCTTCATCTATAGTTCCAATGGTATCTCTAAACGCTTCGTCTGGTAAATTTGACATGATATTGTATTCTAATTATTTTTTAACTGCTGTGGTATCTATTTTGGGTGCAACGGCTGTTGCATCGTTGATTGGGGCACTTTCATCTACCCAAACCTCTCCTTCCGGTTCTTTCGGATCTTTTGGATTACTGCCTTGTAAAGACAAAATGTAACTCGCAACTTTCTGGATTTCTTTTGGTTTTAAGGTTCCTTTCCATGAAATCATCCCTTTACCATCTCGGCCTCCGTTTGTAATGGTGTGGAATAAATTCTTAATTCCACCTCCTAAAATCCATTTATCATCTGTCAAGTTTGGCCCAATCTGCCCTCCTGCATCTGCTCTATGACAAGCTGCACAGTTTGTGGTAAAGATTTCTTTTCCTGCTGCTAAACTTGCTTCATCAGTAAGCAAAACAACCGTTTTTTCATCCATTAAATCTGGAGCAGTTTTCAGGTATTCTTCAACATCAATTTTCGCCTGAGCCATTTCTTTTTTCAGCTCCATTTCTTGATTGTCAGCTCCTAAAACATCATAACGAATTACATAAATAACTCCGAAAATGATACAGATGTAGAACAAATACACCCACCAAGGCGGTAAATTATTGTCAAGCTCTTTGATTCCGTCATAATCATGATCCATTAACAACTCGCCTTCTTTTTCAATTGGAGATGTTTTAGTTAATTTCTGCATTAAATCTTTAAACCAAGTGCTC
This sequence comes from Flavobacterium quisquiliarum, assembly GCF_019308285.1. Lineage (GTDB taxonomy): Bacteria > Bacteroidota > Bacteroidia > Flavobacteriales > Flavobacteriaceae > Flavobacterium > Flavobacterium quisquiliarum. The sequence goes on from NZ_WWEM01000031.1 coordinate 104,160, forward strand.
TCTTTGAAACTAAGGCTTTCTTCATATTCTTTTTGCGCTTTTTCTTCTGGTGTCATTAATTGATACATGACACGATTTACAGCACTAAGCGTAATCTCAATTGCAATTAAAATGAACAAGAAGACAAATAAAAACAGCGACACCATTGGGTATTTTATAAATGCTGCTCTGTCACCTGAGTCTACGAAATACTCCATCAAACCAAAGACGATGAAGAAAATCAACGGTACTCTAACATATACTGGGAAAAACTTTTTCATTTTTATATCTCTTTTGTAATTACAACAAGCCCTTCATCTAAAGGAATACTACTCATTTCCTGAATTTTATCTTTTCTATAAGAGAATACCCAAAAGCCTAATCCTACAAAAAAGAAGAAGAAAATCAAGAGGGAAATAATCGGGTATAATTCTACACCCGATATTGTTTCCATATTGTGTTTTATTTGTTCGAACATAATGCTGTTATTTAGTAGTTTCTTTTACTTTAATATCAGTACCAAGTCTTTGAATGTAAGCAATCAAAGCAACAATTTCTCTTTCGTTCATTGGAACGAATTGCTCTCCTTTTGCAGCCGCTTTTTTCTTGCTGTCTTCATAACTTTTTACAAAGTCAGGATCGCTTTCTAAGCTCTTTTCAATTTTAACTGCTTGATCTCTCAACGCTTTTTGAGCATTTGCAACTTCTTCTGCACTGTAAGGCACACCTAAAGAAATCATGGCTTGCATTTTCTTTTGTGTTAAAGAAATATCTAGAGGTTTGTTGTCAAATAACCATTTGTATCCTGGCATAATTGATCCAGCAGATGTACTTTGCGGATTCCACATGTGGTTAAAGTGCCAGTTATCATTGTATTTACCTCCAACTCTTAATAAATCAGGCCCCGTACGTTTTGATCCCCATAAGAATGGATGATCGTAAACAAATTCTCCAGCTTTTGATTGTACTCCATAACGTTCTACTTCACTTCTAAATGGACGAACTGACTGTGAGTGACAACCCACACAACCTTCTCTGATGTATAAATCACGTCCTTCCAATTCTAACGGCGTATATGGTTTTACACTTGAAATTGTCGGGATATTTGATTTTACCATAATCGTTGGTACAATCTGAATGATACCTCCAATTAAAATGGCGATTGTAGCCAGAATTGTCAATTGGATTGGTTTTCTTTCTAACCAAGAGTGGAATTTCTCTCCTCTTACTCTTCCGCTGCTGATTCTTTGTAAAGCAGGAGCCTGAGCTAATTCGTCTTCCACTGGCGAACCTTGTCTAACTGTCATTATGATGTTATAAACCAATGTCAGCATACCTACTAAGTACAAAGTACCACCAATGGCTCTCATCCAATACATTGGCATAATAGCCGTTACGGTTTCAAGGAAGTTACCATAAGTTAAAGTTCCATCTGGATTAAATTGTTTCCACATAGAAGCTTGTTGAAAACCAGCTACATATAACGGAATTGTATAAACGATAATCCCTAAAGTACCAATCCAGAAATGAAAGTTTGCCAATTTCTTAGAGAACAAATCTGTTTTTGTCATTCGTGGAATCAACCAATATATAATCGCAAATGACATAAAACCATTCCAAGCTAAAGCTCCAACGTGTACGTGGGCAACGATCCAATCTGTATAGTGCGCAATAGCATTTACATTTTTAAGAGAAAGCATCGGCCCTTCAAACGTTGCCATTCCGTATCCTGTAATTGCTACTACAAAGAATTTTAAAACTGGTTCTTCACGAACTTTATCCCAAGCACCTCTTAGCGTTAAAAGTCCATTAATCATACCTCCCCAAGATGGAGCAATTAACATTACTGAGAAAGCTACTCCTAAATTCTGAGCCCAGTTTGGCAATGCAGAATATAATAAGTGGTGAGGCCCCGCCCAGATATAAATAAAGATTAAAGACCAAAAGTGAATAATTGATAATCTATAAGAATAAACAGGTCTGTTGGCAATCTTTGGCACAAAATAGTACATCAATCCTAAAAACGGAGTAGTCAAGAAGAAAGCTACCGCATTGTGTCCATACCACCACTGCACTAATGCATCCTGAACTCCAGCATAAACAGAATAACTTTTTAAAGCTGAAACCGGAATTTCAATATTGTTAAAAATGTGTAATACCGCTACTGTTACAAATGTTGCTAGATAAAACCAGATTGCTACATACAAGTGGCGCTCTCTACGGCGCAACATGGTACCAATCATGTTGATTCCCATTACCACCCAGATTAACGCGATTGCAATATCAATTGGCCATTCTAATTCTGCATATTCTTTAGAAGAAGTATAACCTAAAGGAAGTGTAATCGCTGCAGCAACAATAATTAACTGCCAGCCCCAGAAATGCAGATTACTTAAAAAATCACTAAACATTCTGGCTTTTAGCAATCTCTGCATAGAATAATACATTCCGGCAAAGAAGGCATTACCCACAAAGGCAAAAATAACAGCGTTGGTGTGTAATGGTCTTAAACGGCCGTAGCTAAGCCACGAGATCCCATCTGTGATGTTGGGAAAAAGGTACATTACCGCAAGGGTAAGCCCCACTAACATACCCACAACTCCAAAGAGTATTGTGGCGTAAATGAATTTTTTTACAATTTTGTTGTCGTAATAAAACTGTTCCATTTCCATAATTATACTTGTTTTTCTTCGATTGGTGAATTATTATTTTGGGAAATAATTTTGGTCTCATCGTCAAAAAGAATTCTGACTGAAGGTGTATAATCGTCGTCGTACTGGCCAGATTTGACAGCAATAATGAAAGCAATAAAGAAACAAATTGCTACGAAAATACTTACTGAAATTAAAAGATAAATAACACTCATACCGTAAATTTATGTTAACAAAATTACTAGGCAATCGGCGTTTAAAATATGATAATTATCATGCTCAGAGAAGAATAATAAAAATAAAAAAAATATCTTTTGAATTATTTAAAACTATTCTAAATTACTCTTACTGAAATAGTTAGACATAAAAGTAACAAAACTGACAATGGTAATTGTACTCAACGGCATAATGATTGCTGCAACTATCGGAAGCAGGTTTCCAGTAACCGCAAAAGTCAGTCCGACAACGTTGTAGAGCAATGATAAGCCAAAACTCATCTTGATGATAAAAATCGCCTTATGAGAAAGCTTTAAAAAGTAATTTAACCGTGAGAATTCTGAAGCGTCTAAAATGGCATCGCAAGCGGGTGAAAAGACATTTACATTCTCTGAAATCGAAATTCCGACATTACTTTGTGCCAATGCTCCAGCATCATTCAAACCATCTCCTACCATCATAACATTCCTGCCGTTTTCCTGAAGTTTTTTTATAAATTCGAGTTTCTGATCTGGTTTTTGATTGAATACTAATTCGGTATTTTTGGGCAGAATAGCTTCAAGATTGGCTCTTTCTCCATCATTATCTCCAGAAAGTACTTTGATTTCGTAGTCTTTATTCAGTTTTGAAAAAAGTATTTCCAATCCTTCTCTATACTGGTTTTGAAAAACAAATCTTCCGAAATAAATTCCATCAATTTTAATATGCAAAGCCGTTTTTTCAATTTCGGAACCATCAGAAACCAAATTATCCACAAATTGCCCTGAACCAATTTTAATTTCTTTATTTTCGGCAACAGCCAAAATCCCTTTTCCAGTAATCTCCTGAAATTCAAAAACATTAATCCTTTTTGTTTCGGGCAAAAAGTCATACAGCATTCTGCTTAAAGGGTGATTTGAAGCACGTAAAACATTCTTAATCAGAACACTATTTTCATCTGAAATAACATTTCCCTCATATAAAATATTGGATTTTTTATTGGTTGTAATGGTTCCTGTTTTATCGAAAACAATCGTGTCAACTTTAGCCAATTGTTCAATCACAACAGCATTTTTGAGATAGAATTTCTTCTTTCCTAAAATCCTCAAAATATTACCAAAAGTAAAAGGAGCCGTTAATGCCAATGCACAAGGACAAGCCACAATCAAAACCGCTGTAAAAACATTAAAAGCGATATTGGCATCTATAGAAATCCAATAACCAAAACCAGCAAATGCAATCAGCAATAAAATAGGGGTAAAATAACGGCTTATTGCATCTGTAATGGTCTTGTGTTTTTGATCTACTTTTTTCTGAAAAATTTCGTTACTCCACAGTTGGGTTAAATAACTTTGAGAAACCGAATGCAAAACTTCCATTTCGATTACTTTTCCAATCTGCTTCCCTCCTGCAAAAACTTTATCTCCCGATTTTTTAGTAATCGGAACGGCTTCTCCTGTCACGAAACTATAATCAATATCGGCGTTTTCGCTGATTAAAATTCCATCAACCGGAATCAATTCCTGATTACGAATCAATAAACGATCACCTTTAACAACATCATAAATCGCAACATTATCTTCTGAAGCATCTTTATTGATTTTGGTTACAGCAATGGGAAAATAAGATTTAAAATCCCTTTCAAAACTTAAAAAACTATACGTTTTAATCTGGAACATTTTACCAAGCAGCATAAAAAATACCAAACTTGCTAAACTATCGAAGAAACCAGGCCCGTGATCCATAAGCATATCGTAAGTACTACGAATAAACATCACGATAATTCCCAGCGCAATAGGAATATCAATATTGAGCATTCGAGTTCTGATACTGTGATACGCCGAAACATAATATCCGCTTGCAGAATATAAAAAACTTGGCAATGCCAATAAGAAAATCAATAATCGGAAGAACGGTTTGTAGCTATCCAACCAGAATTCTTTCATTTCGAAATATTCGGGAAATGAAAGCAGCATGATATTACCAAAACAGAAAAAAGCGACACCCAATTTATAGGTTAAACTTCTGTCTACTTTTGTTTTTCCTGTTTCGTAATTTTCTAAACTGATGTAAGGCTCGTAACCAATTGAACTCAACATATACACGATTTCTTTTAAAGAAACAGTATCTGAATTGAACGTGATTCGAACTCTTTTTTCATGGAAATTAACCTGAGAAATACTAATTCCAGGCTGTAATCGGTTTAAATTTTCTAAAATCCAAATACAAGAACTGCAATGGATATGCGGAATATTTAAAGAAACAATAGCCGTGTTTCCTTCTTGAAATTCCAATACTTTTGAAAGTATGGCTTCATTATCTAAAAAATCGTATTTTCCTGCAATGTCCTGTGGTGTGGCACCAGGCGATTTTTCGAAATCATAATAAGAGGTTAAATCGTTGCTGCTGAAAATTTCATACACTGTTTTACAGCCAGCACAACAAAACTTTTTATCATCAAAATCAATTTCTTCATTTTGTTCAATAGTTAAACCACAATGAAAACAACTTTGCTCCCTCATAAACTTGTTTTTATTTGCGACAAATTTCCAATTAAAGCACAATTATTAAGATGATAATTGTCATGTTATACCTAAATTGAATTCTAATTAAACCTGATTAAGAGCATTCAAAATAGCAACAATTCTAATTTATAATAATTTTACGATATAATAATGGCTAAAACTCTTAAATATTTTTAATTTTGTCCCAAACAACTATTGTCATGAATAAATGTGATCAATGCATTGTACGCCAGCTTAGCTCTTTAAAAGCCCTTAACAAAGAAGAAGTTATAAAATTAGCCAGCAGTAAAACCACTTACAAAATTAAAAAAGGGGAAGCCATTTTTGAAGAAGGCGAAGTCACTAATGGAGTATTTTGTGTAAAAGATGGTGTTGGTAAACTTTCAAAATTGAGCGCAAACGGAAAAGACCAAATCGTAAAATTGGTTAAATCTGGAGAACTTCTTGGACAACGTTCAATGATTAGCAATGAGCCAGCAAACTTAACGGCAAAAGCAATCGCAGACATGGAAGTTTGTTTTATTCCGAAAGCCGAAATCATCAATTTCTTTAACAGCAACAATCAGTTTTCTTTAAATATGATGCAGTCTGTCTGCGAAGATTTAAAAGAATCTGAAAATGAAAAAATTGCGTTAGTTCAGAAAACAGTAAAACAAAGATTAGCTGAAACTTTACTTCAATTACACGAAGCTTTTGGAGAAGATACAGATAAAACCCTGAAAGTTCAACTAACCAGAGAAGAACTTGCAGGAATTATTGGTACTGCAACTGAAAGCTGTATTCGTTTATTATCTGATTTTAACAAATCAGAATTGATTGAATTGGTTGGTAAAAAGATTATGCTTAAAAATGTTCGTGCTTTAAAGAAACTAGCTGAAAATTAAAGCTTTTTCGCTTCATTCCAAAAAACATCCATTTCGCTAAGCGTCATATCTGATAAAGATTTTCCTAATTCGCCTGCTTTACTTTCTAAGTATTGAAAGCGTTTAATGAATTTTTTATTGGTTCTTTCCAATGCATCTTCTGGATTTACCTTTAAAAATCGAGCGTAATTAATCATCGAAAACAAAACATCTCCAAATTCGTCTTCAATTTTATCTTGATTTCCAGAATTTACTTCATCTTGCAATTCTTGTAATTCTTCCTGTACTTTATCCCAAACTTGATGCGGTTCCTCCCAGTCAAAACCTACTCCTTTTACTTTATCCTGAATTCTACTTGCTTTAACCAAAGCGGGAAGGCTTCTCGGAACTCCTTCTAAAACTGATTTTTTACCTTCTTTCAATTTTAGTTTTTCCCAGTTTTGTTTGACTTCTTCTTCATTTTCCACTTTGACATCTCCATAAATATGAGGATGACGGTGAATCAACTTTTCGCAGATTTCGTTACAGACATCGGCAATATCAAAATCATTAGTTTCACTGCCTATTTTAGCATAAAAAACAATATGAAGAAGTAGATCGCCTAATTCTTTTTTAACTTCATTCAAATCATTGTCCAGAATAGCATCTCCCAGTTCGTAGGTCTCTTCGATTGTTAAATGTCTTAAGGTCTGCAGCGTTTGTTTTTTATCCCATGGACATTGTTCACGAAGTTCATCCATAATGTTTAATAATCTTTCAAACGCTTTTAACTGGTTTTCTCTATTCATTTTGAAGTCTTTTAAATTTAAAGCTTATTTGGTAAAATTAAAAAATCCTGTCAAGAAACATCTCAACAGGATTGATTTATATTGAAAGAAAAACTACTATTCTTCTTTTTTAGCTTTTGCTTTTTTAGCAGCTGGAGCTTTTTTAGATTTTTCTTCAGCAACTGGAGCTTCTTCTTTAGCCTCTTCAACAGCTGGAGCTAAATCTGTTACTAATCCTTTCGCTTGAAGCGTATTATACCAGTTTAATACTTTTTTAATATCTGAAGGATATACTCTTTCTTCGTCGTAAGTTGGAAGAATTTCTTTAAAATAAGCAGCCAAAGTAGCATTGTCTTCTTTATGAGAAATCGCTTGTCCTTTGTTCTCTTTAACGGCAATTTGCTGCATTACTTCAGTTAACGGTTTTTCACCTTCATAAGTATAAATCGAAATCTCAGACAATAAACTTACATTGCTTTTTAGATTTACAGTAATCTTCTTCCCATCAATTAATGATTCCGCCACAAAACCTGTACGAGTTTGAACTTTCAATTCATATAAACCTGGTTTTCCTGAAATGGCTAAAATTTTCGTTAAATTCATTTTATTAAAATTTGTATTAAGAATTTGATTTATTTTTTGTTTCTAAGTAGTTAGAAAACTTATCTTCCTTTTTTGGCCGCAAAAAACTTCATCCTATATTCCTGAAACGTTTTTCCTTCAGTAATATTTTTAAGCTTCTTTTGGATCAAACGTTTTTTAAGAGACGAAATTTTATCTGTAAATAAAATTCCCTCAATATGATCGTATTCGTGCTGGATTACTCTAGCAATTAAACCATCGAATACTTCAGTCTTCATTACAAAATCCTCTTCACAATATTCAATTGTAACCGTTGGCTTTCTGTAAACATCTTCGCGCACATCTGGAATACTCAAACATCCTTCATTAAAACCCCACTCTTCTCCTTCTTCTTTAACAATTTTAGCATTGATAAAAGTCTTTTTAAAACCTTTCAAATCTTTTTGTTCTTCTGAAGGTAAATCCTCATCATCACTAAAAGGTGTTGTATCAATAACAAACAAACGAATCGGTAGTCCAACCTGCGGCGCCGCAAGCCCAACTCCGTACGCATTATACATAGTCTCGTACATATTTGCGATCGTTTCTTTTAGGTTTGGATATTCTGGCGTAATGTCCTGCCCTACTTTTCTTAAAACAGGATCACCGTATCCTACAATTGGTAAAATCATTTGTTTTTATTTTTGTTTTTAGGTGCTGCAAAAACAGAATTAAAGTTCTGATATTTCAGCTGGCAAAAATAGTAAAAAATAGTCAATGAATAATTCTATTAGTCTATTATGTTATATTTTTTCCTAACTGCCGAAAATCTCAGCTATAATTGTGCCAAAATCACTCTTACAATTCTTACCTTTGCTAGTAAACCGCTTTCTATGATTGATAAAATTTCAAAATTTACAAACAGCACATCCTTTTTGAATGCCTCTAAAGTAACTATTGCTTCTGTTGTTCCTGTTTTAGTTTTAAATTTTTTAGGTCATTTTGAAATTGGTTTTACAATTGCTTTGGGCGCTTTTTATACTTACCCTAGTGATATTCCGAGTTCTTTAATTCATAAAATAAAAGGATTAATTGCTGCTTCCTTTATCGTATCAGGAGTAAATCTTTTAGTCAATTTAGCCTATCCTTATCCCGTATTATTTTATCCTTTTTTAGGGTTTTTATTATTTGCTTGTTCCATGATTTCCGTTTACGGACAGCGTGCGACTTTAATTTCATTCTCGGCTCTATTGTCCATTTCACTTTCATTTGGACATTTGCATGAAGGCATTGAAGCTTTTGAATATTCTGGTTTTATATTTATTGGAGGGATTTTATACTTAATTGTATCATTGGTATTTCATTTTGTACAGCCTTATAAATATGTTGAATTGCAAATTGCAGAAGGAATCAAACTTACTGCCAAGTATTTAAAACTAAGAGGTGATTTATGGAGTCCGGAAGCTAATAGACAAGCGATTATCGAAAAACAATTGGCTGTGCAGGTCGAATTGAATCTTATTCATGAAGATCTACGAAAAATGCTCATTGGAAATCAAAATGCATCTGGAACCACAAGTCAAAACAGGAAAATGCTTTTGGTCTTTATTACTTTGGTTGAAATTCAGGAACTGGCGCTTTACACTTCTTTTGACCACAGTAAACTTCATGAAAAATTTGCGAAACATCCTGATGTTTTAAGAACCTATCAAAATGTCGCTTACAAACTGGCTTCTACCTTAAAAAAGCTATCCAAAAATGTGAATCATATTAGTGTTTACGTGGACAAACAAGATTTAAAAAACGAATTGGATGCTTTGGAATTTGCCATTTTTGATTATGAAAAAACATTAGGAAAAGAAGAAGCTGCCGAAGGTGTTTTGATGCTGACCAATATGCTGAAATATGCCAAAAATCAAGTTGGTAAAATAAAAATTATTCAGCGTGCACTTTCTTTGGCCATGCAGTCTTACAAACTAAAAGATAAAGACAAAGAACTGGAGAAATTCTTAACGCCTCAATATTATCCGCTTCGAACTTTAATCGAAAATTTATCTTATTCTTCTTCGATTTTCAGACATTCATTACGATTAACCATCACCATTTTAATTGGTTTTTTCCTTGGACAGCTACTTCCTTTTCAAAATGTTTATTGGATTCTGCTCACGATAGTGGTCATCATGCGTCCAGGTTACGGATTGACAAAAGAGCGATCGTATCATAGAATGTTCGGAACTGTTTTAGGAGGGATTTTAGCTTTCGGAATTGTATCTTTCATTCAGAACCATGTTGCGCTCAGCATTTTCTCTATTATTTGTATGCTTTTAGGGATTTCGTTTACCCAGATTAATTATAAAATCAGTGCCACTTTTGTGACAATGTATGTGGTTTTTATTTACGGAATTCTAACGCCAGACATCAACGAAGTAATACAATTCAGAATATTGGATTCTCTTGCTGGAGCGATTTTAGCCTTTATTGCCAATCAGTTTTTATGGCCTGCTTGGGAATTTATCAATACGCCGATTCATATCGAAAACTCCATTCGAGCCAATCGAAATTATCTCAAAGAAATTGCCGATTTTTACAATAAAAAAGGAGAAGTTCCAACGGCTTACAGATTGGCTAGGAAAAATGCTTTTGTGGAAATTGGAAATTTAATGACTTCTTTCCAGCGTATGATGCAGGAGCCAAAATCAAAACAGAAAACGATGCCTTTGGTTAATAAATTAGTGGTTTTAAATCACTCACTATTATCCGCTTTGGCTTCGCTATCCACTTATATTCAATCACATCAGACTACATCGGCTTCAGATTCTTTTAATTATATCATCAAAACCATTTTAGCCAATTTAGACCATTCTATTGCCGTTTTAAGAAACGAAACGATTTTGACGGATACTTTTTTTGAGAAAGAAGATGTAACACTGCAATTTGAAGAATTAAAGCGAAAAAACTTTACCCGATTAGCCGAAGATGACGAATTGGATAAAGAAACCCGTCAGGCCAAAATGCAGGAAGCTTCAATGGTTATTGAGCAGTTAATCTGGATGAGTAATCTAGCAGAAAAAATCCTAAAAAACACAACCGACCTAAAAGCAACAAATCCAGATTAATTCATCTGGATTTGCTTTTTATTCTAATTTGAGAAACTTATTTTATTTTTAAAACTTCTGCTGTATGTTTTCTAAGCTCTGCTAAAAGCTCTGGCTTATCATTCAAAGTCTGACCATAAGAAGGAATCATTGTTTTCAATTTCGCTTCCCATTCTGGTGTTTTAATTTGATTAGTAAAACATCTGCTGATCAAATCCACCATAATTCCTACTGCTGTAGAAGCTCCTGGCGAAGCACCTAATAAAACAGCTAAAGTTCCATCGTGCGTATTGATTACTTCTGTACCGAATTCTAAAACACCGCCTTCTTTTTCATCTTTTTTGATTACTTGAACACGCTGTCCTGCTTTTTCCAGTTTCCAATCTTTGGAACGCGCTGTTGGTAAATATTCACGTAAAGCTTTCATTCTGTCTTTTGGAGACTGACGAACCTGCTCAATCAAATATTTAGTCAAAGGAATATTATGGTATCCAGCAGCTAACATCGGAATTAAATTATTACGTTTAATTGACATTGGCAGATCCATGTAAGAGCCGTTTTTTAAGAAACGAGTTGAAAACCCTGCAAACGGACCAAAAAGAAGCGCTTTCTCACCATCAATTACGCGGGTATCAATATGAGGAACAGACATTGGAGGCGCTCCAACACTTGCTTTTCCATAAACTTTTGCTTGATGTTTTGCGATTACTTCTGGATTAGTGCATTTCAGCCATTGTCCGCTTACCGGGAAACCTCCATAACCATTTCCTTCCGGCACATTTGCTTTTTCTAATAATGGTAAAGAACCACCACCAGCACCAATAAATACAAATTTAGTATAAGCTTTACGAGTTTTTCCTGTTGATAAATCTTTAATTTTGATTCTCCAAGATTTATCTTCACGTTGTCTCAATTTTTTAACTTCATGATTGAAGAATAAAGAAACGCCGTCCAATTTTTCCAAGTAGTTAAACATACTTCTTGTTAAAGCACCAAAATTTACATCGGTACCAATTTCCATATGAGTTGCAGCTAATTTTTCCTCAGCTTCACGTCCTTCCATTACTAACGGCATCCATTCTTGAAGTTGCTTAAAATCGGTACTGAAAGTCATATCAGAAAAGATTGGATTGCTCTGAAGAGCTTCGAATCTCTTTTTTAAATAATCAACATTTTTATCTCCCCACACAAAACTCATATGAGGAACACTTCTAATAAAATTTTCAGGAGAAGGCACTTTGTTCTGCTGCACTAAGTAAGACCAAAATTGGCGCGAAATCTCGAATGATTCTGCAATACTTATTGCTTTTTTAGGATCGATACTGCCGTCTGCCTTTTCTGGAGTATAATTTAATTCACAAAAAGCGGAGTGTCCTGTTCCTGCATTATTCCAAGCATCTGAGCTTTCTGCTGCGGCAACATCTAATCTTTCGTAAATTTCAATTTTTATATCCGGTTGTAATTCTTTCAAAATTACTCCAAGAGTGGCACTCATTATTCCAGCGCCAATGAGTACTACATCACTATTTGAACGTATGGTTTCGTCAGGCATAACAGTATTTTTATTTAAAGTGCAAAGGTACTTTTTTAATTGCAAAAAAAAACTAATTTTTACAAGATAAAAGTTAGGATTTTCTAAAAACCATTAAATTATAAACAAAAAATCCGACGAAGAGTGTTATTTTTTTGAGGAAAGATAATCTTGAAGCAAAATTGTAGCCGAAATTTCGTCTATCAAACCTTTGTTCTGACGTTGCTTTTTACTTAACCCGCTGTCGATCATGGTTTGGAATGCCATTTTGGATGTAAAACGTTCATCTACCCTAATTACTTTCATATCGGGAAAAATGTTCGAAAAATGTTTTGCAAATCCATTAATTACAGAAGCACTTTCTGAAGGCTGACCGTTCATTTGTTTAGGTTCGCCAATTAGAACAGCCTCTACTTTTTCTTTTGCAAAATAATCTTTTAAAAAATCAGTCAAAGTATGTGTTGGAATTGTAGTTAAACCTGATGCAATAATCTGCATTTCGTCTGTAACAGCAATTCCTGTTCGTTTTTGTCCGTAATCTATGGAGAGAATTCTTGGCATGTTTTGAAATTTTTGTAAAAGATAGAAAGTAAAATTATAATCCTTTAAAGAGTGTCTTTATATTTTATAAAACCGAAAACGACGACAATATTATTCTCGACATCAACCTCATAAACAGAAACGTAACCTTTAAAAACATAATCTCTAATATTTTCATCATCAAAGTATCTAGATTTTTTAAAGAGAAAAGGATGCTTTAAATCTTTTTTAATATTTCTAAGCAAATCTTTCCTAAACTTTAGAGCTGCTCTGGGTTTATCTTTATAAATATAATGAACTTGTTCTTTTAATAATTTTAAAAATTCATTCGAAATTTTAATTATCATATTCCGAAAATGTATCATCTAAAATTGAATCAACTTCATCTATTGAATACAACTTTTCATTACCACTTTTTAATTTAGTATAAGCTGCATGCACTTTTTCTTTATCATTTTCGAAATCATAATCTTCTTCAATAATTGTCAATTCATTAGGCGAAAATCTACTTAATAACTTAAACACTTTCTCTCTAATCTCTGGCTGAAACTCTAATCTTATCGCTTCCATAATACTTCCATTTTACATACAAATATAAACCTTTTTAAATTCATGTTTTTTAAATTGGACTTAAAAGCAAAAAATCCGCCCCGAAAAAATTCAAGACGGACTCTATCCAAATATTCAAACCTAAAAAATAACTCAAATTTATCTTCCGAATAATCGGCCGAAAAAACCTCTATGCTCTTCCTCTTCTCCATCCTCTTCTGCATTGTAATTCGCAAATTTAGACTGTGCTTTTTCGTTTTCAAAAATCAACTCCTTAATATATTCAACGTAACTTCTCTTCTTTTCTTCCAAAAATCCGATTAAGTATTTTTCGCTGAATTCAACACCACTCGCCGCTTCGATTTGCAATAGTTTTTTGTATAAGGGCTCAATATGCATTGCAATTACTTCTTGTGGCACAGATTGTCTTCTGGCAAAATAATTTACAATCACATCATTTTCGTCTCGGGCAATTTCAAAATCCGTAATAACCCAGTAATATCTTCCAGACTTTGCTAAATTCTTTACAATAGCATGAAAGTTTTTCCCTTGTTTTAGATTTTCCCAAAGCACTTTAAAAATAACTTTTGGCATATCTGGGTGACGAATAATGTTATGGGGCTGTCCCATTAATTCGTAATCTTCATAACCGCAAACGTCTACAAACACTTCGTTGGCATACTCGATAATACCAAATGCATTTGTTTTACTCATAATAACTTGTGTTTTATCCCAAGTTACCTCTTTGTCAATTATGACTCTGTTCTGAAGGTGATTTTCTTGATTCATATTTTACTGCTTATATGATTAATGTTATTGAATGGAATGTTTTTCAATGATGCGAAATTAGAGAGAAGAAAAAATAGAAAATCTGACTTTTGTCATATTTTGACATAAAAAAAACTTTTAGTGGTAGTTTTAAAAAATGAAAATCTATATTCTAAAAGCCAAATTCCAAAACTCCATAGAATGTACAAATAAGAAACAAAAAGTTAAATCTGTAACATTTTCGAATCGTTTTGCTTTTTTGCATTTGTACAAATACGTTATCTTTGCCAAAAATTTAAACGTATGAATTCTTTACAGACTATAATCGAACAAGCTTGGGAAAACAGAGCTTTATTACAAGAAACTACAACTACAGATGCCATTAGAGAAGTTATCGAATTGGTAGACGCAGGGAAATTACGTGTTGCTGAACCAGTTGGTGACAAATGGCAGGTAAACGAATGGGTTAAGAAAGCTGTTGTGATGTATTTCCCAATCCAAAAAATGGAAACATGGGAATCTGGTATCTTCGAATATCACGATAAAATGTTACTTAAGAGAGATTATGCAGCAAAAGGAATTCGTGTAGTACCAAATGCTGTTGCTCGTTATGGTGCTTATATTTCTAGTGGTGTTATCTTAATGCCAAGTTATGTAAACATTGGTGCTTATGTTGACGAAGGAACTATGGTCGACACTTGGGCAACTGTTGGAAGCTGTGCGCAAATTGGTAAAAACGTTCACTTAAGCGGTGGTGTTGGTATTGGTGGTGTTCTTGAGCCATTGCAAGCTGCTCCAGTAATTATCGAAGACGGTGCATTTATTGGATCTCGTTGTATCGTTGTTGAAGGAGTGCACGTTGGAAAAGAAGCTGTTCTAGGTGCTAACGTATGTTTAACTGCTTCTACTAAAATTATTGATGTTACAGGTGACGAACCGGTTGAGATGAAAGGTTTTGTTCCTGCTCGTTCTGTAGTTATTCCTGGAAGCTATACTAAAAAATTCGCTGCTGGAGAATACCAAGTTCCTTGTGCTTTAATCATTGGAACCCGTAAACCATCTACAGATTTAAAAACATCTTTAAACAATGCGCTTCGTGAATACGATGTTGCGGTATAGATTCTAAAATTAGCAATATATCAGGGCGGTAAATACCGCCCTTTTTAATACAAATACAACATTAAAACAAATAAAAATCTTACATATATTAAAAAGTAAGAAAATTATACTAAGTTTGCATTTTTAAAAATCTTCTGAAAAAAGATGATTTTATTAATATGCAGCTTTAAAATGAAAAATTACGCATCCAGTTTAAAACTATTTCTTTATAGATATTTCTTAATTTTTTTAATTTATCAAATTTGCAATATCTTCTTCTATGTTTTAAATACCAACTACTTTGATCATATAACACTTCAAAATATTATAGGAAGTATTTTATTTGACTTCTCCTCTATTTCATATATAACTTTCATTTTCTTAATAGCACACGCAATTCCAGGAAATTTTAAGTATCGCCAAAGCTACCAAACTACATTAAAAATTTCTTTCTTTTTCATCAACCTTTTATTTGTTACAACAAATCTTATTGACATTATATACTTTCGATTTACAGGTAGAAGAAGTACATTCAACATGATTACTGCAAAAGGAATGGAAAAAGAAGCTGTAGGTTTATTTTTTTCCTTTATCATAGAATTTTGGTATATCCCGTTATTGCTTATTATTCTTAGCATTCTTTTTTGGAAATCAATACCAAATTTTAAAAACAAAAGCGAAATAAAACATTTCACAAAAGAAAAATTCTTAAAACAATCTTTTTATTTTCTAACCTCTGCTTTTTTACTGCTAATTATTTGTCGCGGAGGATTTCAAAAAAAACCACTTCGGATTGTAGATGCAGCCAAATATAGTTCTATTAGAAATACGCCTCTTATTCTAAATACGTCTTTTTGCATATTAAAAACAATATTTCAAAAAGAAGACATTGAGAAAGTCAATTATTTTGATAAAAAAAAACTTGACTCTATTTATAAACCAATCTTATCTTTTAAAACAGCTGGAACGGTAAATAAAAAAAATGTTGTGATCATCATACTGGAAAGTTTTGGTCATGAAAATATCAGCAAAAAACAAACTCCTTTTTTGGATTCATTGATAACAAAATCTTATTATTTTAAAAATGGTTTTGCCAACGGAAAAGTATCTATCGATGCCGTTCCATCAATTATTTCAAGTATACCTAGTTTAATGAACAACTCTTTTATCATTTCTAGTTATTCTTTGAACAAAACAAACAGTTTGCCTAAAATCCTTAAGAAAGAAGGATATACCACTTCTTTTTTTCATGGAGCTTTTAATGGCAGTCAGAATTTTGATCAATATGCAAAAGCTTCGGGATTTGAAAAATATTATGGCAAAGATGAATATATAGGTCCCGAAGCTTTTGATGGAAAATGGGGAATTTTTGATGAAGAATTTTTACAATTTTTCGCCACCAAATTATCTAGTTTTAAAGAACCTTTCTTTAGTTCCATTTTTACCATCTCTTCTCATAATCCTTATAAAATACCAGAACGATATAAAAATAAATTTCCTAAAGGGACAACAGTCGTGCAGGAGAGTATTGCTTATACTGATTACTCTCTAAAACTTTTTTTTGAAAAAGCCAAAGCACAAAAATGGTATAACAATACATTGTTTGTAATTTCTGCTGACCATACATCATCTAGCGGAGAATCAGAAATAGACAAAACTATAATTGGTAAATTTCATATCCCAATTTTATTCTTCGACCCAGGTAATCCAAACTTTTCCGGCGTAAACGAAAAGAATTTTCAGCAAATCGACATTATGCCAAGCATCGTGGATTATTTAAACCTAAAAACAGATTTAATTTGTTTCGGAAAAAGCTTTAAAAGTACCCAAAACTTTGCTGTATTCTATTTACAAGGAATTTATCATTGCGTCCAAGATGACTATTATCTAGCCTTTGCAAACAATCAGGTTATTGGATTATATAACTGGAAAAAAGATCCTTTATTAAAGAATGATTTACAAACAAAAAACAAATTTAAAACATTACAAATTTCAAATTTTTTAAAAGCATACATTCAAAACTTTAACGAACGAGTAATAGATAATAAACTTAGTATCTAATACTCATTCGTTAAGTTCAAAAGCATTACAATCTCCCTCCAAATGTTTTACAATTCAAATTCTTTTTGATTTTATTTTTCTTGTAAAACAAAAAAATACCACGCTTTAGAGTAAAAAAATATTACTAATTAAATTACAAAAAATGATTCCAAAAAAGATACATTTTTGTTGGTATGGACGTGGTGCATATAATGATGTCATAGAAAAATGCATTAAATCATGGAGCGATAAACTTCCAGATTATGAAATAAAAAAATGGGATGAGTCTAATACTCCTTTTGATAAACTCCCTTTTTTAAGAATACTATACAAACAAAAAAAATGGTCATTTATCTCTGACTATATGAGATTATATTCCATTTATACAGAAGGTGGTATTTATTTAGATACCGACATCGAGATTCTGAAAAATTTTAAAGAATTACTTTCCGAAGATTCCTTTGTTGGATTTCAAACAAATTTAGACAATAAATATCCTTTGAATTCAGCAGTAATTGGAGCAGTAAAAAACAGCAATTTTATATTAGAATGCATTAAAGCTACTGAGCGTAAACAAAGATTACACTTTAATGCAATGGGAGGTCCTCCGATTGTGACAAACATTTTGTACAAATACGGTTTAAATAGCTACAAAAAACAGCATCTTAAAAAAGTACTTCTGCTTCCTACTGAATATTTTTATCCATTTTCATGGTTAGAAAAATTCACTTCAGATTGTGTTACTGAAAACACTATATGTATTCATTGGTGGGAAGATTCATGGGTTAACAAGAAGAAAGATTTAGCTTATTTTATAGATAGCGCTAAACGAAAAATAGAAAAAGCTCCTCTGATTTTTCTTAATCGAATAAAATATTATTTAAATAAAGAGAAATTCTATCATATAAATAATGATATTTAATTCTTAAGAAATTCCTTTATACAAAGAACACATGAAACTTTTGATATACCATACAGCTTCATGTGTTCTAAAATTGCTTTTCTTAAACTTTAAGAAAGGCCTAACAAGTAACAGCCTTGCTACCTTAATTTTTATTTATTTTCTTTTTGAATCTTAAGTAATTTAACATATTTCATATAAGAAAAAAATGCTTGAATCACTGCCATTGCTAATCCGTCGGTACCATTAAAAACACCTTTCTTGAAAAAATAACAACGTATAAAAGCAACTGTCCCGTTTAAAACTGGCTTAAAAGCATTTATTCTTTTTCCTTTTTCATAAAGCTGCTGTGCATGCCATCCAGAATATTGATTCTTTTTAGCAATAATCTGATCATAAGAATCCCAGCCGTAGTGCAAAATATGTACAGATACTTTCTTCTCATTCTTAGTTATAACTTTCTGATGTATTACAGCATCAGAGAAATGTGCAGATTGTTTGTTGAAAAAACGTACTTTCTGATCTGGATACCAACCCGAAAAATCAATAAGCTTATCTCTTAAAAAGTTCTTAACCCTAAAACTAAAAGCATCGTAATTTCCTTCTAGATACTTTTTACTTAAAATAAAATCTTCTGCATCTTTATCAAGAAATTCATCAGCATCAAGGTTTAAAACCCAGTCGTTCTTACAGAAAGGGAGCCCATACGCACGTTGAGGACCATCTCCTAAATAGGCTTGTTCTACCACTTTTGCTCCTTTTTCTTTAGCTATTTCAACTGTACGGTCTTTACTAAAGGAATCAACTATAACTACTTCGTCGCAGACTTTAAGCAAAGCATCAATACATTTTCCAATGTTTTTCTCTTCGTTGAAAGTAATAATCAAACCACTAATTTCCATTCTTAATTTAAATTTATTTAGGCGCAAAAATATAACTTTTTAATTTACTTTAATCTAATTAATCCCATCTCTTGTACACTTCATAAAATAGTTTGTAATTTAGCGATTCCAAAGCGAATTCATAATACCACATGAGAATACTTATTATCCAGCAAAAAAGAATTGGAGATGTTTTAACGAGCACCATAATCTGTAACAATTTAAAATCTAAATTTCCTGATTCAGTAATTGACTACATGTGTTATCCAAATTCTGTAGATGTACTAAAAGAAAATCCAAATATTGATAATATTGTTGTGCTGACAAACAAAGTCAGAAAATCAATACCTTCTCTATTTAAATTTATTTTTCAGATTCGCAGCAAAAAATACGACGCTGTAATAGATGTCTATTCTAAACTTGAAAGCAACCTAATTACTTTGTTTTCAGGAGCTAAATATAAAGTTTCTTACCATAAATCATATACAAAACTAATCTACAATTACACTTATGAGCGTTTTGATGCCGTTGAATCTGAACATGGATTAGCAATTGAGAATAGATTATTACTTTTGAAACCTTTTATATCTGAAAAAATTACCAATGTAAAACCAAAGATATTTTTAAAAGATTCTGAAATTGAAAGTGCTAAAAATCTTTTGAAAAACCATAATATAGATACCACAAAACCGTTGATTATGTTTGGCATTTTAGGAAGCGAACCTTTTAAAACATATCCTCTGGAAGGAATGGCAAAAATTATAGATTTCACAGTTGCAAAAACCAACGCAACAATAATTTTTAACTACGTTCCATTTCAAAAAGATTTGGCACTAGAAGTTTATAATTATTGTTCTGAAGAAACTAAAAAACATATTGTTTTTGATTTATATGCCTCAGATTTGCGACAATTTTTAGCATTGCTTTCTCAATGCGAAATGCTCATAGGAAATGAAGGCGGATCAGTGAACATGGCAAAAGCACTTGAAATACCAACGTTTTCAATCTTTACGCCTTCTGTTAGAAAAGAAACTTGGCAGTTATTTGAAAATGAAGCTAAAAATGCTTCTATTCACTTAAAAGACTTAAAACCGGAAATATACGAACAACATACAGAGCAATATATTAAAGATCATACTTTTGAATATTATGCTGAATATCCTTTACCTTTAATGCTGGAAAAATTAGACGCTTATTTTCAAGAATACAAAAATTGAAAAAACAAAAGCATTTAGATGAATCGTATTGAAGAACAAAAATTATCTGTTTTAATTATTACTTTTAATGAAGAGCGATATATAAAATCCCTGATTGAAAGTATTGACTTTGCTGACGAAATCATAATAGTAGATTCGTACAGTACAGATTCTACAACTGAAATACTGAAATCATTCCCCAATATTAAATTGATTCAAAAGCAGTTCATTGACTATACTTCACAAAGAAATTTTGCAATAGATCAAGCAAAAAACGATTGGATATTGTTTATTGATGCCGACGAATATTTTACTCCTAAACTTAAGGCAGAAATTATTTCGACAATAAACAGCAAAGATGCCGTAAGCGCCTATTTTATTTATAGGGTTTTTATGTTCAAAAATCGTAAACTGCGTTTTAGCGGCTGGCAGAGCGATAAGATTTTCAGACTTTTTAGTAAAGCTCACTGCAGATACACCGAAGATAGATTGGTACATGAAAAACTAATTGTAAATGGAAAAACTGCTGTTCTAAAAAACAAGCTTATACACTACTCTTTCGCTTCATACTCAGAATATAAAATGAAAATGTATAAGTATGGAATTTTAAAAGCAAATGAAAAGATAAAAAAAGGACAAAAACCAGTTCGGCTTTTACAGTTTTTGCATCCCGTTTATACTTTTTTATACCAATATTTGATACGATTTGGCTTTTTAGATGGCTTAAAAGGAATTACAATTTGTTACTTAAACGCTTACAGCATTTTTATACGTTACAAAGAGTTTTTCAGAATTACTTCTTCCAAAATTTAAGCTTCTTTTTTAAACGTTTTTTTCTATAATATCTTTCCTGAAACTCAGAAGTATATTTCCACAAAGTATCAAAAATCTTTTGCTCAGATTCGCCGTAAAGTTTAGCATATTCATTACTCATAACGGCCACCATTTCTTTTAGAGGTGTTAGACGACATAAGTTTTTCATACGCATATCAAAACTCATAGATTTATGAAATTCCATTCTGTTTAAGTCAACCAAAAAGAATTCATAATTTCCGTTTTCTCTTTTTTTAATCAAAGTATTTCCAGGAGAATGATCTAAGAATTCGATTCCTTTTTCGTGAAGATCAAAACTAAATTTGGTAAACTGTCTTAGTATGTTCTCATGATCAGGATAATTTGAATCTTCTACAAGTTCTCTATAGGTAAGTTCGCATTCTAACTGTTCACTCACATAAAAACTTTTTTCCAAACCTAATATCGATGAAAATTCAGCAAACGCGATAGGCTTTGGAGTTCCTACACCTAATTCAAGCAATCTATTTGCAAACTCAAAAGAACGTTTTGCTTTTGATTTCCTGAAGTATTTATAAGCGATTTTATTTATAAAATGCGGAACTTTAAACGATTTTATGTTTATTTTTTTATCCTCTAAATCAAAAAGTTTTATCTGATTGCGCTGACCAATTACGAAGTCCTGTCCTTTTGTACTAAAAAAACGAATATATTCAAGAAGAATATTTTCAAATTTTTCATATCCGCGATTTAATCTTAAAATCATAAAAATTGTTTCAGCAAATTTAGCTAGTTTTACCAACTAATAAAAACTATTTCCAAGATAATGCATATTACTCTAATAAGTTTTGATAACTGGGGACTTAACAAACATATAGCAACAGACTTACAAAAACAAGGTCACACTGTTCAGCATATCGATTTTAATACTTTCAAATATAAATATCCTTCGGTATTACATAAAGCGTATAATGTTATATTAAAAGCGTTCTTTAAAACCAATCTAAAACATCAGCATTACGGAAAAGAAATCATAAAAGAATTAAAGAAAAACGACCAGATTCAAGATGTAATTTTAACTATAAAAGGAGACTTTATAACTCCTAAAAGTATTTTAGAGTTCAAAAAATATACTAAAAAGTCAATTGGCTTTTTTAATGATAATATCTATCGATGCCCAAAAATAAAAAGAGTGCTTCACTGCTTTGATGAAGTTTTTTCATTTGAGAAAGAAGACTGCGAAAAATTCAATCTAAACTTTGCCTCTAACTGGATTTACAATTCAGAAAACACCTTCAATAGGAATGAATTTGAATATGACGTTTTCAATATCAGTTCAATAGACAAAAGACTTCCTATTTTGAAGAGAATAGCAAATAATTTGGCTTCTCAAAAAATAAAATTCAAATTCATTGTCTATGATAAAAAGCAAAAAGATGATGATAAAAACATTCAGTACATACAAAAACACATGCCTTTAACAGAGGTAAATGATTATATCAGTCATTCGAAAGTTTTATTGGATATTAACCGTATCGGACAAGCAGGACTCACTTTTAGAGTTTTTGAAAGTATCGGATTAAACAAAAAACTCATCACAACAAACTCAGATATCAAAAATTACGATTTTTATAATCCCAATAACATTTTAATTATTGACGAAATAAATCCAGTTATTCCTACTGCATTTTTTGAAAATGAATATGAAAAAATCCCTCACTCAATATATCAAAAATATACTTTGGAGGGATGGTGTAATAATGTAATTTTTTCAGTTTAAATAGCCAAACTTAACAGTTGCTTCTTAGTTTTTTGAGGCAACTGTAGCATATTGCAGATAGAAAATATCCATTTGGGTAAACAAAAATAGAATATTGTATAAATACGGTTTTATTGACTTGGTTCTATTTATGCCCTCATTTATTTTTACTTTGTAACCTGCCTCTACATACATTCTTTTAATGCTTTTACCAGTAAAAAAACGCATGTGGGTAAAATCCATAATACCATATTGTGCATACTTCCAATCTTTCTTGAACAGCAACATTTTCATTTCATTATGATATCTCATGTTAGGAATTGAACTAATAACTACTCCGTTAGCAGAAAGTTTACTTTTAATTTTTTCTAATAACGAATAAGGATCAAAAATGTGTTCTAAAACATCATTAAAATAAATAGCATCAAAATAATTATCTGGCAAGT
This sequence comes from Flavobacterium quisquiliarum, assembly GCF_019308285.1. Taxonomy (GTDB): domain Bacteria; phylum Bacteroidota; class Bacteroidia; order Flavobacteriales; family Flavobacteriaceae; genus Flavobacterium; species Flavobacterium quisquiliarum. Next base: position 127,297 of record NZ_WWEM01000031.1, read on the forward strand.
CGTCTATAAAAGTTTCACACATACCTGTAAAAACTTTATCTAATACTTTTTCCGCTTTTTGAGCTTCATCAGGCATCATTTCTATCCCCCAAAACTCGAGATCTCGATTCTTTTTTAATATTTCACCAAAACAGCCATTTCCACAGCCAACCTCTAAAACTTTTACTGCATTTTCTGGCAAGTATTTAATCATTTCATAACGAACTTTACTATAGTAAATCTCGGGCTTATTATCGTAATTCATATTGCGGGGTTTAAAATAAATTTTATCTTGTTAATTTGATGGCATCATATTTAGTCTTAAAAGTATTACTTTTGCACTTCTGTCTTTGTTTAGAATAATTTATTATAAATATATTTTTTTTAATACAATAAACAACTTCTATTGTAATAAAAATTTAATTTATTAAATAAATAGTATTCAAATCTCAAACTGAAAACTTATTATAATAACAGCTATCATAACCACTTTTACCCAAATTACTGATTTCCAAAACTTTACTTTTTTACCTTTAGTAGTTTTCGTTTTAATCTTCTCTATTCTAACCGTTAACAAAATAATTAACATCGAAGTTCCAGAAATAAAATATCCTCAAATTGATGGACTACGAGGTTATCTCGCATTTTTTGTTTTTTTACATCATTGTTATATATGGCATTTTTTTATTCCTAATTTTTTATTTTGTTGCTGGCTTTGAAAAAGCACAAAACTTAACAGATGTAGAGTTTTGGTCCATCATCACACTATCTATTTTTCCATTAATTTTCATTAGCTAATTAACATTCAAGTATATTGAATATCCATTAATGCAATTAGCGAAGGTAAAACTAAGACCATCTGCAAAAAATTTGTAGACCAGAAAATTGTCTTAAAAATTTTAAAACGACTCAATTTTAAAACCTCTAAAAAACTTTTACAATTAAAATCTCTAACTTTGCGATCTTAATCGAGTATATATATTTGTAAAATGAATGAGGAAATAATCAATGCTTACGAAGTTATAAAAGAGGGAGGCATTATTCTTTATCCAACAGATACTGTTTGGGGAATTGGATGCGACGCTACCAATGCAGATGCTGTTGCTAAAATCTATAAGCTAAAACAACGTGCAGAAACTCAAAGCATGATTGTTTTGATGAACAGCGAAAAAATGATGTACAACGTTTTTAAAAACATTCCAGAAGTTGCCTGGCAGATAATTGATTTATCTGAGAAACCAACAACTTTAATTTTGGATGACGCCAGAAATGTAGCTCAAAATATCATTGCTGCTGATAAATCGTTAGGAGTTCGTTTGGTAAAAGAACCTTTCTGTTACAAATTGATGGAAAGAATGAAAAAGCCTTTAGTTTCAACTTCTGCTAATATATCAGGACAGCCAACACCACAAAGTTTTAAAGACATAAGTCAAGAAATTATAAATGGAGTGGATTATGTCGTAAAGTTAAACCAAGATAAAATCAACGGAAAATCTTCCACTATTATTAAACTTACAAACGATTCGCAGGTAAAAGTGATTCGTAAATAGTTTTTTTGTTTCAGGTTTCAGGTTCTGCATAAAACCTGAAACTTGTAACAACATTTAAACAACCTTTAGGCTCTCAATAAGCCAATCGATATCTTCTTTAGTGTTATAATGACTGAACGAAATTCGAAGATTAGGTAGTTTTAAATCGGCTTCAGAAAGCATTTCATTTAAAACATGAGAAGGCTTGATGCTTCCCGACTGGCAAGCACTTCCTCTAGAAACCGCAATTCCTTTCATATCCAAACTAAACAACAGCATTGAAGTTTTATCTGATGAAAAAGGCAATATGATATTGATTATATTATAGAAATCGTCTTTTTTTCCGTTAATTCTAAAGCCAGTAAAATGAATTTCCAATTGTTCAATAAGATACTTTTTAAGCTCTAAAATATAAGCTCTTTCTTCATTCAAATTTTCATAAGAAATAGACAAAGCCTTTGCCATTCCAGCAATTTGATGTACTGGTTCGGTACCTGCACGAAGACCTTTTTCTTGTTCTCCTCCAAAAAACAATGGCTGTAAACCCGAATTTTTTCGTACAAAAGCAAATCCGATTCCTTTTGGTCCGTGAAATTTATGCGCACTAGCCAAAATAAAGTCAACAGGTGTTTTTTGCAGGTCGATTTCAGTTTTCCCAATAGATTGAACAGTATCTGAATGAAATAAAGCATTATACTGTTTGCAGATAAGTCCAACACGGTCCCAATCTAAAATTGTTCCGGTTTCGTTGTTAACATGCATTAAACTGACCAAGGTTTTTTTCTCCTCTGCTAATAAATTAGACAAGTGGGTTAAGTCTAAACTTCCGTCAGGATTTACATTCACATAATCTACCTGAATTTTGTATTCTTCCTTAAGTGCCCAAACAGTATGCAGAACGGCGTGATGTTCTATTTTTGAAGTAATAATTCGTTCTACTTTTAAATCTTCAACAGCAGAACGTAGTATCCAGTTATCAGCTTCAGTTCCTCCAGAAGTAAAAATAATTTCTTGAGCAGTGCAATTTAAATGTTTGGCAATACTCTTTCTTGAAAGTTCTAATATTGTTTTACCATTTCGCCCAAAACTATGTGTAGACGATGGATTACCAAAATCCTCCAGCATTACTTTGGTCATTTCCTGAATTACTTCGGGACGCATTGCCGTTGTTGAGGCATTATCTAGATATACTTTTTTCATTGCTGCAAAGTTAAGAAATATCAATTGTCAAATCTTAAATATCATTTGCCATTTTTTTCACTATTTTTGACGCAAATAAATTTTACGATGAAAAAATACCTTTCCCTTATATTATTTGCTTTTTTGCTGAATGGATGTGATGATGGAGATTTAACTGTTCAAGAAATAAACTTTGACAATGTAACCCCAGTTAGCTGTTCTGAAGACAACACCTTAATGTATAAATTAAAATCTCGGGAGGCTTTTTTACTTCAAATGCCTAAGACTGGAGGTTTAGTAAATGACCCAGGTACCTATGTATATGATATTCCTACTGGAGGAAATGGAACTTATCGTGCCATCTACAGAGCATACGATGGTGCATTGGTAGCCGATAATATTTGTGGACTTATACCGCCAAGCACTCCTAAAGTAGTAGAAGAATGGATTGCTACATCTGGAAAAATCAATATTACTACAACACAAAAAACATCAGAACGTGCTGATGATGGAAGTACAAAACTTATAGGATACAACTATAGTATTAACTTTACAAATATTACTTTCGCTATTTCAAATTCAAAACCGCAAACATATCCAACTTATCCATTTGGTACATTTAGCTCTACAGTAAGCGTTCCTGCAAGTTTATCATTTGATAGCGAAAATGCAAGCACATGTTCTGGAACAAATCTAAATCGAGTATACAATTACAGCGCTGCATTTTTTGTTATGATTGACAATATTGATCCAGATTTATTAAAAAATGAAGTTACTCCTCCATCGCAACCTAGAACTCAATTAGTAGGTTCAACTAAAAACAAAGTATACTATAAAAGTGTACAAAAGGAAACAGGATCTTTTAGTAAAGACTATTTTTGTAATGCAAGTTTCCCAACAAGTCCGTCAATTGCAGAAGATTGGATCGGACAAAATGGTGACGATACTAAAAAAACTGGTATGATAGAGGTAACCACAACATTAGTCGGAGATACCTATTATCATTCAATCATTTTAAAAAGGGTAACAATGTTAAAAGGAAATAGCACTTTTGATCTTCCTACTGATTTCTCTCTAGGAAGATTAGAAGTTAAACCATAATAAAAGAGTCATATTAAAAAAAAGATCTTTTAAAAATTCTTACAAAAAAACGTCTGTTTTTCTACTTGATTTAACTTTAAAATCAGCTTAGAAAAACGGACGTTTTTTTATTGAAAAAGAACCGATTTAAACGGTTTAGTTTTATTTTATTTATTGTTTTGTCTGAAATAAACTTCAGTCGCGCCTAGACCATATTTTTGATAATTGGCATCTTGAAAATCTATTCCGTCATAACGGCCCAACAAAAAATCCAATTCAGCTTTTAAAATTCCTTCGCCCACACCATGAATAAAAACGATTTTTGGAATGCGATTTCGAATCGCAAATTCAATATGTCTTCTTGCTGTTTCTGTCTGTAATGTCAAGATATCATAATTGGACATACCTCGTTTATTTGGCACCAGTTTTTCGATATGAAGATCAAACTCAGGAACGCCAACATCACGTTTATCTTTCTTTTCCTTTACGAAACTTCTTGGTTTTGGTTCAATTTTATCTTTTGAAGCTTCATCTAAATCAATTCTTTTAATAGAATTCATTAAATCACTGGATTCTTGAATCTTAAGCAACTCGTTGACTAAAAATGTCATCAAAAATCCATCTTCAGTTTCAATCAAAACCTCATTATTTTTAACAGAAACTACTGTTCCGTTTATCGCTTCATCTAATACAGAAACCCTATCTCCTTTTACCAGCATCTTACTCTTCTTTATCGTTATTTTTACTTGGTGTTTTCGCGCTCAGCTGCATCATTCCAAACATGAAAACTACAATTGCAATAATCGTTATATAGATGTTTTTTTCTTCTGAAGCCTGCTCATAGAATGCCACAGAAATCGCAAGAATCATTATTATTATTTTAAAAGCTTTCATCAATTCAATTTTTAAGATTTCAAAAATATAAAACTTTATAGTAGTACCTCTATTCTACTTCTAACCTTTCTCATATTTTTTTAGTAAAATTGCAAAAAGATCCGGTATGACAATAGAAAAATATATGATTCCTTGCCTCTTCAAAACCTTCTTCGGATTTGAATGTTTGGGCTGTGGTTTTCAGCGGTCTTTATTCTTACTTTTTCAGGGAGAATTTTTAGCCGCTTTTAAAATGTATCCGGCAATATACTCTTGTCTTTTGCTCTTTGCTTTTGCAGCATTTCATTATTTTGATAAATCAAAAAAACACAAAAAATTAGTTTGGGGAATGGCTGGCGTAAATCTCATTTTTATGCTTGGAGGTTATTACTTCAAGCACTTTTAGATTTTAGATTTTAGATTTTAGATTTTAGATTTTAGATTTTAGATTTTAGATTTTAGATTTTAGATTTTAGATTTTAGATTTTAGATTTTAGATTTTAGATTTTAGATTTTAGATTTTATCCCAAAAAAAAGCTGATGCTTTTTTTTGGGATTTGGGATTTGAGAATTGGAATTTAAAAATTCAAATAACATTTATTTCTTAATCTGATTTAAAATATCATTCATCATCTCGATTTGCACTTTTTGGATTTCAATTAATTCCTGTTGCTGATGCATAATCAAATGATCGATTTTATCATGAATCAACCTAATCTCTAATTCTGATTTTAGATTAATCATATAATCTTTTTTGGCGCGGTTTCTATCTTTTTCTTCCTGACGATTTTGGCTCATCATAATTACGGGAGCCTGCAAAGCTGCAACACAGGAAAGAATTAAATTCAAAAGAATAAATGGATAAGGATCGAAACCTTTATCCAAAAAAACATAAACATTTGAGGCTATCCAAATTGTAATAAAAACAACAAACGAAATAATAAAAGTCCAGCTTCCGCCAAAATCGGCTACTTTATCAGCAACTCGCTGTCCTAAATTTCGATTTTCTTCTTCATCTTCGACCAAACTTACAATTGACTTATCTTCTTTCAATGAGTCTATTACATTTCTCTCCATTGCAGAAAGTGCCCCAATTTCTGTAGAAAGATAATTTGAAATATATTTTTGGCGGTACAAGTTTAATTCGTTTACAGCAATACAATCTTCTTCTTTAAAATCAGGATATTCTTTTTTTATCAAACCCAAAATAGGATCATGAATTGATTTTCCATAAATTTTCTCGCTTTCTGCGAAAGAAAGTCCTGAAATTGCGCTTTTAAATGTCTGCCCGTTTTTCATTTTAATTTGTTTTGAAAGCTAATTTACGTAATTAACTTCTTAAGAGTTGCATAAAAAAGAACTGTTTTGCATTCCTTTTTTATCACAAATGAGGCTGTCGAAAGAAAATTTCTTTAGTTAAATCGTGGCTTTATTTCCAAAAAACGCCTTACTTTTAACGTTCCAAAATTATTCATTCATTTTTACCACTGTGACAAAAGACACTATCATACAAAACATAAGGGCTTTAAAAAGTCATTCACATATCAATTACGGCATCAAAACCAAGACAGAAGACTTTACAGAAAAGCTTTTTTACACTCTTTTTGATTCTAACGCTGCCTTAGATGACAGTATTGATGAGCTGGAATTTCGTTTTAAAGAAATTGCAGTTTTGGCCTGTAAAAAACCCGAAAATCTATGCGAATCGATTTGGGATCGTTTTCTTGAAAAACTTCCCGGAGTTTTAGAAAAGTTAAATCAGGATGCAGAGTATATTTTAGAAAATGATCCCGCATCAAATAGCATAGATGAAGTTTATTTAGCATATCCTGGTTTTTATGCCATCGCCATTTACAGATTAAGCCACGAATTATATCAACTGGATTTACTTCTTTTCTCCCGTTTAATGAGTGAATATGCACATAGAATCACGGGAACAGATATTCATGCTGGTGCCAATATTGCCTCACCATTTTTTATAGATCACGCTACAGGAATTGTTATTGGTGAAACTACTGTAATTAAAAAAAATGTAAAAATCTATCAAGGTGTCACACTGGGTGCATTAAGCGTAAGCAAAGAAATGAAAAATGCAAAAAGACACCCGACAGTTGAGGCTAATGTCTGTATTTATGCTAATGCCACAATTTTAGGAGGAGAAACTGTAATTGGAAAAAATAGTATTGTGGGTGGAAATGCATGGGTTACTAAATCTATTCCTGAAGATTCAATCGTCTTAAACACCACTACCACAGAAGTTAAAATAAAAGAAAAAAAATAAAATGGGTCCACAGAAATTGTTAAACCTAATTGGAAATACTCCTTTGATGGAAACTGTCAATTTGGTTCAAAATAAAAATGTAAAACTTTTACTTAAACTCGAAGGAAACAATCCTGGGGGAAGCGTAAAAGACAGAGCTGCATACAATATGATTGCTGCCGCTTTAGAAAGAGGCGAAATCAAAAAAGGAGATAAATTAATTGAAGCAACCAGCGGTAATACTGGAATTGCACTTGCCATGATTGCCCAATTATTTGGCATTGAAATCGAACTGGTTTTGCCAGAAGATTCAACAAAAGAACGTACACAAACTATGCGTGCTTATGGTGCAACCGTAATTTTAACGCCTGCAAGCGAAGGAATTATCGGTTCACGTGACTATGCAGATAAAAAAGTAGCTCAAGGCGGTTATTTAATGCTAAATCAGTTTGCCAATGATGACAACTGGAAAGCACATTATAAAACAACAGGGCCAGAAATATGGAACGATACTGAAGGAACTGTAACTCACTTCGTATCTGCAATGGGAACAACAGGAACCATCATAGGAACTTCGACTTATTTAAAGGAAAAAAATCCAAATGTTCAAATCATTGGCGCACAGCCAAGCGATGGTTCTCAAATTCCTGGAATCCGTAAATGGCCACAAGAATATCTTCCGAAAATTTTTGATGCTTCTAAAGTAGATACGGTTGTCGATGTAAGCGAAGAAGAAGCACGCGCGATGACTAAAAGATTAGCTCTTGAAGAAGGCGTATTTGCTGGGATGAGCAGTGGTGGTTCTGTAGCAGTAGCACTAAAAATTGCCGAAAAATTAGAATCTGGAGTTGTGGTTGCCGTTATCTGTGATAGAGGCGATCGTTACTTGTCTTCGGATTTATTTGATTAACAAAGAGGCTAAGTTACTAAGACTCTAAGCTTCTAAGTAAAAAAACTTAGTCACTTAGAGTCTTAGTAGCTTAAGAGAGAAAACTTAGCATCTTAGCAACTTAGAACCTTAGAATCTTAAAAAAAATGAACTACAGAAAACTAGGAAAAACAAATTTTAATATCTCTGAAATCTCACTTGGCACTTGGCAGGTCGGAGGAAAATGGGGATCAGGTTTTGATAATAAAACAGCTGACGAACTTTTGAATACAGCCATAGACAATGGTGTAAACTTTATTGATACTGCTGATGTTTACGAAAATGGGTTAAGCGAAACTGCTGTTGGCCGTGTGGTACGCTCTCGCTCTGAACGCATTTTTGTAGCTACAAAATGCGGACGTCAGATCAATCCGCATGTAAATGAAGGTTATACTCCAAAAGTGCTTCAAAAATTTGTTGAGGACAGTTTAAAAAGAACTGGCTTAGAAACATTAGATTTAATTCAGCTGCACTGTCCGCCGACAGAAGTATATTATCGTCCGGAAATCTTTGAACTTTTTGACCGATTAAAAGAACAGGGAAAAATACTTAATCTTGGTGTAAGCGTTGAAAAAGTTGAAGAAGCTTTAAAAGCAATCGAATATTCAAATGTAACAACGGTTCAAATCATCTTCAATCTTTTTCGCCAGCGTCCTTCTGAATTGTTCTTCTCTGAAGCTAAAAAGAAAGATATTGGAATTATTGCCAGAGTTCCATTAGCCAGCGGACTTCTAACAGGAACATTCAGCGAAAAAACTACTTTTGAACCTCAAGATCATCGTAATTTTAACCGCAATGGAGAAGCTTTTGATAAAGGCGAAACGTTCTCTGGAATTGATTACAACTTAGGTCTTAAAGCTGTTGAAGCCTTAAAAACGATATTTCCAGAATCCGAAAATCTTGCTCCAATTGCATTACAGTGGATTTTAAGTTTTAATGAAGTAAGCTGTATTATTCCAGGTGCTTCAAAAGTAAATCATGTTTTATCGAATTTATCGGTTTATGATGTTCCTAAATTGACTACGGAACAGATTTCGGAAATGAATAAAATTTATAATGATCTTATAAAACCTACTGTTCATCAGCTCTGGTAGTATTTTTAAGTTTTTTCTTTCATAAACACGCAACCATTTATGGTTTATTGCATCTAGTTATAAAATACTAACCAATAAACCATAATTATGAAAAAATTATCCTTTTTTCTGCTTGCGATTTGCATTACGACGATCTCTTGCAGTAAAGACGAAAGTACACGTGAAGAAGAGCAAGCCAGACTTGACAAAATGTATCAGGAAATTATTGATTATTCTCAAATTAATTCAAAATCCTGCACAAATCCAGAAGAATGGACGTTTATGAAATACTCTCCATCAAACTGCTCAGGATATATTATCTATAACAAAGCAGTTGATGCAGACATTTTTCGAAAAAAAATTGACCAATATCGTGAAGCTCAAGGTAAGTTTGACGCAAAATGGGGAGTTTATTATACATCCGTCTGCCCTGTAAGACCTGCACCAACCAGCATTGAATGTATAGATGGAAAACCATCTTTAATATACAGTTTTGTTACGCATCAATAAAAAAAAGGTTACTGAGATCTAAATTCTTAGTAACCTTTTTTCTTAAATATCGAATTCAATTCTGAATTCGGCACCTCTATTTTTACCGTCGCTTGTGGCACTCAATCGGCCTTTGTTACGTTCTATGATTTTCTTGCACAAATACAGACCAATTCCTGTTGAACCTTCATTCGCTGTACCAAGTCGGCTCATTTTTGTGAATTTCTTAAATAGTTCTTCAATTTGATGTTTATCAAAACCAATTCCGTTGTCTTTTACTGTCAATATCAATTTCGAATCTTCAGAATAAATTCTGACTTTAATTTCACTGTCAAAATAAGAGAATTTAACCGCATTGCTGATTAAATTAACCAAAACTTGAATTAAAAGACCTTCGTCGATCTTAAGTTTGGCTTCAACACATTCTAAAACCAAATTCAACTTTATGTTTTTATCAAATAAACGCTGTTCGACTTGTTCATTGATAAACGGAAGAATATTAGGAAACAGAATCGTTTTTATTTCTGGATTGATTTTTACAACTTCATCCTGTTCTTTAAGCAGTTTAATAAAGTTTTCAATGTATCTGAATTGAAGATCAGTCGATTCGCAGATTAATTCGGCTAGATTAACAACAGATTCGGAAGGATTTTCGCTTATAATCAATTTTGCTAATCCTTGAGGGTTTCCTGCAAAGTTTTTCAAATCATGCGAAAGCATATAAACCAAATCTTGTTTTTCATTAATAAAACTTTCTGCTTCATATATAGATTCTTGAATATTACACAATAATAATCCCGCTTCATCTGTGTATTCTGTTGGCAGAACAGATAATTTTCTTGAACTGCGGTATTCGTCCAATGCTTTTGAAGCTTTTTTTATTGGAGTTATTAATTTATTTAAAACCAAAAGCGTTACTCCTGTGGCTAGCAATGTCATAATTAGCGAAAACACTAAAATCGAAGTAGGCGATATACTGTGCTTAAAATATAATACAAAAAACAAAATCCCTATGAGAGGAATATGAATACCTATAAAAGCAACAAAAAGGAACTTGAAAGCATAACTTTTTTTAAGGAAACTGATTTGTGAGAGTTTGTGGTACAACTTCATAAAAAGGCGACAATAACAGTAGGTTAAACTTTTGTTTTTAGTGGGGTTTCTTACAAAACAAAATTAGCTTTTATACTCTATTAAACTAATTTTTTGATGAATTTCTAAAAAATTTTTAAAATTAAATTTGTAAAAGTTTTCAAAGGCTTATTTTTGCGCTATGGGAAGAAAAAATACAGACAAAGTTGTCTTTCATCAGATTCAAGTTCTTGATGCTGGTGCAAAAGGAGTTTCGGTAGCCAAAGCACCTGACGGAAAAGTAATCTTTATTCCGAATGTAGTGCCTGGAGATGTGGTTGACGTACAAACAATGAAAAAAAGAAAGGCTTACTACGAAGGAAAAGCCGTAAAATTTCACGAATTATCAGAGTACAGAGTAGAGCCAATTTGTGAGCATTTTGGAGTTTGCGGCGGTTGTAAATGGCAGAATATGAAATACAGCCAGCAGCTTGCATTCAAACAAAACGAAGTTAAAAATCACTTACAAAGAATCGGAAAAATTGAACTTCCGGAATTCGAAGCTATTTTGGGTTCTGAGAAACAGTTTTTCTACAGAAATAAAATGGAATTTTCTTTTTCAAACAGCCGCTGGTTAACAGAAAAAGAAATTGGAAGCACTGAAGATTTAGGAAATAGAAATGCTTTAGGGTTTCATATTCCAAAAATGTGGGATAAAATTCTGGACATTAATAAATGTCATTTACAGGAAGATCCCTCAAATGCCATTCGTAATGAAATACGAGCTTTTGCAAACGAGCATAATTTAGCTTTTTTCAATCCGAGAGAACATTCTGGATTATTGAGAACTGTAATGATTCGTACTGTTTCTACAGGAGAAATTATGATTTTAATTCAGTTTTTTGAAGAAGACAAAGAAAACCGAGAATTAATCTTAGATCATTTATACGAAAAATTTCCACAGATTACTTCATTGCAGTATGTTGTAAACGGAAAACCAAATGATACCATTTACGATCAGAATGTTATTCTTTATAAAGGAAGAGATTACATTTTGGAAGAAATGGAAGGCTTGAAATTTAGTATTAATGCTAAATCTTTTTACCAAACCAACTCAGATCAGGCATACGAATTATACAAAATCACAAGAGATTTTGCTGACCTTACAGGAAATGAAACAGTATATGATTTATATACCGGTACTGGTACAATTGCGCAGTTCGTTTCTAAAAAAGCAAAAAAAGTAATTGGTGTTGAAAGTGTTCCCGAAGCAATTATTGATGCAAAAGCGAATGCTGAACGCAATAATATTACCAATTGTGAGTTTTTTGTTGGAGACATGAAAGTCGTTTTCAACGAAGCTTTTATTGCGCAGCACGGTAAACCTGATGTCATTATTACAGATCCTCCCCGCGACGGAATGCATAAAGATGTAGTTGAACAAATTTTAAAAATTGCTCCAAAAAGAGTTGTTTATGTAAGCTGTAATTCTGCAACTCAGGCTCGTGATTTGGCTTTAATGGATGAAAAATACAAAGTTACTCGCGTGCGACCTGTAGATATGTTTCCGCAGACACATCACGTTGAAAATGTTGTACTTTTAGAACTTCGATAAAAAACATAGATGAAAAAACTCGTTTCAATTTTACTGCTCTTTACTTTTGGCTTATCCAGCTGCGAGAAAGATGATATATGCGATGCCAATACACCAACGACACCTAGAGTGGTTATTACATTTTATAAAGACATAGATCCTACCACCCCTGCTCCTGTTATTAATATGACAGTAAAAGGTCAAGACGAGGAAAACCCAATCATTTTTAATGAAAACGGAACAGACGGAACCGAATATCTAACCAGCGCTAGTACTGTTTCAGTTCCGTTAAGAACAGATTCTGATACCACGGTGTATGAGTTTACCTTTAACGCTAATGGCACAAATAGAAACACTGACATTTTAACATTTAAATATACTCGTAACAATATTTATGTTTCGAGAGCGTGTGGTTTCAAAACAAACTTCACTTTAGATCCTACAGGCGCGGTAGTTCGCACTGACTCTGATGGCCTTAACTGGATCCAAAATATTACTGTATTAAATCGAAACATTGTATCTGAAGATGAAACACACATTAACATCGTTTATTAGTTTTTGCTTTTTGCTCTCAATGTTTGGGGTACAGGCTCAAGAAAAACCTGCTATTAAACCAAAAACTGAAGGTACAAAACCAGAGATTCAGGAAATCAAAAAAGACAGCGTCATTAAAACTGACCGCTATGGACTTCGTGTTGGAGTTGACTTATATAAGCTAACCCGAGGTCTTTATGACAAAGATTATAAAGGTGTAGAATTTGTTGGAGACTGGAGACTAACTAAAAAATATTATTTAGCCGCAGAATTAGGTTATGAGAACAAAACAACAGATGATGACCGATTAAATACTTCTGCTGCTGGAAGTTATCTAAAAGCTGGATTCGATTATAATTTTTATGAAAACTGGCTTGACATGGAAAACCTTATCACGATTGGAATGCGTGGCGGTTTTAGTGCCTTCAGCCAAGATTTAAACAGTTATAAAATTTACAATCCTAATCCATATTGGGGTGAACAGCCTTCTGTAGTCGTAAATCAAAAATATAACGGACTTACCGCAAGCTGGCTGGAAGTAGTTATGGGATTAAAAGCTGAGGTTTTCGATAATGTATTTGTTGGTTTTGGCGTACAGTTAAAACTTTTGGCTACAAACAAAAAACCAAGTGGATTTGATAATCTTTATATACCTGGATTCAACAGAACTTATGATGGAAGTTTTGGAGTAGGATTCAATTACACCGTTTCTTATTTCATTCCGATTTACAAGAAAAAAATAATGGCTCCTGAAAAGAAAGCTGCTCCTAAAAAGAAATAGTTTTTTTTAGATACTGAGATTCTAAGATACTAAGGTTCTAAGATAAAAAAAAAAGCGAAAAATTCAACTTGAATTTTTCGCTTTTTTTTTATTGTTAAGGCATCATTACTTCTAAAAACTGTAAACTTAGAAACTTAGTATCTTAGAATCTTAGCAACTTAGAATTATGATAATTGAAAATCAATTGCTGCTTTTGTATGTATCAAAGTAGTATCAAAAATCGGGACTGCTAAATCTCCTTCTTTTATTACTAACGGAATCTCTGTACAACCTAGAATGATTCCTTCTGCGCCATTTTGAATCAATTTATTGGCAATTTTAAGATAACGCTTCTTTGTTTCTTCGGTTACAATTCCTCTACCTAATTCTTCAAAAATAGTCCAATGAACAAAATCTTTATCTTCTTCAGATTCTGGAATTAGGGCTTCAATTCCTTTTTGAGTCAATTTATTTTTAAAGAAATCTAATTCCATGGTGAATTTTGTTCCCAACAAACCAACTTTTTTGACTTCTTTTTTCTGAATAGCTTTGGCTGTTTCTTCAGCAATATGAATAACCGGAAGATCAATCGCTTTCTGAAGTTTATCGGCTATTAAATGCATCGTATTTGCACATAAAACAATCGCTTCTGCCCCACCCGATTTTAGAAATTCACAGCCTTTGAAAAGCATATTAAAAGTCGAATCCCAATCATTGGCGTCGTTATTCTTTTTGATATCGGCATAATTAAACGAGTAAATCAAACATTCGGAGAAATTCAATCCGCCGAGTTTTTCATTTATTCCTTTATTAATTAAAGTGTAATAATCTGATGTCGAAACCCAGCTGATCCCGCCGATAAGTCCAATTTTCCTCATAAATTATATTAGGTTTTAATTATCCTATTTCTTTGATTCCTTTTATAAAAATCCATTTCATAAACAGTTTCTCTCCGTCTTTAGTTCTTGCTGCTTGAAATTTCGGCCCAATTATAGTTCCAATTACAAAAGCAGTCAACGGAATCCAGATTCCAGTTAAACCAGTATAAGCGGCGATTAAAAATCGGAACGCTAAAAATAGGACTGCAAAACATCCTAATTGATATAAAAAAGCTCTTACTTGTAGTTTTGACATTTTTTTTAGAGTTGCTAAGATTCTGAGATACTAAGATGCTAAGTTTTTCTCCTTGCAACTTATATTCTTAGAAGCTTAATTGTTATTTTTTTTTAGAGATACTAAGATTTCTCAGCTTTCTACTAAAATTCTTAGCATCTTAGAATCTTAGAGACTTCGTATCTTAGAAACTTAGACTTGAAATTTCGTTCTCTTGCTTCCTTCGTACATTTCATATTTAACCAAACGTGCTTCTAAACTTGCGTTAAAAAGTTTGATTTTTCTTGAAGGTTTTAATCCCACAAATTTCAAGGCTTCAAGGTTTGCCGTAATAAACCAGGCATTTGTACCAGGATAATTTTTCTTTAAGGTATCGCCAATACTTGCGTAAAAACGTTCCATATGAATATCTAAACGCTCATCATACGGCGGATTGAAAACAATATGAAGTTTTCCTTCCGTTTCTTTTTCGCTATCAAAAAAATTATCTTCACGAATAGTCACATAATCTTCCAAATTGGCATTTCTAATATTATCTTTTGCTTTGCTTACTGCACTTGGTGCTTTATCAAAACCTTTTATAGTATAATGAAACTCTCTTGTTTTTTTCATTAAACTGTCAATGATTTTATCAAACAAATCATTGTCCCAGTCTTTCCATTTTTCAAAAGCAAATTCTTTTCTGTTGATGTTTGCCGGAATATTACACGCAATCATCGCAGCTTCTGCCAAGAAAGTTCCGGAACCGCACATTGGATCTAGAAAATGACTTTGTCCGTCCCATCCTGACAACAAAAGAATTCCTGCTGCCAAAACTTCATTAATTGGAGCAATATTGGTTGCCGTTCTGTAACCACGCTGATGAAGTGAAGCTCCAGAAGTATCTAAAGCTACAGAAACCTGATCTTTATCGATATGAATATTAATTCGTAAATCCGGATATTGTTTATCAATGCTTGGGCGTTGACCTGTTCTTTCTCTAAACTGATCTACAATAGCATCTTTACATTTTTGAGAAACAAATTCAGAATGATTGAAATAAGTAGAATGTACAGTGGTATCAATTACAAAAGTCTGATTGGCATTTAAATATTTAGACCAGTTTAAACCCGAAATTCCTTTGTATAAGGCCTGCTCATTGTTTGCTCTAAAAGAGTAAATGGGTTTTAAGATTTTAAGAGCCGTACGCAAAGATAAATTGGTTTTATACATAAAACCTTTATCTCCTTTAAAACTCACCATTCTCACACCTTTTTCAACATCCTGAGCTCCAAGTGTACGCAGTTCTTTTTCTAATATTTCTTCAAAGCCAAAAAAACATTTGGCAATCATTTTAAAATTTTCTTCCATCTTTTCTTTTAAATTAAAAAAAACTAAAATTTAAAAGATGCCAATCCAGCATCTTCACATAATGCAACAATGTATCGTCGCTAAATAGTTATTTTTCGGCAAAAATACACTAAATTTGCCGGACTTTAAATTAATTGAAATAGAATAAATGTCTGTAACGCATAACGAATCAATTCCGAATCAGGAAGGTGACAATCAAAACTGGTATTCTTCATGGTTTGATACGCCTTATTACCATATTCTTTACAAGGATCGTAATTATCGTGAAGCTCAGGTTTTCATGGACAATTTAACGCATTATCTAAACTTGCCTGAAAAAGCAAAAGTATTGGATTTGGCTTGCGGAAAAGGCCGTCATTCTATTTATTTAAATCAATTAGGTTTTGATGTTTTAGGTGCCGATTTGTCTGAAAACAGCATTGCCGAAGCCAGCAAAAACAGCAACGAAACCCTGCATTTTAAAGTGCACGACATGCGCCAGCCTTTTGAAGAAAAATTCGATGCCATTTTCAATTTGTTTACCAGCTTTGGTTATTTTGAAAACGACGATGACAACCTGACCACTTTAAAAGCAATTAAAGAAAGCCTTTCAGAATATGGTTTTGCCGTTATCGATTTTATGAACGTAGCAAACGTTATTGAAAATCTAGTTCCCGAAGAAACTAAAACAGTTGACGAAATTGATTTTCACATTAAAAGATATGTCGAAGACGGTCACATTTTTAAGCAAATTGATTTTGAAGACAAAGGCAGAAAATATCATTTTACAGAAAAAGTAAAAGCCTTAACTTTAAAAGATTTTCAGGATTTAATGGACGAAGCGGGAATTTATCTTCTCGACATTTTTGGAGATTACAAACTCAAAAAATTCCATAAAACTGAAAGCGAAAGATTAATCATGATTTTTAAGTAAATTAGTATCGCTTTTATATCATTAAAAAACAACCATTTACTTTTTAGATAGCAACTTAACTAAATGAATTATCTACTACCCTTACTTTCTGTACTTTTAGGATATAGTGTGGCTTTGTTTATTAAACCCAAAAGCAAAACCAATTTAAAATTACTGCTGGCTTTCAGTGGTTCTTTTTTATTGTCTTTAACTGTGATGCATTTACTTCCGGAAGTTTATGCTTCTCACAATCATAAAATAGGGATTTTTATCATGATCGGAATCTTATTTCAGATCATTTTAGAATTTTTCTCCAAAGGAGCAGAACACGGACACGTTCACGGGCATGCAAAAATGTCTCAGATTCCGTGGCTTCTTTTTATTAGTTTGTGTATTCATGCCTTTTTAGAAGGATTTCCGGTAAGTCATCATCATGATTTAGCCATCGGAATTGCGATTCATCATTTACCGATTGCGGTTATTTTAACGACATTTTTCATCAATGCCGATTTAAACAAAAAAGCCATTTTTGCATTCATGCTGGTTTTTGCCATCATGACACCTCTTGGTACAATTGCCTCCGAATATTTATCTTTTTTAAACGATTATTACACCGAAATCACAGCCATTGTAATTGGTATTTTATTCCATATATCCTCTACAATTATCTTTGAAAGCAGCGAAGGTCACAAATTCAATATTGCCAAAGTATCCATGATTGTTCTCGGAATTTTATTGGCTTACTTTTTATAATCTGGGCGTGCCCAAATTTACAAAAGGCGCTATTTAACAAACCGCTTATGTGCGCCTTTCGCAAATTCGGTCGGGCTATCCGCGCTACTTCGGTAGCTAGCTCCTATCCCTCACGCGAAAAAACGGATAAAAAAATACCTAACAGTCCCGAATCTTCAGGACTGTTAGGATAAATCATTATCTAATTCCCCGTTCTCTTCTTCTCATCCTGGTTTCCAAAAGCGCGTTCTTTCACGTTGATTTTAGTATTTCCAAAATTGTAAACTACAGTTAAACGAGCAAATCGGTTGCTTTCTTTTTGAGTGTAAACTTGTTTTACGCCATTTACAATCGAAACATCATTTTTCAAATAAGAAGTATAGAAAATATCATTTATCAAAAAGGAAATCTGCATTGCTTTATTCAACAAATCTTGTTTAAATCCAATGTTCAAACTCGACGTATAACCTGTATCATACAAGCCACTTTTATAAGGCGATGTATAATTAAAATCAAGCTGCAGTTTTGTTGTTTTACCTAATGAAAAGGAATTATTCGTTGAAAAATCCAGCTGAAGACCGTTTACAGGCGTTGCATTGATCTCTTTTATAAATTTAATGTCTGAACCTAAAAGATACAACGAATTTTCACTTTCCCACCAATCTGCGAAACTTACCGAATAAGTCTCTCCAATTCCGTAATTAAGACCTTTAAAATAATTCTCTCTCGAAATAATCTGTGTCATCGTTTCTGGATTTGAGGTAAATATTACGCCATAACCATCTGTAATTGCATTTAGGAAAATACTGGTTCTCAAGATTTTTTTATAGGAATGTGCTAATTCAAAATTATCACTAAAAGATGGTTTCAAGAACGGATTTCCCTCTGAATAACTATTACTGCTAATATAAACTCGAAACGGATTCAGCATAGAGAAACCAGGTCTGCGAATTCTCTTTCCATAATTGAAACTAAAACTATTGTTTTCATTTTTCTCATAAGAAGCAAAAAAGGTCGGAAACAACTTGAAATAATTATTGATAGTTTCTTGATTCAACGTTTCAGAAAAACCTTTTGTCTGTGTATTTTCTAAACGTAATCCCAATTGAAAATTCCATTTCTCATTGATTTTTTTATCTCCATTTATATAAACGGCCTGATTATTTTCTGTGTATCTAAATTGATTGGTTTGATTAGGATCTAATTCCGGAGTTCCTGTAATGGTATTGTAAAAAGCAACATCACTATTACTTTTTGTAAAACTCACTTTTGCTCCATAAGATAAATTCAATGCTTTAAGCGGATGTTCCATATCTGCCTTAAAACTCACGTTATCAATATTCTGACTCGAAAGATTTCTACCTGACTGATTTACATCAACAAAAGTTCCGTCTGCTTCATAATTATCGGCAATAAAATCTCTGTCAAATTTTGAATTATAACTAAAATAATCAGCATCAAAAGATAGTTTACGGTTTAAAGAATCGAGTTTTGTAATTAAATGCAAATTATAAGTCTGATTACCAGATTTCCTGTCTAAAAAGCTTTCATTAAGAATATAATTACTTAGTTCATTTTGAGCATTATAGTTATTAATTCGAATATTTGAATCGAAATCTGGATTGTTTTTATCTTTTAAAACCTGAAAACCAATTGTCGTTTTCTCTGAAAAATCATAATCTAAAGCCAATTTTCCAGATAGGTTTTCTTCATTAAATTTTGTTACAGCTTTCATTTTCGAAGGCCCTTCATCAAAATACATATCAAGCGTTTCTTCTAGATTTCTATAGCCTACTTTTCCATTAATGCTGGCCGATAATCGAAACTTATCTTTATTATAAAAGAAATTATTTCTTAAAGCATAAATTCCGTACTTATTTTGATCATATGAAGCCGTAGTGGTGTTTTTCCATGAATTGCGAGCTCCTTTTTTCATCACCACATTAATCAATCCTCCATCTCCTTCAGCTTCATATTTTGCAGATGGATTACTTATAATTTCAATATTTTTAATATCGCTTGCCGAAATAGATTTTAGGTAATTATTCAGTTCTTCACCCGTTAATTCCACCATTCTTCCATCAATCATAACTCTCGAAACTCCTTTTCCCAATATGTTGATGGCATTATTCTTTACTACAACTCCAGGCGCCGTATTTATCGCGCTTAAAGCATCGCCTCCAGCAGTTGTTGCATTATTTTCTGGATTATAAACCAATCGATCTATTTTTTGTTCGATTGTCTTTTTTCTAGACTGAATTACAACTTCTCCTAAATTTGTTGCCGTTTCAATCATAATAATTGTGCCTAAATCTATGTCTTTCTCAACAGTGATTTCTTTTCTGTAATCGGTAAATCCTAAAAGGGTTATTTCTATCAGGTACGAACCTTTTTTAAGATTCATTTCGAAAATCCCTTCTTTTTGAGTTGTCGTTCCATCAATAATTTTCCCTTCTGAATTTAAGATTGAGACATCTGCCCATTCTAAAGGAGTTTTTTCGCTGGCTATTTTTCCTTTTAACTTAAATGACTGTGCCAAACAAAATAAAGGCAATACTAAAAAGATTAAAAGAGTTACTTTTTTCATGATTTCTAATTTTTAAACTTGTTTCGATTAATTTGAAGCAAAGTTGCCTTAGAAATTTTCGGATTTCGACCGAGAAAAAAAAGTCGAACCATTTTCTGCTAAAGAAATTGGTTCGACTTTATTAGGTCTGAAGTTCGACTTTTTACAAAACCTTTATTTTCAAGTATTTCTATAAGCTGTCGGTGTTAAATTGGTATATTTTTTAAAATAAGTATTAAAAGACGATTTTGAATTAAAACCCACTTCGTATAAAATTTCTAAAATGGTCAAATCATTTTTTAAAGGATTTTTTAAGATACTCATGGCTTTTTGAATGCGATATTCATTCACAAAATCAAAAAAATGCTGATCAATATGATGATTAATCAAAATGGATAAATCCCGAACCGGAATATCAATTTGATTAGAAAGTTCCTGAATGGTAAGTGACGGATCGAGAAATGGCTCTTTCTCTATCATATATTTTTTTAGTAATGCTATTTGCCCATCAATAGCATCGCTATTATTATCTTTTATTTCGACAACATTTTCGTTATGCTTATGCAAAATATCTCTAGTCAACTGCAGTTTTGAATTGATACCTCTAAAAAGCTCTGGATGATTCAACGCATTTAAGACGAACCAGCAGGTCACTACTAAAGCCAAAAACTGCATAACAACATTAGCCCAAACCCATAATAAATTGAAATCTGTATATCGCAGACTATTTTTTGCCATTGATAAATAATACAAAGCAAAAACTACGGCTGCCAACTGAAACAACCATTTGAAAATAGAAGTTTTAGGATTCGCATAATTTTCCTGATAGAGTTCTCTATATTTCTTTAAAACAAAAAAAACCGCAATACTATAAATTACAATCTGAACACCTAACATTAACTGAAAACCGTACAATTCTGGCATTTGATTGCGATGTTCATAAAACTGTCCTTTTTCTACATCACTCAAAAGGTAGAGTCTTGTAGTAAATGCCACATTTGTAATAATAAATGGAATTGCATGAAGTAAATGTCTGGTTTTTAAGCGAAAATCCGTAAAACAAACTGATACGATATACAAATAGAAAACTGGAAGTGTCAAAGCGCAAGTAGTCCATCTGAAAAATTCCAAATTAAAATGAGATTTCACAAAATCATCACTAATAAAAATCCCAATATTATCAATTGCAAAAAACAGCAAATACAAAGCGAAAAGCCTGTTTGCCAACTTATTTTTGGTCGTTACAGTGAGTAAAAAGAATGCCAGTAATAACGAAACAAAAACTGAAATCCAGCTCATAACATTCAAAAGGCCGTCTATATTCATTATTCTTTCTATAGGTTATTCAACAAATATACTATTTTAGTCTTTCTTCGTATTTACAGAGACAAGACTTTATTAGGAAGCATTTCTGTAAGCTGTCGGAGTTAGATTGGTGTATTTTTTGAAAGAAGTATTAAAAGAAGATTTGGAGTTAAAGCCTACTTCGTATAGAATTTCCAAAACTGTAAACTCATTTTTAGACGGATCTTTTAAAATAGACATCGCTTTCTGAATACGATATTCATTCACAAAATCAAAAAAATGCTGCTTCATGTGATGGTTAATCAAAATAGACAAATCACGAACTGGTATATTAATTTGATTTCCTAATTCTTGTATCGTCAGTGAGGGATCCAGAAAAGGTTCTTTTTCGCTCATATATTTTTTCAATGAAACAATTTGAGTATTAATCAAATCATTCTGCACAATTACTGATTCTGATTTTTCCTCAACATCAGGCAGGATCTCTTTCGTCAATTTCAACTTAGAATTAACACCTCTAAAAAGTTCAGGATGATTTAACGCCTTCATGATAAACCAACAGGTTACAAATAAAGCAATACTGCCTACCAAGATATTAGCCCAAAGAAATATGTCTCTGAAACCGCTGTAGCGTATTATATTTTTTAGAGCCACAATAGAATGCGCTACCAGAAAAACACAAGTCATCTGAAAAAGCCATTTATAGGTTGCTATACTTGCATTGGTATAATTTTCCAGATAGATTTCTTTATATTTTTTTAAAATCAAAAATACACTTAGAATATAAAAGGCATATTGAAATTCAATTAAAACCTGAATAAAATAAATCTCAGACATTTGATTTAGAACACCCATAAAACTTCCATCGTTAATGCGCATGTAAATTCTCGGAATAAAAATTAAATTGACAACAACAAAAGGAAGTGCATGTAGTAAGTGTTTCCATTTTAACCTAAAATCAGAATAACAGACAGCCAATACATATAGATAAAATAAAGGCATCCCCAGCAAACAGAAAGTGGATCTGAAAATCTCTAGATTTCTGTGATCTTCGGTATACAAATACATAAAAAAACCACTGAGATCAATCGCCGAAGAGATAAAAAAGAAAGCAAAAAGTCTATTCGCTAACTTATTTTCGGTTTTTACAGTGAGTAAAAAAAAGGCAAGTAATAAAGAAACGAAAACCGAAATTCGAGCTATTCCCTGTAATAAATCTAATTTGTCCATTTATTTAGTTAAAATAATAAACAAATATAATATTTTAGTTGGTGTAACAATGATGCTTGAAAAGCGTCTTTAATAACAAAAAAACAAATAAAATGAAGATTATAAATCTTTGAACTTTGCGAGATTGAGATAAAATATATTAATTTTGGCGAGTCTAAATAATGATAAAATGACATTTACGAAAACTACGGAACAATCTTCAAAATATGAACATTTAGAAAAAATGTCTGTTCATGAATTGTTATCAAACATTAATCAAGAAGATAAAACTGTTCCTTATGCGGTGGAAAAAGCTTTGCCACAAATAGAAGCTTTAATTCCGCAGATCGTCTCTAAATTAAAATTAGGAGGCCGATTATTCTATATAGGTGCGGGAACTTCGGGCCGACTTGGTGTTGTTGACGCATCCGAATGTCCACCTACATTTGGTGTACCGTTTGATTTGGTAAATGGAATTATTGCTGGCGGTGATACAGCCATAAGACGTGCAGTAGAAAATGCAGAAGACAGTACAACAAATGCCTGGATTGATCTTCAAAATCATAATATTGACTCAAATGATGTCGTAATTGGAATTGCTGCTTCGGGAACAACTCCATATGTAATCAGCGGTTTAGAAGCTTGTAATCAAAATAATATTATTACGGGTTGTATTACTTGTAATGCTGGAAGTCCGTTGGCTTTAACGGCTCAATTTCCTATTGAAGTAGTCGTAGGTCCAGAATTCATTACAGGAAGTTCCCGAATGAAAGCTGGAACAGCTCAAAAATTAGTTTTGAATATGATTTCAACTGCAGCAATGATTCAGCTTGGAAAAGTAAGAGGAAACAAAATGGTCGATATGCAATTAAGCAATATTAAACTGGTCGATCGTGGCGTTAAAATGATTATGGATGAAATTCCCGTTTCTTACGAAGAAGCTTCTGAATTATTAAAAAAATACGGCAGTGTGAGAAATGCTGTTGATAATTATAAAAAATAATAGTTTTTTATCCATAAAGTTTGTCATTTCGAGGAACGAAAAATCACACTAGAAATTCTGCAAAGGATGTCTCCAATCTTTGTCGATTTACGAGTGTGATTTTTCGTTCCTCGAAATGACAAGATTGTGATAAACTTGAAACTAAAAAAACTTGAAACAAAATTCAAAATGGCAACAAATAAAGAATTACTACGAAAAGGAGTTAAATATCTAACGGGCGCTCTGCCTTTGATGTTTTTGGGGCCCTCAATGATTTATAATGCTTTTATGAATCAGCATACGAATTGGCATTATCTTGTTTTAGGAATTGGAATTGTGGCTTGCCTTGCTTCTATGTTTTTGATTTTTTTAGGATTGAAAATCATTATGAAAGGTATATTTAATGACTAAATAAGTCTTCTAAGTAAACCCGACAGGTTTTAAAAACCTGTCGGGTTTACTTAGAACTTTTAAACTAAAATAAAATGGAAAGTCTAATTCACATTCAGAAAACATTTGAGAAAGTCGTTTACATCGACAAAAAAATAAACAATCGGGAGTTTGAAGATTGTGTGTTTAAAAACTGTGATTTTTCCAACAGTAATTTTAGCTCTAATACTTTTTTAGACTGTGAGTTTATTGACTGTAATCTTTCAATGACAAGTTTAGCAGGAACGAGTTTAAAGAATGTAACTTTTAAAAACTGTAAGCTTCTGGGAATCGCTTTTAACGAATGTGACGATTTTTTATTTCAGGTTTATTTTGAAGACTGCACATTGGATTATGCCTTGTTTTCGAATAAAAAAATGCCCAAAACCAAGTTTATCAATTCATCAGTTAGAGAAGTTACTTTTATCGGAACAAACTTAACGAGTTCTGTTTTTGAGAATTGCAATCTTGATGGTGCTATTTTTAACGAAACACAATTGGCCGGAGTCAATTTCAAAACGGCTTACAATTATAAAATCGATCCCGAATTTAACCCGATGAAAAAAGCACAATTTTCTACAGAGGGAATTGTTGGGCTTTTGGATAAATATGATATTAAAATTGTATAGTTTTTCTTTAAGCCACGAATTCACGAATTATTTTTAGATAAAATTCGTGAATTCGTGGCTTAAAAACTTATTTCTCAATTGTTCGCAATGCTTTTTTAATAATATAAAGCGTTTCTTTTCTAGGACTTTCTTTTTTCCATTTTTCACATAGATCTTTTACAAAATCCGGTCTAGTTTTACTGGCATCATTAAGCCAGTTCCCTACACTATCCTGAACATATTTAGAAGGATCCGATTTTAAAGCATTTAAAATCTTTAAACCTAATTCCGGTTCTTTTTTCAATTGTCCAATATGTTCGCACCAAACTCCTCTTGGTCTTATTGATTCAGTTGCAAAACGTCTGATATTTTCATCTTCACTGGAAGTCCAACTTAATAATATTTCAAGGCTTTTCTCTAAATTCTTTATAATACTGGAGCGAATTGCCAGCCATGAAATTTCTCTGACACCAAAATGTTTGTCAGCTGACAGGAATTGAATTTGTTCTAAAATCTCTTCAATTGTTAGCGTATCTTTCTTCCCAATTGTATAAGCAGACCAGGATCTTACCAAATCCGATTTATGTCCTGAAATTATCGAAAGTATATCTGTATCCTTATTAAGGATTGATTCCGTTAATAATCCTGTTCCTATTGCTTCATTTATAGTATTTACTGTTTGCTTTTTCAAATTTCTTATATCTGTTAAAATAGGTTCCAGATATTCCATTCGATCAGACTCTTTCAAGACATTTTCCAGAAGCATAGCTTGATTTACCGCAAGCCATTCCACGAGATTTGCTGTCTCAATTTCGCCTTTATTGAGTTGTTCCAAAATAACTGCGGGAATATCTTTTATCGATCTTGCTCCTTTTCGTTTTTCTTCTTTCATTCTCTTTCAATTTGATTGGCCAAATCATTTATTCGACTCAAATTTTGATTATTTTTGTAAATATCGGAAAGCCTGATAACACTGGCAATACCGCATATTTTTATCCCATAGGGATATAAAAGTCAATTTTATGCAAACAAAGGCACGAAGTACTGAAAATAAAATTTGTCCATTAGAAATTGCTGTAAACACCATTAGCGGAAAATGGAAAATTCCTATTGTATGGCAGATTAATGAAGGTAAAAAAAGACCAAGCGAATTTTTAAAAGGCATTGCAAAAGTCGATCGACGGGTTTTAAACCAGCAATTAAGCGAAATGGTCGAAGATGGCATATTGATAAAACAATCTTATAATGAACTTCCGCCACGAGTTGAATATTCTCTCACCGAAACAGGAAAACAATTAGTAGAAATTCTTTGGAAACTAAATGATTGGGGGAAAATATTGATTTCTGAAAATAAAGTTGAGCTATAATCTAAAATCTTTGTACCATGAAAACGGATGAATCTTATTTAGAAAGTGTCAAAAAGCAATTTTTGTATTATAAAATGCTTGGAGAAAAAGCGATTGATCAGCTTGAGCCTTCACAGCTTTTTGTTTCGTTTAATGATGATACCAACAGCATTGCAACCATTATAAAACACATTTCTGGCAATATGCTATCGCGATGGACGAATTTCTTAACTTCTGACGGTGAAAAAGAATGGCGAAACCGCGATGCTGAATTCGAAAATTATTTACAATCTAAAGAAGAAGTTTTGGAAGTCTGGAACAAAGGCTGGGATTGCCTCGAAAATGCTTTAGAAAGTTTAAAACCCGAACAGCTTTCGGATATTATTTATATTCGAAATGAAGGTCATACGGTTATTGAAGCCATCAATCGACAATTGGCGCATTATCCTTATCATATCGGGCAGATTGTTTTTTATGCCAAACAATTAAAAAACAGCGAGTGGAACAGTTTATCGATTCCAAAGAATAAATCCGGAAATTATAATGCTGAAAAGTTTGCCAAAGAAAAAGAAATCAAGAACTTTACCGATGAGGAAATAAAAAGATTGAAATAATCCCCAAACATGAAATCAAAAGACAACGAAACGCATCATTTTCTGCCTAGTGGCGAATGGGAAGGATTTTATTGTTACTCTAATTCACCTTCACAACATAAAATGTCTATTGAATTAAGTTTTGCGAATTCAATTATTACGGGTTCCGGAATTGACGATGTGGACTCATTTCAATGGAACGGTTCTTATAATTTGGACCATTTTAAACTTAAAATGGTCAAAACCTATCCAACACATATCATTAATTATGCTGGAGACATAGACGAAAACGGTATTTGGGGGCTTTGGGATAATCCTGAAGACTTGAGTTTTTTTGCTGATTTTTCGCCAAACATTTTTCGACAAGCTCAAGCGATGACAAAAGGAGGTTTTCATATCTGGCCAAAAGCTTCAAAAAGCGAATCTAAAGAGGAAATGAGAGAAGAAGTGAAAGAATCCAAAAAACTCAAAGAATTTTATATTCAAAAAGTCTAAATTATAATACAAGTGTTTCTTGTTATCCTAATGCCCTAGCCCCGATTGCAATGGAAATCCTTTTTATTTTTTCTTTAAAAATAAAAAGATTGAAATGGAAAGCGGGATTAGCTCCTAAAAAACAACTTAATTAAAATGAAAAAAATACTATTCTTATTTCCTGTTCTAACTTTAGTTTCATGCTATAATACAGAACACAACTGCAAAGATTTTAAAACCGGAAAATTCAAATTTGAAACGGAAGTAAACGGCGTTAAAAAAACGACTTATTTTGAACGCAAAGACGATATCGAAATCGAAACTTTTGAAGGAAAAACAGACACAGCAACCATTCGTTGGGTAAGTGACTGCGAATATGTGCTACAGAAAATGCATCCAAAAAATATGGCAGAGGAAAAAGCCATCAGCATGAAGATTTTAAACACTTCTAAAGATTCTTATACTTTTGAATTTGGCTTGGTTGGTTCTGAAGAAAAGCAACGCGGCACTGTTCATAGAGTTGACTAATTCTTGATTTTATAAAAATTTAAAGCTCCATTTTACGGAGCTTTAAATTTTTAATGATTGAAACACTTTATGGAGTTACTTGCGGAGATCCCTCGTTCCTTGGGATGACAAACTGTAAGATTAAACCTTTGTCACTTTGTATCTCTGTCCCTTTGCCACTCAAAAAACAAACGTGTTTCTTTTACATTTCTATTTTAAATAGTACTTTAGGACTTTAATCTAGCCACATGAAAAATACCATTTCGCAGAGAGTTGCTGACTTTTTAAAAGGATATCCGCCGTTTAATTTTTTGCATCAGAAAGATTTAGAAAAACTGTCTGAACAGATTTCAATTATATATAAAGAAAAAGATTCGGTAATTTTTGCTGAAAACGACAAAACCCACGATTCGTTTTATGTGGTACATAAAGGTGCTGTTGCCCTGAAAAAAAGTACTAAAAATACCGTTCTGGATATGTGTGATGAAGGCGATATTTTTGGGCTTCGTCCGCTTTTGGCGCAGGAAAATTATATTATGGAAGCGGTAGCGCATGAAGAAAGTATTTTGTATGCGATTCCGATTGCCGTTTTTAAACCTTACGCTCTTGAAAACCGAAATGTTGGCAATTTCCTGATTGAAAGTTATGCTTCTAATACGCGAAATCCGTATTCAGATATTCATAAAGACAAATTATATGGTGATGATCTGTTGAATGAAAATCTGCATTCTAACAATCATTCCTTTGATTTAACGCCGATAAAATATTCTAAAAAAATCGTAACCTGCAGTCCTTCAACAACAGTTAAGGAAATTGCTAAGATTATGAGTAAAAAGAAAGTCGGAGCGATTTTAATTGTAGATGAAATGCTTCCAATTGGTATTTTAACCGATAAAGATCTTCGAAACAAAATTGTTACCGGAGATTTTCCAATTACAACAACTGCCGAAACGATAATGACAAAACCTGTTATTACGTATCCTAAAAAAATGACGGTTACCGAGGCTCAAATGGCGATGATGAAAAGTAATATCAGTCATTTATGTTTAACGAAAGATGGAACGGTAAATACCAAAGCAGTCGGAATTTTATCGAAACATGACGTTATGGTGGCGCTTGGAAATAATCCTGCTGTTTTGATAAAGGCCCTAAAACGCACTAAAAAAATCAAGGAAATAAAACCGATTCGCAATCAAATCATGCAGTTGCTTCAGGGGTATCTGGATCAGAATATTCCAATGACTTTGATTACCAAAATCATTACCGAATTGAATGAAGCCTGTACAACTCGTGTTATCGAAATTTGTATCGAAAAAATGAGCAGTCCGCCTCCTGTAAAATTTGCCTGGCTGGCACTTGGAAGTCAGGGACGTGGTGAACAAATGCTTCACACCGATCAGGATAATGCTATTGTATACGAAAATGTAAACGAAGTTTTTAGGGATGAAACCAGAATCTATTTCCTAAAATTTGCCGGACTTGTGAATAAAGGTCTTTTCGAAATTGGCTACGATTACTGCCCTGCCGATATGATGGCATCAAGTCCTAAATGGTGTATGAGCCTTGACGACTGGAAAGCTCAGGTACATCATTGGATCACCAATCCTGGTAAAAATGAAGTTTTACTTTCGTTCATTTTCTTTGATTACAGCAAAACGTATGGTGATGCTGAAATCGTTAACGAATTATCTGATTCTATTTTTGAAAACGTAAAAGCGAATCCTATTTTTTATATGCATTTGGTGAGCGGTGCTTTGCAAAGCCCATCGCCTACTGGTTTCTTCAGACAATTTTTGGTGGAACAAGACGGTGCTAACAAAGACAACTTTGACATTAAACGAAGAGCTTTAATGCCTTTAACCGACGCCGCACGTCTTTTAATTTTATCTCATTCGGTAAAAGGAATAAGTAATACGGCAGAACGTTTTGAAAAATTGGCTGAACTGGAACCTAATAACAGAGAATTGTATTTATCCTGCTCATATTCGTTTAAAGCTTTATTGAAATTTAGAACCAAACAAGGATTATTACATCATGATTCCGGACAATTCATCGAATTGGAATCTTTGACGAAAATGGAAAAAATTAAACTGAAACGTACTTTTAAAACCATTAAAGAGCTTCAGGAATTAATCTCGGTACGCTTTAATATCTCAAATCTGGTATAATAATGAGTTTATTCAATTTTTGGAAAAAGGAAGAAAACAATCTGTTTGATGAAAACATCACGATTGAAGAAACTCGTTTTGTGGTTTTAGATACCGAAACGACAGGATTTGATTATGATAATGACCGAATGTTATGCATTGGCGCATTAGTTCTTCAAAACGGAATTATTAATGTTCAGAATAGCTTTGAAGTCTATCTTGAACAAGAACATTATGACAAAACTACAGCACAAATTCATGGTATTTTAAAAGATCTGCTGGTAAAACGTCCCACAGAACTCGAAGCTTTACAACAGTTTTTAGAGTTTCTGGGAGATTCGATAATTATTGCACATCATACTATCTTTGATGTTACCATGATTAATAAAGCTTTGGAAAGAAACGGACTTCCTCAATTAACCAATAAAACTTTAGACACCGCTTATTTATATAAAAAGACTTTAATTCAGTCACATTTATTTGAACGTAAAGATCATTACACTTTAGATGATTTAGCTGATAAATTTGATATTTCAAAAAAAGACAGACATACTGCTCTGGGCGATGCTTACATTACAGCGATTGCTTTTCTTAAGATTGTTAAAAAACTGAAAGAGAAGAAAGCAACTAATCTAAATCAGCTGTTTAAACCACTTTAAGATTTTTTTAGGAATCTTAACTTTACATTCACAACCTTATTTTAATAACTTAATAATACAAAACTTACAGTTTAATATCAATTATAAAAAGTTTACATAAAACACATGTCGTATTTGTCGTATAAATTTGATTAAATAAATCACAAAAAAAAAACAATATGAAAGTAAACTTTTTAAAATCGATTACAATTCTTAGTCTTACCTCAGTAATGTTTATTAGCTGTCAGGAAGATGATTCTAATTTATCAGGTAAAACAGCTACAGAAAACTATAATTCTGTAAACGAAAATGATCCTTATGTGCAAAAAATACTTGCTATGGGGTTCAATATAAAGAATATTAAAGAATTGAAAGATTTCTATCTTGTAGAAAGTGACATCATGTTTCCAAAGGATGGCAATATTTCGGGAACCGCAGAAAAATCAGCTCAGGCACATGCGAATTCTTTAGTATCAATGGAAAATATAACTACAATAAAAGTTGCCTTTCACAATTCTCTGCCAATTTCAGGAAATGATAATTGGAGAGATGCTATAGCTGCAGCAATGAATGACTGGAATTCCATAACCGGCAGCAGGGTAAATTTCATCATGTCCGATATTAATAATTATGATATTATAATTGGAGCGGATCAGGATATTTTGTCAAATGGTGTGCCTGCATCTGCATATCTTCCTGCACTTGGAAAACCAGGGTATCAAATTATCATTAATCTTGACGCTGCTGATAATAGAGTATTCTCTGAAAGTGAAAAGAAACATATCATAAAACATGAACTTGGTCATACTATTGGTTTCTGTCATACTAATGGTCCTTTAAGAGGAGAACATACAGATGCCGGCGGTTTTAATACAATACTTTATACACCTAATGGCTTTGGATCTAATCAGGATCCAGACTCTGTTATGAATACTGCTACACCTTTGTCTTTTATTTTTTCAAATTATGATTTATATGCAGTAAGATATCTATATCCTGAAATATACTCTATGAATGAAATGATTTCTTATCCTTTAGAAAATGCATCAATTTATGGTTCAGGTGGTTTCGATATATTCTGGAGAGCGTCATTTATTTTAAACCAAGACATTAAAATGGAAGTCTTTTTAGAAAATGTTCTGGTTCATAGCAGCATCCAAAAAAATGATGGCAATGCTTATATTGGAAATTATGGAGACGGACAATACAAAATTAAAATATCTTCCCCTTCAAACTCAAGTAGTTTTGATATAGTAACGTTTTATTATGTAAATGATTAACAAACATCCTGTATTAAAAGAAAAAACGCCGAAAAGTATATTTTTCGGCGTTTTTCTATTTCTAATCTATAAACATACGATATGGATATACATTTGAGGATTTGCTTTTAAGGTTTTTCAAAAAGCTTTCACATAAATAATTCCACTCGGAATCCGAAAGTAGTTTTCTTTCTTCTGGATTAGTTTTTATGTAAACATCGACTGTGCGACTGAAACCAGCTTTTACTGAAATCTCTTTTCGGGTTCCCTTTTCTATTTTAATATCTTCTATCGTTGTTTTAAAATGGTTAAATCCAAAGGCTTTGATATCGGCAAAGGTTACAATTCTGCCGCGGGTTAATAAGGCATTTCTATACGCGAGGATTCTGTCTTTATTTGTCTGTTTATTTACACCGCCAACTGTGTTGGTCATTAGGGTTACGTCTTTACTTATAAAAAAGGTGTCTTTGCATTCTAACATTGTACCTGCCTTTATATCATTTCCTTCTTCGGCACAGGTCGACCAATAGTTTATGGCAAAGTTTTTTCCATCAGATCCATCATTTTTGGGTTTAATCATTAAATAAGGATCATTAGTTTTAGAAAAATCCTTTTCCTTGGCTTGTTGCTGAACAGAAGCCAGCAGTTGGTTGATTTCGTTGGAGCTGATTATGTTGTAAACGCTTTTAATAATAACGAAATTCCAACTTCAAATTCCCTAGCGGAAATCATGGGAAATTATTTTAGGCCTGAATTTCTAGGACGTTTAACAGAAATTGTTCCTTTTGCTCCTATCAATAAAGAGAATGCCTTAAAAATCTTCGAAATACATCTTAAAAAAGAGTTTACCGATTTATTGAAAAACATCAATATTTCGGTCACTATACCGATAGAAGCTAAACTTTATCTTGCCGAAAATGGGTTTAATTCAAAATATGGAGCCAGGCCAATAAAAAGCATTATAAGAAGCCATTTGAGAAGACCTCTTGCTAAAAAAATAATTTCTGGAGAAGTGCAAAACGGTGATTCCATTTCTGTTCTTATTGAAAATAATGAGGTAAAATGGATTAAGGAAGAAACAATTTTCTCCACTTAATTATATTAAGCATAAAAAAACGCTAAGAACCTAATCTTAGCGTTTTTCATTTATTATTCTAAAACCAAACCAATCTGGCCATCATCATCTAATTCTGTTTCTACAGGATCATCTTCTGATATTTCAGGTCTTTCTGGAACTTCTTCTACCGGTTCTTCATAAGGAAGCGGATCTAATAAGTTTACTTGTTTTAGCTTATCTGTTGTTAATTGATTTCCTAACGCTTTGAAACCTTTTACCGCTATAAAATCTTCAACATCTATATGTAAATCATCTTTTTGGACGCCTTTTACTTTAGCAAAAACCAATTGCGCAACTGGACGATAATCTGTTGAAACAATCTCCAACTGCGAATTTGGATGATCTGTAATAAAACTTTCTTCTTTTCCTTCATTTTCTACAAGGAAACGTTTCAGAAAATAACGCTCTTTTTCTCCATCGTAGTAAATCGCAGAAATTGGTTTTTTAGGTTTCCATTTTTCCAGTACAATCATATCTTCTTCAAAGTGAGTTGATAACTCTGGAATAATAACCTTTAATTTTCCTGACTGACTAATAATTAAGATTTTGTCTGTTGGTTTAAATTCGCCCAATAATTCTCCTCTTGCATCAACATTTAAACGTTTTACAGTATCATCAAACCAAACTTTTCTTGGCAATAACGTTGAAATACCTTTCTCCTTTAATTCAATTTTCTTGATTGGATATTTGGTAACTAAGTTTCCTTTAGAACCACGACCTTTAATAGCCAGTTTAGCAAAATCAATATCAAATTTCAATTTCTTGATCGTTCCAACCTGACGCAGTAAAATAGTTACTACCTCAGCTTCTCCATTTGGATTATGCGAGAAATAAACCACTTGCGAACCATTTGTTCCGTTCGTCAAATCATAAGCTTTATCACGTGTTACACCAGTAACATTGAAACGTTTGATGTATGAAGGCCCTGATTTTCCATCACGATACATCATATTATAAATGGTGCGTTTATCGTTTTTATCAAAAACGGCGGCGTGTATAATATCTTTTCCAATAAATGTTTTGGCATCTACTTTTGTAATCATTAATGTTCCGTCTCGTAAAAACACGATAACATCATCAATATCAGAACAATCGCCTACGTATTCGTCTTTCTTTAAACTTGTTCCTACGAAACCTTCTTCGCGGTTTACATATAGTTTTGTGTTTCTTAAAACTACTTTTGTAGCCTCAACGTTATCAAAAACACGAAGTTCTGTTTGACGTTCACGTCCTTTTCCGTATTTCTCTTTTAATTTGGTAAAGTAAGCAATTGCAAAATCTGTTAAATGCTCCAGATTATGCTCTACCTCTTTCATTTCGTCTTCCAATTTCGCAATTAAATCATCAGCTTTATCAGAGTCGAAACGTGTAATACGAATCATTGGGATTTGAGTCAAACGCTGTAAATCGTCATCATTGATTTCTCTAACGAATGATTTTTTGAAAGGCTCAAAACGATCGTATAAATATTTGTAAAGTGATTCTCTGTCTCCGTATAATTTGAAGTCAATATACATTTCTTCACGAATGAATATTTTCTCCAAAGTAGAAAAGTGCCACTTATTTTTTAATTCTTCTAATTGAATTTCTAATTCCTGACGAAGTAAATCAACGGTTCTGTGTGTTGAAATTTTCAACATTTCAGAAACTCCTATAAACAGCGGTTTATTGTCTTCAATAACACACCCTAAAGGCGCAACAGAGGTTTCACAAGCTGTAAAGGCAAACAAAGCATCAATAGTTTTGTCTGGCGAAACGCCTGGGAAAAGATGAATTAAAATCTCAACATCGGCAGCAGTATTGTCCTCAATTTTTTTGATTTTGATTTTACCTTTTTCATTGGCTTTCAAAATACTATCAATTAAACTCGAAGTATTGGTCGAAAACGGAATTTGTGTAATCACCAATGTATTTTTGTCTAATTGCGAAATCTTAGCACGCACACGCACACGTCCGCCACGCATTCCATCATGATAATTCGAAACGTCGGCAATACCGGCAGTCATAAAGTCTGGGTAAAGCGTAAACGGTTTTCCTTTTAAAATCTTGATCGAAGCATCAATTAACTCATTAAAGTTATGAGGAAGTACTTTTGTAGAAAGTCCAACCGCAATACCTTCTGCTCCTTGTGCCAAAAGCAATGGGAATTTTACAGGAAGATTGTTTGGTTCTGCACGACGTCCATCATACGAAACACCCCAATCTGTAATTTTTGGAGAATACAAAACCTCCAAAGCAAATTTAGATAAACGTGCTTCAATATAACGCGACGCTGCAGCTCCATCGCCTGTTAAGATATTACCCCAGTTTCCTTGGCAATCAATCAATAAATCTTTTTGACCAATTTGAACCATGGCGTCACCAATACTCGCATCTCCGTGTGGGTGATACTGCATAGTGTGACCAACAACATTGGCAACTTTGTTATAACGACCGTCATCCAGCTCTTTTAAAGAGTGCATAATACGACGCTGAACCGGTTTGAATCCGTCCTCGATTGCAGGAACTGCACGTTCTAGAATTACATACGAAGCATAATCCAAGAACCAGTCTTTGTACATTCCAGTTACTTTGGTAATAACGTCCTCGCCTTCTTCTTCCTGGTTTTCGTAAAAATGCGCTCCTTCAAAATGTTTTCCTTCACCATCAATCACATCATCATCGCCATCCTGAATGTTATCCAGATTGTCATCTGAATTATTCTCGTCGTCGTTTGGAATTATGTTATCGTCTTCTTCGTCTTTCATTTTATATGCTGAATTTATTTCAGTAAACTATTTCTTTTATTCATAATCTTCGTCAAAATATTTGATTCCAGCTTTTTTAAAAAGCTCTTCCATTTGACTAAAGCAAAATCCATTATAATTTTCTAGGTTTTTTGATTCTCTAAAACCTCTGCATCCTAAACATAGTTCTTTGTAACCAATTATTCTATTTTTTTGATCTCTAAAAAGTATCATATGCCGAGGCATATAACAATCTGCAGGCAACTCTTGTACTTTACAGCTATCTTGAGACATTAATTCCAGTAATTCTGTTTTCAATACTGAATTTAATACTACTCTTTCTTTAACCTTCGTGCTGTCGAAATTCAGTTTATAACCAACAACCAGATCTTTTGAATATTTATTATCTTTTTTCGTAATTTTTCTATCCCATCGCATTCGGTCTTCATAAGACAAAACCTCAACTTTGGATAAATTCTTCAACGGAAAATCTCTTATTTTGGCTATTTCACTTTTTGATTTACTCTCTTTTGTTTTTTCATTTACAATTGGAGATTCTGTATTTTCTTTTTTACAAGAAATTAGACCTAAAATAATGAATAAAAATAAAACTCTCTTCATTCGTTAAATTATATTACTTTCTAATAGTTCTTTTAAAGCTTCAACACTTGGTAAGACAGTTTTGTATTTACTAGCAAAAATCTGTTCATTATTTTCTGGCAATGTATATTTTACTACGGCTTCACTTTTATTTTGGCAAAGAACAATTCCAATGGTTTTATTTTCATCTTCCAAACGCATTTCTCTGTCGTAATAATTCACATACATTTGCATTTGCCCTAAATCCTGGTGTTTCAATTCTCCTATTTTAAGATCAATAAGAACAAAACATTTCAATATTCTATTATAAAAAACCAAATCAATTCTAAAATGTTTATCATCAAAAGTAATTCTTTGCTGTCTTCCAACAAAAGTAAAACCGTGACCTAATTCTAATAAGAAATGTTCCAGTTTATTAATGATTTCTTCCTCTAATTGCGATTCTGAATATTGGTGCGATTCAGGCAATCCTAAAAACTCAAGAATATAAGGATCTTTGATAATATCTTTTGGTTTTTCAATAATCTGACCTTCTTCTGAAAGTTTTAAAACACCTTCTTTATCTCTGCTTAAAGCTAATCTTGTATAAAGTGCCGTATCGTATTGACGTTTTAGCTCCCGAACACTCCAATTATGTTTTTCGGATTCTATTTTATAAAACCGTCTTTCTTTTTCATTTTCAATTCGCATTAAAAAAATATAATGACTAAAAGTCAATGTGAAAAATGAAGACAAAGTTTGATAATCTGGTCTCTTGAATTCCGCAGACACTGTCTGCGTTTTTTGAATTTCCAAAATCCGAGACAGTGTCTCGGATTTTGAGAAAGTCAAAAAGAGCTTCCTCATATTTTCTAAATTATCAATAGAAAAGCCTTTTCCAAACTCTTTAGTCAAATGTTCAGAAAGTCCCTTTAGTAGTTGCTTTCCATATCCTGCCCTATATTTTCCATTTTGTTCTTCTTCAACAATTATTCTTCCAATTTCAAAATAAGTAATGGTCATTGTTGAATTTACGGTACGCAAAACCTGCTGTCGGGCATTTTGCAATAACTCGGCAACTTGCTGAAAAATGACTTTATTTTGAAGACCGTCTGACACTCTATTTTATTTTATCTCTTAAGCCTCCTCCAGCTCATCAATCTCCACCTTTAAATTCTTGATAATAAAGTCTTGTCTGTCTGGCGTGTTTTTCCCCATATAGAAAGATAGTAACTGTTCAATCGAAGTATGCTTATCCATCATAACTGGATCAAGACGGATAGTATCACCAATAAAGTTTTTAAACTCATCCGGCGAAATCTCTCCCAAACCTTTAAATCGGGTGATTTCTGGTTTTGGTTTTAATTTTTCAATCGCGTCTTTTCTTTCTTCTTCTGAATAACAATAAATCGTTTCTTTCTTGTTACGAACCCTGAAAAGTGGTGTTTGCAAAATATACAAATGACCTTCCTTGATTAATTCAGGAAAAAACTGAAGGAAAAACGTAATTAAAAGCAAGCGAATGTGCATTCCATCGACATCGGCATCGGTTGCAATTACGATATTGTTGTAACGTAATTTTTCTAATCCGTCTTCGATATCAAGCGCTGCCTGCAATAAATTGAATTCTTCGTTTTCATACACAATTTTCTTTGTCATTCCGTATGAATTCAAAGGTTTACCACGCAAACTGAAAACTGCTTGTGTATTCACATCACGCGACTTTGTAATCGATCCGGAAGCCGAATCTCCCTCGGTAATAAAAAGCGTGCTTTCTAAGTTTCTTGGGTTTTTGGTATCAGGAAGATGCGCTCGGCAGTCTCTTAATTTTTTATTGTGAAGATTTGCTTTTTTTGCGCGATCAGTCGCCAGTTTTCTAATTCCTGACAATTCTTTACGCTCGCGTTCTGCCTGAAGAATTTTACGTAATAATGCTTCAGCAGTTGTTGGATTTTTATGCAGATAATTATCCAGTTTTGTTTTGATAAAATCATTTACGAACGTACGAACAGAAACTGCTGGTGTTCCATCATCAGAACCCATATCGGTAGAACCTAATTTGGTTTTGGTCTGAGACTCAAAAACCGGCTCCATCACTTTAATACTAATCGCACTCACAATCGATTTACGAACGTCTGATGCTTCGAAATTCTTATTGTAAAACTCACGAATCGTTTTTACAACCGCTTCACGATAGGCCGCTAAGTGTGTTCCTCCTTGTGTGGTGTTCTGACCGTTTACGAAAGAGTGATATTCTTCGCTGTACTGCGTTTTACTGTGTGTTAACGCAACCTCAATATCATGATCTTTTAAATGGATAATTGGATATTCTAAATCTTCTTCACTGATTGTTTCTTCTAATAAATCACGAAGTCCGTTTTCTGAATAGTATTTTTCGCCATTGAAAATAATAGTCAAACCATTGTTTAAGTAACAATAGTTTTTGACCATTTTGATTACATACTCTAAACGGAATTTATAATTTTTAAAGATTGTTTCGTCTGGCGTAAAAACTACTTTCGTTCCTTTACGTTTGGTTGTATCAATTACATCTTCTTCTAAAACTAAATTTCCAGCAGAGAACTCCGCTCCTTTTTGTTTGTCATCACGAACCGATTCTACACGAAAATAATTCGAAAGCGCATTTACTGCTTTTGTTCCGACACCGTTTAGACCAACTGATTTTTGGAAAGCTTTAGAGTCATATTTTCCTCCGGTATTCATTTTCGAAACTACGTCGACTACTTTTCCTAACGGAATTCCACGCCCATAATCACGAACAGAAACTGTTTTATCTTTTATGGATACTTCGATGGTTTTTCCGGCCCCCATAACGAACTCGTCGATACAGTTGTCCAAAACCTCTTTTAAAAGAATGTAAATACCATCATCCGGTGATGATCCGTCCCCTAATTTCCCGATGTACATACCCGGACGCATACGAATATGTTCCTTCCAATCGAGTGAACGAATATTATCTTCGTTGTATTGATTTTGCTCTAGCATAAATGAATTTAGGATTTTTTGCTAATG
Source organism: Flavobacterium quisquiliarum (assembly GCF_019308285.1). Taxonomy (GTDB): domain Bacteria; phylum Bacteroidota; class Bacteroidia; order Flavobacteriales; family Flavobacteriaceae; genus Flavobacterium; species Flavobacterium quisquiliarum. The sequence goes on from NZ_WWEM01000031.1 coordinate 166,251, forward strand.
TACCATTTCTCAGCAAAAAATGAAAGCGTATTTCTTTTTTGTTATGAATAATAACAGTTTAAAATCTATTTAAATTGATTTTAAAATAAATAAGGCGCCAAAATTATGGAAAAACTGCTTTTTCAGCAAAAAAATACTATTTGATTCCCAGTACTTCTTTCGCCAAAGCAATCATTTCGGGCGTTCCCGTGTTTTTGTTTTTTTCATCAGAAAGTTTTACCACTCCCTGCCAATGTATATTATCCGGTTTAGTATCCGTTAATTTGATTACCATATTCATAGCTGGAAGACCGACATCATTAGTAAAATTTGTTCCAATTCCAAAAGACATTTTTATTTTGTCCTGACAAAAATCGGCAATCTTTTTTACTTTATCATAATTGAGAGAATCCGAAAAAACAATGACTTTTGATTTTGGATCGATTCCCATTTTGGTATAATGCGAAATCACTTTTTGAGCAAATTCAATTGGATCGCCGCTATCGTGTCGAACACCGTCAAAAAGTTTTGAATATTTTTTATCAAACTGATTGAAAAATATTTCTGTAGTATAAGTATCTGTTAAAGCGATTCCAAGATCACCGCCGTAAACTTTTGTCCAATTTTCTAGACTTATAAAATTCGCCACCTGAAAACCATATTGTGCTGCATGAAACATAAACCATTCGTGTGCATGTGTACCTAAAGGTCTTCGGTTATTGACCATTGCAAAATGCACATTACTTGTACCAATAAAACTATGCCCTCCGTTTGTTCGCAGTGTTTCATTTATTAAATCATGTACTTCGTAAGAATGACGGCGTCTTGTGCCAAACTCTAAAATAGAAACCCCAAGTTTGTTGTAGTTATCAATTTTCTCTTTAGTAAGATTTTTTATTGCTTCATCATTCAGGCGAATTAAATGATTTGATTTATAAAAAAGCTCCGAGATCAAAGCCATCAAAGGAACTTCCCATAAAATGGTTCTGTACCAAAATCCTTCGACAGTAACTTTTATTTCTGAACCTTCCTGACTAATCTGAACTTCTGATGGATCAAAACTGTAACCTTGCAGAAAGTCTAAATAAGTAGGATCCAAATAAGGACAATAGTGTGCTAAATAATGCTTTTCTTCTTTTGTTAAACGAAGATCAGCCAAAGCATCAACAGAATTTCGAAGTAATGCTGCAAATCCCTCAGGAAAAATATGTTTGCCTCGGTTTATAAATCCGTATCGAACTTTTGCTTTTGGAAAAAGTTTAATTACAGCATGCTGCATCGTAAATTTATAGAAATCATTATCTAAGATTGATTTCAGAAAAGTTGTCTCCATAACGCTCAAATTCGGATCATTCTTGCTAAGGTACGGCAATTTTAACAAAAGAAGAAAAATCTAAATTCTAATCTTTTATTTCGAAACTATTTTAAAAGAAACAACACTATTACCATCTACAAAAACAGTAATATATTCACCAACATTACTATCAACTGTAATTTGAAATTCCAAACCACCTCGTTTCTCTTTCGGATTTTGCACTTTAACAGCCTGATTTCTTTTATTCACATAAAAAACCTGATTTGATTTCGAAAGATTTTTGATTTCAAATGTAATTTTATCTCCATTTCTGGCTTCAATTATACCCGAATCTGGTGATTTGATTTTGTAATCATTCTCAATTGTAGTATTATAAATTAAAGGTCCATTTAAAAAATCATCTTTACTTAACCTTTTTCCTAAATAAGTACCTGAATCTGGAAAATGTTTTGCAAAAAAGTAATCTGGATCGGTATCAAAATAAATCGGGTTGAAATCGTTTACCATTCTGCCTTTACTGCTGTCATAATAACCTTGTCCCCAAGTCACATCAATCAATCTCCATTTTTTATCAATCAAAACCATATTCCATGCATGATTGGATGATGTATTTTTACGACCAATATCTCTCGGTGAAATTTTAGAATCACCGCGGATTATCTCACATTTAATATCCATCATGGTAGCCAAATGTTGATACAAAGCCGTAAATCCTTCGCAAACTGCTTTTTTAGATTTAAAAGCTTTTTGAATTAAATTATCGTTGAGCTGTTTGATTTTTTGTTGTTTTTCAGCTTCTGAAGAATAGCTGAAACCCTGCACTTTCGGCGGATTTAAATACATATTGTAATCGTATTTTATATTGAAAGCAATCCAGCTGTAAATAGCACGTGCGCGTTCAGCATCCGAATCAAAATCTTTTTCAATTCTCTCGGCTAGCTTTTCAGTGCTGTCAAAACTTTTAGGGTATTTTGCTACTATTTTATCAACTTCGCTAATCTTTTGAGCGAAAGTGAAATTGATGAAAAAGCAGTTTAGTAAAAGGAAAATAAGGGCAATCTTTTTTTGTGGCATTTAAAAATTTGATTTAATAATATCTTTCAGTTCTTGATCTAACTCAACATTAGAAATTTTATTTTCCTGTAAATCAAAATTCGAGCCAAACGCTGGTAATGAGAAACTTCCTCTAATTTCTGCCCCATAACGCGGGAAAAGATTTTGAGCAATTCCTAAAACAGATGCACCGCCTCTTCCACCTGGCGAAGTCGCTAATAATAACATTGGTTTGTGTTGAAAAACATCTTTTTCGATTCGGGAACTCCAATCGAAAACATTTTTGAAAGCAACAGAATAATTTCCGTTATTTTCTGCCATTGACACTACTAAAATATCCGCTTCTTTAAGTTTATTCAAAAAGGCTTTCGCCACTTCATGCTGTCCGATTTCTTTCTCCAAATCAACACTGAATACTGGCATTGCAAAATCGTTCAAATCTAAAACTTCGACATCTGCATTTTCAAACAAACTTGATGCATAAGTAGCTAAACGTTTGTTGATTGACTGTGTACTGTTACTTCCTCCAAAGGCGATAATTTTCATGGCTTCTCTTTTTGTAGTGTTTCTTCTATTGGTTCTTTTTTTGGTCCGTCGATTTCGTAAATCTCTTTTGCTATTTCTACAGAGTATTCATTTGGATAAATTTTCCCTCCATATGATTTAGCATAAACCTTCGTAAATTCAGCTCCAAAATACAGAATTATTGCCGAATAATAAACCCAAACCAAAATTATTATCACAGAACCAGCCGCACCGTAAACCGAAGCTACTGTTGAACTGCCTAAATAAAAACCAATGGCAAATTTACCAATCATAAAAAGTACTGCGGTAACTCCTGAACCAATAAAAGCATCTTTCCATCTTATTTTCCCGTCTGGCAATGTTCTAAAAATAATAGCAAAAAGAGTACTGATACTTGCCAGTACAATAATCATATTAACTACATAAAATAAATAAACCGTACTCTCAGGGAAATAAACTTTTAATCGCGTACTAAGCAAGTCTAAAGTTGTACTTATAAAAAGGCTGACCAACATTAAAAAACCAACAGAAGCAATCATAGAAAATGACATCAAACGGTTTTGAATAAATTTCTTAATTCCTTTATCCGGTTTTGCACGGAGTCCCCAAATAAAATTAATAGAACTTTGTATCTCGGCAAAAACTCCCGACGCTCCGATTAACAACATTACAACTCCAAATACAGTTGCAAAAACATTATCTCCGGATAATTGCACATTTTTGATAGCTTCCTGAATTTGTGTCGCTGCGCCATTACCTACCAAACCGTTTATTTGTCCGTACAATTCGCCAGTTACCGCTTCTTCTCCAAAAAAGACACCACAGATTGTGATAACAATAATTAACAAAGGTGGCAATGCAAATATGGTATAGTACGCTAGTGCAGCACTAAGTTTAATTGCATTATCATCATTAAACTCTAAAAAGGTATTCTTTAAAAGAAACCATGTTTTGGAGAATATATTTTTGATTTTCATTTGATGATTTTTTGATATTCACTCAAATTTACGCAATAATGAAAATTCGTTAATTCTTGATTTTTATTGGAATTTTATATTTTTCCCATATATCCGAGGTCTACCGATGAGATATTCCTAACAGAATATTTTTTCTTATTCCTGGCGGAATATTATTTATTTCAGGACTTTTGTAAATTCCCGATCGTAACCTAGCTTTTTAATTTTTAATATTTTTTTGAACTCACTTCTACTTGGCTTGATTAAATATGAAATCGAATCGAGCATTTTCCCTTTTATCTTAGTGACAGAATCAAGTTTTTTCAAATCCTGTCCTTCATAAAATCTTTTAAATTTTATGGTATTATTTTGAAGTGACAAAATTTGAATATCCCAAAATATAGAATCTTTTCTACTCAGAATTAATTGACCATCCATTCGTTTTGCTTTTTGATAAAGTGAAAACCTAAACAAAGTATCTATGTGCTTTTGTATTAATTCTATTGAATCGCCTTTTGAAAGCATATCATATTTTTCTTTTGTATCTTTTGATATTAATTTGCCATCAACAATATCATATTCTGTCTTTAACGAATCCAATGCAAGTCTATGAAGTTTAAATTTGCGGAAGTATTCTTCCCAAATTCTATCTTCTTCAATTCTAATAAAAGTTGAATCATTATTTGCATATAGTCCTTTAAATCTATTTGGAAAACGATCTAATTCGGAATCTTTTTCAGGCTGTGGATTTTCAAAATAAAAAGACATACAATTTACACAAGCTGGAGCATCTGCTTTTTTGCAGGAAATAATTACTACCGCTATAATTATAATCAAAAATGTTCTTTTCATGATAAGATCATTTATAATGACAAAAAATACCCTTATCATAAACTGTCCATAAACTTGCTTTTTGATTCGCTGCTTTTAGTGCATTATTTGCCCATGTATTACAAGTATAAAAAAGACTATAACTTCCTTTGGCTTCATAAAAAGCATCTTTTTTTCCATAGCTGTGGCCTTGAATCCATTCTGGATGAACTGGATTATTAAAACTATTAGAAATATAATGGACTAATTTTTGGTAATTTTCTTTTGAAACCAGAATTCGTTTGCAGTCTTCACCTTCTCTTAGCTGTTTAAAAAATGTAGTATGCATAGCGGAAGAACTCATGCCAAACGCCGCTTTTAGAGCTGTGCTCGCTTTTAAGTCTGACCATTCTGGCGTATCTAGGTAAAAACCTTTATCGCCCCAGCCAAAGCCGATAAAATTCATCAACGAATCTTTGGATTGGGTTTGATTGAACTGAATTTCATTTCGCCAATCCTTTATTTCATTTTTTACTGGAACTACAATATCAGTATGAACGCCGTTGGAAAGAATGTAAATTGGAATTGCATTTTGTTCTTCGACTTGAGCGACATCTGAGTTTACTGTGATTTTCGAAATAATAAGAACTGCTGTAACATATAAAGCAAGAAAACTAAAGATTCCGAAAAGTGTCCAGCCGAAAATTTTGAATGATTTTTTTAGCATTTTAATTGGTTGATTTTAGATTAGTAATTGGTTATTTTTTCTGTAACCAATTTTTGAGCCAAAAATTTTCAATCTGAAATTTATCTCTCGCAGATTTTACAGATCAAGCAGATTTATTCTCATTTTTTTGTCACTCTGAGCGGAGTCGAAGGACACGCAAGTAGCTCCACAATGTAAATCACCAATCTTTGAGGGGCTTCAACTACTCTCAGCCTGACAATACGAAACCTTATGTTTTGAACATAAAAAAAACTGCTGAATCTCTCCAGCAGTTTTAGTCTTTATTCTTTATTCTTATTCTCTAAAAAAAGATTAAACGTTAAAACGGAAGTGCATTACATCACCATCTTTTACAACATACTCTTTTCCTTCCACTTTAAATTTTCCAGCTTCTTTTGCTTTTGCTTCAGAACCGTATTGAACGTAATCATCATATGAAATTACCTCAGCACGGATAAATCCTTTTTCGAAATCAGTGTGGATAACTCCCGCTGCTTGTGGCGCCGTCGCTCCAATATTGATTGTCCAAGCACGAACTTCTTTTACACCAGCCGTAAAGTAAGTTTGTTGTTTTAATAATTTATAAGCTGCACGAATTAAAACTGATGCTCCCGGCTCTTCTAATCCCATATCTTCAAGAAAAACCTGACGCTCTTCGTAGCTTTCTAATTCAGTGATATCCGCTTCTGCTCCTACTGAAAGTACAATTACTTCAGCATCTTCATCTTTAACTAATTCACGAACTTGATCAACATATTTGTTTCCGTTTACAGCAGAACTTTCGTCAACATTACAAACGTATAAAACTGGTTTTGCTGTAATTAATTGAAAACCTTCCATTAGAACTTCTTCATCATTGCTTTGAGGAATAATTGTTCTAGCAGATTTAGCCTGCAAAAGAGCTTCTCTAATTCTGTTTAATAAAGCTTCTTCTGTCTGAGCTTCTTTATTTCCAGTTTTTGCAGCACGTTTTACTTTTTCTAAACGTTTTTCGATTGTTTCTAAATCTTTTAACTGCAATTCGATGTCAATAGTTTCTTTGTCACGAATTGGGTTTACGTTTCCGTCAACGTGAACGATATTATCATTGTCAAAACAACGTAAAACGTGAATAATAGCATTACATTCTCTAATGTTTCCTAAGAACTGGTTTCCAAGACCTTCACCTTTACTCGCTCCTTTTACCAAACCTGCAATATCTACGATATCTACAGTTGCCATTTGAACGCGCTCTGGTTTTACCAATTCTTCCAATTTATTGATTCTTGGATCCGGAACGTTTACAACACCAATATTTGGTTCGATTGTACAAAACGGAAAGTTTGCACTCTGCGCTTTTGCATTAGATAAACAATTAAACAATGTTGATTTTCCAACATTTGGTAATCCTACAATTCCTGCTTTCATCTGTTAGTTTTCTATTTATTTATTTGGTCTTACTACTTTCAGACCTCAAACACTAAACATTTTGTCTGTTAGTGTGTTATGAATTATCGATTTTTCTGATTTATGCCAAAATGATATTTTTTGGCTTTAAAATTTTGCAAATATAAGATTTAATAGCTCTTGCACGAAGTAAAAATGTTCAATAATATAATTTTCGACATACACAATGAAATTTTTAAACATTTAATTAAAATTTTGTTAAAAAATATTAATTTTATAAAACTGATTAACAAAAAACAAATCAATAAACCAATAACCATGAAAAAGATTGCATTATTACTATTTCTGCTGAGTTCAGCATTTCTCTTTGCTCAAAAAGAGGTCTCGGGTCTTGTAAAGGACAAATCTGGAAATCCACTTCCTGGTGTTAATATTGTCGAAAAAGGAACTTCTAACGGCGTCTCAACCGATTTTGAAGGTAGTTTTAGAATAAAAGTAAAAGAAGGCGCCACATTAGTTTTTAGCTATATGGGATTTTCAACAGTTGAAAAAGCACTTTCTGGAGATAAAATAGATATTACATTAAGCGAGAGTGATGGTCAAATATTGAATGATGTTGTGGTCGTTGGTTCTAGAAATGCCAAAAGAACAGTCGTAAACTCAGCTGTTCCTATCGATGTAATCAACGTAAAAGATGTAACGACTCAAAGCGGTAAAATTGAAATAAATCAATTATTACAATATGTGGCACCTTCATTTAACGCCAACAAGCAATCTGGTTCTGATGGCGCTGATCACGTTGATCCAGCTTCTTTAAGAGGTATGGGACCCGATCAGACTTTGGTTTTGATTAATGGAAAAAGAAGGCACCAATCTTCTTTAATCAACCTGTTTGGAACACGTGGGCGTGGTAATACAGGAACAGACTTAAATGCCATTCCAGCTGCTTCTATTAAAAGAATAGAGATTCTACGTGACGGTGCTTCTGCTCAATATGGTTCTGATGCAATTGCTGGTGTTATCAATATTGTTACTAATGATAATGTAGACGAACTTACAGGCTCTGTAACTTACGGCGCTTTTAATACACATGCAAAAGGCGATTTCCTTCCAGGAACTCCAAACACTAAAGGATATAGATTAGACCAGGATGGAAATGGAAATTCATACGGAAAAAATCAAGACTTTGATGGAGGTTCTGTAAGAGTAGCCGCGAATTACGGAACTGCAATTGGAAGTAAGGGCGGTTTTATAAATGTTACTGGAGAATTTTTAAACAAAAACAAAACACTTCGCCCTGCTTATGATTTCAGAAAAGGTTTTGGAGATGCCAGCATGCACGGCGTAAACTTATTCGCTAATCTTGCTATTCCAATTGCTGATAAAACAGAATTCTATGCTTTTGGAGGAAGCAACTTTAGAGATACTGATGCTTATGCATTTACCAGAAATGATGGTGAAAGAGTTGTAGAATCAGTTTATCCCGGAGGTTATACTCCAAGGATTACCTCTAAAATCAATGATAATTCCGTTGCCGCTGGAATTAGAACTGAAACTTCTGGCGGATGGAAATTCGACTTAAGTAATACCTTTGGTAAAAATAAATTTCAATACGATATTAAAGGAACGATAAATGCTTCTCTTGAAGAAAACTCACCGCACCAATTTGATGCTGGAGGACACAGTCTGCTCCAAAACACCACTAATTTTGATATTTCTAAAAACTACGGAGATATTTTAAGTGGCCTGAATATTGCTTTTGGGACCGAATTCAGAGTAGAGAAATTTGAAATTTTTGCTGGCGAAGAAGGCTCCTATGCCACATATGATACAAATGGACAGCCTATCACTGATCCATCAACACAAAGTCCGCCCACAATTCCTAATCCTGATTACGACCCTACAGATCCCGATTCTTCTCCAACAATTCCAAGACCAGGAGGTTCACAAGGTTTTCCGGGTTACAGCCCTGCCAACGTAGTGAATAAAAGCCGTACCAATTTCTCTCTTTATGCCGATGGCGAATTAGATATTACAGAAGCTTTAATGGTGAGCGGTGCCGTGCGTTTTGAAAATTACAGTGATTTTGGTAGCACTGTTAACGGAAAACTAGCCTCGAGACTTAAAATTACTGATCATATTAATGCAAGGGGTTCTATAAGCACAGGGTTCCGCGCTCCTTCGTTGGCCCAAATTTATTACAATCTAAGATTTACAAACTTCAATGCCAGCGGTGCAACTGAAGTATTATTGGCACCAAACGACAGCGAAGTTACGAGAGCTTTCGGAATTAGCAAACTAAATGAAGAAAAAGCAGTTAATGCCTCTTTGGGTTTTACCGCTTCGTTTGGAGATTTTACAGCAACTGTTGACGGTTATTATATTAAAGTAAAAGATCGTATTGTTCTTACCGGATATTTTGATGCTAGTTCTTTAAATCTTGGCGTTTCTGAAGCACAATTTTTTGCCAACGGGGTTGACACAAGCACTCATGGTCTGGATATCGTTTTCTCTTGGAAGAAAAAATACGATTTTGGTCAATTTGGAGCTACTTTGGTTGGAAACATTAACGATATGAAAATTGACAAAGTTAAAAATGGCACACTTGACGAAGGCACTTTTTTTGGTAAACGTGAAAAAGCCTTTTTATTAGCTTCTGCTCCAGACAATAAATTTGGATTGAATCTTACTTATGCCAAAAACAAGTTTGATGCAGGATTAGCCTTCACTCGTTTCAGCAAAGTTGTTTTAGTGGATTATAATGACGAAGACGATGTTTACAATCCGCGATTAATTACAGATTTAACTGTTGGATATCAATTTACCAAAAGTTTAAAATTAACTCTGGGAAGCAACAACTTGTTTAATGTCTATCCAACTAAACAAGATGAACAAGGAAATACAGAAGCTGGTGGTTACTGGGATGCTGTACAAATGGGTTTCAGCGGTGCTTATTACTATGCCAGACTTGGATTCAATTTTTAATTTATTGAAAGATTTTGAGTTCACTGAACCTATGAATTGAATATAAAACACAAAAAATCCTGAACTTTATATCGTTCAGGATTTTTTTTCTATTTATTTAATTACAATTTAAATTCTAGTGAAGCAATAATAGCTTTTTCTTCGTCGGTGGCTGTAAAACCAGATATATCCCAATAATTGGTTAAGATTTTATTCTTTTTATTAAAAAGCGATTTCTCCTTAAAAACATCACTTTCGTTATAAGTAAAATTCTGTTTATTAAATCCAGTCGTTACAAAGCTGTTTCTTACCTGAATATTTTTAGATTTCTCTTTCTGAATCAAGGTATAACCAATTTCTTCATTAGAACTCAACATATAATAATCGTTTCCATCCAAGCGGTAGCTCACATTCACAAAAGATTTGGTAATGTTTTTATCTCCCACATTTGTTTTTTCTTCTATTTTATCCAGATTTGCCAAAGTGACAGAAATAGTAAACTCTAGAATAATTTTCTTTTCCGGATCGTAAATGATTTCAAAATTATCGATCGCTTGCTTTGCTTTATCCAGCGGGGTAACAGACATTACATAATAATCCTTATTCTTCGAATGTCCTTTAACTGTAAAATCATATTCTTTCTTTGCCTTAGCATCCAGTAAAGGGTCAAAATATTTAAAATTTGAATAATTTTCCATTATATTATTCAAATTATACCCCATTAAATCAGCACTGATATCAGTTTCCAACAGTCCATAAGAACGATTCTGCTCTACCAATAAAGTTGTAGTATTGTTTTTATTGAATTGAAAATTAACCAAACCATCGTTATAATAAGAATATTGATTATCTAGCATAAAAAACTCTCGCACATACACTTTCAAACGATGCGAAACACTTATTTTCTTTTTCGAATTTAAAACTATTCTTTGAAGCGTTTTTTGAAGATTTTCTTGAGAGACTACAACTTCATCTAAGTTTTCTTTTTTATTTTTAAGATAAACGACAAATTCACTTTCTTTTAGTGAAGCCCAGCGAATGGTCAAGTCCTCATAATTCATTTCTGAAACCTGAATATTAGAGCCACCGCTTAGAACAAAAGTGACTTTTCCATCTTCATTCGTCATTAAAACCTGCTTAGTTTTTAAAACAACCACAGTCGCATTTTCTATGGGCTGTAAGGTTTCAATATCTTTTACAAGAATAGAATACTCTTCACTTTGTGCCAAAACACTTACGGAACTGAGTAAAACGACAAATAAAAGTAGTAATCTCTTCATAGGCATTGTTAAATTTTCATCTAAAATATTAATTTTTTAACAATAAAGCAATAGTCAAAAAATAAAACATTCGTTATCAAGAAACTAACTTTAGCAATTACCTGATATCAGGGTAAAAAAAATCCTGAGTTTTTAGCTCAGGATTCTATTTTTATTTACAAGAAATTCTTATTCCCCATGTAGGAAAGCTTGTCTTTCTAATAAAGTTTCTTCGTCTTCAACGTGATTATCGTCTGGCACACAGCAATCAACTGGACAAACTGCCGCACATTGAGGTTCATCATGGAAACCTTTACATTCTGTACATTTTCCAGGTACAATATAATAAACCTCATCAGAAATTGGAGTTTGCGCATCATCTGCATCCACTTCAGTTCCGTCAGGTAAAACTATTTTCCCAGAAAGACTTGTTCCGTCTTTATATCTCCAATCATCTGCTCCTTCATATATTGCTGTATTTGGGCACTCCGGTTCGCAAGCCCCACAATTGATGCATTCGTCAGTTATAATAATTGCCATCGTTTTTTAGTCTTAAGGTTAAAAGTCTGAAAGTTCTTAAAGTCAAAATAAAGACAAGCATAGCTTTTGACTTTATGGCTTTTGTCTTTCGACTTAATTATGCTTATTTTTGTGCAAAATTACAATCAAAACAATTCATAAACAAACATTATGACATTAGAAACAAAAAAAAGTGTTTTTGTTGAATTAGGAAATTTTTTAAGTCAATTCTCCGAAACAGGATCCATACAAAAATCTAGCGTTTTACATAACGATATCTTTTTTGACGATTTTGAAAAACTAATTCATTTATCACAATCTCATAATGGATGGTATACGCCAGAACAAGTTTATTTTTCAATACAATCTTGGGTAGAGGCTTTAACGGAAGAAAACCTTGAAAAATGGCTTTCTAAATATAAAGAAGAATTTACTCAGGCAGATAAGAAAGAAAAAACGGTCGCTTTAATATTAGCAGGAAATATTCCGCTTGTAGGCTTCCATGATTTTTTATCTGTTATTATAACAGGCAATAAAGCTTTAATTAAAACTTCATCAAACGATCAGCATTTACTTCCTTTTTTGGCAAAATATTTAATTTCTGTTGATGAAAATTTAAAAGACAAAATCATCTTTGTAGAAGGAAAATTGGAAAATTTTGATGCTGTAATTGCAACTGGAAACAACAATACCGCCCGTTATTTTGAATATTATTTTAAAGACAAACCTTCTATTATTCGCAAAAACCGAAATTCTGCCGCTATTTTAACCGGAAAGGAAACCAATGAGGAATTAGAGAATTTAGGTGAAGATATTTTTAGGTATTTTGGTTTAGGATGCCGTAATGTTTCGAAACTTTTTGTTCCAAAAGGCTATTCATTTGATGCTTTTTTTCAGGCAATGTTCAAATATCAGGATGTTATTCATTATGAAAAATACGCAAATAATTACGATTATAATAAAGCAGTGTTTTTAATGAGTAATTTTAAACTATTAGACAACGGATTTTTAACTATAAAAGAAGACGCAAGCTACGCCTCTCCTATTTCGAGCGTTTTTTATGAATACTATCAAAACCTTGAAGAATTAGAGAAACGTCTTGAAAATGATTCAGAACAAATTCAGTGTATCGTAAGTAGTAATTTGACACCAAATAGCATCAAATTTGGAGAAACACAAAAACCGCAATTGTGGGATTACGCAGATAATGTCGATACTATAACGTTTTTGTTAACAACAAAGTAATAAATTGTTTAATTATTTCGAATATTTTAACGCTTTTTCGGCTCTTATTGACGAAATTTGCGTTTTTAAAATTTTCGACTATTAACAACAACCATGAAAAAACACAACTACAGCGCAGGACCAAGTATTTTACCTCAGGAAGTTTTTGAGAAGGCATCAAAAGCAATTTTAAATTTTAATGATTCAGGTTTATCTATCCTTGAAATCTCGCACCGAAGTAAAGATTTCGTTGCAGTTATGGAGGAAGCTCGTTCCCTTGCTTTAGAATTATTAGGACTTCAGGGAAAAGGTTATCAGGCTTTATTTTTACAAGGTGGTGCTAGTACAGCATTCTTAATGGCACCTTATAATTTATTAAAAGAAAACGGAAAAGCGGCTTATTTAGATTCAGGAACGTGGGCAACCGCAGCGATAAAAGAAGCTAAACTTTTCGGTGAAACTATTGTTGTTGCTTCTTCAAAAGACGACAATTACACACATATTCCAAAAGGTTACGAAATTCCAGCTGATGCTGATTATTTCCACTGCACAAGTAACAATACCATTTTTGGAACTCAAATGAAAGAATTCCCAGCAACTAACATTCCTGTTGTTTGCGATATGAGTTCTGATATTTTTTCACGTGAATTAGATTTTTCTAAATTCGACTTAATCTATGCAGGTGCTCAAAAAAATATGGGACCAGCTGGAACAACTTTAGTTGTGGTTAAAGAAGAAATCCTAGGCAAAAACGGAAGAACAATTCCAAGCATGTTAGATTACGCTAAACATATCAAAGCAGAAAGTATGTACAATACTCCATCTGTATTTGCTGTGTATGTTTCTTTACTGACTTTACAATGGATTAAAGAAAAAGGCGGAATCGCTGCTGTTGAAAAATTAAACAACGCTAAAGCGGAATTACTTTACGCTGAAATCGACAGAAACCCATTATTTAAAGGTGCAGCTAATGTAGAAGATCGTTCTAACATGAACGTAACTTTCTTATTAACAAACCCTGACCATACTGCTACATTTGATGCTTTATGGAAAGAAGCTGGAATTTCAGGATTACCAGGACACCGTTCAGTAGGTGGTTACAGAGCTTCTATCTACAACGCTATGCCAATTGAAAGCGTTCAGGTTTTGGTTGATGTAATGAAAGCATTAGAAACTAAAGTTTAGTTTTTAGTCGCAATCACAGTTTTCAGTACAAAAAAAAGGAAAAAATTAAAATTGGTTTAATCAATTAAATGATTAACCAAACAAACAAAATAAATACAATGAAAGTATTAGCAAATGACGGAATTTCTAAAAGTGGAATTCTAGCCTTAGAAAAAGGTGGATTTGAAGTGATCACTACAAAAGTAGCTCAAGAACAAGTAGCTAACTATATAAACGAAAACAACATTGACGTAATTTTAGTTCGCAGTGCAACTAAAGTTCGTAAAGATATTATCGATGCTTGTCCTGGAATTAAAATCATTGGACGTGGCGGTGTTGGTATGGATAATATCGATGTAGACTACGCAAAAAGTAAAGGAATTCACGTAATCAACACTCCTGCTTCATCTTCAGAATCTGTTGCTGAATTGGTGTTTGGACACTTATTTAATGGTGTGCGTTTTTTACATGATTCTAACAGAAACATGCCTCTTGAAGGAGATACTAATTTTGACGGTTTGAAAAAAGCTTACGCTAATGGAACTGAATTAAGAGGTAAAACTTTAGGTATTGTTGGTATCGGACGTATTGGTCAAGCTACGGCAAAAATGGCTCTTGGTTTAGGAATGAAAGTTATTGCCGCTGATAGTTTTATCCCTGAGGTTGATGTAAAAGTTGAATTTTTCGACGGACAATCTATTACAACTAAAATTGTTTCTCAATCTTTAGAGTCTTTATTTAAAGAAGCAGATTTCATTACATTACACGTTCCTGCTCAAAATGGATACATCATTGGAGAGAAAGAATTTGAGATCTTAAAAGATGGTGTTGGAATTGTAAACTGTGCTCGTGGAGGTGTTATTGACGAAGTAGCTTTAGTAAAAGCTTTGGACTCTGGAAAAGTTGCTTTTGCAGGTTTAGACGTTTTCGAAAACGAACCAAAACCAGAAATGGCAATTTTAATGCACTCTAAAATCTCTTTGACGCCGCACATTGGAGCTGCAACAGGAGAAGCACAAGACAGAATTGGTACTGAATTAGCATCACAAATCATTACTTTGTTAAGCTAATTAACTATAATTAAATTACTTGCGAGGGATTTATTAACATTGTTTAATAAATCCCTTTCTTTTTTTGTTTAAATTTGAGTTCTAATCTAAATCCTAAAAATCATGTTTGAACAATTAACCCAATTAGTACAACAATATGGAGGCGATGCAGTGGTAAATAATAACGCTGTTCCTAACGAACATAACGAAGCCGTAATCAGCGAGACAAGTAATTCTATCTTTGAAGGATTAAAAAAAATTGTTTCTGAAGGCGGAACCGATCAAATTGCTGGATTATTTAATGGAAATTCTTCTATCGACAGTTCCAATCCTGTCGTACAGCAGATTCAACAGCAATTAAGTGGCAGTCTGGGTCAAAAATTTGGACTTAGCAGTGCAGATTCAAACGGAGTGGCGTCTAATTTAATTCCGCAGATTTTAGGTTCCTTGGTTAATAAAGCAAAAGATCCAAATGACAATAGTTTTCAGATCACCGATATCATCAATTCCATTTCTGGAAATAGCGGACAAGCTTCAGGAATTATGGACACTATTTCTAAATATGGAGTGCAGTTTGGACTAGACCAAAACAACGACGGAAAAGTAGATGTAGCCGATGTTTTAGTAGTTACTAAAAGTAAAGGCGGAATCGCTGGATTTATCGGAAAATTGTTTGGAAGCAAATAAAAGATGCTAAGATTTTCTTTCACTGCGCTCTTAGAAATCTAACCCCAAAAAAGCTGTTTAATTTATAAACGGCTTTTTTTGCTTAATAGAAAAACTTAGCTTCTTAGCATCTTAGAGCCTCAGTATCTTAAACAGAACCTCACTCTTAGCATCTTGTTAAAACCCTTCTCCTTTTCTCCATTTATTTGTAAATTTAAAACATGAAAAAATGTATCTCCATATTAATTGTTTTAGTAACGATAATTGCATGTTCAACAACTCAGCAAAATATTGCAAGCAATGACAGTGCATCAAACAAAAAACAGAGCGATACAATTAGAATTGCAAATGATTCTTTGGAATACGAAGTTATTATAATCGATAACGGATTTAACACCTGGCTTGCCTCTCGTGCTTTTCCCCGTAATTACCATTCTCTAGCTTTTCTTGAAAATAAAAATTATTTATATGTAACCGAATGGAACAATCGTGTTTTACAACCACAGCGTTACAATCCGAATTTATATGAAATGAGCATCGATTACCGCCCAGAAATTCATTACGGATACGAAGTAAACTACTTAATTTACAATTACATGATTTATTTTCAAAATACTTACAAACAAACGCTTTGGGGTAATGTTCCTTCAAGATAATATACTATATTTGTAATCATTACAAATAACAATGAATAGATTAAAACAACGTTGGGGAATTACTTCCAACCTACAAGCCATAATTATACTTATTGTTTTTGCCATCACCGGATCGGCATCTGCATGGATTTCTAGACCTTTTTGTGACTGGGTAGGAATTCATAAAGAAGATTTAGGAGCTGTTTGGTTTACTCTTATTCGTTTATTAATCATTCTTCCTGTTTATCAGGTTTTATTAGTTGCCATCGGGACTATTTTTGGACAATTCCGTTTCTTTTGGAATTTCGAAAAGAAAATGCTTAAAAGAATGGGACTTGGATTCCTATTCAAAGATTAATTCTTGATTATTATTTTCTTCTATCATTAAACAAACCGTTCTGCTTACAGATTTTTGTTTATACTTTTTTTTCAATTATTTCAAACTCTTTGAATTTTAGAAATTTTCTGTTTTTAAATAGTCGTCACTTTACGCAATCCCTTTATTCATCTAATGTCAATATTTTAAAATTTTGACATAAAAAAACACATTACGTTTTTTTACATTATTTTTCCCAAGAAATCATCATACAGAACAGGATGGTGCAGGATAGTTTTGTTTTAGGCAATAGCAAACTTTATGGTATAGTTAAAATTATTTAAACACTGAAATTCAACAGTTTAAGAAATTAAAAAACTAAAACTATTACTTACTAACCAAACCACCATTGAAATGCTGAAAAATTACTTAAAACTGTCCGTAATGGCGACAATGCTCTGTCTTATTACGCCAATGAGCAATATTTTTGCCCAAAATCCAATCGTTAAAATTGACTTTGACCAATCAGGAAGACCTAAAGCTGAAGTAAATGACCCCGATTATACCGTTTGGGTAATTGCTTCTGGAAACACCAGCACTTATACCGAAAACGGAATTACCTTTACCGTAACTAGAGTTGGAGATAAAGGAGATGCACTAGGAACTAATTGGTATAAAGCAGGAATTCAAGCTCCATATTATGCTAGATTAGTTTCGGATGGTGTCACAGTAAAAGGAACAACTGCAAACTTGGGTGCGCAAATAGAGCTTAAAATTAGCGGACTTCAGACTGGAGAACATACGCTATTAGCTTTTTTTAACAACGTAGATAGTCCAACGGGAAATAATTTTAGCCCAATTGATATTTCTGTTGACGGAAACTTGGTCGTAGACAATTTGATTCCATCAGTAAGAGCACTTAAGACTGCCGATGCAAAATCTACTTATTTAAAATTTCAAGCAACAGCTGGAAATGATGTCATAATCCTACTAGCTGCAGAAACCTCGGGTACAGAAAATGTAAAAAACTTTATATTTAATGGCTTTGAACTCAATACGCCTAATATTTTCTATCAAGCCACCAATCCAAATCCGAAACAGAATGACGAACATGTTGAATTGACTTCAGGAGGAAAATTATTGCAATGGACAGTCGCAGCAAATGCCGTTTCTCACAATATTTATTTTGGAACAGATCAGACTGCCGTTACGAATGCAACAACATCTTCATCAGAATACAAAGGCAATCAAGCTTTAGCCAATACTTCTTTCCAAGTCAACGGACTTTATACTGGGGAAACTTATTTTTGGCGTGTAGATGAAGTTTTAGCCAACGGAGTTGAAAAAGGAAATGTCTGGCGTTTTCGTCCTGCACAGCTTGCTTTCCCAGATGCTGAAGGATATGGACGTTTTGCCCGCGGAGGACGTGGCGGAAAAGTAGTAGCGGTTACCAATCTAAACGACAGTGGCCCGGGAAGTTTCCGCGAAGCTGTTACTAATGATATTGGCCCGCGAACAATTATTTTTAATACTTCAGGGATTATCCAGCTGCAATCGCGTTTGGTTTTAAGTCAGCCTTATGTCACAGTTGCAGGACAAACGGCTCCAGGAAAAGGAATCTGTATACGATCTGCTCCTTTTGGAGTTACTGGAAATGATGCTATTGTTCAAAATTTAAGAGTTCGTGTTGGAGCAGGACCGACTTATGATGGAATGGGACTTACTGGTGCTGATAACAGTATTATTGACCATTGCTCGATCAGCTGGACAATTGACGAGTCATTCAGTTCTAGATCAGGAAAAAATATTACCCTTCAAAGAACACTCATTTCTGAGGCATTAAACGCAGCAAATCATCAAAATTATCCTGCTGGAACAGAACATGGTTATGCAGCGACAATTGGCGGGGATATTGGAAGTTTTCATCATAATTTACTTGCACACTGTTATGGACGTAACTGGAGTCTTGGCGGTGGTTTAGATGGAAGCGGTGCCTATACGGGAAAAATGGATATTACTAATAACGTGGTTTACAACTGGGGAGGGAGAACCACTGACGGCGGAACAAAAGAAGTTAATTTCGTAAACAACTATTACAAACCAGGTGCAGGATCTAAAATATTTGTTGCTTTTAATCAACAAAATGAAGGAGTGGGAACAGGTATGCAGCAATGTTATTTTAATGGAAATGTAATGCCAGGATATTTCGATGAAAATAATCAGACTGCAGGAAGAAAAGCTTCAGGAAATACCGTTTCTTATGAAAACTTTGTAAACACACCATTTTTCCCTTCTTATGTTACCACACAATCTGCTAAAAATGCTTATAAAATTGTTCTTTCGGATGTTGGATGCACACAGCCTGAATTTGATGAGCATGATCAAAGAATTATAACGGAAACTTTAAACGGAACTTATTCTGCTGTTGGAAGTGTAACCGGCAAACCTGGATTCCCTGATAATGAAGCTGATGTTGGCGGATTTGAAACATATCCAACTGTAGTTCGAGATGCAAACTGGGATACTGATCAAGATGGACTTCCTAATTGGTGGGAAACTATAATTGGAACTAACGTAAATTCTGCAATTGGAGATTTTTCAGACGCAAATGCAGACACCGATCAAGACGGATACACGAATCTGGATAAATACCTTCAATGGATGTCATTACCGCATTACGAAACTACACAAGGTGCCAAAATTGACATTAATATTCAAAAATTATCCAGAGGATTTACCAGCGGTGTTTCTTATGCAATTTCAAATGTTGTAAATGGAAATGCTACACTTAATACAAACATAGTAGCTTTTACTCCAGCTTCAAACGGATTATCTTCTTTCGAATTTACTGTAACCGATTCCGAAGGAGGCACAATGAAACGCAAAGTAAATATTGTGAGCGGGCAAACCGTACATTTAGGCACCGAAGAAATAACCAAAACAACAAAAGATTCGTTTAATGTATGGCCAATTCCTAGCAACGGAACATTTTCTGTATATGTCGATAATGAAGAAACAGAAATTTCAGATCTTAAAATCTTTGATATTTCTGGAAAAGAATTATTAAAACAAAAAATTAGAGGAAATACTCAGGAGACTATTCAATTACATTCTAAAGGAGTTTTTATCATTAAATTGATGGATCCGCAAACTAAAAAAACAAAATATATAAAGAAGATAATTGTTCAATAAATCAAGAATAGCAAAGACGGTTTATTTAAAGCCGTCTTTTTTTCATTTCTTTTGAAAAAAATAGGTATAAATCCAAGTTAGTGTAAACGAAGGGATAATATCTGTAAAGGGAAGTATTTCTTCTACAAAAGTCAAAATTCCTGCAACCTTCCCTACTCTACCTTTATACATTCTAGTCATAATGATACCTGCGATTGGTGCCCAAACAACATCTGAAAATTCTCCCAAAAGTGGAATCGAAAAAGAAATCATACCAATTCCGTCCAAAATTAAACCTATGATCAATTTGGACATTCTGTTATCTTCTATAGCCTCTAAGTCTTGCATTTTAAGTCTTATTTGAAGTTTATTCGAAATTAAAAATAATTCAGAAAAGATATTTATCTCTTTATTAAATTTAATTTCTAAATTCCCATATCAAGAAACGTACCCATTTTAGATTTCTTAACCACAAAGCTTTGCGAACTTAAATACATCAAAGAAATTTAAAAAAGACCTTTACAAACTTTGTAGTTAAAAATTGGAATTTAGTATTTAGTATTTGGAATTTGATATTGACTATAAACTTCGTTTCTTTGTAAAAACAGTTTCACTAAATGATACAGGCACAAAACATACATAAATTCTACGATAAACTTGAAGTTTTAAAAGGAGTTGATTTACATATTAAAAAAGGCGAAATTGTTTCTATTGTTGGTGCATCAGGCGCTGGAAAAACTACATTACTGCAGATTTTAGGTACTCTAGACAAACCAGATTATGCTCCAGATTCTTCTTTAACTATAAATGGTAAAAATGTTCTTGAATTGCAAGACATCAAAAAAAGCAATTCGAAAGAAGAAAAAACATTCAAAATAATTACTTGGACTGGATCTATTTATATTGTACTTCTGGCTGTATATTTATTATTTTTTAGAACTAAAATTTTTGACGACACATTAAGAATAGTATTAAGCGTGGTTTTATTTCTGCCTATATTTTCAATGCTTTTTTACTACAACCGTTATTTCAAAAAGAAAAGCAAACAAGACAGGATATTATCTGATTTCCGAAATCTAAACTTAGGTTTTATTTTTCAGTTTCATCAGCTTTTACCTGAATTTACTGCTTTAGAAAACGCTTGTATTCCAGCTTATATTGCTGGCAAAAAAACTTCAGAAACCGAAGCTGAGGCAAAAAAACTGCTTACTTTTTTAGGGCTTTCACATCGTATCAATCATAAACCAAGCGAACTTTCGGGCGGAGAACAACAGCGCGTTGCAGTAGCAAGAGCTTTAATCAATAAACCTGATGTTATTTTTGCAGATGAACCTTCAGGAAATCTAGACACACATTCTGCAGAAAACCTACATCAATTATTCTTTCAGCTTAGAGACGAATTCGGACAGACTTTTGTAATTGTTACTCACAACGAAGAATTAGCCAATATGGCCGACAGAAAGTTAGTAATGTCAGATGGGCAAATTATTTCCTAAATATGGTTTTAATTGTAATCAGCTGGATCTATATTCTTTTTACAACAATAAACTTAGGTTTTCTAATCGATAAAATTTTTCAGTTAAAAAACAAAAACTTTGTCATTACTTCTATTCTCGGACTTTTCTTAGTTACGGTTTTAGCGAGTATTTGGGCTATTTTTGGGAGAATAAACATTGAATTTCATGTTTTCTTACTGCTAACTAACATTTTATTATGCATTGGATTTCAAAAATCAATCACCGAACATTATAAGGTATTTGCGATTGAATTGACACAATTAAATAAAGCTCTAAAAGCTTTTTTAATCATCATAACATTTTTGATTTTAGCTCAATGCGCTTCTATTCCTTTTGTCATTGACAATGAATCTTACTACATTCAAACCATAAAATGGATTAATGAATATGGTTTTGTAAAAGGACTCGCAAACCTTCATCTTTTTTTGGGACAAACCAGTGGATGGCACGTTACCCAAAGTGCTTTTAATTTCTCTTTTTTATATAAAAATTTTAATGATTTAAGCGGCTTTTGCCTGCTTTTAGGAAACCTTTTTGCTATTCAAAAACTGAATGACTTTTTCAGAAACAACAACTCAAATTATTTAATTATTGGATTGTTTCCTCTATTTAATATTTTGTTCTTTCAATTTATCAGTGCACCTTCTCCCGATATTCCAGTTTATGTTTTTTCGTTTATTTTCTTTTTTTACTTCTTAGAAAACTTTAAAAAATTAACTCCTGAAACTTTCAATCTGTTGGTTATTTTAGCACTTTTTTTGTTCTATATAAAAAATACCACTGTAACATTTTTTGTTTTCCCTATTATCTTATTATTATTTCATTTCAAATCAATATTCAAATACTTATTAAAACCTGCTTTACTTTCAATAATTATAATCTCTTTATTTATTGTAAAAAATTTGACTATATCTGGTACAGTAGCTTTTCCGTCAAATCTTTTTACCTCTCTTTCAATGGATTATGCTATACCAAATTCCATTCAGAGCTTTTACTATGAACAACTTAAATGTTATGGCTATTTCATAACTCCTGAAAAATATAATTTGATGTCTTCTTGGGATTTATTTATTAGATGGATCACAATGTCAAAACTTAATGGAGTATTTAATAAAATCAGTATTCTTCTGATTCTTATTGTGCCTTTTTTTATTTTGAAATTTAAAAATGAAAATGCACTTTGGAGTATTTATTTTGTCATGGTAATACAATTGATTCTGCTTTTGATAACCTCTCCGCAATACCGATTTTTCCTTAATTATATTTTATTTTTCTCTCTTTTCTGTTTGATATGCATCATAAAAAACAAAAGAGTGATTAATATCCTAATAATGTTTTCCTTAATTCCTGTTGTTATTGTTCTATTTTTCTCCATAAATCTGAGTAAATTTGCCAATAATAAGTCATTGATGGAAATCAGTAATTTTTCCAGCCAAAATATTATTTTTCCTTATTCCAATTCAAAAAACAGCACCGCATTTGAAACCATTCAAACAGGAAATTTAAAATACAATTCTCCTCAAAACAATGATTTTTTCTGGGGAAATGGGAATGGCGATTTACCTTGCGTTAATAAAGTGCAGATAGAATATTTTGAAAAATATTTTCATTATAGACCGCAAATGCGCACCAATAATTTAAAAGACGGATTTTATTCCAAAGAAGTTACTAAAAATGAATAGTACAGAACTAAAAGAATTCTTAGACGAAAAAGTCATCCAATATAATAATCAGGATTTTATCGAAAGTGATCCTGTTCAGATTCCGCATCTTTTTACTCAAAAAGAAGATATCGAAATTGCAGGTTTTTTAAGCGCTTCCATCGCTTGGGGAAACCGCAAAATGATTATCAAAAATTCGCATAAAATGATGGAATTAATGGGTAACACGCCTTACGATTTCGTGATGTCTCATAGTGAGGAAGATTTAGCCAAACTCGAAACTTTTGTACACAGAACGTTCAACGGAAATGATTTTGCTGGTTTTATAAAAGGTTTAAAAAACATCTATGAAAACCACAATGGATTGGAAAATGTATTTGCTAAAAATCAGGAAAAAGACAGTTTACAAAAGAGCATCAGCGAATTCAAAAAAATATTCTTCGAAACAGATCATCTGCCAAGAACTCAAAAACACATTTCAGATCCTTTAAACAATTCAGCAGCGAAAAGAATCAACATGTACCTGCGATGGATGGTTCGCCAAGATGCAAAAGGAGTCGATTTAGGAATTTGGAAAACTATTTCTCCTTCGGTACTGTCTTGTCCGCTGGATGTTCATTCCGGAAATGTAGCCCGTAAACTTGGCATTCTTTCGCGAAAGCAAAATGATGCCAAAGCTTTATTGGAATTAGACACTAAATTAAGAGAAATGGACGCCAATGATCCTGTAAAATATGATTTTGCCCTATTTGGATTAGGCGTTTTTGAAGGGTTTTAAATTTTTAAACTGGCAATTATTTTTTCAATTGTTCTAAATGCAAATAATTCCATTCAGTAAAAAAATCTTTCTCTGAATCACCTTTCCAGCCCTCAGATTTATTGAAATCATTTATCAAATCATAATCAATTATTAGAGATTCTTCTCCCAATTTTGTATTTTTAAGCAATTCGAAGCTTGAACCAGAAACTCCAAAATTGTCTGCTACAAAATTAGATTTTATTGTTTGCAAATCGTTTTCAATAACAATGTCATAACGATATTCTTCAATATAGGACAATTCCAATAGTCCATTTTTAAATTTTGCCAACCGACCTTCATCACTAGTAGATTGATAATAAGTCAACAAGATCTCAGTATTTAGATTTTTAGAAATCTGTTTCAAAATTTCATCAAAAAAATATAAACCAAACTGAAAATCAAATTCAACTTCGACCCAATCTTTACTTAGGTTTTTTGATACTACTATAGTTAGATTTTCGCCATCAAAAGAATTTTCCTCATGTGGTACATTATAAAACCATGGCTTTCTATCGTCAAACCATATTTCTCTGCCAATTCGCAAATATTTTTTTAGCTCTATTACTACAGTTTGAACATCATTACATTTAATATTGGTTTGCGAATGTGTTGCCATCTTATTGAATCTGTTAGCAGTTTTTTTCCCTTTTTTCCAAAAATAATAAAAATATACGCCAGATCATTTCAATACATTAGATCCTTTTAAATATAATTAAACGCAAATAAAACACTTTTAAAAACTGAAAATCAAACAATTACACAAACAAAATTTTAGATGATTCGAAAATTGTAGTGATCTAACCGTCATTTTAACGTACATTTGCACAAAATTTAAAGCAAATGAGCACTTTCGAAAAATTTAATCTTCCAAAATCAGTACAAAAAGCAATAGACGATTTAGGGTTTGTTACACCAACTCCTATTCAGGAAAAATCTTTTTCAGTGATTACTTCCGGACGAGATATGATGGGAATTGCACAAACCGGAACCGGTAAAACATTTGCCTATTTACTTCCTCTTTTAAAGCTTTACAAGTTTACTCATACTAATACACCAAAAATTGTAATTCTGGTTCCAACCCGCGAATTAGTTGTCCAGGTTGTAGAAGAAGTAGAAAAACTGACAAAATATATGTCAGTTAAAACTTTAGGGATTTTTGGTGGTGTAAACATTAATACACAAAAGAAAGCTGTTTATGAAGGAGTTGACATTTTAGTTGGAACTCCAGGTAGAACAATGGATTTAGCTTTAGACGCTGTTGTTCGTTTTGATGAAACTCAAAAACTGGTTATTGACGAATTTGACGAAATGCTTAATCTAGGTTTTAGACCACAACTTACAGCACTTTTGGCTATGATGAGAACCAAACGTCAAAATATTCTTTTCTCAGCAACAATGACGGATGAAGTGGATGCTATTTTAAATGATTATTTTGATTTTCCTGAAGAAGTTACTTTAGCCGCTTCTGGAACACCACTTGAAAAAATTACTCAGATTACTTATAATGTTCCAAACTTTAATACAAAAGTAAATCTGTTACAACATTTACTGGAAACAGATGAAAGCATGGAACGTGTGTTGATATTCGTAAACAATAAAAAGATTTCGGATATGCTTCACACCCGTATCGAAGAACTTTTTGAAGGACAGTTTGGAGTAATTCACTCTAATAAATCACAAAACTATCGTTTGAGTACGATGGCTGAATTTCAGGAAGGAAATCTTCGCGGACTTATTACTACTGATATTATGGCTAGAGGTTTGGATATTTCTAATATCTCACACGTAATAAATTTCGAGATTCCGGAATTACCAGAACAATACATGCACAGAATTGGTCGTACAGGTCGTGCCGACTCAACTGGAACGGCAATTAGTTTTGTAACACCTCGTGAAGAAGAATACAAAATTGAAGTCGAAGTTTTAATGAACCAAGAACTTAAAATCGCTGATTTCCCTGAAGAAGTTGAAATCTCAGATAAATTAATTGGTCCTGAAAAAGACAGACAGCCCATTAAGTTTCTAATGAAAAAACCAAAATTAGAAGGCGATGGTGCTTTTCACGAAAAATCTAAAAAGAACCAAAAAGTTAACCTTGGAGGTCCTTCGAAAACAAAAAAGAAAACTCACGGTTCTGTTAACAGAAATATGCTGAAAACCAGAGCGAAGAAGAAAAAAGACGGAAAATAATCTTTTTTAGATGCTAAGATTCTAAGATACTGAGGTTCTAAGTTTTTTCACATAAACACAAAATAAAAAGGGTAAAGATTCTTCTGAATCTTTACCCTTTTTTAAGCTTAATATCTTAGCAACTTAGAACCTTAGTATCTTTTTTACTAAATTTTCGTAAATACAAGTCCAACCGGCGAGCACAATTCAATTCTTTTTCCTGTATCCGTGATTTTTCCTGTGGTTTTATCTCTTTTAAAAATAATGATATCATTTGTGTATTGATGACCTATTAAAAGGTAATTTCCTGTTGGATCAATGGCAAAATCTCTTGGACCTTTTCCTAGAGTACTTTGTTGTTCTACTAGTTCTAAAACTCCATTTTTTTGGATTTTATAAACCGAAATAGAATTAGCATCTACACGATCAGAAACGTATAAAAAGTTTCCATCTGGCGAAATTTTAATTGCTGCAGCTCCAGTTCCTCCTGTAAATCCTTTTGGAAGAATACTCGTTTCCGCAACTACTTTTAAATTTCCTGTTTTGTCGTAGCTTAATGTTGTTAATGTTCCATCTAATTCCTGAACCAGATAAATAAATTTTCCGTCTTTACTAAAAGTCAAATGTCTTGGACCACTTCCTGGTTTTACGTCAACACTTCCTTTTAATGTCAGCATTTCGTTTTTAGAAGTTGGATTGTATTTATAAATGAATATTTTATCTAAACCTAAATCATTTGACAAAACGAACTTTTTGTCTGGAGAAAAAATTACCATGTGAACATGTGCTTTTTCCTGACGTCCTGCGTTTGGCCCTTTTCCTTCGTGCTGGATTAACTGCTGCACTTCCGTAATGCTTCCATCTGGATTTTTCTTAAAAACAACGATGTTTCCACCAGAATAATTGGCAACAATTACGTTTTTATCATCATTAATTAAATGACAAGGATCTGCTCCTAAAGAAGCATTAGAGTTTAAAAATTTCAATTTACCAGAAGCTGCATCATATCCAAATGCGCTAACCGCACTTTGAGTTCCGTTTTCGTTTACAGCGTATACAAATTTATTATCAGCAGAAACCGATAAATAACTCGGACTAATCACATTTTCAGAAGAATTTTTTACTTTAAAAGCCCCAGTTGCACTATCGAATTCATAAACATAAATTCCGTTGCTTTGACAGGTATTTGTATAAGTTCCAACTAGTAAGTTGAACTTATTTTGAGCTTTTACCGCGGTCAAGGATAAAGCTGAAAATAAGATTAAATATATTTTTTTCATAGTTTGTTTTTTTAATCAGCTAAAATAAGGAATAATATTGTTCTTAAACCGCTTGATTGTTACAAAAGAAATTACAAAAGTTACATTTTTATTATTAACCATATAAGTTATATAAGTTCATTTTAGCTTTTAGAACCCAACTTATAATCTCTTATATGAACTTATATGGTTTCAACTGTATTTTTTTCCGATTCATCTACAGTGCTTATAATTTCTTACATGAAGTTATATGGTTTAAAATAATTTTTAATTCGTATTTTTGACCTGCATCTTCACGAAAAACAAAACGTAGTGAAGTAAATCGAAGCCAGAATGCATTTTAAACATCCCGAAATTCTATACTTTCTGTTTTTATTGATCGTTCCAATTTTGGTTCACTTATTTCAATTAAGACGTTTTAAAACTTCCTATTTTACTAATGTTCGATTCTTAAAAGAACTTGCCATTCAGACTCGTAAAAGTTCTAAAATCAAAAAAAGACTTTTATTAGCCACTCGTTTATTATTGCTAACCTGCATCATATTAGCCTTTGCCCAACCTTTTTTTGAGGCAGTTGACAGTAAAAATGCTTCAAACGAAATGTATATTGTTCTGGACAATTCCTTCAGTATGCAAGCAAAAGGAAAAAAAGGAGAATTATTAAAAAGAGCGGTTCAGGAATTGCTTGAAAATACTCCCGAAAATACGCAGTTTTCACTTTTAACCAACACCGAAAATTTTTGGAATACCGATATTAAATCTTCTAAAAGTGCTTTACAAAACTTAAAATACAGCGCTTCTCCATTTGATCTTTCAGCCATTACCGCTAAAATCAAAGCGCATAAATCGGCACACAAAAAAGATATTGTCATTATCACTGATGCAGTTGGTTTAAAAGAAAAAGACATTCAAAATATAGATTTTGAAGAAAAACCATACTTCATAGTTCCTAAAGCTGAACAAAAAAACAACGTTTCAATTGACAGCGTTTATATCAATCAGACTTTAGAAAATTTCTATGAAATTGGTATAAACTTATCGGCTTATGGCGAAGATTTTAAACCTGTTTCGACTGCTTTATATAATCAAAACAAACTGATTGCCAAAACGATTGTCAACTTTGACACAAAGAAAAAGAAAATCAATTTCACGATTCCAAAAGAAGCTTTTCATGGCTATGTTACGATTGAAGACAATGGTTTGACTTATGACAATAAATTGTTTTTCAGTATTTCTAAAAACAAAAAAACAAACGTTATCAGCATCGGAGAACCTGAAAAAAGCAATTTCTTATCAAGAATCTATACTCCTGCTGAATTCAATTATCACAATTATTCCATTAGTACTTTAGATTACAACAGTTTAGAAAAGCAGAATACAATTATCTTAAATGAATTAACTGATATTCCACAAGCATTACAGACTACTTTGAAAGCTTTTGTTTCTAAAGGTGGAAATTTGGTTGTAATTCCTAATGAAAAAAGTTCGGTTTCTAATTTGAATACTTTCTTGGGGAATTTCGGAAAAATTCAATTCGGAAATTTGGAAACCAACAGCAAATTAATTACTAAAATCAACTTCGATCACCCTTTGTTTTCAGGTGTTTTTGAAAATAAAATTTCGAATTTCCAATATCCAAAAGCAAACAGTTCGTTTACTGTTTCTAGCTCTTATCCTGCTGTTCTTTCATTTGAAGATCAGACTCCATTTGTCACTGCTGTTCAGAATCAGGTTGCAGGAATAACAGTTTTTACAGCTCCTATAAATAGCACTAATTCTAATTTTCAACAATCGCCATTGATTGTTCCATTGTTTTATAAAATAGCACAGAACAATCAGAAAACAGGTGTAAATTCTTTAACCATTGGAAATAATCAGCCTTATTTTGTGGATGTTTTACTGACTAAAGATGCTATTTTGGAAGTTAAAGGAACAGAAGATTCATTTATTCCCGTTCAGCAGATTCTGAACAATAAGGTCAAATTAACATTCAATGACTTTCCTGAAACTGCTGGAAATTACGGAATTTTCGACAAAAAAGAATGGGTTGAAAACATTAGTTTTAATTACAACAGAACTGAAAGCGATTTGAGTCAGGTAAACAGCAATGTGGTTTCAGATTTCAAAACTGCCGATACCCTATCAACTATTTTTAACACCCTACAAACTGAGCGAACTGACAGCCAAATTTGGAAATGGTTTGTTATCTTTGCACTGTTATTTTTAGCATTAGAAATGGCAATTATAAAATTTGTGAAATAATTTTCAAATTATTCGTTTAGTATGTCATTTCGACGAAGAAGAAATCACACATGCTGAGAACATTTGGAACGGAATATCTAGTGAGATTTCTCCTTCGTCGAAATGACCAAGCGGAATCTTTTAATAAAAAATAAATTTCTCTACATATGAAAATAATCATCAAAAGCGCCAAAATTATCGACTCTAAAAGTCCGTTTCACAATCAGACCGTTGATCTTTTAATTGCAGATGGTTTAATAGAAAAAATAGGCGTTTCGCTTCCAAACGACGATGCTGAAGTTGTACGTTTTGAAGATCTTCACGTTTCTCAAGGCTGGTTTGACAGTAGTGTTTCTCTTGGAGAGCCAGGTTACGAAGACAGAGAAACCATTGCAAACGGATTAAATGTTGCGGCAAAAAGCGGATTTACGTCAATTGGTTTACAGCCTAATTCTTTACCAATTATTGACAATCAATCTCAGGTAAGTTTTGTAAAAAATAAAGCAAATGGTTTTGCAACAGAAATTTTTCCAATCGGCGCTTTAACAAAAGCAAGTGAAGGAAAAGATATGGCAGAGCTTTTTGACATGAAAAATGCTGGTGCAATCGCTTTTGGAGATTACAACAAAAGTATTGACAACGCCAATATCCTGAAAATCGCTTTACAATATGTACAGGATTTTGATGGTTTGGTAATCGCTTATTCGCAAGATCCAAATATCAAAGGAAACGGCGTGGCAAACGAAGGAATTGTTTCGACAAGATTAGGTTTAAAAGGAATTCCAAACTTAGCTGAAGAATTACAGATTTCAAGAAACTTATTTTTATTAGAATACACAGGCGGTAAACTTCATATTCCGACGATTTCTACAGCAAAATCGGTTGAATTGATTAGAGAAGCTAAAGCTAAAGGGCTAAATGTAACCTGCAGTGCTTCTGTTCATCACTTAGTTTTAACAGATGAAAAACTGGACGGATTTGATACGCGTTTTAAAGTAACGCCGCCATTACGCACTGAAGTGGATAGACAAGCTCTTCTAAACGGAGTTGCTGACGGAACTATTGACACGATTACTTCAGATCATAATCCGATTGATATTGAATTCAAGAAAATGGAGTTTGATACAGCTAAAAACGGAACGATTGGATTAGAAAGTGCTTTTGGAGCATTATTAACCGTTTTACCATTAGAAACTGTAATTGCAAAACTAACTTCAGCAAGAGCTATTTTCGGTCTTGAAAACAATACAATCGAAGAAGGTGCAAAAGCCAATTTGACACTTTTTACGCCTGAACACAAATCAGCTTTTACAAAAGAAAACATTCTTTCAAAATCTAAAAATTCTGCCTTTTTAGGAACAGAAATAAAAGGTTCTGTTTATGGAATTTTAAATCAAAATCAACTTGTTACAAAATAATACAATGAATAATTCAGTCGAAGAAGGAAAACCAATCGCCATTACCAGTTATATTCTGATTGTTGGTGTTTTGATTGCCATGAGCATGAATTCTGAAAACAAAAACAGTTTTGCTTCTTTTCATATCCGCCAGGCTTTAGGATTGTCTTTAACCTTTATTTCTTTTGGAGCAATCGTTAGTAATTTCGATAGCTTTTACATCACTTTCCCCATGTGGATCTGCATATCTATTCTGTGGACTTTTGGTATTTTTAATGCTATTCAAGGACAAATGAAACCGATTCCTTTAGTGGGAGAATTATTTCAAAAATGGTTTAAAAAAATTGGATAGATTTTTAGATTCCAATTAAAAAAATCCAAATTCCAAAACTTTGTCAAAGTTTCAAACTTTGACAAAGCCCAAACTGAACACTAAAAATCTGAACACTGAACACTAAAAAAATGAATCTATCTTTAGAATATAAAATACAAGAACCAAAAGTAATTTTAGACAAAAACCCGCTTTTATTGTTATTACACGGATACGGAAGCAACGAAGCCGATTTATTTTCTTTTGCCTCTGAACTTCCAGATAATTATTATATCATTTCTGCAAGAGCGCCTTATGATTTGCAATATGGAGCTTACGCTTGGTACGCAATCAACTTTGATGCCGATCAAAACAAATTTTCCGATAACGAACAAGCCAAAACTTCAAGAGACATCATCGCTAATTTTATCGACGAATTAGTAGCAAATTATCCGATTGATGCCAACAATGTAACTTTAATCGGATTCAGTCAGGGATCGATTTTAAGTTATGCAACAGCACTTTCTTATCCTGAAAAAATTCAGCGAGTTGTGGCAATGAGCGGTTATTTTAATGAAGAAATTATCAAAGAAGGTTTTGAAAATAATAACTTTAAAAACTTAAAAATATTTGCTTCTCACGGAACTGTAGATCAAGTTATTCCGATTGAATGGGCTAGAAAAACTCCTGCGATTTTAGAAAAACTAAACATTCCGGTTACTTATAAAGAATATCCAGTTGGACATGGTGTTGCTCCGCAGAATTTCTTTGATTTTAAGAATTGGCTGATTAACTAGTGTTCAGTGTTCACTTTTTTAGTATTCAGTATTGAACAGTAAATTGCAATCTAAAACTTTGTCAAAGTTTGAAACTTTGACAAAGTTCTAAACTGTAATTCGCGATTGAACACTCAAAAACTGAACACTGATTACTAAAAAAACTATTCCCCTGTATAAAGAATCTTCCCTCCTTTTTTCAAGACATAACCTTTCCACGGAATTAACTGCCAATCGCCGTTAACCCAGGAATCTCCTTCCGATTTTCTTTCCAGAATGATGGATTCTTTTTGAGTATCTAAAAATAGTTCTGCTTTATTTCCATCAAAAATCACATAAGAAACCGTAGAATACGTTTTTCCGTCATCGGCATGATTTAGTCTCGTGCTATTTTCAAAAACTCGGATACATTCTTTTTTCAACTCCGACCAAGTATAACCTGCAGAAGCTTTACAGCCATGAGAATCAGAATCTTCGCCTACGACAGTTTCTTTTTGAGGCTCTTTTGGAACGCTATTATTTTCTTTATTTTCCTGAGAAACTTTTTTTCCACAAGAAAATGCACTAGCAATAATCAAAAACAAAAACATCTTTTTCATAATCCTAATAGTTTTAAATTGAGCAAAAAAAATAGGATTATAAAATCCTATTTTTGATATAACCAAGTTTGATTTACTTCAAAGGTAATATTATCGTCGTTATCCACAAAGTATTTTAACAAGACTTCTCCCCACAACTCTCCATTACTGTAATCAGCAATAATCCATCTGTGGTTTAAAATTTTTACTTTATTGATGATAAATTTAGTCGGTCCAATCTGATCTTGTCCTGTGTAAGGGTTTCCTTTTGGATTTGCATTGAAATCTAACAACTTTTCAGTTACAACTGGAATCAGCTTTTCGTATAAAATCACTTTTCCGCCAGAAGCGCTGTTATCAAAGTAATTTTGAGCATTCTCGTTATGTTCTAAAGAAAAATAATCTGCTTCTGCTAATTGTGTTTTCACTAGATTAATACTATCTCTTAGCTTCTTAGTAGTTTTATCATATCTATTTTGCGCAAATTTTACCTCTCCACTGTAAAATGCATAAGTAAAAACATTCATTAGAATGGCAAGAATAAAAAGATAAAGCATTAAGGATTTTTTCATTGTGTGGTATAATTAAATGGTAATTTCTAAATTATCGTAAGCCAGAAAAACATTTTCAGGAAGTTGTTTCTGTACTTCTTCGTGAAAACCTAAAACATGGCTGATGTGTGTTAAATAAGCTTTTTCAGGCTTTACAAGATTTATAAAATCAAGCGCTTCCTGCAGGTTGAAATGAGTATCATGAGGTTCAACACGTAGAGCATTTACAACCAAAACTTTCAAACCTTTAAGCTTTTCTGTTTCAATTGGATCGATTGTTTTTACATCTGTTAGATAGGCAAAATCATCTATTCGGTAACCAAAAACCTGCAATTCGCCATGCATTACATTTATTGGAATAGCCGTTTTATCGCCAACAGCAAACGGAGCATTGTTTTCCACTTCAATTGTTTTAACCGATGGAGCTCCGGGATATTTATTTACGGTTTCAAAAACATAATCGAAACGACGTCTTAGATTATCCAAAACACGCTGATGTCCGTAAATCGGAATTTCGCCTTGTCTGAAATTAAATGGACGAATATCATCTAATCCTGCAGTATGATCTGCATGTTCGTGTGTAAATAGAATTGCATCCAGTTTTCGACATCCGCAGGAAAGCATCTGTTGTCTGAAATCAGGACCGCAATCTATTACATAAGAATGTTCGTCCCATGTAATCCAGATGGATACACGAAGCCTTTTATCCTTAGCATCAGTGCTTTTACAAACTGGATGATCGATCCCGATAATCGGAATGCCCTGAGAAGTACCTGTACCTAAAAAATAAACCTTCAATTGAACTTAATTTTTTTACAAAAATAGATTATTTCTCTTTCATTAGACTCCTAATTTACTAACTTTGTAACAAATCTATTTAAAACAAAATGGGTACAGAAATAAAACTCAAAGGTGACAAGGTCATCGAACAGATTCCTTCTATAAAAGACAAAGCTTTACGCATTAATTTAAACGAGAATATTTACGGAACATTTGCTGAAATTGGAGCTGGACAAGAGACAGTTAGACACTTTTTCAGATCCGGAGGTTCATCAGGAACGATAGCAAAAGCAATGTCTGCCTATGACAAAGATTTTAGTGACGCCGTTTATGGTGCTGAAAATGACGGGAGATATGTGACGGAAGAACGCTTGAAAAAAATGCTGACGCATGAAGGTCAGATTATCGAAGAGCGTTTGAGCAGAGAAAAACACCCAACAAAACTTTTCTTCAGTTACGCCAATACAGTAGCTACAATAGATTTTGCAAAACAATTTAAAGGTCACGGCTGGGTTGGAATTCGATACCAAATTGAACCAGACGAAGCTTATAACGAAATTATTCTTCACATTCGTTTTAAAGAGACCGATGCCAGATTACAACAAGAAACACTTGGAATTTTAGGGGTTAACTTAATTTACGGTGCTTTTTACAAATACAACGATCCAAAACGATTACTTCGTTACTTATATGATCACTTAGACAAAGATCAATTAGAGATCGACACCATTAACTTTTCCGGTCCGCGTTTTGCCGACGTTGACAACCGTTTAATGAGTTTGCAGTTGGTTAAAAACGGAATGACTGATGCCGTAATGTTTAATCCTGAAGGAAAAAACATTTTACCTGCAGCAATCTTATACAAAAAGAACCTTTTGGCTTTAAGAGGAAGTTTCCGTCCGGTTACAAAAGTAAACATGGACATGTATGAGAAGTCATTAGAAATGTTTCTTAAAGAAAATAAGGTTGAGAAAAACAATACACTAGTTGTTTTTGAAATTACACTTTCTAACTTACGTTCGGATGGTGAAATTGATGAACGTGACTTTATGGATAGAGCCGAATTACTTTGTTCGCTTGGACAAACCGTAATGATTTCGAATTTCCAGGAATATTACAAAGTGGTTGAATACTTTGCTAATTACACTAAAGCTCGTATGGGACTGGCAATGGGTGTAAATAACCTTGTTGATATTTTTGACGAGAAATATTATCGTCATTTAAGTGGTGGAATCTTAGAAGCTTTCGGAAAATTATTCTATCGCGATATGAAAGTTTTCTTGTATCCGATGCTGGATGAAAATGGTGAATTAATGAATTCAAACAACTTAAAAGTTCATCCGCGAATGAAAGAGTTGTACAAGTTCTTTAAATTCAACGGAAAAGTAGTTGATATTGAAGATTACGATCCGACTATTCTTGATGTTTTCTCTAGAGAAGTTCTTAAAATGATTAATCAGGGAAAAACGGGCTGGGAACCAATGCTTCCTCCTGGAATTCCAGAAATCATCAAAGAACATCATCTTTTTGGATATCATCCGCAGAAAGAATTAGAACAAAATATATAATACAAAAAGCCTCTTTATGGAGGCTTTTTTATTTTAGTTTTCAGTCTCAGCTCCCTGTCTCAGTTTTGTCAGACTGAGAACTAAAAACTGCCACTAAATACTATTTTAAGATCTGCGAAGCGTGTTCTTTTGTTTTTACGTTCTCAATTACTTCTTCAATAATTCCTTTTTCATCGATTACAAAAGAGGTTCTGTGAATTCCATCATATTCTTTTCCCATGAATTTCTTTGGTCCCCAAACTCCAAAAGCGTTTATAACCGATTTATCTTCGTCTGCGATTAATGGAAAAGGCAATTCATATTTATCTTTAAACTTAATTTGTGCTTTTGCACTGTCTGCACTTACTCCTAAAAGTTCGTAGTTATTAGCTTGAAAACGATGAAAATTATCTCTTAGATCGCAAGCTTCTGCAGTACAACCTGGCGTACTCGCCTTTGGATAAAAGAAAACTACTAGTTTTTTTCCAGTATAATCGGCCAGTTTATGTGTTTTTCCGTCCTGATCTGTTCCTGAAAAATTTGGCGCTTTATCTCCTGCTTTTAATGTTGTCATATGTTTTTAATTTTAGATTTTAGATTGTGGATTTTAGATTTTTTTTAAAGAATATAGAACATAGAATAAAGAGTATAGATTTTAGACTTTTTGACTCTTAACCTATAACTTATTAACTTTTTCATGCCCCGGATTGCAGTAAAAACCCCGGAATTGTGGTAGTTTACATTTTTTGTATTTAAAAAGCGACCAACGGAAGCTCTTTTAAATACTTAAAAATATTACTAACACAATGAGGAGTTGAAACGAAAAGCC
The DNA here is from genome assembly GCF_019308285.1 of Flavobacterium quisquiliarum. Classification (GTDB taxonomy): domain Bacteria; phylum Bacteroidota; class Bacteroidia; order Flavobacteriales; family Flavobacteriaceae; genus Flavobacterium; species Flavobacterium quisquiliarum. The sequence continues at coordinate 202,383 of NZ_WWEM01000031.1, forward strand.
GGATTAGGCACATCATCAAAATTATACTATTTTTACGGGATTAAAAAGACTAAAATGAATAAAGAAGCTCGTGTGCAATTTGTTATTGACAAATTAAAAGAACTCTACCCTACTATACCTGTTCCCCTTGACCACAAAGACCCTTATACGCTTTTAATTGCGGTTTTGTTGTCTGCTCAATGTACTGATGTTCGTGTCAATCAAATTACGCCATTGTTATTTGCAAAAGCTGATAATCCTTATGATATGGTTAAAATGTCGATAGAAGAAATTAAGGAAATTATTCGTCCATGTGGTTTATCGCCAATGAAATCTAAAGGGATCCATGGTTTATCTGAGATTTTGATCGAAAAACATAACGGAGAAGTTCCTCAGAGTTTTGAAGCTCTTGAAGCTTTGCCAGCAGTTGGCCACAAAACAGCAAGTGTTGTAATGTCCCAGGCTTTTGGAGTTCCTGCTTTTCCTGTTGACACACACATACATAGATTAATGTACCGATGGAATTTATCCAACGGAAAAAATGTAGCACAAACTGAAAAAGATGCTAAAAGATTATTCCCAAGAGATTTATGGAACGATTTACACTTGCAGATTATCTGGTACGGACGCGAATATTCACCTGCAAGGGGATGGAATCTAGAAAAAGATATTATTACCAAAACGGTTGGAAAAAAGTCTTTGATTGAAGAGCTGGAAAAAACTTCAAAAAAGTAAGGCACAAAGAAAAAACCTTTGTGCCTTTATATCTTTGTAACTTAAAAAAATTACATTCCAGCTTTCAAAGCATTATACTCAGCAGTCATATCAAGAGATCTGTAAACTCCTAATAATACTTTGGTCGCATCTTCATTTTTTGGTTCAATAGCCAATACTTTTTTTAGATACGGAATTGCACTTCTCGTTACATCATCTTTTGTTGCATTTAATTTATCGTATTTCTGCATCTCTGCCTTTGAAGTTCCTAATGATGAAATTTGATCCATTAAATCTTTTTTGATCTGTAATTTCAAATAAGCAAGATTAATGTAGGCGTCTATATAATTTGGATTTAGCTCTAAAACATAATTATATACTACCTCTGCTTTTGGATAATTTTTATTTTCAAGATAAGAATACGCTAAATTACTGTTGACTTCTATTTTCTTGGAAGGCACCGATTCTGTTCTTGGTTTTTCATAAGTTCCCTGCTGAATAGCATATTCTCGAGCTTTTGGAGAAAGGAAAGCGTCTTCTTCTTTTGTTTTCTTATTAGTCGCTAAATACAATACTCCCTTTCCTGAATAATTGATTTTTTTAAGCAATTCATAATAGGTAATCGCAGTATTATAATCTTTTCCGTTTAATGCCGAAGATGCTGCATTGTAAAGGTTTAAAGTATCTTTTTTATCAAACAAATACACCTTATAACTTTTCTCTGAGCTTTCTTTGAATTTACCGGCTTTAAAATCTGCCATTGCTCCATTTACAAGTCCAGCTTTCATGTCTTTTAAAGCCATATTCGCCTTAACAGTTGATTTAAATTTACCAGATTCATTTTCATATAAAAATACATCTTGGTAGGATTGTGCTGCTAACGTAAAATTATTTGCTGCATCAATATTTTTTAAGGCTAGGTCTTTTAAAACATTTCCTTTTAAAAAGTAATAATCGGATTTGTCTTCATCTGGGGCATTAAGGATGAGATATTCGGTTTTGGTCAAAATTGCTAAAGATTCTTCGCTTTTTCCTTTATCAAATAAAGATTGCGCTTCTTTAATTTTGTCTTTTTGGGCAAATACGCTTACGCTTATCACTAACAAACAGCATAGCATTTTAATGTTCTCTTTCATTTTGCGGTTAAGTTTTGGATTGGTTAAATGACTTTCTTTTTTATTCTATCATAACATAAACTGTAACTAATAATTAAAACTGGTTTAAAAATTATCTTCAGCAATATGCTCTTGCAAAAAATACTTTCTGGCACAAATATTTTCTGCTAAAATCAAATAGATAGTAAACTTAACAAAATAAAGCAGTGTAGTTTTTCTTCATAAATAATCTGATTTTGGGTTAAGTATTTAATTTTTAATTTATTATCATTTCTAATTAGAATTCAACACAAATACAACAATAACAAAAATTCGCGATAAAGCTATTTTTAATGAATAAAAAATTAGTTTTTAACTAAAATAGAATTAAAAATCAAATAAACACCTAAAATCAGGTCAAAATATTAAATTTTAACAAAACTCGAAAAAAAATGCTATAAAAAACTTATAAAAAATATATCTGACAAAAACACTCAAATTTAGTAACGAAAAAATAAAATTAAAGAATATTTTTACATAAAAAAGCTCCCTATTTGTATCTTCATACAAGTAGGGAGCTTTTCAACCAAAACGACCATTTGGTTTACTTTACTAAACATCCGACAATTAGTAGTGGGGCTGTTTAATTAGCTATAATCTCGAAACTTTTGTCCTCAATTTTAACAACAGTCAAAGCTTGAGAATAGTTTAAAATAAAAGAAACTACTTCTTTATTTGGTTTAAGATTTTTAGAAGCTAATGCTTTTTTTGAGTAAATTTTTGCCATACTATCAAATGTGTTATAACAGTATAACGAACTTATTACCAAAATAGTATTAGTTGGTTAAAATAATTTGATGTTTTTCAATTATTTTTCTCAAATTCATTAGTGCATAACGCATTCTTCCTAATGCTGTATTGATGCTAACACCTGTAATTTCTGAGATTTCTTTAAAACTCATATCTTGATACATACGCATTACCAAAACTTCTTTTTGATCCTCTGGAAGTTCCTCAATTAGCTTTTTTAAATCAAGTTCAACTTGATCTACTATCATCTTGCCTTCAATTGTCAAAGCATCGTCTGACATGATAGAGAAAATAGAAAACTCTTCAGTTTCTCTATACATTGGCATTTTTTTAGTTTTACGAAAATGATCCACAATCAGGTTGTGCGAAATACGCATTACCCAAGGCAGGAATTTACCTTCTTCGTTATAAGAATTGCTTTTTAAAGTTTTAATTACTTTAATAAATGTATCTTGAAAAATATCATTTGAAATATCTCTATCAGCAATCTTTGAATATATGAAACCATATATCTTAGATTCGTGCCTCTTTATTAATGTTGCAAGAGCAGCTTCACTACCTTCAACATAATTTTTCACTAATAGAGCATCTGGAGTATGCAGATCAGCCATAATTCTACCTTTTTAGTTTTAATTTTAAAATTTGGAGTAATTTTCTAAAAAGTAGTTTTTTTATATAGGCGAATCTTTTTTTTGAGTTGCGTTAATATTGTGACCAAATTTAACAAATAAATATTTTAAAAAGCAAATAAAAATGCTAATAATTCCAATAAAAACATTTATTAAAGTAAATTAAACTTAAATTTTACATAGAAAAAGCTAAAAATCTCTAAAATTAAAAATAGCCAAATCCCTTTAAAAATAAGCCTTCAAACGTTAAAATTAGTCGATGAATGGTTCAATAAATTCTTAAAATCTAGATTAAATTACAACTTTTTCTTCATTAATCAGACTTTTATTTATTATAATTTTTTCTTTCCTATTTCGATTTAAAGCTTAATCCTACAAAACAAGGACAAATTTTCATTATTTTTTTGTTTAAAAATTTATTCGAAACAGATTCAAATTATGATAAAATAGTTAAAATTTGGAACTATCTCCTTAACAAAATCCAATTCAAAATTGATTACTTTTGTAAAAATTGACTTTTTTATGCAAATTGATCTTTCTAAAATAGACCCAAAATCAAATATTATAATAAAAGGAGCACAAGTACATAATTTAAAAAATGTAGATGTGGTCATTCCAAGAAACAAACTGGTTGTCATTACAGGACTTTCTGGTTCTGGAAAATCTAGTTTAGCTTTTGATACTTTATATGCCGAAGGACAGAGACGCTACGTAGAGAGTTTATCTTCTTATGCTCGTCAGTTTTTAGGTCGTTTAGACAAACCTAAAGTAGAGTATATTAAAGGCATTGCTCCTGCAATTGCTATAGAACAAAAAGTAAATACAACTAATGCTCGTTCTACTGTAGGGACATCTACAGAAATTTACGATTATATCAAACTTTTGTTTGCCAGAATCGGTCGTACTTATTCGCCAATTTCTGGACAAGAGGTTAAAAAAAACACCGTAACTGACGTTATTTCAGACGTTAAAAACCTACCTATAGACAGTAGATGGCTTTTGCTTGCTCCTATTCATCTTGAGGAAGGAAGACAATTAGAAGACAAGCTTAAAATATTACTGCAACAAGGTTTTGCCCGTATCTTAGTTGATAACGAAATGGTTCGTCTGGATGAATTTTCGGCTTCAGATTTACATCAATTTGACAATAAAGATATTTTATTGATTATTGATCGTATTGTTGTTAAAGAGGAAGAAGAATTCTATAATCGACTGGCTGATGCTGTTCAGACTGCTTTTTTCGAGGGAAAAGGCATTTGTTATTTACAAGAGTTAAATGCAGATAAAAGATTTTCTTATTCGAATAACTTTGAATTGGACGGAATCACTTTTTTAGAACCAAACGTTCATTTATTCAGTTTCAATAATCCATACGGAGCTTGTCCAGCTTGTGAAGGTTATGGAAATATTATTGGAATTGATGCTGATCTGGTTGTTCCAAATACTTCTCTATCGGTTTTTGAAAACGCCATTTATCCTTGGCGTGGTGAAAGCATGAGCTGGTACAAAGATGAATTTGTAAAACATGCCTATAAATTCGATTTTCCTATACACAAACCTTATTTTCAATTAACCGAAGAACAAAAAGATTTAATCTGGACTGGAAATCAGTACTTTCAAGGGTTAAATGATTTCTTTAGAGAATTAGAAGAAAAAAACTATAAAATACAAAACCGTGTCATGTTATCACGTTACCGTGGTAAAACGAAATGTCATGTATGCAAAGGAAAGCGTTTACGTGAAGAAGCATCTTACGTAAAAATCAACGGTAAAACAGTTTCTGATTTAGTTGATTTACCTATTAAACATTTGGTCACTTTTTTTAAAAACATTGAATTAAACGTTTACGAGCAGCAGATTGCCAAACGTTTAATGATTGAAATCAATAACCGTTTATCCTTTTTAAGTGAAGTCGGATTAGATTATCTGACTTTAAATAGAAACTCGGCAACACTTTCTGGAGGAGAATCCCAGCGTATTAATCTTGCTACTTCTTTAGGAAGCAGTCTGGTTGGATCAATGTATATTTTGGATGAACCAAGTATTGGTCTTCACCCAAAAGATTCAGAAAGACTGATTAAAGTACTGCTTTCTCTTCGCGATTTAGGAAACACCGTAATTGTTGTGGAGCACGATGAAGATATTATGAAAGCCGCTGATATGATCATTGATATTGGCCCTGAAGCTGGAACTTTTGGAGGAAAACTGGTTGCACAAGGAACTTACGATGAAATTTTAAAATCAGATTCATTAACAGCAAAATATCTTAACGGAGATTTAGAAATTTCTGTTCCTAAAAAACGAAGAAAGTTTAAAAATCATATTGACATTGTCGGCGCACGCGAAAACAACTTAAAAAATATTGATGTTACTTTTCCTTTAGATGTTTTGACCGTTGTTACTGGAGTTTCTGGAAGTGGAAAAAGTACTTTAATTAAAAAAATCTTGTTTCCTGCAATGCAGAAAAAACTGGAAAGTGCTGCCGAAAAAGCAGGACAATTCAGTGAGCTGAAAGGTTCTTTTTCTCAAATCAAACATATCGAGTACGTAGATCAAAATCCGATTGGAAGAAGTTCTCGATCTAATCCTGTAACTTACATTAAAGCATACGATGATATTAGAGATTTGTACGCAAAAGAAAAATTATCTAAAATAAGAGGCTATCAAGCTAAGCATTTCTCTTTTAATGTTGATGGGGGAAGATGTGAAACTTGTAAAGGAGAAGGCTCTATAAACGTCGAAATGGTGTTTATGGCCGATGTTTCGCTTCCATGTGAAACTTGTGGAGGAAAACGATTTAAAAAAGAGATTTTGGAGGTTACTTTTGACAATCAAAATATCAACGATGTTTTGACCATGACCATTGATGATGCTATTGCTTTCTTCGAAAAAAATAAACAGTCTAAAATCACTCAGAAGTTACAGCCTCTTCAGGATGTTGGTTTAGGATACGTTCAGTTAGGACAGTCCTCTTCTACTCTTTCTGGAGGTGAAGCACAACGTATTAAACTGGCATCGTTCCTTGTTAAGGGAGCTACAAAAGATAAAGCGTTATTTGTTTTTGATGAACCAACCACCGGGCTTCATTTTCATGACATAAAAAAACTGTTGGCTTCTTTTGATGCTTTAATCGAAAAAGGGCATTCTATTATCGTAATCGAACATAATCTTGATTTAATAAAATGTGCCGACTGGATTTTAGATCTTGGTCCAGAAGGAGGAGAAAATGGAGGACATTTACTTGCTTCAGGAACACCAGAGGATATAGTTAAAGTCAAAGAATCTGTAACGGGAGTTTATTTAAAAGATAAATTATAAAAACATAAAAAATTTTAAAGCCATAAATACAATTGATTAATTTGTACTTATGGCTTTATTATTTTATTCCTCTTTTTAATCTTTACGCTACCAAACATCTTTCCTCAAAGGGAAGACCATCTTCATCGATAGCTACTAAAATCTTTTTTTGTTTTGATGCTTCAAAGGTTAAATACAGCCAAGCAAATGACCATAAACCGAGAGTTAAACAAAAAATCATGAAATTTAAACTATGATTCACTACTTTCCCACCTTTTGATAAGACAGCGAAAAGGAATTCATCATTTCTTTCTTCCAAAGTAAATCCATTATGAACTTTATTTGATATCATATTTGAAAATACTTGCATGCTTTGTTCCTGGCTCAGATGATTGTCTTTCATAATTATTCAATGCTACAATTAATCATAAACTTTTTCTTTCACATTTTATTGCAAAATTAACCAAAATAAAAAAATAATAAAATACCTACATTCAGTGATTTTGTTAAAAATAATTCCGCAATTTTATGTAAGTAGTACTAAATTTTCATACTAAAGTTAATTTTTATCTAATTAATTACAAAATATATAAGTGTTAAAATTTATAATTTAATAACTCATTTTCAATTTCTTAACTTTTGTTCTTCAAATTAAAGGACGGAGCTTCATAATCTTCTTTTAAGTAATTAGGCGGTATTGTTGTTGTATTACCATCTCTTAAAGCATTATAATGAGGCGACATAATCTCAATACCTGCTGCATTAAAAGAATCTTGTATATTTTGATGTAATGATGAATAAATTCTCGGTTGTTTGGTAGGTTCTTTCGTATAAACATTAATCTGATAAGAAACATAAAAATCATCTAAACTAGTTTGAAGCACAAACGGCTTAGGTTCTTTTTCGGTCAACTCAGTATTCAAAGCTGCTTCTATTAAAGCCGCATAAATGTCGGTCCAAGGAACATCATAACCAATTGTTACTGTTGTATGAATTAATAAACCATTATTAGAATGTTTTGCATTTGCAGAATAATTTGTAGAGGTACTGGACAAAACTGTTGCGTTAGGAATTGTGATATCTTCAAATTTTGGAGTTCTAATTCTCGTTACCAGAGCTGTCTTTTCAACTACTTCTCCGCTTACATCACCAATTTTGATATAGTCACCAATTTTAAACGGACGCATGTAGGTAATTACCAATCCCGCCACCATATTAGCAATAGCATTTGAAGAACCAAGAGAGAATAAAACTCCGACAAATACAGAAACTCCTTTAAAAATTGGAGAATCAGAACCTGGCAGATACGGAAAAATTATGACTAGCATAAAGGCGTACATCAATAATCTGATAACATTAAAAGTAGGTAAGGCCCAATCGCTATAAAAGCCGTCAATCTTAATATTTTCTGATTTTATTTCATCAAAGAAAAATTTTATCACTTTCAATGAATATTTAAAAATGATAATAATCACAATGATTGTAAATAAGCTTGGCAGGAAACCTACAAATCCCATTAAAGCAGATTTTGCTGGCGTTAAAATCCATCTGAGAAGCGTTGTAGTATATTCTTTTGTCGCAGGAAAAATGCTGAATAAAATTGGCAGCGAGAGGTAAACAATAAGGATCAGTGTTATCAATTTTACAAAAGCAAAAAATCTTAGAAATATAAACAACTGTTTATCTGGTGACAATATTTTGACGGTGTTGTAATTTACTCCTTTAAAATATTTCTCTTTATTCTTAACTATGTATTTTTTGATTATATTAAATACTTTCCCAACCAAAAACAAAATCAATCCAATAATTAAAACTAACAAAGCGGTATATCCAAATCGCTTAGGAAGCTGTGAATAATTTTCGTTCTGGTAAATTATAGCGCTTTTAATCATCTTTAAATTGCGGTTGGCAATAAAAGATACGGTTTGATTTTCGGCTTTAGCATCAGACTCTAAAACCGACATCAACACTAAATCGTTCTTATAAACGATATCCGAAGAAACGTCGGAAGGAATAACTTTGATAGAATCCTTTTCAAAAAAAGATTCATTATAAAGTCTTTTAATTTTAGAAGAAATATACTCTGCCCGTTCTTTAGCAGGAAATGATCCTATATTATTATACACATAAAAAAGCGTGTCTTTAAAAGGACTTACAGGATAACCTTTAAGTTTCACTGTCGATGAATCGGGAATCTTCAGATTTTTGTTTTGTCCCAACACTACCGAACAAGAAAACAAAACAAGAAACAAAGCCAATAACTTAAGTAATTTTATTTTCATATCCCATTAGAAATAAATTAGTTATCCTTTCTAACAAATATAAAAACAAAAAAGCTACCTTTTTAAATTACTTTCATTTTTCCTACAAAAATGATTTAAATTTTAATCCCTATTTTCTTAAAAATAGAATCAATTACACCATTGATATCTGGTGAAATTCTAAATTTATAATTCAGATACAGATATAAAATAGTAACTAAAATCGATTTTAAAGCAATACTAATTAACTGAAAAAATGGAAACTCCCAGAAATAAAATAGTAAAAACAATGCAAAAGTTAATAGCATCGAATGGATAGTCTGTTTTGTAAAAGGATATAAATGGAGCTTTTTAACCACAAAAAGCAATTTTGCCAAGCTATATAAAGTAATAGACAAAAGTGTCGCAAAGGCTGAACCAAAAATCCCAAAAATTGGAATAAAAATCATATTTAAAATAACGGTCAAAACCACTAACATCAAGCCTAAATACAATACCATTCGGTAATATTTTGTATTAAAGATAATGGCATTATTATTCCCTAAAATCAAATCAAAATATTTTGAAAGACCAATCATAAATACTACAGAAATACCGCCGCTGTACTCTTTTGGAACCAATTCGTACAATTGATTAATATTTACAAAAATACAAAGCATTACAAAACCACCAACAATCTGCAGATTGATAGAGGTTTTTTTGTACAATTGATTCAATTCGTCATGTTTGTTGTCATGCATCAATTTAGCTGTAATTGGATACACAATTTGATGCATGGCACGGCTTGGCACAGAAATTACCAAGGCAATATAAGTAGCAACAGAATAATAAGCGATATTTTCAATCTTCATGTACTGATTCAGCATCAATTTATCTCCATCCAAAAGCAAATTGGCTACACTTCCCGACAGAATAATATAAAAAGTATACTCCATTACACTTTTTACATTTTCAGGAATTGTAATCTGAAAATTCGGTTTTTTAATATAAAAAGCATAAAACATTGTTACTAAGAAAGCCAAAAAATAAATCGCAGCCGTAACATATACAAATTCAACTAAACTAATCCAGTTAAAATACAAACCAATTAAGGCAAATGTCGAAAGCAGTCTCAATCCGACTTCTTTAATGAAATTTCCAAAAACCGAATGCATGTGGACACGAGCCCAAGCATAAAAGATTTCGAAATACGCCATACAGATTCCTATAAACGGAATCAAAAGCATAAACTCACGAACAACAGGATTTTCTTTTGAAACAAAGTCTGTTATATCATCATAGAAAAAGATTCCGATAAGACCTAAAGGAATACACATCAGAATTGGAAATAAAGCTGTAAAAGAAAGGAACTGCTCTCTTTCTTCTTCAGTTTTATACTGTGAATAAAACTTTACTAATGTATTCTGCATTCCAATTGCAAACAAAGGCATGATAACGTTTGCTGCAGAAGTAATATAATTGGTTAAAGCGTAATAAGTTGCACCAAGAAAAACAGGATAAAGATATAATGTATTTATGGCTCCGATACCAAAACCAATATATGTAATTATAGTGTTTTTAAAAGACTGATTTAAGACAATACCCATTTCTTGAGTTTAGATTGTAGAATTTAAATTTTCAATTGATTATTTCTTAATCAGTTGTGCTAATTGCTTGGTTAGATTTTTCCTGGAATATTGCTGTAAACCAATTCCGTGCGCTTGCAAATTCCCTTCCAAAAACTGATTAAAAAAGTCCAAAATTACACTTTTTAACTTGGCTTTTTCAGAATAATCAAAAAATACTCCTGTATTGGTTTGCGTCACAATATCTGCAAAGTCAGAACCCTGCGGTCCAATCGCTATTATTGGGCGATTTGAAACCATATATTCAAATAATTTTCCAGGAATAATGCTTTTAGTATCTTCAGAATTAATTTCAATTAAAAGTAAAACCTGAGACTTTCTTTGGTGTGCAACCGCTTCTTTATGAGAAACGTATCCAACTAAATTCAAATAATCATTTAATTGATGCTCTTTTATTGCATCCAATACTTCCTGGCTTACAGCTCCAATTAATTTAATTTCTAAATGAGATTTAAATTCTGGAACTTCCTGAAGCAATTCAATCAAAACTTCCCACAAAAACGGAGGATTTCTGTCTGATAAAAAAGAACCAATATGCGCCAACGTAAATTTACTGTCTAAAGTTTGTTTTTCAACAGTCTCTACATCATAACCATTTGTGATAACCGTAATTGGTTTATTGGTAATAACTTCGAACTCAGCTTTTGTTGTTTTGCTAGTTACAATAATTTCGTCAGCAGCATTTAAAACTTTATGTTCTAGGTTTTTATGCTTCTTTTCGGCGTAAGAAGACAAACGAAGCGCTTTATGATAACCAATCGTTGTCCAAGGATCACGGAAATCGGCAAACCATTTTACGTTCAATTTCTTTTGCAATTCTAAACCAATTAAATGCAAGCTGTGCGGTGGACCAGAAGTTACAATAGTATCAATATTATTCTCTTGAATATATTTTTCCAAATAAGCAACCGATGGTTTTACCCAAAAAACACGGGCATCTGGAATAAAAAGATTTCCACGTACCCAAAGGAAAGTTTTATCTAAAAAAGTCTGTTTTTTCTTCTGAGGAAAAATCCCTGAACTGATTTTCTTGGTTTTATTTTTTGAAAATATTGAAGCCAACTGGTAAGGCTCCCAAATTTTATTTTTTAGAATAGTTACTTTATCTGATATTTCACTTACCAAACCTTCATCAACAATGGGATACGTTGGATTTTCTGGAACATAAACAATTGGCTGTACATCAAATTCCGGTAGATATTTTACAAATTTCAACCAACGCTGTACTCCTGGACCACCAGCTGGTGGAAAGTAATAGGTAATTATTAAGAGTTTTTTTTGTTCCATTTAGGATTTATATTCAATTTCACAGAGATTCACAAAGTGTTCGCGAAGTTTCGCAAAAGACTTAATTACTTTTGGGCATCTTTGCGAAAGAATTTTTCGAAATAAATTCCACCAATTAAAAGCAATACCATCCCAATTGAACTAATTAAAGTAATTGTTCCTCCAGTTTTAATAACCTGAGGCTCAAATTTGAATTCTATCGTATGTTTTCCGCCTGGAATTTCCATTGCTCTTAAAACATAATCAACAGGAAAATGATCTGTCAGTTTACCATCAATATAAGCGTTCCAGCCATTTTTATAATACATTTCAGAAAAAACCGCTAAACCATCTTTTTCATTCTCTGATTTATATTTGATATAATTTGGCTTATACTCCACTACATTAATTGTTCCTGTCGCATCCCAAGGTTTCTTCAAACGAGCATTTGGGAATTTGGCTTCATGTTCATGAACATTAAAAACAGCTACTTTTTTAGTATCTAATGTGTTCAATGCTTTCATTACATCATCTGCTTTATTTACCAATTTCACAGAACTAACAAACCAAGCATTACCATTAGCATCAGGATTAATGGTTGGAATTTCTTTTCCTTCTTTATCCGTTTGGATTACATACTTAACATTTAGCATATTAAGTATTTCTAAGTTATTTTTAGCAATTTGATAATCAAATAACTGCTGCATTCTTCTTGGTTTTGCAGCATGGTAGCCTCCGATAGAACTATGAAAGAAAGAAGCTCTAGCACTAGACATATTACCACTTATCTCAAAAACTCTATAATGTGTAGTATCTTGTAAAATTTGAGCATCGGCAGCTGTTTCCTGAAAAGGAGCCGCAATTTGAACTGGGCTTACAAAATCTTTTGCCGAAACATATTTTTTATCTACAAAAAACAAATCAAAAATCATTACAATTCCAACAATGATTAAAGTTGTGGTCTGCGAGAATTTATTTTTAATAAACAACCATAAAATTCCAAAAGTTAAGACAATAAGAAAACCAGAACGCAATAAATCTGCATAATACATGGTCATTCTGTCTTCTTTAAGAGCATCTACAAAATCTGGCCCGTAAGTTTCCATAAAATACTGATCGCTTGATCCTGAAAAATGGAAGAATCCTTTTGCAATAACCAAAATCAGGATTACTCCTAACCCAAAAACTCCTGTCTGTACTAATGCTTTCTGCTGTAATTTAGGTTCATCTTTAGCCTTAAAGAAAGACTGGATTCCCATAACAGCCAACACAGGAAAACACAATTCTAAAATTACCTGAATAGAAGATACCGCTCTAAACTTATCATACATCGGTACATAATCGATAAAGAAGTCTGTCAACAAAGAGAAATTTTTTCCCCAAGAAAGTATTAATGAAAATAATGCACCTGTTATAAATGCATATTTAATTTTTCTATCGTCTATAAACAATGCTAAAACAGCCAAGAAAAACACAACAGCCCCAATATAAGCTGGAGCGGCAACAATGGGCTGATCTCCCCAATACGTAGGCATAGTAGTAGCGTATTCTTTTGCTTGAGAAGGAGAAGCTCCTTTTTCTATAAAGAAAGAATACATACGGCTGTCTGGGCCTAGATTTTCATGATTTGAACCTCCAAAAAGTCTTGGAGCAATCAAGTTAAAACTCTCCGTAATTCCATAACTGTATTCCGTAATATATTCACGGCTTAAAGCATTTTCATTTGTCTTTTTAGTTCCGTCAGGATTAAAAGTTAATTCGCTATTGCTTCGGGTACTAAATTTAGCATATTCGCTTGTTGCCAATAGGTTTCCTGCATTAGCACCAATTGCAAAAATTCCCGCTACAGCAAGAGTTCCTAACGAAATTAAAAGCGGTTTATATTCTTTATTTTTAATAAATTCAAAAGCAAAATACCCCGAAAGTATCAACAAGAAAATCAATAAATAGTAGGTCATCTGGAAGTGATTGGCATTCACTTCCAATGCCACAGCAAACATAGTGAGCAGACCTCCCCAAACATATTTCTTCTGAAAGACGAGAACAAATCCAGCAATTACCAAAGGCATATAGGCAATAGCATGTGCTTTTGCATTATGCCCCACTCCTAAAATGATGATTAAATAAGTTGAAAAACCAAAGGCAATAGCCCCAATAAAAGCTTTTAATGGATCTGTTTTTAAAACCAGTAGTAAACCATAAAAACCAAGAAAATACAAAAATAAGTAATCTGCAGGACGAGGCAGAAAACGCAGTACATCATCTATTTTACCCACAAAATCATAAGGATAATTTGCTCCAAGCTGATAAGTTGGCATACCCCCAAAAGCAGAGTTTGTCCAATAAGGTTCTGCATTCTGAGCTGCTCTAAAATCATTTTGCTCTTTTGCCATTCCAGTGTATTGAGCAATATCAGACTGGAAAATTTGTTTTCCTTGAAGAACTGGATAAAAATAAATTAATGATACAAGAATAAAGCCCAGTACAACAAGGGCATGCGGATAGAACTTATTTACTATTTTCAATTTTGGCTGGTTTGGGTTAAAATGAATCCTAAATTTTCAGGATACAAATCTAATCTATTTCTTCGTAATCAACATACTCTCCCACTTTTTTGGTTTCGCGCGGGTGTTTAGCATTAGCAGTATTAATGATTATTTCATCATTATTATTTCTGTTTGTATTTTGCCAAGTATTGCTTTGATTAAACTGCTGATTATATTGTTGTTGTCTCTGAAAATTTTCGCTTGCGTTTTCAACAGCCTTTTTTACCAAAACCGGCAAAAAGATTCTAGCCAAAAATTTAAAAATATAATAAAAGGCAATAATCCCAATAATAAATCTTAAACCTGAAAATGATGCTTCTTGCATAACTATAATTTTTTTTCAAAATTAATAAATCCGTTGTTTAAAAATAAAATATGAATCTTAAATAAATAATAAAATATGTACATTTGATATGCGTTATTATATTTTAACCCAAAAAAAATTATATGTTTAAAATTAAAAACTTACTCGCCCCGGTACTTTTTTTTCTTCCACAACTGTTTTTTGCGCAATATACTGATGTCATTAATTCCAATCGCCCAGGCGAAACTATGTCAGCTTACAGCGTTGGAAAATCTGTAATTCAAGCTGAACTTGGCTTTTATGGCATCAAAGAAAAACACGATTTATTAGATTACGATGCCAGCGGTCTTGGTACTGATTTCACGCTTAGATACGGCGCTTTTTTAGAACAATTAGAATTTATATTTGATGTACAATATCAAATGGCAAATTATGACACTCCTTACACCAGTTATAAGAGAAACAACTTTAGACAAACTGTTTTAGGTGCAAAATATCTTATTTATGATCCTTATAAAAATTATAAAAGAGAGGTTAATATTTACAGTTATAAAGCCAATCGTAATTTCCAGTGGCGCGAATTGATTCCAGCAGTTTCTGTTTTTGCAGGAGCGAATTTCGTTGGAGCTGATAATCCGTATTATTTTTCTCCTGATGGCGCCATTTCTCCTAAAGTATCTTTGATTACGCAAAACATCCTAGGAGGAGGTTCTTGGGTTTTTGTAACTAATATTATTGCAGATTATATCGGTACAGACTATCCAAGTTACGGATATGTATTAACTTTGACCCACGGCTTTAACGACAAATGGTCTGGTTTTGTTGAAAACCAAGGATATAAAAGCGACTTTTACAGCGATTCTATTATTCGAGGCGGTGCTGCTTATCTCCTTTCTGCCAATATGCAGGTTGATGCTTCGATAAGCACCAACTTTAAAAATACCCCATCTATTTTGTATGGAGGAGTTGGCGTTTCATGGCGTTACGATGGATGGTATAAAGAAAAAGTGATAGAAGCTAAAAATAACGATAGAGCTAAAAAGAATCTTGACAACGAAAAAAGCGTTGATTATCAAGAAAAAGAAAGAAGACGTAAGGCTAAATATGAATAAATTTTAACAAACAATTGCTCTTAAAAAGAGACTTTCAATACCACATTAATGATTACAATTAAAGAAGCTAAAAGCAAAAAAGAACTAACCGAATACATTAAATTTCCTTTCTCTTTATATAAGGATAATCCGTATTGGGTTCCGCCAATCATTGCAGATGAATTGGAATCTTTTGACAAAACCAAAAATCCTGCTTTTGACAATGCTGAAGCATATTTTTATCTGGCATATAGAGACAATAAAATTGTTGGTCGTATTACAGCAATCATTAATTGGTCTGAAGTTAACAATCAGCACAAAAGAAAAGTGCGTTTTGGCTGGTTTGATGTAATTGATGATATTGAAGTCACAAAAGCTCTGTTGGACAAGGTTTATGAATTGGGTAGAAAACACAATTTAGAACACGCCGAAGGTCCAATGGGATTTTCGAATCTAGACAAAGTTGGTCTTTTAACAGAAGGTTACGATCAGGTTGGAACTATGATTACTTGGTACAATCATCCGTATTATGTAACGCATTTAGAGCAATTAGGATTTCAGGTAGAGAAACAATATATCGAAAGTATATTTCCATTTTCGAATGTAAAACCTGAATTCTTCCAAAAAGCACAGGAGTTAATCAAAAAACGTTATGGCTTAAAAGCACTTAATTTTACTAAAACAAAAGACATTATGCCACATGTAGACAAAATGTTCGATTTGTTTAATGAAACCTATGCAAAACTGGCTTCGTTTGTGGCCATTTCTGACGTACAAAAAGCTTATTTCAAAAAGAAATACATCAGTTTTATCAATCCAGAATATATCAAATTTGTACTGGACAAAGATGATAATTTAGTTGCTTTTAGTATTGTAATGCCAAGTTTTGTTGAGGCCTTACAAAAAATAAAAGGGAAATTATTTCCGTTTGGTTTTTTACAGCTATTAAAAGCTAAAAAACACAGTAAAGATGTTGTTTTTTACCTTATCGGAATTCATCCTGAATACCAAAACAAAGGGGTTACAGCTATCATCTTTGATGAATACTACAAAACATTTTCTGAAAAGGGAATTCAAAACTGTATTAGAACTCCTGAGTTATTAGAAAATAATGCAATTCATTTGCTTTGGAAAAACTTTGATCCGATTATTCACTGTCAGAGAAAGACTTATTTGAAGAATCTTTAATTTATTAGTGTCCAGTGAAGTTTTTAGTAGTCAGTCACAAAACATACTTAAAGTGAATTATAATAACTTTACAATAATTATCTGTGACGAATGTAAAAGCGAATTTTATGACGACTCTTCGCCAATGAAAAATCTATGTCCTGAATGTGCACATATCTTGTATGAATATGAAAATTGTAATCATAAATTTGAAAATCAAAGATGTATTAAGTGTTGTTGGAATGGAGTTTCAAGTGAGTATATAAGTAAACTTAAATCTGAAAAGAACCTCTAAATCATAAAACAAAAAAAACCATTCGCCCCCAAACGAATGGTTTTTAACTTCATAATCACTTTCATTATTCTACTTTACAATCGACTTTTGTCAATGTATTTTTTGCATCAAATTTTAATTTGGTTTTATCTTTAAAAGAAAATTTACCGTTGGCTTCAATTACATCTCCGAAGCCTTCAATAAAAGCACCGTCTTTTTGCAGAAAAGCAACTTCTCTAATAGAAGAAACTCCTTCAGACATAAACGTATAATCGGCAATTAAAGTATCTCCTTTCATATTTCCAATTAAGCTTCCTTCATTTTTATCTTTTCCTACGATATTATAGCTTAATTTTCCGTTTACCTCTTGATGAGAATTTACATTAAAACTCATTTCTATTACACTTCCGTTTGATCTCCAAGCATAACATTGATCTCCGGCAGGTTCTACAATTTCAGCTTCTTTTGGCGGACTTGGAGTAATTTGTACTGGCTCTGTGGTAGTCGTTTCTTTTTTACAGGAAGAAAGAACGATTAAAATCAGAGTCGTTATAGTGATAACTTTTTTCATACTTGTCTTTTTTTATTTTGTTGATTATAAAATAAAGTTAGTTCAAATAAAAAAAATCCATTCTTACAAAGAATGGATTTTTTTACATAATTCCCATGTGGGAAAATTTATTTTAAAATAATTACGAAACGTCTACTGTAGTACGTTCAGCAATTTCTTTATATGTTCCGTTTGTCAATTTCTCACGAATTGCTTCAAAAGCCGTTAAAGTCTCTTCAATATCTGCTAATGTATGAGAAGCTGTCGGAATCATTCTTAATAAAATAATTCCTTTTGGAATAACAGGATATACAACGATAGAAAGGAAAATACCATAGTTTTCTCTTAAATCATTCACCATTACCATTGCTTCAGGAATACTTCCTTCTAAGTAAACTGGTGTAATACAAGTATTAGTGTCTCCAATATTGAATCCTTTTTCTTTAAGACCGTTTTGTAATGCATTTACATTTTCCCAAAGTTTGTCTTTAATTGCAGAAGATTGACGTAATAATTCTAAACGTTTCAATGAACCAATTGTTTGAATCATTGGTAAAGCTTTTGCAAACATTTGAGAACGTAAATTGTATTTCAAATAATCAATAACCGATTTATCAGCTGCTACGAAAGCACCAATATTAGCCATAGATTTTGCAAAAGTAGAAAAGTAAACATCAATCTGATTTTGAACTCCCTGCTCTTCACCTGCTCCAGCACCTGTTTTTCCAAGTGTACCAAAACCGTGCGCATCATCTACTAATAATCTGAAATTATATTTTTTCTTTAGCTCAGCAATCTCTTTTAATTTTCCTTGCTGTCCGCGCATTCCGAAAACACCTTCTGTAATGAATAAAATTCCTCCTCCAGTTTCTTCAGCCATTTTAGTAGCACGCTGCAAGTTTTTCTCCATACTTTCCAAATCATTGTGTTTGTATGTGAAACGTTTACCCATGTGTAAACGAACACCATCAATGATACAAGCATGTGAGTCAACATCATAAACGATAATGTCATTTTTAGTAACCAAAGCATCAATGATAGAAACCATTCCTTGGTAACCAAAATTCAATAAATAAGCCGATTCTTTCATTACGAATTCAGCCAACTCATTTTCTAATTGTTCGTGGTACGTAGTGTGTCCAGACATCATACGTGCTCCCATTGGATAAGCTGCTCCAAACTGAATTGCTGCATCTGTATCTGCTTTACGAACTTCTGGATGATTTGCTAAACCTAAATAATCATTTAAACTCCAGTTCAGGATGTTTTTTCCATGAAACTGCATTCTTGGTCCTAGTTCACCTTCTAATTTTGGGAAAACATAATATCCCTCAGCTTGTGAAGCCCATTTTCCTAAAGGACCTTTATTTTCTTGAATTCTTTCGAATAAATCTTTTACCATAATATTATAGTGTAGTATTTTTTAACTTAATCAGCGAGCAAAAATAATCATTATTCTTCTAAAATTCAGACTGTCATTTATTTTTATTTAAAAATATTGAACATCCTCTTTTTAATACGATTTACCTCTTATCCAAATTGTAAAAATGCTTATAACTTAAACAGAGAATTATATTTTTCTTATGATTTTTATCACAATTCTTAAACAAATTGTGAATTATCTTTGCTAAAGATTTAAGTCATGAGTGCTTTATAAGCACAAAAGACTATCAGCTTTAAATATTTTGAATTAGTAAAAAAACAAGAGAAGATTTTTAGGAACGAATCGGCTCTTGTTTTTTGTTTTTAATAAAACCATGTTCAAATTTCATCTATTCTACCTCAACAAAATCTTTTTCTAAAACTTCTGCTTTTGGAAATAATATATTATTTTCTAAATGAATGTGTTTATGAAGATCTTGTTCGAATTCTTTAAGCATTGAAAAAGTCACTCTATAAGTTGTACAGGCATCGGCTGGAGGTGTATAATTATTGGTCAATGCTGCGATTTCTCTAAAGCGTTCGCCTTCATTATCATGTTCATGCATCATCATGGCAATCGGATTTGAAACCGTACCAAAAGAAGGCTGATGCAGAATCCCATCTGATTCTTTGGTTTTTACCATTCGTTTAACAAAAGGAAATAATACCAACTCTTCTTTTTTCATATGCTGTGCCAATTCTCCCGCACAGCCAATAAACAATTCATTTATTCTGAATAATTCGGGATGATTAGCACCGTGAACCTTGCACAATTTATCTAAAAACGGAATTAAAACATTCGTTTTTTCTTCCACATAACGATGATGCGTTTTTTCAATATAATCTACCAATAAATCTAAAGGCCAGGAATTAAAATCGATACTTCCATTATTCTCAGATTGTGCTACCTGAAGAATATTTTCCAATAAAGTATCTGCATCAATATTTTGTTTTTCGCAGACTTCATTTACTGTTCGGTTTCCTTTACAGCAAAAATCGATTCTGTATTTGGAGAAAACGGCAGCTGTTCTAAAATCTTCAGCTACGAATGATCCTATTGTTTTTTCTTTTAAATTTTCCATCTTTCAAAAAATTACTTTTAATATTTAATCAACTTACTTCAATAAAAGACAATTTTGTCTTTTATTATATTTAAAAAAAACTCCAACCTCAATTTAGATTGGAGTTTTTAGTATTTATCTATTCAACAATTAAAACACCTTTCATTAGAGCAACGTGACCAGGGAAAGAACACACGAAAGGATAACTTCCTTTTTTATCAATTGTAAATTCAATTGTATCTTCTTCTCCACCTCCTAATAACTTAGTATGTGCAATAATCGAAGCTTTTTCCGATTCAGGAATATAATCTGTTGCTTTGGCATCATTTGCTTTTACTGCAAAAGCCGCTTGATCGGTTCCTTCTTTAAGAATAACCAAATTATGTCCCATCACTTCTTTAGCAATTTGACCAACATGCTTCAAAGTTAATTTGATTGGCTTTCCTGCTACCGCTTTCAGCTCGTTTACATTAAACTGCATTTGGTCATTTCCTTCAATAACTAATACATTTTCTTCTGTTGAAGTTACTGGAGCTGCTTCACCTTCTGTAGAAATTTCATTAACTTCTGTAGATTCTGCCGGCGCTGTTTCTTTTTTACCGCAAGAAGTTACTGCTAAAAATCCCATTAGCATTACCATCGAAATTTTAATCGTCTTATTCATTATTAAGTATTTAAATTATAAAATTCTATTTGTTTTGACTGAAGATTTTTAAATGAAAATCTCCTGAGTTTACACCAAGCGCCAGTTCTTCCAATGTTGTTGTTGTAAGCATTGTTAAGAGTAGTTCTCGTATTTTTTTAAATTGATTGTGTACGGGACAAGGATGAACTTCTGAGCATTCTTTCAGACCAATTCCACAGCCTTTATAAATGGAGTCACCATCAATTGCATCTACAATCTGAATCAATTTTATGGAACGCAATGCCTGATTTGAGACTTCGAAACCTCCTCCTACTCCTTTTGCCGAATGGATGATTCCACTTTTGGTCAAGATCTGCATGATTTTCGCAGTAAATGGTTCCGGCGAATCAATTTCTTTTGCCACATCTTTTATTCCAACCCTAACTCCTTCAGAAGATTTGGTTGCAATAAAAATAGAAGCTCTAATTCCATATTCACACGCTTTTGAAAACATACAATCCTTATTTTTTTTTTTACAAATGTATTCAAATCCCATATAAAAGACAAATTTATCTTTAATTAGTTTTCATAGATAAAAACCTTATTTATAATGAAACTAATTAGTGGCAAAAAAATGACTTATTCCTCCCTTTACTTTTATAAAAACCAATTTTAATTCTAACTTTGAGAGTAATAATTCCCTAATTTTAAAATAATGGCTTTAAGCAACTCGAAAGATTTAAAACTAGCTGTTCTTATCGATGCCGATAATGTCCCGTATAGTAATGTAAAAGGCATGATGGAAGAAATTGCAAAGCTTGGAACTCCAACCACCAAAAGAATTTATGCCGATTGGACCAAACCAAATGCAAACGGCTGGAAAGGTGTTTTATTGGAGCATGCCATTACTCCTATTCAACAGTACAGTTACACAGTTGGAAAAAACTCTTCAGATTCTGCTTTGATTATTGATGCAATGGATTTGCTTTATTCGGGAAAACTAGATGGATTCTGCATTGTTTCGAGCGATAGTGATTTTACTCGTCTTGCTATTAGACTCCGCGAATCAGGGATGAAAGTAATCGGAATTGGAGAAAAGAAAACCCCAAATTCTTTTATTGTAGCCTGTGACCGATTTATTTACATTGAAGTTTTAGACGGAGCCACTCAAAAGAAAAAACCAAAAGCAGCGGCTGCGGATACCAAAAAACCTGTCGAAAAACCTGCTGAAAAAGCATTACACAAAATTGATAAACAAACTATTGAACTTATCGAAGCCACTATCGAAGATATTGAAGATGATGATGGCTGGGCTTTCTTAGGAGATGTTGGAAACTTAATCGTAAAGAAAAAACCTGAATTTGACCCCCGAAATTATGGTTTTTCTAAACTTACTCCAATGTTGAAATCTTTAACTGATATTCTGGAAATTGATGAAAGAGAATCGGACAAAAAAGGAATCAAACACGTTTATGTACGTTTAAGATTCAACTAATTATCGCATTTATTACCTATTTAATTTTTTAAAAACATGAGAAAGAAATTCTTTATTTACGGATTCTTATTGTTTCTAATTGTTCTTGCAATTTACTACTACACCGGGCGAGGTTATTTACTCGTATTTATTATTCCGCTTTTGCTAATTGTAGGCGCTTACAATGCCTCTCAGCAAAAACATGCTATTTTAAGAAACTTCCCCGTTCTGGGTTATTTCAGATATTTGTTTGAAATGATTGCGCCAGAAATTCAGCAATACTTTATCGAAAGATCTACAGATGGAAAACCTTTTTCTAGAAATCAGCGTTCATTGGTTTACCAAAGAGCTAAAAATATTGATTCAAGCACTCCTTTTGGAACGCAATTGAACTTAAATACTGAAAACTACGAAGGAATAAAACATTCTATTTTCCCAGCAAAAGTAAACGAAGAATTACCTCGTGTATTAGTTGGTGGAAAAGATTGCAAACAACCGTATTCTGCTTCTTTATTTAATGTTTCAGCAATGAGTTTTGGTTCGTTAAGCGAACATGCTGTTCGTGCCATCAATATTGGAGCTAAAAAAGGAAACTTTTACCAAAATACAGGAGAAGGTGGATTAACAGAATTTCACCTTGCCGGCGGGGGCGATATAACTTGGCAGATTGGTACAGGATATTTTGGATGCCGTGATGCAGAAGGAAATTTCAGTCCAGAAAATTTTGCAGAAAAAGCAAATCTTCCAAATGTAAAAATGATCGAAATTAAGCTTTCGCAAGGCGCAAAACCAGGTCATGGAGGTGTTTTACCTGCTGCTAAAAACACAGAACAAATTGCAAAAATTAGAGGTGTTCAGCCACATACCATGATTCTTTCTCCTCCTGGACATCATGCTTTTTCTGATGCCAAAGGATTAATTCATTTCATTAAACAACTGCGTGATTTGTCAAACGGAAAGCCAATTGGTTTTAAACTTTGTATTGGAAATACCGCTGAGTTTGAGGCCATCTGTCAAGAGATGATTAATGAAGATATTTACCCTGATTTCATCACAGTTGATGGCGCTGAAGGCGGAACAGGTGCTGCTCCTTTAGAATTTGCTGATGGTGTTGGAATGCCTTTTAAGCCGGCTTTAATCTTTGTAAACCAGACTTTGGTTCGTTTAGGGATTCGTGATAAAATGCGTATTATTGGAAGCGGAAAAATAATCTCAGGTTACTCTATTTTACATGCTGTAGCGCTTGGCGCAGATATGTGTAACAGCGCAAGAGGATTTATGTTTTCTTTAGGCTGTATCCAAGCACTTCGTTGCCATAACAACGAATGTCCAACAGGAGTTGCGACTCAAAATAAAATGCTGATGAAAGGTTTGGTTGTAACCGATAAGTCAGAACGTGTATATCATTTTCATAAAAACACATTGCATTCTGCCAATGAACTTTTGGCGGCCGCTGGAAAAAACAGTTTTGCTGATGTAGACATTAACATCTTCATGAGAGGTGATGAATTTGCTAATCTATCGGATATGTATTTCCCTGATAATTTGAAAAACGTTACTCAGTTCTCTTAAATAAAAAAGCCTCTTCAAATTCTTGAAGGGGCTTTTTTAAAATCTGTTTCTAATTACAATTTTGCTGTTTCTTTATTTGGTTCTGCAGTTCCTTCTAAAACCGCCAGTTCTTCTTTGTTTACCAACTGCTGTGCTAAAATAGCATTATTGTAAGCTAAAAAGTAAACATCAAAAGATACTCCTTCATTAATTAATTCTGTAGAGATTTGATCATTCTTAATCATTTCTCTTAATAGATCTGGAAATGAATCTTTGTAAGCTGTTCTGTTTTCATCCGTTTCCTCTAAGTTCGTTTCAATTCTAATTTCGATTTTGTTGTCGTTTAGAAAAGCTTTTGCTGCCGTACTGGTTATTCCATGGCCTTTAATCGAAGAAGAATTATTATAAGTGCTTACATGTTCTTGGATTTTTTGCTTGGTGTTTTTACAGCTGATTAAAAATAATGCGAAGGTTAGCGCGAATGCGATTTGGGTAATTTTTTTCATAAATTATTGGTTTTATAGTTATTTTTTAACTCAAACATAATTAAATTACAACATAAAAACAACATTTAATCGACAAAAACCAACTCTTAATCGTTTGAATACAAACAAATTATAACGACAAAAAACGTAAATTTGTAAGAATATAAAAACATACCTCCTTTTAGCATTAAACTATAAATACAAAAAAGTCTCTTCAAATTTGATTTAAAGAGACTTTCAATATGTAAGAATTAAAGTGGCTGAAAATTAGATTTTATTTCAAAAAATCTTTCAAAGATTCACCTTTTAAAATTTCTTTATCCAAGACAGTATTGTCATCTGCTAGAAAATAAACATCAAACTGAACTCCTTCTTCAATTAATTGTCTCGGAATCTGATCTTTATCAATCATTTGTTTTATCAATTTTGGAAAAGAAATTACAGCAGCCGACTTATTGGCTTCATTTTGCTCTAAATTGGTTTCAAATCGCAGTTCGATTTTATCATCATTTATATAACCTCTAGCAGTTGTAAGCGTTACATCATCTGCCCTAAAACTTGGCGCAATTGTTTTATTATAAGTTACAACATATTCCTGAAGTTTTTGCTTGGTATTTTTACAGCTTACAATTGACATTACAAGAATAATTGCAATCAAAATTTGTTTTATTTTATTCATTCTTTTTATTTGCTTTTTTGGTTCTGAAACATTTAAAATTCTATTTTTTGTGCTTTAAATTTTCTGCTAAAAATTCAAAAGCTTTTATTTTTAACTCTTTACCTGACAATTTATTACTCTCAAACTCAAAAAAAGTTAGAGATTCTTCTTTCTTATTTTGAAAATAAAAAACATAACCTCTAAACTGTTTATTCTTTTCAGACATTTTATATGAAATACCTTCGTCATTAATTACAATATCTTCTTGTCTGTAATTTTTTAAATCATTTTTGGTTTTCAAACTTTTAAAATTTCTTTCAACATTACCTTGAGCTTTAAAAGTATAAATAAAAACATTTAAATCTTCAACCGATTTAAATGCTGCACGCAAAGAATCATTGTAACTCTGTTTACTATAATAATCCTTAGGAATTTTTAATTGAGTATTAAAATCAATAAAAAGTATAGAATCATTTTTTACTTTATTCAGCCCGTAATTTCTCTTATCTACAAAGGACATTTTATCTAAGCTATTATAATCTAGATATAAAATAGTATTTGATATTGTATCTCGTGCCTTTTTTATATCTACTAGATGTTGTTGTGTTCTTCTTTCAGCTTCCTCAAGTGTCATTACATATGGACTAATATCTAAAAAAGGCTTCTTTATATCATTTTTATGAGAGTGATAATTAACAAATCTAATTATTCCGAAAGTAACCCTAAGAACAGCTAACGTAATTATAATAAAACCGAGAGCAAAACTAAGAACTCGCCTTTTTTTCATATTTTTTTTATTTTCTCAAGTCTCAAAAGTGCCTCAAGATAATAATAATCTGCGTAATTTATAGAACAATCTATCTCACTTCCTGCTGGTTTATGTCCCGTTGAATGTAATAAAAATGCCGAATTAACATCATGACTCTGATAATGGTCTGAAAGCGAAACAATCATTTTTTTAGCTTTTGCTAAATATTCATTTTTTAAATTCTTATCTTTTGTATAAGCACTTAACTCTAAAAGTGCCGAAGAAACAATAGCTGCGACCGAAGCGTCTCTAGGCTCGTTCGGAATGTTTGGCGCATTGAAATCCCAATACGGAACTAAATCTTCTGTTGTTAATTTATCTAAATAAACACGTGCCAATTTATGAGCAAAATCTAAAAACTTGACATCTTTTGTTTCTCTGTAAGTCATTGTAAAACCATAAATCGCCCAAGCTTGTCCTCTTGCCCACATACTGTCGTCACTATACCCTTGAGCAGTTCTTCCTTTTATTTTTTTACCAGTTTCAAAATCATAAATGATTACGTGATAAGAAGTATTATCCGGTCTAAAATGATTCGCCATTGTAGTTTCGGCATGTTTTACGGCAATATCATATAACTTTTTATTTCCGCCATTTTTTGAAGCCCAAAACAATAATTCCAAATTCATCATATTATCGATAATAGTATTATGACCGCCCATTTTATTATGAGGCCAAGATTGGATTGTTCCCACTTTCGGATTAAAAAGTTTTGCCAAAGTATCAGCAGTTTTTAGGATAATTTCTTTGTATTCCGGATTTTTAGTCAATCTGTATCCGTTTCCGAAACTATTAAAAACCTGAAAACCTAAATCGTGATCTCCGGCTTTGCTGACAGATAAAGGCGTTAAAAAACGACTGAATTTATCGGCTTCTTTTTCCCATTTTTTATCTTTGGTTGCTTCGTATAAAAACCATAATTCTCCAGGCCAGAAGCCGCTTGTCCAGTCCTTGTAGCCAACAAACTTCCAATCTTTGCTTCCGTTTGGAACTGTTCGTGGCGAAGTACCGTCATTTGGAATTACTTTTAATGTTTTAGAAGCTTGTTCTGCACAATATTCCAACTGCTTTTTAATATTAAACGTTTTGTCTTTTTGAGAATAACTTTGATTTCCTAAAAGAAACAAAGCGGTAATCAGGATAAAGAATTTTGTATTCATGTGGTTACTTTTGGTAAATAGTTATTTTAACTGATAAATGTATTAAATAAAGTAAATCGATTTGGGTTTTGTATTTTCTGCACCCTAAAAACGGATTATTGATGTACTACTTTATGTATGTTTTTTTTCTTTTCGCTTTCCTCTTTGTCAAAGTTTTGAACTTTGACAAAGAGAAATTACCATGTTTTAACCTAAATTCGCTTATAACAAAATATCTCTAAACTTGAAACCCCGAATCAGCTACTCTATAGTTTTTCTTAGTATCATTTTTCTTGGAATTCTTTCAAGAAAAATCTCTTTCATTCCATTATGTATAGGCGATTTTTTATATGCTGTAATGATTTATTTTTTAGTTCGAATATTTTTTCCGTTTAAAAATGCTTTCTTAATTGCATTACTTTCTCTGTTGATTTGTTATGGCATTGAATTTTTGCAATTATACCAGGGCGAATGGATGATAGAACTCCGAAAAACTCTTTTTGGAAGATATGTTTTAGGTCAAGGATTTTTATGGTCGGATATTGTGGCTTATACTTTTGGAATTTTTTCTGCTTTTATTGTAGAAAGATTTACTTTGAATTTTCTCAATCGAAAGTCTGTGTGATTTTATCAATATTTAAACTGTTGGCCATTGCCATAAAAATTTGATAATAGGTTCTTTTATTATCATACAATTCATCGTGAGTTCCTTTTTCGACGCAATGTCCTTTTTCTAAAACAATAATATTTGATGCATCTATTATTTGGGAAATACTGTGCGATATGATAATCACAGTTCTATCTTTTTTGATAGCATCTAAAGACTTTTTAATCTGCTCTGTCGCAATCGCATCTAAACTCGCCGTTGGTTCATCAAGGAAAATGATCGGCGGATTTTTTAAAAACAATCTGGCAATTGCAATTCGTTGTTGCTGTCCACCCGAAAGCAAATGGGCATCAGAATCATAACCTTTTGGCAATTGTATTACTTGTTCGTGAATATAAGCTTGTTTTGCAGCTTCAACGACCTCTTCATGCGAAGCTTCAGGATTTCCATATAAAATATTCTCGGCAACGGTTCCTTTAAAAATATGGTTTTTCTGAAGTACCAAACCTATATTTTTTCGAAGGAAATCGGTATCATAATCTATTAAATCCACTCCGTCTAAAAAGATTTGCCCTGACGATGGAAGATAAAACTTATCCAGTAAATTAATAATGGTACTTTTTCCTGCACCGCTCAATCCAACTAAAGCAGAAGTTTCATTCGGTTTAACCGTAAAATTAATATCAAACAAAGCTTGAGTTCCGTTTGGATAAATAAAATCAACATTTTTTACTTCTATTAATCCGACGATTTTTTCTGGAATATAAGTACCGCTGGTTTCTTTTTCTTTTTCGGCTTCCAAAATATCAAAGAAACCTTCAGAATAAATTAAAGCGTCATTGACTTCATCGTAAATTCGGTGCAATTGTCTAATTGGAGACGAAACATTATTAAATAACATAATATGAAACATGATCGCGCCAATTGTCATTTGATTATTCAACACAAAATAAGCGGTCAGAATAATTATAATTACAACTCCAATTTGCTCCACAAAACTTTTAATGCTTTCAAAAATAAAACTGGTTTTTCGGGTTTCCAACTGATTTTCGGTCATTTCATACTGAATCTTTTCATGGCGATCGGCTTCTGTAGATTCTCGCACAAAAGATTTAATCACCGTTATCGATTCAATCAAACTTATGATTCCGTTATTCTTAGTTTCACGATAATTACGCATTCTTCTTCTGAATCCGCTTAATCTTGTTGCCTGTAACTGGCTAATATAAAAGTAAATCGGAATAATACACAAACTTACCAACCCAACATAAACATTAGCATAAAACATAATAACCAAAGCCACAAACGCATTGGCAAATAAAGGTAGAATGTCAATAAAGAAGTTTTGAACCAATCGTGTCAAACTGCTGATTCCGGCATCAATTCTGGTCTGTAATTTACCGCTTTCGTTTTCATCAGAAGTATAAAACTCCATTCTGTAGCTTAAGATTTTTTCGACTATGGTTTGAGAAATATCACGTGTAATAAAGATGCGGAGTTTTTCTCCATAGAATTTCTGTCCAAATTGCACAACAGAATTAACCAACTCTTTTGTCAATAGGACGATGCTAATAATTCCCAAAAGATGAAATCCTTTTGATAATGGTTCATGCGCTACCATTAAAGTATTAATGGTATCAACCGTATATTTTAAAATAATAGCATTTACCTGCGCTGCAAAGGAACCTAAAAACGTAAGCAGTAAAGTCGCAATTACCATTTTTCTGTAAGGCTTTACAAAAGGCAGGATTTTTTTATAAAGTACTGATAATTGCATTTATTTGAATTTTAGCTAACATATCAAATATAAGAATTCTAAATTTGTGTTGAAAATCATTTAAACACTTAATGCTATGAAACTCGTTTTCGCTTCAAACAACAAAAATAAAATTGCCGAAATTCAAAGTATGCTTCCTGAAAGCATTAAAATATTAAGTTTAGAAGATATTAATTGTTTGGAAGATATTCCAGAAACTGCAGATACCATTGAAGGAAATGCGATTTTAAAAGCAGATTATGTAACCCAGAAATATGGTTATGATTGTTTTGCAGATGACACAGGTTTAGAAGTTAATGCTTTAAATGGCGAACCTGGAGTTTATTCTGCACGTTATGCCGGCGAACAGAAAAATGCTGACGATAATATGAATAAACTTTTGGACGGATTAAAAGACAAAGAAAATCGCAACGCCCAATTTAAAACCGTTATCACTTTAAATCTTAACGGAAAACAATATTTATTTACAGGAATTGCAAAAGGCGAAATAACATTGAGCAAAACGGGTACAAATGGTTTTGGATATGATCCAATTTTTAAACCTGAAAATTTTGACAAAACCTTTGCAGAACTGCCTTTGGAAACAAAAAACACCATTGGTCATCGCGGAAAAGCGGTTAAGCAACTAATTGATTTCCTGAACACCACAAAATAATTGTTTAAAATACAACATTTTAATACTTAATTTTTACATTTTAAGACGTGTTTTTGGGACAAATTCTTGATTTCTTATAAAAAATCATTTTACCAAAATCGTAACTTTTTGATAATCAAATCATAACAAATACATAATTCTTGAAATTGCATTAGTTTATCTGAATAATTAACAGTAATTTTGCACCCTATTTTAAAAACACATATGAATAAATTTGAACAATTAGGATTAAATGAATCGTTACTGAAGGCGATTTTAGATCTAGGATTTGAAAATCCGTCAGAGGTACAGGAAAAGGCGATTCCCCTATTATTGGAAAAAGACACGGATATGGTTGCGTTGGCTCAAACAGGGACAGGGAAAACGGCAGCTTTCGGTTTTCCGCTAATTCAAAAAATTGATGCCGACAACAGAAATACACAAGCATTAGTTTTATCGCCAACACGCGAGTTATGTTTACAGATTACTAACGAACTTAAAAACTACTCTAAATACGAAAAAGGTATTAATGTGGTAGCAGTTTACGGAGGAGCTAGTATAACAGAACAAGCAAGAGAAATAAAGAGAGGAGCGCAAATTATTGTGGCAACTCCAGGAAGAATGCAAGACATGATTAACAGAGGTTTGGTTAACATTAAAAACATAGACTACTGTGTTTTGGATGAGGCTGACGAAATGTTAAACATGGGATTCTATGATGACATTGTATCTATTTTATCAGATACTCCAGATGAAAAAAGCACATGGTTGTTCTCTGCAACTATGCCGCAAGAGGTTGCCAGAATTGCAAAACAATTCATGAGCGAACCATTAGAAATCACTGTAGGAACTAAAAACTCTGGTTCATCTACAGTTTCTCACGAATTTTACTTAGTAAATGCTCGTGATCGTTACGAAGCGTTAAAACGTTTAGCTGATGCTAATCCAGACATTTTCTCTGTAGTTTTCTGTCGTACAAAAAGAGACACTCAAGCTATTGCTGAGAAGTTAATTGAAGATGGATATAGCGCCGCTGCGTTACACGGAGATTTATCTCAAGCGCAACGTGATGGTGTAATGAAATCTTTCCGTGGAAGACAAATTCAGATGCTCGTTGCTACTGACGTTGCTGCACGTGGTATTGACGTTGATAACGTAACACACGTTGTGAACTACCAATTACCTGACGAGATTGAAACTTACAACCACCGTTCTGGTCGTACTGGTAGAGCAGGAAAATTAGGTACTTCTATTGTAATTGTTACAAAAAGTGAGTTACGTAAAATTTCTTCTATCGAGAGAATCATCAAACAAAAATTCGAAGAAAAAACTATTCCTTCTGGAATCGAAATCTGCGAAATTCAGTTGTTGCACTTAGCGAACAAAATTAAAGATACTGAGGTTGATCACGAAATTGACAACTATTTACCAGCAATTAACAATGTTCTTGAAGATTTATCTAAAGAAGAATTGATTAAGAAAATGGTTTCAGTAGAATTTAACCGTTTCATTGCTTATTACAAAAAGAACAGAGATATTTCTACTCAATCTTCAGACAGACGCGAAAGAGGTGATTCTGAGCCAAGAGAATTCAACAATAACGGAGCAGTTCGTTATTTCGTGAATATCGGTTCTAGAGATAATTTCGATTGGATGTCATTAAAAGATTACTTGAAAGAAACATTAGACTTAGGTCGTGATGATATCTTTAAAGTTGACGTAAAAGAAGGATTCTCTTTCTTCAATACTGATCCACAGCATACAGACAAAGTAATGGACGTTTTAAACAACGTACAATTAGAAGGTCGTCGTATCAATGTTGAGATTTCTAAAAATGATGGCGGTGGAAGACGTGACCACAACAACCGTGGTGGAAGACGTGATTCTGGCAGAAGAGAAGGAAATTTTGCTCCAAGACGTGAAGGCGGATTTAGAAGCGATAGAAACTCTTCAAGAGACGGAGGTTCACGCGAAGGCGGATTCAGAAGTGATAGAAATTCATCAGCTCCAAGAAGAGAAGGTGGTTTTAGAAGTTCTGCTCCAAGAAACGAAAACGGAGGCTCAGACAGAGCTCCAAGACGTTCTGAAAGCTTTGGCGATTCGTCTAGACCAAGAAGACCGAGAAGAGATTAATATTTCAATTTCTTAAAATACAAAATCCCAAATTCCAGATATAATTGGAATTTGGGATTTTTTTATACATAGATTTTTTTTGCTATGATGAGCTCTTCAATCCAAAACAATATAACTTAATCTTCCCTATCTCTTTTTATTTAACACAAAAAAGCAATACTGCAGCCTTTGTTAATTTTCTTATAATTAAATTCCAAGACTGCGAGATATTTAATCCCGATTTACTACTTTTAGAGCTTTAAATCAGGATATGAAATATTTCGCAGTTTTCTTTTTTATTCTTATGGCTAACATTGGTTTTGCGCAAGATACGCAGCCAACGGTTCCCCAAAGAGTTTCAGGTTACATTATTAACGACAACAGCAAACAGCCCTTAGCAGGTGTAAACATTATTAATACCAACAAAGTTCGTGGTGCAAAATCTGACGAAAAAGGGTATTTTGAAATTGATGTGCAAGTCAATGATACACTGCATTTTTCTATTCTTGGTTTCCAATCTCTTAGAATTAGAGTTACAAATGACTGGATCAAAAACAAAGTAACACGAATTCAGCTTACCGAAAAAGCAATTGCTCTAGAAGAAGTTATTATTGCTCCGTTTACCTTAACTGGATATCTTGAAATTGACTCTAAATTAATCCCTACTAAAGAAAACTATCGTTATAGTATTTCTGGTCTTACGCAAGGTTATGAAGCTGGAGAATATGCTCCAAATGCTTTTGGTAAGGTTTTAGGATCCATCTTTAACCCCGCCGATATGCTTTATAATTTCTTCGGTAAAAATGGTAAAGAGCTCAAGAAATTGAAGGAAATGAAGAAAGACGATACCGTTCGAACGCTTCTAGAATCAAAATACGACCGTGAAACGGTTGCTGTATTATTAGGAATCAGCAAAGACGAAATCCCCGAAATCATGCATCGATGCAACTATTCTGATTCATTCATTCAAACAGCAAATGATTTGCAGATTATGGATGCCATTAGTGCTTGTTATGAACAGTATAAAGTTTTGAAAAGAAACTAAAGTTAAGTGATCAGTGGTCAGATTTTAGTGGTCAGTATATACAAAAAAAAGGAGTGATAAATCACTCCTTTTTTTATTATAAGTTTTCCAGATTACTGATCACTAAAAAAAAAACTGACCACTGAACACTAATTCTTAACTGGTATATTCTCAAGAATTTCTAAAACAAATTTCCAATATTTCTGAGCAGAAGAAATACTTGCTCTTTCATCTGGAGAATGTGCTCCGTGAATTGTTGGCCCAAAAGAAATCATATCCATATCTGGATAATTAGTGCCTAAAATTCCACATTCTAAACCTGCATGACAAGCTACAACTTTAGGCTGTTCTCCATTTTGCTTTTCGTAAATCTCTTTTAAAACTTCCAAAATCTCAGAATTTACATTTGGAGTCCATCCTGGATAAGAACCAGAAAGTTCTACTTCGCATCCTACTAATTCAAAAGCAGAACGTAAAGAATTAGCCAAATCAAATTTTGAAGATTCAACAGAAGAACGTGTTAAACATCCAACCAAAATTTCTCCATCTTTTATAACTACACGAGCAATATTATTAGAAGTTTCAACCAAATCAGCCATATCAGCGCTCATTTTATACACTCCGTTTTGCGCAGCATAAATTGCTCTAATAATTCCTTCCTGAACACCAAGATCCATTACTTTTTCAGGTAAATCTCCTTTTACAATTTCAATCGTTAAATTGGGCTCAGTTGTTTTGTATTCTGCTTTGATATCAGCAATTATTTCCTGCATGTCATAAACATACGCTTCATCAAACATTTGAGAAATGATTACTTTGGCAACACTTTCTCTCGGAATTGCATTTCGAAGACTTCCTCCATTGATTTCAACAATTTGTAAACCGAAGTTTTCAAATGCATCAAACAATAAACGATTCATAATTTTATTGGCATTTCCTAAACCTTTATGGATATCCATTCCTGAATGTCCTCCGTTTAGCCCTTTTACCGTAATCGTATATCCAACAGAAGCTTCTGGAACTTCTTCTTCATGATACGTTCTTGTAGCTGTTACATCGATTCCTCCAGCACATCCAATATCAATTTCATCATCTTCTTCCGTATCTAGGTTTAATAAAATCTGTCCTTGTAAAATGCCTCCTTTAAGATTTAAAGCTCCTGTCATTCCAGTTTCTTCATCGATTGTAAACAAAGCTTCAATCGCAGGATGCGGAATATCTTTGCTTTCTAAAATTGCCATAATAGTCGCTACTCCTAACCCATTATCGGCTCCAAGTGTTGTGCCACGAGCACGAACCCAGTCTCCATCTACATACATATCGATTCCCTGAGTATCGAAGTCAAAAACTGTATCTGCATTTTTTTGGTGTACCATATCCAAATGTCCTTGCATTACGATAGGTTTACGATTTTCCATACCAGGAGTTGCAGGCTTTCTGATAATTACATTTCGAATTTCATCTTCAAAAGTTTCCAGACCTAAGCTGCTTCCAAAGTTTTTCATAAACTCAATTACGCGCTCTTCTTTCTTTGATGGACGCGGAACAGCATTTAAATCTGCGAATTTATTCCAAAGTGCTTTTGGTTCCAGATTTCTTATTTCTTGACTCATTATATTTTGTTTGATGTTTAACAATTAAGCGCTTCAAAGTTACAAAGTTTAATTGCTTTTTTAGCCGCGAATTATATGAATTAGCACAAATTATAATGGCTCTAAATGGATTTAGAAATATGTACTAAGGATTAAGTACAAATCGAAAACAGTCTATAAAGGATATTTAGAAGGACTTAATGAAGTATTAAAAACAGACATGATGTATACCGTTTTAATTTTTTCATCAATAAAATAAAATATAATAAATGGAAATTTCCTGATAGGAAGAGCGCGGTAATCCTTATATCTAATTTCAAAAAAAGGATTCTTTGATAATATAACTAAGTATTCATCAACTATTTCGTAAAAATGTTCACCTAAGCCAATTCTTTTCGATTCGTAATAATCAATTGCTTCTTGTATATCAAGAATTGCTCTCGGCTCGATTACTACATTAAAAATCATTTTTTAGATTTAAATCGTAATTGTTTTTTTGCTTCATCCCAAGGAACAAAATCGCCTACTTTTGAAGTCGATCTCCTTTCATCTAATAAATTTTTCATTTCTTCAGTTACAGAAAACTCATTAATTACAGTTTCGTAATTAAATTTTTCAATTAACTGCATAAAGAAAGACAATTCATTATCTGGAATATTTAAAGTAATTTGTGTCATTTTTTCCTTATTATTGAATAACAAATTTACAAAAAATAATATCATCCGATTTTTTAATTAATATTTTTATAAAAAAAACAAAACTGTGAAATCAAAATATATTCTTCCCTTATTTCTTTTAGTTCAAATTATCTTTTTAAGAATTCTGAGGTATTTTCCAGATTATGTCGAAGGCTTTTACAGCAACAATCTCTTTCTAAGAATTTCGCATTTTTCGAGAATAGCTTTGGGGAAAATTCCTTTCTCTCTTGGCGATTGTATTTATGCACTTTTAATTTTATCTATAATTGGATGGTTTTGGAAAATCAGAAAAAATTGGAGGACAGATTGGAAAGACAATCTTTTAACAATCTTAGGAAAAATTTCTGTTTTTTATTTTTTCTTCCATCTTCTTTGGGCTTTCAACTATTATCGCAAACCTCTATTTGAAAAAATGGAAATTAAAAGAGAGTATTCAGATGCTGATCTTTATGCTTTTACCAAAAGGTTAATAGTAAAAACAAATGAAATTCAACTTGCCATTACAAAGAATAAGAGTGAAAAAATTGTGTTTCCTTATTCTCAAAAAGAATCTTTTGATATGATTTTGAACGGTTATGATAATTTGGCAAACGAATATCCATATTTCAAATATGAAACTTTAAGCGTAAAAAAATCTTTATTTAGCGTGCCTTTAACTTATATGGGATTTGGAGGTTATTTAAATCCGTTTACAAATGAAGCACAGATAAACTATTTACTTCCAATGTATAATTTTCCAGTCACCACTTCGCATGAAATGGCACATCAGATTGGATACGCTAGTGAAAACGAGTGTAACTTTATTGGTGTTTTGGCTTCAGTTAAAAATGATAATTTATATTACCAATATTCTGGATACAGTTTTGTTTTACGCTATTGTTTAGGAATCTGGAAATACAAAAATGAGAACGTTTTTAATCAATTAAAGAAAACAGTTCATCCCGGAATTTTGAAAAACTATAAAGAAAGTGAAGATTTCTGGAAAAAATACGACACTTTTATTGACAAAGGTTTTCATTTTCTCTATGATAATTTCTTAAAATCAAACAATCAGAAAGACGGAATGGAAAGTTACAGCAAGTTTATTGATTTGATGATTAATTATTATAGAGATAAAAAACTTTAATTCTTCAATCTGAAATCAAAAACACCTAACAGGTTTTGAAAACCTGTTAGGATATTCAACTTATTGAATTAAGGTAAAACCTCAATTTCTAAACCTTTATTCCAATTTTTGTGTTCCTTTTCGTAATATAAATAAGCTGACGAAGCAATTCCTTTATAATCTCCTGGAACAATAGCTTTAAAATCAACATTAATTTTACGGGTTTCTCTAGCGTTCAATTTTCTAAAATAAAACACCAATTCGTTGCCAAAGATTTCATAATAATCCACAGCATTTTTTTCTACTAATTCTTTAAGTTGCCAAGGTTCTGGAGTCAGTCCGCCCGGAATTCCTATTCTTGCAATTGGATTTGAAACTTCTTTTGCGGTTTTATTTTCAACTTCAATTTGAACTCTAAGCGTTTCGCTTATTTTTACTTTGTTTTGTAAAACGTTTGTTTTTAAAGACAATTTACATTCTTTAGAATTAATTGGTGTATACGTATTGTATTGAACATTCAAAGTATAAGGCAACATATTGTCTTCCTGAATTTGAATATCAAACTTATTTTGTCCTTCTTTTATTTTTAAATCATTTAAAGCTGCATTTCCACTTTTATCTTTTACAGACAAATCAATCAATTCATCATTAACACTCATTACCGCTTCTTTAACGGCTACTGTATTAATATAAAGCTTATTAAATTCTGTAATAGCTTTTAAAGCCAAAGCAGTAGCTTGTGTCGAACCAAATCCGTAAGATGTTCTGGAAGTTTGAATAAAATTTAAAGTTTTTGTTACTTCACCTGTAATTTCTTTTTCTTTTAATAAAGCAATAGCATACAAGGAAGCGATTTCTATATTCATCGATTTCCCGTAACTATTAATCACCGTTTGTTCTGCTTCTAAATGATTAAAAACTTGTTTATCCATTTTGGCTTTTATCAAACTCATAAGCGATTTGTACTCTGGAATTTTATTCAAATTAAATGCAGTTAAAGCTGCTAGTTCCATTCGGTATAAATCTCTGCTTTTTAAAGCTTCTTCTAAAGCCGTTTGATACTGCTTTTCAATATCAATTTTTCCAATTTCAGATAAAACATAAACGATATAGGCATTATTAACAGTATTTTTTATTCCAGAGAATCCATATTTTCCAGGATTTTGATTGAATCCACCTTTATCATCTTTTCTGGAATTCAACCATTCTATAGTTCTGTCAATCATTTTCTGATCTACATTAACAAACTCTTTCATTTCATGAAATTGCAATAAACCATAGGCTGTCAATGCTTCATTACCTGGATTGCCTCCATACCATTCAAAACCACCACCTTTTGACCCATAATTTTTAAGTTTTTGATAACCAACTTCTAAATACTTCAAGGCACGTTCTTTAAATTCTGGTGACATGTTTTTAAACTTAAGCAATTGCATCGCCATAATATTTGGATAATTTGAGGAAGAAACTTGCTCAAAACAGCCATGAGGTTCACGCATCATGCCTTCAAGAGAACTGAAAATGGCGGAAAATGGATTATAAAACAATTTAAAATCACTGGTAATTGATCCTGGAAATGCATCTTGAATTTCAAACGCTGCTGTTTGAGATTTTACCCCAGAAATATCAATATTCACAGGGAATCCCTTTGAATAGACATCAATTCTTTTTCTAATAGTCATTTTATAATCGTCTCCGGTTAAGGCGATTCCCAATGGTATATTTCTTCCAATTTTAGACGCAATTAATTTGATAGTAATACTTTTTGTTTCATTTGGTTTTAGTTCCACAGAAGAGGTTTGTTCAACTAAATCCTTTTGTTCATAAAAATTAACTTTATACGTTAAGTTTAAGTTCTTGTCTGAATTATTTTTCAGCCAAAGCGGTACTAAAATTACATCTTCCTGCGAAGCATAAAGTGGCACTTTTACATCGGTTTGAATTAACTCTTTTACAGCAAAAACAGCTTCCGATTTGCCTAAATCACCTTTATAAGATGTTCCTTCTGCTAGAATTTTAAAAGAAGTATTATCATCAGAAGTATAAAAATCAAAATTAGCCATACCGTTTTTATCTGTCTGAATGATTGAATTCCAGTAAATACAAGTTCTAAAATCTGTTTTTTCTTCAACGATTGTAGATTGGTATTTTGGCACATAAAATCTTTCTGCTACACTTATCACTTTAGCCGAAGTTTTATTTATCTGCTCAAAAGAGTATTTGTGTTTTTTTCCTAAAAGAATATTTCCTTGAAACATTCTATTTTTCGTCGTTATCAAAATCACTCCAGAATTTCCTGCAGATCCATAAATCGCTGTTGCCGAAGCATCTTTCAGAATTGTAACTGATTCTATTGAATTTACCGATAAATTGCCAAAAACAGAGGAATTTTCATTATTAACGTATGGAATTCCATCTACAACAATTAAAGGTTGCCCTCCTGCTCTACTTCCATAAACTGAACTTAATCCCCTAATTCTAACTTTGTCCGCAGATCCCGGCTGTCCAGAAGATTCTGTTATTTGAATTCCCGCTGCTCTTCCGCTTAAAGAATTAGTGATATCTGCAGCATTTATTTTTACAATAGCACCAGAAATCATTTTTTTGTTAGTACTTCCATAACCTACAACTACTACTTCTGATAAATTAGCCGAATCTGATGACAATACGATTGGAGTTCCTCTAATTTGACCACT
Source organism: Flavobacterium quisquiliarum (assembly GCF_019308285.1). Classification (GTDB taxonomy): domain Bacteria; phylum Bacteroidota; class Bacteroidia; order Flavobacteriales; family Flavobacteriaceae; genus Flavobacterium; species Flavobacterium quisquiliarum. The sequence goes on from NZ_WWEM01000031.1 coordinate 241,458, forward strand.
TTCTGTTATGATTTCTTTTGTTTCGGCCGGCCTAAAACTTACTTCTAGAGGCGTTTTATTTCTAAGCGTATCTTTCATTGCCAAAAATTCATTACTATTTGTATATGAATTTGTTATCATATATTGTTTATTGCTTTTTCCTTCAACGACCAAATAAGCAAAGCTTGAAAAAGAAACTTTATTAAACACAAAATAACCGCCGGAATTACTTTTTGTTTCGAAGACTTTACCAGTATCTGAAAAAAGAAGTACTTTTTTCGAAACGCCTCTTTTTTTGTGATTGGTAACAAAACCTGCTATCCCTTTGTTTTGTTCTGGCAGGATGCTGTTTTTTACTTCTGAAATTAAATTTTGAAGATTCTCTTGATTGTATTTTCTCCAACCGTGTGTATTCAACAGCAGATCAATTGCTTCTTCTTTTATTTCCTGAGCTTTATTGTCATCAAAATAAAATCTTGGTTCATGTATTTTACCTTTTAATTCAAATCCAAGAAACAGCCAAGACAAAATATTGTCCTGTTTATCATCAATATAAGTGAGTAATTTTGAATCGACTACAGAAACAGCTAAACTTGACGGAATAGGCACATTATTTTTGTCTTTTGTCACAATTGAAACATTTACTTTTTCTCTAGGCAAATACGTTTCTTTATCGGTTTTAATTTCTATTTTTAGCCCATCTTGATAGTTTAGGAAAACCAATCTTTCGGCGACAACATTCTCTTTTATCAATAAAGAAAAAGAATGAATTCCAACAGGAAAATCTTTTGTACTGACTTCAATAGTATTCCATCCTTTTTTTAGATTCAGATTAATTGTTTTACAAATTTGAGCAAGATTTCTAACCAAAACTTTTCCTTCGATTTCCAATGGAGCATAAATATGCAACGAAACTGTTTCCGTTTTCTTTTTAGCATTTATTGCAAATACATTTTCTTCCGCTGCTGGAAGCGTTATTTTTTCATTCGATTTAAAAGGAGAAGTTACAACAGCAAAATATTTTTTAGTTCCTTCTGTTTTTAGGATTACATTTCCCATTCCATCATGAATACTTTTAAAATCTGTGATTTTATTTCCGCTTTCATCTTCAATAAATCCCGCAACATCCATTGGAAGTCCAAATTCATTTTTAGCAATAAAATATAACGATGATGGTTCATTTAAAACCAAATTCCCACTTTCTGCTAAAAATTGTAAATCAACAAAGTTTAAATTAATTGGGATCGAACGTGTTACTGATTCTTTAAAATTATCATAATCAAGCATTACATTTAGAATTCCATCATTAGAATCTAAATTTTCCGGTAATTTAAATTGAACCACAGCTTTCCCTAAATCATCCGTTTTTCCTTTAAGCGAATCGATTTTTTTTCCTGCAATAAAAACATCGTATCGAAATTCATAATTTCGAATTGGCTCATTTTCCAGATTTTTAAGTACAAAATCGGCCTCACAAGTTTCACCTTTTCCGTAAGCTTTCTTTTTAAAATCCAGATTCATCAAAATTCTTGGAGAGACTACTTTTTGAACAAAAAAGGTTTTCTCAAAAATATTTTCAGCTAACTGGTTTTGAATTTTAGTATACGCTACTATTTTGTACAAACCAGCAGCGGCATCATGTGGAATTTTATAGGAACATACGGCACTGCCATTTTCTATTTCATAATTCTGGCTAATTACTTTTTTATTGCCTTGAAAAATATCAACATATAAATAGGCACTTAATGTACTAGGTCTATTGTCGTTTTCGGTAACAAATGCTTTAAAAAATACAGTTTCACCAAGATTGTAGAGTACATTATTTAACTGCACATATACTTTTTCTGTATTAGAATTTTTACAAACAGAGTTCCAGTCGGCTTCTATGTTTTGAGCTGTAAGAGTTGTAAATAACAGCAAAAACAATATTGAGAGTATATTTTTCATCATCTTAAAATTTTATAGTTAAAGAAGAACCGAAACTTTTCATCATTGGCGAGTTGAAATATTCTAAACCGCTAGTATCTATAGAACCAAACATCGCATTGTTACTAAATGCCGTTTTACTTTTGGCAACAACAAAAACATTATTCATAAAAACAGAAATGGTAAACATTAGTTTATTTCTAAAAATGCCATAATCACTTGTATAGGCTAAATTGATTGAATTGAGCCTAAAATAACTGGCATCTTGAACAGCATCTTCGGCTACACCAGAAGTACCATATCGCACCCAGCGGTTTTGTTCCACCGGAAGATTGCTGTCGTAAAATGAAACTGTTTTGGTATTTAAATCGCCAGATGGTGTAACTCCATTAAAAACATAATTTACAACATCTCTTTGACTGCCTGTTAATTGCGATTTTCCGTAATAATTTAAAGTCTGTTCCGTTCCGTTCCAGATTTCTCCGCCTTTACTCCAGTCAAACGAAAGATTCAGACTAAAATCTTTGTAACGAAACGAATTAAAAAAGCCAACAACGAAGTCTGGATTTGGATCTCCTAAAATCTTTTGCTGTGGATCTACCATCGGAAAACCATCATTATCAACAATTACATTTTGATTTTGATCTCTTAAATACCCACTTCCAACAAGAACTCCAAGTGGCTGTCCTACAATATAGTTTTTATTGACATCTGCAAAACCTGCAAATGGAATTCGGGTTTGATTGTTATTTAAGCTTGTTACTTTGTTTTTGTAATAGGTAAAATTCAAATTGAAACCATAATTAAAATCCCTGCTTCGTTCTGTCTGTTTTTCAATTTCAAATTCAAGTCCATTTTGTTTGTAATTTACATCTGGAGACCAAGTAAAAGAATTAAGATTAGAAACTGGCGCATACAAATCTTGAACATTTTTATAATAATATTCTACATAAAAATTCCAGTAATAAGCAGCTCTATATGAAAGTGTTAAATTTGTAATATTCTCTTTTGTTGGAATTGCATTCTTCGGTGTTATGAGCTCCAAATTATTTCTCAGCTGCTTAAATTGGCTTACTTGATATTGTAAAGAATTAAAATTCAGATTATTGTTTTGTAATGATGGTTCTGTCTGTGTAAAGGTGTGACTCGCTGTAAAATTCAAAGAAGTATTAAACAATCTTTTCATTTCGGCAGCACCTGAATAGTTGAACAAAAGATTATTATTTACAGTAGAGGAATAATTTAAATTTGAACCTGCTTTCAGTATAAACTCTTCATTCGATCCTAAAGCATTACTAAAATAATATGCACCATTTATGTTGTACAAAATTTCAAATCTTTTTTGCAAAACATCGATTTTATCGTGAATTGATCCATTACTAGGAATATCCGATGGTACTATAAAACTAGAGTAAAAAGTACGATCTAAATCTCTTTGCTGGAATCTAAAATCGATTTTAGATTCTATAAATTTCATATATCCAAAATTGCGTCTAAGAACATCCGAAACAGAAAAGCTTCTAAATCCCTCAGATCTCTTGTCAAAATTTGGTGTATTAATTGCCGCAAGATAAAATCCCTGACCGCTTCTATTTCTAATTTCTGACGATTGAAAGCTTGTGTTAAATGTATTCGAATAATGATCATAGGAATAAATATGATTAAAATTGAAGGAAATTGTTTTACTTTTATTTTGATCTAAATTATTCTCTATCAAATAATACGGATTGTTCTCGTTTGCAGCATAACTTCTCTGTAATCCATTTGATAAGGTTGAAGCAAAATGATTATCAAAATGAATTGGAGTTACAGCATTCGCAAAAATGGCTTTATTTATTCCAAAATTTGAATTGGAGAAATTGTTTTCAAAATCATTATATGACAAAATCGCATCTATTGTACTATTGTAAGAAAGCGTTCTGGAATACTTTAAAGAAGTTGTAATTTCATTATTACGACTCGTCGGAATTACAGTATTTCCAGTCTTATATCCAAAATCAATCTTAAAAGTATTTCTCTTTGGACTTTCAATTTGTGCACTAAAAGATAATTTATTGTCCTGCGTATTCTGAAGAAAGCTATTTGAATTAAAAAGCTGTAATGGGTTTCCACTGCTAGAATTTCTATTGATAATATCGCCCTGCGGATAATATTCGGAAGGATTGGCAGAATATTGTAACGCGCTGACATTTGGTCCCCAGCTGAAAATTTCATTGGTTTGAGGTGATTGATAAGTCAAATCTCCATTTAGGCTTCTGCCTTGTGCAAATTGATTTTGGTATTTAGGAAGACGCATTGGCGTTGAATAAACAAACTCCTGATTGACCTGAAATGCAGCTTTCGAATATTGATGATACGTTTTAGCATTATAAACACCCGAATTATCACGACTGATTTTCATTAAGGTCTGATTGTACAGATTATAGAAATAATCAGTAATATCAAAATAATAATTGCCTGAAGATCGAGTCGCTTTTATAGAATCTTTTGGCTTTTTTAAATTTTCTAAATAATCATCACTTACTATTGGAGCAACACTACCATCACCTTCTAACTTCATATTAGCCCCAATTGTTATAATTTGTGTTTTCATTCCAAGATAGCTAATACGGAGTTTATCGCCATATTTCACTTCTATAGAATAATTACCATTAAAATCTGTAAATGTACATCTTGAAGTATTTACTACACAGACAGAAACGCCTGGAATAGGTGTTCCTTGATCACTTACATTACCTTTATAGATTTTTTGCGAAAAACTGGCTGTGGTTATAAGAAGTAAGAGTAATAGTTTTTTCATTTGGGCTGGTTGTTTTTTATATAGAGAACCATTTTTTGCAAAAGGTTGGGAACAATTAAAAAAAAACAAGAATAATACTAATATTTCTATTTCGTATATTTTTTTTATTTTTAAAGCTGTAACAAAATTGGTTGCAATACTACTAATACAAATATGAGCGAAAATCTAGAACAGTCATTTGTTGCGCAATTGCAGGCAAATCAGAATATAATCCACAAGATTTGTAGATTATATACTGATAACGAAGACGCTCATAAAGATTTATTCCAGGAAATCACTATTCAGCTTTGGAAAGCTTATCCTAAATTTAGAGGAGAGAGTAAATTTTCTACCTGGACGTATCGCGTAGCTTTAAATACCGCAATTACGTTGTACCGTAAAACCAAAAGAACAATATCTACCGTAGATTATGAAAGTCATCAACATTTTGTTAGAGATGTTGATTATAACTATGAAGAAGAAGAACAGATAAAATTGATGTACAAAGCTGTTTACCAGCTTAATGACATCGAAAAAGCATTAGTATTTATGTATTTAGAAGACAAAGATTATCAAGAAATAGCTGAAACGCTCGGAATCAGTGAAGTGAATGCACGCGTGAAAATGAACAGAATTAAGGGGAAACTTAAAAAAATACTAAATCCTTAAAAATTATTATGAAAGAACTGGATTTACTAAAAAAAGACTGGCAAAAGAACTCGGGTTCTTTTCAACAAATTTCTGAAACTGAAATCTACAAGATGATCCACAGAAAATCATCTTCTATTGTAAAATGGATTTTGATTATCAGCATTTTGGAAATTTCATTTTGGACTTTTTCAAATATATTTATCAATACAGATGATGTTTTAAGAAAAATGAATCATCCCGAAATTGTAACAGCTTTAGAGTTTCTAACCTACTTTAATTATGTTGTAGTTTTAATATTCGTTTATATCTTCTATAAAAATTACAGAACCATTTCGACCACAATAGCCACAAAATCTTTAATGAGCGCTATTCTAAAGACAAGAAAAACGGTTCAATATTATGTTTGGTACAATTTGGGAATGATTGTAATAACAGCAATTTTAAGTTTTTTTGTTGCCTTTGTTTACAATCCAGATATGGAATTTCTTAGAGATAAATTAGCCATGAACGGAAGAGCTATGTTTGTTACAATAGGCATCTTGTTTTTAGTAATTTTAGGTTTCTTCGGATTGTTCTGGTGTTTCTACAGAATCATTTATGGAACACTTTTGAGAAGATTATATGCAAATTATAAAGAGCTGAAGAAAATAGATTTCTAAGATGCTAAGGATCTAAGTTTTTTTTAGCTTAATATACATCTCCTTGCAAACGAGGCTTCGCCTTCGCTCAGCTTGACAATTTTAAAACAAATCTAAAATCATAAACTCCGAAATCTAAAATTCTAATAATCCCAACGTCTCAATTGGTTTAGTTCTTCTTGTGCTTTTATTTCTTCGGCAGGAATCACTTTTAAAAATGATGGGTGCTGTTCAATAGCATATTCTACTTTTTCTACAATTTCGTCAATTGTATCATTTTCATAATCAATCTGAAGTGGTTCTTTGATAATAAAGGATTGAAGAATATTTTTCTTTTTAAGACGTAAACCTTTTTTATCAAAAGATCTACGAAAACCATCAATTACAATTGGAATAACGATTGGTTTGTGCTGTTTGATAATATGTGCTGTTCCTTTACGAACTGGTTTAAATGATTTTGTAGTTCCTTGTGGGAAAGTAATAACCCAGCCATCAGCAAGAGCTATTTTAATATTTTCAGTATCGTTTGGATTTACTTCTCTTTTTTCAGTGACATCGACACCTTTTGCACGCCAAGTACGTTCAACTGTAATTGCACCAACATAAGCCAAAATTCTAGGCAATAAACCTGCCTGCATGGTTTCTTTTGCTGCAACATAATAAATATTCATTTTTGGCTGCCATAAGTAACCAATATTCTTAATCGTGTCCTGACGCCCGCTTAAACTTGCGTTAAACACATGAAACATCGCTACAACGTCTGCAAAATAGGTTTGATGATTGGATATAAATAAGACATTATTATCTGGTAGTGTTTTAATAATTTCAGATCCTTCAATCTGCAATTCATTAAAACCTCTATATCTTCTATGCGTCATAGCACCCAAGATTCGGATTAACCATTTCTTGATGAATAATATATGCCCAAAAGGATTTCGTTTAAACAATCCCATAACTACTTGTATCTTATTTTTTGTTAGGTCGCAAACATACAAAAATTATTCGTTTAGCAATAGATTTAAACATTTTCTCGGAATTAAAGTTATCCAAATGAATATCAAATTGTTAAATAAATATTTCTAAGCCTCTTTTTCAAAAGTAACTTTCAGCACATCTCTCAATTCACTCAAAATCATTGCCGTTGCTCCCCAAACCACATGATTTTGTATATTAAATGCAGGAACTAAAATATTAGCACCATAAGAAGTTGATAATCTGGCTTCAATAATAATTTCATCATTCAAAAAAATGGATAACGGTAGTTCTATAATTCCTGCAACTTCTCTAATATCAGGATAAAACGAAAGTTCTTCTCTTGCAATTCCTAAAAACGGATGCACTAGAAAATTACTTGGCGGAATATACATGGGAGAAAAATTTTTAACGATTTCTATTTTCTCTCGTTCAATTCCTACTTCTTCGTGAGTCTCTCTAAGAGCCGTATTTTCAAAATTAAAATCGTCTTTCTCAAACTTACCTCCTGGAAAAGCAATTTGTGCCGAATGAATTCCTTCGTATGTATTTCGAACAATCAAAACCAAATGTGTTTTTTCCTGTTTGGGATAAAACAGCATCATTACACCAGCCATTCTAGGATTTAATGCGTTGACATCAAGATTCTTTAAACCTTCAATACGTTCTTTTGGCGCCATTTTCAAATGTGATTCTACTGCTGGCAGCTTAACTGGAATTATATTGGGAACATATTTCAAAAAATCTTGAAAATTCATAATCAAAGCTTATTTTTGTACTTTCAAATAAAACATAAATATACTCCAGAAAACGCAGTACCGCAAGTTTTCTAAAATTAAAGCCTTAAAAAATGTACAGCAGAGAAGAATCACAAAGAATTAAAAGAGAATTTTGGGTAGCTTTTGCCGAAAAATATCCAAGAAAATGGGTTCTTTATGATACCAAAATAAAGGACTTCTCTTTTAAATTTTATGTAGATAATAAAAAAGCACAGGTTCTTATTGACATCGAACATAGAAGTGATGAAAAACGAACTGCTTACTTTGAAAAACTAGAAGCTTTAAAGAATATTCTTGAAGAAGAATTTATTAAAGATTTGGTTTTCGAAAAAAACTATACTTTGGAAAGCGGTAAAACAATCAGCCGAATTTGGGTTGAAAAAACAGGTGTTGGTTTTAGCAATAAAAATACTTGGGATATAATTTTTGATTTTTTCAACGAAAACATGCATGCTCTTGAGATGTTTTATTTAGAGTACGATGAATTTATTAAGGATGTTGAAGTCTAAGATGCTACCCCGATAGCTATCGGGGCTGAGATACTAAGATTCTGAGATGCTAAGTTTTTTTATATAGCAAACCCGACAGATTTTAAAAACCTGTCGGGTTTATTATTTTAAAAAGCTCAAAAGACTTAGCGACTTAAAATCTTAGTATCTCAGAAACTTTTATACCATAAAAATATTATAAACGATTATATGATCATCGTAGTTAATGTAAAGCTGTTTCCTGAAATCTTGTTTTTTACGTGTTATAATTGAAAGCTTACACTCTTTCCCATCATTATCTTTACACATAAAAGAATAGACGATATCGGTATCATTTTCTTCTCTTTCGATATAATCTAAAATATTGAACAACTGAATTTCCTGAGAATACACCACAATCCTATGTTTATCAGTATCTAAAACGATAGAAAGATTTACTAATTCTAAAGCTGACCAATTTCCCCATTTCCCTCTTTCATTTTTCTGTAATACGCTAAAACCAGAAGTTTTAAAATGATAAGACTGACTTTGAACCTGTTGCAATCCGAAAGCTAAAAACAATAATACTATATAAGTGCGTAGAGAATTCATAAATATTTCTTGCAGATAATTAAAACTCAAATGTAGCCTTTTCTTTGCTGGCAACTTCAAATTCGGCGATCATTTGTTTAACAATTTGTTCGACTGGTAAGATTTCATGAATTAGTCCTGAAATTTGTCCAATTTCTAATTCCCCTTCTTCCAAATCTCCTTCAAACATTCCTTTTTTAGCTCTTGCTCTTCCTAAAAGCTCTACTAAATCTTCTTTAGAAGGACATTTTTCATACAAAGCCTGAACATCATGAAAAAATTTATTTTTCACCAATCGAACAGGAGCTAATTCTTTCAATGTCAATTGAGTGCCTCCTTCTTGAGTATTAACTATCGTTTCTTTAAAATTATTGTGTGCAGAGGATTCTACAGAAGCAGCAAAACGGCTTCCTACCTGAACTCCATCGGCACCTAAAATCATTGCAGCCAGCATTCCTCTTCCTGTTGCGATTCCTCCTGCGGCAATTAATGGAATTTTAATTTTTTCTTTTACCATCGGAATCAAGGTTAGTGTAGTGGTTTCTTCACGGCCATTGTGTCCGCCCGCTTCAAAACCTTCAGCAACGACAGCATCAACACCCGCTTCCTGCGCTTTTAAAGCAAAAACACTGCTGCTGACAACATGTACAACTGTAATTCCTTTTTCTTTTAAAAATGAGGTCCATGTTTTAGGATTTCCGGCAGAAGTAAAAACAATTTTAACGCCTTCTTCTGCCACGATATTCATTATTTCCTCAATGTTAGGATATAACATCGGGATATTAACACCAAAAGGTTTATCTGTAGCTTTTTTACATTTCTGAATATGTTCCCTTAAAACTTCCGGATACATCGAACCTGCACCAATAAGTCCTAAACCTCCAGCATTACTTACCGCTGAAGCCAATTTATAACCACTGTTCCAAATCATTCCGCCCTGAACGATTGGATATTTTATATTAAAAAGTTGGGTAATTTTATTCATTAAAAAAATTATTGCTTGATTATCTTTCCTGTTTTATGCAGATTTTCGGCATCAAAACTATAAAAGTAAAGACCGCTTTGCAGAGACTGCATCGAAAGAATTGGATTTGAATTATTTATTTTTTCTTCTATCAATTTCTGACCTAATACAGAATAAATTGTAACAGAAGCAGTATTACTTTCATTTAAAAAAGAAAAAGTAACTGTGTTTTTAACTGGATTTGGATACACTGAAAAAGCAGTTTCTGCTATAAAATCATCAACACTTAAAGTCTTTCCAAAATTTGGAATTCCGTAACCATAATTATTATCCGGAGTTGAATAACGATCAGCAGAAGCCATAATCATTTGTCTGATTTCTTTATTTGTTTTTGTTGGAAATGCCTGCCATAAACAAGCGGCCATTCCCGCCATAATCGGACACGAAAAAGAAGTTCCGCTTGCAGTACCAATAGTTCCATTTGGATCAGAAACTACCGCTGAAGCTCCCTGTGCCATAACTTCTGGTTTTATTCTGCCATCATAACTTGGTCCAATTGAACTCGAGCCCGCTTTGACCTTAGATGCAGTAACAGAACCGATTGCTAAAACAGAAACCGCATCGGCAGGAGCGCCAATATGTTTTTCTACCTGAGTACCTTCATTTCCTGCCGAAGCTAAAACCAAAATTCCCTTACTGAAAGCAGTTTCAGCACCACGCGAAATAAAAGTAGTAATTCCGTTCATATCACTGTAAGTATGATTATATCTAACTTCATCACGATAAAGGAAATATCCTAGCGAAGTTGTGATAATATCCACACCCAAAGCATCCGCTTTCTCTGCTGCTTCTACCCAAAGTGATTCTTCAAGTGGATTTTCCTGAGCATCAATTTCTGTAATAAAAAGATAATAAGAAGCATTTGGAGCTGTTCCTATCAATGCATTTTCTTTGTATCCTCCCATTGTAGAAAGAACCTTTGTTCCATGATCTCCTCCAGCATAAAAATTAGCATTTCGAGTAGTATAATCATAACCTCCTAGAATTTTATTATTATTTCTAAGATTTTCAAATGGCTGAGCGGTATTTACACCTGGAAATCCCGCATCTAAAACGGCAATAATTTTACCTTCTCCAGTATAATTCTGCTGATGCAAAACCTGTCCGTTCATCATTTGAATTTGATTGGCAGAATTACCATAAGCATAATCTACAGCAATCTGTGATTGTTTTTTAGTCTGATTGACTACAGCTTCAGAAACCTTTTTTCCCGTAGTATTTAAAGTTCTGTCTGCAAATTCTACTTTCTGAACAAAAGCTAATGTTTTTAAAGCGTTCACATTTGTCTGTGACCCTCGAATATGAAGTGCATTCAACCATTTAGATTGTGCCATAACTGTTATTCCCGTACTCGCCATAATCTGGTTAACGTATGAAGTTTCCAAAGGTGCATCGGTAATATCCAAAGCAATATTTTGGCTTGTTCTTCGATCTAAAGCTCTCTGAGAAAGTTCTGTCAGCGGATTATCAAAGAATAACTGAGCATTCGGTTTAGATTTAAAATAAACCCAAGCTTCTTCTTGTGCAAATGCAGTGAATGAAAGAAGTATTAAAAGAAAAGTAAAGTTATATCTCATAGTATACTTTTTATGGAATTGCTTCCAAATAAAGTATAAAGCTAAGAAATTACTCCCGAACCAGCTAATTCATTTCCTAAATACCAAGCAACAAACTGTCCTTCGGTAATAGCAGACTGTGGTTCTTCAAACTCCACATACATTCCATGTTCAAATTGGTGTAAAACAGCTTTCTGCAAAGACTGGCGGTAACGAATTCTCGCCATTACTTCCATTTTCTCCCCAGCTTTCAGTGTTAAATCTTCTCTAATCCAGTGTACTTCAGATTCTCCAACGAACAGGGCTTTTTTAAATAATCCTGGGTGTTGACTTGACAAACCTGTATAAATAGTATTGGTTTCAACATCTGTCGCGATTACAAACAAAGGATCTGTTGTTCCTCCTACGTTTAGACCTTTTCTTTGTCCAACAGTAAAATAATGAGCACCTTGATGTTTCCCAACTACTTTTCCCATAGTTGGAAGATATTCTAATTTTTGTGATTCTAATTTTAATTCTTCTTCCAAAGAAAGATCAGCTGATTTTGCAGCAGTATAAATCGGATCGTTTTTGTCTACTTGAACAATTTTACCTTCTTTAGGCTGTAATTTTTGTTGCAAAAATTCTGGAAGACGAACTTTTCCAATAAAACACAATCCTTGAGAATCTTTCTTTTCGGCTGTAACCAATTCCATTTCAGCAGCAATTTCGCGTACTTCTGGTTTGGTCAAAGCTCCAATAGGAAATAACGCTTTTGATAATTGTTCTTGCGACAACTGACATAAAAAATATGATTGATCTTTGTTAACGTCATTTCCAGCAATCAATTGATAAACCGTTTTTCCGTCCACTTCGATTTCGCTTTTTTGGCAGTAATGTCCTGTTGCGACATAATCTGCACCAAGACTTAAAGCGATTTTCATAAACACATCAAATTTGATTTCGCGATTACAAAGCACGTCAGGATTTGGAGTTCTTCCTTTTTCGTATTCGTTGAACATATAGTCCACGATTTTTTCTTTGTATTCTTCACTCAAATCAACAGTTTGAAACGGTATGCCAAGTTTTTCAGCAACAAGCAGAGCATCGTTACTGTCTTCCAGCCAAGGACATTCGTTTGAAATAGTAACCGAATCATCGTGCCAATTCTTCATAAAAAGGCCAATAACTTCGTACCCTTGCTGCTGCAGTAAATAGGCTGCAACACTAGAATCTACTCCACCTGAAAGTCCAACAACTACTCGTTTCATTTTAAAATGTTTGATTTTTTAAGGTTGCAAAGGTACACCAAATAATAGAAAATTTCACAAAGGTTTGCATTACTTTAAGTAATCCCGCAGTAGATAAAACCTATCACTTTTTTAAGTACATTTAATTCTCAATTTCAAAAGCATGAAAAGATACATTTACAGCTTATTTTTCCTGTTTCTCCTAACTACTTTAAATGCACAGCGTTTCGTCTCTTCTCTTCCAGATTACGAAGCTTACAAAGCATTTAAAGGAAAACCTTTATCGGATAAATTCTCCAATATCGAATCGGTTAAAGTTGTGTATGATCTCCGAAAGCAAAAAATGTATTATTTCAACAGCAGTCTCATTTTACTGCATTTTGATTTCGCTGTCAATTATTTAGGATATACTCCTGATTTAGATATTTTCAATGATCGAAATTACAGCAATACAGAAAAAGAAAGGGATTTTCTTCTTGGAAATCTAAATCATATTAAAGGAACTGATAAATGGATCTTCGAACTCGCTGCTTCCGATCATATGCCAATTCAATTGATTGAACGATTTTTCAATTTAGTCAGAACTTCCACTTTTATCGGTATGAAATTAAAATTTTATTTGAATAATCCCGAAATGATGGAATGGTTTCAGCAAAATAAATTTAAAATTCCGTGCGTGAAATCGGATTATATTTTTGGAGAAATTAAATATCAGGAAGTGGTTCGAGGAACAAATGTCGGAATTCTCAAAAAATACAATCTTAAAGAATTAGAAACTGTAAAACCAAATCCGGACGAAATCATCATTTTGAATGGAACACCAGATATTCTTCCAAATGTAAGAGGAATTATTGTAAACGAACTTCAGACACCTTTAAGTCATTTGGTTCTTTTAGGAAAAAACAGAAAAATTCCGATTATGGCGTATACCGATATTGAAAAAGACAACAATATCAAAAGTCTTCTTTCTAAAAAAGTCGAATTAAAAATAGCAATTGATACTTTTTACATCAAGGAAACAACTAAAAAAATCAGTCTAAAAACAATTGGAAAAAAGAAAAAACTCCTAATTGACAACACTATAACCGAATTAGTTAATTTATCTCAAATTCCAAAAAAAGGCGTAAACTATATTGGTTCCAAAGCACAAAACATGGCCTATTTGATTGCCATTTCCAAAGAAATTCCTTTTAAAGTTCCAGAAAATGCTCACGCCATTCCGTTTTATTTTTATACGCAGCATATTCAGAAAACTTCAATTTCTCCTTTAATAGCAGAACTTTTAGCTTTCCCGAAAAAAGATTCCACATTATGGGTTAATAATCAGCTGAAAAAAATTAGAGATGCCATCAAAAAAGAGCCAATTAATCCTGAATTAATTTCAAAATTAAATCTAGCTTTTAAGGATGCCAAATTCAAGAATTTCAGATTTCGCTCTTCAACCAATGCCGAAGATTTGGATGATTTTAACGGAGCAGGATTATACGATTCTAAAACAGGAATTGTAGGCGATTCCATTAAAACTTTTGAAAAAGCAATCAAGCAAGTCTGGGCAAGTGTTTGGAACGAAGCTTCATACAACGAAAGAGAATTATTTGGCATCGATCAGCAGAATATTGCAATGGGCGTTTTAGTGCATCGTTCTTTCCCAGACGAACTAGCTAATGGTGTCATAATTACTAAAAACCTTTTTAGACAAAACTTTCCTGGAATTACTGTAAATGTCCAAAAAGGAGAAAACTCTGTAGTAAAACCAGAAAAAGGCGAAATCTGCGAGCAGTTTGTGGCTTATCATTTTAGCGATGGAAAAGACGACAAAGACTTTGACATTGATTACACCTCCAATTCTAATTTGAACAATAATGAACCTTTATTGAGTAGAAAAGAAATGAGCAACCTGTTTAATGTCAGCAGGAAAATCGAGGAAAAAATGTATCGTTACTGGCGTAAAAACCAGTTTCATCCTGTTGATATTGAATTTAAAATCGTTGGCGAAAAGAGAGATTTATATATTAAACAAGTTCGCCCTTTTAACGATTAATAAAAAACCAACAAATCTATCTCGTTTGTCGCTGTATTAATTAAGACAATTCTAAAATCAAATTCTTCAATTTTAATTTTCTGCTGAATTGATTTTCGAATGAATTCCTGATTTAAAGAAAAACTATCGTCAAGAGGTATTTTCAAATCGACTGAATTCAGATATTTTGAAGCTTTTTTATTGACAATAATTGAAGCGACAATATAGAACCCAATTATAATTATTTGAAAGAAAAGCAATAGTTCAATCTTTTCAAACGGATACATTATATCTAAAATGGACAATGTAATCGTCGCAAAAAGAAAAATTATCGCATTTACGGTAAAAGACTGTGTTCTAAAACGAAGTATTGAAAAAATAGCGAATAATCCAAATCCTATCCCGACTCCGATTTCGATTTTGGTAAAAAGGTAACAAAGCGAAAAAGTACAAAGACCAACAATAACCATCAATGGATTTATAGTGGCGTTATCTTTTCTATTGGAGAAAAAATACAAAACCAAAATTGAAAAAAACAAAAGAAGAAATCGTCCTAAAAGTTCGTTTAAATCCATAGGTTAGAATAAATTGATGACTCAAATGTAAACAATTTACTAATTAGTACTCCATTTATAGTTTTTGGACCACTCGTAAAATTTATCCAATTTATCTTGATTCTTTTTATGCCATTTAGCAACATCTTCCTCGCCTGAATCCACGTACGCGATATACGCAAAAGGTTCAATGAGCTTTTTATTTTTCATTTCGATGAAATATGGCGCTAAAAAATTCCAATAAAAACCAGTATTATCATTTTTTGTTTCTTCTAATGAAGCACAAATAACCTCAAACTTTCGTATAAAATTCTCTGCATCTGTTTTTTTTACATTCTTTTTATCAAAGTCTAAACCTGCGCTCATAGAAAGTATTAAATCTGCAGCAGAAAAATCATTTTCTTTTTTAACTCCTGTAGAATCTGGAAGCGTAGCTGCATCGATATTAATTGTCACTGCTTTCTCACCTGTTTGAGTCACGCCTTTCATCATTAAGCTTTTTAAATTTTCAAAGTTCTTCTTTGATCTGCTTGTTTGCGGTTCGACAATTAAAAATCTCGAAAATGCCATAACAGCAGGAATTCTATTAGAATTTGTCTCTAATATCCCGATAGCATTTAATGAACCAGCATGTTTTGGATTTATACTCAAAGATTTTTGAAAGCAGGAAAGAGCTTCTGAACTATTATTAGAATTCGCATAACAAATCCCCTTATTAAAATACAATTGATAATAATTTGGAAATCTCTGAATTCCTTCTTCGTATATTTTTAATGCTTCTTCATTTTTCTTTAAATGATCTAACGCATTAGCATAATTAACGTAAACATTCTGAAGTCCGCTTTCGGGATGAGTTACAATAGCATGTTTTGAAATAGCTATAACTTCATCAAATTTATTTAAAGAATTCAATGTTAAAGATTTTTCAATTAAAGCAAACAAATTGTCTTTATCTAGTTCTAAAGCTTTATCATAATTTTTAATTGCTCCTTCATAATCACCTTTATCATGAAGAACTATACCAGATTCTACAAGTTTATCTGCTTCATCTTTATTTTGTGCATAAATACCCGTAAACATTAAGAACAAAAATAGTAGACTTTTAACTTTCATATAGGTTTGATTTAGATTATAAACTTACTATATTTTACTTACATAAAAACGAAATCAACAAAAAAAACGATAGCATAAAAAAAAGGACTTAAAAAAATTTTTAAGTCCTTTCGTTAGAATTATTACATCTATTATTTTTTAGGAGCTGGCCCTTTCTCAGAAGCTTTATTAGTATTTTTAGGATCACTCATATTTACTTCTTTTATCAATTTCCCTTTTTGATAAAACTGCCAGATTCCTGCTTTTTTACCGTTTACAAACTTCCCCTTAGATGCCACTGAAGCATCTGATTCATAAAAAACAGCATCACCATTGTATTCATTATTTTTAAAAGTAGATTCTTCTAAAAGTGTTCCGTCTTGCCCTAATTTTTTATAAGCTCCTTCTTTCAAACCATTTTTATACATCATCTCTTCTGCCACTTTTGAATTGGGATAATAAATAGTTTTCAAACCTTCCAGCTTTCCGTTTTTGTAATTTTCAGAAGTCATTAAAACCTTTGAAGCTTTATGATAATATTTCCATTCTCCGTCACGAGATTTTCCAATTTCTTTTCCTTCGCTCACTATGTTTTTATTTTGGTCATAAAAAATAGTATACGAGCTCCCGTCATTGGTACTAAAATCTCTTGTTGCGATTACATCTCCTTTTTTAGTATCATCAAAAAATTTAAAAAGACCTGTTTCTTTTCCGTGATTAAAAGTTCCTTCATAACGCGGACGCTTAGATTCGGCATAAGTACCTTTCCAAAGTCCGTCTTTTTTTCCGGCAGCATCAACTTTATTAATATCTGTTTGTGCATTTAAAACCAATGCATTTAGAAACAGTAATCCGAGAATGATTTTTTTAGAGATCATAGTACATTTTTTAAGCTTAACGAAAATCTGAATTATAAATTATATTGGCAAAAAAAAATCCCGATAAATCGAGATTTTTTATTTAGAATTATTTCTTTTTCTTATTCTGCCCTTGAGCTTTTGCAGCTTCCTGCTGTTCCATTACTTCTTGAAGGCGCTGTTGAAACTTACTTGGTTTCTTAGGCTCTCTCAATTTATTTTCTTGAATCTGAGCGTGAATTTTATCACTGTCTACAATGTAGTTTTTAATTACGAACATAATTCCGATTGTGATTAAGTTCGAAATAAAGTTATACAAACTCAAACCTGCACCGTAACTATTGAAGAAAATTAACATCATTAATGGCGAAACATAAATCATGATTTTCATCATTTTTGCCATATCTGGCATACCTTCCTGTTGAGGCGCCGCCATTTGTTGATCTCCTGAAGTCATTTTCATGTAGAAGAAAATTGCAATTGCCGCCAAGATTGGAAACAAACTGATATGATCTCCATACAATGGAATATTAAAAGGTAATTTTACCACAGAGTCAAAAGATGACAAATCGTCTGCCCAAAGGAAACTTTTTTGTCTTAATTCAAACGCTGCAGGGAAAAACTGGAACGACGCATACATAAACGGAAGCTGAATCAATGCTGGGATACATCCTGCCATTGGGTTTACTCCTGCTTTGTTGTACAGTTTCATTGTTTCCTGTTGTTTCTTCATTGGGTCTTTTTTGAATTTTTCTCCCAACTCTGCAATATCAGGTCTTAAAACTTTCATTTTAGCCTGAGACAAGAATGATTTATATGTAATTGGCGACATGGCCAATTTGATAATTATCGTAAAAATGATAATAGCAATTCCTAATGATAATCCAATAGTTGAACTTAAGAAACCAAATAATGGAATAAAGATAAATTTGTTAATCCATCCAAAAATTCCCCATCCTAACGGAATGATTTTATCAAAATTTTTATCGTAAGCTTTTAATGTTTTGTAATCTACAGGACCCATATACAAATTCATTTTGTAATCGATCTCTCCGTTTGTAAACGCTAAAGGCAAATTTGCTCTGAACTGTTTAGTAAAAACAGTATCGATTTTTTCATCTTTAACTAAATCATCAGACTGTAATTTTGATGTTTCAAATGGTTTTTCTGTAGATAAAATAGTGGCAAAGAAATGCTGTTTAAAAGCTACAAAACTAACTTTGGTAGGAGTTTCTTCTTTTCCTTGTCCGTGTTGACTTACATTATTGTATTTTGACTCGTTGTATTTGTAATCTATTTGAGCAAAACGATTTTCGTAAGAAACACTTTTCTCGTTTCTGTATGTTTTTAAATCCCATTCTAAATTTAACGGTTTAGCTGAATTTAAAACTTTGTTTAATCCTTGAGAACGAATATCAAAACCAACTAAATAATCGTTTGGCTTCAAGATATATTTATATTCCAAAAACTCATTTGCTCCCGCTTTCAAACGCATAGATAAAACTTGGTCTGCACCAATTTTTTCTAATGTTGGTTCGAAATACAAATCTTTAGAATTTAATGTTCTATTATCTGTAGTAAGAAGCTGTAAATTTAAGTTTGAGTTGTTGTTTTTAATTAATTCAACTAACTGACCTGAACCTTTTTTAAACTTTTCAAATTCTTTTAAAGTAGCTTCAACAATGTACCCCCCTTTGTTAGCGATTTTAAGCTTAAGCTTTTCGTTTTCAATTGTAGTAAAAGTTTCTTTTGCAGAAGGAAGCGTTGCAGAATAAGCAAATCCTCCTAAAGTTTTTTGCAACTGAGCCAATTGTACTGTATCTCCAGGAGTTACGGCAGCAACTGGTAATAATGCTGTTTGAGTTTTATCGGCTTTTGCTTGTGCTTCTTGTTTAGCTACTAATTCTTTCTTGGCTTTTTCAGCAGCAATTTCTTTTTCAGAAGGTTGATTTTGATAAAAAATCCAAATCAAAATTCCAAATATCAATACAAAACCAATGATCGAATTGAGGTCTAATTTTTTTTCTTCCATTATTTTTAAAAAAAGTTATTCGTTTGAGGTTATTAGTTACTTGTTTAATTTAAAAGTTACACCTCTTAGAATGAATTATTATTTTTTATGTGCATTTACTGCAGCTGCCACAAAGTTTACGAAAATAGGGTGCGGATTTGCAACTGTACTTTTGTATTCTGGGTGGTATTGTACCCCAATAAAAAATGGGTGATTTTCAAGCTCAACAATCTCAACTAAACCTGTATCAGGATTTACTCCAGAAGCTTTTAAGCCTGCTTTCTGCAATTCATCTGCATATTTATTATTGTACTCATAACGGTGGCGGTGACGCTCCGAAATAGTTTTTTCTCCGTAAATTTTGTGTGCCAAAGTGTTTGGTTTAATATCACATTTCCAAGCACCTAAACGCATTGTTCCTCCTTTATCGGTTACATTTTTCTGTTCTTCCATTAAACTTACAACCGGATGAGATGTTTTCTCGTTCATCTCTGTAGAGTTCGCTTCAGCATAACCTAAAATATTTCTAGAATATTCGATAACAGACATCTGCATTCCTAAACAAATTCCGAAGAAAGGAATGTTATTTTCACGAACGTAACGAACTGCTTCAATTTTTCCTTCAATTCCTCTTTCTCCAAAACCTGGAGCAACTAAAACTCCATCAAGAGTTCCTAATTTCTCTTCTACATTCTCTGCATTAATATGCTCTGAGTGAATAGAAATTACGTTTACTTTTGTTTCGTTTGCAGCTCCTGCATGAATGAACGCCTCTAAAATAGATTTGTAACAATCCTGCATTTCCACATATTTTCCAACCAAACCAATGTTTACAGTTTGTTTTGGGCTTTTTAATCTTTTTAAGAAAGTATTCCAGTTTTTAAGATCTGGAGATGCTTTTTTAGGTAAATCTAATTTCTTTAAAGCCACAACATCTAATCCTTCTTCAAGCATTAAATTTGGAACTTCATATATCGTAGAAGCATCAATTGACTGAATAACCGCTTCTTTTTTCACATTACAGAATAAAGCTAACTTCTGACGTAATTCTTGAGACAATTCATGCTCAGTTCTACAAACCAAAATATCGGCTTTAATACCACTTTCCATTAAAGTTTTAACAGAGTGCTGCGTTGGTTTTGTTTTTAATTCACCCGCCGCCGCCAAAAATGGAACTAAAGTTAAATGAATAACGATTCCGTTATTTTCTCCCAACTCCCAAACCAACTGACGAACAGATTCGATATAAGGTAAAGATTCGATATCACCTACAGTTCCGCCAATTTCAGTAATTACAATATCATAATCGCCAGATTTACCCAGCAATTGCATTCTGTCTTTGATTTCGTTTGTGATATGAGGAACAACTTGAACAGTTTTTCCTAAAAATTCTCCTCTTCTTTCTTTTTCAATAACCGAAAGATAAACTCTTCCTGTAGTAACATTATTAGCTTGAGAAGTAGGAACGTTCAAGAAACGTTCGTAGTGTCCTAAGTCTAAGTCAGTTTCAGCTCCATCATCTGTTACATAACATTCTCCGTGCTCGTAAGGATTCAAAGTTCCTGGGTCAACGTTAATGTATGGATCAAATTTCTGAATAGTTGTACGGTATCCTCTTCCTTGTAACAATTTTGCCAAAGATGCCGCGATAATCCCTTTTCCTAATGAAGAGGTCACACCTCCTGTAACAAAAATATATTTTGTTTGATTCATTCTGCTGTTGTTTGTAAGTAGTTGTGTAAAAAACTTGGCAAAAGTACAAATTTAATTAGACAATTTATCAATTCCAGAATGAGATAATTTTTAAAATTTTAGAGTTCTTTTAATTTAAATGAAGGTTTTAAGTTTTGACTTTATAAAACGAAAGAATTTTATGATTTTAGCTAAAAATTCGCAATTAATAATCCATAACCTTAACAATTTAAAAATACTTTTTTTAAGGCTTTGGATATTGTTTTTTGATATTTCGAATCAACTCTTCCAAGCCATTCAATTTCAATTCATAAATCAATTGCAATTGCTGGCCAAGCTCTCCTTTTGGAAAACCTTTATTATGATACCAAACCACGTAATATTCGGGTAAATCAATTAAATATTTCCCTTCATATTTCCCGAAAGGCATTTTAGTATGCGCTAATTTTATGAGTTGTTTTTTGTCTTGATCCATTTTTTTTCAGAGAGGAAAGAAGCTAGAATATAGAAAATAGACTTCTGCATTTGCTTCGTTATGCAAAACTATTACTTATTTTTCTTTTGCCACAGATTAAAATGATTCACACAGATTAAAAAACTTAGCAACTCAGTCTCTCAGCAACTTAGAAACTAAATAAAAAAAGAAGCAAGAAAAAAGAACATAGTTAATTCTCCTTTCCTGCTTCAAAAATATTATTCAACTAATTACTTACTTCTAAAGTACTAAGAAAAAAAACTTAGAATCTCAAAACCTTAGCATCTTAGCATCTTTTTAATAATGCCATCTCACGAAAGCTTCCATTGCTGCATAAGTTGCCAAACCTAACTGATGGTACAATTGAGCTGTTTCGCGGTTTCTGTCTTCTGCTCTCTGCCAGAACTCTCTTGCATCTGTTCCTTGGAAAACCACTCCATCTTTTTGAGACTGATGTTTGAAGATTCCATGACGTTTTGCTAAAACCTGATCAGGACTCATTGGAACCGCCATTTCAACTTCGTCAATTCCCCATTCCTGCCAAGCTCCACGGTACAACCATAACCAGCAGTCGTTCATGAATTCTTTTGGTTTTAAAACTTTTACTGCTTCAAAAATAGCATCCAAACAAACTTTATGCGTTCCGTGCGGATCTGCTAAATCTCCAGCAGCATAAATTTGGTGTGGTTTAATTTTTTCAATTAAATCCACTGTTAGCTGAATATCTTCTGGCCCAATAGGTTTTTTCTCGATTGTTCCGGTTTCATAGAAAGGCAATTCCATAAAGTGAATTTGAGAATCTGGAAGACCCACAAAATAACTTGTCGCTCTCGCCTCTCCTTTTCTAATTAAACCTTTAATATAACGAACTTCTGGAATATCAATTTCGCTGTTCTTT
This sequence comes from Flavobacterium quisquiliarum, assembly GCF_019308285.1. Classification (GTDB taxonomy): domain Bacteria; phylum Bacteroidota; class Bacteroidia; order Flavobacteriales; family Flavobacteriaceae; genus Flavobacterium; species Flavobacterium quisquiliarum. The sequence continues at coordinate 263,648 of NZ_WWEM01000031.1, forward strand.
TTGTTCTGTAAAAATGCTTCTGCTTTTTTGTAGATATTATCGGCTTCCTCGCTTTTGATTCCGAATTTCTCATTGTAATCAATTACGAATCTTGCAAAACGAAGCGCTTCATCATCAGCAACTGCAATGTTTCCGGATGTTTGGTAAGCCACATGCACTTCATGTCCTTGCTCTTGCAAACGCATGAAAGTTCCTCCCATACTGATAATATCATCATCAGGGTGCGGGCTGAAAAGCAATACACGTTTTTTAGCCGGCTCAGCTCTTTCAGGTCGATTAGAATCATCAGAATTTGGTTTTCCACCTGGCCAACCTGTAATTGTATTTTGTAATTTATTAAAAATCTTAATATTAGTATCGTAAGCCGGGCCAGAATCTGCCAACAAATCGCTCATACCATTTTCGATATAATCTGCATCTGTAAGCATTAAAATTGGTTTTTTAAGATCTAATGCTAATCCTAAAACTGCTTTACGAGTTAATTTGTCTGTCCAAACAATTTTTTCAACCAACCAAGGTTTATTGATTCTAGTTAATTTTGAAGAAGCTTCTTTATCTAAAATAAAAACAGCATTGTTATGCTCTTGCAAAAATGACGCAGGAACTCTATTGGTAACTTCATCCTCAACTGATTTTTTTACAATATTTGCTTTTCCTTCTCCCCAAGCCAATAAGATTACTCTTTTTGCTTCCATGATTTTTTTAACCCCAAGTGTAATAGCAGTTCTTGGCGTATTATTTAAACCGTAGAAATCTTTGCTGGCTGCAACTCTTGTAATATGGTCTAATGCCACCAAACGAGTTTTAGAGTTTTGAAGCGAACCCGATTCGTTAAAACCAATATGTCCGTTACCTCCAATTCCTAGAACCTGTAAATCGATGCCTCCTAAAGCTTCGATTTTAGCTTCATATTCGTGGCAGTAATCAGCTATTTGTTCTTTTGTCAAAAGTCCGTCTGGAACATGAGCGTTTTCAGGTAAAATATCGACATGATCAAACAAAAGTTCTTTCATAAAACGAACATAACTGTTGATTGAGTTTGGCTCCATTGGATAGTATTCATCCAAGTTAAAACTGATTACATTTTTGAAACTCAAACCTTCTTCTTTATGCAGACGCACTAATTCAGCATACAAACCTTTTGGAGAAGAACCTGTTGCCAAACCTAAAATACATGGTTTGCCTTCTTTTTGTTTTTCTTTGATTAAAGCTGCAATTTCCTGCGCTACTTCTTTTGAAGCTTCTGTTGAGTTTTCAAAAACAACTGTATTGATGTTTTCGAATCGTTTTTCGAAACCTGTTGCTTTGTCGATTTTACTTTTTAACATGGTATATTTTTTTAAAATTTATTTTCTTATTCTTTAAATTTGAAAACATAACTAAAAAAAGCAACAATGATTCTTTTGCAACCTATTGCGTTTTTTTTGCAAATATCTGCATTTTTATTGCACCACAAAAATAAAATAGTAAGTTTTATTTATTTTTAACTAAGTAGAAGCTTTTTGTTAATGTTCTGAAGTTTTCTAATATAAAACAGATATCTTTTGGTCAGAATTTCATAATTCAACAATAAAAACAGGCTATGTTGTAAAATGTTTCTCTCTATATTTATAGCACTCTTTAAAAGAAATCTAGTTTACTTTTAAAACATTCTACACACTTAAATATAAAATTAATTTTAAGAACATCTATAAAAAAATTAACTGATCAGCTTTCTAACGTTTCATTTTCAAACAATTAACACTCATAAAAACCAAAACCATTAAATATGATCTATTAATCTGCATTAAAATTGCATTGACTCATTTAAGTTTTCAATTAAAAAATCTCCTGTTTTTGTACAGGAGATTTTTAAGACTAACAAAAAAATAACTAAACAACGAATCCAAATAACTATTTTATCTAGAAAATTCAACCGTTTTTAATTTTTGCCATGCCCCTCTCGTAAAATCAGGAATTTCGACAGGAGCTGAGTTGTTATCTAAAGAAATTTCTGTTAACGGACTTAAACAAGACCATTCTGCCAAATCATAAACATCCATATCTAATGGAAGTCCTTTTTGAAGACAGTAAAACATTCTGTAATCCATAATAAAATCCATACCGCCATGACCTCCTACTTTTTTAGCCATTTCTTCTATATCTTTTACAATCGGATTTTTATATTTTTCCATTAATATCTTTTTTACATCTTCCGATACAAATTCTTCGGCATTAAGATTTTGATAATTTTTAGAAATTTCTGCTCCAGCTTCTTTTGCATCAATTGCATAACCTTCTACTGGATATTTATTTGCAAATCCTTTTGTTCCTGACAATTGATACATTCTGCTGTAAGGTCTTGGACTTGTAACATCGTGCTGAATTTGGATTGTTTTTCCCATTTCAGTACGAATCATTGTCATGGTATGATCTCCATTTCTAAAATCAGTAACCTCTTCTCCTGTTTTTTCTTTTATAAATGCTGGATTTCCAACTGCTTTAGTATCCATTGAAACTAAAAAGTTCATTTTATCACCCCTATGAATATTCAAAGCCAAACAAGCCGGTCCCATTCCGTGTGTTGGATAAACATCTCCCCTGTGTTTGCGGTTATAATCCATTCTCCAGTTATTCCAGTAGTTTTGCCAATAGGGCTGAAGTCCATGAATATAAGATCCCTCGGCATGAAGAATTTCTCCAAATAAACCTTGTTGTGCCATGTTTAAGGTAGTCAATTCGAAGAAATCATAAACGCAGTTTTCAAGCATCATACAATGTTTTCTAGTTTTCTCAGAAGTATCAATAATATCCCAGATTTCTTTCATGGTCAAAGCACCAGGAACCTCAACAGCAACATGTTTACCATCTTTCATAGCCTGAACTGCGATATTGGCATGATGCTTCCAATCGGTTACAATATAAACTAGATCCACATTATCTAATTTTGTTACTTTTTTCCAAGCATCTTCTCCAAAAAATTCCTGCGCTTTTGGTGCGCCAAGCTTTATCAGAGTATCGTTTGCCGCTTTTGTTCTTTCTTCCATCATATCACACAGAGCTACAATTTCTACTCCTGGAATATGCGGAATACGCTCTACAGCTCCAGTACCACGCATTCCTAATCCAATAATTGCTACTCGAACATGAGGGATTGCTGGTGTTGCCAGACGTAAAACATCGGTTTGTCCTTTATCTCTTTTTGGTGTTTTTGTTTTGATAAGCTGTGCTGATGTAGTACAAACTTTGAATAGCAAAAATGCTATGAATAAAAATCTTAAACTTTTCATTTTTTTTGTTTTAATGATATTTTTTTTGAACGTTTTCTCTGTAGTAATTTGTTCTTATTACACTTTTATATAGGTTCTGTTTTTGTGCATATACCAAAGTATTAAATAAAGAATGACAAATCCTGCTAAATCACAAAATGCATCGTAATACGCTCCTGTAAACTGCTCAAAACCAAAGAAAATTTGTTTAGCTACAGCTGAGAAATTTAAAACGTGAGAACCTACATAAGCTGCAATGGCATTAAGCCCAATAACCCGAAATGGATAAGCCCATTTTGTATACCCCTTTACATCTACAAGCCAATAGAATAAAGCTAATAAAACAAAGCTGATTCCTGATGAAAAAATTACAAATGAACTTGTCCATATTTTTTTTATTATAGGATGCCATAAACCAATAAGCAATGAAGTTGCTATTCCAACAACACCAATTACAGCCAGATGCAAAGCTATTTTTGATCTTGAATTTGAAGACAGCAGCAACTCTCCCGCAAATAATCCTGATAAAGTTGTTGCCGTAAATCCCAACCCTGTTAATAGCCAAGAATATTGTGTCTGATCATAAAATCGACCAAAAACCTGCTGGTCAATATAAATAGGAAGGTTTTTGTTTGGAAGCAATTCAAAATGATGTCCGAAGAAATTCGGAATCGATAATAATACGGCGTATAAAACAAGACATGTGACAAAAAATAAATATCTTCCTTTTTTAGATAAATTGAGATAAGCAATACATGAAAATAAATAACCAACCGCAATGGCCTGTAATGTATTACTGAAAACATGAAACTTCGAAATATCTAAAAACAATAAATTCCCCTGCACAATCCATCCAAGAATAAATAGAATTACGAATCGCTTTAAAATATGAGCATATAATGTAAATTTTGAACCTGATTCGGCACTTCTATTTCCTAATGAAAACGGAATTACAACTCCAACAACAAATAGAAACAAAGGCATAATGACATCATACAAATGAAAACCAATCCATTCTGGATGTTCAAACTGATCCGCTAAGGCTTTTGTAAAATTGGTTTGAGATGCTACATGTAAATTATAAAAAAATCGATCTGCAACAATGATCATTAACAAATCAAATCCTCGCAATACATCTATAGACATTAATCGATTATTGGCGATAACTTTAGTCATTTCTTCTTTTTCTATTTTATAATAATCCCGATATTTTTTAAATAATCGGGATTATAAAATTATATAAACTCGATAGCTCATGCCATTGGAATCAAAACAATTAATCTTCAAAAAACGCTTCATCCAATGGCACTTTTTTGACCGGCTATCGATGACAAACTACAATTGTAATGTAGAGAACTTAGGTCCTTCAGGGAAATTGGCTACAAGAGCCCATCCTGCATTCATTTCGGTAATGGCAATACCTATTGAACTTCCCAAAGTTCCTAATTGTGATTTTGGAATACTAAATTCAATCGCATTGATAGTTGACGAAAGACTTACAATTCCAGATGATTTCAAGTTAACTCCAGAACCTACTTGTTGTCCCCAGCCCCAACCTCCATTTGGATCGGTATGTTTATAGAAATCGCCCCAGCCGTTACTTACTACTGGACCCTCAAATAAAAACTCTGCTCCAGAACCCTGAGGCCAATTGCTGTGCAAAAATCCAGTTTGGGTATTACCATCAGTATTGATATACATATCTACCAATTCCATTAGCATTTTTTTGTTTCCTTCTAAGTACACATTTACATTTGGACCGCCCGCCCAAATCTTAATTTTTTGAATAGAGCCATTTCCAGAAGTATTTTCATCTGTTACTGCAACATCATCCCAATCCGTAAATTTTCCATCAACTTTAATATCAATGATTATAATTCTTGGTGCTGTAATGGTTTTAGTAATAAACGCTTCTTCTCCCTTGTCATTTGTCACAGTTAAAGAAACTCTTATCTCACCTCCAATTTTATAAGTGTAAATGGGATCTTTTTCAGCAGATGTATAATATAAATCCCCGAAATCCCATCGATATTTTGTACCGTTTGTTGAAAGATTGGTAAATGTAAATGTGCTTCCATCATTTGTAAATGAAAAATCTGCAGTTGGCTTTGTTGCTGAATCCTCTGATGACGAACCATCGCTCGAGCAAGCTGTCAGCAATAACAAGACAACTAGCAATGTTATATATTGGGTTAATTTTATTTTTTTCATGGTTTTGAATTTAAATGTTTTGAATAACTATTTAATAATAACCGTTTGTGATAATTTATTGAATCCTGTCGCTGCTTCCCATGTTCCTGTATTTGCAAAACGAATGCAATAATCAGGTCGGTCTGCCAGTTTAGAAGAACTGTCTTCTATTTTTAAAAGCAATTCGTAAGTTCCTGCTGGAACTCCTGACAAACTCACTGATTCTTTTAAGTCGAAAGTCACTTTTGGCACTACTTTTCTAACATCAAAGTTTAACTTTTTCTTGTATAGAGTCCCTCCTGTTGTTGCTCTCAAGATTAGGAAAGCATTTTTTGGATTATAAACTGGTGCAAAACCAGAATTGTTTATCAAAGCATTAAACTCCAATGAACTATTTAGCGCAACCTCTTTTTTGATGCTTGAAGAAGCCACTGAAAGTCTGTACCCTAATTTTCTCTCAAAATCGGTAAAACAGTTATTGTTTCTCCATTCTTGCAAAACGGGACCATAATAATCCAGATTTAAATACGTCCATTTTAAAAGTGTCATTTCTGTTTCTGCTATACTGCAGCTGGCAATGGGAACATTTGTTGGAGGACAAGTTTCTCCTCCTGTTGGTACATAAAGCGCTTCATTGCTTATGTATGTTTTATCAGCAGTAACATTTGTATATGTTCCATAATCATCAACACTTGCCATAAAACAATCGTTATGAAAACCTAAACGAGCTGTATTTGACGTTCCATAACCCACTGTTGCATCCATTGCTGTTGTTGTCGCAACAAAATCCTGTTTTATTTTTGGCGTTCTTACTTGAATTTTCACTTCTTTTGGAAAAGATTCTAGAAGTTTATCTAGAATCAGTTTTTTATTTGCTGGCGTAGTAAGCTGATTAGTGGTGTAATACCATTCTCCCCAAGCTCCTACAAAACCAGCCTGTACAAAAGCAATTACATCTTTATTTTCTTCCAAAATAGGTTTCAGCTGATCTAAATGTCCAGATATTACGGCAACAGAGGCATCTGAACCATCCTGTGCATCAGTATAAGCAAAACGTAAAACACATTTTAAACCAGCTTCTCTCAAACGAGTAAAATCAGTTTTAATAAGATCTAACTGTGTCTGGCTTAAAGGAGTTGTTTTAAATTTTTCTAGATAATACAAACGCAAAATAAGACTCACATTTTCCTTCTTTAAATTACTCAAAGAAGCAGTAGTGATTGCTGCTCCTTCAGAGTTTACCTGCCACGTATGCATAAATCCACGCTCTGGATTTGTAAAAACTTCGTTAGAAACCGCATACGTAACTTTTTCAAGTCCATTTGTTTGCTCTCCATTATTTTTGTCGCCATCACTTTGGCAGCTTGACGCCATATTTAGGAAAAGACAAAATAGCAATAGTAAGTTTTTCATTTTTTTTATAATTAAATTATCTGATTTCATTTTATACTTTCACAAAAAGTGATAACCTTCTAAATTAATTATATCCAGGGTTCTGAATAAATTTACCTTTACCTTCACTTATTCTATCCAATGAAAAAGGAAATAATGCTTTATAAGGAGCACTTTGACTTGCTGCTCCATTTAAAGCGAGAGCGTGTTCTGTAAATTTTCCGTGTCGGATTAAATCTGAACGGTATTGTCCGTTTTCACACCAGTATTCATGTGATCTTTCCAAGAGAATCATATCGTTAAATTTAGCTAGCGTCGCATAATCTGCTAATTGTATTTCGCTGATTTTAGCTCTTCTTCTCACGATATTTACTAAATCTATGGCTTCTTGTGTTGGAGTTCCTGTTTTATTTACTATCGCTTCTGCTCTTGATAGTAAAACATCAGCATAACGATATACAATAATATCTACGGTTGTTAAAGCAGTTGTTCTAGCTGCATCTGGATCAATTTTTAGCGGAATTGGTCCTAACTGCATGTAATTAGCTGGATTTGACCTGTTATATGTTACACCGTCTGTTCCTGTAAATTCTGCAATAAGTGCATTTTTACGAATATCTGTTGCCTCAAAAGAATCATAAAACGTCCATGAACTCTGAATAGTTCCATAACCGCCACGCCCTGGATAGTTAGCCGGTAATACCATTAACTGCCATTGGTTTTCACTTGTTCCTGCATAATCTGCGGGAACTGCCCAAATTACTTCTTTACTATCCACAGGAGCTTTAATATCCCATAAGCCCACATAATTTTCTTCTAAACCATAATAATTCATTGCCATAATTGCTGCAGCTTGTTCTTCAACTTCTGCCCATCTTTTTTCATGCAGATATAATCGAATCAATACCATTCTAGCCATACCACTACTAAATCTTCCGTAAGCTGTTTCGCCTGGCGCTTTTAAATCTGTGGCTGCATCTTTCAAATCATTTTCGATAAAACTTACCATTTCAGCATTTGAAAGTCTTGCCAGTGGTTCTTCTTTTAATGGATTTTTAAGTACGTCCAGAGGTGCTACCACTAATGGACCGTATAAATCAAAAAGTTCGTAGGCCAATAGTCCGCGTGCACATTTTATTTCGGCAATTGCTTGTTTTTTAATTAACTCATTTACGTTTGATGACTGAATTCTGTCAATACTTAAAGTCATACCACTGATCTTATTGTAAAACACATCATAAAAACGCGTGAAGGCAGTAGAAGTAGCTTTATAACTATGCAAAGAGGCTTCCTGCTGAACACCGTAAGGGCCTTGAAGAATTTCGGTTGTAGCATCCAACATAAACATTAACCCGTTTTCGGAAGTCGTATGAATTCCATTTCCATAAGAACCTCTAAGCGGATAATATGCTGAAGCAACTATCGCCTGAATATCAGCTTCCGAGCTAGGAAAAATACTCGGATTAATTTCATCATAATTTATAGACTCTAAATCGTTGCTGCACCCAGAGAATACAAGCATCAATGCTACTATTATATAACTTTTAAAATTTTTCATATCTTTTATATTAGAACTTAAGATCAATTCCTACTGTGTATGTTTTTACATTTGGATATGCTGCTGCGTAACCATCTGTTTCAGGATCAATACCATCATATTTGGTAATCGTAAAAAGGTTTTGTCCATCTAATCGAATAGCTGCTCCCTGCATATATTTACCAAACCATTTTTTTGGAAGATTATAACTTAACGATACATTTTGCAAACGAACAAATGATGCGTCCTGAAGGAAAAAATCTCCTGAACCGTATTGCGTATACCCAAAATGTGAACCTGGTCGTGTATTTGTTGGGTTATCTGGTGTCCATCTATTGTATACATTTCGTACAGCATTTCTTCCGTTTTGTGCTACTCCTACTGCTGTTACACCGTAAGCAAAATCAGTCTGATCTACAATTTTTCGTCCAAACATTCCGTTGAACTGAAAATTCAATTGAAAATTCTTCCAAGTAATTGTATTGTTCAAACCTGCTACAAAATCAGGGTCAGATGATCCAAGTAAAACAGTATCAGCTTCGTCTATTTTTCCATCTGGAGCTCCAGTTCTTAAGAATCTTCCATTTTCGTCTGTTACAGGATTTCCTGCTGCATCTCTAACAAAACCATTCAAATCTTTAATTTTGATTTGTCCTGGATATAAATCAGGCTGTGCTGGAACCACTTCTCCAATCTGCATTACACCATCAGCGATTTGGCTGTATTGTGCACGAACTGGATCATTGTATCCCATGTAAACTGAAGGCTTCCAATCTGGGGCTCTTTCTTTCCAATTTGTTCTAAACTGTGAATAAGTAAAAGTTGTTCTCCATTTAAGATCAGGACGATCAATATTTAAGGTGCTTAAAGTAAGTTCAATCCCTTTACTTTGTGTACTTCCAATATTTGCCCAAACGGTATTTATTTCTTGATAACTGTTAATAGGTTTTACAGTCAGCAAATCTGAAATTACTCTGTCATATAATTCAAATGAACCTGAAACTCTTCTATTAAACAACTCGAAATCAACACCTAAATTTTTCTCTGTTGTAGTTTCCCATTTTAGGTCAGGATTTTCAAGTCTCGAAGGAAATACCCCAATTAATATTGATTCATCTGGATTTAAATAAGCCGGCTGTGCATAGAAAGCTCCAAAAGCACTTCCTCCAATTGATGCATTACCTGTTTGTCCGTATCCAAATCTAATTTTAAACTGCGACACATATTTATCTATCGATTTCATGAATGATTCCTGAGAAACATCCCATCCAACGGCAACCGAAGGAAACAATCCGTATTTATTGTTCTTTGCAAATACACTCGCACCATCACGACGAATTGTAGACGTCAACATGTATTTATCTTTATACGAATAATTAAATCTTGTGAAATAGGAAATAAAATTGTTTTCAGATTTTGAAGAAGAGGTAACTTTTGTTCCGGCACCAGCATTCATATTATTCCATAAAAAAGCATCTGTAATAAAGTTGCTGTTTCCTAAAGTTGCTGCTTCAGTTCTGTAGGTTTGCTGTGAATAACCTACCATTAAACCAAAAGTATTGTCTTCCATTAATTTTGTAGTATAGTTTAATGTGAAGTCAAATAAATCATCATTCTTTTCTTGAGAATTAATAGTAGCCTTACCATTTTCTAATGCTCCATATAAAGTAGTTCTTGGCAAATAAGTGCTTCTTTTTGAATTCCCCTGATCAAAACCTGCCTGAAATCTTGCTGTAAGACCTTTAATTGGTTTTATTTCGGCGTAGAAATTTGTTAATGTTCGATCAATGACACCTTCATCAGAAATTGTCAAAAGCGAATATGGATTAGGTTCTAAAGCATTGTCTGGGTTTATTGGATAATTCCCCAATTCATCAATAGCTAAAATTTCAGGGCTTTGCTGTATAGCAGACCTTATGATTCCTGAGTTTTCATATTGATCTCCTCCTAATTGTGAGTTTTGATTTTTGATTCGGCTTTTAGTCATATTCATCCCAACATTAATATAATCAGTTAATTTCTGATCAAGGTTAAAATGAAAAGTCGTTCTCTTTAAGCCTGAATTCTTAATAACTCCATCCTGATTGAATAAGTTACCTGACAAAAAATACTTGGTAGATTTTGTTCCTCCGCGAAGTGATAAGTTGTTTTGTTCAATTACACCGTTTCTTGTGACTAATCCAAGCCAATCTGTTCCTTTTCCTGCATTTCTAATTTGTTCATCAGAATAAAGTCTTTTATATGGAATCCCATTTACTGGAGCTGCATTTGCTTCTTCTAAGGTTTTTGGTGAATATGGATAAACTTTATTTATAAATTCCCAATTTTCTTTTGCTGCATCATTTCTTAACTGCATCCATTCTTTCAAATCAAGGACTTCATAACTATTGTTGTATTTTTGATAGGAATATGAACCAGAGTAGTCAACTCTAACATCACCTTCATTTCCTTTTTTAGTTGTAATCAAGATAACACCATTTGCTGCTCTGGCTCCATAAATGGCTGTTGAACTTGCATCTTTTAAAACTTCTATAGATTCAATATCATTTGGGTTAAATGAATTTAAAATACTTTGCGTTCCGCCGTCGTAACGGTTCCCCGTTCCCGGTTGCTCTAAATTTGTAACTGGAAATCCATCAATAACAATCAACGGATCGTTGCTTGCGTTTATAGAACCTGCACCACGAATTTGAATATTAAATCCACCTCCTGGCTGTGCACTATTTTGAGAAATCTGTAAACCAGCTACTTTACCTTGAAGTCCAGTTAAAACTGAAGGAGCAGATGATAATACTAAAGCATCTGATTTAACAGAAGAAATAGCTCCTAACACATTCTTTTTTTTCTGTGTTCCATACCCTACAATTACAATCTCATTAAGGCTATTTGATGAAGGTACCATTGAAACCTTTAGATTAGTGGCATTGGCAATAGCAACTTCTTTTGTTTCATATCCTACATAAGAAAATAATAAAGCTTCGGTTGTAGAAGAAACTACAATGGTAAAGGTTCCATCAAAATCAGTTGTAGTTCCTTTTGGAGATCCTTTTGGCACAATCGTAACACCAATCATTGGCTGTCCCAATTCATCTAAAACCACTCCTTTAATAGTAATATCTGCTTCTGATTTTTTATTCTCTATTGCTAATTTTTCGCTACTGTCTGTAAAAGATGTTGCATTTACTTTTAATGCTGATATCAAGAAAAAGACAGTGAGTAATGTCCTTAATTTTATATCCTGATAATTACAGCATAATAACTTGTTACTTTTTTTCATATTATTCTGGTTAGTTTAAATGGTTAATGTAAAAAGCATACTTTGAGTAAGTCTAAATTGGTTAAGCTATAATCGAACTCAAAGCGAAATAATTTGTCATGTTTTTTTTGATTTCATAATTCTTCTGTTTTTGTTTTTTGTTTGATTTTTTTATTGATGTTTTTTTTGTTTTTCCTTCACTAAAACCCATCTCTTTTGACGTGATTTTTTTTTCTGAATTCTAGTCTCATTTCTTGTTTCTTAAAATTGAAAATTCAACTTCAAAAAGGGTAATAAAAAAGCTGGTTTTCAACTTACTTTTGGCTAAACTAAAGAATATTTTTTAATAAACAATGTCAAAATCGAAAAAATGTGTTCGTGCACATAAAAAAAGTGTTTTCGAGCACATTTTTTCTAAAAATTATTATTAAATTCTTAATGATTTCAAAAAACTGAAGCCTAAAAATTCAAATAATTACTAAAATAAATTGACAATATTTCAACAAATGGCTTATTCTTTTTTATATTCATTTAATTATAAATCTCAATAAAAAACCTTATCTAGTATTATTAATTAAATATTTAGTCCTTATTTACAAATATTTTATTTTTTAAAACATCCTTTTTTTCCTATCAATCGGCTACAATAAATCGGTGATTATAGTAATAAATTCTTGAGCTAATTTGTCTGCTTTTTCTTGAGAAATACTTTCCGTATAAATTCTAATAATGGGTTCCGTATTTGACTTTCTTAAATGAATCCATTGTTCTTCAAAATCTATTTTAACACCGTCAATACAATTCGGTTTTTCTTTAATGAATTTCTCAGCAATCTTTCGCAAAATTGCATCAACATCAATCCTTGGCGTGAGCTCAATTTTACTCTTGCTCATAAAATATTCTGGGTATGTTTTTCTAAGAGTTTTACAGGAAATTTTCAAGCTTGCTAAATGAGATAAGAACAAAGCTACACCTACTAAAGAATCTCTGCCGTAATGTGATGCTGGATAAATAATCCCGCCATTCCCTTCTCCTCCTATAACTGCATTAGTCGCTTTCATTAATTCAACCACATTGACCTCTCCCACTGCACTGGCCTCATATTTTCCTCCATGTTTTATCGTAACATCTCTTAAAGCTCTTGAAGACGATAAATTAGAAACTGTATCACCTTTAGTCTTTCCTAAAACATAATCTGCACAGGCAACCAAAGTGTATTCTTCGCCAAACATTGAACCATCCTCGCAAATAATGGCTAGTCGATCTACATCTGGGTCTACTACAATTCCAAAATCAGCTTTTTCTGTTACGACCCATTCCGAAATATCAGTAAGATGCTCCTTTAAAGGTTCTGGATTATGCGGAAAATGACCTGTTGGATCGCAATACAACTTGATACATTCTACACCAAGCTTTTCCAATAAAGCTGGAATTGCAATTCCGCCAGTCGAATTAACAGCGTCGACAACAACTTTGAAGTTTGATTTTTTGATTGCTTCAATATCCACTACTGCCAATTTTAAAACTTCTTCAATGTGTCGATTGATATAATCTTCTTTCTTTTCATATTTTCCCAAAGCATCAACTTCTGCAAAAAGAAAATTTTCATCCTCAGCAATTTTTAAGATTTTTTCCCCTGCCTCGGCATTTAAAAATTCTCCTCTATTATTCAATAATTTTAAAGCGTTCCATTGCTTCGGATTATGGCTTGCCGTTATTATGATGCCACCATCAGCGCTGTCTAATGTTACAGCAATTTCAACTGTTGGTGTAGTCGACAAACCAATATCAATTACATTTATTCCTAAACCTATAAGCGTATTAGCAACCAGGTTACTAATCATTTCTCCCGAAATACGCGCATCTCTTCCCAAAACAATTGTTAAAGATTTACTGCCACTGCTTTCTTTGAGCCACATTCCGTAGGCAGCTGCAAATTTTACAGCATTAATTGGAGTTAAATTTTCATTTACAATTCCTCCAATTGTGCCTCTTATTCCTGAAATTGATTTTATTAAAGTCATTTTTTATTTTTAAATTATTCCGTTCGATTTTCCATTTTTTTACAGCTAAAAAAAGGCATAAGTTGAGCACAAGCAACTCAAAAACATTATTTGAATGCTTTGCTTAATCTTTTTTATTAAGATCTAAATATTAAAAAAGAGGATTAAAAACTAGAGCGGTTCAATATTTTAATTTTACCAGCTCCTATATTTATGGCCTTTAAATGCAAAAAAGACAATCATCAAATAGGCAGGGAATAAAATTAAATACGCTAATTGATTACCACTTTTTGCTGTTGCAACAACTCCTGAAGCAATATTGGATGCATTAATAGCATCTGCAAGCATTCCATAACACAATGGAAAAACAGCACCACCAATAATCCCCATAATTAAAATTGCGCCTCCGATTTTGGTAAATCCGCCTAAATCCTGAAGTGCCATTGGCCAAATAGCCGGCCAGCAAAGCGCATTGGCCAATCCTAAAAACGCGACTAAAATAACAACTAAAGGCAATTGTGGTATTCCTGGCAATTGAATCATGATTTTTGGAGAAAGTATCACAATTAGCGAGACCAAAATAAGACCTAAGAATCCAGAAACTTTTAAAGCAAAAACTTGAGATACATATTTCGGAATTAAAGTAATTCCTAACACATAGCCAATTACCATAAAAGTCATGGTAAACGAAGTTAATTTTAAATAAAAAGAACCATTTTCTCCATAAACACCTAATTGTTTTCCAAATCCGCCGATAGAATCTCCGGCCAGAACTTCTGCTGCGATATAAACCATCAAAGTAATTACTCCAAAAACCAGCTGCGGATGTTTGAAAGCTTCTTTTATTTGTTTGAAGATACTTAAGTGCTCCACTTGCCCCTCGTCATCCAAATTGATTTCTGGAAGAGGTGAATATTTTACCAAAACTGCCAATACAAACATTATGATCGCCATATAAATATAAGGCATTTGCAATTGCAAAGCGAGTAAATCTAAGGCCGTTTCTTTTTGAACCGAATTCATTGCCGCAATTTTATCTGCAGAATAATCTCCAATATTCGACAACACTAAAGCTGTTAATAATAAGGGAGCTAGAAAGCCTGCCAGCTTATTGGCAATTCCCAAAACACTGATTCGGGCTGCCGCACTTTCGCGTGGACCAATTACGACTACATACGGATTAGCTGCTGTTTGTAAAACTGCTAAACCGGTGCCCATTACAAATAAAGCAATTAAAAAAAGACTAAAAGTTCGTGCTTCGGCTGCTGGATAAAATAACAGAGCACCAACCGCGATTACTCCTAATCCTAAAGAAATACCATTTTTGTAGCCTACTTTCTCAATTAAGAATGACGATGGAATTGCCATTACAAAATAGGCAATATAAAAGGCAAAAGTTACAAAATATGACTGTGATTCGGTTAGTTCACAGGCTAGTTTAAAAAATGGAATTAGAGGTCCGTTAAGCCAGGTTACGAATCCAAAAATAAAAAATAAGGAGGTCAAAATGACCATGGGAATCAAAGTGCTGTTTTGATCTTTTTTTAAAGTAATATCGATTTCTGACATATTTTGGTTGTAGTTTTAGTTAGTTTTCTGAAGATTATCTGCTGACTAATTGCTGCTGATAAAACTCGATTGTCTCTTCTAATGCTCTATCAATTGTATATTCTGGTTTAAAGCCCAATTGATTGAATTTTTCGGGATTTGCTTTAGAGTGTTTGATATCGCCTGGTCTTTCTTCTAAAAATTTTATCTGAGACTTAGAATTGGTTATTTCTATAATTTTTTCCGCCAATTCTAAAACTGATGTACTATGTCCTAAAGCAACATTGTAAGTTTCATTTCCTTTTTGAGAAGCTAGAATATTAGCTTTTACTACATCTTTTACATAAATAAAATCCCTTGTCTGCAAACCATCTCCATAAATCGTGATCGGTTCATTTTGAAGTGCTTTATTGATAAAAATAGGCACTGCAGCCGCATAAGCCGATTCTGGATTTTGCCGTGGTCCAAATACATTAAAATATCTTAAAGAAGCCGTTGGAACCTGATATTGATCGAGATACATTTTTAAATAATATTCGCCGTCTAACTTCGTAATTGCGTACGGTGTCATTGGTTCTGGAAACATCGTTTCTACTTTTGGCAAAACAGGATTATTACCATAATTCGCCGCCGAAGTTGAAAGCACCACTTTACAACCTGTAGTATTTTTGGCCGCCTCTAAAATATTGATTGTTCCAATCGTATTGATTTCGATACATTCTTTAATTTTTAATAAGGACTCTGGAACGCTGACCAAAGCCGCCAAATGAAAAACACCGTTTGCACCGCTTATGACTTCATTTACTAAATTTTCATCACGAATATCTCCTTTTACAAATTCAACATTTAATCCGTTTAGGTTATTTTCGAATCCCGTTCTAAGACTATCAAGTATCAAAACCTGATGCCCTTCGTTTGACAAATGTTCAGCAATATGGCTTCCTATAAAACCAGCACCTCCGGTAATTACATATTTACTCATATCTTATTCTTTTAATGATCCGAGGAAATTCAAATTATACTCTTCCATTTCTTTAAATTGTTCCGAAAGACTTTCTATTAGTTTAAATTGATTTTTAGAACGATCCAAATTATGTTCTGGATATTCCGTTTTATAGTACACATCATTATTCAAAAAATCAGTCAAAAAACGAAGCGCCATTATGAATGTCATAGTTTTTGCCCCAAGAGGAAGGTATTTGATTTCAAGCGGCGAAAGTGATGAACTTGTTTTTTCCAGAAAACCTTTTACGTACGCTTTATAAAATTGCAAATTAAACTGAACCAATTCCAGATTTTTTTCGTCCTCAGCAGCAGTGTTGCAAATCGTTCTTATGGCATCTCCAAAATCATAATGAATAATTCCAGGCATTACCGTGTCAGTATCAATTACACAAAGTCCTTTTTTATTCGTATCAAAAAGTGCGTTTGAAATTTTGGTATCATTGTGCGTAACCCTAAGTTTTATTTTTCCAGTGTCTTTCAAATTCTGCAGAACATGCATTTCCTCTTTTAAATCCTGAGTGATTTTAATCAAACTTTTGGCTTGTTCAATTCTTTGTTCTGAAGCTTCTTTCAGTGCGTTGTCGAACTGAGAATAACGAAAAGCCATATTATGAAAATTCGGAATTACTTCAATTAATTTTCTGGCATCAAAATCACTGGTCAGATTTAAAAATTCTCCAAACAACTTTCCTCCTTCATAAGCAATTTCTTCATTGTTTACGGTTTCAAAAGTCAAACTTCCTTCTATATAAACCATTACATTCCAGAAATTCCCCTCTTTATCCTTATAATAAAAAACACCTTTTTTAGTTCCCACAAAGGTTAAAACACGGCGTTTTAATTCATCATCAGATAATTGTTTTAGTTTTTTCAACAAATGCTGGCTAACACTTACTTTGTTAGCAATAAGTCCTGGGACGTCTTTAAAAACACCTTCATTTATTCGCTGTAAAATGAACTGTCTACGACTATCAGCAGTTACTAAATAAGTATCATTAATATGACCAGAAGACAATTCTTCAAAAGTTTTAAAGACCTCAATATGGTCAAACTGTTCGAATATAAATTTTAATTTTTCGGCTGTCATATTACCAGAGATTAGTTGGATACACGTTTTGAGCTCTCAATTTTTCAATTTCTTTTTTTACGATTTCCTTATCCTCTTTATAAGTCACTCCAAACCATTTTGCATTGGATTGCAATACCTCAACAGAAGCATTATCCGATTTTAAAATTTCATTTACTACTGATGTAATAAAAAATTCTGCTTTCAAATCGTGTTCATTTTCTTTTAGAAATTGTTCAAAAAGCGCACCTCCAAATTCGAAACATTTTGGTGTAAATCCCCAAAAATTCATTGAAACAATTGTATTTTCATCAATAGGAATAAACTCGCCATTATCGTCTTTACGCATTAACTTCCCGTTTATTTTTTCGATATGGGTTCTTTCAGTAACATCTGTCAAATAATTATTCTCGTCAACCTGACATTCTCCTCTTGAAACAAAACCATGATCTGAAACGGTATTTTTAAGCAGATAAGCCATCATATTAAAATTATACGATTTTTTGTCCATTTCGGTTAAGGCTTTTGCCATGATTTCAAAAGCTTCTTTTCCATAAAAATCATCAGCGTTGATAATAGCAAAGTTTTCAGTCACTTCCTCTTTTGCCATTAACAATGCATGTCCTGTTCCCCAAGGTTTTTTTCTTTCCGGATTCAAATACTCTGGTGGCACATTGTCAATTTCCTGAAATACATATCCAACTTCTGCTTTTCCTTCTAGTTTTTTATTGAATATTTCTTTGCATTCTTCTTCAATATTTTTACTTATAATAAATACAAATTTTCCAAAACCTGCCTGAAGTGCATCGTATATCGAAAAATCCATTATTGTATCTCCTTCCGGCGTAAATGTATCCAACTGTTTTAATCCTCCATATCGACTTCCAATACCTGCTGCTAAAATCACGAGTGTAGGCTTATTTTTGCTCATTTAAATAGTAATATTAATGGGTTATTTTTTAAATTTTCTTTTAAACATTTTTTCATTTTTAAAATCTGTCTTTTTTTTTTCGAGAATCTTCCTATAGGTGGTTTTGAAAACTTCTTTTATAAATCGAAAAATATATAGTAATCTGCTATTTTTTAAGTTAATTTTATAGACTATCTGATTAATATTTGGCTAAAATATATATTAATATCCTATAAAAAAAGAAAAATATGTTAAAATGTGCTCGAACACATAAAAAATGTTATCGAACACATTAAATTTAATATTTTGTAATATTCGATTTTTACATATATTTGTTTTATATGGAAAAAATTTACACAATTAAGGATATTGCAGAACTTGCAGGTGTTTCAAAAGGAACTGTTGACCGTGTTTTGCACAAGAGAGGAAAAGTATCTGAAGACGCTTTAAAAAAGGTAAATGAAGTACTGGATAAAATTGATTATCAACCCAATTTAATGGCCAGAAGTTTAAAGAAAAAACAAATTTACTCTATTTGTGTACTTATTCCAGATTCTGCAAACGATCCGTATTGGCAGCCATGTATTGATGGTATAAATGAAGCTAAAAAAGAGTTTAAATCTTTTAATGTTAAAATTGAAATTTTTCTCTTTGATCCTACCAGTACTTCTTCTTTTGTAGAAACCAATCAAAATGTTCTCAGCACTGCTCCAGACGCTGTATTACTGGTTCCATTATTTCATAAAGAGGCCATAGATGCCATAGAGATTTATAATTCAAAAGGCATTATTTCCAGTATTTTTAATAACCAGCTTAAATCCAGCAGCATTAGAAGTTTTGTTGGACAAGACTTATTTCAAAGCGGCAGAATTGCAGCACGATTATTAGATTTATTACTAAGAAAAGGTACAATTGCAATTGTTCATATTGATGAAGATTACGAGAATGCCATTCACATGCAGGAAAAAGAGAAAGGTTTTAGAGACTATTTTAATAATTTGGAGAATGCGACTTTTGAAATTAAAACTTTTAAGGTAAAACATCCACAGTTTAAAAGTACCCTTAAAGAATTTTTAGATGAAAATCCAGCTATTGAAGGCCTTTTTGTTACTACTTCAAAAGCTTATCAAGTGGCGAAAATAATTGCCAAAAAGCCAGAAAAGAAAATTGCCCTAATTGGTTACGATTTATTAGAAAACAATCTTGAATATTTAAACAACAAAACTATTGATTTTTTAATTCATCAAAATCCAAAAAGACAAGCTTATTTAGGAGCTACAAATTTAATTGAGCATTTTATTTTTGAAAAAGAAATAAGTTCTGAAATTCTACTCCCAATTGACATTATCAATACTGAAAATGCTAAAGATTACTTTTTATAATCTTTAGCATCTAACTTTATTTACCATAAATAAAATAAATTACATTAAGGTTAAAGTACCAAAAGAACTTGCTATATGAAAATTTGGTGTTTCAGTATTTGGATTTATCCATGAAATCCAAACAGGTTCGTAATCTAAATTAGATTGTTGTATGTATTTAGCTCTATAAAGCCCTGCTTCGATTTTATTTCCTTTTATTAAATTAAAATTTTTTAGAGATTCAATACTTATGGCTATTTCAACAGTAAAAAAATCTTTTTGCTTATTTGATTTTGCTGTTAGATGCTTTTCTGGCCATTTCCAATCATAATCAAACTGCCTGTCTGGATAAGCAATAAAATCTAATATTCTAGGTTCAGGATCGATTTCTAAACAATAATAAGGATTTAATAAATCATCTTTTCTAAAAAAGATTTCAACTCTATCTGATTTTGCAATACTTTCAACAGTATCATCTGTTTTGTCAATGTGAATATCTCCATCATATACTTTATATAAAAAGAAAATATGATCCAAATCCCACAAAGCTCTCAGTTCAATTTTATCAGGGGTTATAGAATCCCAAGGAGAAACAAAATCAGTTAAAACTGCAGCATTATTCCAAATTGGATTATTTCCAAAACCATCTATTTGCAAAATGTTTTTTTCAATTTGGTTTACATTGTAATTTTTCATTCGAAAAAGGTAAGGAATTTTAAAAATAAAAAAAGGGAGCAAATAAGAAAATCTCTTTTGCTCCCTAAAAGCATTTTTTATTATTTTAAATATATTTTATTACTGCTGATTTCGTTGTCAGCATTAATTTGAAGAATAACCAGTTGTGATTTTTTCAAATCAGAAACATTGATTGTTGCTGTATTCATTTCACTATATTCTTCTTTTAAAAGTACTTGACCGTTTAGATCTGAAACAGAAATTGTTGCTGCCTTAATATCTTTTCCAAAATTAATAGTGATTATATCAGAAGCAGGATTAGGAAAAACAGCAAAAGTAGTTTCTTCTTTTGTTTTTGCTGCAGATCTAGCTGTAGATCCAGTTTGCAATTCTGAGCATCCAATATCAATACGACCATTTCTTTTACGGTTATTATCATCAAAATCTAATGTACCAGAATAAGTTGCATTGTATGTTGGATCACCTTTGTCGGCGGCAAAAGCACCTGAGACTAATGAAAAATCAAAAATAGCAGCATTTACAAATCCTGGAAGACCAACTACTGAACTTACATCCTGTCCTGTAGCTGTTGCAAATTGTGCTGCGTTATAAGATCCTGTTGCTGAACTACCATTGAAACTAACTCCTGTTAAATCGATTATAAAATCGGTATTTTCTTCTCTGTAATACAAATTATAATTGGAAACAAAGTTTGAAATAGTGTAGCCATAAGATGCTAAAAATGCTTTTTTGCCAGTTGTCGCGTAAAGGATATTATTTTTGAAAGTAATTCCTGAACTGTTTTGAAAATGAACTTCACCTCCATAAATATCTGCAATCGTACTTACGGCAGTACCTCCAATAGTTGTAACACCATTAATAGTGGCACCTGTCCTATTTTTATAAAATGTATTATTAAAGATTTTAGTATCACTAACGCTTGTTGTGTAACCACTGCCAATAACACCACCAAAAATTGCTCCGGTTACGACATTATTATAAACTGAATTATTGTTCACAATATGTCCTGTAGACTGACCTCCGTTTCCTGTTGCCGTATTTTGTTCAGCTCCAATAGCAAGTCCCACACCACAATTATAAACTTCATTTCTTTCTATGGTAACATTTAATGCACCATCTACATAAATACCGGCACTATTTGCTACGGCACTCATACAATCAAAAACTTCATTTGAAGCAATGATTCCATTTCTTGCCTGATTATTGCTCGCTGCTCCTGTTGATGTGTAATTTCCTGCCGCTACAATTCCGATATTAGCAATATCGTAAACCGTATTTCCTAAAACCGAAAAACCATTTACGTTTCCAGTTAAAGTTACCGCTTCTCCCCAGCCTGTAGCACAATTGTTTATTTCACTATTTTCAATTTTTACATTGGTAATAGCATAAGTAGCATTTCCTCCATCAACTTTTATGGCATTGGCTACTATACCGCTATTAGCAGGAATCGCTGATAAATTGTTGCTGATCCAGCCAATATTTTTTACAATACAATTCTTGATTGTAATATTGTTTAGATTAGCTGTAGCTCCTGAATTTGCAAGAATCCAAATTCCTTTACTTCCGTTACCAATTTTATTTGATATCGTTAATCCATCAATGGTAACATTACTTGTATTTACAATCCCTAATACATAAGTATCTGTACTTGTCCAGCCAGATGCGTTGAGAACTACAGCAGCTGAACCACTTTTTTGAATTGTTAATGGTTTTCCAACATAAATAGGTCCTGTTACAGGATAAGTTCCTGAAAGAACCAATACAGTTCCTCCAGACGGAGCTGCTTGTACTCCTTTTAAAATGGTTTTAAATGGCAAAGCAGCAGTACCTGTACCCGTTGTATCATTTCCGGTTGTAGAGACATAAGTCTGTGAAAAACCTTGTATAAAGCAAAATAAAATAATAAATGTAATTTTCTTGACTTTCATAATTTTGACATTTTAGGATTAATAGTTTAAAAAAAATCTATAGTTAAATATTGCAATATTTCTATATCGATAAAGAAAGCTGATTGCTATTTATGTTTTTCAAAATCAAATACGACATTACTCCAAATAATGTTAAATTGTTGATTTAAAAACCATTATTCATATAAAAAGCAAACTAAAAACTGGCTTATTTCTGACTAAAGTAAATAATGTTTTTTAACCTGCAATAAAAAACCAAGAAAAAATGTGTTCGAGCACAAAAAATATAATATTTTTAAATTTATATACTATTTTTCATACACAAAATACTATTGAAATCAAAAAAAATGAATGTGCTTGAACACATATAAAAAAAATACTACACATAATTTTACAGGAAGATTTTAGAGACAGCTTTTTTAATGTATTACAATCTAATTCAAAACTTTTAAAAAGAAGATTACAAGATCAATTTTACATTTAAAACAAAATAAGTTTAAACCAAAAAAAAAGGTACTAAAAGTACCTTTTCTAATTTTAGAATTTAAAAATTAATTCCAGTTAAAACTAATCTTCTTTTCGATTTCACTGCTTAAGCTTAAAAATACTGGACAAGTCATTGCTGCACGCTCCAAAATTGTCCTGCTCTTTTCATCGGCATCGCTTTTCATATTAAAAACAATTTCGATTGCGCCAATTCTTCTTGGTTCTGCATTCATAATCTTTGTTACTTCAGCAGTTGAACCTACGAAATCAACTTCTAAATCACGGGCTTTAATTCCCATAATCGTCATCATACAGCTTGCTAAAGCATTTGCCACAGTATCTGTTGGAGAAAAAGCTTCTCCTTTTCCATTGTTATCTAACGGTGCATCAGAAATAATTTCGCTTCCTGACTGCACGTGAATTGAACTTGTTCTTAAATCGCCTAAATAGGTTACTTTTGATGTCATTAATTTGCTACTTTTAAAGTTAAGTCACTATCGTAATATAAGATGTACACCCCTTTGTTAGCGTGTCCGCCATCTTCTTTTCTATAATATTGAAATTTATTATCTACTTGCTGCGTCGTCATCAAATCAGCTGTTTCCTGAAATGTTTTTCCTTGTACCAAACGCATCATCGTATCAAATGTTACGTCAAATCCTCTTGTTGCGTAAGTCGTTGGATTGGCTTTGTTTTTCAGTCGATATTGTTTTTCATAAACTAAAACCGATTGTTCGTCGCTTTCGCGAGTTACAGAAGGGTACATTAATTTTAGTTTTACCAAATTCTCAAAACTAATTTCATCTGTATCTAATGTGCTATTTGGTTCCAAAATTACAAGTTGCACCTGACAGGTTTTCTGAGAATCAAGCAAAGCTTTTATTGTTGCTTTAACCATTGCCGTATTTCCTGTTTCCATTACAACATAATTCAGTCGGTTTGGAATTAAAAGACTTTTTAAATTCGCTACATCCAAACCTCCAGTTTCAGTCAGGGATGCAAATGCAACTCCTTTTTGATTCTGTTTAATATAATTGATAACCGATTCTTTTTTCTTATCTACTACCGCTACAATATTTCCATTTTTAGCACGCATATAATCAAAAACTGAATTTCTGATCACATCGTTAGCTGGTATGGTTTGGTATAAATTATCAATGGGATTTGCAGTATCTTTTGACAATGGCGAAATTACCGGAACATTATATAAACGAAGTGAATTTGCTGTTGCTTCTGCATTACTCTGATAAAATGGTCCAATAACAGCATCTGCATCTTGAAGTTTGTTAATTAAACCCGAAACATTAGAAGTTGTTTTTGTTTCCTGTGAATCGTAAATAGCAACATCAATTGGCAGTTTCAACGTTTTAGCAGAATCTATTGCCATCATAGCTCCGGAATAAAAATCCAAAGTCATATTTAAGAACTTATCATTTTTAATTCTGTTAGCTGTTCCAGAAGTATCACTTTGCACTTTAGCTAAATTAAACGGAAGCAATAAAACTACTTTTTTACGCTCATTTACACCTCGTTTTTTAGTCAATTCTACAATTTCTACATTCTCATTTTCTGTCGATTTTACTTTATCGATAATTCTAATACCACCGCCTGTACTTTCTACAGGTTTAGTAGTTGAAGTTTCGGCTGGTACCTGAGCTGCAACAATCGCAACTGGAGCTAAGTATCCAGTAGGAACTTTCAAAACCATTCCTTCCTTTACACCTTCAGAAAGTGATGGATTAAGTGCTGTTAATTCATCTTGGCTCAAATGGAAAGTACGTGATAAACTGTACAAGGTTTCTTTCGGTTTCACTTGATAATCCATATAAGTTACCGCCTTTTTAGAAGTTTCAGCAGGCTTTTTACTTTCAGCAGGTTTTATTGTTTCTGCCGCAGCACTATCCGCTTTTGGAGCAGTTCCTTTAATTGTCAATCTGTAACCAACAGGTAAATTTGCTACAATATCCGGATTGCGTTTTTCCAATTCATCAACCGTAATATTATATTGTTTTGCAATACCAAATTTGGTTTCTTTTGGCTGTACATCATGATACACATATTTTTCAGCACCTTTTTCTTTTGCAGGTTTTGCTGTCGATTTTGGAGCAGATCCTTTAGCAGGAATTACCAGTTTTTGTCCAATTTGAACACCTGTTTTTTCTAAAAATGGATTTGCCGCTTTTAAAGCTTCATCCGAAATTCCGTATTTGTGCTCAATGCTATAAAATGTTTCTTTAGGCTGCACTTCATGAATAATATCTTTTCCAGAAGATACCGCAGTTTTGGTTTCAGCAACTTCTTTTTTCACTTCTCCTGCCGCAGTTGGAATTAACAACACTGTATTTGCACTTAAACCCGTTCTGGCATCTGGGTTAAGTTTGTAAATATCATAAGGCGTAACCTTAAATTTTTGGGCAATCTGATTAATCGTTTCGCCGCTTGATACTTTATACTTCACTACTTTTTCCTGCGAAAAAGCACTTGAACTAATAAAGAATACAAGGGAGAATAATGTTAAATAGTATTTCATAATATGGCTTAAAACAATTTAATTTCTAATTTAAAATATCTCACAGATTTATCTAAAAGCAAAATTCGAGCCGTTTGTTATTTCATTGAAAAATCATCTCAAATCGATTTCTGCTTTGGCAATTACGATTTCTTTATATAACTCATCTTCTTCTTTTTTCTTGCATTTATAAAGTACTTCTTCCATGTTTTCGAATTTATCGCTGTAAACATAGTACGAAAGACTGTTAATATTAAAAAAGAAACTAGCATTAAAATCGCCAGAATCAATGAGTTTCATAATAAACTTATCTCGCTCAACTGCGTCTGTAAATATACCCAAAACTAAGTAATACCCATTCGAAACTTCTCTAAGATTATCATAAACTTCCACTTTTACTGTTTTGTCAGTTCGTAACGGATTGTCTTTCAATTCTTGTCTCATTTCTTCCAATGAAATTGTTTTTGAATTTTCAACTGCGTTATCCCGTTTCTGTTTTTTAACCGCTTCGTCCTGATATTTTTTCAGTTTAATCAAAGCCAGTTTATCATCAAATTTTCTGGCTTCCATACTGTAATAAGAAGCTTTGCTGATATGTCTTTTTACCTCAATTTTTTTCTGATTGTCTAATGAATCAATTTTAGCAATTAAAAGCTGATTTTGCGCATCGCCTTTCTCCTGCTCTATTTTATATCGTTTAATTTCTTCTAAAGATAAACGTTGCTGCAAAGGTTCTGTATTCGATTTTTTCTCGCTTTCGCGGATTTTCTTTTTGTATTCCTGATTTTCTTCAACCGCAATTTTCTCTACTTTATTCATTAAACCGGCATATGCTTTTCGATTTTCTGCCAATTCTTTTTTTAATTGAGAAGACAATTCATTGGTTTTATTAATGCCCTCAAAAGATTGTTTTTCTAATCTTTTTGATTCGTCTACATTCAAAATATCCATTCGCTTTAATTCTTTCAAATCATTGTTCATAGAAGTAACGAGTGAATCTAATTTTGCCATTAAAACATCCTGTACATTTTTATTAGCTTCTAAAACCAGACGCAGTTTTTCGACCGAGTTTTCTTTAGAACCATTCATATCGTTCAGATTCACTTTCAAATCATTAATCTTTATGATTTTCTGATTCATTTCTTTCTGAACAACCAAACGGTCTTTCAAATCTTCAATTTCAACTGTTTTGGCTTTTGTTTTTTCAACCACAACTTGTTTTTCAGCCAAAGCCAACATTAGTTCTTCGCTTTCGTTTGCTGGCTGAATTCCTTTCGTATTAATGGCTAATTTATTTCCAACAATTAATCCGTTTACGATCTCAGGATTTTGTGATTCTAACTGATCAATTGAAATCTCGTATTTCTTTGCAATAGAAAATTTGGTTTCCTTTGGTTCAACCACATGAAAAACAGTTTCCTGATTGATGACACGAACTCTTCCATCCAACGTCTTTCTTTTATTAGGAATTGAAATTGTTTGTCCGATCTGCAATCCATTAATTAAAATGTCTTTATTAAGATTTTCTAAATCCTGAACCGATACATTATATTGTCTGGCAATGCTGAACAAAGATTCTTTTGCCAAAACCTGATGTGTTGTTTTGGAAGAAATAGCATTTTCTTGTTTTGAGGAATGATCTGAATTTTGAGGAATAATTAATTCCTGACCAATTTGAAGTCCGCCGGCAAGAATTTCCTGATTGGCATTTTGAATAGCTTCTACCGAAACATGATATTGTTTTGATAAACCAAACAGTGTTTCTTTTGGTGCAACAATATGAGTTTGCTGCTTTTCTGTACTAATTTGTTGGGAGGGATGAACTGGAATCTTTAAAACTTGATTATCCTTGATTCCATTTTGCGATTCGGGGTTGAGTTTGTAAATCTCATCTAAAGAAACCTTATACTTTTGGGCAATAAAATAAGCGGTTTCACCTTTTTGAATCTTGTGCTCGATAATTGAATCTTGCGCAATTATTTTGTTAAAAGACAAAATAAAGACAAGAGAAATTATTAAAAGTTCTCTCATAAATAGTAGGTTATAAAAAATTAAGGCCTTACAAATGTAAGACCTTAATTTTAAAATATGCTACTATTCCCACTCAATTGTTGCTGGTGGTTTTGAACTAATATCGTAAACAACACGATTCACGCCTTTTACCTTGTTGATAATGTCGTTTGATACTTTCATCAAGAAATCGTAAGGTAAGTGAACCCAGTCAGCAGTCATTCCATCTGTTGATTCTACAGCTCTAAGCGCTACTACTTTTTCGTAAGTACGTTCATCCCCCATAACACCAACGGAGTTTACAGGAAGCAAAATTGCTCCAGCCTGCCAAACTTTATCGTATAATCCCCAAGATTTTAATCCTTCGATAAATACAGAATCAACATCTTGCAAAATTTGTACTTTCTCTGGTGTAATATCACCTAAAATTCTGATTGATAATCCTGGTCCTGGGAAAGGGTGTCTTCCTAATAATTCAGGATCTATTCCTAATGTAGCACCAACTCTGCGAACTTCGTCTTTAAACAACATTCTAAGCGGTTCTACAATTTTTAATTTCATATAATCTGGCAATCCACCAACGTTGTGGTGTGACTTAATAGTTGCAGATGGTCCTTTTACCGAAACAGACTCGATAACGTCTGGGTAAATAGTTCCTTGCGCTAACCATTTTACGTCTTCTAATAAGTGTGATTCATCATCAAAAACTTCGATAAATACACGGCCGATTGTTTTACGTTTGGTTTCTGGATCACTAATTCCTGCTAATTCCCCAAGGAAACGATCTCCAGCATCTACACCTTTTACGTTTAATCCCATTCCTTTGTATTGGTCTAATACATTTTGGAATTCGTTTTTACGTAAAAGCCCGTTGTTAACGAAAATGCAATATAAATTTTGTCCGATTGCTTTGTTTAATAAAACTGCCGCTACAGTAGAATCTACTCCTCCAGATAAACCAAGAACTACTTTATCGTTTCCTAATTTTTCTTTTAATTCTGCTACCATTTCATCAACGAAAGCATTTGGAGTAAAGTTTTGAGGAACTTCAGCAATTTTTACTAAGAAGTTTTCCAACATCTTTTTCCCATCAGTAGAATGGTAAACCTCTGGATGATATTGAATTGCATAAGTAGTTTCGCCTTCTATTTTGTAAGCTGCATATTCTACATCATGCGTGCTTGCTAATTTTACCGCATTTGTTGGAAGCGCTTTGATACTATCGCTATGGCTCATCCAAACCTGGCTGTTTTCTGAAACTCCATCAAAAAAAGTTTCACCTTCTTTAATATAAGACAAGTTTGCTCTTCCGTATTCTCTTGTGTTTGAAGCAGCAACCTCTCCACCACTAAAGTGTGCTAAATATTGTGCTCCGTAACAAACAGCAAGTAAAGGCATTTTACCTCTAATTTGCGATAAATCAGGATGTGGCGCATCTTCTCCTCTAACAGAGAAAGGGCTTCCTCCTAAAATTACGGCTTTATAACTTGATAAATCACTTGGAATGTGATTGTAAGGAAAAATTTCGCAGAATATATTTAATTCGCGAACTCTACGCGCAATAAGCTGAGTATATTGCGACCCGAAATCTAAAATAAGTACGTTGTGTTGCATGCGCAAAAGTACTTTTTATATTCGAAATTCAAAAATCGGAGCAGTGAAAAAAAAATATTTTTTTTCACTGAAGATTCTAAGATGCTGAGTAGCTAAGATTCTAAGCTTTTTACAGCAAAACTAAATAAAATAAAATCTTAGCATCTTAGTAACTTAGAGACTTAGTATCTTCGCAAAAAATCCAAAAACCACTTTATTTCGTATCTAACGAAAAAACCAATTAAATTTAACTATGAAATCAAAATTTATTGCCTTGACAGTTTTCTTGTCAATTTTTTTAAGCTCGTGTAACACGGTTGATGATTTGTTAAGCTTCAACATTTCTAATTCAACTTCGATTAAAATCCAGAGTACTTCTCCAATCAATCTTCCTTCGGAAATAATCACTCCGGAAGTTACAACCAATTCTTCAGCTGAATTTGAGAACAACAAAACAAAAGCAAGTTTAGTAAAAGACGTAAAAATCAGATCGTTAAAATTATCTATTTCTGATCCATCAGATAAAACTTTTACTTTTTTAAAATCAGTTCATATCTTTATTTCAACAACAAATTCGGATGAAATCGAATTGGCTTATCAAGACAATATTAATGTCTCTACAAATTCAATCGATTTGATTTGTACAGATAAAAGATTAGATCAATACATTAAAGCAGACAGCTACAAAATTAGAACTCAGGTAACTTTAAAAGAAACCTTAACAAAAGATGTTACTGTAAAAGCAGACATGAAGTTTAGAGTTACTGCAGATCCGTTTTAAAAAAGGTTCAAAGTGACAAAGCAACAAAGGTTCAAAGGCAAAAAAGAGTAAAAAACTTTGCGCCTTTGAACCTTTGTTACTTTGTATCTTTAAAAAAGAAATCTTTTCCTTAAATTTATAGAACTATACCAATATTACTTTTACATCCTAACCACATGTATTTAAAATATAGTATTAAGAAAGTAAACTAAACCAAAGCCAATGTTTATACTATCGAAATATTAATTTTAAAAATATAATCATGAGTAAAATAGTTGCTGAACAATTAGTTGACATGTTGGTAGAAGCTGGAGTAAAACGCGTTTATGCGGTCACTGGCGACAGTTTAAATCATTTTAATGATGCAGTTCGCAAGAGTGGCAAGATAAAATGGATTCATGTTCGGCATGAAGAGGTTGGAGCTTATGCTGCAGCAGCCGAAGCCGAATTAGATGGTTTTGCGGTTTGCGCTGGAAGCTGCGGTCCCGGCCACATTCATTTAATAAACGGATTGTATGATGCACATCGCTCTCATGTTCCTTTATTAGCAATCGCTTCCACGATTAATACAGGCGAAATGGGAATGGATTATTTTCAGGAAACCAATACCATTAAACTCTTCGACGATTGCAGCCACTACAATCAAATGATTATGACGGCCGAACAAGCACCTCGTATTATACAAACAGCCATACAACATGCTTTAGGCAAAAAAGGCGTTGCTGTTATTGGTTTGCCTGGAGATGTTTCTCAATTAAAAGCGGTTGAAAGCAATATTTCAACACAATATTTCCATTGTAATCCTGTCATTAGGCCTTCAAACAACGAATTGCAACAATTAGCAAAAGTAATCAACGAAAGTACCAAAATAACTTTATTCTGTGGTATTGGAGCGAAGAAAGCACACGATCAGGTTGTGCAATTATCACATCATATCAAAGCTCCTGTTGGATATTCTTTTAGAGGAAAAATGAGCATTCAGCCTGATAATCCTAACGAAATAGGAATGACTGGTTTGCTGGGTCAGCCTTCTGCATATCACAGCATGCACGAGTCTCATTTGGTTTTATTATTAGGAACTGATTTTCCGTATGATAAATTCATGCCTTCCGACAACAAAATTATTCAGATTGATACCAGTACAGAACGTTTAGGAAGAAGAGCCAACCTTTACATGGGATTATGCGGCGATGTTGCAGATACGATTGAAGCCTTATTACCTCTTTTAGAATCTAAAACCGATGATAGTTTTTTACAAGCACAGCTTAAATTATATGCCAGCGTAAAAGAAAACATGAATACCTATATTAATGACAATGGCGGAGAAGACACTATCCAACCCGAATATGTGGCTCATCTAATAGATAAATTGGCTTCTCAAGATGCGGTTTTCACTGTAGATACAGGAATGACCTGTGTTTGGGGAGCGCGTTTTATTAAAGGAACTGGAAAGCGAAAAATGTTAGGTTCTTTTAACCACGGATCGATGGCTAATGCAATGCCAATGGCAATTGGCGCATCTTTAGCACATCCAGAAAGACAAGTTATTGCAATGTGCGGTGACGGAGGTTTATCTATGCTCTTAGGCGATTTAGCAACGATTCATCAATATAATATTCCTATCAAAATTATTGTTTTTAATAATCGTGCTTTAGGAATGGTAAAACTCGAAATGGAAGTGAATGGTTTACCCGATAACGAAACGGATATGGTAAATCCTGATTTTGGTTTAATTGCTCAGGCGATGGGATTTCAGGGCATAAATGTTCACAAACCTGAAGAAGTTCAAGGAGCAATTGAGAATGCTTTTCGTCATAACGGGCCAGTTTTATTAAACATCTTTACCAATCCGAATGCACTGGCGATGCCTCCAAAAGTAGAATGGGAACAAGTTATTGGCATGGCAAAATCAATGACCAGATTAATGCTGGGTGGTAAAATGGAAGAAGTTTTAGATACCATTAAATCCAATTACAAACATTTAAAAGAAGGCATCTAAGCTTAATTAAAAAACTATGGATATAAATACCACAAAATCGTACACCAAATACTATGTAATTGCATGGATATTTGGTTTGATTTTCTATTTTTTAGATTATGTAATACGATCTGCTCCGGCAGTCATGTTTCCAGAACTTTCGCAGAGTTTTTCTGTTAATGAAATCAGGTTAGTAGAAATCATTGGAACCTATTATTATACTTATTCGACCTGCAGTTTAATAGCCGGGATCGCTTTGGATCGATTTGGAGCAAAATATTCTCTCTTTGCTGGAGCATTCATTTTAGGAATTGGCTGCTTGCTATTTATGATTTCTAATCAGTTTAGTGGTGTTACTGGTCGGTTATTTCAAGGTGCTGGATGTGCTTTTGCTTTTCCAGGCTGCGTATATCTTGCCAGTAAAGGATTCTCTTCAAAATCACTTGCCACTGCAATTGGTTTTACACAATGTCTCGGGATGCTTGGAGGATCGGCAGGACAATTTGTTGTAGGCCCTTTGATCGAAGAAGGTATGAATATCAATAACTTTTGGCTCTTCAGTGGAATTTTTACGATCATTGTCGCTTTTGGACTTTGGTTCATAACTCCTGCAAATGCGGTAGATAAAAATACAGCAAAGAAACAGAGTCTGCTAGAACCGTATAAAATTGTTTTTAGCAATCCGCAATCTTGGTTTTGTGGTATTATTTCGGGACTTTTGTTTGCCCCAACAACTATATTCGCGATGACATGGGCAGTTGATTTTTTCCAGAAAGACCGTACGTTTGACTTTCATACCGCTACAATTTCGAGCGCAATGGTCGCTTTTGGCTGGGTATTTGGGTGTCCGTTATTAGGATATATTACTGATAAGATAAACAAACGAAAACCTGTCTTAGTATTTGGCGCTTTAATGATGATTCTCGCCTTATTACAGCTGCTATATTTTCCAAATATATTTCCAGCTAAATACAGCATGTTTTTATTAGGTTTAGCATCTGGAGCTGCCATGATTCCTTATTCCATAATTAAAGAAGCTAATCCTGATAATGTAAAAGGAAGTGCTACTGGAGCTATTAATTTTATAACTTTTGGAGTAACAACACTTTTAAGTCCTCTATTCAGTCATTTATTCGGTAAAACACTACATAGCACAATAGATAAAACAAATCATTTTCAACAAGCTGGTCTTTTTTGGATTGTTGGAATCACAATAGCTATTTTAATAAGTTTTCTACTGAAAGAAACAGGAGAAGCGAAAAAGCCAGATAAAATTAGTGTTTAACTCAATAAGATGAGATCAATATTTATTGATCTTATCTTATTCTTTTGTAACAACTATCGAAGCTTTAAATCCAGCTGCAAGATTATCCCAATAATCGCTTGTCACCATGTATCCCTTATCATCAAACACTTGAATTTCTGCTGTATTACCTCCAAGTGTTCCTATATTTAAAGCTTCGAAATCGAGTTTATTAAAGCCTTGCACTAAATTAATTTTTACTTGCTGGAAATTAGCATCCAATAAAATTTTATCACGGATTACATAATCATTTGAAGACACTTTCACTAAATCTCCATCAATTGCTCCAAAGTCACGAAATTTTACTATAAAATATTCCGATTGAGTTTTAAAATTTCCAAGTGAAATATTTTTCTTGACTAAAACTCCTCTGCCTTCTCTTAATCCAGCATCTTTTAAAGCTTTATCCAAATCTTTCTCCATTTTTGCTACATAACGATCTCCAGGATTAGCAAAATCGGTTTCGGTAGACATCGTAAATTTACTTTTTTCTTCTCCAATCTGAAATTTCGACTTTGGAGTTATAGTGGTGTTTTCAAAAACATTTGGCGTTTTAATAGCTGGAATATCATTTAATTCTGCCTGCGGATCTTTGACCTCAGGAATTGGAGTTTTTTTAGGTTTTGCACTAAACTTTGGAGCTGGAATAGCCTTGAATTTAGAATTAAACTCACCTTGGGCTGATACTGACAATGCAGTAAAAAATAATATGAAAAATAAAATATGCTTCATTGAATACGTTTTTATCGAATCGGCTTTTATAATTAATAGTCCAGCATCACAAAAATAAAACAATTTAGTTAGGCACTGCAACTTTAGGACTTTTATAACATTAAATTAAGCTAATTTTTGGAATCAAAAAACCTGCCAAGATTTTTTGCTTTGTAAAAATAATATCCTAGATTTTAAAATGCTAAATTCCAAAAACTACCTTTATAAAAGCATTCAGCATTTTGATAATTAACAACTTATTCTTAACTTCAAGACTTTATTTTACCATTTATAAAACCTCAAGAAAATGGATTATATTGATTATTACAAAGTATTAGATGTTACAAAATCTGCAACCGAAGCAGATATAAAAAAAGCATACAGAAAACTGGCTCGAAAATATCATCCTGATCTGAACCCAAATGATAAAGAAGCTGAAAAAAAATTCAAAGAAATTAATGAAGCTAATGAAGTTCTAAGCAATCCTGAAAACCGAAAAAAATATGACAAATATGGAAAGGACTGGAAACATGCTGATGAATTTGAAAAGGCTGGTTATGATCCAAATCAACAACAATATTCTAGACAGCAAAGTAACGGCGGGCAAGGTTTTTCTGGTTTTGAAGGAGGCGATTTCTCAGGAAGTGATTTTTCTGACTTCTTCAATTCCATGTATGGAGGAGGCAGAAGCAGATCGCAGTCAAAATACAGAGGACAGGATTTTAATGCCGAATTAGAATTGGATTTAAAAGCAGCTTACACCACACACAAACAAAACTTAACGGTAAACGGAAAAAACATTAGAATTACGATTCCAGCAGGTGTTGAAAACGGACAGATTATTAAAATCCCAAATCACGGTGGACCTGGAGTAAACGGAGGTCCAAATGGTGATTTATATATCACTTTTTTAATTGCAAATAATTCTGATTTCAAACGTGAGGGCAATAACCTATATGCCGAAGCACCACTTGACTTGTATACAGCGATTTTAGGAGGTGAAACGTATATCAATACTTTTGATGGAAAAGTAAAAATTAAAGTTCCCGCAGAAACACAGCCCGGTACGAAAGTAAAACTGAAAGGAAAAGGTTTTCCAGTTTATAAAAAAGAAAATCAATTTGGTGATTTGTACATTACTTATACCATAACACTTCCAACAAAATTGTCGGATAAAGAAAAAGAATTATTTGAAGAATTAGCAAAACTCAGAAGTCATGAAAAATAAAAATTTAATCCAGATAAAACAGTTTTGTATTTACCATGAAATTGAAAATACTTTTATAACCGAACTCAATAATTATGGACTCATTCATATTATTACAGAAGAAAATGACGAATATCTGGAGCCAGAACAACTTCCAACAATAGAAAAAATGATCCGAATGCATTATGACCTTAAAATTAATCTGGAAGGAATCGACGCTATTGCACATTTATTAAATAAAATCGAGACCTTACAGCAAAATTTAAATATGGTACAAAATAAGCTTCGTATTTATGAAGAAAGACAAAGCGAATAACAATTGAAATATCACAAAATAGCTTGATTTCCGTTTTGATTTCAAGCTTTTTTTAATCCCTTTCAAAACCATAATTCTTAAATTGCGGCAACTTTAATTAACCTGAATTTGCTTTTAAGACAAATTCATAAAACATAAAAAATGAAAAGAGAAAACATTTTAACTGGATCTCCGTGGGAAGACAAAATGGGGTATTGTCGTGCGGTTAGAATCGGAAATATTATTGAAGTTTCTGGGACCGTAGCTATTGTCGACGGAGAAAAAGTAAAAGCTAATGATGCTTATGCTCAAACTTATAATATTTTAGAGCGAGTTGAAAAAGTTCTGGAAGATTTAAATGTAAGTATGAAAGATGTCATTAGAACAAGAATTTTCACTACAGACGTTTCTACTTTTGAAGAAGTTGCCAGAGCACACTCTGCCTTCTTTAAAGATGTAAAACCAACTACAGGATTTTACGGAATCAGTAAATTAGTTGCACCAGAATATTTGGTTGAAATCGAATTTACTGCTGTAGTATAATTTTTTTCTGCCACGAATTTCACGAATTATTTAGCACTAAAAGAATTCAATTCTTTAAATTTGTGACTCGAGCGACAGCGAATAGACGAAGTAATTCGTGGCAAAAAAATATACTCAAAATCTAAAATGACTTCCCAAAACTCAAAACAATTCCTGCTTTCTCTTCCAAAATGGATTATTATCTGTGCTTTAATTGGTATATTTTCAGGATCTGCTTCTGCTTTTTTCCTAGTTTCTTTAGAATGGGTAACGCAGTTTAGAATTCATCACGACTGGATTATATGGCTTTTGCCTATCGGCGGATTTCTGGTTGGAGCGAGTTATTATTATTGGGGAGAATCAGTCATAAAAGGAAACAATTTACTTTTGGAAGAATACGAATCTCCCAAAAAAGTTATTCCGTTCAAAATGGCTCCTTTAGTACTTTTAGGAACTTTACTTACACATTTATTTGGAGGTTCTGCTGGACGAGAAGGAACTGCTGTCCAAATGGGAGGTGCAATTGCCGATCAATTCACAAAATTCTTCAAACTCGATAATTCAGAACGTAAAATTTTAATTATTCTCGGAATCAGCGCGGGTTTTGCTTCTGTTTTTGGAACACCTTTAGCGGGCGCTATCTTTGCTCTGGAGGTTTTATATTTTAGTAAAATCAATTTTAAAAGCATTTTACTTTCATTCTTAGTTGCCTACGTTGCTTATTTCACAGTAGAATTTTGGGAAATAAAACATACACACTACAGTATTCCTGATGTTCCTGAATTTACTTTAAACAATATCCTTTTTACACTCATTGTTGGAATTTTATCTGGATTCGCTGCCTTATTATTCTCAAGAAGCACTCATTTTTGGGGTTCTATTTTTTCTAAAAACATTAAATATCCACCGCTTCGTCCTGTAATTGGAGGGATCATTTTAGCCATAGCTATTGCAGGACTTGGATTCACAAAATTCTCTGGATTAGGAGTTCCTGTAATTGTTGATTCTTTTTCCAATCCAAACGAATGGTATGATTTTCTATTAAAAATCTTATTTACCGGATTCACTTTAGGAGCCGGCTTTAAAGGCGGAGAAGTAACTCCATTATTCTTTGTTGGAGCAACTTTGGGAAGTGCTTTATCTATTGTGATTCCGATGCCGATTGCACTTTTAGCAGGAATCGGATTTGTTGCTGTTTTCTCTGGCGCAACCCACACTCCTATTGCATGCACCATTATGGGAATGGAATTATTTGGAATTACTCCAGGATTATTCATTGCTATTGGATGTGTAATTGCTTATTTTTCTTCTGGTTCTGTAGGCATTTATAAATCTCAGATTGTAAAAGGTGCGAAATATAAGTTATATCAGAGATTTCTTTAAAATATTTAGTCCCAGTCGCAGTTTTCGGTCACAGTCTATACTTTCGCAAATAAAGCGTCGAAAACTGAAACAAAAACAAGAAGACGAATGGACTGAGACTGAAAACTGTGACTGAGACTGAACACTGCGACTGATTACTAAAAATATTTTCAGCATTACATTAAAAAAATGTAAATTCGCACACTATGAAAATACAAGACATTCAAGCGATTCAAGAATTACTCGCAACCCCAAAAAAAATTGTTATCATTCCGCACAGAGGACCTGATGGCGATGCAATGGGCTCTACATTAGGATTATACCATTTTTTAATAAAAAACAATCATCAGGCAACTGTTATGGCGCCGAATGATTTCCCTAACTTTTTAGCTTGGCTTCCAGGATCTGAAACAGTTAAAATATTTGAAAAAGACAATGAAAACTGCACCAAGATTTTGGAAGAAGCAGAATTAATTTTCACTCTTGATTTTAATGCATTTCATCGCACGGGCGAAATGATGGAGCACACACTAAAAAAGCTTACAGCGCCGTTTATAATGATTGATCATCATCAAAAACCTGATGATTATGCAGCTTACACGTATTCAGATACTTCATTTGGATCAACCTGTGAGATGGTTTACAACTTTATCAGTTTCTTGAATAAAAAAGAGGATATAGATAAAACAATCGCAACTTGTATTTATACTGGAATCCTAACTGATTCGGGCTCGTTCCGTTTTCCTGGAACAACAGGAAATACACATAGAATTATTGCCGAATTGATCGATCTTGGAGTCGAAAATACTCAGATTCCAGTGTTATTATTTGACAACAGCTCTTTCAGCAGATTACAGTTATTAGGCCGAGCTTTGCAAAACATGAAGATTTTTGAAGAGCATAAAACTTCTTATACAACACTTACACAAGAAGAACTGGATTCTTTTAATTATGTTAAAGGAGATACAGAAGGAATTGTTAATTATGGTTTAAGTATAAAAGATATTGTTTTTACTGCTATTTTTATCGAAAATAAAGACGAAGGAATTATCAAGATTTCATTCCGTTCACAAGGCGGTTTTGACGTTAATCAGTTTGCCAGAGACCATTTTAATGGCGGAGGCCACAGCAATGCAGCAGGTGGAAGATCTGAAACTTCGATGGAAGAAACAGTAAAGAAATTTGAAGATTTAGTAACAAAACTAAAATTATAGCCCTATCATGAACAACCTAAAACTTACTATTTACAGCTTACTATTTGCTGTTCTGCTCATCAGCTGTAAGCATCCTGAGGAAGCCAGAAGACCTATTTCAAGAGCTTCGGGAACATTCATGAAAAAATCTGCTGACCGCAACAAAAAACTAGTGGCCAGCGAAGAAGATGTCATCAAAAAAATCATCAAAAGCAATCCGAAAGTAAAATACTATGCCACTCCAAAAGGGTATTGGTTTAATTACGAAGAAAGAAACGAAACGGAAACTGCTGCACCAAGAAAAGGTGATATTGCTTACTTTAATATGGAAGTAAAAGATATAAAAGGGAATATCATTTATTCTGATTCTGATCTTGGTCCGCAAACTTATTATGTAGACAAACAAGATATCATGATGGGACTTCGTGACGGAATCAAAAGAATGCATAAAAACGAGACTGTAACCTTTTTATTTCCATCACACAGCGCTTACGGCTATCATGGGGACAACAAAAAAATTGGCACAAACGAATCCTTAATCGTTACGGTTACGCTTAGAAATTTTGTCCCAGATCCAGCAGCTCAGACAACCGCAACTGGAAATCAGACTACAAAAGCAGCTACTCCAAAACCTGCAGCACCAAAACCTGCAGCTCAAGCAAAAAAAGACACATTAACTCAATAAAAACAATATCTTAAAATGAAAAAGAGTATTTTATTATTACTAATAGCCGTTAGCTCATTTTATTCTTGTAAAGACGATCACAGCAATCTTCCTGATGGTTTATATGCTGACATCGAAACAAACAAAGGTCATATCATTGTAGAATTAGATTATAAAAAAGCTCCCATTACTGTAGCCAACTTTGTAACTCTGGCTGAAGGTAAAAACGAATTTGTAACACACGAAAACCTAAAAAAGAAACCGTTTTTTGATGGTTTAAAATTCCATAGAGTTATTGAAAATTTCATGATTCAAACAGGTGATCCATTAGGAACTGGTTCTGGAGATACAGGTTATAAATTTAAAGATGAATTTTCAGATTTAAAATTTGACAAAGCTGGTGTTTTGGCAATGGCAAACAATGGTCCTGGAACAAACAGCAGCCAATTTTTTATTACACATGTTGAAACGCCTTGGTTAGATAACAAACACACTATTTTTGGTCATGTAGTAGATCAAAAAACACAAGATGTAGTAAACAAAGTAGTTCAAGGCGATAATATTATCGCTGTAACTATTATTAGAAATGGAGAAGCTGCAAAAAAATTCGATGCTGTAAAAGTATTTCATGATTACTTCGTTGACATTGCTAAAGAACAAAGCAAATACGCAGCGGTTCAAAAAGAAAAAGTAGCTTATTATGCTGCTTCTAAAGCAAAAGCAACTAAAACAGCAAGCGGTTTAGAGTATGTAATTACAGAAAAAGGTTCTGGTGCAAAACCTGCCACTGGAAAGCAAGTATATGTAGCTTATGCCGGCTTCCTTGAAGACGGAACTTTATTCGACACTAGCATTGAAGATATTGCAAAACAATTTGGCAAATTTGATCCTGCAAGAGCAGAAGCAAAAGCATATAGCCCAATTCCATTTACTGCTGGAAGCAAAACTGGTTTAATTCCAGGATTTATCGAAGGTCTTGAACAACTTTCTTTTGGAGATAAAGCAATTCTTTTCATTCCAAGTCATTTAGCTTATGGAGAAACTGGTGCTGGAGGAGGTGTAATTCCACCAAATGCTAATATCATTTTCGAAGTTCAATTATTGGAGAAACCATAAAAAAGTCAATAATCATATACTTAAATTTGAAAAGTAATGAAATTTAAATTCTTATTTTTATTCTGCTTAGCAGTAGTAAACATTCAGGCACAAACAAAAAAACCAGCTACAAAACCAGCTGCCAAAACAACTACAACTGCAAAACCAGCCACAAAACCAAGTACAAATCCAGGCGATGGGATCTTTGCAACGATTTCAACTTCAAAAGGAGATATTGTCGTTTCTTTAGAATATACGAAAGCGCCCGTTACGGTTGCGAACTTCATCACTTTGGCTGAAGGAAAAAACCCTTATGTAAAGGTAGAACGTTTAAAAGGAAAACCATTTTATGACGGTTTAAAATTCCATAGAGTAATCAACGATTTCATGATTCAGGGTGGAGATCCGCAAGGAACCGGAGCTGGAGATCCTGGATATTCATTTAAAGATGAATTTGTAGACGAATTAAGATTTGAAAAAGGTGGTGTTTTAGCAATGGCTAATTCTGGTCCTGCTACAAACGGAAGCCAGTTTTTCATTACTCATAAAGATACTCCTTGGTTAAACGGAAAACATACTATTTTTGGACATGTAGTTTCTGGAATGGACAATGTAAATAAAATTGTTCAGGATGATATCATGACTAAAATTACTATTACACGAAAAGGCGCAGCTGCAAAGAAATTTGATGCTGTAAAAGTTTTTAGCGATGAAATGAAACAAGGAGAATTAAAGAAAGAGGAAGCTAAAAAAGTAGTTACTGCAAAAGCTGCCTATTTTAAAGACACAAAAGCAAAAGCAACTACAACTGCCTCTGGTTTAAAATATGTAATTACAAAAAAAGGAACTGGCGTCAAAGGCGCTGAAGGATCAACTATTTATTTCCACTATGCTGGATATTTTGAAGATGGTAATTTGTTCGACAGCAGCATGGCTGAAGTAGCAAAAGCATACGGAAAATATGACGCTAACAGAGATAATGCTGGCGGTTACAAAGCCTTTCCTTTTGCCGTTGGAAAAAAAGACGGTA
Organism: Flavobacterium quisquiliarum; assembly: GCF_019308285.1. GTDB lineage: Bacteria > Bacteroidota > Bacteroidia > Flavobacteriales > Flavobacteriaceae > Flavobacterium > Flavobacterium quisquiliarum. The sequence goes on from NZ_WWEM01000031.1 coordinate 304,485, forward strand.
TGATTCCTGGTTTTATTGAAGCGCTAGATATGATGACAGATGGAGAAAAAGCAATTTTCTTCCTTCCTTCAAATTTAGCTTATGGTGAAAAAGGCGCTGGTGGTGTAATTCCACCAAATGCAACTCTAATTTTTGAAATTGAAACGTATCAAAATCAGCCTTAATAACTTAGCCAAAAGAAATTTTAATTCTTTGTAAAATATAAAGCCATCAAAAAATAAATTTGATGGCTTTTGTATTTTAGAGAATTCATAATTCAATGCTTTTATATTCAATTTTATTACTAATAAAATATTATTATCAACATAGTACGATAAAATCCTAAACAAAATGACTTACCTTTGCCGGCTTAATTTTTTTAAATCAAATAAATCATGACGTCACAAAATAATATATTAAAAGGTGTGTTTTTCGTTGCTTTAGGCGCCACAACGTATGGAATGCTGGCTACTTTTGTAAAAATGGCCTATTCTGAAGGATACACAACTGCAGAAGTAACGACCTCACAATTTATTTATGGAATTACAGGTATTCTCTTGATTAATCTTTTTCAAAGAATAAAAAACAAAAATCAAACAGTAAAAGCTACTCCAAAAAATATTTTCAGTTTAATGCTTGCAGGAACTTCATTAGGAATGACAAGCTTATTTTATTATCTAGCTGTAAAATATATTCCCGTTTCGATCGGAATTGTTCTCTTAATGCAGACCGTTTGGATGGGAGTTTTATTGGAAATGATTCTAGAAAAAAAACTGCCTTCAAAGCAAAAGGTCATTGCTGTATTCATTGTGCTTTTCGGAACCGTTTTAGCCACCAATATTATGAAAAATGATATTTCATTAGATTGGCGCGGTTTAGTTTGGGGAATCTTAGCTGCTGCTTCTTTCACCACCACTATGTTTACTGCCAATCGTGTCGCAACCGAAATTTCATCTGCACAAAGAAGTTTGTATATGCTTTTGGGAGGTTCAATTATTGTATTTTCATTCGCTTTAGCCACTCAGGAAACAACCTTTAATCTTGATATTTTTCTTAAATGGGGAATTGTACTGTCCTTATTTGGTACTATTATTCCGCCAATGTTAATGAATCTTGGTTTTCCTTTAACTGGTATTGGATTAGGAAGTATTGTTTCTGCTCTAGAATTGCCTGTTTCGGTTATGATGGCATTTGTTCTCCTAAACGAAAAAGTAGTCTTTTCTCAATGGATTGGAATTGTGTTAATTATATTTGCCATAATTATTATGAATGTAAATTTCAAGCGAAAAAGATAACCCAAAATAAGCATTTTCAAAAAAAACTTTCTTGTAATGCAATAATTGTTAATTTTTTTTATAAATTCGTGATAAACAATTAGATATCATGACTTCACCCTGGCATTTATATTTAATGGCTATGCTTTATATATTGGCAGGAATCAATCATTTTAGAAAACCTGGAATGTATCTTAAAATCATTCCTCCCGCATTTAAGAACCCCAAATTAATAAATATTTTAAGTGGTGCTGCCGAAATAATTTTAGGCATCCTCCTAATCCTGCCTTTTACAAGAAGTTTTGCTGCTTGGGGAATTATAGCCTTATTAATAGCTGTATTTCCTGCAAATGTGTATATGCTTCAAAATAAAAAAGCAGGTTTTGGTCTACCAAGATGGATTTTATTTGTACGTTTACCTTTACAATTAGTTTTGATTTATTGGGCTTACCAATATATTTACTAACATTCATTAACCATTAAATTATTTTATTATGAAAAAATTATTTGCAGAGTTTTTCGGAACTTATTGGCTTGTTTTTGGTGGTTGCGGAAGTGCCATTTTTGCAGCTGGTTATCCAGAACTAGGAATCGGTTTTGCTGGTGTTGCACTTGCTTTTGGTCTAACAGTAGTAGCAATGGCGTATGCAGTTGGACACATTTCTGGAGGACATTTTAATCCCGCAGTTTCTTTTGGATTATGGGCAGGAGGAAAATTTCCAATTAAAGATCTTGTTCCGTATATAATAGCTCAATGTATTGGAGCAATCGCAGCTGCGGGTACATTGTATACTATTGCATCTGGAAAAGCTGGTTTTGCAATTGACAACACTAAAGCTGGAGCATTTGCATCAAATGGTTTTGGAGCATTTTCTCCCGACGGTTATTCTTTACAGGCTGCTTTTATTGCAGAATTCGTCCTTACCTTGTTCTTTATTTTAATTATTCTTGGTGCCACAGACAAATTTGCCAATAGTAATTTTTGCGGTATTGCGATTGGTTTAACACTGACTGTAATCCATTTAGTCAGTATTCCAATTACAAATACTTCTGTAAATCCTGCAAGATCACTTTCTCAAGCAGTTTTTACGGGAGGCGAACCATTATCTCAAGTCTGGCTTTTTTGGGCCGCGCCAATTTTGGGTGCAATCGTGGGAGGATTCATTTATAAAAATCTATTAACGCAAGAAGGAGAACCCGAAAAAATAGTTTTATAAAGATTAATTCATAATAAAAATTACTGTATAATTTATTTTAAAAGAGAAAATCAGATATATTTATATTTGATTTTCTCTTTTTTTGGATAAAATCAAAAAGAAAAATAGTGTTCCAACTAAAACATTAGTATATATGAACGAAATTATTTCTTACTTCAGTACAATTCCATCTTCGCACAGAAGCCTGATTCTTGTTGGTGGCATCACCATTTTCTGGCTTATTGAAAATTCCTTTCCGCTGTTCCGAATGCAGTATAAAAAATGGCCGCATGCAGGAATAAATTTCTTTTTTACCTTCACGACTATTGTGGTCAATTTCATTTTAGCTTTTATTCTAATCAGAACAGCAAATTGGACAATCGAAAACCATTTTGGCCTTTTACAATGGATCTCTCCAATGCCAATCTGGCTTTACACCATATTAGGATTATTACTTCTTGATTTAATTGGCGCTTATCTGGCGCATTATGTAGAACATAAATTCAAATATCTGTGGCAGTTTCACTTAGTACATCATACAGATACTTGGATCGACACGACAACTGCTAATAGACATCACCCTGGTGAAAGTGTTATCCGATTTGTATTTACTACTTTAGGAGTTTTAATAATCGGAGCGCCAATGTGGATGGTTTTTCTGTATCAATCTCTATCTGTTGTAGCTTCACAATTTAATCATGCTAATATTTCGCTTCCTGAAAAGTTAGACACATTCCTAAGTTATTTCATCGTTTCTCCCAATATGCATAAAGTACATCACCATTATGTTGTTCCCTATACGGACAGTAATTATGGAAATATTTTCTCTATTTGGGACAGGCTTTTTGGAACTTTTACATCATTACCTAAAGAGCAACTTATTTACGGTGTAGATACCCACATGAAACCTGAGGAAAACAACGAGTTAAAGAATCTGCTAAAAATACCATTTCAAAAATCAAGATCTTTCAAAAACAGTTAAAATCAGTAAAAAAATTAGACCCTGTTGAACCAACATATTATTTTTTTTTTTAATATTGATACAGAAATTGAAAATCAATCTATTAATAATTAACACCCTATTTTGAATTAATTTTCACGAGATGAAAAAGAGTAGCCGCAAAGAATTGACTCCGGAACAATCTGAAAAACTTGTTTCGTTAGCTTTAGAAGAAAGAAATCCATTTGAAATTATAAAAAAAGAATTTGGATTAGCCGAAAAAGAAGTCTTGGAAATCATGAAGAAGAAAATGCCTCTTGAAAAATTTGAGATGTGGAAAAAGAAGGCAATTGCAAACAAACCAAAACCAAAACCAATAAAAATAGATGATTTTGATGAAGATTTGGATGGAAAGTATTATATAAAAAATAAATTCGACTAAGATTTAAAGCTCCTGAAAAACAGGAGCTTTTTTTTATTTTTTAAATTAATGTAATTTTTTAGTAACTTTTCGATACTTTTTGTGTCAAATACAATTAACTAAACATAGACAAATGAAGAAAATACTTTACACCTTAGCTCTAGCGGTAACCTTTTGGAGCTGTAAAACCGGTAGCAATGGAGCCGCTAAAAGCAATACAGTAGAAGTGAACATTAATTTAACTGACGTAAAAGACGACAAAGTTTTAGTTACTGTTACTCCGCCAGCCATTAAAACAGACGAAATTGTTTACAGTATTCCTAAAACTGTTCCTGGAACTTATTCGACAGATAACTACGGTAAATACTCTGAAGATTTCAAAGCTTTTGATGCTAAAGGAAATCCACTTACCGTAAAAAGAATTGATGATAATTCTTGGTCAATCTCAAATGCAAAAACTTTAAAAAAAATCACTTATTTGGTAAACGATACATTCGATACTGAAAAAGGAACTGGATTTGGAAACGATGATGTTTTCTCTCCTGCGGGAACAAACATTGATGCTGGCAAAAACTTCATGGTAAATACACATGGTTTTGTAGGTTATTTTCAAGACAAATTAGATGTTCCTTACAAAGTTACCATTACACATCCTGAAACACTTTGGGGAGCAACTTCTATGACAGACGAGGATGCAAGCAATACGTCTGACGTATTTAAAACTCCTCGTTATGCGGTTTTAGTAGAAAATCCAATTATGTATGCTAAACCAGATTACACTACATTTAATGTAAATGGAATGGATATCCTTATCGCTGTTTATTCTCCAACAGGAAAATATACTGCCGAAAGCATCACGCCAGAAATGAAAACGATGATGACTGCTCAGAAAAACTTCCTAGGCCCAGTAAATGCTACTAAAAAATATAGTGTTTTAGTATATTTATCAAGCATGGCTAAAGACGATGCACATGGTTTTGGAGCTTTGGAACACCCAACTGCTACAACAGTAGTTTTACCAGAATCTATGCCTAAAGAAAAATTGGTAGAAACAATGAAAGATGTGGTTTCTCATGAATTTTTTCATATCGTAACGCCATTGACTATTCACTCAAAAGAAATTCAGTTTTTTGATTATAATGCACCAAAAATGTCTGAGCATTTATGGATGTACGAAGGAGTTACAGAGTACTTTGCAAACCTTTTTCAAATCAACCAAGGTTTGATCGACGAAGCGGAATTCTACACTCGTATTGCTGATAAAATTGAGCAGGCTAAACAATTAAATGATACGATGTCATTTACTGTTATGAGTAAAAATGTATTAGAACAGCCTTATAAAGATCAGTACTTAAATGTATATCAAAAAGGAGCTTTAATCGGAATGTGCATTGATATCATCATCAGAGAGAAAAGCAACGGAGAAAGAGGCATTTTAGATTTGATGCATAAATTATCTAACGAATATGGTGTTGAAAAACCATTTAACGATGAGGAGCTTTTCGCAAAAATCACTTCTTTAACGTATCCTGAAGTTGGTGAATTCTTAAACAAATATGTAGCGGGAACAACTCCAATTCCTTACGATTTCTATTTAGCAAAAGTTGGTGTTACAAAAACAACTACGAAAAAAACTGGAAATCCTTTCATTAAAGGACAAATTCCAAACATTACTATCGACAAAGCGACAAAAGAAATTGCTGTTCGTCCAGAATCAGAATCAATTGAATTCTTCAAAAACCTTAACTTAAAAGGCGGTGATAAAATTTTATCAGTAAACAACAAATCATACAATTTGGATAACATTTATGATTTGATTACTGAAAGTGAAAACTGGAAAGAAAATGATCCAATCACTTTAAAAATTAAACGTGGAGCAAAAGAAGAAACGATTAAAGGAACTGTGAAATTACCATACGAAGAAGCTGAAACTTTTAAAGCAACTGATGCTTCAAAAGACAAACTTAAAAACGCATGGTTAAAAGGATAATTTCTTTTAAAGCATAAAAAAAAACCGACAAGTGATTGTCGGTTTTTTTATGCTTTTATTTCTTCACAGGAAATTTCCAGTCAAATTCATCTTTATCATTTATGATTGCTCCTATTTCGAATTTTACCACTTCATCAAATTCTGTCTGCAAAATAAACCAATTGTCTTCGTTAAAATAGTTTTCGAAAGTATCAAAAGTTTCCTGATTGTATTTTGTTATTCCTTTTGTTGCCAAATCTTTCTTTACATCTTCAATTTTTCTTCCGATTAATTTAAATCCGAAAACTTCTAGATTATTACTTGAAGCTACAATATAACCTAATCTAAAATCTTCTTCTTGATAAAATGTCAATCGTGCTTTGAGTGCATTGTACACAAAAATTACGTTCTCGTCTTCATCTTTATAGTTTTTATCAGGTTTTCCTAAAGCCGTTGTTACATCATGCTGCTTCATTCCGAAAAGCAGTTTATCAATTCCTGATTTTAAATTTATTTTCATACTTACTTGTCTTTATTTGAAGTGCAAATTTCGTGAAGTTTTTTTGTTATTTGCCACGAATTCACGAATTATATTAATTAATGTATCCTTTTGTCAGGCTGAGCGAAGTCGAGGCCTTTTCTCGTTATAATAGCCCTTCGACTTCGCTCAGGGTGACATTTACTAGGTTTGTAAAAAAACTTAGCTTCTTAGTATCTTAGCATCTAATATTTCTTTTTATTAGGCTTATTACTCATATAAAATGTAATTTTTCCGCCATTCATCACATCTTCATGTTTTAAAAATGGTTTGTCTAAAGGTTTTCCATTCAAAAGTACTTTACTCACAAATACATTTTTATCAGACTGATTTAACGTTTCGACTTCAAAGCTTTTTCCGTTTTCTAAATTGAAAACACCTTTCTTTACCAGTGGACTTCCCAAAGCATATTCATCAGAACCTGGCGCAACAGGATAAAACCCTAAACTGCTGAAAATATACCAAGCGCTCATTTGTCCAAAATCATCATTTCCGCCTAAACCATCTGCTCCATTTCGATACATTTTTTTCAAAATCATTCTGATTTTATCTTGTGCTTTCCATGGAGAATCAGTCCAATTGTATAAATACACAACATGGTGAGAAGGTTCGTTTCCATGAACGTAATTTCCAATAATTCCGTCTCTGGTAATGTCTTCAGTATTTTCAAAATATTTATCCGGAAGATGCATATTGAATAACGAATCTAAACGAACTTTAAACTGGTCATTTCCTCCCATCATTTTAATCATTTCTGATGGATTATGAGGAACGTACAAACTGTAATTCCACGAATTTCCTTCTATAAAACCTTGTCCATGCGTATCCAAAGGATCGAACTCTTTTTTAAAAGTTCCGTCAGCTAATTTGGGACGCATAAAACCCGTTTTGGCATCGTAAACGTTTTTATAGTTTTCAGATCTTTTAATAAATTCATTATAAATATCCGTTTTCCCAAGTTTCTTTGCCGCTTGCGCAATCGCCCAGTCATCATAAGCATATTCTAAAGTTTTAGAAACCGAAGCTCCGTTTTTATCTTCTGGAACATAACCTTGTTTCATATAATATCCTAATCCGTCGTAATAAGGCACTTTTGCAGTATTGACGCAGGCTTGAAGTGCTTTCTCTGCATCAAAACTAATATTACCTTTTACAATCGCATCTGCCACAACAGAAACAGAATGATAGCCAATCATACACCAGTTTTCATTAGCATAATGTGACCAGATTGGCAGCATCTTATGAACGCTCTGATCAGAATGCGCTAACATCGAACTAACCATATCTGCATTTCGTTGTGGCTGGACAATATTAAAAAACGGATGCAAAGCACGATACGTATCCCAAAGCGAATAGCTGGTATAATTCGTAAAGTTTTCTGCTCTATGCACATTCATATCCAAACCTTTATAACTTCGGTCTAGATCCATGTATTCTGTTGGACCAAGGAATGCGTGGTACATCGCGGTGTAAAAATTGACCAAATCTTCTTTTTGAATTGTTTCTACCTGAATTTTATTCAATTCTTTGTTCCAGATTTCCTGACTTTGTTTTTTTACTTTTTCAAAATCCCAGTCAGGAATTTCTTTTTTCATGTTTTCTAAAGCTCCTGCAGAACTCACTGGAGACAAAGCCATTTTTATCTTGATTTTTTCTCCTTCATTAGTATCAAAATCAAAGAACAATTTTAGATTTTGTCCTGCCATTTCAGGGAAATTTTTGGTTTGGTCAAATCTTCCCCAAAAACCTCTGTAAACACTTTTTTCCTGCGTGGCTTGTCCGTAGCTTTTAATTGGTTTACTGAAAGACATGGCAAAATAAACAGTACGAGTTCTCGCCCATCCATTAGTCTGGCGGTATCCTGTAATCAAAGTATCATTTTCTACTCGTACAAAAGTCCAAACGTTCTTTTTGTCGTAATTATAAATTCCAGAAGTTAAATCCAAAATAATATGTGCTTCATCCGACTTTGGAAAAGTATATTGATGCATTCCCACGCGGGTTGTTGCCGTCAATTCTGCTTTGATTTTATGATCTTCCAAAAAGACACTGTAATACGCTGGTTCTGCTTTTTCAGTTACATGTGAAAATGCCGATCTATAACCCGATAAAGGTTTTGAAGCAACACCTGGATTTAGTTGTAATTTTCCCGTTGTCGGCATGATTAAAAAATCACCTAAATCAGAATGCCCTGTTCCGCTGAAATGCGTGTGGCTGAACCCTACGATTGTTTTATCTTCATACTGATATCCAGCACAATATTTATAAACTTCTCCATTATATTTTCCGTTTAAGCTGTACGCGATGGTATCTGTTTCAGGACTTAACTGAACGCTTCCAAAAGGCACGGTTGCACCAGGATAAGTATGCCCCATTCTTGCCGTTCCAATCATTGGATCAACGTACTGAATTAGATTTCGTTTTTCATTTACTTTATTCTGGGCTTTTAAATTAGGCTTAGAACCAAGCATTAAAAGAGATATTCCCAAAAGAAAATTTATACGGTTAATTGTAATCATTTTATAGTTCTTCTTATTTTTTTGATTTAATCTAGAAAAGTACAACAAAAACTGTTTTAAAAAAACATTATTTTAATGCCACTCACAAGGTTTTAAATATCTTTGATATACTAAAAGTATATCGCCAAACATGAAAAAGTATATTTTAATTTTTCTTTCTTTTCATTCGACATTCCTTTTCTCTCAAAAAATTGAGAGTTATAAATTAAGTAAACAAGAAATCCACGAAAGAGAACTTGAAAATACAACTGATTTCCCTATTTACAGCGCTTTTGAATTTCAGGATAAAGGCGGTGTTTTTGAATTGGTTTTAGCCGAAAATCAAAAAAAAATCTTTGAAAAAGATACTTTAAATACCAAAATACAGGCCATTTGTGTAGTAAATGATCACGGTGGTTTTCTTGAAAAATGGCGAATTAATGATTTATTAGAAAATTACGATCCGAAAGAAACGAATATTTGGTTCTGGACAAAATACTGTACTACTACAGATCTTGATGGAGATGGTTATACTGATCCCGTTATTGTATATGGAAGCAAAACGGAGTATGGAGAAATAAGACGCGTAAAAATTATTACAGTTTACAAAAACAAAAAATATGTAATTCGCGCGGTGGAATGTGATCTAGATTATTGCAGAAGTTTCAAAAAAGATCAAAATTGGAATACGCTTCCGCAGAAAATCAAAACGTATATCGATCAGTTAGTAGTAAAACTTAGAAAAGAACAGAATTTGATTTTGAAAGATGGATAGTTGAAATTCCTATTTCAAAAACTTCAAATTTAAAACCTGAAACTTGAAACAAAAAATCTACTCACTCATTTCATCGTAACGTTCTGGAACTTGCGGATCATAAAGCGGGCATTTAAATTCTTCCATGATATCTACTAGTTTATTCATGGTTTTTCCTTCTGTGCCGTAACAGTCAATTTTTACGCTTTGCGACGTTGTGATGACTTGAAAAGCTCCTTTTCCTTTTGGATTTTTCCAGCTGTCTTCGTCAACTCTTTCCCAATCTGAAAAAATAGAATTGATTCTGTTTACAATTACTTCTGTCTGAAGAACGGCCAAACCTTCCACTTCTTGTTTTTCAATAAGTGCTTCATAAACTTCCTGATTGTTCAGGTAAATTTCGTCTAGATATCTCCAAAAAAGTAATTCGTACATAATTCTACAATTTATAAATAGAGACACACTTTTGTGTGTCTCTTAGATTATTTCAAACAAAAGATCAAACCTTTGTAACTTTGAACCTTTGCCTCTTTGTATCTTAAAAATTAATAATTGAATGTTCCGTATTCACTAGTAATAGTAAGCTTTTTAGAATCAGAAGCCTCTACTCTACCTACGATTTGCGCATCAACATTGAATGATTTTGAAATTTCGATAATATCTTGTGCGATGTTTTCCGGAACATATAATTCCATTCGGTGACCACAGTTGAAAACCTGATACATTTCTTTCCAATCGGTTTTAGATTGCTCTTGGATTAATTTGAACAATGGCGGTACTGGAAATAAATTATCTTTTATAACGTGTAAGTCTTTTACAAAATGTAAAATTTTAGTTTGTGCACCACCACTGCAGTGCACCATTCCGTGAATATCTTCCGGGGTATATTTATCTAAAATTTTCTTGATAATTGGTGCGTAAGTTCTGGTTGGAGAAAGCACTAATTGACCAGCATTGATTGGGCTGTTTTCAACTTCATCAGTTAAGTTCACCTGCCCTGAATAAATTAATTCTTCAGGAACAGCTGCATCATAACTTTCTGGGTATTTTTTAGCCAGATATTTTCCGAAAACATCATGACGTGCTGATGTTAATCCATTGCTTCCCATTCCACCATTATAACTTTTCTCGTAAGTTGCCTGTCCAAAAGATGCCAAACCTACAATTACGTCGCCTGCTTTAATATTTGCATTATCTACCACATCAGAACGTTTCATACGAGCTGTTACTGTAGAATCTACGATAATAGTACGAACTACATCTCCAACGTCTGCTGTTTCTCCACCTGTTGAATGAATCGTAACACCAAACGATTTTAATTCGTTGATTAATTCTTCTGTTCCGTTGATGATTGCTGAGATAACTTCAGCTGGGATTAAATTTTTATTTCTTCCAATAGTTGAAGAAAGTAAAATATTATCGGTTGCGCCAACACATAATAAATCGTCAATATTCATGATTAAGGCATCTTGAGCGATTCCTTTCCAAACCGAAAGATCTCCAGTTTCTTTCCAATACATATAAGCCAAAGATGATTTTGTTCCTGCTCCATCAGCATGCATGATCAAACAATGCTCTGCATCTTGCGTTAAATAATCGGGAACAATTTTACAGAAAGCCTGCGGAAATAAACCTTTGTCAATATTTTTAATGGCGTTGTGCACGTCTTCTTTTGATGCCGAAACACCTCTTTGCGCGTACCTTTTGCTAGAATCTGAACTCATGAAAATTAGTTTGTGTTGATGTGGTGCAAAGATAATCCCTTTTTTTAATTCTTTGACTTATTCGATTATTTGATTCATAAAAAAAATCGGCAGAATGGGTTCTTCCGCCGATTTCCCTAAATAAAATTGGTTATGAAGCTTTTGGCTTGTTATTTTTATCTTTTCAAAAATTGCTTGAAATATATTGATTAAGTCTCAAAATCATAACCAAAATTAGAAAACTTATTAAAACAGCAACTAAGCAAACTCACATATTTTCAACAACTTAGCATATTTCCGACAAACTGTAGGACTATCCCGATGAACTTCGAAATTCACGAAAAATAAAAACAGGAATTTACTTTCTATTTTCAAATTAACAACAAACAAAAAGCCTGTTTCAAATTGAAACAGGCTTTAATACAATTAAGTAGAAGACTATTTTGTAAACAATAACTCTCTATATTTAGTTAATGTCCAGCTTTCATCATCCACTAATAACTCTAATTTATCACAGTGATTACGGATTTCATCAAAATATGGTTTCACTTTATTGCAATAAGCTTCTGCCATTTTTTGAGCATCTGTCAATTGATTGGCTTTTTTTCTTTCGTTTGTCATTGCCAATACTTTAGAATTGATTCCTTCAATATGACCAGAGATTTCTTTAATTAAAACAATTTGCTCTCTTGCAATAGTTTCAAACTCTTTTCCGAAGATTTCTTTTAACCCTTTTACATTTTCAATTAACGTATTTTGATAACGAATTGCAGTCGGGATTACGTGGTTTCTAGAAATATCACCTAAAACTCTTCCTTCAATCTGAATTTTTTTAGTGTATTCTTCTAATTCAATTTCGTAACGTGCTTCGGCTTCTACGTGATTAAAGATTCCTAATTCAGCAAATAAGTCCAAAGCTTGTTTAGAAACCTTAGCTTTAATCGCTTCAGGAGTTGTTTTAAAGTTACTTAAACCTCTTTTTGCCGCTTCTTTTTCCCAAGCCTCACTGTAACCGTCGCCTTCAAAAAGGATTTTTTTAGATTGTTTAATATATTCTCTTAAGACATTAAAGATTGCATCGTCTTTTTTCATGTCTTTATTTTCAATCAGATTCTCTACTTCATTTTTAAAGTCGATTAACTGTTTCGCTACAATTGCATTCAAAGTTGTCATTGCATTAGAACAGTTTGAATTTGAACCAACAGCTCTGAACTCAAATTTATTTCCTGTAAAAGCAAAAGGAGAAGTTCTATTACGATCTGTATTATCTAATAATACGTCAGGAATTTTTCCAACTACATTTAATTTTAAATCTGTTTTTTCTTCTGGAGATAATTTTCCAGTCGTTACACTTTCTAATTCAGATAAAACTTTTGTCAACTGTGCCCCAATGAAAACAGACATAATTGCCGGCGGCGCTTCGTTTGCTCCTAACCTGTGATCGTTACTTGCAGTGGCAATAGACGCTCTTAATAGAGTTTCGTTATCGTTTACTGCTTTAATTGTATTAATAAAGAAAGTCAAAAACTGTAAATTGCTCATCGGCGTTTTACTCGGACTTAATAAATTAACTCCAGTATCTGTTGCCAATGACCAGTTATTGTGTTTTCCTGAACCGTTTACACCTTTAAATGGCTTTTCGTGAAATAATACTTTAAAATCATGACGTTCTGCCACTCTCTGCATCACATCCATTAATAAAGAGTTGTGGTCAACCGCTAAATTCGTTTCTTCGAAAATGGGTGCCAACTCAAACTGATTTGGCGCAACCTCATTGTGACGTGTTTTTACTGGAATTCCTAATAACATACATTCCTGCTCCAAATCTCTCATATAAGTAAGAGCGCGAGTTGGAATCGATCCAAAATAGTGATCGTCTAACTGCTGTCCTTTTGCAGATGTATGTCCTAATAAAGTCCTTCCTGTCATCATTAGATCGGGACGAGAATTTGCCAAAGCTTTGTCAATCAAGAAATATTCCTGCTCCCATCCTAATGTTGCTGTAACCTTTTTTACATTTTTATCAAAGTATTTACAAACTTCTGTAGCCGCTTCGTCAATAGCAGATAATGCTCTTAATAAAGGTATTTTGTTGTCTAAAGCTTCACCTGTGTAAGCAATAAAAACAGTTGGGATACATAAAGTTGTACCATATATAAATGCTGGTGATGTTGGATCCCATGCCGTGTAACCTCTTGCTTCAAAAGTATTTCTGATTCCACCATTTGGGAAACTTGATGCATCTGGTTCTTGCTGCACTAATTGAGCTCCGCCAAATTTTTCTACAGGATCACTTCCGTCATAAGAAGTTTCAAAAAAAGCATCGTGTTTTTCTGCAGTTGTCCCTGTTAAAGGTTGAAACCAGTGTGTGTAGTGCGTAACTCCTTTTGAAAGAGCCCATTCTTTCATACCCATGGCAATATAGTCTGCCAGTTTTCTGTCTATTTTAGTCCCATGCTGAATCGCATCTCTTACTCCTTTAAAAGCATCAGAAGTTAAAAATTGCTTCATTGCTTTTTCGTTAAACACATTTGATCCGAAAAGATTTGATTTTCGACCAATTTCTTCAAAATGCACCGGCTTTCTGTTAGAAGCTTCTTGCAAAGCTTGGAAACGTAATGTTGACATGTTTATAATTTTAAAAATTCGTAATAAATTTCATTAAAAAATGATCAGCAAATATAAACAAATAAAATACCTGTTCTGAACATAAAATAGAGAATTTAACAAAAGGATTTTTCAACAGATTGCCCCTTTTTTAAAGAATAATGAAGTGGTTGTAAAGAAATATAACAAAATACCTCGATACTCTCCATTAAATAAACATTTTTTCACAATTCCTTAACCCTAAAATTCAAAAACAGTCCGTTTTTTTTACGAATTTATTTTTTTATAGCGTTAAAAATTACCTTTTTTAAAATATACCCCTATCAAAATTGCGCTTCTCTAAAAAATAGTACTTCGTAAAACAAAATAGCCCCCTAATTTTTAGGACTAAAAAAATAAATCTATATTTGACCCAGCGAAAAAACAAAAAAAATAAATTTATATTATTATGGCTAAAATTAAGTTAGAGTACATTTGGTTAGACGGATATGAACCAACTCAAAATCTTAGAAGTAAAACTAAAGTTGAAGAGCACGAAAATTTCAAAGGAACATTAGAAGAACTTGGAAATTGGTCATTTGACGGTTCGTCAACAAAACAAGCTGAAGGTGGATCTTCTGACTGTTTATTAGTTCCTGTTGCAATCTATCCAGATCCAACTCGTATTAATGGATGGTTAGTAATGTCTGAAGTTATGTATGCTGATGGAACTCCGCACCCATCTAACGGTAGAGCCACAATTGATGATGATAATGATGATTTCTGGTTCGGATTTGAGCAAGAGTATTTCATCATGGATACTAAAACACAACTTCCACTTGGTTTCCCAGTTGGAGGATACCCTGCTCCACAAGGGATGTACTACTGTTCAGTAGGTGGAAAAAACACTCACGGTAGAAAATTAGTTGAAGAACACGCTGATTTATGTATCGCTGCAGGAATCAACTTTGAAGGTATCAACCAAGAAGTTGCTTGCGGACAATGGGAGTTCCAATTATTCGCTAAAGGAGCTAAAAAAGCTGGAGATGAAATCTGGGTTGCTCGTTACTTATTAGACCGTTTAACTGAGAAATATGGTTACTATATAGAATATCACCCAAAACCTCTAGGAGATACTGACTGGAATGGTTCTGGAATGCATGCTAACTTCTCTAACGAAGTATTAAGAACATGTGGAGACCAAGCAACTTACGAAAGAATTTGC
This sequence comes from Flavobacterium quisquiliarum, assembly GCF_019308285.1. GTDB lineage: Bacteria > Bacteroidota > Bacteroidia > Flavobacteriales > Flavobacteriaceae > Flavobacterium > Flavobacterium quisquiliarum. The sequence continues at coordinate 319,568 of NZ_WWEM01000031.1, forward strand.
GAAGCTTTCCGTCCTGTTACTGCTGAACACATCGCGGTTTACGGAGCTTACAACGACCAACGTTTAACTGGTAAGCACGAAACTGCTTCTATCCACGATTTCTCTTATGGAGTTTCAGACAGAGGATGTTCTATCAGAATTCCTTTAATGACTGTTCAAAAAGGATGGAAAGGATGGCTGGAAGACAGAAGACCAGCTTCAAACGGAGACCCTTACAAAATTGCTGCTAGAATTATCAAAACTGTTAAATCAGCGCTATAATTTTAAGCTTACAATATATCTTCAAAAAGTGCCAGCATTAATTGTTGGCACTTTTTTTATGCCTATATCAAATTAAACCCGACAGATTTTAGAAACCTGTCGGGTTTAAATCAAAAGTCTAGCCATGCCAACTTTGTCAAAGTCTGAAACTTTGACAAAGTTCTACAACAACGGAAAAAACATATCTCTTTTAAACTCTAAAACTGTCAATTTCAACTAAAAAACCTCATAAATCTATAACAATTAACACTTTACAAATAACAAACATTACTTAATTTTAAAAGTAAATTTAATTTTTAAGTTAAAGTTCAAAACTTATCTTTGTATATCATTAAAAAAAACAATTATGATAGTCTGGTCACTCTTTTTACTTGCTGTAATTTTTATTCTTGCATTAGACCTTGGTGTCTTTAACAAAACACCACATATTATAAGTACTAAAGAAGCCAGCAAATGGACTTTGGTCTGGGTTACTTTATCCTTCCTTTTTTCAGGAGTAATTTACTGGCTCTACACAACTGATTATATAGAAAATCCAGATAAACTGGAACCAATGGCGGCTTCAATGAAATTTATAACAGGATATTTAATTGAACTTTCTTTAAGTGTCGACAATATTTTTGTAATTGCTATCATTTTTGCTTCTTTCAAAATTCCGCAGAAATACCAGCATCGTGTATTATTCTGGGGAATCTTAGGTGCCATTGTATTCCGTGGGTTAATGATTTTCTTTGGTGTTATGCTGATTAACAAATTTACTTGGACAACTTACCTTTTTGGAGCTTTCTTAATATTCACTGCTATAAAAATGCTTTTTTCAGGAGAAGAAGAAGATTTTCACCCAAAAGATTCCTTTGTTTACAAAACATTAGGAAAAGTGATGCCAATTACATCTGAAATGGATGGAGAGAAATTTTTCATTTCGACCAAAACCGCAAAGAAAGCAGCAACCCCATTATTTGTAGCTTTAATTGTTATTGAAGTTATGGACGTTTTGTTTGCCGTAGACAGTGTTCCTGCAATTCTTGCCATTACCAAAGATCCGTTTTTAGTATTCAGCTCTAATATTTTTGCCATTTTAGGATTACGTTCTATGTATTTCTTCTTAGCCAATATGCTGGCAAAATTCAGTTATTTAGAATACAGCTTAGTAGCTATTTTAGCTTTCGTAGGATTAAAAATGTTATTACATGATTTCTTCCACGTTCCAGAATGGGCTTCTTTAGGATTTATTGCACTTTCGCTTTTAGTTGGAATCTTAGTTTCTCTAAAATTTGGAGAGGAAAAAGTTTTAAATGATTCGTCAAGCGAAGAATAATTATTCTTGAAACATATATTCATAAAAAAAGGAAATCGAAAGATTTCCTTTTTTTTGCTTAAGATTAAATAAATTAAAATTTAATATTTTTTACTTGACTTTCATTCAACTTAGCTGCTTTCATAACATCTAAATAATTAGATTTATTTACAGTTGAAGCTAAATAAGAAGGAATTATAACAACTCTAAAAGTTTGATTATTTATAAAACTTGGTTCTTGCGCTAAATCAAAAGAAGCTTCTACAGATATAATAAAATCTTCTCTACTAAAATCGAAGAAATAATCCAACACATCTCCATTACTAAAATTTATCGTTTTTGGTATCAATTGCCAAACTGGAGCTCCAGAATTAGTCACATCAGTTTTTCTATAAATCAACACTGTTTCGTCATCATACAAAAGACTTGTAAAGTTAGCCGAATAGCTATATAAAAAACCATTATTACCTCTAGTTAAATTCACATTATTTACTTGAAAAGCTGCAGGACTTAAAGCATCATTACCCGGAGGCCCTTCTGGCCCTTCACAACTTGAAAACGCTATTAGTCCAACAACAGCGAATAGTGTAAGTATCTTTTTCATAACTTTTATTTTTTTAAGGATTATACTATAAAGATATTCCAAAAATTAAACCAAAAAAAGTAAATCGGCTTATTTTAAGATAAAAAAACCTTTATTTTTTTGGAGCCCCCTGATTCTTAAGCAGTATTTTATTGAAAAATAAAACATGATAAGGAAGTGAATTTTCCCAATAATCCCAAGTATGTGCTCCTGGACGTTCTGTATAATCATGGTCTACCTTATTATAAACTAATCTTCTGTGCAATTCGCGGTTTGGTTCAATTAAAAAATCATCTACACCGCAATCTATAATTAAAGGCAGTTTGTTTGTTTTAAATTTATCAGCCATTCTTAAAACAGAATTTTGCTCATACAATTCCGTATTACCACTTTTATCCCCAAAAACAGGCTGCATTAATTTTACGATTTGAGCCGATGAATCTCTATTCAGCATTGTACTCATATCCACTGCACCACTCATACTTCCGGCCGCACAAAACAAATCGGGATGTTTGGCCGACAAATACAAAGCACCATGTCCACCCATTGAAAGACCTGTTATTACTCTTCCGTTTTTATTAGCAATTGTTTTATACGTTTTATCTACTTTCTGAATCACTTCCTGGGTTATAAAAGTCTCAAACTGACTTTCTTTATTTACTGGACTATCCAAATAAAAACTAAACGTCTCCCCTTCCGGCATTACAATAATCATATTGTATTGGTCTGCCAGATTGTGAACCAGTTTTTTGTTTGGAGTATTTTTCAACCAGTCGCTAAAATGTCCGTAAGCACCGTGTAGCAAATACATTACCGGAAATGCAGTTTTGCTTTTGGCATAAGAATTTGGTAAAACTACTGCAGCTTTGTAAGTTTTACCCATTGCGGTACTCGCAACTTGTAAAGTGTCCACTTTTGCTGCGTATGTCACGGTGGTAAGACAAAGCAAAAATGCAGACAATAGCATTTTAAATTTCTTCATTTTGATCTATTTTTCTGATTAGGGTTTGTAAATATACCTTTTTTCAGAATAGAATATATGAAAAATCCGACTGGCATTTGAGCTTAAAAAAGATAGCCACGAATTCACGAATTTTATCAATATTAATTCGTGAATTAGTGGCTAAAAAAAACCTAAGCTTAAATTAGCTGATTATAATCTTATGCTCATGACGGTATTGCGATGCACTTTTACCTGTGTATTGTTTAAATGATTTACTGAAATGGCTGAAATTATTAAAACCGCTTTCGTAACATACTTCGTTAATACTCATTGGCTGCTCTGCCAAAAGTTTAGAAGCATGTACTAAACGATATTCATTTACAAACTCCGTAAATGTTTTATTAGAAATCTTTTTAAAATAACGACAGAAAGAAGGCGTAGTCATACTTACCAGACTCGAAACCTCGTCTATCGAAATAGATTCTTGAAAATGATCTTTCACAAAATTGAAAACGACATTCATACGATCGTTATCCTGAGTCTGCAGTTCTAATGAAAAACCATCAGCATTTAATACTGTAGACTCTGTAGAAGAATCTAATTCGTCTAATATTCCTAAAAGCGTAAGTAATCTTTGAAATGGAGATTCGTTCTCCATCATTTCGATTTTTTTTCCGATTCTTTTTTTCGTTTCACCGCCAAAAGCGATGCCGCCTTTAGCCTGCTTTAAAATATTCTGAACTTTTTTCATTTCTGGAGCGATAAAAAAATCGTTTCCTAAAAATTCAGGTTTAATATGAATTACGGTTTCGTTTGTATTTCCCGTATTTTCATTTGTAAATCCGCAATGGGGCAAATTGGCTCCTATTAAAAGTAAACTACCATTGGTATAATAAGAAACGTGGCTTCCTATTTGTCTTTTTCCTGCCCCGCCATTTACATAAACCAACTCAATCTCTGGATGATAATGCCATAAATGAGCTTTACTATTGGTCTTTTCGGCGTGTTTGGTATAGGTAAAAGAACTTCCGTATGAATTAGTTATCACTTCAAGAGCTGGGGCAATTGTCTTCATGATAATTTCTTTAAAAAATAATAGCAAATTTAACAAAAACACCTAAAATAATCTAATTTTTAACCTACAACGGTTTCGTAAATGCGAATTTTACATTAAAATAACATTCTTAACACTGAAAAATTCATACCAAAAACGACTTTTTTTTCACGTCTCGTTTTTTTTCTCCACATTTTTTTCAATAATCTTATTTAAAACCTGAATAAATATAAATATGCTAATTTTTGTAAGAAAAACGGAAAATTTAAGAAGTATACAATTATTCCAAAACTTTGAAGAAAAACAATCAAATTAACAAAAACATAAGATTTAAATCAAATTTTAACCTATAACGGTTTCGTAAATGAGAATATAGCACATAAATTGGAAAATATAGTTGTTAAAATAACACAACTGCTGCTCTAACTTTGCCTCAGAGAAATGAACTAAGAATTTAAATACTACAGAATATGAAAAAGATTATGAAATTAAGTTTAGTATGTGCAGTACTTCTAACAGGAATGAGTACTTATGCAATTGATGGAAATGAAGCATTAAATCTTCATGTATTAAAAGGAAATGGCAAGGTAATTGCTTTTGGAATTAATCAATTACAAAAAGCAGTTATCAGTATATATGATACTAATGGTAACGTTCTTTATTCTGAAAATGCTTCCGGTAAAGAAGGAATTTTAAGAACTTTCAGTTTAGAAGAATTTCCAGAAGGAAAATATATTTTAGAAGTTGCTGATAATTACAAAAAAGTAAAATACGATATTACTGTAAATGCGAAAAGTTCTATTTTGTCTTCAAAAGGAACTACTTCTCTTTACTAAGAAAATAGTAAGGTTAAGTGCAATTCTTCACGGCACTTAAAATTTTATACTCTAATACAGTATAAAAAGTGAGGTTAGATAGTTAGTAAGTTAAAAACTTTCAAAAGTTTTAAAAACGGCTCTTTGTGGTTACTGAGCCGTTTTTTTTTGTTCTTTACTTTTTTATTTTAACCGCAAAGTTTTTTTAACCGCAAAGACGCTAAGATTTACGCAATCCTGATAGCTATCGGGACGCAAAGTTTTTTTTTAAAAGAATGCAAAGTTCGCAAAGCTTAGAATTGAGAAAGCTTTGCGAACTTTGCGTTTGTATCCACAATCTTAAGTAAAAATCTTTGCGCCCTTTGCGGTTAAAATACACAATGCAATTAAAAACTTAGAACCTTAGTATCTCAGTCCCGATAGCTATCGGGACAACAACTTAAAAAATTCCTACAATTTGCAAATAAATCTTTAATTCAATGTAAACTAAAAATCAAGAAAAACATTGAAAAATAATAACCGAATCAGTAAAAACGATAAAAAATAACTCAAATTTTAACATATAACGGTTTCGTAAATGAAAATATAGCATATAAATAGGAAAATATAGTTGCGTTTTTTTACTTACAACAGAACTAATTTAGCATCAGAGAATTAGAACTATTAATTTAAAAACTAAGTATTATGAAAAAGATTGCAAAAATGAGTTTAGTAGCTGCGTTGCTTTTTTCTGGAATAAGCACTTACGCAATTGATGGAGCGGAAGATTTTAATCTTCACGTGATCAAATCTAATGGAAAATTAATCAGTTTTGGTCTTAATCAGACTCAGAAAGCCTACTTATCTATATATGATAAAGACGGATCTCTTATTTATTCTGAAACTGCTTCAGGCAAAGAAGGAATTTTAAGAACCTTTAGCTTAGAGGAATTCCCAGAAGGAATTTACTTTTTAGAAATCGAAGACAATACAAAAAAAGCAAAATATGAAATCGCTGTAACAGACACCGTTACTGTTTTATCTCAAAAAGCAGTTTCTTCTGTTTACAAATCAGATTTTAAAAATACTAGCGTAGCAGTACGCTAAAAAAGTTTTTATACTCTCATACAGTATAAAAAGTGAGGTTAGATAGTTAGTAAGTTAAAAAACTTTCAAAAGTTTTAAAAACAGCTCTTTGTGGTTACTGAGCTGTTTTTTTTTGCTTTTTACTTTTTAGAGTTATCACACAGAGATTCACAAAGTTTTATCGCAGAGATTCGCAGAGTTTTTTTTAGAACTTTGCGAATCTTTGTGTTTTCTTCTGTGAATCTTTGCGGAATAGCCACAATCTTATATGTAAATAAATTCTTAACCCAAAGTAAATTCAAAATCAAGCAAAACATTAAAAAATAATAACTGAATTAACAAAAACGTTAAAAATAATTCAAGTTTTAACCTATAACGGTTTCGTAAATGAGAATATAGCATAGAAATCGGAAAATACAGTTGCGCTTTTTTATACATATCATAAGTAATTTAGCATCAGAGAATTAGAACTAATAATTTAAAAACTAAGTACCATGAAAAAGATTGCAAAATTGAGTTTAGCGGCGGCGTTGCTTTTCACAGGAATTAGCACTTACGCAATTGATGGGAATGGAGAATTTAATCTTCATGTATTAAAAGCCAATGGAAAACAGATCACTTTCGCACTTAACAGAACACAGAAAGCGAACTTAGCCATTTATGACAAAGAAGGAACTCTTATTTATTCTGAAAATGCTACTGGCAAGGAAGGAATTTTAAGAACTTTTAGCTTAGAAGAATTTCCAGAAGGAACTTACTTTTTAGAAGTTGAAGACAACATTAAAAAAGCAAAATACGAAATTAAAATCGATGATACTGCTTCATTATCTAGAACTGCAATTTCTTCTGTTTACAAAGCAGGTTTTGCTAAAAATTCAAGCGTGGCTGCACGCTAAAATTTTATACTCCATATAAAAGGTATAAAATAAGGTTAAGATTAAAAATATTTTATTGTTTGAAGAAAAGAAAACAGCTCATTGTTGGTTATGGAGCTGTTTTTTTTTGTTTTATATAAAATGTATTTTTTACACAAAATAATATCCTGAAAATATATTCTTACTAATTCAAACGATTGCGTTTTTAAGCATAAAAAAGTTTAAAAAAAATAGTAAAAAACATTAAAAATCAAAAAACCGTGAGCCCAGTATTTACGTACATAGTTCAAACAAAACTCAAAAAAGTTTAAAATTCAGCAACTTAAGTGTTTAAAAACGGCTTTTTATTGCTAAAAATTGAATTTGTATTTGTAGTTTTGCTCGTTCCACATTTAGTAATTAACATTTAAAAAAAACATGACAAAATTTACCAAAGCCGGTTTAGTTGCTGCCTTTTTTTTAGCGACTGTTTTTACCTATGCCATTGATGGAAAAGGTGACTTTATTCTAAACATTAAAACAGGAAACGGAAAAGTAGTTAGCTTTACTTTAGACACTGTTGAAAATGCATCTTTCTCTATCTTTGATGAGAATCACAATTTACTTTATGCTGGAGAGTCTGCAGCAAACAAATTGGAAGTTTCTAAAACTATTAGTTTAGAAAGTTTTCCTGCTGGAACTTATGTTCTAGAAGTAAAAGCAAATGACAAAGTTTCGAAACACGAAATTAAAGTTGCTGCAAAAAAAGTAAAGGCAGTGAAGTTAGAAGAAACTGTTAACCACAGTCCATCTTTCCGTCGCTAAGCCTTTTTTGTCCCCAAAGAAAAAAGTTTTTAAAAAGCAGTTCTATTACCAGGAGAACTGCTTTTTTATGGAATTTATTAAGAGATTTAGATTCTTAAAAGCCTCCACAAAAAAGCCTGAAAGGCTAACAGCTCCAAAATAGGGCAACGTCCTATTAGAGAACACCCCTCCCCCCCTTCTACACAAAACCCAATACAAACCGAAACCCTGAAAGGGTGATAGCTATTCTCGTTATCTAATTGCTTACGCCCTTTCAGGGCTTTCTTAATTGGAATCTATTGCAAACATTGGGCGTTGCCCAATGCTGGATGATTATAGGCCTTCGGCCTTATTTAAATATTCATTCAAACAAAAAGCCTCTCATTTCTGAGAGGCTCTACATATTAAACAAACGTCCGATAATTTCGGACATTCAAAAATGCATTTTTTACATATTCCTCCTATACTGCCCACCAACCTCAAACAAAGCCGAAGTAATCTGACCCAAAGAACAAACCTTTGTCGCTTCCATTAAGTGATCAAATAAGTTTTCATTTTTAATAGCAGCTTGCTGTAACGTATTTAAATGCTCATTTACTTTTGCTTCGTGGAAATTATGTAAGTTATCCAACATCGTAATTTGATATTGTTTTTCTTCTTCTGTGGCACGAATAACCTCAGCCGGAATAACTGTTGGCGAACCTTTTGAACTCAGGAAAGTATTTACACCCACAATTGGGAAATCACCGTTGTGTTTTAAGGTTTCGTAATACAAACTTTCTTCCTGAATTTTAGAACGTTGGTACATCGTTTCCATTGCGCCAAGAACTCCGCCTCTTTCTGTAATTCTGTCGAATTCTTGAAGAACAGCAGCTTCAACTAAATCGGTTAATTCTTCGATGATGAACGAACCTTGAATTGGGTTTTCGTTTTTCGCTAAACCTAATTCTTTATTGATAATCAGCTGAATGGCCATGGCACGACGCACCGATTCTTCTGTTGGCGTGGTAATGGCTTCGTCGTAAGCGTTGGTGTGCAATGAATTACAGTTGTCATAAATAGCATACAAAGCTTGTAATGTCGTTCTAATATCGTTGAAATCAATTTCCTGTGCGTGCAACGAACGCCCGGAAGTCTGAATATGATATTTCAGCATTTGTGCTCTTTCGTTGGCTCCGTATTTGTTTTTCATGGCTTTTGCCCAAATTTTACGCGCCACACGACCAATTACTGAATATTCTGGATCTACTCCATTCGAGAAGAAGAACGATAAGTTTGGCCCAAAATCATTGATGTTCATGCCACGGCTCAAATAATATTCCACGTAAGTGAAACCATTTGAAAGCGTAAACGCCAATTGCGTAATTGGGTTCGCTCCCGCCTCTGCAATATGATATCCTGAAATCGAAACCGAATAGAAATTACGAACGTTTTTAGTAATAAAATATTCCTGAACGTCACCCATTAATCGCAACGCAAATTCGGTTGAGAAAATACAAGTATTCTGTGCCTGATCTTCTTTTAAAATATCGGCTTGAACTGTTCCGCGAACCTGCGATAACGTTTTGGCTTTTATATCATTATAAACATCCAAAGGCAAAACCTGATCTCCTGTAACGCCTAAAAGCATTAATCCTAAACCGTTGTTTCCGGCAGGAAGTTCTCCTTGATATTTCGGTCTTTCGATTCCTTTTTCTTTATATAATTTGTTGATTTTTGCTTCAACTTCTTTTTCTAAATCATTTGCTTTAATGTAAATCTCACATTGCTGATCGACTGCCGCATTCATAAAGAAACCTAACAGCATTGGTGCAGGCCCATTAATGGTCATACTTACCGAAGTCAAGGCATGAACCAAATCAAAACCTGAATATAGTTTTTTAGCATCGTCTAGACAGCAGATCGAAACTCCCGCATTTCCAATTTTCCCGTAAATATCTGGACGTAAATCTGGATCGTTTCCGTATAAAGTTACACTGTCAAAAGCGGTCGAAAGACGTTTTGCAGGCATACCTGCACTTACATAATGAAAACGTTTGTTGGTTCTTTCTGGTCCACCTTCGCCCGCAAACATTCTTGACGGATCTTCGCCTTCACGTTTAAAAGGATACAATCCTGAAGCAAATGGAAATTCGCCAGGAACATTTTCCTGTAAATTCCAACGCAAAATATCGCCCCAACCTTCATATTTAGGCAACGCAATTTTCGGAATCTGTAAATGTGATAAACTTTCAGAATGCGTTGCAATCTTGATTTCTTTATCACGAACTTTAAACGTGTAAACCGGATTTTTGTATTTTGCTACTTTTTCATCCCAATTCAGGATAATTTCCCAATTGTACGGATCTAAGTCCATTTTTACTTTATCAAACTGATTGAGTAAAAGATTTAAAAAGATTCTGTTTTCATCGTGTTCCTGAAAACCTCCAGTTAAAACAGAAGAATCTTCGATTCCTGCTTTATTAATTTGAGGAACTTTTCCAGAAACAGATTCAATGGTTTTGAAAATTCCGTATAATTTTTGAGCTACTTTTTGCTGCGAAATGGCTGTTTCATCATAACTTCTGTTATTCTCAGCGATTTCAGATAAATAACGTGTTCTTCCCGGCGGAATAACGAAGATTTTCTCGCTCATTTCTTTAGTGATTTCAAAAGTCGATTTCAAATCTGAATCGGTTTTCTCTACCACTTTATCCATAATCGCTTTGTAAAGCGTATTCATTCCCGGATCATTAAACTGTGAAGCAATTGTTCCAAAAACTGGCATTTCGTCTGGACTTTTATCCCAAAGACCGTGATTGCGCTGATATTGTTTTTTTACATCACGCAAGGCATCCAGTGCTCCTCTTTTATCAAATTTGTTTAAAGCCACTAAATCGGCAAAATCTAACATGTCGATTTTCTCCAATTGTGTTGCTGCGCCAAATTCTGGTGTCATTACATATAAAGAAACATCAGAATGATCCATAATCTCCGTATCAGACTGACCAATTCCTGAAGTTTCTAAAATAATCAAATCGTATTTTGCAGCTTTCAAAACCTGAATTGCTTCGGCTACATATTTAGACAAAGCCAAATTAGACTGACGTGTTGCCAGCGAACGCATATATACACGAGGATTATTTATGGCATTCATACGGATTCTGTCTCCTAAAAGTGCTCCTCCTGTTTTTCTTTTCGAAGGATCGACAGAAATTAATCCGATTGTTTTTTCTGGGAAATCAATTAAGAAACGACGAACTAATTCATCTACTAAAGATGATTTTCCGGCACCACCCGTTCCTGTAATCCCTAAAACTGGAATTTTTGAACTAGAATTAATTTCGTGAATTTTATCAAAAGCTGTTTTTGCAATTTCAGGGAAATTTTCTGCAGAAGAAATCAAACGCGCAATGACTGTTGGCGTTTTGCTTTCGATATGATCGATTTCTCCGTTTAATTTATCTCCGATAGGAAAATCAGCACGCTGTACCAAATCATTAATCATTCCCTGAAGTCCTAAAGAACGTCCGTCATCTGGAGAATAAATTCGGGTAATACCATATTCATGTAATTCTTCGATTTCGCTTGGTAGAATTACACCTCCTCCACCTCCGAAGATTTTAATATGTCCCGCTCCTTTTTCGCGAAGCAGATCATACATATATTTAAAGTATTCATTATGTCCTCCTTGATAAGAAGTCATCGCAATAGCATTGGCATCTTCTTGAATGGCGGTATTTACCACTTCTTCAACGCTTCTATCGTGTCCAAGATGAATTACCTCAACTCCTGTGGACTGGATGATACGACGCATAATATTGATCGCAGCATCATGTCCGTCAAAAAGTGAAGCAGCAGTAACAATTCTTACTTTATTTTTAGGAATATATGGTATTTGTTGTTCCATTTTATGAATATGATAATTTTATGGAGGCAATTTACAAAATATTTTAATATTTGATCATCCCTCTAAGCTTATCTTAACAAAAATAAATCGATTTCGTGAGCTAAAGGGGTAACAATTTACGTAAATACTTGATATAGTTAAAGAAAGCTTAAAGACATGGCAATTTCGCAACATTTAAATAAAATCAGGAAACATGTTTTAAAGTGCTCTAAAGTAATTTAGCAATGTAGAAAAGCCCCCAAATTTTTACCAAAGCTTACCATCAAAAAAAGTAATAACGTAAAAATTTAAAAAAATGAAAACATTTTATTCATTCACCGTATTTTTGGGTTTGAGTTTCTTTATATCTTCTTTCAATACAATTGAAAACAGTAATTTTTCCCATAAAAAGACTTCAAACCACACAACAGTTTTAAACGATACAGATCTCGCAAACGCCGAAAAAGCGAATGACTTCTTTAGGAGATATTCTGATTTAAAGAAATATAAGTCAGATGTAATGTCGTTATACAAAAACAGAACTTTAGGAAGTATTTGGTTTGACGAAGACGAAATCAATGAGTTTGGTTCTGTATTATATGAAAAAGCAAAAAAAACAAATGATTTGGTTATTCCTTATCAAAAAGAAATAGACGAGTTGTTTAATTCGTCTTCAGAAACAAAACTTTCCAAAACGGATGCCGACATGCTTTTAAGTTCTTTGTATGTTTTGTACACCAAAAAAAATAATGCCGACAAGAAAAAACTGCAATATGATGTTTTATTGAAAGATTTCCTGAATTACAGCACTATTGAAGAGTCATCTGCAACTGCCAATCTTGATGCAAAAGTCGAATATGACCAATATTATAAATTGGAAGATGTTTTGAAAAAATACAAAAAATTAGATCGTTCAAACAAATGGAAACCAATTGTTCCTGCAGAATCTCCTTATAAAGATTTGCGCCCAGATGCAGTTTCAAGTACTATTTCGCAAGTTAGAACTCGTTTATATTTATTAGGAGATTTAAAACAAGATTCTAAAAGCGATGTTTACGACCGTGAATTAATGGATGCTGTAATGAAATACAAAGTCCGTAACGGATTCAAACCGAACTATATTCTTGCAGAAGAACATATTAAAGAAATGAATATTCCGCTTTCTGAGAAAATGGAAACTCTAAAATTGAATATGGAAAGATGCCGTGCCATTGCGGCTCAAATTGCGGCAAGCGATGAATATGTTCTGGTAAATGTGCCTTCATACGAAATGGTTTATGTTAAAAACGGAAAAGTAGCATTAACTTCACCTGTATTTGTTGGTGCTCCTTTAACTAAAACAACCATTTTTAACGGCGAAATCGACAGAATAGTTTTCAGCCCATACTGGACAGTTCCACAAAGCATTGTTCAAAACGAATTAAGATCTAAAATTGCATCAGATCCAAATTATTTAGCAGAGAAAAATATGGAAATGGTAAACGGTCAAGTAAGACAAAAACCAGGCCCTGATAATTCTTTAGGTTTGGTGAAATTTATGTTCCCAAACTCTGATGATATTTACATGCACGATACACCATCTAAGACATTATTTGATTTTGAAAAAAGAACATTCAGCCACGGTTGTATTAATGTCAAAATGGCGAAAGAATTAGCAGTTGCAATGTTACAAGATTATCCAGAATGGACGCAGGCAAAAATTGACAAAGCTATGGCTGGTAAAGTAGAAAACAGTTTCAAATTGTCTAAAAAAGTTCCAATTTACATTACCTATTTCACTTCATTAGTAAACGACAATGGAGAAATTGGTTTCTTTCAAGATGTATACGAAAAAGATAAAGAATTAAGTAGCGAAAGCGCTGTTGCAGCTCAATAATATAATTCTATTCAATTTTAGTGAGAATTTATCAATATTAGATAAGTTCTCACTTTTTTATCTAATTTATTTACTCAAAAACAAACTTAAAATACTATTAATAAACCTTTTACAAGTACAATTTATTTCTAAAACTTACGATTTTTGTATTTAAATCAACACTCTTATTTTGTAATATTTAAAACCTACATTATTATGAAGACAAATAATATCGAAGGCCTAACAATGTTTGAAATAAACGTCTTAATTCAGCAGGGAGGAAGGTTTATTGTCTTTCCCTTCATCTATTCGAAAATGGTCAAACGAATTAAGAAATCTAATATTTATTTTATCCGCCCAAACGAAAGCACTTTCAAATATGCTTTAAGACACTTTTTTATCAACTTATCTACAGGATGGCGCATATTTCCATACGGCCCAATTTATGTTTTAAAATCTCTTTTTTATTTAATAAAAGGAGGTAAAGATTATACCGATACTATTCTAAAAGATTTAAATACAAACAAACCTGTTTACAATCCGCAATCCAGATTATCTTATAAATAAAAAACATCCTCAAAACAGGATTTAGAATTTATAAAAATGATACTATTTAGGAAATAATGTCCTAAAATCACTCTTATACTATACCGCTGGCCTGCTTATCTTTGAGACTTGGAATATTTTGTTAATTCTAACACAAAATGTTGCAGTCTATCATATAAAATTGTGGCTTTATTTTTGAATAAGTAGTATTTTTGAAACTTAAATAAAACCCCAATAATGAAAAAGATTTTACTATTAGCCGTTACATTTTCCCTAACGTCTTGCGCACAGGTACAGCAGACTTTAAATCAATTGCCTCAAATAGCTTCTCAAATTCCGAGTACAGGAACTGTTGATATTGCTTCGGGATTAAAAGAAGCTCTAAATAAAGGAATTACAGAACAAGTTAGCAAATTAACTGCTGTTGACGGGTTTTATAAAAATGAAGCAGTAAAAATATTAATGCCGGAAGAACTGCAAAAAGTAGATGCGACTTTAAGAAAAGTAGGCTTAAGTTCGCTTGCCGATGAAGGAATTAAAATGTTGAACCGTGCTGCAGAAGATGCTGTTAAAGAAGCTACACCAATCTTTGTTACGGCAGTTAAAAACATGAGTTTTACAGATGCTAAAAACATTCTTTTAGGAAACGACAGTGCGGCAACAAGTTATTTGCAGGGAAGTACCACAACAGCTTTGTATGGTAAATTTAATCCTGTAATTAAAAGTTCTTTTGAAAAAGTGGGAGCTGATGTTGTTTGGAAAAATATTATTACGAAATACAATACTATTCCATTAGTTAAAAAAGTAAATCCAGATTTGACTGATTATACAACCAATCAAGCCTTATCTGGTGTTTTTAAAATGATTGCTGTTGAAGAAAAAGAAATAAGAAATAATATTTCTGCAAGAACAACGCCTTTGTTACAAAAGGTTTTTGCTATGCAGGATGGGAAATAGTTTTTTCCTAAAGGTTCAAAGAGACAGAGTGAAAAAGGTTCAAAGCGATCTTTGAAACTTTGAACCTCTTTGCAACTTTGTCACTAACCAAAATAAACCAAAATGCAAAAAATAACCATTTTAATTCACTGTAAAGACCAAAAAAACATTATCGCTTCTGTAACTACATTCATTGCTCAGGTAGGCGGAAACATTACTTACATTGACCAGCATGTTGATGTGGAACAGAATGTTTTTTTTATGCGATTGGAATGTGAATTTGCGAATTCTGAAATAACAATTGAAAGTTTTAAAGAAGATTTTGACCAAACTCTAGCCTCTAAATTTGATATGTCCTGGGATTTGTACAGTCAGGAACAAAAACCTAAAATGGCTTTATTTGTTTCTAAATACGATCACTGTCTTTTTGACATTTTAGGGCGTTACAGCGCAGATGAATTAAATATCGAAATTCCGGTAATTATTAGCAATCATAATGATTTAAGATCAATTGCAGAACGTTTTGATATTCCGTTTCATGTTGTTCCTTTTACTAAAGACAGCAAAGAAGAAGGCGAAGCAAAACAAATTGAGCTATTAAAAAGATACGAGATCGATTTTATTGTTTTAGCACGCTATATGCAGATCATTACACCAAAATTGATTTCGCTTTACGAAAATAGAATTATCAATATCCACCATTCTTTCTTGCCTGCTTTTCCAGGAGCGAAACCGTATCATTCGGCTTTTAAACGCGGTGTAAAAATCATTGGTGCAACAAGTCATTATGTAACCGAAGAATTAGACGAAGGCCCAATTATCGAACAGGATATTGCGAGAGTTTCACATATCCACTCCGTAGAAGATTTTATCATGAAAGGACGTGATTTGGAACGTATTGTTTTAGCAAGGGCAATAAAATTGCATGCTGAGAGAAAGACAATGGTTTATAGTAATAAGACAGTGGTTTTTTCTTAAGTCGCTAAGACTCTAAGATGCTGATATACTAAGTTTTTCTTTACATAAAAGAACTTCGACTTCGTTCAGTCTGACAACTATAATGTAAAAACAAACAAACCCGACAGGTATTTTAAAACCTGTCGGGTTTGCTTTATAACAACTCTAAAACAGTTACTTAGAATCTCAGAAACTTAGGATCTTAGAGTTTTATCTAACCACAATCGCTAATCTTGGATCATCAAAGGCATCTACTTCCGCCATAGTCATTCCTAAAGCGTTTGCTACGCCTTCTCCGTACGCAGGATCGGCTTTAAAGCAATTTCGGATATGACGAACCTGAATAAATTTCTGAGCACCGCCAACTTGTGCTGCCGTATTTTTAAACAATAATTGCTTTTTCTCAGGAGTTAACAAATTGAATAATAATCCCGGCTGTGTGAAATAATCCTGATCATCATCTCTAAAATTATGCGCCCAAGCATCACCATGCAATTTTAATGGCGGCTCTTTAAACTCTGGCTGTTCCTGCATTTCACCAAAACTGTTGGGTTCGTAATGTTTCTTAGATCCGTTATTTCCGTCGACACGCATTGCGCCATCTCTGTGGAAAGTATTATACGGGCATCTTGAAGCATTTACAGGAATCTGAAAATTATTTACTCCCAAGCGATATCGGTGTGCATCTCCGTAAGAGAATAAACGTGCCTGAAGCATTTTATCTGGTGAAAAACTAATTCCTGGAACCACATGCGCTGGATTAAATGCTGCCTGCTCTACTTCCGCGAAATAGTTTTCTGGATTTTTATTTAATTCAAATTCTCCCACTGGAATCAATGGAAAATCTTTTTTCAACCAAACTTTCGTTAAATCAAAAGGATGAAAACGATAATTTTCTGCTTGTTCTTCTGTCATAATCTGTACAAACATTTTCCATTTCGGGAAATTTCCTTCTTCAATCGCATCAAATAAATCTCTTTGGTGGCTTTCGCGGTCTCCTCCAACTAGTTTTGCTGCTTCTTCATCAGAAAGATTATCAATTCCTTGTTGTGTTACAAAATGAAATTTTACATAGTGTCTCTCATTTTGTCTGTTTATAAAACTAAAAGTATGGCTTCCAAATCCATGCATTTGTCTATATGATCTTGGAATTCCTCTATCACTCATTACAATAGTAACCTGATGTAAAGCTTCAGGCAATAATGTCCAAAAGTCCCAATTGTTATCAGCGCTTCTTAAATTGGTCTTTGGATCACGTTTTACAGCATGGTTCAGATCTGGAAATTTCATTGGATCGCGAAAAAAGAATACAGGAGTATTGTTTCCTACCAAATCCCAGTTTCCTTCGTTGGTATAAAACTTCAAAGCAAAACCTCGTATATCCCTTTCTGCATCTGCAGCACCTCTTTCTCCCGCTACTGTTGAAAATCTAGCAAACATTTCAGTCTTCTTTCCTATTTCAGAAAAGATATCGGCTCTGGTATATTTTGTAATATCGTGAGTAACAGTAAAAGTTCCGTACGCACCAGATCCTTTGGCATGCATTCTTCTTTCTGGAATTACTTCCCGATCAAAATGCGCCATCTTTTCTAGAAACCAAAAATCTTGTAATAGAACAGGGCCACGAGGACCGGCAGTCTGAATGTTTTGATTGTCTGGAACGGGAGTTCCTGTGGCAGTTGTTAATTTTTTGTCTGATTCCATGATACTGATTTTTAATGTTTTACCAAATATACAAACTTATCTTTAGCATATTCATAAACAAAATTGATTGGCATTATATTTTAATAGTCAAAAGTTATTTAACGCTGCAAAAAGCTTAAAAGCAGGTATTTAAAAATCTTAACGTATGTCCAACAAAGTAATAACAAAACCTTAACAGCATTAAATCGATTTATGTCTGACCTTTGTAATGTAATAAACTGGTTATTTATTATTTTGGTTTTGGTTAGTTAAATGATGCCGGCGTCTTCGAGATGCCGGCATTCTTTTTTATATTAAATTCCAATAAAAAAAATCCAAATTCCAATTTAAACAGGTTTGGAATTTGGATTTTGAAAATATTGGAATTTTAAATCTAGACATTAACTTATATTCAACAAAGTAATAACAAGATCTTAACAGCTTTACATTGATTTATGTCGGATCTTTGTAATGTAATAAACTGGTTATTTATTATTTTGGTTTTGGTTAGTTAAATAATGCCGGCGTCTTCGAGATGCCGGCATTTTTTTTGCATTAATTTGTTTCTTTTGTTTTAGGTTTCAGATTTCAGGTTGCAATAATGATCCGCTTACTTTAAAATGCTTAAAACAATCATTTTATCAATCAACTCATAAATAAAAGACTACATACAAAACTTACAAAAATTGGCTTTTTTTTAACAGCAAGTCTTCCACCCATTCTTAGTATTTCAGACTCCTATTTAAAGATTACATTTTGCAATAAATAGTCTTAATACTAAAAAAACTTATCATGAAATTATTATCTATCTTCCTTTTTCTATCTCTTTTTTTTAAACTCATTTTTCTGGAAAATAATACCGCTCAAGAAAATAAAAAAGGCGTCTATGTTATAGGTCATATCTCTAGAGGATATGGAGAAGGTAGTAAATCTTTTGAATTTCCAAAAGACAGTATTTTTGTTGATCAAGAATTAGTTATTGAAAAAGTATTAAGATTAGATTATTATGATTTCTTTGGTATTACTGATCTTAGAGAATCTTTAGACCGTTATTATGTTATAGATTTAAAAAATGAAGCATACAAAGATATAGGCAAGAATCTGAACCAAAAGATTGCAGATATTCCATGGAAAAATCAAGACACTACAAAAGTAGGAATTGATTTTTTTAAAGAATTCGAAAATAATGATATATATAAAATCAAAGACACTCTTTATGAAGGGAAAAAAGTAAAAAAAATTGAATATACAACGAACACTCAAAAAACCTATGAGATATTTTTACAACAAAATTTAGCCAAAGTTGCAGACCATGTTCTTTTTAAAGGTATTGAGGATAAATTTAAAGGAGAACTTCTAAAAATGATAGTCACTTACCCAGACAAACAAGGAACCGCTACTTATACAAAGAAGTTCATACCTCTAAAAAATCATGAAATTTTACAGGCAATGAACAAACTTAAATAGGAGTAAAATTGAAGTTAATTCTTCAATCTTTCATGGAGTAATTTGAAATAAGAGAAAGCCTTTAGTAATCGGCTTCCATGCCAAGAGAACATTTCGCCGTCGACGAAGATGGTTTTGGCGTGATGCGTAAATCTTCCTATTTCAAAAGCGTCTTCTTCTTTAAACGGATAAGGTTCTGATGAAAGGAAAACAATATCGGGATCGCCTTCCAATCGCATTTTCTTTAATTCGATTTCGGGATAACGGCCTTTGTCTTCGTAGATATTTTTAAAATGGTTTAGTATTAATAATTCATTTATATAGGTATCTTTTCCAGCAACCATATAGGGATCTTTCCAGATAAAATAAGCGGCTTTCTTTTCCTTAATCTCTTTTATATAATTTTTGAAATCGCTTAAAGCGAAAGTCAATTTGTTGTTCCACTTTTGCGCTTCAGTTCTGCAATTGAATAATTGTCCGAAATCTGAAATCATTTGAAAATTATCTTCAATTGAAACAATATTCGTAACCCAGACTGGACAAATTTCATTTAACTGGTTTACGATTTCTTCAGTGTTTTCTTCTTTATTACAAATAATAATATCCGGTTCGAGAAGTTTAATTTTTTCAAAATGAATCTTCTTAGTGCCGCCAACAATCTTTTTAGTAGATTTAAAATGAAACGGATGAACACAGAATTTCGTGATTCCGATGATTTTATCTTCTAAACCTAAATCATACAATAATTCTGTTTGAGATGGAACTAGCGAAATAATACGTTTTGGAGTTGTTTCGAAAGAATGAATTGTTCCAAGTTGGTCAGTTAATTGTTTCATTTTATTTAGTTGCAGTTTTCAGTTTTCAGTCGCAGTCTCGGTGTAAACTGTGACTGAAAACTGAGACTGAAAAATTTTATTTATTAGCAATAATCCCTTCCATTTCTTTCTGCACTTTCAAAGCCTCTTCTCTCGCCTTTTCAGCAAAATCAGTTCCTTTAGAAGCGTAGATAATTGCTCTTGCAGAATTTACTAAAAGACCTACTTTATCATTCATTCCGTATTTACACACTTCAGACAAACTGCCGCCTTGAGCACCAATTCCTGGAACTAATAAGAAACTATCCGGAACAATTTTTCTGATTTCTGTAAAATATTCTGCTTTAGTTGCGCCTACGACATACATAAGGTTTTCGCTGTTTTTCCAAGTTTTAGACGTTTCCAAAACCTGTTTGTACAATTCTTTTCCGTTTGTATTTAAAGTCTGAAAATCGAAAGCACCTTCGTTTGAAGTCAGAGCCAGCATAATGGTATGTTTGTTTTCGAAAGCCAAAAACGGTTCAACAGAATCTTTCCCCATGTAAGGAGCAACTGTTACACTATCAAAATTCAAATCTTCAAAAAATGCTTTGGCATACATGCTTGAAGTATTGCCAATATCACCACGTTTTGCGTCTGCAATTGTAAAAATATCAGGGTAATTTTCGTTGATATAATTGATTGTTTTCTGCAAAGACATCCATCCTTTTATTCCGTATGCTTCAAAAAATGCTGTATTCGGTTTGTAACCAACTGTTAAATCGTGAGTAGCATCGATTATCGCTTTATTAAATTCAAAAATTGGATCTTCTGTTTCTAATAAATGTTGTGGCATCTTAGAAAGATCAGGATCTAATCCTACGCATAAAAATGATTTTTTTTGAAGAATTTGTTCGTGTAGTTGTTGTGTTGTCATATTGTGTTTTTGCTTGTGCGGCAAAATTACAAATTATAATCGTTTATGGTTAATGGTTGATGGTTAATTGTTGGTGGTTTCAGGTTTCTTGCAAACCCGACAGGTTTTGAAAACCTGTCGGGTTTAATTCAGTTTTATCTTCAAGTTGTCAGGCTGAACGGAGTCGAAGCCCCTTACGTACTCTTTTTGCCCTTCGAATTCGATCTGGGCAACATCAATAATTTACTCAAAACATATCAATAACATTGAATTTCTGTAACTTCTGCAAAAAATTGTGTAAGAAAAAATTGAATCTGAAAGGTATCTTTGAAAGAAACCTTTAATACAGACAATTATGAGCCCAAATATTGGAATTACACCAAAAAATCTAAAAAAGAGCGCTGCAATATTAGCCACGATTTTATCTAACGAAATGACTTTATATGTAAAAACCAGAAAATTTCATTGGAACATTTCAGGAAATAGTTTTATGGAATTACATAAGCTGTTTGAAGAACAATATAGAATTCTTGAGGCTCAAATCGATGAAGTAGCTGAAAGAATTAATCAATTGGGCGAGAAAACAATTGGCACAATGAAAGAGTTTATCGAAAATTCTACTCTTAAAGAATCTCCAAAAGAATACGCTTCACAAAAACATATGTTATCTGAGCTTTTAGAAAACCACGAACAACTGGTAACAGAGTTTAGAGGTTATATTCCTGTCTTTGAAAATGAAACCAATGACGCGGGGTCTGCCGATTTTGTTACGGGACTACTTCAAGAACACGAAAAAATGGCTTGGATTTTACGAAGATATCAAGTTTAAATGACAAAGTAATGTCAATATAAATTGCTAATTTCATCCTTAATTTTTAATGAAAATGAAAATTATGCAACAGTCTAAAAAAGTAATGTAACAAAAAACCGATTGATAATTTGCAATTTTACATTATTAATAACGACAAACAAAAAACATCATGAATACTACTGAAATAAAAGGAAACTGGAATGAGTTAAAAGGAAAGTTAAAGCAAAAATATGCCGAACTAACAGATGATGATTTGATGTTTGCTGAAGGAAAAGAAGACGAAATGTATGGAAGACTTCAGCAAAAATTGGGGAAAACTAAAGAAGAATTCCACAAAATCCTGTCAGATTTGTAAATCCTTACAACTCAACCGGGAAAATACCGTCTAGTAAAAATATTAGGCGGTATTTTTTTGATAATTTTATTTTAAAATGCATTTAACTTGTAATTCTAAGCTTTTTTTAAGCAAAAACACCAAATAAAATAAGTATCTTTAACCAAATTTCTATAAAATGAAACTATTTATAAAGTTCGACATTAACACAATCTGTTCTCTTTATTTAAGACAAAACCTAGAGGAAAATAACGTAAATTTTACTACTCTGGGGTTTGGAGAAATTGAGATTGATGATAATATGGATGCCGAAGCTCTTGAGAATTTAAAAAGGAATTTAGCTCCTCACGGCTTTGAAGTAGTTGAAAATCAAAAAAGTGTGCTCGTTCAAAAAATAAAGGATGCAATTATTGAACTTGTTTTTATGGACGACAGCAACAATTACAAAAGCTCTGTGTTTTTGGCCGAAAAGCTAAACCACAGCTACGGATATTTATCTAATGTTTTCTCAGAAGTAACCTATTCTTCTATTGAAAACTTTATTATTTTACAGAAAATTGAAAGAGCAAAACAATTGATTATTATCAATGAAATGAGTTTAACCGAAATTGCTTTTTTACTGAATTACTCAAGTGTTGCCCATTTGAGTACACAGTTTAAAAACACAACTGGAATAACTCCCTCTGCTTTTCAGAGAATTATTAAGAAACGAAGAGAAAATTTAAAATAAAAACCCAAATACCGCGATCAAATGCAAAAAAACGCATTACACATTTTATTAGCCGATGATGATGAAGATGACCGTCTTTTCTTTAAAGATGCTTTTGAAGAAATCAAAATACAGACAAATGTAAATTTTGTTCATGACGGAATGCAGCTGATGGATCATTTAATGAACACAGATAATAAACTTCCCGATATTTTGTTTCTAGATTTGAACATGCCTAAAAAAACAGGTAAAGAATGTTTAATTGAAATCAAGAAAACAGAGCATTTAAAAGATATAATCATTGCAATCTACTCTACCTCTTCATCTGAAGAAGATATTGAAGATACCTTTATTCAAGGAGCTAATATCTATATCAAAAAACCAAGCGATTTTAACACGCTTAAAAAAATAATTAATGAGGTCGTGACCGTAAACTGGCATTATCACACTTCTGGACTTAACCGTGATAATTTCTTGCTGCGACTAAAATAAGCACAAATAAATGAAGTGGATACCAAATTTTAATTCTTCAAACTCTTTGAGAGTTATTTTTGTAATCGCAGTTTTCATTCTGTTATTTCTTTCTTCAATTGCTTACAAGCATAACCAGGACTTGAACGAATCAAGTAAAGTGGTTATGCATACTTACGAAATAAACATCCAGCTCGAACGATTAATGTCGGCGATTAAAGATGCAGAAACGGGCCAGCGGGGCTATATCATAACTCGCAATGCCCGTTTTCTTACACCTTATATTTATTCGAGAGATAAGGTAAATACTTCTTTTATTACTTTAAAAAAACTAACTGCTGACAATCCGCAGCAACAGGAAAATCTTCAAAAGTTATTCAAACTTATCACTCAGCGTTTTGTGTCTTTTGAAAACTGTTTAAAATACAGCGATCCTAAAACTTACGACAAAAGAAAACTCGACAATCATATGTTTGGCGGGAGAATATTGATGGAAAACATTCGCTTTAAAGTGGATGAAATGAATGATATAGAAAAGACTTTTCTAAAAACAAGACTCAAGATATACGATTCAGAAATCTCTTTAAGTCCGCTTTTTTCGATTTCGTTATTCTTGGTTGCATTATGTTTTATTTTGTTAGCCTATAGACAAATCAGCCGTGATTTTGAACGCTTAAAAGTGTTTAATAAAAGACTTTTAATTTCCAGCGGTTTAATTGCCGAATCGGAAAGTATTGGAAATTTCAGCACCTGGCAATGGGATTTGGATGCCGATAAAATTGATTATTCAGACAATCAATACCGTCTTTTAGGACATGAACCAAATTCTTTTGTTCCCAATAAAGCAACTCTTTTAAAATTTGTTCATCCTGACGATAAAGAAACATTTGCTAAATATATGGATGGAATTGTGGAGAAAAAACAACTTACGTTTGTTTATTATAAGATTGTCCGTCCAAATTATGAAGTCCGTTACTTTAAAACAACTGCTAAAATCGTAACCGATCAGCAAGGAAGTAAAATTTTACTTGGAATTAATTTTGATATTACAGACGAACATTTATTAAACATTGAACTTCAAGAACGCAATAAAGAGCTAGAAAAAAGCAATAAAGAACTGGCTTCCTTCAATCATGTTGCAAGTCACGATTTACAGGAACCACTTAGAAAAATCCAGACTTTTATTTCAAGAGTTTCGGATGCTGATAAAGCAGTAATGTCTGATAGTGCTAAAAACTATATCTCTAAAATCGAAAGCTCAGCAAAAAGAATGCGTGTTTTAATTGATGATCTTCTTTTATTTTCAAGAACAAATACCACTAAAAAAGAGTTCATCAAAATCAACCTGAACGAACTTTTGGATAACGCAGAATCTGAATTGGCAGAAATTATTGAAGAAAAAAGAGCGGTGATCAAAACCAATAAACTTCCTAAGCTTTCAGTAATCCCTTATCAGATCGAACAGCTGTTTATTAATTTAATTGGAAATTCATTAAAATACAGTCAGCCAGAAATAGAACCTGAAATATCAATTATAAGCGAAAAAGTAAATTCATCAGATTATCCAGAAATATTGGAACAATCGGTAAAGAAATTTCATAAAATCACTTTCACAGATAATGGAATGGGATTTGATCCTCAGTTTAAAGAAACTATTTTTATTCTTTTTCAAAGACTGCATTCTAAAACAGATTACCCAGGAACCGGAATTGGGCTAGCGATTTGTAAAAAAATTGTCGAAAATCACAAAGGCCATATTATTGCCGATAGTACACTTGGAAAGGGTTCAGAATTCACTGTTTTTCTTCCAGATTAAAAACTGAAAAAACACAACGCATAAAAACTAAATGAGATTTTATATAATTGTAAGAAAAAAAATCTCCTCTTCTAATAAAACATTAAAAAGAAATCATAGAAAAATCTATGGTTTCTTTTTTTTTCACTTCAATCAAATACGAATCAAACCCCTGATTTATAAAGGATAAAAGACTAATATAATTTCATTATGGGAATTATATAACGTTTCGTTTTTATGCTGTAAAGCAAAATCTTTCATTCGTTAGCATCTTTGTAATGTAATACTTGAAGAAATAAATAATGAAAGCAATTCCCCCGTTAGAAGCTGTTTTTTTTAAAGGTTTTTTCTTACTGGTAATGCTATTTTGCATAACCTCATGCAAACATAACGATCCAATAGAAACTTCTTTTTTAAAAAATGAGGTCTTTGCAAAAAATGAAAGAGAAGAAACAGAAGCTTTCTTTTTTATTTCAACGGCGAATGTGAGTAAACTAGTTATTTCTAAAAGTCAAATTGCACAACAAAAAAGTTCAGACATCATTATTCGGGAATTGGCCAAAAGAACTGAAATTCAGCAAAACCAATTACTAGAAGAAATAAGCAAAATGGCCACTTTAAAGCTCATTGTCATTACTGAAGTAAACGCCACGCATAAAAGAGACCTGTACAACCTCATTGATGCAAAAGGTAAAGAGTTTAATGATCTCTATTTAGATTCAATGAAAGATGCTTTATGTGACCAGATTGAATTATTTGAAGCTATTTCTAGAGAAACAAATGACAAAAAAACTCTGGAATTAGTTTTAAGATTTCTGCCTGAACAATACAAACTTTTACGGGAAACCGAAAGAATAAGAAAACAAAATGAATAAACGCCTATTATCAATCTATTAACTAAATTTTTTACTATGAAATTACAAGCCAATTTTTTATGCGCCTTAACACTTTTTTTAGCAGCAACATTTGGAACGCTGCACGCTCAGGACAATAATGTAAATACCGAGTTCGGTGTAAAAGGGGGATTCAATATGTCGAATTTAACCAAAGATGACAATGTTGATGATAACAATATTTTATACGGTTTTAATGCCGGACTATACGCTACGCTTCCAATTTCAGATTTCGTAGCTATTCAGCCAGAGATTTTGTTTACAACAAAAGGTACTGAATACGAATACAATAACGCTTTTGGAAGTGGGAACACAAAATTCAGATTAAACTATATCGAAGTTCCTTTGTTAGTGAGAGTAAATGTGACTAAAAACTTTAACATACATGCCGGTGGATACGCCTCTTATCTGGTAAGTTCTAAAGTTACTGGAAGCGGTTCTATAGATTTTGACGAAGACATTGATACAGACGATCTAGCTAAATTCGATGCAGGTGTTTCTGCAGGTATTGGAGTTGATTTTAATCCAATCAGCATTGGTTTACGATACAATTACGGTTTAACAACTGTTGGAAAAGAAAGAACGGTTGCTGGTACAACTTACACATTTCCAGATGCTAAAAACAGTAATTTGACTTTATACCTTTCGTATAAGTTAAATTAAGAAAGAAAATTAATTATTAACCACTAAAATAAAAACCATGTCTAACTTATTATATACAATCGCAGTGATTCTGGTTATACTTTGGGCTTTAGGGTTCTTTGTTTACAGTTTCGGAAGCATTATCCACATACTGTTAGTAATTGCCATTATTGCAGTACTTCTTAGACTTATTAAAGGTCGAGAAATTTAAAACTTTAAATCAACAAATTATAAATATTAATCCAATTTAAAATTAATTATTATGAAAACTAGCACAACAATTTTAGGAATTTTAGGAGCCGCAGCGGCGGGAGCAGCAATAGGTGTTTTATTTGCACCAGACAAAGGATCAAACACAAGAAAAAAAATCAAAGATAAATCGAAAGATTACGGAGATAACATTAAAACAAAATTTGATGGTATTGTTAGTACAATTAAATCAAACGGTAAAGAAATTATCGAAGATGGAAAATCTAAACTAGCTCAAGTAAAAGATGACTTTAACACGTTAAAAGACGATGCTAAAGCAGTAAAATCAAATTACTAAAAAGCTAATCAATTAGAATTTTTCAAACCATAAAACCCTATATCATGGAACCAAATGCAACAACAAACGAGAATCTTAATCTTTATGAAAAAGCTGAAAACTATGCTAAAACAAGTTTAGAATTACTAAAACTAAAAACAGTATGTTCAGTTGCTGACGGTGTGTCATCGTTGGCATCAAAGATAGCAATCGGGATTGTTGTTGCATTTTTTACCTTGTTTTTAAATATTGGGATCAGCTTATGGATTGGTAAAGAACTTGGAGAATATTACTATGGTTTTTTTGTAATGGCATTGTTCTATTTGATCGTTGTTATTGTTGTGGTAAAATCACACCATAAAATCATAAAAACACCAATTGGTAATACGATTATTTCAAGTATTCTGAAAGAAACTAAAAAGTAAGATTTAATTATTAATACAAAAAACTAACCTATGGAGGCTATTATCAATATTGATCAATTAAATCAAAAAATTAAAGAATTAGAAGTTCGTCAAGATACAGAATGGTGCGCTATAAAAGATCATATCGATGATTTGAAAGAGAATTTAAAGCCAATCAATTTAATTCGAAATACTGTTGAGGAAATTAATGAAACGGTAGGTTTTAAAAGTCATTTAGCACAATCTGCCATTAGTATCGGAATTGGTTATCTAGCAAAAAGATTCATAGTCGGAAAAGGCGATTCTATGTTCAAGGGAGTTTTAGGCTCAATTGTACAGCTTATTGTAACCAATCTGGTTTCTAAACCGCAAAACGAAACTTCGAATGAAACTTCTGAAGAAGAAGAATCATCACACTATTAAACATCTCAAGAGTAATTTGTCAAACTAAATTTATGTATTATGGAAAAGTTAAGCGAAATAGTATTAAAAAATGGTGTATACGTTTACTCGAACCTATATAAATGTTTTGAATACACAAGAGTATTTTTAGGTGTCTAACTTTCATTATACGCTTTTGGGGGAAGCGGTTAATGAAGACCAGAACTTCATATATATTTACAAAAAAGGCCAAATATACTTTGAGTATAATTGGCCTTTTTTTTTAGGTACAAAGTAACAGAGGCTGAAAGGGACATAGGTCCAAAAACTTTACAACTTTGTACCTTTGTTACTTTGTCACTTTGCACCTCTAATTATAATTCTGATAAATCGGTAATTTCAAACCAACGTACACATTTGCACCTTTGGAGTTGTTTGAAAACAAATTAGAAATCAAAGTTCCAGAACCGATAAAAATTGGACCAGCTCTAAAACCAGTTCCTATTTGAGTGCCACTATATTCCATATACGTTACTGGGAGATAAAAACTAAACTGTCTTGTTTCGTATCTTGGTGTAAATGTAACCGAATTAGCAATTGTAGTTCCGTTAACTTTATTCGCATCTACTAAACTGAAATCACCGCTCAGATTCAAGTAAAATCTATTGTCGATATTCCAGTCAAAATTAGTGTGCAACGCTGTTGGAAGATTGGCTTTAACCGCTTTTCTTGATGATGTTTTAGTATAATTTTGATCAAAAAACTCGAAAATGTCCTCTGCATCATCAATATCCTGTTGTGTTACTCTTCCGTTTAAGTTATACGTGTTCTCTGTAATGTTATTATAGTTTAGACTTCCAATATCCGTTACCGAAGCTGCTACTTTAAACTTATAACGGTTTCCAATACAAGTATGGCAATTTGTACGGTATTCATAAGTAAAACCTAAATCTACTCCTACTCCAGCAGATGACGGATCGAACTTCATCTTTTCTCCGTTTTCGTAATCATAACTTGCTGCAGTTCTTAAAGTTCCTGTCGAATAATATTCGCTCAACGCCGGATTTGCATTATTTTTATTAAAAGCGATGCTAATGTCATTTCCGTTAATATAACCGTTTGCACCTGCCATTAAATACTTTAAAGTGATTCCACCTTTTACAAAATGTTCGTCGCGGTCTAATAAAACGGTTCCGTAAGAAGCACCGATTTCTGCCCACGAATTCGTAACTCCGTTTGGATTGCCGCCTGAAATCATAAAACTGTTAGAAGCGTCAATATCTTTATTGACCTCATCGATTAATTCTCCGTTTACATTCACCATATTGGTAATGCTTCGCACGCGCGAAAAAAGCGCAATACTATGCACAGGCGTAATATTAAGCGTAAACGACGGTCCTAGGATATCTAGGTTTAGGTTTCCTCTGTTATTGCTTTTGAAGTTTTTGCTCGCATCTACATCCAGATCATAATCTCCATCTAAAGCGTCTAAAACGTTTATTCCGTACAAATCATTTTGACCTGTTCCGCTCATAGAAAAAATCGTAACATCCGATCTGTACTTAGAATCAACAACTGCCGACGGATTAAATAAAACTCCTTGAATTCCAGCATAATTGTCGTCCCGAAAACCAAAATAAGATTGCGATCGCGCATAAAAAAAGCTTCCAAAGAAGCAAAATAATAGTAAAGTTTTCTTCATAATTAGATTTTAAGGTTGGTTGGTTTACAAATATGAAACAAAAAATGTTAAAAAAAAACTCCTCGAATCTGACGATTCGTGAAGTTTTTTTTTAGGTACTGAGATGCTAAGACACTAAGAGACTAAGTTTTACTAAAAGTTCTTATAAATCTTACTGCTTAAATACTTGCTGTAGTATTGCCCTTAATTTAAAGCTGAAAAAAATCGGCAATATTGATTTTTAAGGATGTTAAACTTTACATTAATTTCTTGAAAAAATAACTTTTTTAGAGAGGTTCAAAGGAACAGAGTTACAAAGAGACAAAGGTTACTCCTTGTTTGTCATCTTGACGAAGGAAAGATCACACTAGAAATTTCACAAAGATTGGCAGTTTTTGTTTCCCGCAGATTGAGCAGATTACCAAAATATATACTCTAATACCACACTTTGCGTTCCAGTGGTTGAAATCACTGGCTATGTTTTTTTATAGATGCTAAGATTCTATCCCGACAGTTATAAGGACTGAGTTTTCCCCCATAAAAAAAGCCGAACAAAAGTTCGGCTTAAATATATATGCTCAAGAGAAAAAACTTAGTCCCTTAGTATCTTAGCATCTCAGAAACTCAGATTAATAAACTTCTGACGCTTCCTTCAATTTCTCCATATTGTTAACCAACTGAAGCTCAGAAACAATTTTTTGGATATCACCATTCATGATGTTTCCTAAATCGTAAAGCGTTAAACCAACACGGTGATCCGTTACACGACCTTGTGCGTAGTTGTACGTACGAATCTTAGCCGAACGGTCTCCAGAACTTACCTGAGAGCTACGTTTTTTAGCATCCTCTTCCTGCTTTTTGGCCAATTCCATTTCGTACAAACGAGAACGTAATACCATCAAAGCTTTATCTTTATTTTTGTGCTGTGATTTCTCATCCTGACATTGTGCTACCAATCCTGTTGGAATGTGCGTTAAACGTACAGCCGATTTCGTAGTATTTACCGACTGTCCACCAGGTCCAGACGAACAGAAGAAATCCACACGAACATCGTTCATGTCTACTTGTACATCAAATTCTTCCGCTTCTGGTAATACCATAACTGTTGCAGCCGATGTATGTACACGTCCTTGAGTTTCAGTCTGTGGTACACGCTGTACACGGTGAACACCAGCTTCAAACTTCAAAGTTCCGTACACATCTTCTCCTGTCACTTCAAAAATAACCTCTTTGAAACCTCCAGAAGTTCCTTCGTTCATATCTACAACAGATGTTCTCCATCCTTGTGTTTCACAGTATTTGGTGTACATTCTGAATAAATCTCCTGCAAAAATACTCGCTTCGTCCCCACCCGTTCCGGCGCGGATTTCCACCATAACGTTTTTCGCATCTTCAGGATCTTTAGGAATCAACATGAATTTGATTTCTTCCTCCAATTCTGGCAGGCGTTCTTTTGCTTCATCCAACTGCATTTTGGCCATTTCCACCATTTCAGCATCACTTCCGTCAGCAATAATTTCGTTTGCTTCGTCGATGTTGGCCAAAACTATGATGTACTCTTCTCTCTTTTCAACAAGCGCTTTAATACCTTTATATTCTTGGTTAAGCTGCTTATAACGTTTTTGATCAGAAATAACATCCGGCTGAATAATCAAATCCGAAATCTCATCAAAACGCTGCTTTACATATTGAAGTCTATCTAACATTTTCTAATTCCTTTTATTGGACGGCAAAATTACAAAATTTTTGTGGAAAATTCTAGTGGTTATTTTTTGAGGGATTTAAGTTGACTGTTTAGTGGAATTATGTTGGTTTTTAGGAGCTTTTTCCTGCTATCTGTTCCAATCTTTTGTGTCTCATTAAAAAAACGAGACACAAAAGAATTTTCGATTCTATCAGGGCTAGGGGGTTTCGTTTTTATAATTACGGATTTCCGTAAAACCATTGGTTTAAAACATTTTACATTTAACAAAACAAAAAAACAGGTATTTTTACGTGTTGAGCAAATTAAATTAAAAACGATGTTTGCTTATAAATGTAATTACCAATTTAAAATGTAAAATAAACTTAAATAAATCTTATGAGTGGATCAGGAGGAGGTTATGAACCACCACAACGAACAAAATTTGACTGTGAAACGAGCATTATTATTACTAATGTTTCTTCTGTAGATATGTTGGTGCTTGAAAAACACAAAAAAGGAAATACTTTGGAAGTTATACTTGGATCCAAAGAATCTTTATTACTCGAAGATGGAGACGGAGAAATACTCGGTGCAGTTCTTCATATAAATACTTCAGACATCATTGATTGTATAAAAAATGGAGCATCATATGAAGCTGAAATATTAGATATTAACTCGCCTGCATGCCGTGTGCGGATAAAAAGACCCGAAATATGATTAAAGTTATTGGTGGGACTTATAGAGAAATCGATTATGACGATATTTCAATTGAAATTTATGGCTCAGGTTTTCGTGCAGCAAAATTTCTTTTAGAAAATAATTGTATGGTAAATTTTAGTACAGTTGCAAATAATGACGTTATTGAATACCTAAAAGAAAATCAAAAAGTTTATAAAAATTTCACTTTTGAGAATAACGAGTATAATGAATTAATAACATTTAAATACAGCTTTTCTCTCGATTACCCAAGTATATTTCCAAATTTACTTAATATTTCAAAAGCGGAAGAAATAAATGTAAGTTCCGAAAATATTATTGCGTTTGGTATGCTTGAAGCAGATTTCGCATTATCTGGAAATAAAGTCGTTTACGATCCTCAAACACCAATAAAACCAAAGAAATTTAGTGAGTTCGGCAAAGCAGAAGAACTTGTTTATATCGTTAATAAAAATGAAGCGTTTTCAATTGCTTCATCTGAAAATATTGAAGAAATTAAAAATTACTTTTTTAATTCTGAACAAGCAAAGGCTTTTATAATAAAAGACGGTCCTTTTGGAGCAATTTTACATTTAAAAGATAAAGAAGTTAAAATTCCATCGTACATTACCAACAATGTATACAAAATTGGTTCTGGTGATATTTTCACCTCAAGTTTTGGTTTTTATTGGTTAGAAAAAGGTTTATCTCTAGAAAAGTCTGCAATATATGCATCAAGATCTACAGCGATTTATTGTGACAAAAAAGTTTATGTAGACACATCAATCCTTGATTCTTTTAATTATAGAGAATTTAACAATAAAACATTTTCCGAAAAACAGGTTTATTTAGCTTCTCCTTTTTTCTCTATTTCCGAATTGATTTTAATAGATAAGATACGTTCTGCTTTTTTATCATTTGGGATAAAAGTTTTTTCACCTTTTCATGATATTGGACTAGGTGATGAGATATCAATAGCAAAAAAAGACTTAGAAGGAATAGAAAAATCTGATGTGATTTTTTGTGTTTTAGATAATTTTGATTCTGGGACACTTATCGAATCAGGTTATTCATTAGCAAAAGGAAAAAAAATAGTTGGCTATCATAGAACCTGTAGTGATAGTGATCTGTTAATGCTTAAACCTGCTAATATTCTATTTTACCAACATCTAACAACTGCCATTTATCAAACAATATGGAATCTATAAAGAAAGCAATTTTATTATCAGGCGGAATTGATTCAATATGCTTAACATATTATCTTAAACCAGATATTGCGTACACAATTGATTATGGTCAAATACCAGCAGAGAGAGAAATTTATGTCTCTAATTTTATATGTCAAAAATTAGGGATTCGACACAAAGTTATTAGTGCTGATTGTAGAAGTTTAGGAAGTGGCACATTAGCTAATTCTGACAATTTAAGTATTTCTCCTTCCGAAGAATGGTGGCCATTCAGAAATCAGTTATTAATTACACTAGCTTCTATGCAAGCAATAAAAGACAGTATTTCTGAACTTTATTTAGCTTCAGTTAAATCTGATGATTTTCATCGAGATGGAACAAATAATTTTTATAAACTATCAAATGAACTTGTCTCGTTTCAAGAAGGGGGAATTCAAATATTATGTCCAACTTTGGAATATTTCAGCCATGAATTGGTAACTAAATTTAATGTTCCACTTGAATTATTAAGCATTGCCCATTCTTGCCACGTCTCAAATATCTCTTGCGGGAAATGTTCGGGCTGCTTAAAGCAACTTAGAGTCAGACATGAAATTAATATGTTCTAAAAACTTAAAATTATAAACCTTTTACTAGCTCGTGCCAACTTAACATTCAAGAGCGAAACGCTCACACTAGCAGATAGAAATCGCAAAAAAGAAAATCAAAAAACTTAAAATAAGAAATTATGTTTACAGTAACAATAAATTCGGAAAACAGAAAAAGTAGCTACGAACAATTCGAAAGTGAATTTTTAAAAATATGTGATGAACATAGGGAAAATGATAGAGCATTAGTTTTTGCTTTTATCTTGTACGATTTTGAAAATGAACACATTGGTAAAGTTTTAGAAGATCCACACTATTGGCTTAGTTTAAACTCAATTTCGGGTAACTATTTGACAGTCTTTAGTCTTCATTATAAGGCCGCAGATATGAAAGAAAAATTCATGGAAATGATAAAACAAAGAATGGATCAAGACGTACACAAGGAATTCAATATGATCCCAACAGATCAAAACCCATCTCTTGAAACAAATCAATTCATTCAAAAATATTTCGGTAAAGATTTTAAAATAAAATATCCCTCAGTTTTATTTTTTCAAGTAAAAAACGATGTTGTTTCAGATAGTCGATTAATTCAATTAGATCAAGAAGGAATTGAGGCTTCGTTTTTAGAATTAAAGAAGTATATCAAAATTGCAGCGGAAGCTTTACACAAAGTAAATCGAGAAAATAAATATAATGTAGATGAACTATTTAGTTTAGTTGAGCAAAGTGTTTCTGGACAAAGGCAAAAAATACAAATCAAAAAGGGAATCAAAACTGTAACATCAATAGCAGATTTAGCTGCAACGGTTACGGGACTAAATCCATCATGATCTCTAGCCATTTTACACATTAAACTTACGAAACACATGAAACATTTATTATCAATTCGTCACCGCTCCCCAAAGTGTTCAACTGAAAAGCTACGTAAATGTCTCTGACTTTGTATAATGTTTTATTTGTTGTAAATTCATAAACTTGCCAAAAGTCTCTCGACTTTGAACTATTATTTTAAAAACAAAAAATATGATCAAATTTTTCATAGAAAATAAAGAACTAATTACAGTTTTACTTGGTATTATCATTGGATTTATTCCAACAGTTTTTGAGATTAAAAATAAAACAGAAAAAAAATCTAAGTTGACTATTGCTGGATATTTTTTCATTCTATTTGTTGTTAGTCTTATTTCGCTTTCAATTTTTACAGTTGCATATGAAAATGGAAATTTAACACAAGATAAGATTTCAATTAATTTTAGTTTAAGAGCCAATAAAACAGATATAACTGAAGCAGAAATTAATAAACTTTTACCTAACCAAATACCAACATACAATATAAGATTTGGTGAAGCACAAACTTCCGGGATATTTAGACTCAAAAAAACCTTTGATGGTAAAAGTCATTCTTTTCCATCAAAGTTTGCAGAATATAATTGTGATAATTTATTGGTTACTGATATTGAAAATTTTCCTAAAAGAATTGAAGAGTTAGCTGGTACTAGTGTCACAATTAACTTTCCTATGAGTAATTTTTGGAAAGACTTTTCGATTAATAGTCAACCAACTCTTAAAATTGATGGAAAAGAATATAATGGAGAAATATATGAAGATAAAATATATTTTAACATTAAGTAGCCCTCCACTCTCTAAAGAGTTCCTCAAAACCACTGCGCAAATGTCTCTGACTTTGCGTTTTTTTGTTTCTTATAAATCGTAAAACCCGATCTTCGAAATTTTCAACTAAAAAGCTACGCAAATTTCTCCAACATTTGCTTTTCTCACAAATCTCCCTCCAAATAAACCTTATGTAAATCATCCAGCAATTCCATTTCTTCTTCGGGTAAGAGCTGCAGAGCGATTTCAAGTAAAGTCATTACATTAATATTTTGGTCTTTTGTAAAACTGGAAAAACTTTTGGTTTCAGGATTAAGCAGAATAATACTGGCTTTAAGCAAATCTGAAACCATCATGTTTAATTCGTTATACGAAGATACTTTTAGCGGTATCGTAAACGAATCGTCTTTTTTATGCTCTGGTTTTAGTTTGGTAAAATAGTTTGATTTTGTCATTAATTCTAGTAATGCTTCCCATTTTTCTTCATTTTGCACTTCCATTTTATATAAGATTTAATTTACAATTAAAAACAAATATATAAAATATCGGTTGAAAACAATCGATTTTTAACAATCATATCAAAACAATCCATTACTTGTAATTTCATTTCTATGAAAAGAGAAAGAAAAAGTGAAATTCCTCAAGTAGTAAAAGAACTTGGAGTAAAGATAAAAGATGTGATTAACAGCAATGAATTAAAGACAAGAGAAGTTGCTCATGATGCTGAAATGGATGTAGAAAATTTAAGGAAATACCTTAAAGGTTCTCAGGAAATGAAAATAGGAACTTTGTTTAAAATCGCTCAAGCTTTAAAAATTCATCCAAGTGAATTAATCAAGGATTTGTAAATCTTACATCAAAATTCAGAATTAATTATTAAACCGTTTAAATATGAACTTCATTTATTTTGTTGATTTAACAGACCCTCTTGTTTGTTATAACATTATCAATACTAATCAATTAATTTCTCCTTCAATTATCCATTTAGACACATTTAAAGAAATTTATCCCTTATATACAATAAGCCCTGATTTAATATTAAACAATTTAGAATCAGTCAGTATCGGTTTTATATCTCCAAGATTAAAAATTGTCACTCTCTCAAATTGGGCTAGAAATGGAATAAAGATTGGAATTGGTAATTATTATTATTCTCAAGAAGAAATTGATAGATTCCACAGAATTGCTGAACTAGAAATAGAATTTGAAAAGATACGTAGACAAATAAATAAAAATCATCCCAGTAGACTTTCTTGCATTTTTTTAGCCGAAGATAATCAAGACGGAAGGACAATGTTAAAAAACATGTTTCCATATAAATTAAATTTTCATATAGTTAATATTTCAATTACTTTAAGTACACAATTTCATAAAGCCGATTCGAAATGGATTGACAATTACATAGAAACTAACAATACAACATCAATAATTAATTATTGGAAAGGAATTCCATTTGATAATTTCCCAGAATATGAATATTTATTAGAAGGTAAAATAGAATTGGTAAATAAAAGTGACCAAAATTTTATAGAAACCAATTTTGATACTAGCAAATATGCTTAAAAATCAACAAAATTACCCTCCGGCTGACGCGAGCGTCTCGCTCGTGAACGCAATCTTTACAAATGGAATACAGTCATTAATAATGTACTAATGAAAATAGAAATTAATAAAAAGTACCTGTCAAGTTTAATTGCAAATACTGATATTCATGCTGGTGGTTTGTTTTTTTGTATAATCTACCAAAATCAACTTGAGTTCTTTGAGAATGGTAAAGTTGAACTAACAAAAAAGGTTGTTGATGCCTTTCGTTCTATGGATGAGCATGAAGTTAAAAATTTACAAAATTATAAGAGTGTCGGAGAGTACTCATTTAATGATAGAGGCTATTTGGTTTGTAAGTTTGAGGATTTGTTTTGGACATTTACCGGATTTTCTACCGAAAAAGATAGCTCAATTATTCCCTTTAACATTTATGATAGTCGCTTACTAAATAAATGGGGAGAAGTTTATAAACTTGAAGAAATTATTTAGTGACAACCAAATAGCGAGGATTTGCAGTTATGGTTCAGAAAATTTGACTAAAATTTGAATACTCACCTAAAACATTACAACTCCTATGAAAAAGAAGAAAAACTGGCTCAAAATATTTCTAGACAACTTACTTGATTTAATTTTAGGCTGAAAATAATATTTCCTAGCGAGCGTCTCACTTCTGAACGTAATCTAAATCAATTTTGAAAAACTATTGGTTTAGATATTGAACGAGCAAAAAGCATTCTTGAAAAGACAAACACAATCATAAACTTAAACTTAAAACCATAGTAGAAATTGCTAGATTCCGTAAAGAAATACACAGGCATCGACCTGACTAATAGAATAAATCTACTTTGGTTTGAATTAGAAAAACAATGCGCAGAATTCAACAGTAATGAATTTGAATATTCTTGGGAAATGTGGGGTGTAATGTGGATGCCTTGGTTTATAATGATTGATCACAAACTTTTAAATTTTTCAGCCAATGATATTTCAAGCAATGACCTAGAGATTTTAGTAAAACAAGGAAAAATCGAGGTAATTAAAATTTACGAAACACATGAGAGGAAAGAAGAATTTGAGAAAATAAGATATAGAATAATAAAATCCCAAACCACAAAACACCAATCAGAATTCCAGAAAAATTTGTAAGAATACGTTTTGTTTCTATCTTTAGTCTTTAGAAAACTAAAAATACATGAATAAACCCAACAGAATTTATTTTTTAGGAAATCCTTATCCAAACGGTCACGCTTTAGAAGAATTTGAATGGAGCGGCAGAATTGAAGAAAACGAATCTATTTGGTTTGATTTTCATTTAAAAACCGAAAATTATTACGCTGAAGACGACACAGACCTTGATGACGAAGAAGAGGAAGAAGACGTTGATAGCGACTGGGATTCTAAAGTAGTCTGGGGAAATTTCCATCGCTGCACGATGTCTTCGACTTTTTGGGGAGATAACGGAATTAAAATCAATACTTCATCTGAAAAAGTCTCTTTTAATGCTATTATAAAAGAAGCTTTACTCGTAGACACTTTCCCTCTTGATGACGATTATGATTACGATGATGTCGCATTCGGGATTTATTTATTAGGACACGACAGCTGTGCCAATCATCGTATTCAAATTACTCCAACAGCTTCCAACCAATTTGATATTGACTGGTCTGGAAAAATCGCTTTGACTTATGTTGGAGACGACGAATTTAGATATAATTTTAAACTGCATCTTCAAAACGTCGAATTCGATGGTTTTTATTATCCAAAAACTTGGTCGATAGAAAAAGCCAGCGAGTTCTTTAAAAGTCGTTTCGCAGATTTTGAAGATTACGAATTTGTAGATCTTAATCCAAAAAGTAACAAACGGGAATATAAGTTTAAGAAGAAGTAGTTTATGAAAAAGAATATTACACGTTCATTTTAACGAAGTAATAACTTTATAGCTCAAAATCTGGACCCTTTCAAACCATTTAGAAACTTTAAATATTCTTCAATTGAAAAAAATAATCTTCCTTCTGTTCATAGCTTTATTTTCATCCTGTAAATAAAACAGTGAAAGTCAAAAACTTATGTACAATCAACTCATAAACTATAGGGATGAATTAAAAACGAATTCAACTGCCTTAGATCAATATATCGATATTCGTTTAGAAAATGATAAAGCGTACAAAAACATGATTGGAGACAGAAAAAGAATTTTTCTCGAATATGAAAAATCTTTTGAGAAACTTAAATTTAAGGAAAGAGATAAGATTGTTAAGCTCCGTGATTCATTTAATGAGAAACATGAATTGTATCTACGTTTTGATGCTTCCAATTACGATGGCAATATATCGGATACGCTCTTTAACAGATTAATGGAAATTGACTTTTATCGTATAAAAACTAGATTTCAAAATAAATATTTACTCATACATGGATGTATTTAAAATTCAATTTCTAATTAATAAAAAATGGAAAACTTCGACTGGACTTCTTTAACCAAAAAAAAAGTCAAAATTAACAAACTTGAATATGTGTTTAACAAGAAGTAGTTTATGAAAAAAAATATCAAATCCCAAATCAGTTATTAATCAATAAACAATATCATTTTCCCTTATGATGAGCCCCATGCTAATTTTTGCATTATTTATCGTTTTAGTTCTTTTCTTGACGCATCAGGCAACCAAAAAATCTCCTGAATTTTTACAAAACGAAAAATTGCAGATGGAGGAAAAAGTCAAAAAATTAAAGAAAGATATTCTAAACTGGAAATCCGATTCTTTAAAAAACGTGACCAATGGAATGGATTATTCTTTCGTAAGAAGTATGACCAATAAACTAACCGGAGTACTAAACTCAAATGATGGCACACCGATTATTGCTTTTCAAAGAGTAGACAGAGGTATTTTTGTGAACAGCAGAATATTGGCAAGCTCTACCGATTTTAAAATTTATTGTGAGTTTAAAAATGAGGAAAAAATATTCTATTTTAATGATGTGTATCTAGGAAAAATAGTGAAGCACTTTGATATTCTAGATGCATCAAATAATAAAATTGGAAGATGTAACCGAAAAACGTCCCAACCTAGTTTTACTGTAGACTTTAGATTTGGAAAAGCAGCAGAGATACTCAAAAACTCCGATAGAAAATTCATGGTACAGAGACGTTATCGCAAACGAAATCAATGGGAATCTGAAATGGTTTTTCGCGATCTTCCGCCTCCTACCAATCTAATACTATCACTGAATACAACCGATCCTGAAGAATTAAAATGGGTTATTTCGCTGACAGTATTTGAAGCGGTTTATTATGGATTTAGTTTTGTTTCTTAATAAAAAACAGCCATTTGCAAGAGAATTATTAACTTTATTAAAATAATATTGTTCTGCTGTACAAATACTAAAAACCAACCCATGGAAAACTTTGACTGGACTTCTTTCACCAAAAAAATAGCCGTTAAAGCTAAAATCAGCGATATTTATAACGCTTGGACAATTGCGAATGAACTGGAAAAATGGTTTCTGGAAAAGGTTTCTTTTTTTGATGCCAATCAGGAACCAATTGTCAAAAACCAAAACATTACAGAAAATGGTTCGTACGAATGGCTTTGGTATTTGTATGATGATGCCATGAAAGGAAAAATTACTTCCACAAATGGAAAAGACTTTTTACAGTTTACATTTGAAGGAAATTGCTTGGTTGATATAAAACTGAGTGAAACAAATGGTTATACGATAGTTGAACTTCGTCATCATAATATTCCAACAGATGATAACTCAAAAAAATACATTAGACTAGGTTGTTCCAACGGCTGGCATTTTTATTTGACCAATTTAAAATCGGTTTACGAAGGTGGACTGGATTTGAGAAATAAAGATGAGAATTTGAATCCGATGATTAATAATTAAAAAATTAATAACTTCATAATGATCAATTCCATATTAAAAAGATTTCCTTCAAACAAAAGATTATATAAAAGTAGTAACTCTCCATACGAATCTTGGCTCAATAATTCATGCATATTTGGAATAGCACATCATAATAATCCGCTTTCTTCAATAGATATAATACCTTTCGATGTAACAAACTTTTATTCATTTTTTGGCGAAGCGAGCTATGACTTTTTAAATTATATGATTGAAAATGGCATTCATGAAAATTTAGAACACTTAACTATTGGCTTCGAGCATAGCAATTCAGAATATGGATATAAAGACTATTCTAAAATCTCCAGTCTTCTTTCAACTGCAAAATTTCCAAAATTAAAAACATTTGAATATGGGACTGATTTTCTAATAGTTAATGAAGAGCAATACTATCCTCATTTGGGTGATCTGACACAGGTTTTAAACAATATGCCTCTTCTTGAAGAACTTGATGTATCTGGTAGTTTCCAATTACAGAGCAAAGTAGATCTAAAGAATATCAAAAACCTTTACATAATGGACTATTATACTGAAATTACTAATGGTACTATCAGCAAAGACACAATTAATTTTTTGACGGATTCAAATTTGGAGAACCTAGAAATCTTTGAACTCTCTTTAGGTGCACAGAATGATTATGTTTATCAATTAAACAGTAAAATTTTTTTAAAGAATATTGACAAATTAAAGTTGTTAGCAATTGATGGTAAATTTGAAAAAGGGACAAAAGATAAACTTCAAACACTTTTAAACCCATATATAGAAAAACTATTTTTAAATGACACCGAAGAATAGAATCTGATTGTGAATAAAAAAACATCCCAAAAAAGCAAAACCTTTCTGGGATGTTTTTATTTATTCTAAAGCGGCAAACAATATTTAAGCCTCTACTTCTACCTTCAAAATTTCGAGTTTCAAATTTCCTTTTTTAGCCGGCCATTCTA
Organism: Flavobacterium quisquiliarum; assembly: GCF_019308285.1. Taxonomy (GTDB): domain Bacteria; phylum Bacteroidota; class Bacteroidia; order Flavobacteriales; family Flavobacteriaceae; genus Flavobacterium; species Flavobacterium quisquiliarum. Next base: position 361,052 of record NZ_WWEM01000031.1, read on the forward strand.
CAACATCGCCTACTTTGTAACCAATCATTGCAATACCTTCATCTGAGAGTACAGAAATTTTGTTTTTGCTTACTTTTACTTTTTCGGGACCAACCAAAAGAATTGTTTTTTCTTCATCTTTGATATGGTCTTTATAAGTTACTTTTCGGTTTACTGAAACGATGTTTTCTGGCAGATTTCTTCGTAATACCTGAGTGGCATGTTTTAGCTCACTTAATAAAAGTTCTTCTTCGTGCGGAGTTACTTTTTTTCTTCTTACGTGGTCTTTAATTAAATCGTATGTTCCTGTAGTTAAAATAATATTTTGTGACATGACTTTCTTGTTTGCTTCATTTCCACAGATAAAGACATTCAACTCTTCACTGAATATCCTACAGCCCAAAATATAATTCAATGATACCCTATCCTGAATGAAAATGAAAGTTTAATAAAAATGAGCTTTATACAAAAGAAGATTCCCTGTCTAGAGTTATGACAGGGCAAAAGGAATAAAGTCTTTTGAGCTTTTTAAGAAAGCATCGTCATGCAAATACAATAAGGTGTGCATTAAGCACATCAAACAGCTGTTTACTAAAAATAAATTGGCAGTTTCCATTATTGTAATAATTGTAATCTTTGGACAAGATACAGCTATTTTTTTAGTAAAAATTAAATTTAGCTAAAAATTAAGATTATTCCCATCAAGACACAGATCTTTAGTTTTTTAACATGAATTCAATACAAACTTTTAATTAAAATTTAATAAATACGGTTTTACGTAAGGATATTGATTCTAAAGAAGTTACTTTTGAAAAAAGCTTTCAAAAATACCAAAAAACAAAACCAATGAAACTTATATTAACCGCTTTACTTCTAATTTTCAATCTCATAACAGCAGTAGCTCAATCCAATCCGGTTGCGGGCGATTACACACGTTCACTTTCAGATACTGAAAGAAAACATATAATCGAATACAAACTAACTTTAAATCAAGATGGAACATTTGAATTTCATTCGTATTCTAAAGTGCAAGGCGGAATCCCGCCAGAAGGTAACAAATACGGAAAAGGAAAATGGACTGCAAAAGATAATCTAATTACTTTTTCATCAGACAAAAAAGAAGATCTAAATGAAAAATATACGTTAGATTTTAATAATTCTACTGCACGATTTGTAACTAAAAACCCAAGAGACAAAAGCGATAAAGTGGTTCAAACCAAACTACAATTTTTAGAATCTGGACTTTTTTGGATGAAGAGAATTGATATTTTTAAAATATAAAAAATAGTACTGTATAAATAATTGCCCAAATCTGTTTTTAAATCTTCTAATTAAACTGAAAAAGAGAATTTAAACTCATGAAAAAAATCATTTTTATAGTCTTAGTTTCCATTTTATTATCATCTTGTTTTGGTTTATACGATTACGGCAGTGATACCATTGTAGACGATTATGAAACACTGTGGATCGATATTTACGAATCCCGATCTTTAAAAAAAGGAGAAATTTTAGTTCCCGCTTATGTTTTTGCTGTTGGCTATGATTCGAAGTATATTTATTCGAAACAGCATCCGCTTGTAGAAAACTCAACTGATAAAATAAATCGAGATGTAATCAATTATTACATTATCGAAAGGACAGAAAGCGGTTTTCAGGATAAACCTATTTTTGGTCCTTTCAATAAAACTGGATTTGAAAAAAAATGCACCGAACTGACCATCAAAAACCCAGAATTTAAGTTAACTTTCCCAACAAAATGGCATTTTGACTGATTCTGTTTTTCTAAACTGTAACACACTTCATATTATTTTCTTCCATAATTCGCAAATCGATTATTTTTTGAGCAACAGTTCCTTTTTCAAATAACCGAATGAACTTGAAAATAGCGCTAACATAATATCCTGGATTTGAAACTAAACGTGCAATTTCTGTAATTCTCTTATCTCTTTCTTGTATGCAGGCTTGTGTTTTATTTTCGGGAAGCGCGACAAATTCATTTGCAAATTGCCAAGCGCCATTTCTAGCAGTTTCCATACTAAAATCAATAAAAAAATTATCGGCTTTACCTGCTAATTTTAGTAAAACAGTAAGAGTTGGCCAGATTTTGATTAAGCATTTTTCTACGCCTTTTACCAAACTGCTGAGTATTGAATTTATCTTGTCAAAATCCGCTTTTAAGTCTCCAATATTCTCGGCTGTACTTACCTGTGCGGCTGCTATTCCCAAATCCAGATTAATATGTGCATTCATTCCGAGCAGTAAATGCTGTATTACAATTGGCCAGAATTTTTCGGCCTGTTCAAAAGAAAACGCCCAGCATTCCGAAGGTTTTTCTTTGGCTTTATACAAATAATAAGCTTCAATGTAACGATTGGCAAAAATAACATCCAGTTTTTCCATTCGTTCTCCGTTTTGAAAAGAACCGTCTGCAATTCCCTGTTTTATTCTTACCGTGACTTCACGATATAACATGGCAAATAAACCAACTGGACTTTGTTCTAATTTTGAGGTTTCAATGATTTCATCCAATATCTGAATAACCTCATTTATCGTAGATGCTTGTCTTACACTCATTTTAATCGTTTTTGGTTAAACGAATATACTTATTTTAATCCTTTAAAAATCAACATTTTGAAGCAATTATCTTATATTTTTTCGCTTCTTGACAAATTAAACTCAACAACTCCGTAGAAACCTAATTTTACTAAGAAATAAAAAAACTTAGCATCTTAGTACCTTAGAATCTTAGCAACTTTCTCATAAAAATCCTAACTTCGCTCCTCAATAAGAAAAGGAAAAAATGAAGGTCTGTATTGCTGAGAAACCAAGTGTAGCACGCGAAATAGCATCCGTTTTGGGCGCCAATACCAAACATGACGGCTATTATGAAGGCAACGGTTATGCCGTGACCTACACTTTTGGGCATTTATGCACCTTAAAAGAACCCAATGATTACAAACCGCACTGGAAAAGCTGGGATTTAAACAATCTGCCTATGCTGCCTGAAAAATTCGAGACCAAAGTAGTTCAGAATTCCGGAATCCAAAAACAGTTTAAAATCATAAAAACCCTTTTCGAAAAAGCCGAAATGGTCATTAACTGCGGGGATGCCGGGCAGGAAGGAGAATTAATCCAGCGCTGGGTAATGAATGAAGCGCATTATAAAGGCGAAATCAAACGTTTATGGATTTCGTCACTTACTACAGAAGCCATCAAAGAAGGTTTTGACAATCTGAAACCTTCTGAAAACTACGATAATTTATTCTATGCCGGATTTTCGAGAGCAATTGGTGATTGGCTTTTAGGAATGAACGCTACTCGTTTGTACACCGTAAAACACGGCGGTTACAAACAGGTTTTGTCTATTGGACGCGTGCAGACACCAACGCTCGCAATGGTTGTGGAAAGATTTAAAGAAATTGAAAACTTTAAACCGCAGCCCTATTGGGAATTGCAGACTTTATATAGAGAAACGCTTTTTAGTTATGAAGAAGGCCGTTTTTTAAAAAAAGAAGATGGAGAAATTCTGGCCGAAAAAGTTAAAGAAAGTGATTTTGAAATTGTTTCTGTAGACAAAAAAAACGGAAACGAATATGCTCCAAAACTATTTGATTTAACAGGTTTGCAGGTTTATTGCAATCAAAAGTTTGGATTCTCGGCAGAAGAGACGCTTAAAATTGCACAGACTTTATATGAGCAGAAAGCCATCACGTATCCAAGAGTTGATACGACTTTCTTACCTGGAGATATTTATCCAAAAGTACCAGGAATTCTGCAAAAACTGACCAATTATTCTCATTTGACAGAACCGCTTTTAGGCAAAAAAATCAAAAAATCGCCAAAGGTTTTCAACGACAAAAAAGTAACCGATCACCACGCGATTATTCCAACAGGAATTGAAATCAATCTGCCTCATAATCAGCAGCAGGTTTATGACATTATTGTAAAACGTTTTATTGCTGTTTTTTATGATGACTGTCTTGTTGCCAATACGACAGTGATAGGAAAAGCAGCCGATGTAACTTTTAAAGCCACTGGAAAAGAAATCCTGAAGAAAGGTTTTAGAGTAGTTTTTGAAGATCCGAATGCGAAGGAAAAAGAACCAGATTTATTACCGAGTTTTGTTGTTGGCGAAAAAGGCCCGCATGAACCATCATTTCTTCAAAAAGAAACCAAACCACCCAACTATTATACCGAAGCTACTTTGCTTAGAGCAATGGAAACAGCAGGAAAACAAGTCGATGATGAGGATTTACGTGAATTGATGAAAGAAAACGGAATCGGTCGTCCGTCAACTCGTGCTAACATTATCGAAACGCTTTTTAAACGTCAATATATTGTTCGTAATAAAAAACAGATTTTACCAACCATTGCAGGAATTCAGCTAATTGATACGATTCAAAATGAATTGATTAAGTCGGCTGAACTTACGGGTTCTTGGGAAAAACAGTTAAAAGACATTGAAAAAGGTACTTTTACCGCTGCTGCTTTTATTCGGAACATGAAAAAAATGGTGGAAGCTTTAGTTTATGAAGTTCGAAGCGAGACTACTCGTGCTAATATTTCGTATGCAGCATCGGTTCAGAAACCTGTTGTTAAAGCAGAAAAAAAGAAAGCTTCGGGAATTTTAGCTGAAACTTGTCCAAAATGCCAGAAAGGGAATTTTATAAAAGGAAAATCGGCTTTTGGTTGCAGCGAGTATAAATCGGGTTGTGACTTTGTACTTCCATATGTTTTTCATGATAAAAAAATTACAGAACCGCAGTATTTGAGATTGCTTCAAAAAGGCTCAACAGTAAATATAAAAGGCTTTAAAACAGATGCAGGAACAGTTGAAGGTTTGATTCGTTTTGAAGAAAACTACAGACTCAAATTAGAACCTAAGAAAACAGCACCTAAAACAGCTGTAAAAGAAGAAACTTCAGATTCTTTAGTATGTCCAAAATGTAATAAAGGAACGATTTTGAAAGGCAAAACAGCTTACGGCTGTGCAGAATACAAATCGGGCTGTGATTTTAAAGTCACTTTTGATGAAGTAAGAGCCAAACTTCAGGATCAAAAACCTACCAAGGAATTGGTGTATTCAATTTTGAAAGAAAGTGTTTAAATTCTTTTTTTTAGCCACGAATTCACGAATTAATTAAAAAAATTCGTGAATTCGTGGCTAACATTTTTTTCATACATTAGTACAATCAAAACCTTACAAAATATGTTTCAGAAAATTACTCTTATTGCACTTATCATTGCTTTCGTTTCCTGCCAGAAAAAAGAATCTGTAGAAAAAGATAAAATCAAAGTCGCAGATTGGCTTATTGGCAACTGGGAAAATGCTTCTCCAGAAGGTGTTCTAAGTGAAAACTGGCAAAAACTAAACGATAGTATTTTTAGCGCTTCTTCTTATTTTATAAAAGGAAAAGACACACTTCATTTTGAAACTATTATCCTGGCACAGCTTGGCGAAACACTAACTTATAAAGCGACCGTAAAAGGACAAAACGACGATAAACCTGTTTTCTTCCCTTCTACTTTGGAATCGGATAAACAATTGGTTTTTGAAAATGTGAAACACGATTATCCGCAAAAAATTACGTACACAAAAGGTGCTAATAATACTTTGACAGCTGAGATTTCAGGGAATTTGAATGGAAAACCGAGTTCGGAGAAGTTTGTGATGACGAAGAAGTAGTGATATAAAATGTACCGTTCCTACGGAACTTTTGATTCGCCGTACGTTTATTCTTCAACGGATTAAAATCCGTTGCTACAAAATAATTCATTCCTAAGGAATTTTAAATACCAAAAAAGAACCATCGGTTCTACCAATTTTGTAGGGCCGGATTTTAATCCGGTTGTAACGAGATTATTCTAGTTTTTTAAAGAGCCGTAGGTTCGGTCAATTTACATGGAATAGAATTGTAAATATTGAGTTAGCAATCATCCAAAACCAATACAACAATCTAAAAAACAAACATTTAAATTACCTTTATAAATATTTTTTCTAATAAACAAATCATGAAAACAAAAGTTATTCTTTTTTCCTCAATTTTAACTTTAGTAGTTTTATCTTCTTGTAAAAAAGAAATCAAAACCGAAGCTTCTGTAAAAACATATCCAAATCTTGCCAAAGCAGAATGGTTTATTGGCGAATGGGGAAATAAATCGGCCGAAGGCGAACTTACCGAACGCTGGAAAAAAGAAAATGATTCCGTTTATCTTGGTGAATCCTATTTTGTTGTTGGTCAAAATGATACTGTTTTTGCAGAACAGGTTCGTTTGGAAGAAGCCAACGGAAAACTCTCTTACATCGTAACCGTTCCTAGACAGAATCAAGAATTACCTGTAAGTTTTGAAATGGCCTCTGCAACCGAAAATCAAATTGTTTTTGAAAATCCAAAACACGATTATCCAAACAAAATCATTTATAATCTTGTCGCAAAAGATTCATTAATCGCAGAAATCTCTGGTTTGAAAAAAGGCAAACCCAATACAGAGCGATTTGTCATGAAAAAGCGATGATTGTGGATTAAAAAATGGCGCATTTCCAAAGTTTTTTAGACTTTAAAATTTAAAAAAAACTTTGTGCCTTACTGCCTTTGTGGCAAAAAAACTTATCAACTCAGTATCTCAGAATCTCAGAACCTTAAAAATCACTCATTCTCCCCGATCTTATTCACCATAAAAATCATAAGTGTACCTAAGATTGCCATAACTAAAAATGCCCATTTCATACTTAGATATTCAGAAATAAAACCAACCATAGGCGGTACCAATAAAAATCCTAAATAACCAATTGTAGAAATAGAAGTTAAAGCAGAACCACTGCTTAATTTGGAAGATCTTCCAGCTATGCTAAACACTAACGGAACTACACAAGAAACTCCAAATCCGATTAGTACATATCCGAAAATAGTAGGATAAGCATAAGGCAGAATAAAACAAATTCCAAAACCTACAGTAATTAAAATCCCGCTGTATAGGAGGATTTTTTTAGTTCCAAACTTCATCACACCATAATCTCCAAAAATACGTCCTAAAGTAACTGCTGAAGCAAAAAATACAAATGCTGCACTGGTTAATTTCGGTGAAGCTTTTAAAATATTTTCAAAATAGATCCCGCTCCAATCGTACATCGTATTTTCGCAGGCCATAGAGACAAAACAAATCAAGGCAAACTTAACCAAGTTTTTTTCCGGCATCGAAAAGAATTTCTTTTTGACTGGTACTGGTTCATTATGAATACTCATTGGATAAAAACAAGCTGTCAGCGCCAGCATAAAAACACTCACTCCTAATAAGTGATGAGAGGGTGCTATTTTCTGCGTTACCATTACATACCCCAAACCTGCTCCTGAAAAAACCGCAATACTCCAAACCGCATGAAAACGAGTAATAATCGATTTTGGATATAATTTCTGTACTTCTAAAGACTGCGCATTAATCGATAAATTGAAAATATTACGAGAAGCACCAAAAATTAAAAGCACAATCACCAACTGCCAGACAAAAGCGACTAGTCCGGGCAGAGACAATACAATATTAAACATGATTGCTCCCAACAGCATAATATAACGACTGCTGTATTTATTTAAAAGCTTTCCTGTAAATGGCATTGTCAGCATTAATCCGATTGGAAAAGCAAATAAAACAGCTCCGAATTGAGCTTCTGATAAATGCAATTGAGCTTGAATATGTGGAATTCTCGATACCCACGAAGAATATCCAAAACCTGAAAGAAAGAAAAAAACTGTATTGGCAATACGATATCCTCTAGGTGTATTTTGAATTTTTTTAAAGAAAGATAAAATCATGAAATTGTGTTTCTGACTGCAAAATTAAGGCTTTTTTAGGGGGAAGCATTCTACTTTCTTCTTTTTTCACAAAAACTTGAATCTCTCTTCCAATTAAGACCTAAAGAATATTCTTTCTTTTCTTAAAATAATCTTAACAAATGCTTAGTGAATCCTTAAAAATAATATTTGGCAAAAAAAATATTATATCTACATTTGTATTATTTTTATTTATTCTAAATAAAATATATTTATAAACCAATTTTACAAACCAATGAAATATTTTAATCCGAAGAAATTACGTCTTCTATTTACAATTAGTTTTGTCTTTTCGTTCTTAATCGTATCTGCCCAACAAAATGGAAAAATTAAAGGAACCATCACTACTTCAGACGGCGAGTTAGCAGCTGGAGTTAATGTGATCTTAAAAAACTCAAAATATTGGACTGTTTCTGATGAAAACGGAAACTTCGAATTCAACAGAGTTAAACCAAGCACCTATACTTTACAAGTTTCCTTAACGGGTTACGAAACTTCAGAAAGTGAAGTAATTGTAGCAGAAAGTGAAACATCAAATATTAATTTACAGCTAAAAGTTTCCAACAAAGAATTAAAAGAAGTTGTTGTAAATGGCAAAAAAAGCATATTATCTAAAAAAACAGATTATGTTGCCAGAATGCCTTTAACCAACATTGAAAACCCGCAGGTCTACAGTGTAATCCAAAAAGAACTTTTATTACAGCAGGTTGCCGTAGATATCAAAGGCGCTGTTATGAACGCACCTGGAGTTGTATCAATCAGTTATCCTTCTGGTGGAGTTGGAATGATTTTTAGAGGATTTTCTATTGGAGTTAATGCTCGTAACGGAATGGAAACAGTTTCTGGACGTTCTTCTGTTGATCTTGGTAACGTAGAGCGTATTGAAATCTTAAAAGGTCCTTCTGGAACTTTATTCGGTTCTTCAGTATCTTCTTTTGGAGGTGTTGTGAATCTTGTTACGAAAAAACCTTTTGAAACTTCTGCTGCCGAAGTATCTTATACAACCGGAAGCTACAATTTAAACCGATTAACAGTAGACGTTAATACCCCTTTAAATCAAGAAAAAACAGTTTTATTCAGAATCAATATGGGAGTTCACAGGGAAAAAAGCTTTCTTGATTATGGTTTCAACAATACGCTTCTTTTCGCTCCTAGCTTAACTTACAAAGCATCGGACAAACTTACTTTTAACTTCGATGCGGAACTTTATAATGTAAACAACACCAGACGTACATATAATACTTATGACGCAAATTCTGGGATAACAAACCCTAGCCAACTTCAAATCGATTACAAAAAGTCTATGTTCCATGATGATAACGATGCCAAATCAACGGCTACAAAATTCTTTGGGCAAGCTGAATATCAAATCTCTGAAAACTGGAAATCGACAACTGTATTCTCTTTTGTAGGTGAAGATGTAGAACGCAGTTATCAAAGTTATGCAGTATGGAGCTCACCAACACAAGTTGCCCGAAGAGTTGGACTTTGGGGACCTATCTTTAATAACTATACTAATATTCAGGAAAACATTAACGGACAGTTTTCAACTGGAAGCATCAAACATAAATTCCTTGCTGGTGTAAACTACAGACTTTACACTTCAAACTTCTCAGGCGGATCAACTTTTACACTTGATAATATCGATATTACAACTCCTTTTGCTCCTATCAGAAGAAAAGCAGTTGATGCTGGTCTTAACCTAACAACTTCTGCTGTTGCTGACCAAAAAACAATTAGTGCTTATGCTTGCGACGTAGTGAATTTCACAGACAAGTTCTCTGCAATGTTAAGTTTACGCCTGGATAATTTTGAAAGAGCTAAAGTGGGAACTGTTGAAGGTTACAGCCAAACAGCACTTTCTCCAAAATTTGGTTTAGTGTATGAATTCGTAAAAGATCAGGTTGCTGTATTTACAAATTACATGAACGGTTTCCAGAATATGGCACCTGTAACACAACCCGATCAGACTTTATTAGTTTTAGATCCAATTTATGCGGTACAATATGAAGGAGGTTTAAAAGCAGAAACGTCTAATAAAAAATTAAGCGGTTCTATTAGTTACTACAACATTACTATTGATAATGCTACAAGAGTTGATGCTGGATATACTATCCAAGATGGTAAACAAGTCAGTAAAGGTGTTGATTTTGAATTAATGGCAACTCCATTTAACGGACTTAGCATTGTAAGTGGATATGCTTATAATGACAACCGAATTGTACGAGCATCTGATCCAAGTATTGAAGGAAAAAAAGCGACAAGTTCTCCTGAGAATGTAGTTAACTTCTGGACGACCTATACTTTCCAAAATAAATTGAAAGGATTAGGTATTGGTGCAGGTGCAAACTATATCGACAAAAACTACTTTACAGCAAATAATTTAGTTTACATGCCATCTTATACCGTGTATAATGCAACTGTATATTACGAAAAACCAACATGGAGATTAGGTTTAAAATTCAACAATATTACAAACGAAAAATACTGGGATTTCTGGGGTTCATCAATGGCACCAGCCAACTTGTTAGCAAACCTGACAATCAAATTTTAAGACCTAAAACAATTAAACTGACGCCTCAATTTATAAAATTGAGGCGCTTTTAATTATAACAATCAGAATTACTTTTATGACTTTTAAAAAACTCATTCTTAAAATTCACTTATGGCTGGGATTAGCATCTGGCTTAATTGTAGTTATATTGGGTATTACGGGATGCTTGTACTCTTTTGAGGAGGAATTACGCCCCATTGTTCATGATTATTATTACGTAGATCAGGTAAAAGAAAAAAAACTGCCTCTGAGCCAGATCATAGAAATTGCAAAAAAAGCCAACAAAAATCCAAAAGAATCTATTTCAGGATGCCGAATACTGAATGAAGATGACCGCACCATAATTATCTGGTTTTATGAAGAATTAAATCCAGATGCCTTTTGGTATTGGAACCAGTACCAAAGCACTTATCTTTATGTAGATCCTTACAGTGGAGTGGTTAAAAAACAGGAAAATGTCAATTTTGAGTTTTTTGTTTTTGTCCGAATGCTGCATCAGACATTATGCCTTAACAGCAAAATTGGAGATCCTATTACTGGAACGGCTACGATTATCTTTATCATTTCCTTAATTACTGGGCTTATTCTTTGGTGGCCAAAAAACAAACAGGCTGCTAAACAACGTTTTTGGTTTCAATGGAAAGACAGCACGAAATGGAAACGAAAAAACTACGATTTACATAATATTCTTGGATTTTATTCCATGCTTTTCGCCTTACTAATTGCACTTACAGGATTGGTTTGGGCATTTCAATCTTATGATAAGGGCGTTCAATGGTTACTTAATGGAGGAAAAACATTTAAAAGAGAAAGAGTAGTTTCAGATACTACTCAATACAGCAAAAACAGACCGCTTGATAAAATTTACGCTTCTGTAAAACAATCACATCCAAAAGCAAAAAGTTATTATCTATTTCTTCCAAAAGAGAATGATTCGCTTGCGACTTACAATACATTTATCAGATACAAAAGTCGCTTTGATGATACCGCTACAGATTATGATCAATATACAGCCAAACCTCTTAGATCAATAAAATATAAAGACAAAAACAATGGCGAGAAATTTAGATTCCTAAATTACGATCTGCATGTTGGCAGCATACTAGGTTTTCCAGGTAAAGTACTTGCCTTTTTTGCCAGTTTGATTTGTGCTAGTTTACCGATTTCAGGCTTTCTAATTTGGTGGGGAAGAAATAATAAAAAAAAGAATGTAACAACTAGTAAATAATGATTGCTGAAAAAATTATAATTTCTATTTTTGCCCTGTTTTGATTTATTCTAAATAACAAACAAGTCCAAAAAAAAAGAAATACCATGAATTATTCAAATTTTGGCTTTAAACAGGTCCTTACCAAAATCTGTTTATTGCTGTTTTTCTCTTGCAATGTATTTGCACAACAAAACTTAGGAAAAATTAAAGGAGTAATTACAACATCAGAAGGCGAATTGGCTGTTGGAGTGAATATCATCCTTAAAAATTCAAAATATAGCACTATCAGTAATGAAGATGGTGCTTTTGAATTTAACCGTTTAAAATCAAACCGTTATACTTTACAAGTTTCATTAACTGGATATGAAACAGTAGAAAAACAAATAACGGTTACAGCTGATGAAACCACCATAATCAATTTAAAATTGACTGTTTCGAATAAAGAGCTAAAAGAAGTTTTTATTAATGCGAATAGAGGAAAATCTTTTCCGAAACAAAGCAACTACGTTTCAAAAATGCCTCTCAAAAACATTGAAAATCCTCAAGTTTACAACATCGTTTCATCTGAATTGATGAAAGAGCAAGCCATTACGAATTATGAAGATGCTCTGAAAAATGTTCCTGGAATCCAGAAATTATGGGAATCGACGGGACGCGGAGGCGACGGAGGCTCCTATTATTCGCTCCGCGGATTTGAAGTTCAGGCAAACATGGTAAATGGTCTACCAGGACTTACCAGCGGAACATTAGACCCTGCCAATATTGAAAGAATTGAAGTGATCAAAGGACCATCTGGAACTTTATTTGGAAGCAGTCTAGTTAGTTACGGGGGACTTATTAATACTGTTACTAAAAAACCTTACAGCGGTTTTGGAGGCGAAGTTTCCTATCTAACAGGAAGCTTCGGTTTAAATCGAGCTACAGTAGATTTGAATACTTCTTTAGATAAAACCAATTCTCTTTTGTTTAGAATTAATTCTTCATTTCAAACAGAGAACAGTTTTCAGGATGCTGGTTTTAGAACTTCTTATTTTATTGCTCCAAGTTTATCCTATAAAGTAAATGAAAGACTTTCTTTTTTAGTCAATACAGAATTTATGACAGAAGAAAAAACAACACCGTCAATGTTGTTTTTAGGAAGAGATGCTCCTTTGCAATTTGCCAATTTAGCTGAACTGAACTATAATACCAATTTATCTTTTTATAGTAATGACCTGCCTATAAAAAATCCTCGATTTAATTTACAAGCCCATATGAATTATAAAATTTCTTCAAAATGGACTTCGCAAACTGTTTATTCCAGAGGAACTTCTAAGTCAAAAGGATATTACTCTTATATTTATGATAATGAAGACGGAAACGGAGATTTTGCTTTATGGATTACCAATGAAAATTCGCAAACGGCAACTACAGACATACAGCAGAATTTTATAGGAGACGTTAAAATCGGTCCCATGCGAAATCGAATTGTTGCTGGTCTTGATTATTTCAAAAGAGATGTCACTTTTAGAGGTACAGGCTATGGAAAACTTTATAATCTGACACCACAAGGAGAAATTAGGCAATTTGATAATCTTAATCCAAATTACCTGACTGTTGCTTCTGTCGATAATTTACTTGCAGCAGAACCTGGACCAGATTATCAATCTAAAGATGCTACTTACAGCGCTTATGTTTCAGATGTACTTAATATATTTCCCACTTTTATGGTAATGGCCAGTTTAAGAGTCGATTATTTTGATACAGAAGGAAACGTTAAAACAGATAATGATAATTATACACAAACAGCTTTGTCACCAAAATTTGGAGTAGTCTATCAACCAATTAAAGACCAATTGTCTGTTTTTGCTAATTATATGAATGGTTTTAAAAATATAGCACCTAGTGCAATCTACGATAATAATGGAAATTTCATTGGTTCACAAACTTTTAAACCTGAGCATGCGAATCAACTAGAAGCAGGAGTAAAAACTGATTTATTTTCAGATAAATTGACTACAACAATAAGCTATTATACTATTAATGTAGCTAATTTGGTAACGAGTAATCCAATGTATAGCGCTCAAGGCGGAGAAGCAAGAAGCAACGGTTTTGAAGTCGACTTAAATGCTTCACCAATAAAAGGTCTAAGCATTATTGCAGGCTACAGTTATAATGACAGCAAAATTACCAAAGGAGACGAAAACAATGTTTGGCTAGATCAAGGAAAAAGACCGTTTTGGGCTGGTCCTAAAAACTTAATAAACTTTTGGACAAGTTATAAATTTGACGAAGGTTTATTAGAGAATTTTGGTCTTGGTTTTGGAGGAAATTATGCCAGTGATAATGCCATTTTAGACAGTGAAGTGACAGGGAAATTTATTCTTCCTTCTTATACTGTCCTTAATAGTTCGGTTTTTTACAATGCAACTAAATTCCGCATAAGCTTAAATGTCAATAATATTACAAACAAAGATTATTTTAACGGAGGCTGGTCAACAGTAAATCCTCAAAAACCTAGAAATGTCGTAGCAAGTTTTGCCTACAAATTCTAAATAAAATTTAAATCACAAAAAAGCCTCAAAGCCATTTAATATTTTATGGATTTTGAGACTTTTTATGCTTTTTAATTTTTAATTATTCTAAATAAGGTTTATGTTTGTAAAAAATATCATTCTACTAATTTTAAACTTGATCGTATGAAATCAAATACACTAAAAACATTAACTTTTTTATTTTTAATGCTTTTTGCTGCACCTCAAATCTTTGCTCACGCACTTTGGATCGAAACTAAAGCAACTGGAACAAAGGGAAAAGCTCAGGAAATTTCTATTTACTTTGGAGAATTCTCTGATAACGACATTACAAAAGCCGATAAATGGTTTTCAGATTTAAAAGATTTCACTTTAGTAGTTATTTCTCCTTCAAAAAAAGAAACTAAACTTACTTCTAAAGCTTTAGACAATAAATATCAAGCTTTCTTTACTCCAACAGAAGATGGAGTTTACACTATTGTAATGCAGCATACTGTAAAAGATATTTATGGCACAATGAAATTAGATTATAACTCAAGTGCAACTGTAGTTGTCGGAAACAAAGCTTCAGGAAACAATATTACAGCCAATACAAACAAAATTGCTGTTTTCTCAGAAAATGCAGATTTAGCTAAAAAAGACACAAAAGTTACCGGAGTAGCTTCTTACGAAGGTGCTATTGCCAAGGAAGCAAAAATTAAAGTTATCGCTCCAAACGGATGGGAAAAAGAATTATGGACAAACGATAAAGGAGAATTCTCTTTTACACCAATCTGGTCTGGAAACTACATGGTAGAATATGCTCATACTGACAAAGCTTCTGGAGAACATAATGGTAAAAAGTACGATGAAATCTGGAAAATGGCTACTTACCAAATCGTTGTAAAATAATTCCATTAAAATATATTCTTAGATTTAATTTCGATTGAAAAAACCTTGCTTCACGGCAAGGTTTTTTTTAAACATTAATACAAAATTAAAATATCATTAGAAAATTCTTAAGCAAATCTTAAGAAAGAACTAAGCAAGGTTTAAGTAAGAAAACCACTTCATAATTTCCTGTTAAAGAAGATGTGTATTTATATTTGCACTCGATAATTTTTATTGAATCTAAATAAATACCATGAAATATAATTTACTATTAGCACTAGGATTATTGAGTTTTGTCTCTTACGGTCAGGATTATTCAGGTAGGGAAACTACTTCATCAGTCACCGATACTGTAAAAAATAAAAAAGGAGAAACTCTTAATGAAGTTTTAATCACCGCAAATAAACCTAAAAAACCAATTGAAGCTGCCCGTTCCGGAATTAAAGTAATGGACTTGCCACAAAGTGTTCAAATCGTTGGCAGCGAAATTATAGAACAACAGCAAGCTATCAGATTAAGTGAAGTAGTAAAGAACTTAAATGGTGTTTATGTTGGATCTGCTCGTGGTGGCGCGCAGGAATCTTTCTTTTCAAGAGGATATGATATGAGTACCAATAACATGTTTAAAAACGGTTTCCGCTATAATGCGGGTTCAATTCCTGAAGTTTCTTCTTTAGAGAAGGTAGAATTCTTAAAAGGAGGTTCTGCTTTATTGTATGGAAATGTAGCTCCGGGGGGAATCATGAATTTGGTTACTAAAACACCAAAATTTACTCAGGGTGGTGAAGTATCTATGCAATTAGGAAGTTACGCTTATTACAAACCTTCTATTGATTTTTATGGTCCTTTAAATAAATCTATTGCATACCGTTTTACAGGATCTTATGAAAACTCTGAAAGCTTCAGAGATTATGTTAAAAACGAACGTATTTATGTAAATCCTTCATTTTTATTTCATCTGTCAGATAAAACCCAAATTACTTTACAAGGAGATTATTTAAGTGCCGACTGGACTCCGGATTTTGGTACCGGAATTTATGGAAAGACTATTTTAGACCTTCCTCGTAACGAATTTTACGGAGCACTTTGGTCAACTGCAAATACTAAATCTTCCAGTGCATCTATGTTATTTAATCATGAGTTTAATAAAAACTGGAAATTAAATTTTAATTCTTCTTATCAATACTATAGAAGAGCACAAACTTCTACTGCACAATTAAGTACAATTGACGCTAACGGAAACTGGAAACGCGGTTTAACAAAATCAGATGCTGCTGAAAACATTTTTGGTGATCAATTAAGTCTTCAGGGAACTTTTAATACAGGATCAATCAAACATCAGATATTTACCGGGGTTGATTATGAAGATTCTATTGCTCCTAGTTATACTTTTGGATTCTATGCTCCTGGAAAACCTGCAGACCTTTTAACAACAGAAGCTACCGCTATAAACTTATATAATTACGATTATAGCACGCAAAGTACTGTTATTCCTTATCCAACAAGAACTACTCAATTAACGAATACAGAAACTCAACGTTTTGGAGCCTATTTTCAAGATTTAGTTTCAATAAATAAATACATAAAAGTTCTGGCAGGATTACGCTGGTCATGGCAAGAAAGCGAAGCTACCACTACAAAAGAAGTTATAGAGAAAAAGAATAATGTAAATGTCATTACAACTACTTACGAAAATGCAATACCTGTAACAGGAGCAAAAGCAATAAATAAAGCTTTTTCACCAAAAGCTGGATTGGTTGTACAGCCTACTAAAGACTTATCTTTATTTGCAAGTTATTCTAATTCTTTTACTCCAAACACAGGAACAACAGTTGATGCAAAACCTTTAGATCCATCTATTATAGATCAATATGAAGCAGGTGTAAAAAAAGATTTCTGGGGAGGTCTTTTGAGTACAAACGTTACAGTTTATCAAATTACAAATAACAATTTAGCACAAACTGCTCCTTTTTTAGCAGATGGTGTTACACAAAATGCTAACACTTCTATTAAAGAGTTAGTAGGAGCTACAAAAGGAAAAGGTGTTGAGATTGATATTACAGCCTATCCTGTAGAAGGATTAAATATTATCGCTGGTTATAGTTTTAACGAAACTAAAGTATCAAAATCATCAGGAACAAATGGAAGTCTTGTTGTTGGAGATGTTTTAGCAAGAACTCCAAGAAATACTGCTAATTTGAGCTTTTTCTATAAATTGCCTAGCGGTTTATTTAAAGGATTAACTTTTGGAGCTATTGGTAACTATATTGGTGATCGTACTGGAGGATGGAATGATGATTATCTTTGGACAGCAGTTACTCCTACTCCAACGAATCCAAAGCCAGATCCAGCTTACACTATAACTATTAGAGATCGTGATATTCCGTTAGAAGGATACGTTACTGTGGATGCTTCTCTTGGTTATGAATGGAGAAAGTTCTCAATCTTATGCCGATTATCAAACATTACAAACGAGTTAAACTATACAGTTCACGAAAATTATAGTGTAAACCCCATAGCACCACGTCAGGTTATGACAAGTCTTCGTTATAAATTCTAAAATATTGAATTAGATTTTTGATTAATCCCAAGATTTTCTGTAAAAAAAGAAAATCTTGGGATTTCTTTTTAAACAAAATAATACTTCAATTAATACTACTACTTTTACTGAAATTAATATTCAGATGTCAGATTCCACACAAAACCAATTAAAGAAAACATTAGGTCTAAGTTTTAATATTGCCGTATTAATTGGCGGAACAATTGGAGTTGGGATTTTACGTACTCCAGGTTCCATAGCAGGATTATTAGATAATTACTGGCTAATTCTTGCTTCTTGGCTTTTTGGCGGTTTATATGTTTTATTGGGAGCGAATTCTTATTCTGAACTGGCAACAATGTTACCAAAAGCCGGCGGTTCTTATAATTACATCAAAAGAGCTTTGGGTGATTATGCAGGTTTTCTTTCGGGTTGGTACGATTATATCGTCAATGCTATTCCGCCCGCATTTTACTGTATTGTGATTAGTGAATATACTATTATTTTATTTCCAGAATTGACTAATTATTCTACGGTAATATCAATTTCTTTACTCGTTGCATTTATTTTATTACACTTAAGCGGAGTGAAAAACGGAAGCGTAATTCAGCAGATTACCAGTTTTTTAAAAGTGATTTGTTTTGTGGCTTTGGTAATTGCTTGTTTTATGTATTCAGGAGTTGAAGTTCCAAAAATCAAAACCAATAGTTCCTTCTTTCAAATCGGAATTATTTTTGGCTTTTTTAAGTCATTACAGCTTATTATAGGAACTTATAACGGCTGGAACGCCGTTTGTTTTTTGCTGAAGAAAATGATGATCCAAGCAAAAACATTCCGAAATCTTTATGTAGCGGAGTTTTGCTCGTTGTCGTAATTTATATTCTAGTAAATGCTGCCTTTTTTCATGTTTTACCAATCGAAACTTTAGCCAAATCAAATTTGGCAGCAGCCGATGTTGCTAAAATACTTTTTGGAGAAAATGGTGCTAAAATCGTTACTATAATTTCTATTTTCTCTTTAATAAGTATTCTGAATGCTTTTATGATGATTCCACCAAGAATTCTTTACGGATTGAGCCGAGACGGATTTTTCATCAAAGAGGGAACACAAGTCAATAAAGGCGGAACACCAATTGTAGCGCTTTTGGTTTCATCTCTTTTCAGCTTGTTTTTAATCTGTATTGGTTCTTTTGAAGTATTGTTTTCTTTCGCCGCTTTTATCTCTATAATTGTTTGGGGACTGGCCTATTATTCACTTTTAAGACTAAGAACAACTGAACCAGATTTACCAAGGCCTTATCGTTCTTTTTTGTACCCTTGGACCACTATAATAGCGATTATTATTTCGATTGGATTATTATTAGGCTTTATTTATAGCGATCCTATTGCTTTTGCTCTAATTATTGGAATTACATTGATTTCTTATCCTTTGTTTTTGGTTTTGAAGAGAAAAAAATAGCCACGAATTCACGAATTTTTATTTTTATAATCTATGTGTTTAGAAATTCACGAATTACAAAGATTGAAAAAACATGATACGTCACCCGAGCGATAGCGATATACGAACTAATTTGTGGTGGAACAGCTTAAAACCATAAATTCAACAAGTTTCTTTCGATTTATTTTTCTTTTCAAAAAGAAAAATATGACATTTACAATTCAGAAAAACACATAAGACAAGAACTTATCCTACTATTCAAATAATAAACTTAATGAAAAAACTAATTCCATTTATTGGGGCTATACTACTAATTTTAACATCTTGCTCAAATAATGAAACGACAGATGAAACTGATGTACCCAACGAAAGTACTAATACTCCCAAAGAAAACACTAGAGCTTTAATTAAAACAATTCAAGAAGTAAGCTCTTCTCCAGATTCACCAACGAAGTTTAGTTACGATGGTTTTAAAATCACTGAGGCAAGCGCTGATAAGCTTTATGTTGGCATTTATAAAATTAAATACACATATACAGGAGATTTAATTACCAAAGAGGAGGGATACGTTAATGATGACTTGCGTGTTAATAATGAATATTCATATGAAGACAATAAACTAAAAACTGCAATATTTAAAAACGGTAATGGACTTTACGCTCCTCTTAATGAAACCAAATTAGTTTATAATTACGTTTCTGAGAATATTGTAGATATTGATATTTATTCTTATAGCTTAGCTCTTAACGTCTGGTATTTGAGCGATCCATTTCCAAAAGCAAGACTTTATTTTAAGGACGGTAATATAATAAAAAGAGAGAAGTTTACTGCAGACGGAAAAATATATTCTACTATTACACAAGAGTATGATAAAAATCCTAATATTTATAAAAACATCACAGGGTTTGATAAATTATTTTTTGCTTATACTTTTCAAAACGTTTTTAACAGACATCTTGACATTTTTGACATTAGCAATTCTAATAATGTAATTTTTTTCAGCGAACAAATAAATGGATTCTTTACTGAAGTTTATCGATATAGTTATGATCTTAATATAGATGGTTACCCAAAAGAGCAGCGCGATCATTATAGTACTAACCAAATGCTATATCTTATCAAAAAAAATTATACTTATTATTAATTTTTCATAATCCAATAAAAAACAAAAAATCCCAATACTATAATTTCAGTATTGGGATTTATGTTATAAAGAAACTCTTATTTCAATCCAGCTAAACTCTGCTCGATCGTGGCAATTTTTGCCAAAGCATCAGCTTGTTTTTGTTTTTCTATGTTTAAAACTTTTTCAGGAGCTCCGTTTACGAATTTCTCGTTTGAAAGTTTTGCTTCTACTGATTTCAAGAATCCTTTTGTATAATTCAATTCTTCTGTCAGTTTTGCGATTTCAGCTTCAACGTCTATATTTCCTGTAATCGGAATGAAATATTCATTTGATTTTACACGGAAAGATAAAGCGCCATCTACTTTTTCAGAAACATATTCGAAAGCAGAAACGTTTCCTAATTTCGTAATGATTGAATCAAAATAAGTCGAAACATTTTCGCTGTTGATTCCTTTTAATTCGATTGCATCTTTAAACGGAATATTTTTATCTTTTCTAATGGTTCTAATTCCAGAAATCACTTCAATTGAATTTTCAAAATCAGCAATTAATTTAGCGTCAAAAGGTTTTAACTCTGGCCAAGTCGAAACGATTAAAGCTTCCTCTGGAGTTCTTTCTGCAATCAATTGCCAAATTTCCTCAGTTAAGAAAGGCATAAATGGATGAAGTAATTTCAAATTACTTTCTAACATTTCGATCGCTTTCGCGAAAGTTACGCTGTCAATTGGTTGTTGATACGCTGGCTTGATCATTTCTAAGAACCAAGAACAGAAATCATCCCAAACCAATTTATAAATTGCCATTAGAGAATCTGAAATTCTGTATTTCTCAAAATTATCTTCGATGTCAACTAAAGTCTGCTGTAATTTCGCTTCGTACCATTCGATTGCTACTTTTGATGATTCTGGCTGCGCGATAGTTTCTGAAACCTCCCAACCTTTAATCAATTTGAATGCATTCCAAATCTTGTTTGAGAACGCTTTTCCTTGATTACACAATTCTTCGTCAAACATGATATCGTTTCCTGCAGAAGCGCTTAAAAGCAATCCTACACGAACACCATCAGCACCAAATTTATCGATCAAATCTAGAGGATCAGGAGAATTTCCTAATGATTTAGACATTTTACGACGTTGTTTATCACGAACTAAACCTGTCAAATATACATTTGTAAATGGTTTTTCGCCAGCATATTCATAACCTGCAATAATCATTCTTGCAACCCAGAAAAATAAAATATCCGGACCTGTAACCAAGTCATTTGTTGGATAGTAATATTTGAAATCTGGACTTTCTGGATCCATAATTCCACCAAAAACAGACATTGGCCATAACCATGATGAAAACCACGTGTCTAACGCATCAACATCTTGTTTAAGGTTGTCGGTTGTTAGTTGTTGGTTGTTGGTTTTTTCTTTTGCTAAAGCTAATGCATCTTCAATATTTTCTGCTACTACGAAATCTTCTTTTCCGTCTCCATAATAGTATGCTGGAATTTGTTGTCCCCACCATAACTGACGAGAAATATTCCAATCGCGAATGTTGTTTAACCAATGTGCATACGTGTTTTCAAAACGTTTTGGATGTAATTTAATATCTCCTGTTTCTAAAACCGATTTAATTGCTGGTTTTACCAAATCGTCCATTTTAAGAAACCATTGATCTGATAATCTTGGTTCGATTACGGCTTTAGTTCTTTCAGAAGTTCCTACTTTATTTAAGTGAATTTCTGTTTTTGCTAAAGCTCCGATTTCTTGAAGTTCTTTTTCGATTTCTTTACGAACCACAAAACGATCTTTTCCTTGATAATGTAATCCGAAGCTGTTTAAAGTCGCGTCTTCATTAAAAATATCAACGATTTCAAGATTGTGCTTTTCACCTAAAGTTTTATCATTCATATCGTGCGCAGGCGTTACTTTCAAACATCCTGTACCGAATTCTACATCTACATATTCATCTTCAATAATTGGAATTACTCTTCCGCAGATTGGAACAATCGCTTTCTTCCCTTTTAAATATGTAAAACGCTCATCGTTTGGATTAATACAGATAGCAGTATCTCCAAAGATAGTCTCAGGACGTGTCGTTGCAATGGTCAAGAAATCTTCTGAACCTTCGATTTTATATTTTAAGAAAAATAATTTTCCTTGTTGTTCTTCGTAAATTACTTCTTCGTCAGATAAAGTTGTTTTAGCTTCCGGATCCCAGTTAACCATACGGTATCCTCTGTAGATTAATCCTTTGTTATATAAATCAACAAACGATTTAATTACAGATGCCGACATATCCGGATCCATTGTAAATTTAGTGCGTTCCCAATCGCAAGAAGCTCCTAATTTCTTAAGTTGTTCCAAGATTGTTCCACCATATTTATCTGTCCATTCCCAAGCGTGTTTTAGGAATTCTTCACGAGTTAAATCATTTTTATTGATCCCTTCTGCTTTTAATTTTGCCACCACTTTTGCTTCAGTAGCGATAGAAGCGTGATCCGTTCCCGGAACCCAACAAGCGTTAAATCCTTTAAGACGCGCGCGACGAATTAAAACATCCTGAATCGTATTATTCAACATATGTCCCATGTGAAGGACTCCAGTGACGTTTGGCGGCGGGATTACAATTGTATAAGGTGTTCTATGATCAGGTTCTGAATGAAAATAGTTATTTTTCATCCAATACTCATACCATTTGTTCTCAATCGCTTTAGCGTCAAATTGTGCTGGAATTGTCATTTATATATGTTTAATCGTTTATTTGTTTAACCGTTTAACGGTTTTGATTATTAAAATGCAAAATTGAATTATTTAATTATTTTTCTGTTCTAAAAGCATCATTTATAATTCAATCCCAACGATCAAACAAATAAACGATTAAACAGTTAAACAAAAATTTGGTTCAATTTTTGTAATTATAATTGACAGCAAAAGTAAATAATTAAGTAGACTATAAAAAGAGAAATAATAATTTGTGTGTTAATTAAAAGAATGTATATTTACTTACAATTAAAAAACGATTTCATATGAAAAATGCAGCCTCTTTTATTGCAGTCTTATTGTTTAGCGCAATAAGTTATGCACAAAATGGCCCAAAAATTGAATTTGCAGCCCCAGACAATACAATTGATTATGGAAAAATTTCTAAAACTGATAACGGACTGCGCTCCTTTGAATTTACTAATACTGGAGACGCTCCTTTATTAATTACAGGCGCAGAATCAACTGTAAGTTCTATTGTGGTTACAAAACCATCGGTAGCAATTCAGCCGGGCAAAAAAGGAAAAATAGATGTTAAATACAATATGGCTTCAGGACCAATTCGTAAAACAATTACTGTTGAAACAAATGCAGTAAACTATCCTGACGGGCGCGTAGCTCTTAAAATTAAAGGTGAAGTTTTATAAAAAACTTAAATTATAAATTACAAAAGCCGTTTCTTTAATTAGAAACGGCTTTTTATTTTAATATCAAGTTTATTTAGTCCCTGTTCCGCATTGTGCTAAGTCAAACTTATATTTCACACGATCAAAATCGATTGGTTTGTCTTTTACCAAATAGGTAACCCCCATTGTAGTCTGCATGGTTCCGTTTCCTAAAATAAGCTGCTTATCACGTTTTAACAATGCCATTGGATTTTTAAAAGTTTTGTCTTTACTGGCTGATTCTCTAAAAGTATAATCGACAAACAAGGTATCTCCATGAAACTCACCAGCCACCTCACCAGTTCTAACAGTTACAGGAGCAACTTTCATCACCATTTGTCCCGACACTTTACCATTTTTTAAAGTATTCAGTTTTAAATCGATTGTATCTTGTTCGTATATCGCTTTATAGCATTCTGTACTTACAATTGTTTCTGCATCTGCTTTTGCAGCAGCGGCTTCTTTTTGTTTTTCTTCATTTTTACAACTTTGAAATCCGATGCAGATTACAAGAAGACAAGGTAAAACTAGATTTTTCATATTTTCGTTATTTATGTTTCAAGGTTATTCTATAAAATTAAAGAAAAAAGAAATCAACAAAAAGATTTTAGCAAAATTTTCTTAAAAAAATGAAACCCGACAGTCCCAAAAATTCGGGATAAAAACCTGTCGGGTTTACTTGAAAAATTATAAATTCTTAATTACGAATTCGGATCTTCTGTTTAGCTCATGATCTTCTTCAGAACAAGCCTCATCCGTTTTGCATTTTATAATTGGAACCGATTCTCCGTATCCTTTTGCAGCAACTCTTTTAGCCTCTATTCCAGATTGAATGATAAACTCTCGGGTTGAATTGGCTCTTTTTTGAGATAAATCTTCATTGAATTTTGCATTTCCTCTCGAATCGGTATGCGATCCAATTTCGATTATCATTCCTGGATATTTCTTCATCAAATCTACTACTCTTCCTAAAACCACTTTTGACTCCTTACGGATATACCACATATTATAATCAAAATAAATTGGATCTGTTTTGATAATTAATCGGTCTTTATCTTTTATCACATCTTTTTCCTGTGCTAAAATCTCTTTTACTTTTTCCTGTTTTTTAACCTCTGCAGCAGCAATTTCTTGTTCTTTAGCTTTTTTCTCTTTTTGTTTTAATTCGATTGCAACAAGTTCAGCTTTTTTCTTGTTTTCTTCTTCTATAATAATTTCCTGCTGTCTTTTCTTTTCCGCTTTTTCCTTCTCTTCCAGTTTGATAGCTTCTAAAGATTTTAAAGCTAATGAAGCATCATTTGTTTTATCTCTTGTTTTATCTAAAGTCAATGCTTTTGACTCATTTGTATATTTTTCTTTAAAAGCCGAAACTTTATAAGAAGCTTCGCAGGCAACGGTAAAACTGAATTTTCCATCGGCAGCAGTTGTAATGGTGTTCAAAGTTTTATTTTCTGAATCTTGTAAAATTACAGTTGCATTTTCTAGTGCCAATTTGGTATCAACATCAGTAATCGTTCCTGCAATAAATTGTTTGCAATCTTCTACAATTAAGTCTTTGATTTCTTTGAATTGATAAATATCATCGCCTCCTTTTCCTCCTTCTCTATTGGATGCAAAAAAGCCTTCTTTCGTATTCGAATCAATATTAAAAGCAAAATCGTCTGAATTAGAGTTTAAAGGCAATCCAATATTTACTGGTTTTGAATATTCATTTCCGTTTATTTCAGAAACAAAAACATCCAAAGATCCATAGCCTAAATGTCCATCTGAAGAAAAATAAAGTTTATTATCCTCAGAAGCAAAAGGAAACTGCTCTCTTTTACTTGTATTAATTTCTGGCCCTAAATTCTTTGGCGTATCAAATGCTCCTCTATTGACATTGACCGAATAAATATCAAAAGACCCTAAAGAACCCGGCATATCTGAAGCAAAATACAAGATTCTTTCGTCAGCGCTTAAAGCTGGATGTTCCGTTGAATAATTCGGACTATTGAATGGCAATGATGTTACATTTGCCCATTTTCCATTTACCAATTCGGCTTTAAAAATCTGAAGGTTTGAGATTTTCTTATCGTCTCTCTTTTTTCTTCCATTTTTAGAATTGTTGCGGGTAAAGTACATCGTTTTGCCATCCTTTGTAAAAACAGCATTCGATTCATGCATTCCAGTTTTTAGTTCTTTAGCAAAATAATGTACAATCGAATCTGATGCATTGATATTTTTCAAGGGAATTTTTACAAGATTCAAATAAGTTTCATTACCCCATTTGTACTTTTTATCAAATAGATTCGGTTTCAATTTAACTCCCGCAAAAACCAAATTATCCTTGTATTTTACTGCACCAAATTCAGAATTTGGTGTATTTATAGCTAAATTTTTAATATCAAAACGCTTTCCAATTGCCGAAACATTTTCCAGTGTTTTTAAATCTTTTTCAAAATTAACAAGATCTTCTGAATTGGATGATTTTGAATAATATTCTTTTAAAGCAGCGTTGGCATCATCATAGCTATTGGTTGCTTTTAAAGTTTGTGCATATCTAAAATAATATTCTCGATCTAAATTATTGCCATAATTATTAACCAAAAGTCGATAGTAACGCTGTGCTTTAACCAAATTGTTAGTATAGAAATAAGAATCTGCTAAGTTTTTTATTATTTCCTGCGAAGGTTTTTCTTCTGCAAGTCTTTCGTATAAAACAATTGCTTCGGTATAATAAGTTCTATCAAAGAATTTCTTTGCTCTAGCTAAATCTTGATTCTGAGCATTTATAAACTGTATTGAAAATACGAATATAATAACGAGTAGTTTTTTCATATTTTTCATTTTAGAAGAATCTTGGTGATTTATCAAAACCTTTTCCTAATAGATCTAAATCAAACAACAACATGATTTCATGTGTTCCTGAATTAAACTGACCAAAATTTGTCAGCGTATAATCATAAGCATAACCCACTCTCAAAGTAGGTGTTACATTGATATTAAATAATGTACTTACAGAATCGTCGATTCGATAGGCTGCACCAAACTCAAACTTTTCGTTGTACAAAACATTGGCCGTAACATCCAAAGTTATCGGAGCTCCTTTTACAAATTTTGACATAAAGGCAGGCTTCAATTTCAACATATCATTCAGTTGAAAAACATAACCTGCAGTTAAAAAAGTATGTATTTCTTCTGAGCCAAAAGCATTAACTCCTGATTTTTCTTGGATATATTTTGATTTCAGTAAATTCGGAACTGATAATCCAACATAAAGATTATCCCTGAAATAATAAGCTCCGACTCCAATATTAGGTTTGGTCGCGTTTATATTTTCTGAAAAAGCAAAATCAGTCTGTGGATCTGTAAAACGAAAACCATTAAAGTTGCTTGTCATAGAGGAAAATCCTGCTTTTAAACCCAGCGATAATTTATTTTGACCACCTAATTTCAAAACATAAGCAAAATCAGCGTAGACATTGTTTTCTTTTTTAGCACCATCACCAATATCATCTGAGATGAACGAGATTCCTGCTTCTATTTTTTCTGTAATGGCACTATGTCCAAAAAAGGTAAAGGTTTTTGGAGCTCCTACCGCCCCAACCCATTGTGTCCTGTATAGTCCTCCAAAATTCATCATGGCAGGTACTCCTGTTGCGTAGGCTGGATTGACTATGCTCATATTATACATATAATGAGTGTACTCCGGATCTTGCTGCGCAGCAACTGATAAGTAAAAAAGGAAATTTATAAAGAGTAGTATTTTTTTCATTTAAAAATTATATTAGAATATAATAAAGAGATTTAGCGGTTCAAATAAAGACGGCCTTGTTTTGGCGGTTTATTGTCTTTATTAAAATGCAATACATAAAAATAAACTCCGTTGGGTGCAATTCCGCCAGCTATACCGCTCCTTTCGTAATTCATGCCATCCCAGGCTGGTTTATTTTTATCTCCTTTATACATACCATTTCCGTATCTATTATAAATTTCAAGAGTATAATTTGGGTATAAAAATTCAATATCTTTTATCACAAACGAATCATTAACACCATCTCCATTTGGCGAAAATCCATCGGGAACAAAAAAGTCATTTGGTGTATCATCACAAGATGTTAAGGTTACTGTGACTTCGACATATTCTGACGAAAAGCAATCTGTACTTGGGAAATTAAATCCGTAATATTTTCCTTGTTCAATTAATGGAGTTGTTGCTGATAAGAGATTTCCATTTGGAGCATCATACCAGACTACAGTTGAAGGTACATTGGTATTATTGGACAAATCGGCAATAGTTGGATTATTTAGTCCACAGAAATTTTGTCCATCTGAATTTAATACCGGAACTGGCGAATCGTTTATGGTAACGACAACCAATGCAGGTTCTGAAGTACAGCCTGCAACGGAAGTTTCTCTCACATAATAATTACCCGATTGTAACAATACTGTACTTGCAAGTGGAGTTACTGCTGTCTGAGAATTATACCATTTATATTGATTCCCGTTTGGAACTAAATTTGCAACTGCAGCTTCATCTACTTTACAAAATGATTGTGGATTTACAGTTGGCGCAACTGGAATTGGATGTATAATAAAACTATCTAATACATTGCTCAAACTTACATCGCATCCAGTAATGTTATTTTTTAAATTGGCTAAGGAAATAATTGTTGATCCCGTATTTAAAAGCAGATTTGCAGGAATTTGAAATTCAGCTTTTCCTCCAGCTGGCGTAAGATTTATTATTTCGGAAGCTAAATTATCCCCTAAAAGCATATAGGAAATTGTTATATCGGTAAGGTTGCCTAACCCAGAAATTACGGCTGTAACAGGGTCATTAAGACATTGATCATTTACCACAACACTAACAGTTGCAGCATTTTGAAGAGGATTTATAACTAAATTCCCTCTTACATTTGCTGAATTTGTACATCCTGTTACTGTATTTGTAATACTTGTAATTACAATAGTTGATGCACCACTGTTTCTATTTAAATTTCCTGGAATTATAAAATCTGATTTTCCTCCCGAAACTGTAATATTCTGACTTTGTCCTAATGCAAAATTATCTCCTGTAACATTATAAGTAATATTATAATTACCATCTGGCAGCAAAGCGGCATTTGTCAAATGTGCTTGGGCATCTTTATTCTGACAGGTGGGATCTAAGTTTAAAGTTGCACCATCAAGTCTTGGAATTGCATGTATTTCTAGTACATCAAATAAATTATTTATAATATTTGCACAGGCTCCTTTACTTGAAGTTGCTTTGATTTTTATAATCGTCAAAGTAAATTTTCCAACTTGTCTAAAATAAGAGGAAGAAACTGGAAAATTAAAGACTCCATTCACAAAACTAGATGTTACACTTTCTGTTCCTCCATTTGGTCCAGATACATTAAATGTTACTTCATATTGTCCATTTGGTATAGCTTGTGTCCCCTGAGTCAATATGGCAGCATAGGTTGCTGTTGGTATTTCTGGCTCGCAAATATCTTTGACGACATCAACTTTTGCACCAGTAAAATCAAGTTGTTTTTCTATGGTAACATTTACCACTGCTGTTTTATCAGGACAGACTTTATTATTAGGAACAGAAACAGTATAACTATATTTATACTCCCCTGGCCCACGCTGCTTATATAATTCTTCTAAATTTACAATAGAATCAGATGCAGTTGCCAATCCTGGACCAGACCATTCGCCTCCTTTATCCTGACCAGAAAGTCTTGTATTTAAATCTAAAGCTGTGTACTGTGAAATTTGAGTTTCGGCACAAATTAATAAATCACTGGGAGTTCCTTCCTTTGGTGCTTTAACTACCGCAATAATTACCTTTACGGATTGAGAAGGTTCACTACAACCTGGTACAGGTGGTACAGTATAAGTATATTCATAAGCTCCATCTTTATCAGTTATAGGAATCGAAGACGTGGGTACAGGTTTTCCATCGCTGTCAGTCCAGTTTCCATTTGTATGTGGTGCCATAACTGTACCATTAAAAGCAGTGAAAAGATTGAAAAAATTTTCATCACTACACACTGTCGCGTATGGAGCAGGAACACCTGCATACGGACCAATAGTTATGGTTACTCTTGCCGTATTGTTTGTACAGCCAGCTGTAGCGGGAGCGGTATAAGTATATACATAAGTTCCACCGCTGTTTATAAGCTGGGCATTCAACTTTCCGTTTACAGCATCTAAACCGCGAGAAGTAGTTCCTGTCCAAGTCCCCCCTGGCACTGGTGATCCACCCAATAGAGAAAACAATGAAATAGACTGATTTGCCAGATCTGTAATAGTGGCACACAAATCCAATTGTCCATTAGTTCCTGCGCATTGAGCAGTTACTTTTACGGGTAAAATCAATAAAAAAGTAAAAACAAATAATATTTGTAAGAAATTAATGTAGTTTTTTACCATAGATTAAATTTTTGTTAAACATAGTAAAATATCTAAGTACAAAACTAGTTTTAACAAACATTTTTTCACAAAAAAATATCCAAAAGTAATAAATTATAACCCTAAAAAAAAAATTCTAATTATTTAAGATTTTGAAGCTCATCCACCAATTTTACTCTGTATTTTAAAACTAAACTGTTGCGTTCCACTTCTAAATCTATCCAAATATCTTCTTCAGATTTTAAAAGATTATTAATTTGTTCCAGTGTATATACGTAAGGACGTTTTTTATTTATGCTTACAATAATGTCTCCTTTAAGTAATCCCGCTTTTTCCGCTGCAGAATTTTTACGCACATTGACAATTTCATAAACAGGTTTAAGAGCAAACTTATATCTAAAATTGTTATCGTTTTCCCTGCTGCTAACTTCTCCCATTGATGAAGCGACCTGCACCGTTTCTAAATGAACCGTTTCCTGAACCCACTGTAATCCGTTGTGCTGAATTGTAATTCCGCTTTTATTATACGTAAAAGGTTCAGAAAATCTGCCGTTTTTCCTTAAATACAGCTCTTTATCTTGATAGTTGATAACCAAAGTAAATCTTTTAAGAACCTCGCCTCCTACTGAACCTATGCGTCCTGGAACCATTCTTACATTTCGAATAGAAAGCGAATCAGGAAATGAGACGATAGGTTTCTTAAAATCAAATTCATCTATAGAAAATTTGTCAATCCTTGCTCGGTGTCCTTCTATATCACCACTGAATCCCTTTCCTAAAAAATCTGGGAAATTCCTTTCTGGAAGTTGAATTTTATCATTTTTAAAAATCCAAAATGCATCACTGTTTCCAATGTCGATAAGAAGTTTCGCTGGAATTTCTACATTATCTACTGTGGCAGTAGTTATCAAATAAGGTTTTGATCTTTCAATGGTTATTGGAATTTTCTTAAACTTTCTGTCCAGCTTTTCTTGAAACTTTTTATTCGGAACATGCACTATAATTTTCTTTTTCTGATAATTAATTTCCACCAAATTATTCTTAAAGAATTTATGTCCAATAATTCCGTTTACAGGAATTCCAATATGAGAAGACAAATTAAAGTTTTGATCTAAAATAATATAAACAAGATGGTCATTAGATTTCAGACCGTGCGTTTCTAAAATATTTTTTGTCGACTTCAATCCTTCTATTTCTTCTTCGCTGCCCAATCCACGAAGTTTGATTTTTTGTACATTGTTGAAACTTACTTCTTGTTTTTCTTCCATGCTGAATAAAATGGTTTCTTCGACACCCGAATCCAACAGAAAATTAAGCTCAATTCCGTTTACTTTTATAGGAATAAAAATGAGATTATTAATCAGTTTAAAAGGTATTACAGCCTTTGTTGCATTGTTCTCTAATAAAAAATCGCCTTGTCCAAAAAGCCAAAAAGGTAAGAATAACCCAAAAAACAATACTAGATATTTTTTCATTGACAATATTTTATTATAAAATTAGTAAATATTTCGATAATTGTTACATTTCTCTAAGTACCCGTATTGTTTACGTTAAATTCGAAAAAAAAATGCAAATTTGCACTTCAATAATTTATACTCATGCCAACAATTTCACACAAGGGAAGAAACATGCCCGAATCTCCGATACGCAAGCTGGCTCCTTTTGCTGATTTAGCAAAACAAAAAGGACACAAGGTGTATCACTTAAACATTGGTCAACCGGATATCAAGACACCGGAAGTGGCCATCGAGGCGGTAAAAAGTATTGATTTAACTCTTATAGAATACAGTCCGTCTGCCGGATATGAAAGCTATAGAAAAAAATTAGCTCATTTTTACCAGCGTCAAAACGTAAACGTTAACACAGAAGACATCATTGTAACTACTGGTGGCTCTGAAGCCTTACTATTTGCGCTGGCCACAATTACAGATCCAGGAGATGAAATCATTATCCCGGAGCCTTTTTATGCTAATTATCATGCGTTTGCATCTTCTACAAGTGCGACTGTAGTGCCTTTAGTTTCTTCTATTGAAACTGCATTTGCACTGCCAAGCATTGAAGAAGTTGAAAAACTAATTACACCAAAAACAAAAGCCATTCTGATTTGCAATCCTGGAAATCCGACTGGATATTTATATTCTGAAGCCGAAATTAAACAGTTAGCGAGTTTAATTAAAAAACACGATTTATATTTAATCGCCGACGAAGTATATCGTGAATTTTTATACGATGGAGACGAAGTGCATTTTTCTGTAATGAATTTGGAAGATGTACAACAAAACGTAATCATGGTAGATTCTGTTTCTAAACGTTACAGTATGTGCGGAGCAAGAATTGGTTGTTTAGTAACTAAAAACAAAGAAGTTTTAGCAACGGTAATGAAATTTGCTCAGGCGCGCTTGAGCCCGCCGACAATCGAACAAATTGCTTGTGAAGCTGCGATAGATACGCCTCAAAGCTATTTTGACGAAGTGATTTCTGAATACAAAGAGCGACGCGATACACTAATTGCTGAACTTAATAAAATTGATGGAGTTATAGTAACAAAACCTAAAGGAGCTTTTTACTGTATTGCACAGCTTCCAATAGAAGATTCTGATGATTTTGCGCAATGGCTTTTAGAAAGTTATAATCTAAACGGCGAAACGGTAATGATTGCTCCTGCCAAAGGTTTTTACTCAACACCTGGAATGGGATTAAATCAAGTTCGTATTGCTTATGTTCTAAATAAAAAAGATCTGATTACTGCTGTAAATATTTTAAAAGAAGCTTTACAAGTTTACAACAACAGATAAAAAACAATAAAACTTAAACACTCAAAAGACAATAACCATTTTCGTTATTGTCTTTTATTTTTTGATTCAATTTTAAATTATATCCAAAAAGGAGTAATTAAATCGTAAAAACCATAGAAAAGGTTTCCCATTTATTAATTATCTTTACCGCCTTAAAAAGATATACCCATTATAATAGTAGTTTTTAATGATAAATAACGAAGATTTTTTAGACGAAATTGGTGACAGTCACTTCAGCAGTAATGCAAAAAACCCTTTAAGAGCAGATGCTTTTGATATCACTGACGAAGAAAAAATAGAAAAAATAAAAAAAGATGTTGAAAACATTCTGCAAACTCTTGGAATGGATTTAACTGATGACAGTATTAAAGGCACTCCAAACCGAGTGGCTAAAATGTTTGTAAAAGAGATTTTTGGAGGCTTAAATCCTGCAAAACAGCCAAAAGCTTCTACTTTTGACAACAATTATAAATATGGCGAAATGCTGGTAGAAAAAAACATCACTGTTTATTCTACTTGCGAACACCACTTATTGCCAATCATCGGGCGCGCACATGTAGCTTACATTTCAAGCGGAAGAGTTATTGGTTTATCCAAAATGAATCGTATTGTCGAGTATTATGCAAAAAGACCTCAGGTTCAAGAGCGTTTAACAATGCAGATTGTTCAAGAACTTCAAAAAGCTTTAGGAACTGAAGATGTTGCCTGCGTTATCGATGCAAAACACCTTTGTGTAAATTCACGCGGTATTAAAGATATCGAAAGCAGTACGGTGACTTCTGAATTTGGAGGAAAATTCAAAGATCCACAAACAAAAAGAGAATTTCTTGATTACATTAAACTAGATACTCAGTTTTAAAAAGTTTATTGTTTTTTGTTAATAGTTTATTGTTCTGATGGCGAAAATAGAAAGATTTGAAGATTTGGAAATTTGGAGACTGGCACGAGAAATCTGTCAGCAAATCGAATTTTTAATTCAAAAAACAAACTTAAAAACAAACTATTCTCTAAAAGATCAAATCGACAGAAGTTCAGGTTCAGTTATGGATAATATTGCTGAGGGTTTTGAACGAAATGGAAATAGAGAATTCATCAATTTTTTAAGTATGGCAAAAGGTTCCGCTGGCGAGGTTAAATCGCAATCTTACAGAGCTTTTGACAAAAAACTGATTTCTGAAGAACAACATTTAAAACTAAATGAAAGTGTTGAACTAGTAAAAAACAAAATTGGAGCAATGATGAACTACCTTAATAATTGCGAAATCAAAGGATTAAAGTTTAAATAACATTTTCAACCAAAAACAATAAACCATAAACAACAAACCATAAACAACAAACATTTAAGTTAAAAATATGCCACTATATAGCAGTCAACCCTTAAAAATATACAATTCACTATCTGGTGAAAAAGAAGATTTCAAACCCATCCATGATGGAAATGTTGGAATGTATGTTTGTGGACCTACAGTATATAGTAATGTTCACTTAGGAAATGTTAGAACTTTTATGTCTTTTGATGTAATCTTTAGATATTTTCTTCATCTGGATTATAAAGTTCGTTATGTTCGTAATATTACTGACGTGGGGCATATCGTAGATGACGTTGATGAAGGTGAAGATAAAATTGCTAAAAAAGCACGTTTAGAGCAATTGGAACCCATGGAAGTAGTACAGCGTTATACTGTAGATTTTCATAATATTCTTAAAGCTTTCAACTTCTTGCCTCCAAGTATTGAACCAACTGCGACTGGACATATTATTGAACAGATTGAAATCATCAAAAAAATAATTGATAAAGGCATTGGATATGTTGCTAACGGATCTGTGTATTTTGATGTTGTAAAATACAACGAAACTAATAATTATGGCATCCTAAGCGGTAGAAATATCGATGATATGCTTGCCAACACACGTGATCTTGACGGACAATCTGACAAAAGAAACCCACAGGATTTTGCACTTTGGAAAAAAGCCGAGCCAGAACACATTATGAGATGGCCTTCACCTTGGAGTGATGGTTTTCCTGGATGGCATTTAGAGTGTACCGCTATGAGTACCAAATATCTTGGTAACCATTTTGACATTCATGGAGGCGGAATGGATTTAAAATTCCCTCATCACGAATGTGAAATTGCTCAAAATGAAGCCTGTACAGGTCAGGCCCCGGTAAATTACTGGATGCATGCCAATATGCTGACTTTAAACGGAAAGAAAATGGCTAAATCGACTGGAAACAATATTCTTCCAGGCGAAATTCTTAGTGGCGATAATAATATCTTAAGCAAACCATTTTCTGCGTCTGTAACCCGTTTCTTTATGCTTCAGGCACATTACAGAAGTATTTTAGATTTTTCTGACGATGCCATTGTTGCCGCTGAAAAAGGATATAAAAGATTAATGGAAGCAGTTGATGCTTTACCAAATCTTACAGCAGGAAATTCAAGTTCTATCGATTTTGCAGCTTGGAAACAGCTTTGCTACGATGCCATGAATGATGACTTTAACACGCCAATTTTAATTGCGCAGTTATTTGAAGCTGTTCGTTATGTCAATTTAATAAAAGATGGTAAAGAAACTATTTCTGCAACTGATTTAGCAGATTTTACTACAGCTGTAAATGCTTTTGTATTTGATGTTTTAGGACTTAGCGACGAGAAAAATGCTGATGGTGATAATGACAAATTAGAAGGTGTAGTTAATATGCTTATTGGAATGAGAAACCAAGCTAGAGCAGATAAAAACTTTGCACTTTCTGATCAAATTAGAGATCAATTAATTGCTTTAGGAATTCAGCTAAAAGACGGAAAAGAAGGAACTTCCTTTAGTATACAATAAAACAAGTGTTCAGTATTCAGTTTTTTAGTGTTCAGGTTTAAACTTTTGAGCCAAACAAACACCAAGTACTGAATACTGATAAACTTAACACTGAACACTAAAAAAAAAATGTTATCCAAAATCCTTATATACCCATTTGTATTGCTGGTGCGTTTTTATCAAACTGCAATTTCCCCGTTTACTCCGGCATCTTGTAGATTTGAACCTACCTGCTCTACTTATATGATTCAGGCTTTACAAACGCATGGATTGTTTTATGGTGGATTTCTAGGAATAAAGCGTATTTTAAGTTGTCATCCATGGGGAAGAAGCGGTTATGATCCTGTACCGGAAAAGAAATGCAATCACAAACATTAACCTTTTATAAAACGGTACTTTACATTAAATATCTATTTTTACAATATATAAAACATTTTACATGACACACGCCTTAAATTTTGTTTGGAATCCTTCAGAAGGAATCAATTTAGGATTTTTTATGATTCGCTTTTACAGCTTAATGTTTGTAATTGCCTTTCTTTTGGGATGGTTTTTAATGAAAAAGATTTTCGAAAGAGAAAATGAATCATTAGAAAAACTGGATTCTTTATTTGTATGGACGGTTCTTGCCACTTTAATTGGGGCACGTTTAGGTCATGTTTTCTTTTATGATTGGGAATATTTCAGAAATCACTTATTAGAAATCTTCCTTCCATTTCGATTTGAACCAAAATTTGAGTTTACTGGATTCCAAGGATTAGCAAGCCACGGAGCGGCAATTTCTATTATTGTTGCAATGTATTACTACAGCAAAAAGATTTTAAAGCGTCCGCTTTTATGGATTCTAGACCGTATTGTTATTCCGGTTGCCAGCGGTGCTATTTTTGTGCGTTTGGGGAATTTCTTTAATTCAGAAATTATTGGTAACGAAACGACATCTTCATTTGGAATTCGTTTTTTACATGATGCATTCAGCAAAAATGAAGCCGTACAAAAAACCGGGATTGCTGACCCAAAAGAAGCTTATAATGCAATTGCAACCAATCCAAAATTTGCAAGTTTATTAGCAGAAGTTCCTGCGAGACATCCTGCACAATTGTATGAAGCATTCTCTTATATTTTTGTGTTTGCTATTTTATATTTCTTATACTGGAAAACAAATACCAGACTTAAATCTGGTTACTTATTCGGATTATTTTTAGTTCTTTTATTTGTAGTACGATTTATTGTTGAATTTGTAAAGCAAAGCCAAGGAGGTATTGAAGAGAACTTAGGTTATTTCTCTACAGGACAATGGTTGAGCATTCCATTTATCATCATCGGATTATTCTTTATCATTAGAGCACAAAGAAATCCTTTAGCAGAATCATAAAAATACTTTACTCAATATAAAAACGCCCAATATCTTTAATATTGGGCGTTTTCTTTTTATAACTGATCGAGATACCAAACTCTACATTTCTTGTATTATAACCCGCATTTGAGCTCCCTAAGCCTGCATTAGAAACATGCCTTACATTCGGGCGGACATCAAATCGAAATTTATTATAATCTATTGTAAGACCAAACGCAAAAACATCAGCAAAAGCAAACCCTTTTGACATTCTTTCGGTTTCAGTGTCGGTAATCATTGGACCAATACTTCCTAAGACATAGCAAGAATAAATATTTCCAATTGGCTTTCTCACTATAAAACCAAGATTAAGAACATATTCATGTATATTTTTTAACCGCAAAAATTCGATACGTTTCTGTTCAAAATTAGGCGTTTCGGGTTTTACAAAATACAAATTCAAAAGCTGGTGTTTACCAAAATTAATCTCGGGCTCGATTAAAATTTCATATTGAAATTTTTTGGTTTCATTAATCTTCCAATAGAATTGCGCTTTATAAAAATGGTTAGTAAAAGTATAATCTGTATTATTAAATTCACTTCCAAAACCATAACTGGCACCCAATCTGTAGTTATCATTTTTCTCTTGCGCTTGAAGCTGAAAGAATGTGGACAATAGAAGAATAAAGAATATTCGTTTTGGAATCATAAATCGTTTTTGAGGTAATAAAAACATAAAAAAAAGATCCAGTTTTCACTGGATCTTTTTAGTAATAAAAATAAGGTTTAATTATGCCTTATTGTGTTTGTCTTCAATTGTGTGTTTCTCATCATTTGAAATCGTATCAACCAATACTGGCGTAGCGATAAATAATGAAGAATAAGTACCTACAATAATACCGATTAACATCGCGAAGATAAATCCTCTAATAGATTCTCCACCGAAGATAAACATTGTTAATAATACAATGATCATCATTAATGAAGTATTCAACGTTCTTGATAATGTAGTATTAATAGAAGCATTTACGATATCTTCGAAACTTCCTTTACGGTTTCCGATGATAAACTCTCTCACCCTGTCAAATACAATTACTGTATCGTTCATTGAGTAACCAATTACAGTTAAGATCGCAGCAATAAAGTGCTGATCCATTTCCATGTGGAAAGGCATGAATTTGTAGCATAATGAATAAACTCCTAATACGAAGATTACGTCATGCGCAACAGCCGCAATCGCACCTAATGAATATTGCCATTTACGGAAAGATACCATTAAGTATAAGAAAATAACCGCCATTGCACCAAGTACTGCCCAGTATGAGTTTGTCTTGATATCCTCAGAGATAGAAGCTCCTACTTTAGAAGCCTGTAATACTCCAACAGTTTTACCATTGTAAGAGTTGATGAATTTATCGTAAGTAGTATTTGGGAAATATTTCTGCAAAGCAGCATATAATTTTTGGTTTACTTCCTCATCGATAGCTACACCATCTTCTTTAATTTTATATTTAGTTGTGATTTTTAATTGATCATCATCACCTAAAATTTTAGCCTCAACTGGAGTACCAAAAGCTGCAGACAATTCATCTGAAACTGCAGTAGCATCTACTGCTTTCTCAAATTTAACCTGGAAAGTTCTTCCTCCAACAAAATCCACACCTTCATCTAATCCGTTAACGAAGAAGATAGAAACTAAACTTACTACAGTTACAATAGAAGAGAAGATATAAGTGAATTTTTTAACTTTAATAAAGTCAAAGTGGAAATTAGTAAACCAGTTTTTAGTAATGCTTGTAGAGAAAGTTAAATCTGCTTTTCCTAAAATATTTCTGTCGATAAAAATTCTAGCGATAAAGATAGAAGTAAACAATGAAGTTACGATACCGATTAATAACGTTAATGCAAAACCTTTAATTGGCCCTGTTCCAAAGATAAACAAGATAGCTCCAGTTAAAACGTGAGTAACGTTAGCATCAATAATAGAACGCATTGCA
Organism: Flavobacterium quisquiliarum; assembly: GCF_019308285.1. Taxonomy (GTDB): domain Bacteria; phylum Bacteroidota; class Bacteroidia; order Flavobacteriales; family Flavobacteriaceae; genus Flavobacterium; species Flavobacterium quisquiliarum. The sequence continues at coordinate 399,844 of NZ_WWEM01000031.1, forward strand.
CCGTGCCATCCGTAAGAAGCTTGAACAGCTTCAGAAAGAGATTTTCCTTCACGCAATTCCTCTTTTGCTCTTTCGTAAATAATAATGTTAGCATCTACCGCAGTACCTAATGTAAGTACGATACCTGCAATACCTGGTAATGTTAATACAAAACCAAAACTTGCCATAATTCCGAATAAGAATAGTAAGTTCAATAATAACGCAAGGTTTGCATACCAACCAGCTTTACCATAATAGAACACCATCCAAACACAAACTAATAAGAATCCTAATACAGAAGAAATTGTACCTGCATCAATAGCAGCTTGTCCTAAAGATGGACCAACAACTGTTGATTGAATAATATCTGCAGAAGCTGGTAATTTACCTGCATTTAATACGTTTGCTAAATCTTTAGTTTCAGCAACATCAAAAGAACCTGTAATTTCAGATCTTCCTCCAGCGATTGGACCACTTGTAACACCAGGTGCAGAATATACGATGTCATCAAGAACAATAGCGATATAGCTTTTCTGAGCAAATGCTCTTCCAGTCAATTCTTCCCAAACTTTAGCACCTTGGCTATTCATCTGCATAGAAACTGCAGGTTTACCCATTTGGTCAAAAGTATCTTTTGCATCAGTAACAACACCACCGCTCATTGCTGGGTTATTATCTCTGTTTCCTTTTAAAGCATATAATTCAACAACTTCAATATCTTTAGCACTTGCTAAATCTTTTGCTTTTTGATCTTTTATTGTAGTTGGTTTACTCCAAACAAATTTTGCATAATGTTGGTCAGCAGCCAATAAAACTCTAATGTCTGGTCTTTTAAAATAAGCATTGATTGCTGCTGTATCTTTTGGTGCAAAATAACCCAAAACTGGTCCACCACCATTACCAATAATTTTGTCAAATAAAGGATTGTTTCCTTTTTTAGCTGCAGTAGAATCTTTAGTTTCATCTGTCAATAAAGCGTTCAATGAATCTTTAGCAACAGTTTTAGTTTCTACTTTCTTAACTTCAGTTTTCTTTAATGCTTCGTTAGCCGCAACTAAGAAGTTTCCAATTTCTTCAATTTTATAAGTTTCCCAGAACTCTAATTGAGCTTTTCCACCTAATAATTTTTTAATTCTATCTACATCCTTAGCACCTGGAAGCTCTACTAAGATTCTTCCTGTTTCTCCTAATTTCTGGATGTTTGGTTGTGTAACACCAAATTTGTCAATACGCTCTCTTAATACTTTAAAAGCACTTTCTACAGACTCATCAACTTTTCTTTTGATTACTTTTTGAACTTGAGCATCAGACATTTGGAAATCTACTCCACCATCTCCTTGAAGACTTCTGTTAGCAAAAATATCTGGCGATGCCAATTTCACAGTTCCTTTTGAATTTGCCTCAAAAGCTTCAAAGAACTTATTTAAATATGTTTTGTTTCCTTCTAAATTTGCAGATGCATCAGCTAATGATTTATTAAAAACTGGATTTTTAGAATTATTAGCCAAACCTTTTAATACATCTTTAATAGAAATTTGAAGAATAACATTGATTCCTCCTTCTAAGTCAAGACCTTTATTAAGCTGTTTGTTTTTCACTTCATTATAAGTGAAATCAGTAAAACCAAGATTTAATACTTTTTCTTTACCAATAGAATCTAAATATTTCAGCTCTTTATCTGGATTGTCTCCTGCAAAAGCTTTGGCTTCACTTTTGACGCCATTTGCCACAAAAGTGAATGATAGTTGGTAAATACTTACCAATGCAAATAGAATTGCGAAAAATTTAATAAGTCCTTTATTCTGCATTATTACTAAAAATTAATTATGTTTTATTTTTGTTTTTGTTTTAAAGTCCCATAAAATAAGCCCTGACATGATTTTTTAAAACAAAAATACGAGATCACGAATTACCAATTTTTTTTTAAACCGAGCAAATATATAATTAACGAAAATATTAACCAATTTATTTATTAATTAATCTCAAAAAAAAAGCTGCAAAAGTGCAGCCTTTTCTCTTTTTTGCGGTTTTTATTATACTAAAATCGTTTTTAGAGCATCATTCATGCTGCGAACTGCATCTGCACTTTTCGCAAATAATGCTTTTTCCTGATCGTTTAAGTTAATATCTAAAATTTCTTCCACACCATTTTTGCCAATTATACATGGAACTCCTATACAAATATCATTTTGACCATATTCTCCTTCCACAAAGACAGAACAAGCAATCATTTTCTTTTGATCGTTCAAAATACTATCAACTAAATAAGCTACTGAAGCTCCAGGAGCATACCAAGCAGAAGTCCCAAGCAATCCTGTAAGTGTCGCTCCTCCTACCATAGTATCTGCTGCTACTTTTTGAAGCACGTCTTCTGAAAGAAACTCTGAAACTGGAATTCCATTATAAGATGCTAAACGAGTTAACGGAATCATAGTTGTATCTCCATGACCTCCAATTACCATAGCTGAAATATCATTTGCAGGTTTATCTAAAGCCAGAGAAAGATAAGTTCTAAAACGTGAGCTGTCTAAAGCGCCACCCATACCTATAATTCTATTCTTTGGAAGACCTGTTGCTTTTAAAGCCAAATACGTCATCGTATCCATTGGATTTGACACTACGACAATAATTGTATCTGGAGAATATTTTAATACATTTTCAGCAACTGCTTTTACAATTCCTGCATTTATACCTATTAATTCTTCTCTTGTCATTCCGGGCTTTCTTGGAATACCTGATGTAATTACAACTACATCGCTTCCTGCAGTTTTAGAATAATCGTTGGTGACACCTGATACTTTGGTATTAAAACCAGTATTTGTAGCACACTGTGTAATATCCAGTGCTTTTCCTTCTGCAAAACCTTCTTTAATATCCAACAATACTACTTCGCTTGCAATTCCTCTATAAGAAATAACATCTGCACATGTAGCTCCAACATTTCCTGCTCCTACAATGGTAACTTTCATATTTTATACTTTATCGGTTATTAATACTGCCTATTCTTTAAAAAGGCAATTCGTTTAATTGTCTAGTAAATTTAAACAATTAAACGAATTGAAATTATTAATTTTTCATTTTATGCATCAATATTTGCATAAACTGCATTTTTCTCGATAAACTCTCTACGAGGCGGTACTTCATCACCCATCAACATAGAGAAAACTTGGTCAGCTTCTGCCAAACTATCAATATTTACCTGACGTAAAGTTCTGAAATTTGGATCCATTGTAGTTTCCCATAATTGCTCCGCGTTCATCTCTCCAAGACCTTTATAACGTTGAATGTTTGCACTTCCTCCCATTCTTTCGTTAGCTTGATCACGCTGTACATCATTCCAAGCATATTCTTTTTTGTTTCCTTTTTTAACTAAGTACAAAGGCGGCGCTGCAATGTAGACGTGGCCTTCTTCAATAAGCTCTTTCATGAAACGGAAGAAGAACGTTAATATTAAGGTAGAAATGTGACTACCATCGACATCGGCATCACACATGATGATTACCTTATGATATCTTAGTTTTTCAAGATTTAACGCCTTACTATCTTCAGCAGTTCCAACTGTTACTCCTAAAGCTGTAAAAATATTTCTGATCTCTTCGTTTTCGAATACTTTATGATGCATCGCTTTTTCAACGTTCAAAATCTTACCACGTAATGGCAAAATCGCTTGAAAGTTACGATCACGTCCTTGTTTCGCTGTTCCACCAGCCGAATCTCCCTCGACAAGGTAAACCTCACATCTTGCTGGATCTTGTTCTGAACAGTCAGATAATTTTCCTGGCAATCCTCCGCCACCCATAACGGTTTTACGCTGTACCATTTCACGTGCTTTTTTCGCTGCGTGACGTGCTTGGGCTGCTAAGATTACTTTCTGGATAATCAATTTTGCATCATTTGGATTTTCTTCCAAATAATTCTCTAACATTTCTCCAACTGCTTGAGAAACTGGAGAAACAACTTCTCTATTTCCAAGCTTAGTTTTCGTTTGTCCTTCGAACTGAGGTTCAGAAACTTTTACCGAAATAATTGCTGTTAATCCTTCACGGAAGTCATCTCCAGCAATTTCGAATTTTAATTTATCTAATAAACCTGAAGCATCAGCATATTTTTTAAGTGTTCTTGTTAAACCACTTCTAAAACCTTGTAAATGCGTTCCTCCTTCGTGAGTATTGATATTATTTACATAAGAGAAAATATTCTCTGTATAACTTGTATTATAAATCAAAGCAACTTCTACCGGAATTTCACCTTTATCATTATCCATGCTGATAACGTGAGAAACAATTGGCTCACGGTTACCATCTAAATAACGGATGTATTCTTTAAGTCCTTCATCAGAATGAAACACTTCACTTCTAAATTCACCTTTATCATCAACTTCTCTCTTATCCGTAAATGTGATTGTAATTCCTTTGTTTAAGAAAGAAAGCTCACGCATACGTGCTGAAAGTGTATCGTATGAAAACTCGGTAGTTTGTTGAAAAATAGTATCATCAGGAAAGAAAGTCTGACGTGTACCTCTTTTTTCTGTTTCTCCAATTTGTTTTACTGGATATAAAGCTTTTCCTCTTTCGTATTCCTGCTCATAAATTTTACCTTCTCTAAATACGGTAGATTTCATATGAACCGAAAGGGCATTTACTACAGAAACCCCAACTCCGTGCAAACCTCCAGAAACTTTATATGAATCTTTGTCGAATTTACCTCCAGCACCAATTTTAGTCATTACAACTTCAAGTGCAGAAACACCTTCTTTTTTATGTAAATCAACTGGAATACCACGTCCGTTATCTTCAACTGTAACAGAACCATCTTCGTTTATTGCAACACTAATAGCGTCACAATGTCCTCCCATGGCCTCATCAATAGAGTTATCAACAACCTCATAAACTAAATGATGCAGTCCTCGAACCCCTACATCTCCAATATACATCGATGGACGCATTCTTACGTGCTCCATTCCTTCTAATGCCTGAATACTATCTGCTGAATAATTGTTCTTCTTGATTTCTTCGCTCATATAATTTATTCTAATAAATGTATTTATTGTCTAACAGGCAAATATATGAAAACGCAGGCTATATACCCAGTAAAATACCACATAAAGCACTTAAGTTATCAACACAATTGTCTGAAAAACCCAAAAAAAATCCAAAAGCGAACTTTAAATTCTAATTTTCTTAAATTATAAATTATAAAACTGGAAATAACGTAAAAAATTAAAAAGCCGAAACTACATTTGAATGCATTTCGGCTTTTCTATATGTACTCCAATCTTGGAATTTGGAATTTATTTTTTTGAATTTAGCTCTTAAACTACCACTCCAGATTTTACACTTTCAAAATTTCCCTGTAAGTGTGCTGCATTTGCTCTTCCGCTTGGATCAAGATTTTCCTGCCATTTTGGAATCCATTTACGCACAGTTTGTGCTGCACTGACCTGTGGATAATATTTATGAAAAATAGAGCGGTACAAATAAGCTTCTTTTGTCGTTGGAGAATTATACGGAAATTCTGCATTTGCACCCGCTAATTGTTCGTCTGTAACTTGAGAAGCACAATATTCAATTAATTCATCAACCCAATTGTAACCTACCCCATCAGAAAATTGCTCTTTTTGACGCCACAAAACTTCTGAAGGCAAATAAGGATCTTCTGGTGTATCAAAAGCTTTTCTTAGAATGTATTTTTCAATTCCATCATATGTTTTAGGCTGTTTTTCTTCTGTTTTGATTCGGATATTTGTATCTAGGAATGCGGTATCCAAAAACGGGAATCTCACTTCCAATCCGTGAGCCATTGTGGTTTTGTCCGCACGAAGTAAATCTGCCGTAAACAACTTCTGAACTCTTTCTATTGTTTCATCTTGAAATTCCTCTGTTGAAGGCGCATTTCTAAAATACAAATGACCTCCAAAAACCTCATCTGCTCCTTCTCCTGACAAAATCACTTTTATTCCTTGCTCAGCAATCGCTTTAGAAAGCAAATACATCGGCACTCCGGATCTTACCGAAATAATATCATACGTTTCGATATGATAAATTACTTTTTCTAAAATCTGAACTCCTTCTTCTACAGAAAAATGAATTTCATGATGCTCTGTTCCTAAAAATTCAGCTGCTTTTCGCGCCACAATATTATCTGGAGAATCTGCATCTAAACCAATTGAGAAAGAATGTATTTTTTGCCCATTTTCTTTTAAAAAACGAGAAGCAATAGAAGACGTTAAAGAAGAATCCAGTCCTCCTGAAAGTATTACTCCAACTGGAACATTTGCCAACAAACGTTTGCTTGTTGCATCGATTAAACTCTGACGAACGACATTTAAATCTAAAGGCTGATCTGCATTTTTATGATCTTCGTACTCTGGACGGTAATATTTTACAAAACCCGTTTTTGCTGTATAATAATGTCCTGGAGGAAAAGTTGAAAACGATTTGCACTGATCTGCAATAGATTTCATTTCTGAAGAAAAATAAATACGTCCTCTTTCGTCCAAACCATAATATAAAGGCTTCACACCAATTGGATCACGACCTGCAATATATTTATCACCATCAATTACCACAAAAGCAAAATCACCATCGAGTTTGTTACAAAAATCATAACCAAATTCTTCATAAAGATGTACAATTACTTCTGAATCCGATTCTGTTCTAAAAGTATGATGTTGTAAAACTGTTTCTTTAAGTTCTTTATAATTGTAAATCTCACCATCATGAACCATCCAAGCTTTATTAGTTCCTTGAATTGGCTGCTTTCCCGAATTAAGATCAATGATTGATAGACTTTCATGACAAAGTATACTGCCATTTTCCATAATATGAACATCACTTTCATCAGGGCCTCGATATGACATTCTTTCTGAAAGTTCTTTAACAAGTTTGGGGTCTTTTCCTTTACCAATTACGGCTAACAATCCAGACATACTATTCTATTTATTATTATATTGTATTGTACAAAACTCAAAGCAAGCTGTACATTAAAAAATCATTAAAAATTTTCACTAAAAGCAAAACTAAAGATTATTTTTTGCTTTCCTAATACTTTCCATATTAAAATCTTCGGGGATTCAATTTTATTTCGGAGAATGCCAAATATAAAAAAAGTAAGCTTACTAATTACCAAAAACTTTTTATAAAGAACTGAAATCTAGAATTTAACAATTTTAGACAAGAAAGACGTTCTTTTTCAAGAACGTCTTTCGGCAATATATATACTAATTCTAAAAATTAAACTCTTCTTTAGGCTTTTTCATAAGCATCATCGTGAACGCTTGCTACTGCTCTTCCAGATGGATCGTTCATGTTTTTGAAAGCTTCATCCCATTCCAAAGCGATTTTTGTGCTGCAAGCCACACTTGCTTCCTGAGGCACGCATAATGCCGCCGCATCACTTGGGAAATGCTCTGTAAAGATTGAACGATAGTAATATTCTTCTTTTGAAGTTGGTGTCTGTAATGGGAATTTGAATCTAGCATTCGCCAATTGCTCATCCGAAACTTCTCTAGCTACCACTTCTTTCAAAGTATCAATCCAGCTGTATCCTACTCCGTCTGAAAATTGCTCTTTTTGTCTCCAAGCCACACTTTCTGGAAGCATGTCTTCAAAAGCTTTACGAACTACCCATTTCTCCATAGGATGTTCTTTGTTGATCATTTTATCTTGTGGGTTGATGCGCATTGCAACATCCATAAATTCTTTATCTAAGAATGGCACACGACCTTCAATTCCCCAAGCTGCCAAACTTTTGTTCGCACGTAAACAATCATACATGTGTAGTTTTCCTAATTTACGAACGTTTTCTTCGTGAAATTCCCTAGCGTTTGGTGCTTTGTGGAAATATAAATATCCTCCGAACAACTCATCTGCTCCTTCTCCAGAAAGAACCATTTTGATTCCCATTGATTTAATCACTCTTGCCATCAACCACATTGGAGTCGAAGCTCTTACTGTAGTTACATCATACGTCTCAAGGTTGTAAATTACATCACGAACCGCATCTAGACCTTCTTGAATAGTGAATTTAATTTCATGATGAATAGTTCCGATATGATCTGCTACTTTTCTTGCTGCCGCTAAATCAGGCGAACCTTCTAATCCAACTGAGAAAGAGTGCAATTGTGGGTACCAAGCATCTGTAGTATCATCTGACTCAATTCTTTTTTGTGCAAATTTTTTGGCTACAGCCGAAGTAATAGAAGAATCTAAACCTCCTGAAAGTAAAACTCCGTAAGGAACATCACTCATTAATTGTCTGTGAACTGCCGCTTCCAATGCTTTTTTGATTTCCGGAATACTTGTTTCGTTATCTTTTACTGCATCATAATCAACCCAGTCTCTTTTGTACCATTGAACAAATTCGCCATCTTTACTTGATAGATAATGTCCTGGAGGAAATAATTCGATTTTTGTACAGTATCCTTCTAATGCTTTTAATTCAGAAGCCACATAAAAAGTTCCGTGCTGATCCCATCCAATATACAATGGAATAATTCCCATGTGGTCACGAGCAACAAAATACTCGTCTTTATCTACATCATAAATTGCAAAACCGAAGATTCCGTTTAGTTCATCAACAAAACCAACTCCTTTTTCTCTGTATAAAGCTAGAATAACTTCACAGTCACTTTCAGTCTGAAAGTTATATTTTCCTTCAAATTGTTTACGTAAATCTCTGTGATTGTAAATTTCACCATTAGCAGCTAAAACCAATTTTTTATCCTCTGTAAATAAAGGTTGTTTTCCTGAAGCTGGATCTACAATTGCCAAACGCTCATGAGAAAGAATTGCTTTATCATTACTATAAATACCGCTCCAGTCTGGCCCGCGGTGACGAATGATTTTTGACATTTCTAATACTTGAGGTCTTAACGCTTCGGCTTTTTGTTTAAGATCAAAGGCACATACAATTCCACACATAATATTCTATATTTTAATTTTAAGTTTTTAATTTGATAAGGCAAAGATGTAATATTAGTTACAATTGAAAAACACAAACCTCAATATCAATTACAATTATTAATCAAAAATATTAATTTACATGAAAAATGTAAAATTTAAAAGTAAAAATAAGCTTCAAACTTAAAAATTTCAATTTGGAGTCCGAAATTGGTTTAAAATTGAAAGTTTAGAATGTTTTTTTGAATTAAATTTTGAGTTATTTTGATATCAATGAAAGATTCGCAAAGAGGATACAGAAAATTGTTCTGGAATTACTGTTTATACAACTACTAGCAAACTGCTTGTTATTTCTGCCTCCTCAAAATGACAAGATTATCGAGAAGAATCTAAGGTTAATTCAACTTTGTCAAAGTTTAAAACTTTGACAAAGTTCTAGACTTAGTAAATAAGATTACTCAACACTTTGAATCGTATAATGCGTCTTATTAATTTCAAACTGAAATCCAGCCTTATTTCCCATTAAATGATTTCCTAAAGGAGATTGCGGAGAAAGTGCAATCACATTGATTCCATCAATTGCTATTTTAGGAAGAGCGACACTAACATATAAATAGATTCCGTTTGCTTTTACTAAACTTCCCAAAACAATATTTTCAGTAGATTTCAACGAATCGATTTTATCTAAAATGCTTTTTTGCTCAATCGCTTCTTTCAGTTTATTAGTCAATTTTTCCTGCTCGATATGCATCATCGACAATGCAGTTTCGTGTTTGTCACCGGCAGAACCTTTGGCATCGTTTTTTGAATCTTCGGTCAAGTTGGAAATCATGTCTCTAAAAACATCTATTCGATCTTGAACCATTTGTGTGTAGTGAGTGTATATTTTTTCTTTGAAGGTCATTTTTTTTAAAGATGCAAAGGTTTTTGTTTTGCCACAAAGGCACTAAGGCGCTAAGATAAGTCATTTTTTTTCTAATCTTATTCGAAAAATTCTTTTGGATAAATTACCTCACCGCTTACTCCTTCCAAACTATTTTCTACCAACGCGATAACCATGCAGTTTTCTGCAGGTACATCAAATGGCATTTTGATATTGTATTTTTCGCAGGGTTCATATCCGAATCTTGGATAATAATCTTTATGTCCTAACAAAATAATCGATTTATAATCTAAGCTTTTTGCTACTTCATGTCCATACAGAATAAGTTTGGAACCAATTCCTTTTCCTTGAAATTCAGGCAGGACTGAAACTGGAGCCAACGCCAAAGATTCAAATGCATGAGAATCATTTACAATCTTTAATTTGGTGAATAAAATATGCCCGACCATTTTACCTTCAAGTTCTGCAACAATAGATAATTCAGGAATAAAAGCATCAGATTCTCTAAGTCTTTCCACTAGAAACTGTTCTTTATGATCACTGTATTCTTCTTTCTCAAAAGCTTTTTCTATCAATTGAAAAACACTTTCAAAATCGTTTATATTCTCTTGACGTAATTTAATTTCCATAACTGTAAAATTAAAAAAACAGCCACGAATTCACGAATCTACTCCAAAAAATTCATGAGTTCATGGCTGAAAAAAAAAAGGCACTTTATTTTTTTATAAAATCTTAGTGCCTCTGTGTCTTTGTGGCAATAAGCCTAAAAATCAAATTTATAATTTGCTCCTCCTAAAATCTGGAATCCTTGCACTGGGTAATTCAACCATTTTTGATATGCTTGATTTCCTATATTATTCGCTTTTAAGAAAAATGTCAAACGTTCGTTGAATTTATATCCTAAATGAGCATTGGCATCAAAATAACTTTTTAAAGTTATCGGAGCATAATTAGCTGCAATACCCGAATTTGCCTGCATATCTTTTCTTTCGCCCACATAAAACACATTCAATCCTGCATACCATTGCTTAGTAATAGTAACGTCTAAAGTTGAACTTAATTTCATTGTTGGTAAATTCCATGCTTCAACTACATTATCTGTATTGTAACTATTAAATGTTCCGTTGATTCCGAATGTTACATTTTGAGAGAAATCGGCTTTTAATTCTGCGTAAAATCGTAAAGTTCTAATATCTTCATAAACTACTCCAAATGAGTTTCCAAAAGCATAATCTTCGTTCGTAATCACTTCTGTGTAATCATTTGCTTTAAACAACGCTTTGTCTTTTTCATTCAAATACGAACCTGTCAAATTATAGTTTACATTGTTTGCCAGTTTTCCTTTTAAACCTGCAAAAACATTGTACTGCGTGCTTGACGGACGCATATTTAAAGTCGGTGATAAAAACGGATTCTCAGTCACAAAATCAGCATAAGAGTTTTGTTTTAAACCTCCATCAACTCCTGTATAGAAAATCATTAAATCTCCCACCAATTTATAAGAAGCATTTACTTTTGGATACAAATAAAATTTATTGCCACTGTTTTCAGAATCTCCGCTATAAAAAACTCCAGCTCCCAATTCTAACGTCCAGTCATTTTCATGAATTACAAAACTTGGCTCGATTCCAACATTTGTAAAACCATATTTAACAGCTTCTGTATTATTCTGCAAATAATTATTTTTGAAAGAACCGCTTACGTGATCTACAATTACATTTGTTTTAATCGCCTGATCCATGATGTCAACTGTAAAAGTCGGCTTTACAAAAAATCTATTTTCTGATGAAGAATAACTATCTGAAAAGTGAGTAAATTTTGCTGCAAGATTACTAAAAATACTCTCTGTAAATTCAGCGTTTCCGCCTACCCAAATTGTATTATAAGAATGATCTGGATTGATGCTATTTATTAAATCATAACGCTGTGCCGGAATTGTTGAACCAAAATCAGCTGGAAGTCCGTACCAATTGTAGATTTGATTTTGATATCCTAAATCAACATTCCAATTATTGTCTCTGTTGTTTTGGCCATAACCAACATTAATTGCAGTATCATAAAATTCATCATTCAGCTCCACATCTTTAATTCCCCCTTGCGACGAATGATGACGAAACATGCCCGCCACATAATCATTATTTCCTAAATCCTGATTTACAAATAATTCGCCATTCAAAGTACCATAATTTCCAACTCCAACAGTGGCGTAATTATTAAATAGTTTTTCTCTTTTAGCTTTTTCCACTCCTTCTGCTTTTCCTTTAGAAGGCGTAAACGTAGAAGCCACAGGAACAGATAAAATACTATATTTAATTACTTCCTTTGGCTGATTACCGCTGTCGTCAAGCGAAGGATTTTCTTTTACTTTAAAAGCATCTGAAATAGTCGGCGAATACGGTTTTACAACATTTACGGTTTCCGTTCCGATACTTTCATTTTTCTTAACTTGGGAAAACGAAAGCTGGACAGCAAATAATACTAGTAAAACGATAATTTTATACTGGCAATTTAATTTCATATTTCTTCTTTTTAAGAGTATAGAGAAAAGAATATAGACAATAGACTTTTGCTATTTCTTAATTCTTATGCTAAAAACCCTTTGTTCTCTTTCTATATTCTAAAATCTTTTTTCTTTGTTCTATTTTCTATATTCTTGTTTAAGCCTCCCATTCTCCTTTGGCTACGAACTGAGCTTTTCCTCCAATATTGATATCATATTGATCGTCAACTAATTTTCCTTTAAAATAGATTTCAGAAGGTCTGTTTATAAACTCGCCCTGATAGTTGATTAGTTCAATTTCTTTGGTATTGTATTTTAACAAAGAGGCTTGCAAACATGTACTGGCACTTCCTGTCGCAGCATCCTCCATTAACTGATTGTGTTCAATGTACAATAATCTGCTGGTTACTTTTGTTCCTTCAAAATAGTAAAAATATAAACCTTGGTGATCGGTTTTACAATGCTGTTTCATCCATAGACCCGCGTTGTCTTTATCCAAAACCAAATTCTCTAAAGCTCTTCTACTGCTTAGCGGAACCATTACAAAAGCGCTTCCAGTTGTAACTTCCTGAACTGGAAATTGGTTTTCAAAATCGCTTACTTTCAGATTGCTGAAGTGTGTAAAATCTTCTTTTGAAAAAACATCCCAAAACTTTGGCTGCGCTGCTTTTAACCAAATCAGATCTTCTGATTTATGAATTGCAATTGGTCCAATAGGAACTTCTAATTTCATTTCAGATGGAGCATTTTCAAAAATCTTGTTCATCAAAACCCATGAAGTTCCAATTATTGGATGTCCTGCAAACTGCATTTCGTGTGCTGGTGTAAATATTCTAATTTCCGCTTTATTATTTTCTCTGTCTAGCTTTGTAACAAAGGTGCTCTCTGCAAAATTAATTTCTCGTGCAATCTGCTGCATTTGTACTGTGCTTAAATTTTCTGCATCTAAAAAAACCGCCAGCTGATTTCCAGCATATTTTTTATCGGCAAAAACATCTACTATATAAAAAGGTAAACTCATATCTTTTTTGTAAAAAAATGTAAATTGTAAATTGTATACTGTTTCAATGTTTTCATTTTTACAGTATACAATCTACAGTATACATTAAAAATTATCTATTAATCGACGAATTCGTTTTTGATTCTTCCGCTTTAATAGCGCTCAATTCTTTTTTCGCTTCTTCTACAACATCCGGATAATCTGTAAAATTGTTGATTACGTTATCCAAAATATAAGTCGCTTGATAGCTGTCTTTTAATCCGTAGAAGTTTTTCGCCATTAGCACTAAACCTTTTGCTCCATAATATTTATATGCCGAATAGCTTTTAGCTAATTTCTGAACTGCAATATTTGAAGCATCGTACTTACCTTCTTTTGTTTTAAAATAAGCATCGTAATACAACGCTTCGGCTGCTAATTCTCCTTTCGAAGTTGTCAATAATTTAGCATAAGCTGTTTTTGCTTTATCTTCATTTCCGGTTTGAATTGCTGCACGAGCTACAATAATCTGAGCATCGGCTTTTACTCCAGCGTCCGATTTTGGGTTTTCTAAAACTTTTTCAGCAGCAACAACGGAGTTATCATAATCTTTTTTGTCATAATAACATTTCATTAAGTTCGCCTGAGCGAAAGTTTTATTCTGCGGATAATCTGCTTCGTTTTCTAAACGTTTTAAAACTGGAATTGATTTATCGCAATCTTTCGCTTTTAAATAAATCTGAGCCAGTCTATTCAAAGCCTGCTCTGTAAATTCATTTCTTGGCTGATCTGCAACATATTGATAATTTGATGTTGATTTTGTCTCAGAACCCTCAGCATAATAAAGCTGTCCTAAATAGAAATTCGCCTCTAAAGCATGTAATCCTGTTGGGAATTTGCTCACATAACCCGAAAATCCTGTAATTGCTGCTTTGCTATTATTTTGACTGTATTGTTTAAAGGCTGCATCATAAGTATCGTTATCTAATTCAGCGTCCGAAACTTCAACAAAATCTAAAGTTCTAACCCAAGTTGCGTATTCATCTACTTTTCCAGAATCCACATAAATTAATCTTGCTGTTGCAACTGCTTCTAAAGCTTCCGGTGTTTTTGGGAACTCAGCAGCAACTTTTTTGAATTTCGTTAAAGCCTGCTGATCTCTATCTGAATTGTAATAAATCAAACCTTGTTTCAAAATTGCTTTTGAAGTAAAAGATCCATTTTGGAATTCTGAAATCAACTGATCGTAGGTTTTAATTGCCTGATCGTTTTTCTTTTCAGCAACATAAGTATTTCCTAATTCAAACAAAGCGTCGTCACGATAAGACGATTTTTTATACATCTGAAGGAAGTTGTTCAATTCGTCTACTTTCTTAGCATTGTTTGACATGAATCCGTAAGAAAGTGCTTTTTGAAACTGAGCATAATCGGCATCAACACCTTTTGCGGCAATTGCTTTTCCGTACGCCTCGTTTGCTGCGCTGTATTTTGAAGTCACAAAACGACAGTCTCCCAAACGTAAATAAGAATCGTTTAAACGAACTTTATCTGATGGAGAATTATCAATTTGAGCCTGAAAAGAATTCGCAGCCTGATCATATTCTTTCAACTTAAAATAAGTATAACCAATATTATAATTGATGTTTTTATATTCGTCTGTAGATTTTGCAGCAGACATTCCGGCAAATTGCTTATAAGTTAACAAAGCATTCTGCATATCATCGTTTAAATATTCTGTTTCTGCTTTCCAGAACGTGGCACGAGCAGTAAATTCAGGTGTTTTTTGTTCGCTTATAGCGCTTTTAAACATTTTGCCTGCTTCCTGATAATTCGATTCGTTGTACAATTCTACACCACGATAAAACAATACTTTTTGATAAGCTGCTTTATTTTCAGCAGTTCTATTTTTCTCTAATAAAGCCAAAGCTTCTTTGTAATTTTTAGAAGAAATATAAGAATCAACCAATAGTTTTTCTACTTCAGAACGACTTGAATTGTTTGGATATTTTTTTAAGAAATCTAACAAAATTCCAGGAACGGCTTGATACGCATTTCCAATATCGTAACTTAATTTAGCATAATTTAAAGCTGCATCTTCTTGAATCTGCGCATTGAAATCCATTTCTGAAGCATTTTTAAACGCGTTTAAAGCTTCCTGCTTTTTACCAATATTCAAATAACTCAAACCTAAATGATAATAAGCATTTTGCGCTACGAAATCTTTTCCTTCGATAATTTTATTGAATTGAGAAATGGCTTTTTCGTAGTTTTTCTGCTCATAATAAGCATATCCTAACTGGTAAAAATCGGTATTATTCCATTTTCCTTTCTTACCTGCGTACTTTTCTAAATAAGGAATTGCTTTATCGTATTGTTTTAAATTGAAATAACTTTCTCCAATAATTTTATTCAATTCCGATTTTTCCAGTTCATTTGATTTAGCCATTGCTGTCTGCCCTAAATCAATTGCTTTTTGAAAATTACCAAGTTTGAAATTCATATCTGCTTGATAGTACGAAAGTTTCTCTTTGTACTTTTCTTCTCCGGAAACCTCATCAAAATATTTGGTTGCTTCTTTGTAATCGTCGCCTTCGTAAGCCATAAATCCTAAATAATATTTGGCTTGAGAACCATATTCTTTAGAATTAACTACTTTATTAAAATAGTTGGTTGCTTCTTTTTTCTTTTTTGCATTAAAATAGCTGTAGCCTTTCATGAAGTTAAACTTATCCGATTCGGATTTACTCATATAACTTTCATCTACTTTATCAAACCACTGCAATGCTTTTGGATAATTTCCTTGTTCAAAGAAAAACTGTGCAGCTTCAATATAAGCTTGATTTTGCTTAGTACTTGTTGGATAATCATTCACGAATTTTTCCACCAACGCATCAGCGTTTGCTTTGTTGGTTCTTATCGCACAATTGGCGATGTAAAACGCACAGTCTGACTTTACTTCTTCGGTAACTTCAGTATTTTTAACATGCTCAAAAATGAGCTGTGCCGAAGCATATTGTTTATCATTATATAAAGCCAGTGCTTTGTCAAAATCCTTTAAATCGTAAGTATAAATAGCTGATTTTTGTGCCGAAACTATGGTCGATAAAAGAATGATTTGGAATAAAAAGAACCAGGAAAGTTTACGCATTTTAATAATATTTAGTATTCAAATGTATCAATTTTATACGGTTTATAACGAAACGTTTTAAGGTTTTATTATGAACAAAAGATTAATCAGATGTGATTTTTTGTTTATTTAAACTTCAAAATATTGGTTCTCAAACTTTCTAAAATGAAATTTTTCCTGACACAAGTATTATTCCATTTTTTTTATTACTTAAAACTATTTGCATTTTTTTATATTTCTTACAGAAATGATTCAAATTTATTTTGAATCCAAACGTTATCTTATTACTTTTACCATTCAAATCAATTTTATTATGTCACAAACCGTACTATCTCTTAAAGAAGTCACTATATATCAAGAAGGAAGAAAAATTATCTCTCATATTAATTTAGATGTTAACCACGGTGAATTTATCTACATCATCGGGAAAACAGGTTCTGGAAAAAGTAGCTTCTTAAAAACTTTATACGCTGATTTACCATTAGTTGAAGGAGAAGGACATATAGTTGAATTTGATTTGGCAGCATTAAAAGAAAACGATATTCCGTTTTTGAGACGTAAAATTGGGATTGTATTTCAAGACTTTAAACTGCTTCCAGATCGTTCTATTAAAGACAATATGCTTTTTGTACTAAGAGCAACTGGATGGCATGAAAAAGATGCAATGCTGCACAAAATTGATGAAGTTTTGGACAAAGTAGGCATGAAAGATTTTGTGAATAAAATGCCACACCAACTTTCTGGAGGAGAGCAGCAACGTGTTGCCATTGCAAGAGCTTTACTGAACGATCCAGAATTTATCTTAGCAGACGAACCAACAGGAAACCTTGATCCACAGACAAGTTCTGAGGTTTTAGAAGTATTAAAAAACATCAATGCCAACGGAAAAACCATAATCATGGCAACGCACGATTATGCTTTATTGATGAAATTCCCTTCTAAAACTCTGAAATGCGAAGATGAAAGAATCTTCGAAGTGGTGCAAAGAAACGTGTAATGCTTTCTGTTTTAATTCCGGTTTACAATTACAATATTTTTACTCTTGTAGAAACGATATACAAACAGACTTTGGAATGTAATATTCCTTTTGAAATTATTTGTTTAGACGATGCTTCGCAAGAATTTACAATTGAAAACCAAAGAATTAATCAATTCCAAAATTGTTTCTTTACTATTTTAGAAAAAAATATTGGACGAAGTGCTATTCGGAATTTATTAGCAAAAAAAGCGGTTTATGAAAATCAGCTTTTTTTAGATGCCGATGTCATTTCTGTTCATGATAATTTTATTTCAAATTATATTTCAGAAATAAAAAACAACAAAAAAGTTATTTTTGGAGGTCTTTTGTATGAAACTAAAAAACCTTCAAAAGAATTGCTTTTACGCTGGATTTATGGCAGAGAAAGAGAAGCTTTACCTTTATCTCAGAGAATTCAAAATCCATCTCAAACAGCTTTAGTTTCTAATTTACTGATTAAAAAAGAAATTGTTCTTCGTTTTCCTTTTGATGAAACCCTAACGCAATACGGTTACGAAGATTTGCTTTTTTTTGCTGTTTTAAAATCAAACCAAATTGAAATTGCACATATTGAGAATCCTGTTTTTCATTTAAACCTAGAGACTTCTGCCCTATTTTTAAGTAAAACAAAAACAGCCTTAGAAAACTTAGCTTTTCTAAATTATTCGAACAAAATTTCTTTAAATGAAAGTAGAATTATTGCTTCATTTGAACTTTTAAAAACAATAAAAATGCTTGCTGTTTTTTCTTTTATTTTTCGAAAATTAGAATCGAAAATCGAAAGAAATCTGGTTTCAGAACAACCATCGCTTTTTCTGTTTGACATTTATAAATTGGGATATTACTGCTTTTTAAAATCAAAATAAATGGCTTTTTTCTCTATCATAATCCCGCTTTACAACAAAGAAATTTTTATCGAAAACACGATACAAAGCGTACTGGATCAAACCTTTCAGGATTTTGAGATTATTGTCGTAAATGATGGATCTACAGACAAAAGTGACGAAAAGCTGCTTCAGTTTAAAGACGATAGAATTCATTATTTCAGTAAAGAAAACGAAGGTGCTTCAACAGCTAGGAATTACGGCATCGAAAAAACGACTGCTGATTTTATAACTTTTCTCGATGCAGACGATTATTGGTATCCGACGTTTTTAGAAACAATGTTTACGATCATTTCAAAAGTTCCAAATCAAAAAGTTTTTTCGGCAGCGATTGAAATCGATACTTCTAAAAAAATAATTCCAGCGCAGTATTCTATTTCAAAATCAAATAATGAATTTGAAGTTGTAAATTACTTTCAAGCCAGTATAAAAGAAACGGTTCTTTGTACTTCCTGTGCTGTTTTTCATAAAACTGTTTTTGAAGAAGCCGGAAATTTTGATACTAGAATAAAAAGCGGTCAGGACACTGATTTATGGATTAGAATTGGACTTATTTATGATGTAGTTTTTTCTTGGAAAATATTGGCTCGTTATGTTTACGATCCTAAAAGTCTTTCAAAAAATACCAAACTGGTAAGAGAAAAAATGGATTTTTCAAAATATGAAGAAATTGAAAAAACTAATTCAGATTTAAAAAAGTTCTTAGATTTAAACCGATTTTCATTAGCTATAAAAAGTAAAATAGCGGGAGAAAAAATACTTTATGCGAAATATTCTAAACCAATTGATTTGAAGAATTTGGGGTTAAAGAAAAGAACTTTACTACTTCTTCCTGCTTTTGGATTAATATTTTTAATTAAAGTAAAAACCGTACTGGCTAATTTAGGCTTAGGATCATCGGTCTTTAAATAATCGATATTTTTTGTATTCACGGATGTAATCTTCTTCATCAAATTCATCAGAAGATAAAACTAAACATACACTTCCAGAAGAAAAATTCTGAATTTCCCTCCAAATTCCTGGAACAATAAGCAGTCCTATATTAGGTTTATTTAAAGTTATGACTTGTTTGTTTTTTCCGTCTTTCAAAATCACATCAAAACTACCGCTTAGAGCAATTAAAAATTGTTGTTGCCCTTTATGTGCATGTCCTCCTCTTTTACTTCCGCTTGGCACATCATACAGATAATAAACTCTCTTTGAAACAAACGGAATGGTATCTCCTTCAATAACCGAAAGGTTGCCTCTTCGATCCTGAATTTTCGGAATTTCGATTAAACGAGTATCCGTAACAGTTGTTATTTTGGATTGGTAAGAAGATTTCTCCATTGTTTAGAAATATTTTTTAAAGACAAATGCGATACACTTTGAACAGCATTCTTTTTACAAAAATGATATAATTCGTCGTCATCCGCAAATCTATTTATTGCTAATGCCAACGCTTCTTTATTATGGTTTTCGACAAGCAAACCATTAAATTCATTCTGAATAATTTCTCTCGGTCCAGAATTGCAATCTACGGCTACAACTGGCGTTTCTAAAGCTAATGATTCTACAATTGACATTGGAAAACCTTCGTAATTACTGGTCAATATAGTAAATTTGGCTTGCCGAACTTCCTTAAATGGGTTTTGTTTAAATGGAAAAATTTTGACATACTTACTTAATTCTAACTTTTCGATTTTCTGCTTTATAAATTCTAAATCATTTCCCGAACCTAAAAGATGTAATTCATATCCTTTCAAGAAAATTTGAGATGCTACAAAAGCTTCCAACATTAAAGTAAAATTCTTCACTTTTTCATCTAATCGACCAAAAAACAAAATCACTTTTTTAGTTTCTAAAACCTCTTTTTCGAATTCTTTTTCAGCAATAAAAAACGGATTGTAAATCGTAATTGTATTATCGAATTTATAAAGCTGCTGTATTTTTTCTTCAATTGCTTTTGAAACACAGATTAATGCTTCGACATTTTTATAAATGATTCTTGACCAAAATTTTGAAGAAGGAAAATAATTTTGAAAATTGTAGCTATGTACAATGTAAAAGATTTTAGTCTTTCGATAAATAAATCTCGTAATTAATTCTCTTAACAATACATTTCTGGTTCTGCTGTCAATTACAATTTCGATATTGTTTTGAACTAAATAGTGGCGAAGTAAAATTCCTTTTTTTAGTTTTTTAAGAAAAGAAAAGCTTGAAATTTCTTTTTCTAAATTGAACAAACTTCCTGTAAACGAATAATCTAAAACATCATTTACAATAATCGAATGCACTTCGAAACCTGAATCTTCCAACATAAAAGTCAATAAAGCTGCAAAACGTTCTGCTCCTCCTTTTCCTAAAGAATTTGAAACAATAGCAACTTTCTTTTTATTCATGTTTTTGACCGAAAAAGTAAATATATTTGTCAAATATACACATAAATGAAAATTTTACTGGTAGGAGAATATAGTCATTTGCACAATTCTTTGAAAGATGGTTTGCAGCAATTAGGACACAAAGTTTTTATTATTGGTCAGAAAGACGGTTTTAAAAATTTTCCTGTTGATTTTCCTATCCAAAAAAAATGGGATGCTGGATTTTTAAAAAAGTTAAAAATTGCCATTTATAAAATCTCTGGTTTTGATATCAGCTCTTATTTAACGTATCGCCAGTTTCTAAAATTAGAAAAACAATGCTCTGATTTTGATGTCGTACAGTTAATTAACGAAAATAGTTTTCATTGTACTTATAATTTCGAGAAAAAGATTATTTCAAGTCTTTTAAAAAACAACAAAAAATTATTTTTACTAAGTTCGGGATTCGATTATTTAAATGTGAAATATTGTTTCGAAAATCCCGATTTTAAATCTGTAATCTCTTTATATCAAAATAACAAAATTGATAAAAAATCTTTCGGAAACGTTTTAAAATTCCGTGAAAAATCTTTTTTCAAACTACATCAATTTATCTATAAAAAGTGTAATGGAATAATTGCTTCCGATTTAGATTACCATCTTCCGCTAAAGGGCAATCCTAAATATTTGGGAATGATTCCAAACCCGATTAATATTGACAAACTTCCATTTCAACCTATTGAGATCAATGATAAAATCATCATTTTTCACGGCATTAATACTGATAATTATTTAAAAAAAGGAAATGATTATTTTGAAAAAGTGTTAGAAATAATCGAGAAAAAATACGGTGATAAAATCGAAATAATTACGGTTCGAAGTGTTCCGTATTCAGAATATATCAATCTCTATAATCGTTCTCATATTTTACTGGATCAAATTTACGGATACGATCAAGGTTACAATGCGCTAGAATCGATGGCAAAAGGAAAAGTCGTTTTTACCAATGCCGAAACTGAGTTTATGGAGTATTATAAGCTTACTGAAAACGTCTGCATCAATTCTATTCCAGATGTTGATTATTTGGTAAATGAATTGTCTTTTTTGATTGATAATCCTGAAGAAATTACCGCCATAGGAAAACGTGCCAGAGCGTTTATTGAAAAGGAACATGATTATATAAAAATCGCGGAGCAATATGTTCAAAAATGGAACGAAAACTAAAATAAACTTTTCCTGAAATAAATCGCAAGCAGTATCAAATAAGTTAAATTCTGAAAAGCGTAGGCCAATACAACACCTTCGATTTGGAATATCTTCATGTAATATAAACTAGCAGCATATAAGACAAATAATGAATACAATTCGGTTGCAATAAAAGCCCAAGTCAATTTTTTAGCAAAAAACTGATAGCCTAAAATTAGAGCGCTGACTTTAAAAACATCTCCTAAAAACTGCCAGAAAAACAAATTAGTCACTGGGAGAAATTCTTTTGTAAAAAGAAGCTCAACAACAAAAAACCTTAGACAATAAAGGATAATTAAACCTAAAATAAAAACAGGCAGAATGTATTTATAAAACTGCCAAAAAATATTTTTGGTTTCTTGATTTGTTGATGCTTTTGCTAGTTTTGGCAAAAAATAAACGGTTAGAATTGTACTGACAAACAACAGATAATACGACGAAATTCGCGTCATGGTTTCCCAATATCCTGCCTGTTCCATTCCTAAATTCTGAATGATTTGGTTTCGGATCGCCAAAAACACAATTGGTCCAAGAACCGAAGAAACCAAAGCCATTACAGAATAAGAGGAAAGATTTTTTAATATTTTAAAATCAAACCAATCCATTTTTACGATTTGAAAAAAGTCAATTTCTTTTTGAACCAGATAAAAGGTTGCAAAAAACAATAAAGCAGGCGCAATTACAATTGCCAGTAAAGCTCCAAAAGTTTTAAATTGTAGAATCAAAAAAACAGAAGTCAGTAAACCAATAACGTTTCCAATAATATTGATCCAGATTACTTTTTGAAATCTTCCTAAACCATTTATCAACGCGACAAAAAAGATGGAAACACCGTAAAAAGGCAAAGCAAAAGCTAAAACCTTTAAAATCTTTAAATATTCTGTATTACTTCCAAAAATTTTAATGTTCCAATAATCGGCTGTTGAAAATAAAATCATAGCTAAAAGAACAGCTACAACAATCAAACTAATAAAAACGGTCGTAATTATTTTTTGAAGTTCCGCTTTATTTTTCTCATTTTCGGCGGTATATTTTACAATGCCGTTTTGAAATCCTAGAGTGGAAATATTTTCTATTGAAGTTATAAAATTACGCAGATTTCCGACCAAAGCCATGCCACTCGGGCCAACAAAAACAGCCAATATTTTTGACGTAATCAAACCAATTCCGATTTTTAAAACCACGCTTAAACTGTTTAAAGAAGTAATCTTAAACAAACTGGTTTGAACTATTTTTTTATAGAAATTCAAATTAGTATTTAAAATCAATTTTATAAAAATCCTGAGAATAGATTGAACAACCTAACTCTTCTTTTTGTTTTAAAAGCCCTTCATTATATCCAGATAGATTATTTTCATCAACAATTCCCATATCAAAAAAGATCTTTCCATCTTCTTTGTATTTTTGAATTAAATTAATGAATAAAAAATCTAAAGCTCTAAATTTTTCACCTTTTTTTGAAGTTGCCCCATATTGAGATTTAACTACATTTCTTGTTTCGAAAATTGTTATTCCGGCAATAATTTCGTCATTTGTATAGGCAGAAAACTGTCTAATATTCAGAGGAAAATTAGCTTTTAAATATGATATTTCTGCTTCAGAATGAACGGGTTTTACGCAAAATTTTTCTAAAAGTCTTGGCTGTAGAATGTTTTCCCAAAAAGGATTAAACCCTTCTTCTTCAACAATATGCAAATCAAGATTTTCAATTCTTCTAAAATGTTTTAATTTGCTTTTTGAGATTTTAAGTTCCGTTGATAAATTAACAGCCAGATTCATTTCTTTTCTTTCTAAAACCGCTCCTCTTTTCAACAAAAAAAACTCCATAGCTGCATTTCCTTCTAACAAATAAAAATCAGGAATTGGTTTATAATAAAAAGTTTCAATCTTATTTTCTTTCAAAAAAAGTAAAATATCATCTAAAATAGATTCTACCTTTTCGCCATTCAATTTAGAAGAAAAAACCAATCCGCCGTAAGTAAGTCCCTGATGTGAATAAACGGTATTTCCATTTTTATTGGCTGGAAGAATGGCTCGCAATTTTTCCTCTTCAAAAACCAAAAGAGAAAAATCTTCAAATCGATCTTTATGATATTCCATAAAATCGCGATGAAATAAAAAAGTAGCATTTTTGGCCTGATCAACAAAGTTGTTCCAAATAGAAAAATCGTTCTGATTGTATATTTTAATACTATATTTTTTCATCTCCAAATTACTTATGATCAAATGCTTTCAAGTGCCATTTATATTTTACAGCCATAAGTCTGATCACGATAATAACAAGTGAAGTTACCAAATATAAAATATCATCTTCTAAGTTTAATTTTCTTAGTCCAAAAAATAATATTCCGCCAAAAATACAGATTGTTGCATAAATCTCTTCTCGAAAAACGTTTGGGATTTCGTTGCATAAAATATCTCGAATTACACCTCCAAAACAAGCTGTCATTGTTCCCAATGCAATACAAATTGCCGGATGAAGTCCTGTCAAAAGTCCTCTTTCGAGACCAATTAAGGTAAAAACCCCAAGTCCAATCGTATCAAACAAAAACAAAGAAGTTCTTAGTTTATCAAACCTTTTTCTAAAAAGAATTGCCAGAAAAAAACCTAAAATAATGACATAAACATACTGCATATCACGCATCCAGCCAACTGGAGTTCTACCAATGAGAACGTCTCGAAGTGTTCCGCCCCCTACCGCTGTCACAAAAGCAATAATAAAAACCCCAAAAGGATCCAGTTTTTTATGCATTGCCGTTAAAGCGCCGGACATAGCAAACGCCATTGTCCCAATAATATCTAGTAAATGAAACATTTTTTTCTGAGTTACAAAGATGCAAAGGTGCAGAGATTTTAGTATTGTTCCTATTTTTTTAATACTATTTCTACTTCAGAATTTATTCTTTTTATTGCTTCTGTAAATCTTATTTTGTCTTTCGGAGAAATTAAAATCGAGTCATATTTTCCATACATAATTTCTAATCTATCCAATGAAAGTGCAGGTGAACTTATAACATTGAACGTTTGAGAAATACTTTTTATATTTTTAATATCAATCGAAAAATCAATAAGAAAGCCACATTTTATTCGCAGTTTGTCTCTCACAATCGTATAAAAAGTAGTAGCAAACATATGTATAATGAAAGCGCTGATACAAAACATAAAAGAAAAACCTATCCAATTTTTATCATAAGCAAACTGTATCAGTGCTAGTCCAAAAATTACAATTAACAGCAATGCCAGCCATAAGTCAATTTTAGATTTGAATTTTTCCATTTCGTTTTCCTGAATTATTTTTTAACATAAATGGGACTTCTTTTTAATAGATAACTAACAGAATCCATCCAACTGTCTTTTACTGCTAAAAAAGGTTTACGGGTTTGAGAATAAATTTTGTCCTTATTTTTATACATATCAAAATAAACCGTATAGTAATAATAATTTTGATTGTTTGATGTTGTAGTTGAAACATCGTTTGTTTTTACTTTTTTATTATTGTCACTCACTTTTGCATTGCCGCTGTTATAAGTGGTCGAAGTTGCCGCCGTTCCAATTGTATAGGAAACTTTTGCAGCAACAATATTATCTACTCCCAATATTTTTTCTAGATCTTCGATCGGTGTTTCGTCAATATTCTTATAATCTATTCCTGCATTGTGTAATAAACTATTAGTTGTTCTTAAATCCTGAACTGTCAGCGGAAGGATATTGGAAGATTTATCGAGAAGTTTGTTATAAAGATCGTTTTGAGCAAATTTTGCCATTTCTTCTGAACTTTCCTGCGTATCTGAATTTAAATACGGAACTGGAAGAACGGCTATTGTATTGGATTTCATTTCAGAAACTGCAATTGTAGAAGATCCTGAAGAAGGCGAACTATTTCCCTGACTAACATCAAAAGTCTGTGATCTTCCGCTGGAAAAATCAATTCTGGCAATTTGTGAAACGTCAAGCGAAATCTGAAGTGTTTCTCCCGGAAGTGAATATTCTACTGTTTTATCAGACATTTTTGAAATGGTACATTCAATAATCTGATAATCTCTTTTTATAATTTTATCTAATTTTTTTCCGCCTTGAGCGAAACTAAAAATGAATGTAAGCAACATTAAAACAACAAGGAAAGGCTTTCTATTTTTCATGTTTTAGAAGTTTAATTTTACTCTTAAAAACTAATAATCAGTTAAATATAAAAAAAATATAACTTCAAATAAAAAAACATTTTCAATTCTTAGTCCAAACTATTACATATGCTGTGTATAGAAATTATAATCTTTTAAAATCACTCGAATAAAATCATTATTATTTCCAGACTGATTTTTAATTCCTGTTACGCTTTCAATCTTTGCCACCAATTTGTAAATAATTTCATGGTCATTTTTAGCAGCCGCCTTTTGGTAGGTTTCTTTGATGATTCGCATATCATTATCTGAAAGTTTTATCACCAAAGGATAAGTTGGCACATACGCATCTCCAATTTCTTCCAAAATAGTATGGCTGATATTAATTTTATTCTTTAAAGTAATAACCGCGGTTCCTGCTGCCATATCGCCCAAACGTTGTGATTTATGACTTGTAATGACCGTAATTAAACCCGGAAGCCCAAAAAAGCTGAAAAAGTCGATAACCCTAAAAAACCAGCGAACCAAATAATCACCAAATCCAGCCTGGTAACCATCAATTTTGACCACTTTAATTTTGACCAGTTTCTTTCCAAACGATTGTCCTTCAAAAATACTTTCTAAAACTAACGAATAGACAATTATGGGTGAATAGATAATTAAATAAATAGCTCCTTTGGACCATCCATCCAAATTAAACATTAATCGGTCCACCTGCAATAGGTCAAAAACAACCAATGAAACCGTATAAATATAAGAGACAATGATAGCAATATCAATGAAAAAAGCCCCTAATCGTTCGCCTACAGTTGCAGCAATAAAATTTATTTTGACATTTTGCGTCGTGTTAATAGATAATTCTGACATATTTTATATTTTAGCCTACAATGAGAGAAATCGCTTTTATAAAACAAAACAAAGAAAAATGGCTCGAATTCGAGCTGGCAATTTTCGGTAAAGCTAAAAAAAATCCTGATGAATTAGCTAATTTGTACATTCAAATGATGAATGACTTAGCTTATGCCCAAACGTATTACCCTAAAAGTAAAACGGTTGTGTATCTCAACCATCTTGCTTCTCAAATTTATCAAAAGATTTACAAAACCAAACGCACCGACAGTAATCAGTTTATTGATTTCTTTAAGATTGATGTTCCGCTGTTGGTTTATGAATACAAAAGATATTTATTATATGCCTTTGCTTTATTTTTTGTGACGGTTTCTATTGGTGTACTTTCTGCTCGTTATGATCAGGACTTTGTCCGATTGATTTTAGGGGACGAGTACGTAAATATGACTTTAGAAAACATCAAAAAAGGAAATCCAATGGCCGTTTATGGATCCGGCAGTAATTGGGGAAGTTTTATAGGCATTACCGTAAACAATCTTTATGTTGGAGCCAAATGTTATTTCTATGGTATTTTTGCTGGTATAGGTACTTTTTTTGTTTTCCTTCAAAACTGTATCATGCTGGGTTCTTTTCAATATTTCTTTTACGAGCAAAATGTTTTCTGGAAAAGTGTACGAGGTATCTGGATTCATGGTTCTATGGAAATTTTTGCTATTGTTATTGAAGCCATGACAGGATTTATTTTGGGAGCTTCTATTCTTTTTCCTAAAACTTTCTCCAGAGTAAATTCTTTTAAGATTGGATTTAAAAACAGCTTCAAAATTTTCTTGAGTACTTTTCCTTTTACGATAAGTGCCGGTTTTCTGGAAGGTTTTATTACTAGATATTCTATTGATATGCCTAATTGGCTAAGCAGTTTTATCATTTTATTTACGCTTGCCCTTATTTCGTTTTATTACCTGGTTTATCCTTTTATAGTACACAAAAAATTAAATTCCTTAACCGCCGCAAAACTTTAATACCAAGTAATGACAAGATTATTTTTTATTTTATCTTTTCTTTTTTGCTGCTGTGTTTCTAAGGCTCAGGATTCTACTGTTGTACCTATAGATCCGCCTAAAATCAGTACAATTAAATATACCGAAAAGGATATTCAGGTAGATTCTAGAAAAGTAACAGTAAAACATTTCGATAAAAATTTCAAGAAAAAATATACAGATCCTGAATTTATATACGAATATAAAGCCCCCGAAAAAAACTGGTGGGATCATTTTAAACATTGGCTGGCAAACCTATTCGCTAAATTATTCAATTTTAAAAGCGTAAAAACCTCACTTGACTTTGTTGTTATTTTATTCAGAGTTATTATGGTTTTGGTAGTTGTTGCTTTAATCTATTTTATAGCAAAAGCTCTAACCAAACAGGAAGGAAGATGGATTTTTGGAAAAAATGCCAATAAAAAAGCAATTTTTTATTCTGATGCCGAGAAAAACATTCATCTTTTAGATTTCGAAAAATTAATTAAAGAAAGTATTGAGGCTGGAGAGAAAAGAGTCGCTGTACGTTATTATTATCTGTGGCTTTTAAAAGTTATGGCACAAAGCAATTATATTGAATGGGATATCGAAAAAACCAATTCTGATTATTTATACGAATTGCAACAGCCTGTTCACAAAGAAGAATTCATGTATCTTTCTTATTTGTACAATTACATCTGGTACGGCGAATTTGAAATAGATGATATTGTATTCAGAAAAACAGAGAATAGATTTAAGAATGCTTTAAAAATGTTTGGCAATGGATAAAAACGTTAAAATATACATTGCTATTCTCGTTTTAATATTCGGTTTAGTACTGCTTACAGACAATGGAAAACCAAAACCTATTGACTGGACTCCTACTTACTCTGTAAATGATAAGATTCCGTTTGGATTATACATTTTCGACCATGAAGTAAATGGCTTTTTTAAGAATCAAAAAGTAGAAAAAATTTCGGTTCAAACACCTTATGAATATTTAGATTCTCAATATGATGAAAGAAAAAATGTAGAAAACTATAAAATCAAAGGAACCTTTATTAATATTTCTGAAGCCAATAATATTGACGAACAATCTATGAAAGAGATTTTGTATTTTGTTTCGCACGGGAATAAAGCCTTTTTGAGTATGAGAGCTTTTCCAAAAATTTTATTAGATTCATTAAAAATTGAATTACAAACCGATTTTATGCCCTCAGAAAATGTTTCGATCTGGATGGCCAATAAAAATGTAAGTACAAAAAAATATACTTTAAATACTGGTTTAAGTGATTATTTTTCAAAAATAGACACTATAAATACAAAAGTTTTAGGATATCAAAACAGTGCAAAAAACAAAAGACAGATTAATTTTATTGAAGTTCCGTATAAAAATGGTTATGTGTATTTACATACGCAGCCTGTTGCATTTACGAACTATAATCTGCTAAAAAAAGATCATTATCAATATGCAGAAAATGTGCTTTCGTATTTTACGGCAGGGAATATTTTCTGGTATAACAAAAGCATAAATGATAAGCGAATTTCAAATTCTCCTATGCGCTATATTTTTAGCCAGCCAGCTTTAAAATCGGCTTGGCTTTTAGGACTTTTGGGAATTTTAATTTTTATGATTTTTAATGCCAAACGAAAACAACGCATTGTACCCATTATAAAACCATTGCAGAATTTAACTGTAGATTTTACGAAAACCATTGGAAATTTATATTATCAAGAAGGCGATCACACCAATATTATTGATAAAAAGATTATTTATTTCTTAGAAAAAATTAGAACTGATTATTTGATCGACACTTCGAAATTAGATGAAGAATTTATCAAAAAATTGCATTACAAAACTGGAAAAGACGAAAAGGACATTGAAGATCTCGTTAGACTAATCAACGATCATCGAAACAGTTATCATGGAAATCTTGAGGAAGATTTAATTAAAATAAATACAGCAATAGAAAAGATTATACATTAATTTATTTAGCCACAGATTAAAAGATTTTATAAAAAATTAATCTGTGTTAATCCTTTTAATCTGTGGCAAAAAAAACATACCAATTATGGACGACATCAATACAGCATCAGGCGAAATCACAAATGAAAATGTGAATTTTGAAACTAGAATCAATTTAGGGCCTCTTTTAGAACATGTAAACTCGATAAAAAAAGAAATTGAAACTGTAATCGTTGGACAGCACAAAATGGTGGACCAGCTTTTGGTCGCTATTTTATCAAACGGACACGTTCTTCTAGAAGGTGTTCCAGGTGTTGCCAAAACAATTACTGCCAAATTATTATCGAAAACTTTAAATATTGGTTTCAGCAGAATTCAGTTTACACCAGATTTAATGCCTTCTGATATTTTAGGAACTTCCATCTTCAATTTGAAGAATTCTGAGTTTGAATTCAAAAAAGGGCCGATTTTCTCTAATTTAATTTTAATTGATGAAATCAACCGTGCTCCAGCGAAAACGCAAGCCGCACTTTTTGAAGTGATGGAGGAACGTCAAATCACAATTGACGGATCTGGATATCAATTAGAAACACCATTTTTGGTCATTGCAACTCAAAATCCAATTGAGCAAGAAGGAACTTATCGTCTTCCAGAAGCGCAATTAGATCGTTTTCTTTTCAAAATCACTATTGATTATCCAAAATTGAATGAAGAAATTTTAATCATTCAAAGAGAACATTCTTTGCAAGATCATGGCAAATTAGACGCGATAAAAACCATTCTTTCTTCTGATGAAATCAAAGAATACCAAGGTTTGGTAAAACAAATTAGAGTCGAACAAAATTTATTGGAATACATTGCAAGGATTGTAGTAAACACTAGAGAAAATGCCTTTTTATATTTAGGAGCTTCTCCTCGTGCCTCGATTGCAATTTTAAACGCGTCTAAAGGTTTCGCAGCAATCCGCGGACGTGATTTTGTGACTCCTGAAGATATTAAAGAAGCGGCAATTCCTGTTTTACAGCATCGTGTTATTGTAACGCCAGAACGTGAAATGGAAGGTATTACAAGCTCGGAAATCATTAAACAGATTATTGAAACAGTGGAAATACCGAGGTAACTTTATGCCTCCTGCGAGGTTTTCAAAACCTCGTAGGTATTTTTTCATTCTAAGTAATTCATACCTACAAGATTTTGAAAACCTTGCAGGAGGAACTAAAAAATATTTAAAACTTGAAATTCATAAAAAGTCTATATCTGAATAATTTCTTCTTCTATGTGCTGATTGGCATAATAGGATTATTTGTTTGTGCTTTTATTTTCCCAAACATGTACAATGCTGTTTGGCTTGTTGTTTTGGCTTTGGGAACTTTTTTAGTGCTTGATCTTTTAATTCTGTACATCGCCAAAACTGGACTGGAAGCAGAACGAATTACGCCTGAAAAATTATCCAATGGAGATTTAAATCCGATAAAGATTAATTTAAAGAATCATTATAATTTTCCAGTTTCAGTTAAAATAATTGATGAAATTCCGTTTCAGTTTCAGGTTCGTGATTTTAAAATTATCAAAACCATAAAAGCAGCAACACAAAAAGAAATTGGTTATGACCTCCGTCCAACAGAGCGTGGGGAATATCATTTTGGCGCTTTAAATGTGTATGTTTCTTCGCCGTTAAGATTAATTTCTAGAAGATTTACTTTTGATAAAGATCAGATGGTTCCGACTTATCCCTCTTATATTCAATTGAGAAAATACGATTTAATTGCTTTTTCTAACAATTTGTTTCAATACGGAATTAAAAAAATCCGTCGAATTGGACATACAATGGAATTTGAGCAGATTAAGGAATATGTTCAAGGCGATGATTTAAGAACCTTAAACTGGAAAGCCACCGCAAAGAGAAATTCTTTGATGGTCAATCAGTTTCAGGACGAAAAATCACAGTCGGTTTATATGGCAATTGATAAAGGCCGTGTCATGCAAATGCCTTTTGATGGTTTGAGTTTGTTGGATTACGCTATCAATTCTTCTTTGGTTTTATCGAATGTTATTCTGAAAAAACAAGACAAAGCGGGACTTTTTGCTTTTTCTAAAAAGGTAGAAAATAGAGTTTTTGCAGAAAGAAGAGGTTCGCAGATGCAGAAAATCCTCGAAACTTTATACAACATAAAAACCGATTTCTTCGAAAGTGATTACAGTCGATTATATGTTGATATCAAGAAAAATATCAATCAAAGAAGTTTGATTATTCTGTATACCAATTTTGAAACTATGGATGGATTAAATCGTCAGTTGCCTTATTTAAAAGGGATTGCGAAAAGTCATTTATTGGTTGTGGTTTTCTTTCAAAACACAGAATTGAACTCCATTATCAATAAAAAAACAACTACGATTCAAGAAGTTTACGATAAAGTAATTGCAGAAAAATTCATGTTTGAAAAACGTTTAATCGTCAATGAATTAAAGAAATACGGAATTCATTCGGTTTTAACACAGCCAGAAAATCTTACACTTGACGCAATCAACAAATATTTGGAAATTAAGTCCAGAGGAATTTTATAGAAGTTGTGTGCGTCTTTCCAAAATGTAAATAACTGTCGTCTAAAAAAGAAAATTATGAATAGAATTGAATTACCAATTTTCACATATATACTTCAATTTAGAGAAGGAACTTACTGTTCACAAGTTAAAGCCGAAAACATTGAATCTTCCATTTTTAAATGGTTTGAAAAAATTAAAGAAGAAAAAAACGAAATAAAGTTTCTAGGAAATAAAACACTTAATGATATTGAATTCAAAATTAACAATCAAACAAATATCCCAACAAAACTTGACAGATTAAATAATGTTTGGTTTTTGCATTTCAGCTCAAAAACTGGTTCATTTTTTATAAACATTATTAAAACATCGAATTCCTGATCTCTCAATCTTAAACTTTTGTAATTCAAAAAAAACATAAAAAGCGAATAATAGCTTTATTCGGTTTTACCTTCTTTTTGTCCTTGCATTAATTTATAGTTACATTACGTTATCACGTAAAAATTGCTTTATTAAATTACTTAGTTTTGAATTCTATTTCAAATTAACAAGTAATGAAAAAAGCTTTTTTTATTCTGACCATTCTATTGAGCCTTAAATCTCTAGCTCAAAAAACAGAAAACATCATTATTATCACTACAGATGGTTTTAGATGGCAGGAAGTTTTCAAAGGAGTTGATCCTGCAATTGCCAATGACAAAAAATTCAATCAAGGAGACAGCGCTTATATTTATAAAAAATATGCTGATGCCGATATCAAAGAAGCCCGTAAAAAACTCATGCCTTTTTTCTGGTCTGAAATCGCTTCGAAAGGACAGATTTATGGTAATAGAGATTTAGGAAATAAAGTTGATGTTGCTAATCCGTATTGGTTTAGTTATCCCGGTTACAGCGAAATCATGACTGGAAATGTGGATCTGAAAGTCAATTCAAATAGCTACAAACCTAATCCGAATGTAAACGTTCTCGAATTTTTAAACCAGCAGTCTAAGCTAAAAGGAAAGGTTGCTGCATTTGGTGCTTGGGATGCTTTTGACCGAATTCTAAACGAAGAAAGAAGCGGATTTACAGTAATTTCTGCTTTTGATAAAGTCGGCGGAAATAAACCAACAGCCGCTCAAAAACTATTAAATGAAATGCGTGACAGTTCGTTTAAACCATTCCACATGGATGAATGTCTGGATGTTTTTACGCATTATCAGGCTTTAGACGAACTAAAAACGAAAAAACCAAAAGTACTTTATATTGCATATGGCGAAACTGACGAATGGGCACATCATGCACAATATCGTTCATATTTGGATGCAGCGAATCAGGTTGACAAATGGATTCAGGAAATTTGGACTTTTGTTCAAAATGATCCGCAGTACAAAAACAAAACGACCTTATTTATAACCGTAGATCATGGACGCGGCGACAAAGTAAAAGCACAATGGACAGATCACGGTGCTGATGTTCCAGGCGCTTCTGAAATTTGGTTTGCTGCAATGGGACCAGAAATTGCACCAAAAGGCGAGATTAAAACCGAATCTCAATTCTATCAAAAACAATTTGCCCAAACTCTCGCCAAAATAATGGGATATGATTTTAAAACCGATCATCCTGTTGAAAAAGAGATTTCAGAATTATTCTAAAACAACCAAAACCATAAATAATTTTTAACCAATTAAACCCAAATGAAAAAAACGTTATTATTTTTATTGTTATCGATCCTTTCGATTTCAAAAATCAGCGCACAAGAGCCTGATACTTTAAAGGCATTTTATGACAAAATTGACAAATCTTTCAAGTATGAAACTGGAAAAATTACGCTTCCTGAAGGAGACGGATCATTAAATGTCCCAAAAGGATTTAAATTTTTAAATGCCGAGCAAACCCAAAATGTCTTGACTAATTTATGGGGAAATCCAGAAGACAAATCGATTCTTGGTTCTCTTGTTCCAGACGGAAAAGGGGTTACACATGCTGACAGCTGGATGTTTGTAATCAGTTATCAAGGCGATGGTTACGTTAAAGACGATGATGCAGATGATATTGATTATGATGATCTTCTAAAAACCATGAAAGAAGATGTTGCTGCCGCGAATACCGAAAGAAAAACTGCAGGTTATCCTGAGGTTCAATTAATTGGCTGGGCATCCAAACCATTCTATGATAACAACCTAAAAGTATTGCATTGGGCAAAAGAATTGCAGTTTGGAGAAGATAAAAAT
The DNA here is from genome assembly GCF_019308285.1 of Flavobacterium quisquiliarum. Taxonomy (GTDB): domain Bacteria; phylum Bacteroidota; class Bacteroidia; order Flavobacteriales; family Flavobacteriaceae; genus Flavobacterium; species Flavobacterium quisquiliarum. Next base: position 434,401 of record NZ_WWEM01000031.1, read on the forward strand.
CATACTTTAAATTACGATTTAAGAGTTTTAGGACGAAAAGGAATGTACAATATTTCTGCTGTTGCTGGAGTAGATCAATTAGCAGAGGTAAAAGCAAGCATTCCTGGAATCATCAAAAGTGTTGAATTCAATGACGGACATAAATATCTTGATTTCGATGCTGACACTGATACTGTTGCCGCTTGGACAATCGGTGGTTTAGTAGCTGGAAAAGTATTGGCAAAAGTTGGATTCTTCGCTGTTTTAGCAAAATTCGGAAAGTTCATAGTAATTGGAATTATCGCTGCTTTTGCCGCAATAAAGAAATTCCTTTTTGGAGACAAAGACCAAGTAGTTACAAGACCTGAAGAAGAGACCGCTCTTTTAGAAGAAAACAATCCTACTGAAGAGTAACAATTTTTTATTAGCCACGAATTCACTAATTATTTTTTAACTCAACTGTGAGAAAAAATAATTCATGAATTTTTGGCTAACCTTTTTTAACAAACCTACAAGGTTTTAAAAATCTTGCAGGAAGAAAAAAACTCTGTACCTTTGCCCCTCTGCAACTTTGAGCCTTAAAAAAAATGAAACAAATCACGTCTGTTCAAAATCCGTTTATTAAATCTTTGGTTTTACTTCAGGAAAAAGCCAAAGCCAGAAAACAAACCGGAACTTTTTTGATAGAAGGACAACGTGAAATTTCATTAGCCATAAAAGGCGGTTACGAAATTGAAACAGTTTTATTTTTACCTGAATTAGTTACTGAAAATGAAATCAATAAGCTAATTCAAAATCCATTTCAACTGATAGAAATCAATAAAGAAGTTTATCAGAAATTGGCTTATCGTGATACTACTGAAGGTATTTTGGCTGTAGCCAAAACCAAATCTTTAAAATTATCAGACTTAAAATTATCTGAAAACCCTTTAATTCTGGTTGTCGAATCTTTAGAAAAACCGGGAAATATCGGCGCTGTTTTACGAACTGCTGATGCTGCAAACTTAGACGCCGTTTTAATCGCCAATCCTAAAAGTGATTTATATAATCCGAATATTGTTCGTTCCAGCGTTGGATGTCTTTTTACCAACCAAATTGCAACGGGAACCTCTGAAGAAATTATCGCTTTTTTAAAAGAAAAAAAGATTAATTTCTACAGTGCTACTTTACAAAATTCAACTTCCTATCACACCCAAAATTTTACTACTCCAACTGCTTTAGTTGTTGGAACCGAAGCCACAGGTTTAACACAACAATGGCGTGACGAAGCAACACAGAATATCATTATCCCAATGCAGGGAGAAATCGACAGCATGAACGTTTCTGTTGCCGCAGCTATTTTAATTTTTGAAGCCAAAAGACAGAGAGGATTTTAGATTTTAGATTTTAGATTTTAGATTTTAGATTTTAGATTTTAGATTTTAGATTTTAGATTTTAGATTTTAGATTTTAGATTTTAGATTTTAGATTTTCTAAAAGTCGCTTCGCTCCTTTTAAAAAAAAAATTACTTCGCTTTGCGTATTTAAAGTCTTTTAGATTATTTTAAATTGATATTGATTTTTGACATTGACATTGATATTGGAATTTGGGATTTAAAAAATTGGAATTTACTTTCTTTTTTACTGTCAGGCTGAGCGAAGTCGAAGCCCTTTTTACAGACAAGAATCTTAAAATTACACCCTCAAAAATCTAAAATCTGTACTCTAAAATCAGCAATCATAAAGCCTTGTGTATATTGAAACTAATTCTTATTTTTAGTACTTGAACTATGCCGTTATGACAGAAATAGATATTGAAAAAGAAAACAAAGCTATTGCACACGAATACAAGGAATTACTCCGAATAAGCTACCAAACTTTAAGCCCTTCAGACAAAAAATTAATTCGAAAAGCATTTGATGTCGCCGTTGATGCTCACAAAGAACAGAGACGAAAATCGGGAGAAGCTTATATCTTTCATCCTATTGCAGTTGCAAAAATTGTTGCCTCAGAAATTGGTCTGGGTGCAACCTCTATCGCCGCAGCCTTACTTCATGATGTTGTAGAAGATACTCCAATAACTGTTGAAGATATTGAACGCTTATTTAATCCGAAAGTAGCGCAATTGGTTGAAGGTCTTACTAAAATCTCATTGGTTCAAAAAGACTTAAATGCTTCAATGCAAGCAGAGAATTTCAGAAAAATGATTCTGACGCTAAATGATGACGTTCGTGTAATTTTGATCAAATTGGCTGATCGTCTTCACAACATGCAGACGATGGATTCGATGGCGGAATACAAACAAACCAAAATTGCATCTGAAACGTTATACATTTATGCGCCTCTTGCACACCGTTTGGGACTTTACAACATTAAAACTAAACTGGAAGATTTAGGATTAAAATATACAGAACCTGCCATTTATAATGATATTGTAAGCAAAATTCGTGAAACGAAAGAAGAACAAGATGCTTACATAAAAGACATTTCTGATGTCTTAAAGAAATCTTTAGACAATGAGGGCGTTGATTATATTATCAAAGGCCGACCAAAATCTATTTATTCGATTCGCAGAAAAATGCGTGCGCAAAATGTAACCTTCGATGAAGTTTACGACAAATTTGCGCTTCGAATTGTCTATAAAGCGGATCCACATGACGAAAAATTTATAGCATGGAAAATATACTCCATCGTAACAGATCATTATAGACCAAGCCCGAGCCGTTTACGCGACTGGATTTCTTCCCCGAAATCAACTGGTTACGAAGCACTTCATATTACGGTTATGGGGCCAAAAGGTCGCTGGGTTGAAGTTCAGGTTCGAAGTGAGCGTATGGACGAAATTGCCGAAAAAGGTTACGCTGCACATTACAAATACAAAAACGGAGCAACGGAAGAAAGTGGTTTAGATACATGGCTGAATCTTCTTCGTGAAGCTTTAGAAAACCCTGAAACCAATGCGGTAGATTTTGTTGAAGATTTTAAAATGAATTTATATTCTAAAGAAATCTTCGTCTTTACGCCAAAAGGAGAAATCAAATCATTGCCAAAAGGTGCTACTTCATTGGATTTTGCTTTCAGCATTCACTCGGAAATTGGAATTAAGACCCGCGGAACTCGCGTAAATGGAAGATTAGTACCGCTAAACCACGAATTAAAAAGTGGCGATCAGGTTGAAGTTATCACTTCTCCAAACCAAAAACCAACAGTAAACTGGCTGGAATATGTAACAACTTCGAGAGCAAAGAATAAGATTAAAAACGTTCTTAACGAGAACACTAAAAAAATTGCAGAAGAAGGAAAAGAATTACTTGTTAGAAAATTAAAACACCTAAAAGTTACCTTTAACGAACAAGTAACCAATGAATTAGTAAACTTCTTTAAATTAAAAACAAGTTTAGATTTATTTTACAGAGTTGGAATTGGTGCGATTGAAAATCAGCAGTTAAAAGATTATGCAGCGCAGAAAAGCAATTCTTTTATCAATTTCTTTAAAAATAAAATTAAACGAAATAAAGATACAACTGCCGCCGAAGATATTCATAAACCAGTTATCAGCAGTAACTACGACATGCTGGTTTTTGGAACAGAACATGACAAGCTGGATTATAAATTATCGCAATGCTGTAATCCAATTCCAGGTGATGATGTATTTGGTTTCGTGACTATCAACGAAGGAATTAAAGTGCATAAAAAAGACTGTCCTAACGCTATCGGAATGCAGTCTAATTATGCGTACCGAATCATGAGTGCCAAATGGATCGATTCGTCTCAGGAAGAATTCAAAGCCATTATCAATATCACAGGAATGGATGTTCTTGGACTTACAAATCAATTGACCAGAGTAATTTCGAATAATATGAGCGTTAATATTCAGAGTATTTCTTTGAGTACTGATGCAGGAATTTTTCACGGTCAGATTGCAGTAATTGTAAAAAACAACACCATTTTGAAGAAAATGATCAATGCCATTAAGAAAATTGATGGTGTTGATAAGGTCACAAGAGAATACAGAACCTAACTTTTTAACCTATCTATAAGGGATTTATAACTAAACTTTAAACCCGAAACTTTTATTGATTGAAAATAAAAATTTATCTTTGCCGGATATGACACTCATTTCAACTGACAACACTAGAAATCAAGAAATTGTAAAAAACGTTTTTACAATGTATCTTGAGCAAAAAGGGCATCGCAAAACTCCTGAGCGTTATGCTATACTTCAGGAAATTTACGACAGCGAGGAACATTTTGACATCGAAAATCTGTATATCAAAATGAAAAACAAAAACTATCGTGTGAGTAGAGCTACTTTATACAACACGATTGAGTTATTGTTAGACTGCGCTTTGGTTAGAAAGCATCAATTTGGGCAAAATCAGGCTTACTACGAAAAGTCTTATTTCGACAAACAGCACGATCACATTATCATGACTGATTCTGGAGAAGTAATTGAATTTTGCGACCCAAGAATTCAAACGATCAAAAAAACGATCGAAGAAATATTTGATATCGAAATTACAAATCATTCGCTTTATTTCTACGGAAACAAAAAGCAGAATTCGAATTCATAGTCTGAAAAATCAGACTTTTTCAAAAAAGACAAAAAAAAAGAAAATTAACTACATAATCAGTAGGATGGCTTAGACTGTCCCAACGCAAATTAAAAAAGAATGACCGTAGATTTATTACTAGGATTACAATGGGGAGATGAAGGTAAAGGAAAAATTGTAGATGTACTTACCTCAAATTATGATATTATTGCACGTTTTCAAGGAGGACCAAATGCAGGACATACATTAGAATTTGACGGAATTAAACACGTACTTAGAACTATCCCTTCTGGAATTTTTCATAAAAACTCAGTAAATATCATCGGAAATGGCGTTGTAATTGACCCAGTAGTTTTTCAAAAAGAGATTGAAGGTTTAGAGAAATTCAACCTTGATATCAAAAGTAAATTAATCATTTCTAGAAAAGCACATTTAATTTTACCAACTCACCGTTTACTTGACGCTGCTTCTGAAGCTTCAAAAGGAAAAGCTAAAATTGGTTCTACTCTTAAAGGAATTGGACCAACTTATATGGACAAAACAGGTAGAAATGGTTTACGTGTTGGAGATATTGAATTAGAAGATTTCAAAGATCGTTACAGAGCTTTAGCTGACAAACACGAAGCGATGATTGCTTTTTACGATGTTAATATTCAATACAACTTAGCGGAACTAGAAAAAGAATTCTTTGAAGCTATCGAAGAATTAAAAAAATTAGATTTCATTGACAGTGAAGAATATATGCACCAGGCTCAAAAAGCTGGAAAATCTATTCTTTGTGAAGGTGCTCAGGGATCTTTATTAGATGTTGATTTTGGAACTTATCCTTTTGTAACTTCATCAAATACTACTGCAGCAGGAGCTTGTACTGGTTTAGGAATTGCTCCTAACAAAATCAAAGAAGTTTACGGAATTTTCAAAGCTTACGTTACTCGCGTTGGTAGCGGACCTTTCCCAACTGAACTTTTTGACGAAGTGGGTGCTACAATGGCAAGAGTTGGAAACGAATTTGGTTCTGTAACAGGAAGACAAAGACGTTGCGGATGGTTAGACTTAGTAGCTTTGAAATATGCTGTTCAAGTTAATGGAGTTACACAATTAATGATGATGAAAGGTGACGTTCTTTCTGGATTTGAAACTCTAAAAGTTTGTACAGAGTACAACTACAAAGGACAAAACATTTCTCACTTCCCTTACAACATTGAACCAGAAAATGTTACTCCGGTTTACAAAGAATTTAAAGGATGGAAACAAGATTTAACGGGATTGACAACTTATGATCAACTGCCAGTTGAGCTAAAAGAATATATTGAGTTTATTGAAAAAGAAATCGAAGTACCAATCAAAATTGTATCGGTTGGACCAGACAGAAAGCAAACAATTACAAAATAATACATTTAAACGCTCTGATTATCAGAGCGTTTTTTTATACAAATTATTTCATTTATGAAAAATCCAAAAGTTGAAATTAAAGAAACTAAATTATTATCAGACAATTGGTATATCCTTAACCGAGTTACTTTTGATTACCAAAAAGAAAATGGTGTATCTGAAATTCATATGCGTGAAGTTTATGATCGCGGTAATGGCGCTGGAATTTTATTATACAATTCAACTAAAAAAACAGTCATTTTAACGCGTCAGTTTCGTTTACCAACTTTTCTCAACGGAAATAAAGACGGAATGATGATAGAAGTCTGCGCAGGACTTTTAGACAAAGACAATCCCGAAACCGCAATCATCCGTGAGACAGAAGAAGAAACAGGTTATCGTATTTCTAAAGTGGAGAAAGTTTTTGAGACCTATATGTCGCCAGGTGCCGTAACCGAAATTTTGTATCTTTTTGTTGGAGAATATGATGAAAGCATGAAAGTTAGCGAAGGTGGCGGATTGGATGCTGAACAGGAAAATATTGAAGTTTTAGAATACACTTTTGATGAAGCTTATGCTATGATCGAATCTAGAGAAATTACAGATGCAAAAACTATTATGCTGTTACAGCATGCAAAAATTAAAGGTTTGATTTAATTTTTTTTGAGTATTTTAGTGTTAAAAATCAACTTAAAAAAAACACTAATCTAATAATAATTTAAATGGGATTATTTGACTTTTTCAAGAAAAAAGAAACTTCGGAAAAAACAGAAAAAACAGAAAGCAATTTATTACTTGCCATGCCAATGTTCGAAAATAACGAGCGTTACAGTATAGAGAATGTAATACAGGACCTAAAAGATTTTTGGGGATTATCAGTTACCGATTTTACAGGAGATGATAATTCTGCCATTTTTAAAATAAACGGTGAATTAATAGCTGTTGCATTTGTAGGAGCACAAATTCCCTGGGAAGATATCTCGGGAACTGCCAAATATACTTATAGCTGGCAAACAGCAGAAGAAGATTTAAAAAATTTTGACGGACATGCCATCGTTTCTGTTATGTCTGGGCCAAAAAGTCAATTGGAAAGATTCACCATTTTAAGCAAATTATTATGTTCTATTCTTTCGACATCCAATTCATTAGGGATTTATCAAGGCAGTCAAACCTTATTAATATCTAAATCGCAGTATTTAGAATACATTCCCGATTTACAACAACAAAAATCTCCAATTCATTTATGGATTTATATTGGAATTAGAACTTCTGAACAAGGAAACAGCATTTATACTTATGGATTAAAGGAATTTGGAAAACAAGAAATGGAAGTTTTAAATTCTCAATTACCACTTGAAGAATTATATGGTTTCATTTCCAATATAATCGCTTATGTAATTGATAGTGATGTTACTTTTAAAAATGGGGAAACACTTGGTTACACTATGGATCAAAAAATTAAAATAACTTCTTCACAAGGAATACTTGTCGAAGGGCAAACTTTAAAATTAGAAATGTAATTTCTAATCAGAAATAACAAAATCAAAATATACAATTAGGACATTTTTAAATGAAGCTATTCCGTAACAAATATTTTAAAATAATAGCATTTCTTTTCATATGTCTAAATGTAATAGCATTTATCCATGCTTATAAATTTACTCATTTTGCAGAATCTAAGTCCCAAAAAACGGAGAGCCCTGAAAAGCTCTCCTCTTTTGAAAAAGTCAAAACTTTATTCTTTGGAGTAAACAATCCAAAACCTCTAAATAAAAAATTTCCAACTCAGAAATATCAAACCATAAAACTAAAAAGCAATAAAGAAATAGAATGCTGGCTGATTAAAAATCAAAACTCTAGAGGAACAGTTATTCTATTTCATGGTTATGGTGGCGAGAAATCATCAATGCTAGATAAATCAAATGAGTTTTTAAAATTAGGTTTTAGTACTATGCTTGTTGATTTTATGGGAAGCGGAAACTCTGAAGGAAATCAAACTACAATTGGTTTTAAAGAAGCTGAAGAAGTAAAAACTTGTTTTGATTACATATCATCAACAGGAGAAAAAAATATTTATTTATTTGGCACTTCTATGGGAGCTGTTTCTATAATGAAATGTATTAAGGACAACAAAGTAAATCCAAAAGCAATAATCATAGAATGCCCATTTGGTTCCATGTATCAAACTGTTTGTGCCAGATTTAAGAAAATGCATGCACCCACTTTTCCAATGGCAGGAATTTTACTTTTTTGGGGCGGCATACAAAATGGCTTTTGGGGATTTAACCATAATCCTTCAGAATATGCCGAAAAAATAAACTGTCCCACATTATTGCTTTATGGTGAAAAAGATAAGAGCGTCAGCAGATCAGAAATAGATGAAATTTATAAAAATCTAAATGGCTTTAAAGAACTTCGTGTTTACAAAAATACAGGACATGAAAACTACTTAATAAAAAACAAGCTCCAATGGAGTCAGGATATCAATTCTTTTTTATCATCAATCTAAAAATGTAAATCCCGAAACCAATTCAAAAAATTATGTAACCCTTTTTGGCTATCAGATGTATAACTTTATTTTTATAAAATTAACAACCTATGAAAAAGTTATATTACACCGCAAACGCCCTACTTATATTGATATTAGTTTTAATGGTTTCCTGTAAAAAAACAGATACCATTGAAATAACAGAAAATAAAACCGCTAAAAAAGTAGTTGAATATAAAGAGCCCGAAGTCGCAGTTTCTTACCAGTTCCAAAAAACGAAAGAATGGCTCAAAGCGAATGAAGCTGACAGCACTAAAATGAACATTGTTTATGCAATAAACAGAACTGATAAAGCCAATTTAAAAAAATTAGATTCAGTAGTAATTCCAGCAGATTTTAGTGGCGATCTAGTTTATTACCTTCCATTCCCAATACATGTCGCTGCTTTGCAGGAAGTTTCGAAAATCATCTTATTTTCTTATCCAACACAGACTTTTGCCGCCTATGAAAATGGCGAATTAGTTCGTACAGGACCAACCAATATGGGAAGAAAAAAAGATCCTACTCCAACAGGCTTATTTTTCACAAACTGGAAAGCCGAAAAAACAACCAGCACGTTTAATGACGAATGGGAGCTAAAATGGAATTTCAATATCGAAAATAAACTAGGAGTTGGTTTTCATCAATATGAACTACCAGGTTATCCAGCTTCTCATTCCTGTTTAAGGTTATTAGAAAAGGATGCTAAATTCCTTTACAAATTTGCTGATGAATGGATTTTGAAAGACAAAGAAAATGTAAAAGTAAAAGGAACTCCTGTTATCGTTTTTGGAAGTTATGATTTTGACGGGCCAAAGCCTTGGCTGCAATTGGCATCAGATCCAAAAGCTTTAAATATATCAGAATCTGAGATTGAAACTGAGACAAAGCCATTTTTAAAAGAGATTTTAGAAAATCAAAATCTTAGAGAATCTAATCAGAGTTCTGAGATTTAGGATTTTCAAACGAAGTATTTTTTTTTAGCTCGTAAAACATTAGTTTTTGCGGGCTTTTTTATTATAAAACAAAAATATTAAATAAATAAGCGATCGTTCATTTATTATTTATATCTTTGTACTCTAATTACTTAGAATTATGAGAACACGAGATATTAATAAAGAAGAGATTGTAAAACAAAAAGCAATTGAAATGATCGTAAACCAAGGCGTAGAAGGTTTTGGAATGAACCGTTTGGCAAAAGAATGCGGGATTTCTGTTGCAACTCTTTACATTTATTACTCGGACAAAGAAGATTTGATTCGAAAAATAGGAATCGAAATTGGACAAAAACTATTTAATAAAATGCTGGAAGGTTTTTCTCCAGAAATGTCTTTTAAAGACGGACTTAAAAATCAGTGGGAGAATCGTATTTATTTCACTCTTAATTTTACCCTTGAAGCAACTTGTTTTGAAATCTTGAAACAATCTACTTACGGCGATGCTATTGTAGAAGAAATTACAGGTGGTTTTAAACAAACCATGTCACAATTCATTCTTTATGCTATCGAAAAAAAAGAACTTATTCCAGTTACTTTTGAAGTTTTTTGGAGTATTGCTTATGGCTCGCTCTATTCTCTCTTAGAACTTCATAGAGAAGGAAAATCCATGTCCGGAAAACCTTTTGTGTTTACAGACGAACTTAAAAACGAAACTTTTAATCTGGTTCTAAAAGCTCTTACTCCTTAATTTTTCAATTTCAATAACAATTGCAAAAATCAATGACAATTGCAATTACAAAAAAAATAAATACAATGAAAACTACAATTATAGAAAATAAAAAAATTGCCATTATTGGTGGTGGCCCAGTCGGGTTAACAACTGCTCGAATTTTACAAATAAATGGCGCTGACGTTACGGTTTATGAAAGAGATCTAAATGCTCAGGACCGAACTTCGGGTGGAACACTTGATATTCACTCAGATTCTGGTCAATATGCGATTCAAAAAGCGGGTTTAATGGACGAGTTTTATAAATACGCGAGACCAACTGGCGAGAAAATGGCTGATATTGACGGAAATATTACTTCTGACGAAATGCCTAACGAAACGAATGCTTTTTCTCGTCCTGAAATTGACCGAAACGATCTTAGAAAAATTATGCTGGAGAATCTCCAAGAAGAAACTGTTGTTTGGGACTGTCAATTGATAAATCTTGAAAAAACAGACAATCAATATATTTTGGAATTCAAAAACGGCAAAACAGCAACTGCTGATTTTGTTATTGTAGCAAACGGAGGAAGATCTAATGCCCGAAAATTTGTAAGCGATCAGGAACCACAACTTTCTGGAACTTATATTATTCAAGGAGAAATTGTAAATCCAGATCAAGATTATCCAGAATTCAAACCTAAATACGGAAACGGAAACGTCATGGCGATGGGCGAACATAAAATGTTTTATACTCATACGATGCGTGATGGTTCAGTACATTTTGGAGTTTCTTTTAAAGCAGATGAAGATTGGATTACTAATCATGGAATCAATTTTGAGGATGATCAAGCTGTGATTACTTTTTTAAATGAAACTTTTAAAAATTGGGGAGATGATTACAAAAAATTCTTTGTCGCATCGACCGAATTTTCGGGCCTGCCTTTGCGATTATTTTCTTTGGAAGAACCTTGGAAAAAACATTCAAACATAACTCTTGTGGGAGACGCAGCACATTTAATGCCTCCGTTCGCAGGAGAAGGCGTAAATATGGGCCTTTTTGATGCTTTTCATTTAACAGAAAACCTAACCAATGGAAAATTCGAAACAATTGACGAAGCTATCGCTGATTATGAACAAAAAATGTTTGGTTATGCTTTAGAAGCACAACGCATGACGAAGAAAATGGAAGATTTACTGCATTCTGATATTGTTGCGGAAGATATTTTGAATAGCAGATTTTAAGATACAAAAAAGGCGTAAGAATTAAATCTTACGCCTTTTGTTTCATAGTGAGAAACTAAAAATTATCTAGAATAATTTGGAGCTTCTTTTGTAATTGTTACGTTATGTGGGTGACTTTCAGTGATTCCGCTTGAAGTGATTCTCACGAAACGTCCTGTTTCCTGTAAAGTAGGAATATCTTTTGAACCACAGTATCCCATTCCGGCGCGAAGACCTCCAATAAACTGAAGCATACTTTCGTTCAATTCACCTTTGTAAGGAACACGTCCAACAATTCCTTCTGGAACTAATTTTTTAACGTCGTCTTCAACATCTTGGAAATAACGATCTTTTGAACCCGTTTGCATCGCTTCAACAGAACCCATTCCGCGGTAAGATTTGAATTTTCTTCCTTCAAAAATAATAGTTTCACCAGGAGATTCTTTTGTTCCTGCTAATAATGAACCTAACATTACACAGTCAGCACCTGCAGCGATTGCTTTAGGAATATCTCCTGTATAACGAATTCCACCATCTGCAATTACTGGAACTCCAGTTCCTTTAATCGCTGCAGCAACTTCTAAAACTGCTGAAAACTGAGGGAAACCAACACCTGCAACGATACGTGTAGTACAGATAGAACCTGGTCCGATTCCTACTTTTACACCGTCTGCACCATTTTCTACTAAATATTTAGCAGCTTCCGGCGTTGCGATGTTTCCAACGATAACATCTATTTGAGGGAATTTTGATTTAACTTCTTTTAATGTATTTACAACACCTTCTGTATGTCCGTGTGCTGTATCGATAATGATTGCGTCTACACCAGCATTTACTAAAGCTTCAGCTCTTTGAACTGCATCTCCGGTAACTCCAATTGCAGCGGCAACTCTTAAACGACCAAAAGAATCTTTGTTTGCGATTGGCTTTTGAGTCAGTTTTGTAATATCTCTAAACGTAATTAAACCAACTAATTCGTTTTTATCGTTTACAACTGGTAATTTTTCGATTTTATGACCTTGTAAAACCACTTCAGCCTGCTCTAAAGAAGTTCCTTCAGAAACCGTTACTAAGTTTTGGCTTGTCATAACTTCAGCGATTGGTCTTGCTCCATTTTTCTCGAAACGTAAGTCACGATTGGTTACAATTCCTTTTAAGATTCTGTTTTCGTCAACGATTGGAATACCACCGATTCCGAATTCTTTCATGGCATTTTTTGCATCAGCAATTGTAGAATTCATTGGTAAAGTTACCGGATCGATAATCATACCAGCTTCTGCACGTTTTACTTTTCGAACTTTTCCTGCTTGTTGTTCGATCGTCATATTTTTATGTAAAACACCGATTCCGCCTTCTTGCGCCATAGCAATTGCCATTGCACTTTCAGTAACTGTATCCATAGCAGCAGATACAATTGGAACGTTTAATGTAATGTTTCTTGAGAATTTTGATTTGATACTCACTTCGCGGGGAAGCACATTCGAGTAGTTAGGTACTAATAATACATCGTCGTAAGTTAAACCTTCGCCGATAATCTTGGAGTTGTGTGCTATCATGGTGCAATTTCTAGTTGAATTGCGTGCAAATATAGTGAATAAATTGCTAACTTGAATACTAACTTATTCATAAATTTATCCTTACACGAATCGTCTTACAAAATTCTACTGCCTAGCCCAGATGGAAATGAAAAGCCACGAAAAGCTAAAATACATTTTTTTCTGGCTTAAAAAAGCGACCAACGGAAGCTCTTTTTATGCCTTGAAAAAAAGTATTTTGGCTCGAGTGCTTGAAATGGACAGCTGGAAATAGCTTCTAATTAATCTTCTTTATCTTGAAAAACAAAATTAATTCCGAGTTGAAATGCCGCGCTGTTCGCTTTAGACAAATCTTTATATTCGAGAATATTATTTACAAGAGCGTAAATATTAACTGCGCCAATTGTTCCTGCAATTCCTAATCCTATATTCTTGTTTGAGAATGAATCAAAGGTATAAGTTGCTTTTACATCTAATTTTCTAAAAATATTTCTTCGATAAAAAGCGGTCAAAGCCGCAATAGGTTCACGCGGTGTGGTCATAGCAAAAAGCTGTGCTCCTACGGCATTTTTATAATATTTATTAACCTGACCTCTACAGTTACATTCATCATCTGGACGTGCTTCTCCAAATGAATATTGAATGGACGAATAGAATTTAGTTGGACGCCAAGTAGTGTATTTATTGTATAATGTATCTCTTGGAATGGCTTTTTCGAATTCATCAAAAACGTCTTCAGGATCATCATTGCCCATAAAATCAGGATTTACTCCATTGTATTGATAGGTTCCTTTGTAAGTAAGCGTTTCGATATCTTTAGATTGTCTTATAAATCCTAAATCAATTATACTGGCTGTAAGCTGTAGATTATCTTTGATGTAATAGGTAATTCCGGCATCTACTCCAAGTCCTAAACTTCCACCAAAAAAAGTATTACTTACTAAATCTCTAGCTACGTTTCCTTCGTATTCATCTTTGGTAAACTTAGAAATTCCAGAAGTTTTTAATTCTAAATTAGAAGAAATAACTTGATCGTAAACATTTGGATTTCCAGCATTCTGTCCTGTATAAATATATCCTGAGTTTTTAGTTGAAGTTGCATTTGCACCGCTTGAGTAGATTTTTGCACGTCCGCCGTAAACAAATTTATCGTTTACTTTTTTATGATATCCGATATGAAATACAGAAAGCACCTCAGCTTTGGCAGTTAAATCTCCCAGATTAAAAGATTTTCCAATATAATCTCGATTTCCATTCAGAGCCAGCAGAGCAGGATCTTTAGGAACATACATGAAAAAATCAAATTCCTGATACAGTCCAAAAGAAACATACGACTTACTTTCTCTTCCCCCTACTCTAAAACCGCCAGAAAATATTTCCAATTGCTGATTGGTCATTACTTTATCGTTTCGGGAAGATTTATTGATTACATCTCGAAGTTTTTGATTAAAATCGACTCCATTAGCTGCAAATAAGTCATAGGCCGTAAAACCTTTCGATCCTACATTGGCAGAAATTCCAGATAAAACTGGAAAGCCGAAATAATATTTATAAGAAACATCAGCTCCTGGATTTACAAGTAATGACTGTGGAATTTGAGTAAAATTATACAGCACTTCTTTATTTTGAGCGAAACAAGAAAGCTGAAAAACGATGCCGAAAATCAGATATATTTTTCTCATTCTATCACTAAATAAGCTGTTGCACTTGATTTCAATTTTAGGCTTCCTAAACTTTGGCTATTCAAGGGGTCGCCTGAAGCAACTAAAACTACGAATCCTATTTTAGTGGTTTGTTTTAGAAGAGCTAAGCGTTCATTTTCAAAAACTTCTGTTGGATATTTTATAACATTGGAACCTCCTTGATAAGAAGGGACAGGAAAAGATATCGTCTGCAGTACTTCATTTTGATCGTTCATCAAAAGCATATTTAGAGAAAAGGTGCGATCAATAGTATTTTCGATTTCAAAATCGAACTCTGCTTTCTTTAATCGTTCATTAAAAAATTTATCTTTAAAAACAGTAAAATTTCTAACATCATAAGCTATATTGATTGTACCGTCATCTATAAGCTGATTGGCAGGAATATCAAAATAGGCAAGATTTGCCACAACGACCGGCTCTAATTTTAAATCTTTTATCTGGTCGAAATCTAATTCGCTGGAACAGGAAAAAAATAGGAAAGTCAAAAAAAACAGACTTGAAATTTTATGAGAAGGAATTAATTTCATGGCAAATACTATTTCAACATTAAAGGTAACGCTTAATGTTTACAATCATTATCTAAGGTAGGTAAATATAACTATTAATTAATGAAACTTTCCAAACAATTTCCGAGTAATTGAGAATTATTCACTATCTTTTGAAACTATACTAGAATTTAATACTTCTTCTAAATTTCCAATTTTCAATAGATCGTTAATTGTTTTTTCGATACAATCCCTAGACAATTCTTTAACAAATAAATCAGGAGGAACTTGATATAAGCCATTTAAATTATCTCCTTGCTTTTTATCGTATTCTACTATTGTTTTTAAAAAATCGTATGTCCAAACATTTATTCCATATCGTCTACCATCTTTCATTATTACATGTATATTGCAAAAGTCATTCTCTTTCTTCCAATTTTCTGGATCAACTTCTTCAAATTCTAACCAAAGTTCAAAATCATTCATATCTCAATGCTTTTTAATGAAACTTTCCAAACAATTTTGAGGCTTCATTATAAGCGCTTTCAAAGCTTAAAGAGTTTAAACCAGTATGTTTTTTGTTTGCAGTAAAATAGGAAATCAGTTTTTCTGTGGGCATATTACCCGTTAACTTATCGGTTGCCATTGGACAGCCTCCAAATCCTTGGATTGCACCATCAAAACGTGTACAGCCGGCTTTTGCTGCTGCATCAATTTTTTCGAACCAAGTATCTGGTGTGGTATGCAAATGGGCTCCAAATTCAATGTTCGGGTATTTTGGAATTAAATGAGAAAACAAATAGGTAATGACTTCTGGCGTAGAAGTTCCAACAGTATCAGAAAGTGAAAGAATTTTAACGCCCATTCCTGCAAGCTTTTCTGTCCATTCCGCTACTATTTCTACATTCCACGGATCTCCGTAAGGGTTTCCAAACCCCATGGAAAGATAAGTTACAACTTCTTTACTTTTTTTATCGGCCACTTCTAGTATTTCTTCTAATGTAACCAATGATTCTGCAATAGTTTTATGCGTGTTACGCATCTGGAAATTCTCTGAAATAGAAAATGGAAATCCTAAATATCGAATCTGTTCATATTCTGAAGCCGTTACTGCTCCCTGCGTATTGGCAATAATGGAAAGTAATTTACTAGTAGTTTGAGACAAATCCAACTGTTCTAAAACTGTTGCAGTATCCTGCATTTGCGGAATTGCTTTTGGAGAAACAAAACTCCCGAAATCAATAGTATCAAAACCCACTCTAAGCAAAGCCTGTATATAGGAAACTTTATTTTGTGTTGGAATAAAATCTCTAATGCCTTGCATGGCATCTCTGGGACATTCAATGATTTTGATTTCTTTATTCAAAGCTTATTCTTTTGTAAAAGCTAAGTTAGTTTCTTTTTTAATGAAATAAAAAAGAATTTTAGAGAATGCCAATTATTACTCAATATCGTAATATCTGAAATTATTACACTAAAGCGTAATATTTTAAAATATTACCAAAAAACGTAATAATTAATTTTATTACTTATATTTGTAATAGAAAGTTTATTATTTTTTAATTATATTTGATTATGACTAGTGTAATTACAGGTGACATAATTGGTTCAAGACAGCAGGAATCAGAACATTGGGTGGAAGATTTAAAAAAGATTCTAACTCCGTTTGGTGCTACGCCAAGTCAATGGGAAGTATATCGTGGTGATGAATTCCAGATAGAAGTTTCTAATCCTGAAGAAGCCTTGTTGGCTGCTATTTTAATTAAGGCTCGTTTACGTGCCATAAAATCAGACGCGAGGATGAGTATTGGTTTTGGAGATAAAACACATAATGCAACAAAAATATCCGAAAGCAATGGTTCGGCTTTTATTCATTCTGGAGAACTTTTTGAAACATTAAAAAAACAGAAAGTTACTTTGGCACTGCGAACAGGAGATACTAATTTTGACGAGAAACTCAATTTAATGCTGCAATTGGCGTTAACTTTTATGGACAGCTGGCTAGTACAATCCGCAGAATTTATTGCCTTAGCAATAGAAAACCCAAAACTTTCGCAAGAAGAACTGGGGCAGAAATTAGGCATCAATCAAGCTGCCGTGAGCCGAAGACAAAAACGTGCTCAATTTGAATTGGCTATGAATTTAGATCGATATTTTAGAACTCAAATAAAACAACTCACAACCTTATGATTTTATTCGTAAAACTACTTTTAGCACATTTATTAGGTGATTTTATCTGGCAGCCGGGAACTTGGGTTGCGGATAAAGAAACCAAAAAACATAAAAGTATTTACTTATACATCCATATTCTGCTTCATGGAATTTTAGCAGCAATTCTAGCCAGCGAAATCCGTTTTATTCCCTACGCCACTTTAATTGCCCTAACGCATGGCATCATTGATTTGATCAAACTAAATTTTCAAAAAAAGAAAAACAAACGCACTTGGTTTGTAGTGGATCAAATTGCCCATATTTTAGTTTTAATTGGCGTTGTGCTTTTATATGAAAACAAAAGTCTCCCTTATTTTTGGCAGGATAATGTGTTTTGGATTTTTGCAACTGGTATTTTACTCCTTACCAAACCAACGTCCATTTTTATTAAAACCATAATTTCAATCTGGGCACCTGAGAGCAAAATCAATAATCAGGACAACTCATTAGTCGCTGCAGGAAATTATATCGGAATCCTGGAACGTTTATTCGTTTTCGGATTTATCCTGACGAATCATTTCGAAGCAATCGGATTTTTATTGGCTGCCAAATCCATTTTTAGATTTGGCGATTTAAAAGAAGCCAAAGACCGAAAGTTGACCGAATATGTTTTAATCGGCACATTAATCAGTTTTGGAATTGCAATTCTCGCAGGATTATTGGTTCAAATGCTTTTACAGCTGTCCTAAAACTTTCTTATTAATTGCTTTTATTAATGCTGGCCCTTCGTAAATAAAACCAGTGTACAATTGTACCAAGCTTGCTCCTGCATTTAGTTTTTCGATGGCATCATCTGCAGAGTGAATTCCTCCTACTCCAATAATTGGGAATGCTTTATTGCTTTTTTCCGAAAGAAAGCGAATTACTTCTGTAGAACGTTTTGTTAATGGCTTTCCAGATAAACCTCCCGTTTCAGACTGATTAGAAGATTGCAGACCTTCTCTGGAAATGGTTGTATTGGTTGCAATTACACCTGCAATCTGCGTAGTTTTTACAATATCAATAATATCTAACAATTGCTCATCTGTAAGATCCGGAGCGATTTTTAGAAGAATTGGTTTTGCTTTCTGCGTGCTTGTTTTTTGTTTTTCAACATTTCTATCCTGCAAAGTCTGCAATAAAGCTGTCAAAGGTTCTTTATCTTGCAACGCTCTTAGATTCGGAGTGTTTGGAGAACTTACGTTTACCACAAAATAATCAACATGATCATACAAAGCATCAAAACAAATGATGTAATCTTTAACCGCATCTTCGTTATCCGTTACTTTGTTTTTTCCAATATTTCCTCCAATTAAAACTCCCGAATTTTTCTTCAAACGCTCCACAGCTTCTAGAACGCCGCCATTATTAAATCCCATTCGGTTAATAATTGCCTGATCTTGTTTTAAACGGAACAAACGTTTTTTCGGATTTCCTTCTTGTCCAACCGGAGTTACCGTTCCGATTTCGATAAAACCAAAACCAAAATCGCCTAATTCTTTGTAAAGCTTTGCATCTTTATCAAAACCAGCTGCAAGTCCAACTGGATTTTTGAATTTGATTCCGAAAACTTCTCTTTCCAATCGAGAATCTTTTACCTCATAAATTGATCTTATAATTGCCGAAACTCCTGGGATTTTTGAAATGAATTTAACGAATGAAAAAGTAAAGTAATGCACTTCTTCTGGATCAAACCAAAAAAGTATCGGACGAATTATCAATTTATACATGAGTGTGTTGGTGTTATTTTGGGTGCAAATTTAAATATTATAGTTTAAAAAGGTACTTAATTGCTCCAACAAATAATTTCGATTTTGTTCAATTCTTTAAAATGTCTTCAAAAGAGATTACTATTTCTTAAAGCTCAAACCATTACAGAAAAGACTTTTTTGATGTTGCAAATTATAAAATGAAACCACTTCAAGGCTTTCGATAAGCTTCTTTGGATTTTTTATTATTTAATTTTGAGACATTTAAGGAAAAGATCTTGTGACTATTTTTCATTTCAAAAATTGAAAGTTATGCTAAATGAAACAACAGGAAGAATTTATAATTGGTTTAGAAAAATATTTCTTCTGGTCACTTTTTTCTTTTTATCCGGTTATTCAAACATTACAGCTCAAGAAAACAAAGAAAAGAGTTTCAGTCCACATCATCAAATTGGACTTTCGATCAATCATGTGCATGTTTTTGAAGGTCGTGATGACGAAGGAAACCGTGAAGTTTTAAGCCTTCCTGCTTGGGGATTGGATTATACGTTTCAGTTTCACGAAAAATGGGCAATCGGTCTTCATACCGACTTTATAATTGAAAAATTCAAAGTCGAAAAAAATCTTGCCAGTGGGGAGGACAAAGAAACTGTTGAAAGAAGTTATCCAATCGCCCCTGCTCTAATGGGAATCTATAAAACAAATGAACACTGGAGTTTTCTTTTAGGTTTTGGAGGAGAATTTGCAAAAGAAGAAAATTTCTTCTTAACCCGTGCTGGAGCAGAATATGGTTATGAACTGCCAAAAGGCTGGGAAATTTTCGGCACAGTAAGTTATGACTTTAAATGGAATGCTTACGACAGCTGGGGAATTGGATTAGGAATTACCAAAAACTTTGGAAAAGAATAGATTTATAAAACAAGTTAGAAATACAATCCGATAAACTTATGTCCAACTCGCAAAAAACAATTCATATTAAAGCGTTTCTTTTACTTGCACTGCTTCTTATCAGTTGGAGAGGAATATCTCAACAAGAAAAAGACACTACAAAACTGATGAATGTTCGATATGGAAGTAAAGGAATTGAATTACAAACTAGAGATAATAAATTTTTATTTCAGCTCCAAAGCCGTTTACAATTTCGCTTTTCTACTCCTTACGACACAGATCCTCTCACTTATGATGATTACAGTCAAGATGCGAAAACTACTTTTAAAATAAATCGCGCCCGATTAAAAATCGGCGGTCATGCTTTTGAACCTTGGCTTAAGTATTATTGGGAATATGAATTGAGTCAGTCTAATTTACTTGATTTTAGAATTATGATTGAAAAATGGGATTTTTTGAGTTTTAAAGTCGGACAATGGAAAACAGAATTTACCCGCGAACGTTTCATTAGCAGTGGTGAACAGCAAATGGTGGAACGATCTCTTATCAACAGACCTTTTACTGTTGACAGACAATTAGGAGCCGAAGTTTATGGTCATCTAAAAGGAAGCGGTATTGCCGATTTTAATTATTGGTTCGCGGCTTTAACAGGAACAGGACGCGGAAGCACTTCAAATGACGATAATAATCTAATGTATTTTGGAAGAGCACAATGGAATTTTCTAGGAAGATTTCTGGATTTTGAAGGTTGTGATTTAGAATTTCACGAAAAACCAACTCCAATTATCGCCTTTTCGGCTATAACTAACCGAAGTCCTTACACAAGATTTTCACAAGCAGGCGGAGGTTCTTTAGATGGATATGAAGATGGTTTACCAGGCCAATACAGAGTAAATCAATGGAATTTAGAAACGGCTTTTATGTACAAAGGTTTTTCTTGGCAAAGCGAATGGCATACCAAAGAAATTATAGATAAATACAACAATAATGATATGACCGTAATGAAAGGTTATTATGTTCAGGCTGGATATTTCTTTCATAACGTGTTTCATTGGTGGCCCAAACATTTGGAAATGGCAGGAAGGCATGCCTCTTACCGTCCAGATTATTCAATTAGACAAAATCGACAAGACGAATCAACATTAGCCTTTAACTGGTTTTTTAAAGGACATAAAAACAAACTTACTTCTGAGGTTAGTTATTTCAGTTTTCAAGATAAAACGTTGCCATTGGAACAGGGCTGGCGTTTTAGAATACAATGGGATATTTCACTTTAAAATATAAAAAAATGAGATTAAACTTTTGACCTATTTCAAAAAACGAGACATTTTTTTTCATAACTTTAATTCACTTAAATCACTGAAAATGAAAAACATATCCAAAACAATAAAAAATACAGCACTTATGTGCTTGATTGGGACATTTTTCCTTATTTCAATAGATAGTTTTGCACAGCGCCGTGGCGGTGGCGGAGGTGCCGCTCATCGTGGTGGCGGAGGCGGTATCAATAGAGGTGGAAATATTGGAGGTGCCACGCACACAAGACCCGCACAAACAACCCGTCCTACGCAAACCACAAGACCTGCGCAAACCACAAGACCAGGCTCTAACAGCGGCAGCATAAAACGACCTGCCAATTCTAACAATAAAGTTACCAGACCTGTTAATTCAAATAATAAAACAGCACGACCTGCAACAGCAAATAGAAATAACAACAATAGAACTGGTAACAGAAATACAAACATAAGTGGCAACACTGTTAATAGAAACAGAAACAATGTCAATATTAATGTAAACAACAGCGTTCATGTTCGAAACAACCGAAACACTATCGTTAGACCTGGGCCAAGACCTTATGTGCGTCCTCCTTATGTATATGGTGGTTACAGATACAATTGCTACCACCCTTATTATCCTCGTCCGTATGTACCTTTTTATTGGGGACCAGTTTGGCATCCTTGGGGCTTTTTTGTAGCCACTTTAGCTGTTACAGCAATCGTAGTCAGCGTGGAAAGTACACAATATCATTACGATCAGGGTGTTTGGTATACTTCGACCAGCGGTGGTTATACAGCCGTTCCTGCACCTGTCGGAGGTACTGTAAATAATATCCCAAGCGGAGCAGAAACTGTAAATACTGGAACCGTAAATAATTATTACTATGGAGGAACCTATTATGAAAAAGATGGGGGTAAATACACCGTTGTTGCTCCTACCGCAGGAACAATTGTAGAGAAATTACCCGAAGGTGGCGAAGAAGTGACAATTGGCGATGCCAAATATGTAAAATTTGGCGAAACGTATTACCAGCCTGTACAAATCGATGGAAAAGACAAATATGAAGTAGTTCAAGTTGAGAAAGAATAATAAATTTTATTAATTCTATAAAACTACTATACTATTAAAAGTTATTTTCATAATTTTACCTCATCTATTTGACAACCATTATATCAGATCAAAATTATTAACCATGAAAAATAAAACTTTTTGGATCTTTGCTATACTTACGATTTCTATTATTTCGTTAGCGTACGGTTACACTAAACTAATTGTACCTAAAAAAGAAATAGCAGCAACAGCAGATTGTCACGAAATTCCAAATACTTCAGAACCATCTGTATTTAAGCCAACTATTGAAAACAAAAACAAGCCAACTGGAAAAACACCAGAAGGAATGGTTTGGATTCCAGGTGGAGAATTCTCTATGGGAAGTAATGTTGAAGACGAAAGTTTGTGCAGTATAAAAGGCGTTACCAAAGATGCTGCTCCAATTCATCGCGTATATGTTGATGGTTATTACATGGATAAAACAGAAGTTACCAACGAAGAATTCGAAAAATTTGTAAAAGCCACTGGTTATGTAACTGTTGCAGAACAAAAACCGACTAAAGAGGAATTCCCGACGGCAAGTGAAGAAGATTTAATAACAGGTTCTGTTGTATTTACTCCCACTCCATCTGCTGTTAATTTGAATAATTTCCTGCAATGGTGGCGTTATGAACCAGGCGCTGATTGGAGACATCCTGAAGGCCCTCAAAGCACCATAAAAGGAAAAGAAAAATACCCTGTCGTTCATGTTGTCTACGAAGACGCAGCTGCTTATGCAAAATGGGCAGGAAAAAGACTTCCAACAGAAGCCGAATGGGAATTTGCAGCGCGTGGTGGCAAAACAGGCAATCTATATGCTTGGGGAAATACTTTAAAACCAAACGGAAAATTTCAAGCCAATATTTATCAAGGTCATTTTCCTATTAAAGATGGAGACACAGGCGAAGATGGATTTAAAGGAATTGCACCAACAGCCCAATTTGCTCCTAATGCCTATGGTTTATATGATATGGCTGGAAATGTATGGGAATGGGTTAACGACTGGTATAGCGTAGATTATTATAAATCATTAGCTGAAACTGGCAAAACAGTTAAAAATCCAAAAGGCCCTGACGCTTATTATGATCCAAGTGATCCAACAGAAATAAAACGTGTGCACAGAGGTGGTTCTTTTTTATGTACTGACCAATATTGCACTCGCTACATGGTTGGAACCAGAGGAAAAGGCGAAATTAGATCTGCTGCAAATCATGTTGGTTTTAGATGCGTAAAAAGCATATAACAACTTCAAAATAATCGAAAGGGATTCTGTACAGAATCCCTTTTTTTATTCAATCACACCTTTAAAGCTAAATTTCACAGCAGAATATTTTTTCTATATTTGCTAAAAATCTAAAAAAATGCAACATATCATAGATCGTTTTATCAGTTATGTAACAATTGATACTGAATCAGATCCAAATTCACAAACAACACCAAGCACTCAAAAACAGTGGAATCTTGCCAATAAATTAGTCGAAGAGCTAAAGGCAATCGGACTTGAAGAGGTTACTATAGATGATAAAGCCTATATTATGGCGACGCTTCCAAGCAACGTAGATCATGAGGTTCCAACCATTGGTTTTGTTTCTCATTTTGATACTTCACCAGATTTTAGCGGTGCTAATGTAAAACCTCAAATCGTTGAAAATTACGACGGAAAAGATATTGTTTTGAATGCTGAGAAAAACATTGTCTTGTCTCCAAACTATTTCAAAGATTTATTGCAATATAAAGGACAAACCATCATTACAACTGACGGAACCACGCTGTTAGGCGCCGATGATAAAGCTGGAATTACAGAAATTGTTTCGGCAATGGAATATCTAATTCAGCATCCAGAAATTAAACATGGAAAAATCAGAATTGGTTTTACTCCAGATGAAGAAATCGGACGCGGGGCACATCATTTTGATGTTGAAAAATTCGGAGCACAATGGGCTTATACCATGGATGGAAGTCAGATTGGTGAATTAGAGTATGAAAATTTTAATGCAGCTGGAGCGAAAATTACTTTCAAAGGAAAAAGTGTCCACCCTGGTTATGCAAAAGGAAAAATGATCAATTCAATGCTTTTGGCTAATGACTTTATCAATGAATTGCCAAAAGGAGAAACTCCCGAAGAAACGAAAGGTTACGAAGGATTCTTTCATGTACATCACATCAAAGGAAACATTGAAGAAACAGTTTTGGAATTGATTATTCGTGATCACAACAAAAAGAAATTTGAAAAACGAAAAGAACTAATTCATAAAATCACAAAACAATTCAATAAAAAATTCGCAAAGAAATTTGGCGAAGATATTGTAATTGCTGTTGTAAAAGATCAGTACTATAATATGAAAGAAAAGGTTCTTCCTGTAAAACATATTGTGGATATTGCCGAAAAAGCAATGAGAGAATTAAACATCAAACCAATCATTAAACCTATTCGCGGCGGAACTGACGGTTCTCAATTATCATTTATGGGATTACCTTGCCCGAATATTTTTGCTGGAGGACATAATTTCCACGGAAAATACGAATACGTACCTGCTGAAAGCATTCAGAAAGCAACAGATGTAATTGTAAAAATTGCTGAATTGACTGCTATTCCTGGGATTTTTGACGCACCTGAAAAAACTAAAAGAAAAAGATAAAGTGGAAACAGATTCTGATAAAAAACATGTTTGGGACAAAGTCAATCAATGGGAAGAAGAACTTCTTTTCCTTAAATCGATTATTGATAAAACTGAACTCGTCGAAACCATAAAATGGGGAGGCCCAATTTATGTTTACAACAAGAAAAATGTTATCGGAATTGGAGGTTTTAAAAATTATTTTGCGATTTGGTTTTTAAATGGTGTCTTTCTGAAAGATAAAAAAAAGAGACTCATCAATGCTCAGGAAGATAAAACAAAATCAATGCGTCAATGGCGTTTTACTTCAAAAAAAGAAGTAAACGAAAAAGAAGTTCTTGAATATATTTTAGAAGCGATTGAAATCGATAAGCAGGGAAAAGCAATAAAACCTTCTAAAAAAGAAGTCATCATTTCAGAATTGCTAAACAAAGAAATGAAACAAAATCCGACTCTAAAAGAAGCTTTTGAGAATTTCAAACCTTATAAACAATACGAATTTTTAGAATATATTGAATCTGCTAAACAAGAAAAAACAAAACTCGCAAGAATTGAGAAAGTGGTTCCGATGATTTTGGCAAATGTTGGATTGAATGATAAATACAGGTAATAGAAATTCCAATCCCGAAGTTTCGGAATAAATTCCAAATTCCAATCCATACAAAACGAAACCTTAGTAAAAGTTTAAAACTTTTACTAAGGTTTTTCTTTATAAGCAAAGTATTGTCATTTCGACCGAAATGACAACACAAGACGCAAAAAAAATCCCAAACTCCTATTTGGAATTTGGGATTTAAATATTGTATTTTTTTTTAAAATTATGCTTTCTTATTCAAAGCTGCGCTTAATTCTAAAGAGATAGCAGAACGCTCTAATTTTAATTTTCCAGACATCGTTTCGATTACAACAGTAGTTTCTGCTAATTCAGCAATTTTACCGTGAAAACCACTTTTTGTAACTATTTTATCCCCTACTTTAAGGTTGCTTTCAAATTCTTTTTCGTTTTTAGCTCTTTTCTGCTGTGGTCTGATCATGAAAAAATAAAGTACCACGAACATTAAAAGAAATGGCGCAAATTGAGATAATTGTCCCATAATTTAAATTTGTTTTTGATTTATAATTAATATTTTCTTTTTGGAATTTGTCTTTTCTTTTTTGGAATTTCTAGATTTTACATCAATCCTCTTCCGGTTTTCAGCATCTTTTTATTAGCGGTAAGCTCTTTTACCAGATTATCTAAAATTCCGTTGATAAAAATACTGCTTTTTGGAGTAGAATACTCTTTTGCAATTTCTAAATATTCGTTAAGAGTTACTTTTACTGGAATCGATGGGAATTTCATAAACTCGCAAATCGCCATTTTCAGGATAATTGTATCGATTTCTGCAATACGATCGCTGTCCCAGTTTGGTGTTTTATCTTCGTATTCTTTTGCAAAAGCCGTTTCATTTAAAACAGTTCTTCTAAACAAATCTTTAGCAAAATCTTTATCCTCAACATCCTTATACAATTTTGGCACTCTAAAATCGTCTGGTTCTTCGGTTTTAATCGCTTTCAATTGTTTAATGATATGAGTGTTTACAACAGGAATATCATCAACCCAAGTTAATTTATCATCCTCTAAATACTCATATAATTTTTCATTTGGAACAATTACGTTTTCAAACAAATCAATAATAAATTGTCTGTCTTCTTCAAACGTATTGACATTATTCGACATGTATTTTTTGTAGATATCACTTGCTTTAACATCATTTAAAAGCAAAATAATATAATCGTCGTTTAATGACCAATTGTTGATTTTACGATTTTCTAAAGCGATACTAAGAGAGTTGCTTTCGGCAAGAAGTTGAAAAATCTTGTTTTTAACAAATTTTTCATTTGGATTACGTTCTGCTGCAGTAGCAAGATGTTTTTTACTTGACAGATGTAAATAAACGGCTTCTTTTTTACAAATTTCTATCAATGAAGAAAGCATTATAAGATATAAGTCCTGAATATTATCAATACTGTAAAAAAGAAATTTCTCTTCTTTTTCCATATTATCAGAACCGCTTTGATGCATTGCATAAATGGATTGCATTACTTTAACGCGTATGTGTCTTCTATTTACCACCTCGTAAGAACATTTAAAAATTAGTCTGCAAAAGTATAACTTTAGATGCGTATTTTAAAATTAATTCGTAAAAAAGTCGCCTTTTTAGCGGTCAGTTTTCAGGATTTAGTGGTCAGTGATCAGTTTTTAGTGAGCAGTACCAAACATTCGCAAAAAAAAAATCTCAGTTACAGATTAAACTGTAAACTGAGACTTTAAGACTGAACACTTAAAAAAAGTGAACACTGAACACTTAATTACTTAGCCGCGTTCTCGATTCTTCTTTGATCGATACGATTTTGAGCAATTGTAAGTGCCGCTTTATGCGTTGTCATATTATTTTTAGCAGCAAAATCTATAATTTCTAAAGTTGTATTATAGATATTCTCTGTTTTTGTCATGATTTCAGCTTTACCGTAGTTTGCCAATTCAGCATAAACATTGATGATTCCACCAGCGTTGATTAAGAAATCCGGAGCATATAAAATTCCTCTTTCTTGTAAAATCGCACCGTGAACATTTTCATCTGCTAATTGATTATTCGCTGCACCCGCAATTACCTTAGCTTTAATTTTATTTACTGTATTATCATTGATTGTTGCTCCCATTGCACAAGGTGCGTAGATATCTACATCAGCAGTATACAAATCTTCTCCAGTGTAGATTGTTGCATTGTATTTTGAAGCAACCTGATACAATTTTTCTTCATTAATATCCGTAATTGTTACCTGCGCTCCTTCTTTAGTTAAATAATCAACCAAAGTTTCCCCTACGTGTCCAATTCCTTGTACCAAAACTTTTTTACCATCTAAAACATCAGTTCCAAACTGACTTTTAGCAGCTGCTTTCATACCTAAATAAACTCCATAAGCAGTAACTGGAGAAGGGTTTCCAGAACCACCTCTTTCTTCAGAAATACCTGTCACATAAGGAGTAACATCTCTTACAGTATCCATGTCTTTAGTTTCCATTCCGACATCTTCTGCTGTAATATATCTTCCGCTTAGTGAATGAACGAATTCACCAAACTTACGCATTAATTCAGGTGTTTTTTGTGTTTTAGCATCACCGATAATTACGGCTTTTCCTCCACCAATATTAAGTCCAGTAATAGCAGATTTAAACGTCATACCCCTAGAAAGACGTAAAACATCGTTTAAAGCTTCCCATTCTGTGTTATAATTCCACATTCTGGTTCCTCCCAAAGCTGGCCCCATAACCGAATTATGAATACCAATAATTGCTTTTAAACCTGTATCTTTGTCATTGCAAAATACAATTTGTTCGTGATCGTCAAAAGATAATTGACCAAAAACAGGATCCATTTTTTGAAGTTCCTTTCCAGTTGCGAAAGTTGCATCCATAGCGCTAGTATTAATTAGGTTAAAATTATGAATTCGTCAAAAAGACAACTCAAACTTAATTAAAAAATACACATGTGCTAATTTTTTATCTTTAAAATAACAATATTACAATATAATTGTTTTGATTAAATCGTAAGTTATTATAATTTTATTTAATAATAATTCTTAAATCCAAATCAATTCAATATCAGATTTCTTAAAAAAATGAAAGAACTAAGCTATTTAAATAAATATTTCATCAAATATAAATATAGTTTTTCACTTGGTATTTTAACCACTATAATCGCACAAATATTTTCTTTGTATACTCCAAAGCTTATCAGTAAGTCTTTAAACGCTATTGAGAATTTTGATAAACTACCAATTGCCGATCAAAAATCAGAGATTATAATTGCTGCTTATCGCCAAGATTTAATCCATAACGTATTATTAATCATTGGCACAACGATTGTAGCCGGCTTTTTAACGTTTTTAATGCGTCAGACCTTAATTGTAATGTCCCGCCATATTGAATTTGACTTGAAAAATGAAGTTTTTAGACAATATGAAAATCTATCACAGACTTTTTACAAACAAAATCGAACTGGGGATTTAATGAACCGAATCAGCGAAGACGTTTCAAAAGTCCGCATGTATGTTGGCCCAGCTGTTATGTATACTATTAATACAGCTATCCGTTTTGCAATTGTTATATTATATATGTATAATGTATCGCCACGTCTTACCTTATATACCATATTACCACTACCGATTCTTTCGTATTGTATTTTTAAATTAAGCTCAGAAATCAACAAACGAAGTACTACTTTTCAGCAGTACCTTTCCAAGGTTTCAAGTTTTACTCAGGAAATATTCTCAGGAATTCGTGTAATCAAAGCGTATTCTTTAGAAAATCAGCATCAGAATATTATGGTTGATCTTGCAGAAGAAAGCAAACGTAAAAGTTTAAGTCTGGCAAGAGTTCAATCTTTATTTGGCCCATTGATGATTGCGCTTATTGGAATCAGTAATTTGGTGGTAATTTATTTTGGTGGAGTAATGTATATCAACGGAAGCATTCCAAACATTGGAACTATTGCCGAATTTATTTTATATGTAAATATGCTGACCTGGCCTGTTGCTTCTTTAGGATGGGTTTCATCTATGGTTCAGGAAGCAGAAGCTTCTCAAAAACGTTTAAATGAATTTTTGAAGATTGAACCTGAAATTAAAAACAACAATGAAAGTTCATCAGTGATACAGGGAACGATTACTTTCGACAATGTTTCTTTTACCTATAACGACACTAATATTGAAGCACTAAAAAATCTTTCTTTCACAGTAAAAAAAGGAGAAACACTGGCAATTCTAGGAAAAACTGGTTCTGGAAAATCTACTATACTTTCTCTAATATCCAGATTGTATGATGTAACCGATGGAGAAATTAAAATTGACGAAAACGAAATTAGTACTTTAAATCTAAATGATCTCCGAAATAATATCGGAATTGTACCTCAAGATGCTTTCTTATTTTCTGATACTATTAAAAATAATATCAAATTCGGAAACCAGAATGCAACTGACGAAGAAGTGTATGAAGCAGCCAAAAATGCAGTGGTTCATGACAACATTATTGCATTTAACAAACAGTATGACACTATTTTAGGAGAAAGAGGAATTACGCTTTCTGGAGGTCAGAAACAACGTGTTTCGATTGCTAGAGCAATTATTAAGAACCCTGCAATCTTACTTTTTGATGATTGTTTATCTGCCGTTGATACTGAAACCGAAGAAATGATTTTAAACAATTTGTTTGAGATTTCGAAAGACAAAACAACCATAATTGTAAGTCACCGAGTATCATCTGCTAAAAATGCAGACAAAATTATTATACTCGAAGATGGTAAGATTATTCAACAAGGTTCTCATAATCAATTAATAAATCAGGAGGGATATTATGCATCGTTATATTTAAAACAACTTTCGGAAAAAGAATTACTTTAATTGTTGCGTAATAGATAATTTTTTATGATTTTTGAGTACTATTAATTCCAAAAATGATAGAACGTATTATGAGAGAAAATGACATGTTAGAAAAAGAAGAGATTTTTTCTAAAGTATTACGAGCAGGAAGAAGAACTTATTTCTTTGATGTGAGAGCTACCAAAGCCGATGATTACTATATTACTATTACCGAAAGCAAAAAGTTTACTGAGGAAGATGGTTCTTTTCACTTCAAAAAACACAAAATTTACTTGTACAAAGAAGATTTTAGTGCTTTCGCAGAAATTTTAGAGGAAATGACTTCTTATGTTTTGAACCACAAAGGCGAAGAAGTAATTTCTGAAAGACATCAAAAAGATTTTAAAAAAGAATATAGTTCAGATAAATCCGAAAGCCCAAGATCTAGTTTTACAGATATTGATTTTGATGATATTTAATTCAAAATAAAACTTTATTATAAAGTACGAGTCCAAATTGTTCTGCATTTTGGGCTTTTTTTATATATTAATTTATTATTTTAGACTTTAGACTTCAGATTTTAGATTCTATCTAATCGAATAAATTCAACAATACAATATAAAAAATGAGAAAATTAATTATTCTTCTAAGTTTCTTTCTTTACGGAGTTTCATTATCTGCACAGAATCTAGAATATGAAACGAAAAATAACATTCAATATTATAGTGCGTCTGTAAATAAATCAGATAAGTATATCAATGAAAGATGTGTGCTCGATATTTACTATCCTAAGAATAAAAAGGATTTCGCAACTATTGTGTGGTTTCACGGCGGCGGATTGACTGGTGGCAACAAAGAAATTCCCGAAGCTTTAAAAAACAAAGGTTTTGCAATTATTGGAGTAAATTACAGATTATCTCCTAAAGCAAAAGCCGAAAAAGCGATTGAAGACGCGGCGGCTGCCGTTGCATGGACTTTTAACAATATTGCCAATTATGGAGGAGACAAATCAAAGATTTTTGTTTCCGGACATTCTGCTGGAGGTTATTTAGGAATGATGATCGGTTTAGATAAAAAATGGCTTCAAAAAGAAAACATCGATGCCAATCAAATTGCGGGGCTTATTCCGTTTAGCGGACAATGTATTACACATTTTGAAATTAGAAGAGAAAACGGAATACCAGAAAAACAGCCTACAATTGATGCTTTTGCTCCTTTATTCCATGTCCGCGGCGATGCTCCGCCTTTGTTATTAATTACCGGAGATCGTGAATTAGAAATGCTGGGACGTTACGAAGAAAACGCTTATATGACAAGAATGATGAAACTGAACGGACATAAAGATACCAAACTTTACGAATTGGATGGTTATGGTCACGGAATGACAGAACCTGCTTTTCCGCTCTTAGTAAATGAAGTAAACCGAATTCTGAAAGAACTTAAAAAATAATCACTAAATAAAAAATTCCACGGCAATGGAGACACAACTTTTAATCATACCAGGACTTGGAGATTCTGGCGAAAAACACTGGCAGACCTTTTGGCATCAAAAATTCAAAAACTCGATTCGCGTTGTACAAGACAATTGGGATGAACCTGTTCGGGAAGAATGGCTTGAGCGCTTAAATGAGAACATTTTAAAACTAGACCAACCAACCATTCTTGTAGCGCATAGTCTGGCTGTTTCATTGGTTTTACATTGGGCAGAAAAATATAATAATCCGAATATAATTGGTGCTTTTTTAGTCGCTCCTGCTGATGTCGATTCACCTCAACACACACCAGAATGCACAAGAAACTTCTCTCCGATTCCGCTTTACAAATTACCTTTTCCATCTGTAGTCGTTGCAAGCGAAAATGATCCTTATGCTTCTTTCGAAAGAAAAAAATACTTTGCTGAACAATGGGGAAGTCATTTCGTAAATATCGGTCAGCAAGGGCATATCAATTCCGATTCTGACTTAAAATATTGGGAAGAAGGTCAGTTGCTATTACAGAAGTTAATTGAGAATATTAAAAAGTAATCAGTGTTCAGATTTTTAGTGTTCAGTAACGATAATTAAACTCTTGCAAACTGAACACTAAAAACCTAAACACCGAACACTAACCTATACGTAACCCATTTTCTATTTTAAAATCCGGAGCTAATAAAACAACATCTCCTTCCTCTCCTACTGCACCTAAAACAAGGCATTCGCTCATAAATTTTCCAATTTGCTTTTTAGGAAAATTGACTACTGCCACAATTTGTCGATTGATTAAATCTTCTTTTTGATATCGTTTAGTAATTTGTGCGGATGATTTTCTAATTCCGATTTCTGAACCAAAATCTATTGTTAATTGATAAGCCGGTTTTCTGGCTTCTGGAAAATCATTTACTTCTAATATGGTTCCTACGCGCATATCGGTGCGCTCAAATTCACTCCAAGTTAAATCCATTTTTATTGTATTAGTAGTACAAACCTATAAATTCTGTAATTAATCTCCCTAATTCTATAACCTATTTCTTTTATTAAGAAGCTAATTTTACGAGAAGATAATAATGGTACTCACGTAAAAAAGATATAAAATGGAACATACACTTAGCAATACAAACTTATCATTAAAGGATTTTGAATCTAATCTAAAACAAGTCCATACTGATAAATACATAGAAGTAGCTCAAAATGTTAGATTATATGTAAAAGATTATGGAAAAGGAAAACCTGTAATCCTTATTCATGGATGGCCTCTTTCAAATGAAATGTGGGAATACCAAATTGATCATCTTGTACAAAATAATTACCGAGTAATTGCATACGATCGACGCGGATTTGGTAAATCATCGCAGCCATGGGATGGCTACGATTATGATACTTTAACGGATGATTTGAAAGAAATTATCGAGCAATTGGAATTGGAAAATGTAACACTTGTAGGTTTTTCTATGGGTGGCGGAGAAGTGGTTCGCTATTTCAGCCGTCATGGAGGAAAAGGTGTTACTAAAGCGGCTTTAATTTCATCTATTATACCTTTTCTTCTAAAAACAGACGATAATCCAGACGGACATCCAAAAGAAAAAAGTGAAAATACAGCCGCTGCAATTAAAGAAGATCGAATAGCATTTGTTGACAATTTCGGAAAAACTTTCTTTGGCATCAATATCATCAACAAGCCAATCAGTACACCATTATTAGAATATTACAGAACTTTATGTTCTCTTGCTTCACCAAGAGCAACTTTAAAATGTGCAGAATCTTTTTCTTATACTGATTTTAGGGATGAACTGGATTTTATAAAAGTTCCAACTCTAATCATTCATGGAGATGACGACAAAATCGTACCAATTGACCTTACTTCAAGAAAAGCAGCTAAAGCAATTGCAAATAATACGTTTATTGAATATGAAGGAGCGCCTCACGGCTTATTTTATACCGACAGAGAAAAACTAAACGAGGATTTACTTCAATTTTTAAATTCTTAAAAAAAACAAAAAAGTATCCAAAGAGCAAGCCGACAATGATAACTGCTTCTTTGGGTATTTTTTTATTCTTGTGCTCTTTTATTTACAGATTTTTAAACCTATTTTTGAAAATCTAATTTCTAATAAAATGGCACGTACAGAATCGACAATGCTTCCTTTAGGAACAATTGCACCTGATTTTTATTTAAAAGATACCAATTCTAATGACACTTTCACTTTTCAAGATTTGAAAGGATCAAAAGGAACATTAGTAATGTTTATCTGCAATCATTGTCCGTTTGTACATCATGTTATTCAAGAAGTTGTAATGATTGCTAATGATTATCGAGTTCAGGGAATTGGAGTTATTGCTATTTCAAGCAATGATGTTGTAAAATATCCGCAGGATTCTCCAGAATTAATGGCAGATTTTGCGTTGGAAAACAAAATCGACTTTCCCTATTTATACGACGAAAGCCAAGAAACCGCAAAAGCTTATCAAGCAGCCTGTACTCCTGATTTTTATTTATTTGATAATCAAGACAAATTATTTTATCGCGGACAATTGGACGATTCTAGACCAGGAAACGGAATTAGCCTGAGTGGAAGCGACTTAAGAGGTGCTATTGATGCCTTAATTTATAACAGAAGTTTGAAAGAACCACAAAAACCAAGTTTAGGCTGTGGCATAAAATGGAAGTAAATACGCACTAAATCCAAAAAGATTCCCTATATTTGCAGATCAATTTATCATCCTTATGGGAAATACAATACCATTTACAGCTCCTGAAAAGTCGTTTTGCTTTGCAAAACCACTCGTTGCTGTAATTATTTCGCATAATAAGGCCTTTATTAATTAGGCCTCCGTCTATTTCAGCTTCTTCTTTCTGACGGAGGATTTACATCAACTTAAACATTTATTTATTTGACAAAAATCAGTTTTTGGTCAGATCTTTTTTTGTTTTTCAAATTAAACATTTCCGATACTTCTTTATTGTGAAATAAGAAATTGTTCGTTTATGTAGATTCAAAAGAAGAATAATCATTTAAATTTTATAACAATAAATTCAATATAGATATGAAACCAACACCCACTTTCTGTAAATCAGATTATCAATTTTTAAGAGAATTGATTTTAAAAAGTAAAAATTCAACAAATACCAAAGAAGCCAATCAGCTTTCACAAGAATTGGATCGTGCCGTAATAAGCAAAGAAAGCGAACTCGATAGTACTGTAATCCGAATCAATTCTATTGTAACGATTGAAGATGTGCAAGCCAAGAAACAAATGAAAATTCAGATCGTTCTGCCTTCTGCAGCAGATGTAAAACAATCTAAAATCTCAATTCTAGCACCATTAAGCGTTGCTATTATTGGTTTTAAAGAAAATGATGAAGTTGATTGGGAACTGCCAGCTGGAATAAAGACTTTAAAAGTAATAGCTGTAGATAATTCGGCTGTACATCATTCTTAAATTTTTAAACACCTCATTCTGTGACGGTGTTTTTTTATATCTATTTGAAAATAAAAAAACTGTTCGATTGAACAGTTTTTTTATGCCTTTTCTAAAACTTAAATTACAATTGCGAATGAATGTAATCTGTAACAGACGCTAATTGGGTTTCGTCTAATTTCGCCTTTTTACCCATTCTTACCAAAATTGGAGCCCATTCTTCTTTTGTAAATTTCTTCGGATCGTACAATTTGTGGCATTTTGCACAATTGTTCTCATACATGTTTTTACCTGCTTCTAATTCAGGAGTCAATGCAACTGTCTTTGATGGTTCAGTAGTTGTCGAAGCAACGGCTGCCGTTTTTTGAGATCCGCAAGCAACCATAAATAATGCAAGCCCTGCAAGGATTAAAATATTTTTCATCAGCTTTGTTTTTTATAGTAAATATAAAAAAATCCCATACACCGCGGTATATGGGATTGCTATTTAAAACAATACTAAATTGCTTCTAAATTATTATTTTACGTCCATTAATTCAACGTCAAAAACTAAAGTTGCATTTGGCGGAATAACTCCTCCTGCACCAGATGGTCCGTAAGCTAAATCCGATGGAATTACGAAACGGGCTTTGTCTCCAACCTGTAATAAAGCAATACCTTCGTCCCATCCTTCAATAACCTGTCCAATTCCTAATTTGAATTCGATTGGTTTTTTACGTGGGTAAGAGGAATCGAAAACTTTTCCATTTTCTAAAGATCCTTCGTAGTGAACAGAAACTGTTTTTCCAGCTTCCGCTTTTTTACCTTCTCCTTTTTGGATCATTTTATAACGTAAACCACTTTCAGTTTTATCAAAACCAGCAGCTAATTGTTCCATTTTTGCTTCAGATTCTGCTTTTAAAGCTGCTTCTCTTTTTAGACGCGCCCCTTTTAAACCAATGAAAGCTTCAATTGCATTCCATTTTTGAGCTTCTTCACCTACTCTAATAATCTCTAAAGTCTCTAATGTATCACCTTGAGTAACAGCATCTACAACATCTTGTCCTTCGATAACATGACCAAAAACAGTATGTTTTCCATCCAACCAAGGAGTTGGAACATGAGTGATGAAAAATTGAGAACCATTACTTCCTGGCCCTGAATTTGCCATAGACAAAACTCCTGGACGATCGTGTTTTAAACTTGGTACAAATTCATCATCAAATTTGTATCCAGGGTCTCCAGTTCCAGTTCCTTTAGGACATCCACCTTGAATCATGAAATCAGCAATAACTCTGTGAAAGTTTAAACCATCATAGAATTTTTGTCCTTGAGGTTTTACTTTATTTTCCATATTTCCTTCTGCAAGAGCTACAAAGTTACCTACAGTTCCAGGTGTTAAATCGTGTGTTAGTTTTACTAAAATCGAACCTTTGCTAGTGTTGAATTTAGCGTATATTCCGTTTTCCATGTTGTTATTTTTTAATTGAACGCAAATTTACAAATTAATTTTTTAATCCATTTGCGCTTTCTGCCTTTTAGATTTTGATTTATAAGTCAATCCGTAAACTGTTAATGATAGTAAAGACAATACCATACAGCCAATAGTTACTGCATGCCATCCGCCCAATTTCCATAATAATAGTCCGTAAGCAGATCCCGCTGCAGTTCCTAAAAAGGTAAGTGACATAAATACAGTGTTCAGTCTGTTTCTAGCTTCTGGCAGCAAAGAGTACACACGGGTTTGGTTTGAAATGTGTACACCTTGAATCCCTATATCAATAAACACAATTCCAATTGCAATTGCGATTACACTTTCAATTGAAAAATAGAAAATCAAAA
This sequence comes from Flavobacterium quisquiliarum, assembly GCF_019308285.1. Lineage (GTDB taxonomy): Bacteria > Bacteroidota > Bacteroidia > Flavobacteriales > Flavobacteriaceae > Flavobacterium > Flavobacterium quisquiliarum. The sequence goes on from NZ_WWEM01000031.1 coordinate 471,291, forward strand.
AGCTAGTTAAAACCAATAAAATTCCATAACCAACTGCAATTCTTGAATTTCCTTTATCTCCTAATTTCCCAACTAAAGGCGCTGCTAAAGCTCCTGAAGCACCAACAATTCCGAATAAACCAATTGTCGCACTATTAAAATTGAACGGTTCGCCTGAAAGCAATAAAACCATAGTTGTCCAAAAAGCTCCAAACTGAGCAAAACTAAAAACATTGATTGCTGTCGCTTCGCGCAAAATCGGTTGTGTTTTTATTAATGTAAATAATGACTTGATTAACTGCCCGTAAGTTCCTTGAAACTGCGGCTTATTAACTGGAAATTTACTTTGAATGACAAAAAAGATCAAAAGACAAATTCCTGCGGCAATATAAAACATCGATCTCCAGCCTAAAACCTGACCGATGAATCCGCTTAATGTTCGCGAAAGCAGAATTCCAACTAAAAGACCACTCATAATTGTTCCAACCACTTTTCCACGTTGTTCAGGCGCGCTCAAAGAAGCTGCTAATGGTAAAATAAGCTGTGGTACAATGGAAGTAATTCCAATTAATAAAGAAGCAATCTGCAAGACTAGAAAACTTTTGGCTGTGGCCGCAATCAGCAAAGCAAGTACTGTTGCAAAAGTGGTCATTAAAATCTGTCTTTTTCTTTCTATTTTATCGCCAAGAGGCACCATAAAAAATAAACCAATTGCATAACCTGCCTGAGTAAGATAGGTTATTGTTCCGGCATTGGCTTCTGGAATTTTAAATTCGTTGGCAATTAAAACAATCAAAGGCTGGCAGTAATAAAGATTTGCAACTATAAGACCAGTGCAAACTGCCATAAAAAGTACATTTGTTTTGAATAAATTCATACTGCAAAAATACCGATCTAATCTTAATTGAAACTTTAAAAAAGTTATAAAATTTTTAATTTTAAGATTAGATCAGAATTTTGAGATCAAATTTCAATTGATTTTGAACCGTTTAGTAATTCAAAAAATCTTCTCTAGCTGGACTAAAAACATCTGTCAGCATTCCTGTTTCCTGACATACAACTCCATGAATTGCATGAGGAGGAATGTAAAAACTGTCTCCTTCTTTTAAAGCCTGCGTAACTCCATTTATGGTAACATCAAATTTCCCGCTCGCTATATAAGTAACTTGTGTGTGATAATGTTCGTGCAAAACACCTATTGCTCCTTTTTCAAAATGAACATTGACAAGCATTATTCTTTCATCAAAAGCCAAAATCTTGCGTTTGATTCCTTCTCCAACTACTTCCCACTCTATTTCATCTCCTTTTAAAAACTCTTTACTTGTTTTCATTTCTATTTATTTTTAATTTTTTCGAGATCTTTTTCCATTAGAGCTAATCCATCGGTCAAATTACTCTCTTTAAAGTATTTTTCTAATTCTTTTAGCCTTTTGAGATTATCGTATTTAAATCCTGAATTTAATTTTCTTTGACAAAGCGAACATAATCTAAGTGTATGTTTATCTGTTTCAACCATGCTGTTAGTTCCATTCATAACGCAATTCGCTTCAATACAATGATAAAGACCAAACATGTGACCAATTTCATGAGAACAAATCTTTAGCAATCTCTCTAAACCCAAATTAAAATCGGCTTCTTTTTGCATTCTATACATCGAACTTACTGCTACTTTATCACTATAAGATGCCAGTCCAAAAACATAATTCCATTCAGGTTTTGGATATAAATCCTTTTCTGTTATAGCCATTAATGCAATTCTTTTTGCTGGTTTTTCTTCCTTTAGAATATCGGTCAAAATATATCCTGCCAAAAGCTGTTCTTGTCCAACATCGCCAATTCTTCTCGCTTTATTTGGAATAATATCATTGGAAACTGTTTCTAAAACTTTAGTCTCAAGCTGAAAAAATATCCGCAAATACTGACGAACCAATTCAATCTGTTTGAGTTGTGAAGAATCAAATTTTCCAATTGGCTTCAAATAGATAATATTCTCTTCTTTGGTCGGAACAACATGTTTTGTGCGAACAAATTGTTCAAAACTCTGCCCCTTTTCTTTACGAGAAAATAACCAATCACCATAAGCTGGCTTTCCAAGCTTAACATCATTAACTTTAATATCTACGAAATAAGGTTCAGGCGGTAATAGTGACTGTGAAATTGATTGCGTCTTTGATTTTAGTTTTTCTTTTTTCTCAGATTGACAAGACAAAACAATCAACGTTACAAGCAAAAGGACTTTCTTCATAAATAAAAATTTAATTAGAGTATATTTTTAGAGATAAAATCGCAACTCTGTTTAATCGATTCAAAAGAATTCTTTGCAAAATTATTTTCCTGTTCTACAAAAAAATGAACCATCCCAGATTGTTTTACTTCTTGGAACAAAGATTTAAAGTCGATGGTTCCAGAACCTATTTCTGTATTTAAATCATTGCTGTTTTTGTCTTTATCCTTCACGTGCCACATTTTAAAACGTCCAGGATTTTCCTTGAATAATTTTAAAGAATCATTTCCTGAATGAATTACCCAATATAAATCCAATTCGAAATAAACCAAATCTTTATCTGTTTCTTTTAATAAGATCTCGTAACCCGTAATTCCATCGTATTTTTGAAACTCAAAATCATGATTATGATAAGCCAGTTTCAAACCTGCTTTTTTGCACATGACTGCGGCTTCATTTAGTCGAGTGGCAATCTTTTTATAATCGTCAATATTTCTTCTAAAAGGTTCATCAATCCAGGGAATGGTTAAAAATTCGCTTTCTAGAATTTTTGCTGCTTCTATCGACGCAATTAATTCGTCTTTATTTCCATCATATAAAAAACTCCCTAAATTATAATGACCACTTACTGCTTTAAGGTCATTATCATCCAAAATCTTTTTAAGTTCTTTAGGAGTCAATCCCCAAAATTGGTCTTTAGTTGAAAATCCATATGTTTCAACTGTCGTGTATCCTGCCTTTGCTACTTTTTCTAAAGTTGTTTTTACATCTTTTGGAAGTTCTTTACGAAGCGTATACAATTGAATTCCTATTTCTTTTTTTTTCATAAAAAATGCTAATGATGGCCGAGCCCAAACCGCTGTTGTGACAAGTCCTGTGGTTACTATAAATTTTCTTCTTGTAATCATGTGGTTAGATAGATTTCAGAAAGTAAATTTATCATAAAAAATGATTCTCAAAATTTTTTGTAAAATTTTGAAGCGCTTCTTTTGTTTTTTCATCTATAATCTCTCCTTCAACACCAACTTTACCTCTAACACCCTGAATTAAGAGCTGGGTTTTATTATCAAATTTAGCTCCCAAAGTTTTCATAATCAATAAAAGCTGTTTATGTCCCATTTCGCCAGAAGCTGAAGCCGTTATTAAACCAGTCTTTTTATCTGAAAAAATTGTTGTGGAGACACACCATTCTAAAGCGTTTTTAAGACTGCCAGGAAGACTGAATACATATTCTGGAGTGCAAATCAAAACACCATCTGATTGTTCTATTTTACTTCTGAATAAAATTATTTCTTGCGGAGGATTCTCGGTATCCGAATCGGGATTAAAATGAGGAAGCGAAGCAATATTTTCGAACATTTCAACTTCAAATTTTACTTTTAAATGATTGGAAATGTATTGCAGAATTTTAAAATTACTGGAGTTATTTCTAGTACTGCCCGTTATGGCAAGTATCTTTATTTTTGTTGAAGGCATTGTTATAAAATATAAATAGTATTTCTAAAGCGATACTTTAAAAATACTATTTATTTGTTAATGTAAATCTGAAACGAAAAATAAAATGATTTTATCTGTTCGTCTTAGAATTCACGCCTGCTAAATTTTTTGAGTCTACTGACTGCGGAGGAAATTTTTGTTTTTCATTATGCCATAAATAAATTTTTCCTTCTTTGTTGACATACATATAATTATATTTCCAATAAGATGGGCCTGCAATTCCTGAATCATCATTATGGTCTTTTGTAAAAACCTGATCTGCATAAAGAAGTATTTCATTCTCCTGATCATCATGAAGTATTCTTACAGGAGGCCCCCAACTCTTCATTAATTTCTGCTTGGTTTCTCCAAGCCATTTCTCATTGGTTTTATTAGTATTGGAGCAGGAAATCTGTAAAACCGCAATGATAAGTAATAGTAAAGTTTTTTTCATAAGTAAATCTGGTAGTTTTTAGTTTTAGTAGTAAATTCTTATAAATTTAACACTATTTTATCAAATAAACATGCTTAAACTTTATTATAACATTAAATTCGATAAAGTGCTCGATTTACACGACGAAATGCATTGATTAATGTAAAATCTTATAACATACTGACAAAAAGCAACTTGTAAATCTTTAAAAATTAGCAAAAATTAACTTTGTATCTTTGCTGACAAGAAAACTATTGAATCGAAAATGCGAATTGACATTATTACTCTTTTACCTGAATTACTAAGAAGCCCATTTGAAGCTTCGATTATGAAACGTGCCATTGATAAAGGCTTGGTTGAAGTTCATTTTCACAACCTTCGTGACTATAGCACTAATCGTCAAAAAAGCGTTGATGATTATCCTTTTGGAGGTGGAGCTGGAATGGTCATGACAATTCAGCCCATAGATGATTGCATTACACATTTAAAAAGTCAGCGAGAATACGACGAAGTTATTTACATGTCACCTGATGGCGAAACTCTTAATCAGAAAATGGCCAATAAAATGTCGATGTATCAGAACATTATTATTTTATGCGGACACTATAAAGGTGTTGACCAAAGAGTTAGAGATCATTTTATTACGAAAGAAATTTCGATTGGTGATTATGTTTTGTCTGGCGGAGAATTGGGAGCGATCGTATTATCAGATGCTTTAATCCGATTAATTCCTGGAGTTTTAAGTGATGAAACTTCAGCTTTGACAGATAGTTTTCAAGATAATTTATTATCAGGGCCTATCTATACTAGACCTGCAGATTATAAAGGTTGGAAAGTTCCAGAAGTTTTAACCAGTGGACATGCTGCAAAAATTGACAAATGGCGCGAAGATATGGCATTTGAACATACTAAAAATAGACGACCAGATTTACTGGAAGGTCATTAATAAAGTATTTAGTCTCAGTTATCAGTTTGCAGACTATGACTGAAACTGAAAACTGAGACTGGGACTGAAGACTAAAGACTAAACTAACTCCCATTTTATCAGCATTTTAAAAAATTAAAATTTGAATTTAATTTTATTGGAATTTAATTTTTTTTATCTACATTTGCACCCGAATTTGACCAACCTCTGGCGAGATCCGTGAATGTTGATCTAATATAAAAACCATAATTTAAATTATCATGGCAGATTTATTAAAATTCGTTCAAGACGAATTCGTTGCTAAAAAAGATTTCCCTGAATTTGGAGCTGGAGACACAATCACTGTTTTCTACGAAATTAAAGAGGGTGAAAAAACTAGAACTCAGTTTTTCAAAGGAGTTGTAATTCAAAGAAGAGGTTCTGGTGTTACAGAAACTTTTACTATCCGTAAAATGTCTGGATCTGTTGGTGTTGAGCGTATCTTCCCAGTAAACTTACCAGCTTTACAAAAAATCGAAGTAAACAAGAAAGGTGCTGTACGTAGAGCTAGAATTTTCTACTTCAGACAACTTACTGGTAAAAAAGCTAAGATTAAAGATAAAAGAAGATAATCATTTATCAAAATGTTATAAAAAACTCGTTTCAGTTCATTCGAAACGAGTTTTTTTTATGCCTTATTTTTAACCAATATCAAAACCGTAATTTTTTAATACCAAAATCATCGATTTAGCAATATATCGAGTATGAAATAACAATCTGTTAATTTCGCCTTTTCTCGCGAAAACTCAACCGATTTCGTTGTGATTTTATTATATTTGCTCCGCTCATTTTGAGCCGAATATATCTTTGCCATCGTTAACTCCTGACGATACGATTATAAAAAAAAAAAGAAAATGACAAAATCAAAAATTTTTTACACCTTAACTGATGAGGCGCCTTTATTGGCAACCTACTCTTTGTTACCAATTGTTCAAGCATTTACAGCTACAGCTGGAATTGAAATCGAAACCAGAGATATTTCGCTGGCAGGAAGAATTCTATCAAATTTCCCAGAATCTTTGACTGATGCTCAAAAAACTGGAGATGCATTGGCAGAACTTGGCCAATTAGCAACTCAGCCAGAAGCGAACATTATTAAATTACCAAACATTTCAGCATCTGTACCGCAATTAAAAGCGGCTATTGCTGAATTACAATCGCACGGATACAATGTACCAAATTTCCCAGAAGATCCTCAAAACGATGCTGAAAAGGAAATTAAAGCTAAATATGCAAAAGTATTAGGTTCTGCTGTAAACCCAGTTTTACGTGAAGGAAACTCTGACCGTAGAGCTCCAAGAGCAGTTAAAAACTTTGCAAAAGCAAATCCACACTCAATGGGTGCTTGGTCTGCTGACTCAAAAACTAAAGTGGCTTCTATGTCAGGTGGTGATTTTTACGGTAGTGAAAAATCATTAACTGTAAACGAAGCAAATGATGTAAAAATCGAATTCGTTGCTAAAGATGGTTCTACAACTGTTCTTAAAGCAAGTACTCCATTAAAAGCTGGAGAAATCATTGATAGTTCTGTTTTAAGCGTAAGCAAATTGAAAGCTTTTGCTGCTGATGTAATTGCTGAAGCTAAAGCTGCAGGAGTTTTACTTTCTGTACACTTGAAAGCTACTATGATGAAAGTTTCTGATCCAATTATCTTTGGCGCTATCGTTGAAGTATATTTTGCTGATGTTTTCAAAAAATACGCTTCTTTATTTGCTGAATTAAACGTTGATACAAGAAATGGTTTAGGTGATATCTATGCTAAAATTGCTGGAAGACCTGAACAAGCAGAAGTTGAAGCGGCTATCGATCAAGCAATCGCTAACGGACCAGCTTTAGCAATGGTTAATTCTGATAAAGGAATTACAAACTTACACGTTCCTTCAGACGTAATTGTTGATGCTTCTATGCCTGCAATGATTCGTACTTCTGGACAAATGTGGAACAAAGAAGGAAAAGCACAAGATACATTTGCTGTTATTCCAGATCGTTCTTATGCTGGTGTCTATACTGCAACTATTGATTTCTGTAAAAAACACGGTGCTTTTGATCCAAAAACAATGGGAAGTGTTCCTAACGTCGGATTAATGGCTCAAAAAGCAGAAGAATACGGATCTCACGATAAAACATTCCAAATGAAAGCTGACGGAGTTGTTCGTGTTGTTGATGCAAACGGAAATGTTTTAATGGAGCAAAACGTTGAAGCAAATGACATCTTCAGAATGTGTCAGGCAAAAGACGCTCCTATTCAGGACTGGGTTAAATTGGCTGTAAACAGAGCTCGTTTATCTGATACTCCTGCTGTTTTCTGGCTAGACGAGAACAGAGCACACGATAGAGAATTAATCGTAAAAGTTCAAAAATACCTTAAAGATTACGATACTACAAACTTAGATATCCGTATTTTAAACCCTATTGCTGCTACTGAATTTACTTTAGACAGAATCATCAAAGGTTTAGATACTATTTCTGTAACAGGGAACGTTTTACGTGACTACTTAACAGATTTATTCCCAATCTTAGAATTAGGAACTTCTGCAAAAATGTTATCTATTGTTCCTTTAATGAATGGTGGTGGATTGTTTGAAACTGGTGCTGGAGGTTCTGCTCCTAAACACGTTGAGCAATTTACAGAAGAAGGATACTTACGTTGGGATTCATTAGGAGAGTTTTTAGCTCTTGGTGCTTCTTTAGAGCATTTAGGACAAACTTTAAACAATGAAAAAGCGATTGTTTTATCTGAAACTTTAGATCAGGCTAATGATAAATTCTTAGCAAATGATAAATCTCCTGCTCGTAAAGTGGGACAGATTGACAACCGTGGATCTCACTTCTATTTAGCATTCTACTGGGCTCAAGCTTTAGCAGCTCAAACTAAAGATGCTGAATTGAAAGCAATATTCACTCCAATTGCTACAGAATTTGAAGCTAACGAAACTAAAATCGATGCAGAATTAATTGGTGCTCAAGGAAAAGCTCAAAACATTGGCGGTTATTACCAGCCAACTCCAGAATTAGTAAGCAAAGCAATGCGTCCTAGCGAAACATTCAACGCTATTGTTGCAAAAATTAAATAATTCAGACGCGCAATTGCATTTCTAGAATAAACACGAAAAGGACAACTCAAAAAGTTGTCCTTTTTTTATCTTAACTTATGTTTAACAGTAGTTTCGAAAAAATATTTAGCGAGAATTGATTATCTATGTAAATCAAAATCAATGCAATGATTACTAAAAGTACCTGCACCTTTTTCATTTTTATTTTAACGGTTTTCAGTTCTTTCTCTCAGGAAAAATTCACGTTAAGCGGTACAATCATTGACAGCAAAAATAACGAAACACTAATTGGAGTTAACCTCTACATTCCAAGCCTAAAAATAGGAACTACCACAAACGAATATGGTTTTTATTCTCTTTCTGCACCAAAAGGAGAATATGAAATTGAAATCAGCTACGTCGGCTATCAGACCGTTAAAAAGACTATTATTTTAAATCAAAATACTAAAAACAACTTTTCTATTAGCTCAGGCGAAGAGCTTCAAGAAGTTGTCATTACTGATAATAAAGGAAAAACAAATATCAAGTCGCCCGAAATGAGCGTTAATAAACTTTCTATTTCGACCATCAAAAAAATGCCGGTTGTTTTAGGCGAAGTGGATGTTCTTAAATCTATTTTATTGCTTCCTGGCGTAACTAATGCAGGCGAAGGGGCTTCTGGATTTAATGTTCGTGGAGGCGGTGCAGACCAGAACCTGATACTTTTAGATGAAGCTACGATATTCAATTCATCTCACGTATTTGGATTCTTTTCCGTTTTTAACCCAGATGCTATCAAAGATTTAAAATTATATAAAGGCGGAATTCCAGCACGATATGGCGGAAGAGCCTCTTCTGTTTTGGATATTTACCAAAAAGACGGCAACAGTAAAGAGTTTCATATGAATGGTGGTATCGGATTAATTTCCAGTCGTCTGCTTGCTGAAGGTCCAATTATAAAAGACAAAGGTTCATTTTTAATAGCAGGAAGAGCTTCTTACGCTCATTTATTTCTAAAATTTTCGGAGGAAGACAAAGACAACTCAGCATACTTTTATGATTTAAACACTAAATTGAGTTATAAACTTAATGAAAATAATAGTTTATACTTATCTGGTTATTTTGGCCGTGATGTTTTTAGTTTAAATAAAAGTTTTACCAATACTTATGGAAATTCAATCCTAAATTTGAGATGGAATCATTTGTATTCTGATAAACTATTTGCCAACTTGTCTTTAATTTACAGTGATTACTATTACGGCTTAGATCTTGATTTTGTTGGTTTCAATTGGGATTCGGGCATTAAAAACTACAATATCAAATATGATTTAAAACATTATCTGTCTGATAAATTCAAATTAAGTTATGGCGTAAACGGAACTTACTACGAATTTAATCCCGGTACTATAAAACCAACAGGAGAAGATTCAGGAATCAATCCAGATCAATTAGATAAAAAATATGCTTTTGAACCTTCTGTTTACTTAGATGCTGAAAGTCAGATATCGCGTAAAATCAATGTTTCTTATGGACTTCGCTACAGCCTTTTTTATAGATTAGGAGCTTCGACAATTAATTATTACGAAAATAATCAGGCCGTAACTTTCAATACAGATATGCAGATTTATGAAAAAGGAATTCCAGTTTCTTCAAAATATTTCAGCAAAAACAAAGCCATCAAAAGTTATAATAATTTTGAACCACGTTTTTCCATTTCGTATCAGTTAAATGATGATCAGGCCATCAAAGGAAGTTATAACAGAATGGTACAATATCTTCAACTAATTTCAAATACTTCTTCTCCTACTCCGCTGGATGTCTGGATGCCAAGTGATCAATATATAAAGCCCCAACTTGCTGATCAGGTAGCACTTGGTTATTTTAGGAATATTTATAGCAGTGATTATTCACTAGAAGTGGAAACTTATTATAAAGAAATCCAAAACAGACTCGATTACATTGACGGAGCCGATTTAATTGCTAATAATGCAATTGAGCAGGTTATTTTAAATGGGCAGATGAGATCTTATGGTCTGGAAATCATGGTCAAGAAAAACAAAGGGAAATTTAATGGCTGGATCGCTTATACCATATCAAAATCAGAACAGCAGACTCCCGGCAGAACATCAGAAGAAACAGGAATTAACAATGGAAAATGGTATGCTTCCGCTTATGATAAAACGCATAATTTAGCGATTACATCGGTCTATAACTTAAATGAAAAATGGTCCTTTGGAGCTAACTTTGCTTTACAATCGGGACAGCCTGTATCCTATCCAAATGGACAGTATGAATATCTCGGAATTACTGTTCCAAGTTATGGATTACGAAACGAAAACAGACTTCCTGCATATCATCATTTAGATGTTTCTGCAACTTTTACTCCGAGAAAAAATAAAGACCGAAATTGGAAAGGCGAATGGGTTTTCAGTATTTATAATCTTTACAACCGAATGAATGCGGCATCGATTAACTTTAGACAAAATGTAGACACAGGTGCCAACGAAGCAGTACAATTGTCTATTTTTGGAATTGTTCCAGCGGTAAGTTATAATTTCAAATTTTAAAGATTCAATTCCGAAATTAAAAATACAAGTATGAAAAAGTTAGTTTTTTTAATAGCATTTTTTACTTCTCTCTTCTTAGCAAGCTGTGAAGATGTTGTGGATGTTAACTTAGATACCGCTCCTCCAAAATTAGTTGTTGAAGCCGTAATAAATTGGGAAAAAGGTACTAGTGGAAGACAGCAGGTTATTAAATTAACAACCACAACAGGTTATTTTGACAATCAAATTCCCATTGTTACAGGAGCTGTAGTTTATGTAAAAAACAGTAAAAACCAAAAATTTAATTTTGTCGAATTAAATAAATCTGGTCGCTATGTCTGTAATGATTTCAAACCTGTAATTAACGAAGAATATACTCTTACAGTTGTAAGTCAAGGAAATACTTATACCGCGACAGAAATCCTCAAATCCGTTGCTCCAATTACCAGAATAGAACAAAAGAACAATGGAGGTTTTACAGGACAGGATATTGAAATAAGAACTTACTTTACTGATCCAGGAGACGAAGAAAATTATTATTTATTTAAGTATGTTTATCCAAATAAAGTCACTTCTAATTTCTATGTCTCTGAGGATAAATTTTATCAAGGAAATGAGATTTTCAGTACTACAGATGACGAGGATTTAAAAGCCGGCAATGAGATTGAAGTAACACATTACGGAATTTCTAAACAATATTACAATTACATGAACATTCTGGTTGGCATTGCCGGAACCAATGTTGGAGGTCCATTTCAATCGCCTCCAGCAACTGTAAGGGGAAATATCATTAATGCAACAGATAAAAATAATTATCCTTTGGGTTATTTTTCCCTTAGCGAGAGTGATTCACAAAAATATACTATAAAATAATGATGCAGCCAGTTATCAAAACCTTAACCGAAAAAAAGCTTATCGGCCACTCTATTGAAATGTCTTTTATAGAAAATAAAACTTTTCAATTATGGAGCGGTTTTATGCCGAAAAGAAAAGAAATAAAAAATGCAGCAAATGCTAATTTATATTCTTTAGAAGTTTATAACGAAAATCATTTTGACAATTTTGATCCTAAAGAAAGTTTCGAAAAATGGGCCGCTGTAGAGGTTTCTGATTTTGAAAATATCCCAGAAGAAATGAAAACTTTAATTATTCCAACTGGTTTATACGCTGTTTTTCTTCATTTAGGCCCTGCAACAGAAGCTCATAAAACGTATCATCATATTTTTGCAGAATGGCTTCCAAACTCAGAATATGTGGTAGATGAAAGACCTCATTTTGCTGTAATGGATGAAAAATACAAAAAAGATGATCCTAATTCGGAAGAAGAAGTATGGATTCCAATAAAAAACAGAAATTGATTTTCTGCTCCAAATATTCTTCATAATTTACAGCTAAAAAAATATGCTAATTCATACCTTAAAAATACTTTTCAATCGAGATTTGGATAAACTAAAATTCGAAATTGAATCTTATGAAAATGAGAACTCTATTTGGATTATCGATAAAAACATATCCAATTCAGCAGGAAATCTCTGTCTTCATTTAATGGGAAACCTAAATACTTATATTGGAGCAGAAATTGGAAAAACAGGATATATTAGAAATCGTCCTTTAGAATTTTCTTTAAAAGATATTCCAAGATCAGAATTAATCCAGAAAATCGAAGACACAATCATTGTAGTAAATAATGCCCTGGATACTTTAACAGAAGCTGATTTAGAATCAATTTATCCTCAGATTGTTTTTGAAAAAGAAATGACTACTGGATTTTTTCTCGTTCATCTTTCTACCCATTTAGCGTATCATTTAGGACAAATTAATTACCATAGAAGATTACTCGATTAACCAAAAAACGGTTAAAACAATAAAACCTCAACATATGTAAATGTTTTAAGAATTAGAATTACGAAACCTTTGTACTCTTAATTTTAATTCTTAAAACATGAAACATTTAATTGTACTTGCATTATGCCTTTGTGCATTTCAAACCAAAGCACAGACTTTCAAAAATCCTGATTCTTTATTCGATCCTAGTCCGTATGGTTTCAGTCACGCCTCCTCTGTAAAAACACCCGGAGAACTGATTTATATTTCGGGTCAGAGCGGCGGTTTGGGTAAAGAACATATCTTAAGTTCAGACTTTAGAGAACAAGTCCAGACAGCTTTAAAAAACCTGACAACGGTTTTAAACAGTTATGAGCTAAAACCAGAAAATGTGATGAAAATTACAGTTCTAATTGTAGATCATTCATCAGAAAAACTAAAAATATGGGAAGAAGAAATTAGTAAAACATGGAAAAAGAAACCTTTTCCTGCCAGTACTTTAATTCCAGTTCCAAGATTAGCACTTGACAAAATGCAGATAGAAGTTGACGCTGTTGCTTTTAAAGCTAATTAAACAAACGCATCTCCAGTCAAAGTCCATAACTTTCGTACATTTACGGCATATTTAAAATCAACTCTAAATGTCTTCACACCATATTGTCCGCGATGATCAAGAACCTGCCTTAATAATTGCCAACGGAGCGGCCTGCGATCCCGAATTATTAGGTCAATTGCTAGAATGGTCTCCGCTTGTTATTGTGTTAGATTCTGCCATTGAAAGAGTAATTGAATTGGGCATTAAAGTCGATGTACTCTTAGGAGATTTTGATCGTGGTTTCGATCCAGAAGCTTATAAAACCTCTCAATATCCTATTGAGATTGTTCATACGCCAGATCAAGACAAAACCGATTTAGAAAAAGCTTTCGATTATTTAATTGAAAGAAAAATTCCCGCCGTAAACGTAGTTTGGGCAACTGGAAAACGTGCTGATCATACTATAACAAACCTAACAAATATTGTTCGTTACAGAAATTTATTGAAAATCGTAATTCTTGACGATCATTCAAAAATATTTCTGTTACCATCAAAATTTGAGAAATGGTACACAGCCAAAACTCCAATTTCATTAATTCCCATTGGTGTGGTAAACGGAATTTATTCTACAAATTTAAAATACGAATTAAACAATGACACGCTTACAATGGGTTATAGAACCGGAAGCAGCAACTCTGTCGAAAAAGATGGGATCGTAACTATTTCACATACAAATGGAGATTTACTATTAATGGAGTGTTTTGATTAGGAATGCTTAAAGAGCCACTAAGTTTAAAATATATTTGTAAAGAAATGAACCGTTCCTACGGAACTCTTTTGAAGATCTTCAATTTATTTCAACGGATTAAAATCAATTGCTACAATATTTGCCATTCCTACGGAATTTGATTGAAAGCATAAAAGAGCCATTAGGCTCGAACAATTTTGTAGAGCCGGATTTCAATCTGGTTTAAATAACAGCCCACCAGAATTAAAGAGCCGTAGGTTCGATACATATTCCGCAATAAGATGAGCCGTTCCTAAGGAACTTTTTTCTATCTACAATCCTAATTCAACGGATTAAAATCCGTTGCTACAAAATTGATTGCTCCTACGGATCTTTCTTTTAATTCTCAAAAAAGGAATACCTATCTTTGCACCGAAATCAATAGAAATGAAAGCAGAAAACAATTCACAAAAAGATAATTTACACCCAAGAAATTTTCATCGTTCACGTTATGATTTTGAATTACTTATTTCTAATTGTCCTGCATTAAAAGCTTTTGTTTCTGTCAATAAACACGGAATTGAAACGGTTGATTTCAGTAATCCGCTTGCCGTAAAAACTTTGAATAAAGCTTTACTTCAAACGTATTACGGAATTGAAAACTGGGATATTCCTAAAAATTATCTTTGCCCGCCAATTCCTGGACGAGCAGATTATATTCATTATATAGCCGATTTATTAGCAGAAACCAACAACAATCAAATTCCTGAAACGCCTCATGTCTTAGGTTTAGACATCGGAACAGGTGCAAATTTAATCTATCCGATATTAGGGAATTCGATTTACAACTGGAGTTTTGTTGGAACCGATATTGATCAAAAAGCGATTGAAAATTGCAGTAAAATTATCGAAGCCAATCCAAAACTCATAGATTCAATAAGTTTACAACAGCAGACAGAATCGAGATTTATTTTTAAAAATATTATCACACCCGAAGATCGTTTTGCTTTCACGATGTGCAATCCGCCTTTTCATGCTTCAGCCGAAGAAGCGAACAAAAGCACTTCTCGAAAAGTTTCTAATCTTAATCCGAAAGAAAAAAGAAACACCAATCCTGTTTTAAACTTTGGCGGTCAAAATGCCGAATTATGGTGCAATGGTGGCGAAATCGGATTTGTAACCCAAATGATTTACGAAAGCGCCAAATATCCATCGCAAGTTTTATGGTTTACGACTTTGGTTTCTAAAAAAGAGAACCTTGCTTCGATTTATAAAATCCTGAAAAAAGTAAACGCCGCTTCGGTAAAAACAATCGAAATGTCGCAAGGACAGAAAAACAGCAGAATTGTGGCTTGGAGTTTTTTTAATAGTTCTGAGCAAAGCTGTTGGAAATTTTAAGACTTTCAAAACCAATAGTATTGGTTATCTTTTGTAACTTCGATTAAATTATGCAATCATGAACACTCTTGAACTTAAAACTATTTTAATTTCTGAAATTGAAAAAATTGATGATGATCAATTTTTATCAGCGTTAAAAACAATTTTAGATAGTCGCAAAACTCCTATCAATTATTCTGAAAGATATAATGAAGATTTAAAAGTTGCCGAAGAAGATATTCAAAATGGTAATTATTATTCTCATAATGAAATTAAGGATCAAATTGAGCAATGGAAAAAGAAATAATTTGGTCTAAAACAGCTCAAAATCAACTTGAAAAAATCTACTTTCATATATTTAAAGAATCGAAGAGCAAAAATATTTCTAACAAGGTAATAGAAACAATTTACAACTCTGTTACAATCTTAAGAACAAACTGGGAAATTTATGAATTGGATGAAATGAAAATTTCAAACAATGGAGATTACCGTGCGTATGAAATTTACAGCTATAGAATATCTTATAAGATAACCTCAAAAGAAATTCATATTTTAAGAATTCGACATACAAGTCGTAATCCTAAAAAACTGTAATCATTTACCAAAACATCATAATGATCTGATTTCCAAACCAAAACCTTGATTTTATAAATAGCTTTTGCTACATTTATTGTAAACTATTTAAAATCAATATTATGGCAGAATACATTGGTTATCTCGCATCTGTTTTTATTGTCGGCGGTTTTTTATTGAAAAACCTTAGAACAATCCGATTTATTAATATGTTTGGCTGTATCTGCTTTGTAATTTATGGCATCTTTCTAAACGATTATCGAGATCTCAATCAATGGCTTTGGCCGGTTATTATTCCAAATGCCATTTTAGCTTTTGTACAGATTTATTATCTGACTTCCAAAAAGGATAAATCTTAAAATTATGATATTTTAAAATAAAATTCTGATACGTTTTCTGCTTACGATAATCGTAACTTTAAGCTTAAAATAGAATTTTATCACTATGTTAAAACAATGTTCCAGACTAATTATCGTATTATTTTTAATCACAAGTTGTGCTTCTAAAAAAGTAAAATTTGAAGATTATGTTTTTAAAACCAAAAGCGAAGAACAGAAATACCAAACTGCCTACGACAAAGCCCTAAAACTTTGGAATATTCCTTATACAGAAGAAGATGTAAAGACAACTTTTGGAACAGCACATGTTATTATTGCTGGCCCTAAAAATGGAAAAGATCTGGTTTTACTCCACGGAATGGACGCCAGCTCTACGATGTGGTATCCAAATATTAAAGCTTTTACCAAAAATCATCGAGTTTATGCCATTGATTTTATAATGGAACCCAACAAATCCAATTTAACAGCAAAACCACTTTCATCAAAAGATATTCTTGCTTTTTACAATGAAGTTTTTGATCACTATAAATTAAAGAAATTTGATATTATTGGTGCTTCAAGAGGCGGCTGGATTGCTACATTATTAGCAACTCAAAAACCAAATTCTATTGATAAAATCGTTTTATTAAGTCCGGCGCAGACTTTTAAATTTATTGATCAAGTCGGAAAAACGACTTCGGCTTTAATGCTGAAACTTTTTCCAAGTGAAAAGAAATTCGGAAAAACATTAAAGACTTTTTCTACACATCCGGAAAACATTAGTGTTATTTATAAAAGACAGTTTTATTTAGCCAATAAATATTCAAAATCGAATTCAAGCATGCTTAAAATGATGCCTTTTTCTCAAAAAGAATTAGAATCCATTACAAATCCCGTTTTGGTTTTAATTGGAGATAAAGATGTCATTAATTCGGAAGAAAGTTTAGAAAGGGCACAAAAATATCTGGTCAATTGTAAAACCAAAACAGTAAAAGATGCTGGACATTTTTTAACAATCGACCAGCCTAAAATCATTAATGATGTCGTTATTAATTTTTTAGATTAGCGTACAAACTTCGTATCTTTACAAACCTAATTTTCATCAGCAACAAATGAATTTCCACGTAACTTCAGAATACAGTCCAAAAGGAGATCAGCCTCAAGCCATACAAAAATTGGCGCAAGGCGTAGTCGACGGAGAAAAATATCAAACTTTATTAGGAGTTACAGGTTCCGGAAAAACATTTACGGTTGCCAATGTTATACAAGAAGTACAAAGACCGACTTTAGTTTTGGCTCATAACAAAACTTTGGCGGCACAGTTGTACTCTGAATTCAAACAGTTTTTCCCTAATAATGCGGTTGAATACTTCGTTTCTTATTACGACTATTACCAGCCAGAAGCTTTTATGCCTGTGACAGGAGTTTTCATTGAAAAAGATTTGTCTATCAATGAAGAATTAGAAAAAATGCGTTTAAGCACCACATCTTCCCTACTTTCGGGACGTCGTGATGTTTTGGTTGTAGCCTCTGTTTCTTGTTTATATGGTATTGGAAACCCCGTTGAATTCCAGAAAAACGTAATCGAAATTAAAAGAGATCAGGTTATTTCCAGAACTAAATTGTTACACAGTTTAGTGCAGAGTTTATATGCCAGAACTGAAGCCGATTTTAATCCGGGAACTTTTAGAATAAAAGGAGATACTGTAGAAGTTTATCCAAGCTATGCTGACGATGCATACAGAATTCACTTTTTTGGAGATGAAATTGAAGAGATCGAAGCGTTTGATGCAAAAACATCACAGGTAATAGAGAAATTTCAAAGATTGACTATTTACCCTGCCAATATGTTTGTAACTTCTCCTGAAGTTTTACAAGGTGCTATTTGGCAGATTCAACAGGATTTGGTCAAACAAGTAGATTATTTTAAAGAAATAGGAAAACATCTCGAAGCGAAACGTCTGGAAGAAAGAACCAATTTTGACTTAGAAATGATTCGCGAACTAGGCTATTGTTCTGGAATTGAAAATTACTCACGCTACCTTGACGGACGTGAAGCTGGAACAAGACCTTTCTGCTTATTAGATTATTTTCCAAGTGATTATTTAATGATTATTGACGAAAGTCACGTAACGGTTTCTCAAGTTCATGCTATGTACGGAGGCGATCGCAGCCGTAAAGAAAATCTTGTGGAATATGGTTTCCGTTTACCTGCCGCAATGGACAACAGACCTTTAAAATTTGAAGAGTTTGAAGCTTTGCAAAATCAGGTAATCTACGTTTCTGCAACTCCAGCTGATTATGAATTGCAAAAGACAGACGGTGTTTATGTCGAACAGATTATTCGTCCAACTGGTTTGTTAGACCCCGTTATTGAAGTGAGACCAAGTTTAAATCAGATTGATGATCTGATTGAAGAAATTCAGGTTCGTTGCGAATTGGACGAAAGAGTTTTGGTAACCACTTTAACCAAAAGAATGGCTGAAGAATTAGCCAAATATTTAACAAAAGTAAATATTCGATGCCGTTATATACATTCTGAAGTGGATACTTTGGAAAGAATTGAAATCATGCAGGATTTAAGAAAAGGTCTTTTTGATGTTTTAATTGGAGTGAACCTACTTCGTGAAGGTTTGGATTTACCTGAAGTTTCTCTTGTTGCGATTTTAGATGCTGATAAAGAAGGCTTCTTAAGAAATCACAGATCTTTAACACAGACTATCGGACGTGCGGCAAGGAATTTAAATGGTAAGGCAATTATGTATGCTGATAAAATTACGGCAAGTATGCAGCGTACTATTGACGAAACCGAATACCGAAGAACCAAACAGATTAATTTCAATGTTCAAAACAATATAACTCCTCAGGCTTTAAACAAAAAAATCGACAGTGCCTTTACAAAAAATCCTTTGGTGGAATATGAATTAGGCCATCCAATTCCTGTGGCGGCAGAACCTGAAACAGCTTATTTATCTAAAGCCGAATTAGAAAAAATGATTCGTGAAAAACGTAAAACAATGGAAAAAGCAGCTAAAGAATTAGATTTCTTACAAGCAGCCAAACTTCGTGACGAAATCAAAAAACTACAGGAACAGCTTGCTTAATTGTGCTGTTCCTGAAAAATTTCGATTAACACAATTGGATTAATTACTGTGTTCGGAGCTTTTCTCATCATTTCTAAAACACGTTTTACCGCAGACATATTTAATCCCATTTGTAAAGCAATCTGCTGAATGGTTTGAAATTCTCTTTCGTGCAAAATGCCGTCGCAATGCATTAGTAAAGCCAGCCTATAAAATTGATTGATGCGTTGTATCTCAGACGGTATCGGAAGTGACTTTGCCTCTTGATGAAATAAATCCTGAAATTCTTCTTCTGTGATATTCAACTCAACAGCGACAATTCTTAAAAATTCAAGCTCTCGTTTATGCAAATGTCCATCTACAGTGGCGAGCGTAATCATTTCTAAAAGTAAACTTCTTTTTTCTGCTTCTGTATTCATCAATTTATTATTTTTAGCTAAAATATTGCTTTTAAATAAAAATACAAAACACGGATAATGAAGAGGATTTTCTTGGCAGTTTTACTTCTATTTACTCTTATTGGCAAAGCACAAAGCACTGCTTCAAAAAATGTATCTACTTTTACAATTGAAGCGCCTCAACTTAATACTTCAAAAAAAATATGGGTTTACCTTCCCGAAAATTATTCTAAAAACATTCAAAAAAAGTACAGCGTTATTTACATGCATGATGCCCAAAATTTGTTTGATGCCAAAACTTCTTTTTCTGGCGAATGGAATGTTGACGAAAAATTAGACAGTTTGAAAGCTCCTGTAATTATTGTAGGAATCGAACATGGAAATGAAAAACGAATTGACGAATTGACTCCTTTTAAAAATGAAAAATACGGCGGAGGAAATGCCGATAATTATTTAGAATTCATTGTAAAAATACTCAAACCTTATATTGACAAAAACTACAGAACCAAAACAAAAGCCAAAAACACCATTCTTTTTGGAAGTTCTCTGGGCGGATTAGTTTCCTATTATGGTGCTTTAAAATATCCTGAAGTTTTTGGAAAAGCGGGTGTTTTTTCGCCTTCTTTTTGGTTTTCTCCCGAGATTTATACTTTTACAGAAAAACAGCCTAAAATTAAGACTAAAATCTATTTCCTGTGTGGCGATAAAGAAAGTGACGATATGGTAGACGATTTAAACAAGATGAAACGTTTATTAGACACCAAACGCTGTTATTGCCTTCATCTCGATAAAACTAAAATTGTAAAAGGCGGAGAACATAACGAAAAACTTTGGCGCGATCATTTTGTTGAAGCGCTGCTTTGGCTGGGTTATTAATTAACGAATAAAAAATACTTCTATAAAAATGAAACTAATTTTAAGAGAATACAATCTCAAACTCAAACATACTTTTACCATTTCAAGAGAATCTATCGATTTTCAGCCTTCTTTAATTGTGGAATTACAAAGCGAAGGTTTTTCTGGTTTTGGAGAAGCGACTTCAAATCCGTATTACAATATTACAGTTCCAATGATGATGCAGGATTTGGAAAAAATCAGAAGTGTTATTGAAAGTATAGAAAATGAAACTCCAGAAATATTTTGGGCCAAAATGCATCCGTATTTACAAGATGATATGTTTGCTTTGTGCGCTTTAGATTTAGCTTATAATGATTTGTATGCTCGCAAAAAAGGCAAAAAACTTTACGAATTGTGGAATTACACAACCGAAAAAAATCCGATGACGGATTATACAATCGGAATTGCTTCTATAGACAAAATGGTTTCTAAAATGCAGGAACTTCCTTGGCCGATTTATAAAATTAAACTGGGAACCAAAGAAGATATCGAAATTGTAAAAGAACTTCGTAAACACACCAATGCCGTTTTTAGAATCGATGCGAACTGTGGCTGGAGTGTTGAAGAAACAATAAACAACGCAGTTGAACTAAAAAAACTAGGTGTTGAATTCTTAGAACAGCCTATGAAAGCCGATAATTGGGAAGGTCATAAAGAAGTTTTCAAACATTCTGTTCTTCCTGTCATTGCAGACGAAAGCTGTATTATTGAAGAAGATGTTCAAAAATGCCACAATCATTTTCATGGTGTGAATGTTAAACTGGTAAAATGCGGCGGTTTAACTCCCGGAAAACGCATGATTGAAGAAGCTAAAAAACTAGGATTAAGAACCATGGTGGGCTGTATGACAGAATCGACTGTTGGAATTTCTGCCATTGCACATTTACTGCCTCAACTCGATTATGTCGATATGGATGGAGCACTTCTTTTAGCAGAAGATATTGCAACCGGAGTAACCATAAAAGATGGCGTTGTCAGCTATTCTGATTTAAACGGAACAGGAGTTACACTTTTATAAAAATGAAAGTCGATAAATTTCCCGATCGCATTATTGAAATTGACCAAGAACAGTATTTGTATTTTGGCGGAACTGCCTATTTGGGACTTCCAACAAATGCATCATTTCAGAATTTAGTCGTTCAAAACATTTTAAAATGGGGAACTACTTACGGAAGCTCAAGAACTGCGAATATTCAATTAACCGCTTATGATGCAGGCGAAAGCTTTTTAGCTTCCCATGTTGGCTCAGAAAGCACTGTTACGGTTTCTTCAGGAATGCTTGCCGGAAAATTGGTTGTTGATTTAATGAAAAAACAAACCGATTGTTTTTTTCATTTGAATGATACACACAACGCTATTCAAACTGAAAATAGTCTTCCGGTATTCTTAAATGGAAATTTAAATAACCGTTTATTAGACTCAAAAACTGAAAGAATAACAATTTTAACCGACGGTGTTCCTTCTTTTGAAACAAAACCTGCCGATTTATCTTTTTTAAAAAACATTTCAAAAAGCAAAGAAATTACTTTAGTAATTGATGAATCACATTCGTTAGGAATTACTAATAAAAATGGCTGTGGAATCTACTCATCAATTTCATTTCCTCTAAAAAGAAAAATAATGGTTTCTTCATTAGGAAAAGCTTTTGGATTAACCGGCGGCGTTATTGCAGGAGATTTAGAATTCATTAATCAAATAAAAGAACTGGAAACTTTTACGAGCGCTGCTGGAATGAATCCTGCTTTTGTGCAAACACTTTCTGATGCTTCAGCAATTTATAATATGCAACATCAAAAACTGCTCGATAATTTAAATTACATTGATTCGATTTTAGTTAAAGACGGCAATGTAAAATTTGATAAAACTTATCCACTGATTTATTTATTATCCAATGAGTTAGTTGAAAAACTAAAACAGGAAAAAATCATTATTGCCAGCTTTAGATACAAAAAAGAAGCTGAACCATTAAATCGAATTGTTGTTACTGCCAATCATTTAAAAGAAGATTTGGATAAATTAGTTAGCGTTTTAAATAAAAATTAGCTACAAGTTCACATTTTTTTTATTCTCAAAAGATTATCAAAAATAATTCGTGAATTCGTGGCTAAAAAATAAACCGTACCTTTGTAAAAAATAAACAATGACAAATAACGATATACTTAAAAAACTTCGCGTGGCTTTGATGCTCCGTGATGACCAAATAGTTGAAATTTTAGAATTAGTAGATTTCAGAATTTCAAAATCAGAATTGGGTGCTTTTTTTAGAGCCGAAGATCATCCAAATTATATGGAATGCGGCGATCAGGTTTTAAGAAACTTCTTAAACGGACTAGTAATTCATTTAAGAGGAACTAAAGAAAATCCTAAAAACCCAAATGAAGTTTTAGCAAAGCATAAAGCTGAAATTCCGAAGAAAGAAACTTCTAAAGAAAGGCCAGAATTTAAAGCCACGCCAAAAGATTCAGAAAAATATAGAGGCGATCAAAGTGCATCAAAATCAGGTTCATCAACTGGAAAGCCTAAAAAGAAAGCATTTCCGAAAGGAAATGGAAAACCAGTTGTTGTAGAAAAAGTGGTTTTCAAAAACGGCAATAAGAAAAAATCGTAATTAGGGATTTAACAGCAATCTCGATAGCTATCGGGAGCAAGTTTTTTTTCTTAAAAGACTAAATATAAACGCAAAGTTCGCAAAGCTATATGGATAAAGCTTTGCGAACTTTGCGTTTTAAAGAGACTCTAATTACAATCTGCATCTGAAATATAACCCGCGGTTTCAACCGCGGGAACGCCCAGAGATACATTGTGTTACATACATTGTCCACCCGTGGTTAAAACCACGAGCTATATTGAAATAAAAATCGAAAAAATTATTTATTTAGCTTTGCGAACTTTGCTTTTGCGGCTACAATTCTTTATAAAAATCTTTGCTCCCGATAGCTATCGGGATTGCGGTTAAAAATCTATATCTTATTCTCCTCTATTTTATCAAAAAAAGCATCCTTAAAAGTCGCTCCAATTGGCAGTTCTTTTCCATTTATGAAAACCGAAAAATTATCCGTTGATTCGATGTGTTTTAAAGAAACCACATACGATTTATGAATCTGAATAAATTCATTTTCTGGAAGAGATTCTATTACATTTTTCAAAGAAGAATGCGTAATAATCTGCTGTTTTTCGGTATGAATGCACACATAATTTTGTAAACTTTCTGCGTACAAAATATCTTTCAAAAATACTTTCTGGAACTTATTCTTTCCATCCGTTTTAATAAAAAGAAAATCAGGAAGATTATTTTGATTTGAGATTTCTATTTTAGGCTCTGAATTTAGTTTTGAAACGGCTTGATAAAAACGTTCAAACGAAATGGGCTTTAATAAATAATCAACTGCATTCAGCTCAAAACCTTCTAAAGCAAAATCAGGATAAGCTGTCGTAAAAATGACTTTTATATTTTTAGAAATAATCCTGGAAAGCTGTAAACCTGTTAACTGAGGCATTTGAATATCCAGAAAAATGACATCAACTATTTGGGTATTCAAAAATTCTAATGCCTTTAAGGAATCATTAAAAACTCCTGCTTTTTCAAGAAAACTTACTTTTCCAATATAATTTTCTAATATTCTAGTTGCAGGAGGTTCATCATCTACAATAATGCATTTAAAAGCCATAGATTAGTTTTTTAGTGGTATTTTTAAGTAGGTTTTAAAGGTATTATTTTCTTCTGTTTTTTCAAGAATAAATTGGTCTTTATACATGTATTCGAGTCTTTTCGTCAGGTTCTCAAAACCAATTCCGGTTGAAGAATAGTTTTCTCCATTTACATTATAATTAAAAGTAGAAATCTCTAAAAATCCTTTTTTAATCTGAATTGAAATCAAGGCTTTCTCTTCTTTATCATTAAGTTTTCCATGTTTAAAAACATTCTCCACAAAATGAATTAAAGCCGAAGAAAGTATTCTTTCATTTGAATATTCTCCTTCAACAGAAAAATCCAGATACAACTGATCTTCAAAACGTTTTTTCTGTAAATGAATATAGTTCTGAATAAATTGAATTTCTTTTGAAAGTACCGCTTCATCTTTGTCAGTTTCGGTAATTACATATCGAAGCAAATCAGAAAGCACCAAAATATCATCCGCCATTTCATCTTCTTTTAAAACCAACTGACTGTAAAACGAATTCAGCGTATTAAATAAAAAATGCGGACTTACCTGTGCTTTCAACATTTGAAATTCTGCTTTTTTATTCTCCAAAAGCAATTCCTGATTTTGTTTCTGAGAGTATTGAGACTGCCAGAATAAATAACTTAAGGCACTAAGAATAATAGCTGGCAATCCATAAAAAAAATTATCTTTTATATAATAGGTTATTTCTCTGGTTTCTTCAAAATAATTATGCTCTCCAGTAATTTTGAACATAATTATTTCCTGCAAAAAATATCTCACACCTGCAAAAATCAGCAAAGAAACTGGAATACTTAAAAAGTAAAAATGGATTTTCTTTTTATTCAGAAACCAATCACAAACGGTATAAAAGTTCAATATATAAACTACAAAAACAGATAGCATAAAGGTAGATATAACCCATAAATAAAGCTCAGTCTGCTGTACCATTGCCATTCGGTTATTTATTCCGTAATCCCAAAGACAGTAGGTTAAAAACAATCCGAGGAAAAGAATAATATGATAGTAAAAAGGTATTTTAAGTTTCATATAAATCAATTGTAGGATCAAAAATACGATTATGACTTTAAAAGAAAATGATATTTATATGAAACCTCCTTTTTTTAATGATGAACATCTCAAAACGTTACACAAACATTTTAAAAGTGAAATTTGGATAGTTGGTCAAATGAAATTCAGTATTCATCAAAAATGAAAATACAGCTATAAATCTGCTGATACATTTGCAATGAATTTAAAAACAAAATCATCATGCAAAAAATCATTTTATTACTAGCAATTATTACGCTAAACTTAACTTCTGCTCAAACCAAGAAAAAACAAATTCTATTAATTGGGACGTTTCATTATGCTAATCCTGGTCTTGATGTTGCTCAGGTAAAAAGTTTCGATATTTTATCTGAAAAGAGCCAAAAAGAACTTGAAATAATGACTGACAAAATCAAGAAATTTGGTCCTGATAAAATATTTGTAGAATGGGAATTTAGCAAACAAGCCGACTTAAACAAGTTTTACAATAAGAACACTGACAGTCTTTTTAAAACTAATAAAAGCGAAATTACACAACTAGCACTTCGTACCGCTAAAAAACTGAATCACAAAAAATTATACGGAATGAATCTTTATACTTCTTTTCCATATGACAGTTTAATGATGGCAATGGAAAAAGCAAACCAGAAGGATTTAATGAAAAGAAACAATGAGTCAACAAAAAAGTTTGAAAAAGATCATAATGAAAAAATAGCAAAAAGTTCATTACAAGAAATGATGCTGTATTACAATACAAAACAAGCCGAAAATGAAAATCTGCAATGGTATCTGGAAATAGCAAACAGAGCAGGAAATCCAGATGATTTCTCAGGACCGTCTTTAGTTTCAAATTGGTACAAAAGAAATTTATATATGTATTCTTTAATTCAGAAATTGACGGAAAGCACAGATAATAAAATAATGATTTTAGTTGGCGCTGGTCATGCTGCGATTATTAGAGGCTTTATAGAACATGATCCTACATTCCAAATTGTAGATTTGGCAACTGTTTTGAAATAATTTTTTTTTAACCGCAAAGCACGCAAAGGATTACGCAAAGTTCACAAAGTTTTTTTGCCACGAATTCACAAATTTTATTTTCAAAGATTATCAAAAATAAAATTTGTGAATTCGTGGCTATTTTCAACATATAGCTTTGCGAACTTTGCATTTATACTCACAATACTTGGTAAAAATCCTCGCGTGCTTTGCGGTTAAACAAAAAAAATCCATTCCTCTCGGAATGGATTTTCTAATATAAATTGATTTCTTATTTCTAATTAAGAAAGAGCAGCTTTAACTTGGTCAGCAGCTTCTTGAAATTGAACTGCAGATAAGATTGGCATACCAGAATTGTCAATTAATTCTTTTGCAATTTCAGCATTTGTTCCTTGCAAACGAACAATAATTGGCACTTTAATAGCGTCACCCATGTTTTTGTAAGCGTCAACAACACCTTGAGCAACACGGTCACAACGAACGATACCTCCGAAGATGTTAATCAAAATAGCTTTTACGTTTGGATCTTTCAAGATAATTCTGAAAGCTGTTTCAACACGTTTTGCGTCAGCAGTTCCTCCTACGTCAAGGAAGTTAGCAGGCTCAAAACCAGCATATTTAATTAAGTCCATAGTTGCCATTGCAAGTCCAGCTCCGTTTACCATACATCCTACAGTACCGTCAAGGTCAACATAGTTTAGACCAACTTCTTTAGCTTCAACTTCGATTGGATTCTCCTCACGGATATCTCTCATTTCAGCATATTTAGGTTGTCTGTATAAAGCGTTATCGTCGATGTTAACTTTAGCATCAACAGCTAAGATTTTGTTATCAGATGTTTTTAAAACTGGGTTGATTTCAAACATAGAAGCATCAGAACCAATGTAAGCATTGTATAATGCATCGATGAATTTCACCATTTCTTTGAAAGCATTTCCAGAAAGACCTAAATTGAAAGCAATTCTTCTTGCTTGGAAACCTTGTAATCCTACAGAAGGATCAACTTCTTCAGTAAAGATTAAGTGTGGAGTGTGCTCAGCAACTTCTTCGATATCCATTCCACCTTCAGTAGAATACATGATCATGTTGCGTCCTGTACCTCTATTCAATAAAACAGAAACATAAAATTCAGAAGTTTCGCTTTCTCCAGGATAGTAAACATCTTCAGCTACTAAAATTTTGTTTACTTTTTTACCTTCTGGCGGAGTCTGAGGCGTAATCAATTGCATTCCGATGATTTGTTCTGCTAACTCTTCAACTTGTTGTAAGTTTTTTGCCAGCTTAACTCCACCACCTTTTCCACGACCACCTGCGTGAATTTGTGCTTTTATTACATGCCATCCTGTACCAGTTTCGGCAGTTAATTGTTTTGCAGCAGCTACAGCTTCAACCGCATTGTTAGCCACAATTCCGCGTTGTACGCGTACTCCGTAACTCGCTAAAATTTCTTTTCCTTGATATTCGTGTATGTTCATAATATAGAATTTGTCTGGTTCTGAATTTATTTCAGAATAAAAGTGCGACAAAAGTAACAAATAACAACTTAATAGGAAAATCTTTTTCAATTAAATAAATGTTATATGTAGGTATTGAGCGTTGATAATTTGTCAAAGCAAACAAATCGTTAACGGAATAATTTGTTAATGTTAACACAAACTGCACAAAACGTTTGATATTTAACAAAAAATTCACTGGATTCAAGACCTAACCGACGATTTTTCTTAATATATTTTATCCTTAATTATGATTTTGATAATTCGCAATGCTTTCTTTAATAATATTATTATTTAAGAACCCTTTTTCTAATATTACTATAAAAATGAAAGCGAATATATAATTTCACTACATTATGTTTAACGAAATCTTTATTTTTGTAGAAAAAATATCAAGAATGAGAGTTAAAGAACAAGGGCTTTATCTGCCTGAATTTGAACACGACAATTGTGGTGCAGGATTTATTTGTAATTTGAATGGTATTAAGTCAAATGATATTATTCACAAAGCATTAGACATCTTAATTAAATTGGAACATCGTGGTGCCGTTAGTTCTGATGGAAGAACTGGTGACGGGGCCGGAATTTTATTCGACATTCCTCATGATTTTTTTAAGAAAGTTTGTGACTTTGAAATCCCAGAAGCGCGTGAGTATGCAGTAGGAATGGTTTTTTTACCAAAAAGCAAAAACCAGGTTTCTTTTTGTATTAATGCATTTGAGGCAACTATTAAAGACCAAAACTTAAAAGTTTTAGGTTGGAGAGATGTGCCAGTTGACGTTGAAAATTTAGGTGAAATCGCCGCAGAAAAAGAACCAACAATTAAACAAGTTTTCGTTTCTAAAGACGGACAAGATTTAACTGAACAAGAATTTAATGCAAAACTTTTTGCAGCTAGAAAAATTGCTGAACATGCCGTAAGAGGATCTAAAACCTCTGAAAGCCACATGTTTTATTTTACTAGTTTATCGACAACTACTATAATATATAAAGGTCTATTGATGCCGGAAGACATCAGCCGTTATTATATAGATTTGAAAGATCCAGACTTGGTGACGCGTTTAGCGCTTGTACACCAACGTTTCTCTACCAATACATTCCCATCTTGGGACTTAGCTCAGCCGTTTAGATACATGTGTCATAATGGTGAGATCAATACACTTCGTGGAAACGTAAGCCGTATGCGTGCTCGTGAAGAGCTTATGCAAAGCAAAGTTTTTGGCGAAGACATTAAAAAATTATTCCCAATTATCTTAGAAGGAAAATCAGATTCTGCTTCTATGGATATGGTGGTTGAACTTTTATTAATGACTGGCCGTTCGCTTCCAGAGGCAATGATGATGGTAGTTCCTGAAGCTTGGGAAAAACACCAAACTATGTCTCCTGAGAAAAGGGCTTTCTATGAGTACAATGCTTGTATCATGGAACCTTGGGATGGCCCTGCTTCTATTCCGTTTACAGATGGAAACGTAATTGGTGCTTTACTAGACAGAAACGGATTGCGTCCTTCTCGTTATACTTTAACAAAGAGTGGTTTCGTAATTATGTCATCTGAAATTGGTGTATTAGATATCGATCCAGAAGATGTAATTCAGCATGGTCGTTTGGAGCCAGGAAAGATGTTCTTGGTTGATATGAACGAAGGTCGTATCATCGAAGACGAAGAAGTTAAAAAAGCGATAGTTACAAAACGTCCTTACCAGCAATGGGTTGACGAAAACTTATTGCCATTAGCTAGTGTTCCTTACACAAACAACCCTACTCCTGTTGAAAAATTAGATTTCTTAACAAGACAGCGTTTGTTTGGTTACACAATTGAAGATTTAAAAACGATCATCAACCCAATGGGTAGCGACGGAGCTGAAGCAATCAGTTCTATGGGTAATGACACGCCTTTAGCTGTTTTATCTGATCAGCCTCAGTTGTTGTACAATTACTTCAAACAATTGTTTGCTCAGGTTACTAACCCGCCGTTGGATGGTATTCGTGAAGAAATTATTACTGATATCAGTTTAGCGATTGGCGGAGATTTCAATATTTTCGAAATTGAATCGAAACAATGTAAAAAATTAAAAATCCAAAATCCGGTTGTTTCTAACGAAGATTTGGATAAAATCAGAAATATCGATCACCCAGATTTCAAATCGGCTACTATTTCTACTTTATATAAAATAGAAAAAGGAGTTAACGGTTTAGAAAGAGCACTTGAAAAATGTGTTCAGGCCACTTTCAAAGCGGTTGAAGAAGGATGTAACATCATTATCTTATCTGATAGAGGTGTGAGCGAAGAATTAGCTCCAATCCCAATGTTGTTGGCTTGTTCTTATATTCACCACTCTTTGAACATTTTACAAGTTCGTTCTAAATTCGGAATCATCATCGAATCTGCTGAACCTAGAGAACCTCATCATTTTGCTTTATTGTTTGGATACGGTGCAAGTGCCATCAACCCTTACATGGTAAACGAAATCATTCACGATCAAGTTGAAAAAGGTTTCATTACAAAAGTAAAAGCGGATTATGCAGTTGTTAACTACAACAAAGCGATTGCAAAAGGAATCGTGAAAATCATGAACAAAATTGGTATCTCTACTTTACATTCATATAGAGCTGCCCAGATTTTCGAGATTTTAGGTTTAAACAAAACATTTACATCTAAATACTTCCCTTACACTCCATCAAGAATTGAAGGTATTGGTTTAATGGAAGTGGAGAAAGAAGTAAAAAAACGTTTCCAAAAAGCTTTCCCAAATTCAAAAGTAGCAAGTTTGCTTTCTCTTGAAATTGGAGGTATTTACAGATGGAGACGTGGTGGAGAAAAACACATGTTTAATCCAACTACAATTTCTAAATTACAGCAAGCGGTTCGTTTAAACAGCCCAGAAAGCTATAAAGAATACTCAAATGCCGTTAATGAGCAAAGCTCAAACTTAATGACCATTAGAGGTTTATTTGAATTCAACAATTTGGATCCAATTTCTATTGATGAAGTAGAACCTTGGACAGAAATTGTGAAGAAATTCAAAACGGGTGCAATGTCTTACGGATCTATTTCTAGAGAAGCACACGAGAATTTAGCGATTGCAATGAACAGAATTGGCGGAAAAAGTAACTCTGGAGAAGGTGGAGAAGATCCAAAACGTTTCCAGAAAGAAATTAATGGAGATTCTAGAAACTCTGCAATTAAGCAAGTTGCGTCAGGACGTTTTGGTGTTTCGATCAACTATTTGACAAACGCTAAAGAAATCCAGATTAAAATGGCTCAAGGAGCAAAACCTGGTGAAGGTGGACAGTTACCTGGAGAAAAAGTAGTGCCTTGGATCGCTGAAACGAGAAACTCTACACCTTATGTAGGTTTGATTTCGCCTCCTCCTCACCACGATATTTACTCAATTGAGGATTTATCTCAGTTGATTTACGATTTGAAAAATGCAAACCGTGAAGCTCGTATCAACGTAAAATTAGTTTCTGAAGTTGGAGTTGGAACCATCGCTGCCGGTGTTGCCAAAGCAAAAGCTGACGTTATCTTAATTTCTGGTTACGACGGAGGAACGGGAGCTGCACCATTGACATCGTTACAACACACAGGTATTCCATGGGAACTTGGTTTAGCCGAAGCACAGCAAACTTTAATTCTTAACGACTTAAGAAGCCGTGTAGTTTTAGAATGCGACGGACAGTTAAAAACAGGTCGTGACGTTGCGATTGCAGCTTTATTAGGAGCTGAAGAATTCGGATTTGCAACTGCTCCGCTTGTAGCTTCTGGATGTATAATGATGAGAGCTTGTCACTTAAATACTTGCCCAGTTGGTATTGCAACTCAGGATCCAGAATTGAGAAAGAATTTCAAAGGAACTCCAGAGCACGTAATCAACTTCATGTATTTCATTGCCGAAGAGTTAAGAGAAATCATGGCGCAGTTAGGTTTCAGAACTTTAAAAGAAATGGTAGGTCAGTCACAAAAATTAAATGTGAACAAAGCCATCAAACATTATAAAGCAAATGGTTTAGACTTGTCATCAATTCTATACAAACCGGAAAAAGCGAAAACAGAACCAAATCATAATACAACTACTCAAGATCACCAACTTGAAAATGTATTGGATTTTGACATCATTAAAGAAGCGATTCCGTCTATCTATAGAAAAGAAAAAACAAGAGTAACTTTTAAAATTAAAAATACTGACCGTTCTGTAGGTGCTATTTTGAGTAACGAAATCTCAAAAATCTACGGCGCACAAGGATTACCTGATGACACTATTTTAGTTGATTTTGAAGGTTCTGCCGGACAAAGTTTTGGTGCTTTTGCAACAAACGGATTGTCATTTAAAATTCACGGAAACTGTAATGATTATTTAGGAAAAGGGCTTTCTGGAGGAAAATTAATTGTAAAAGTACCTCCTACTGCAACTTTCAAACCTGAAGACAATATCATTATTGGAAACGTTGCCCTTTACGGAGCTATTACCGGAGAGGCTTATATTAATGGAATGGCCGGAGAGCGTTTCTGTGTGAGAAATTCTGGAGCAACAGCAGTTGTTGAAGGAATTGGAGATCACGGATGCGAGTACATGACCGGTGGTACAGTAGTAGTTTTAGGAAAAACAGGAAGAAACTTCGCTGCGGGTATGAGCGGTGGTGTAGCTTATGTTTACGATCCAAACAAGAAATTCGATTCTACAGTTTGTAACATGGAAATGGTTGCATTCGATCCAATGGAAGAAGAAGATCTTACGAAACTAAGAAAACTGATCAAAAATCATTCGTTGTACACCAGCAGTCCATTAGCAAAAAGAATTTTAGCAGACTGGGAAAACCAACAACAGCACTTCGTAAAAGTAATGCCAACGGATTACAAAAAAGCATTACAAAGAATTGCAGAAGAGAAAAAAATAGAAGAATTAATAGCGGGATAAATGATTTTAGATTTTAGAGTTCAGATTTTAGATTAAAACTTAACCGCAAAGCTTTGCGAACTTAAAACACTCAAAAAAGCAAAAAAGACCTTGCTCCCGATAGCTATCGGGATTGCGGTTAAAAAAATTAGAACTTTAGAATTGATCATTTACATTTAATTAAAATGTCATGGGTAAAATAGGCGGATTTAAAGAATATAACAGAGCCGACGAAAGTAATTTAGCAGTAGCAGAACGTGTTTCGAACTACAACGAATTTACTATTCCGGTACCAAAAGATAAATTAAAAGAACAAGGATCAAGATGTATGGACTGTGGAATTCCTTTTTGCCACAGTGGTTGTCCATTAGGAAATTTAATTCCTGACTTCAACGACATGGTTCATCAGGAAGAATGGCAGAGTGCGTTAGAGATTTTACAATCTACTAACAACTTCCCTGAATTTACAGGTCGTTTATGCCCTGCTCCATGTGAGAAATCATGTGTATTAGGAATCATCAAAGATCCGGTTTCTATCGAAAACATCGAGAAAAGCATTGTCGAAAGAGGTTTTGCTGAAGGATGGATTAAACCACAAGCGCCAAAAACTAGAACTGGTAAAACTGTTGCTGTTATTGGTTCAGGACCTGCAGGTCTTGCGGCTGCTCAACAATTAAACAGAGCGGGTCACACCGTTACTGTTTTTGAAAGAGACAACGCAATTGGAGGTTTATTACGTTACGGAATTCCAAATTTCAAATTAGAAAAAGGAATTATTGATCGTCGTGTAGCTATTCTTGAAGCAGAAGGAATCACTTTCAAAACCAACGTAAATGTTGGTGTTAATTTCAGTGTTGAAGAATTAAACCAATTCGATTCTATCGTTTTATGCGGAGGAGCAACGGAAAGAAGAAGCTTGCCAACTAAAGGAATCGAAAGCAAAGGCGTTGTTCAGGCAATGGATTTCTTGACACAGCAAACTAAAGTTTTATTTGGAGAATCAATTCCAGATCAAGTTAAAGCAACTGGTAAAGATGTAATCGTTATTGGTGGTGGAGATACTGGTTCTGACTGTATAGGAACTTCAAACAGACACGGAGCAAAATCGGTTACTAACTTTGAGATTTTACCAAAACCTCCAGTTGGAAGAAGCGAGTCAACTCCTTGGCCTTTCTGGCCGTTGCAGTTAAAAACATCATCTTCTCATGAAGAAGGTTGCGACAGAAACTGGTTGATCAACACTAAAGAATTCATTTCTAACGATAAAGGCGAATTAACTGGATTAAAAACAGTTGAAGTACAATGGAAAATGACTCCTGGTCAGCGTCCTGAATTAATCGAAAAAGAAGGTTCTGAAAAAATCTGGCCTTGCGATTTAGCTTTATTGGCGCTTGGATTTACAGGTCCTGAAAAAACGTTAAGCGAGCAATTAGGAATCGAAACTGATATGAGAAGCAACTACAAAGCGCATAACTATCAAACAAACGTACCTCACATTTTCACTGCTGGTGATATGAGAAGAGGACAATCATTAATCGTGTGGGCTATTTCAGAAGGTCGCGAAGCAGCAAGAGAGGTAGATTTGTTCCTTATGGGCTCTACAAACTTGCCTACTAAAGGAAAAGGAGATCTTCCTAGCCTATAAAAACTAAACAAAAATACAACACATACTACCAACAAACCCTTGAATTACTATTCAGGGGTTTTGTTTTTTTAGTCACAGATTATTTTTTTCGCCACGAATTCACGAATTACTCTAATTTATATATGCTGTTTAAAACTATTCTTTTCTTTAAATTTCACGAATTATATTCTAAACATGCCAATAGTCATTCAGAATAAAAATTAAAATAATTCGTGAATTCGTGGCGGAAAAATTTTCTCATTTTAAAGCATCACAATTGGCATCTTAATAAACATAAGTTCCCGCTTTCGGCTATATCTCTCCGTTTCACTGCGAGGATACCGCCTCAATCGGGGCTAAATTCAAACATTTGGCTTCTTTTAAAAATTAGGATAAAAAGAAATACATTTAATTAGTGTAATTCATAAAAAAACAATTTCAACAGCATTTAAGAATAAGTTAAATTCGTGAATTCGTGGCAAAAAACCTTTGTATCTTTGTACCTATGTCCCTTTGAACCTACTAATACGTTACAAAATTCGAAAACAAGCAACTTTTTGTTTAAAAACAAACAATTTGTTATAATTTGTTATTTTTCTACATTTTATTTGCTGGTAATCAAAAGTGTAATAACTTTGCCCAAAATAAGTTTAAAAATGCAAGCAAAAGATTTACTGCAGTTAGCAGACCAATTTGGAAGTCCATTGTATGTTTACGATGCCGAAAAAATCCAATCTCAGTACAACAGGTTAACTAAAGCTTTCTCTAAGGTAGAAAACTTAAGAGTTAATTACGCCATGAAGGCATTGTCTAACGTTGCGATTCTTCAGTTATTAAAGAACATGGGGTCTGGTTTAGATACTGTATCAATTCAGGAAGTTCAGTTAGGACTTCATGCTGGCTATGAACCCGAAAGAATTTTCTTTACACCAAACGGCGTTTCTCTTGAAGAAATCGAAGAAGTTGCCGCAATGGGCGTACAAATCAATATCGACAATTTATCTATTTTAGAGCAATTCGGAACAAAACATCCACATATTCCGGTATGTATTCGTATCAATCCACACGTAATGGCGGGTGGAAATGCAAATATTTCTGTTGGACATATCGATAGTAAATTCGGAATTTCTGTTCACCAGATTCCGCATATCTTGCGAATTGTCGAAAATACAAAAATGAGCATTGTTGGAATTCACATGCACACAGGATCAGATATCTTAGATATCGAAGTATTCTTGTATGCTGCTGAAATCTTGTTCGATACCGCTAAACATTTCAAAGATTTACAATTCTTAGATTTCGGAAGCGGCTTCAAAGTTCCTTACAAAAAAGACGATATCGAAACAGACATCGAAGAATTAGGTAAAAAATTATCTAAAAGATTCAATGCTTTCTGTGCTGAATACGGAAGAGATTTAACGTTGATTTTCGAACCAGGAAAATTCTTGGTAAGTGAAGCAGGTCATTTCTTAGTAAAAGTAAACGTAGTAAAACAAACGACTTCAACAGTTTTCGCTGGAATCGATAGTGGTTTCAATCACTTAATTCGTCCAATGTTTTACGGATCTTCACACCATATCGAAAACATCTCGAACCCGAAAGGAAAAGAGCGTTTTTACTCTGTTGTAGGATACATTTGCGAGACTGATACTTTTGCCAACAACCGCAGAATCGCAGAAATCACTGAAGGTGACATTTTAGAGTTCAGAAACGCAGGAGCATATTGTTTCTCAATGTCTTCAAACTACAACTCAAGATACAAACCAGCTGAGGTTTTATGGATGAACGGTCAGGGAATCTTAATTCGCCAAGCCGAAACATTCGAAGATTTACTTAAAAATCAAATTCCGTTACCAGAAGAAGTTGCTGCTACGGTTTAACAATAGAAAAAAAAGGAATATCACCGAAGTCCCGTTTCTTAATTGAGACGGGATTTTTTTATTGTAGATTTTTGAGTTTGGATTTTAAATTTATGCTTTCTGGCGAAGGAGAAATCTTCGCAAATAACTCCATAAAGTCTCGAATTAAAATTTATTTAATACCTTTCCTTATCCTATTACAAAACCTCTTAAATGAACTTTGAAGTACTTAATATACGTAAAATAGAAGCTGTGACTGGGAATTTCAAATTACATGAAGACTATATTCTTTCATACGATCATTTTGATGGATGGACTCAAAGATTATTAAACTTAGGAATTTATATTGATATCATTTTTGAATGTAAAGTTAAATTACATTTTCGCGATAGAAATATGGAAAAGTTCGAAAAACAATTTGAATGCGAAATACCTTTTGAAATTAAGAACATAATTTTAAAAGTCCTAAATCTCGACCACGTATTATTAAAGCATTATTATGCTGATATGGCTATGGAAGACATGGGTCATGAAGATATTGTTATAAATCATAATGGTGTATCTCATAATATTGGAATAGGTATTTTATTGAAAAAGCCACGAGCAGAAAATCCATCAGAAAATTTATTTTTTGATTTAATTCAACTTTTGGAAAAGTGGCAGGAAGAAATCTATAATGAATGTTTAACGGAATTAACGCCATCCAGTCAAATTCCCATT
This sequence comes from Flavobacterium quisquiliarum, assembly GCF_019308285.1. Classification (GTDB taxonomy): domain Bacteria; phylum Bacteroidota; class Bacteroidia; order Flavobacteriales; family Flavobacteriaceae; genus Flavobacterium; species Flavobacterium quisquiliarum. The sequence goes on from NZ_WWEM01000031.1 coordinate 507,978, forward strand.
GATCAAAAGCGTAAACGAAGAAAATAAAATCTTTTAATTTCTATCAGAAAAAACACGACTTTATTAGATATAAAAGTATTTAACAAAAAATCCCATTTTCTCCCAATTACTATTTTGTAAAAAAAATAAATACCTTTGGAATTATTCAAAAAAAATCTCAATAATATAAACTTACAAAAGCACAAATAACATTTTATTTTGTGCTTTTTTTAAATCAACCCCAAATGATCCCAGAAAAAATAGCCACTAAACCAAATCTTACAAAACGAATTCTTGCAGGATTAATTGATTATACATTATTGATTGGGGTCACTATCGTCATGTTTATTTATTTTGGAGAAAAAGTCCAAAACAACTATGAACTTCATGATTTTCCAGCATTAGCAAACGCATTAATATGGTTTGGATATCTAATAGGTTTTGAAGTAAAATTTGGAGGAACTCTTGGAAATCTTGTGTTTGATTTACAAGTTGTTTCTATAAAAGACAACAATTCCACAAGTTTAACTTTAGGACAATCCTTTATAAGACATTTATTCGATTTTTTTGATCTCTGGTTTTTTGGATTATTGGCAATATTGCTAATCAAAAACACTAAATATAACCAAAGACTTGGAGATTTATGCGCTCAAACAATTGTAATTGACACAAAAGACGACCAACAATTTTATAAACGCTTTATTTAGAAATAAAAATATTTTCACATCCAAAAATCAACAATTCAATTGTAATTACGCTTCTATCAGTTAACTATGAAAATCATACTACGAATATTATTTTTTATTGGACTTTTTCTTTTTATAGGCAGTTATTTCATTAGCCCTTATATTATCAATGATGGCCCGTACATCGTAGTTGATGCGGACAGTGTCGGATTTTTAAAAATGTTATATATCATCACTAGCACTATTTTCGGATATTTATCTTTTTCATTCCTTAAAGTTTTTAAAAATAAAATCTATTTGACTTTTTGCTTTATTTTCCTTGCCTTGAGTTTACTATTTTTGGCCAAAATGTTTTTTTATTTTGACACTTTTTTAGACTCATAATCTGATTTTCAAAATGAAAAGAAAACTCAATTAAAAATCCTATTTTTAACATCCCAAATCAAATCCAAAAAATAAATGAAACCTACAATTCTTCTATTAACATTGTTTTTTCTATCTGCAACAAACTCATTCAGTCAAACTTTAGCCGATTTAAAACTAAAACCAAAAGAAATTCCAAAAGGCGGTTATATGGTTAGCGACGGTAATGTTTGCATTACACCACAAGCCTGCTCTTTTTATAATGATATTGAAACGTATAGCAACATTGTTGGAACTATAAAAAGTAAAGCGATTCAAAGTTTTAAAAGCAAAGCAGATCGTGGTTCTATTATGTATTTTGAGTTTGATCATGTTTTTAAGGGTGATCGTTTCCTGCAAGGTTTACTTTGGGGAAAAGCAGGCGAACCAACGGATGAGCATCCGGAAGAATATATTGCGAAAGGTAAATTTTTAGTAATTTGGAGCTTGAAGGCAGATAGTCCGTTAAAGGAAAAATCTGAAACTAAAGTGGAAGCTATTTTAGAGTAAATCCTAATCTTCGCTTCATTTTAAATGCTTAATTTTGCTTCATAAAAACATTACAAAATGAAACCACAAATACGAATTCTAATTTATTCTATACTTTTCTTTTTATATCTTACTTCTACGCACCTACTACTTGAATTAAACGAAAAAATCAAAGGAGATCCGTTTGTAACTTTAGGAGTTGGTTTCGGCATTTTGAATCTTATTTATGCTTTTACAGCACTAAAATGGAAACCTTTACTTAATGTGCTTTGTGCTGTAGCAATTGCCGCTTTAGCAATGTTTCTCGCTTTACAGTTTACCAATTTACATCTGTTTGTCAATTACGATCCTTATCAAGTTAAAACTGCCATTTTTGCCAATGCTGTTTTCTCCATTATTTTTTGGGAGATTGTGTATCAGGTGAAGATTAGGAAGTCATAAAAAATCAATATCAATTGCCTCCAGCTTTTGGAGGTAAATAAAAGTCTTTCAAATAGGGCTTTAGTCAAACTTATATTTTTTTGGCTAAAGCCCTATTTTTTTTCCTACACATCCCTCCAGCTAAAGCTGGAAGCAATTCATTTTAAAACTCTTTCTTTAAAGCTTAATGAATTTCATGAGCATAAAAACATTTAAAAATAATTCACTAGATTTACTCATAAGCAGTTAAAAATCAAACTTATGAAACGACAACCATCCATAGACATTGTTCGAGGAATTGTAATGATTATTATGGCTCTGGATCATGTTCGAGATTTGATGCATGTTGATTCGATTACGCAAAGTCCAACCGATTTAACAACTACTTCTCCTTTGTTATTTTTTACGCGTTTTGTTACTCATTTGTGTGCACCAACATTTGTTTTTCTGGCAGGAACTTCGGTTTATCTTTCACTTCAAAATAAAAATAACCTATCCAAAACGAGAACCTTTTTATTGAAAAGAGGACTTTGGCTGCTTGTACTAGAATTTACAATTGTTAATTTTGGATTGTTCTTCGATATTGGTTTTCATTCCATTTTATTTGAAGTGATAGCCACGATAGGTTTTGGTTTTATCATTTTAAGTTTACTGCTCAAAATCCGCTCTCAAACATTGGGCTTTATCGGACTGTTTATACTCTTTTTCCACAATCTCTTACCGCTTATTCCTTTTTCCGAAAATTCAATTATAAAAACGGTTTCAAAACCGTTTCTTAGTCCAACTGTATTTCCCTTTTCAGGAAGAGCATTTATTATGGGATATCCGCCAATTCCGTGGCTTGGAATTATGCTGGTTGGTTTTGCAACAGGACAATTCTTTGAATTGGCTGAAGAAAAAAGAAAAATACTATTCACCAAAATTGGTTTGAGTGCTTTAGCATTGTTTACCATAATTCGGTTTGTTAATATTTACGGAGATCCTGCTTTATGGACAACACAAAAAAATGCCGCTTTTAGCTTTTTGTCATTTATGAATGTAACTAAATATCCTCCTTCACTCCTATTCTGTTTAGTTACTTTGGGCATTATGTTTTTGCTTCTTGCTTTTGCGGAAAAACTCCCAATCAGAATCCAAAAAGTGGCTTTAGTTTACGGAAAAGTGCCTTTGTTTTATTTTGTCGTTCATTTTTATGTCATTCATATCCTAACACTTCTTATGCTTTTTACGCAAGGTTTCAGCTTTTCGCAATTTGAAACAGGAACTTTTGGAAGACCAAAAGGAATGAAAAGCGGTTTCCCTCTGTGGACAATTTATCTCATTTGGATTTTCGTTGTGGCTCTTCTATACAAACCTTGTCAATGGTATGGAAAATATAAAGCTGAAAATCAGCATTGGTGGTTGAAGTACATTTAGAATCAATTCAAAAATTAAGAATTGCAAGCTTTACTTTTTTATTAAAAGAGTAAAAAAATAATTATGTTTTGTACGTATTTTTTTATATTAGCATTTTGAATTTTCTAAGCCAAAATCACTTACAATGAAAAAACTACAATTAATTGTTCTGACAGTTTTTCTTTCTGCTTTAAACGCTTCTTTTTCTCAGTCAAAACCAAAACAAACTGTACCTTCAAGAGAAGTTGTTGAAGAATTTTATGATGCCATTTTTGCCAATAATACACAAAAGGCATTAAAAATGATTGGCACTAAATTTCCAGCAAACTATGAGCCAAGCAATAAAATAGCACCAATGCAGGCGGCGATCTGGCAAAATAATCTCACACTGGTTAAAGCTCTTGTAGAAGGCGGAGCAGTTATCAATAAGCCAAAAAGTGATGAATCTTATATTGAAACTGCAGCTGAAAAAGGCACCTTAGAAATAGTTAAGTATTTAATCCAAAAAGGAGGTAATATAACCAATTCAAAAGCTTTTAATACGGCAGGTTTCAGTCATTTTTATGACTGTGCAAAACTATTGCTCTTAAAAGGCGCAAATCAGGAAAAAGGAGATATCAGAGGTAAACTCTGGGTATTTGAACAAGCTGTACGAAAATCGGATTATGAGATTTTGAATGCCTTAAAGTTAGATAAAGCCGAACTAGACTCTAATAATTATGATGGAGAAACTGCCCTAATAATTGCTGTAAAAAAGAATAATATCGAAATGGTAAAATACCTCTTAAAAAAAGGTGTTGATAAAAACAAACCGGAGACATTTGATGCTGGAGACGATATCTCGTATGGAAAAAAACCTGTTCAAATTGCTGTAAAAATGAAATTTACAGAAATTGCAAAACTGCTGAAATAATTTTTTTTGAATAAAAAACCAGTTCTAATCATCGCTTATCACAATACGCGTTTAAAATGATAATCAAAAATTGAACAAAAAAACAATAATTGCACTTACAGCTATATTCATTATTATTATAATTTTTAATAATGTTTACACAAAAAACCCAGATAAAGAAGGTTATGAAGGAGATCTGGTTCCAATTCAAAAAGAAATTAAAAACATTGCTGGGTATGAAAGAGCTACACACTTAATTCTGAAAAACTGGAGCAAGATTTATCACGAAATAAATCATCCGAACAAAAAGAACAGAGGTTCTCTTATGATAAAATATAGTATTATTGATAGTCTCCGGCAAATACAAAAAGAAAGGCTAAAACTGCGATTTATTTCTGGCGAAAGCCTTTATAACATGTTAATTGAAGGCAAGGACACCACTATTATATTTGAACCATACAGCGCAGCTGATTATTACATGAGAAGCAACACGAAGGACGAAGAGGCTGGATACACACTTTTTAAACATAATATTATTTATACGACCAAACCTCTTCAGACATTTAAAATTGAGGACAACGATGATGATACACCCAGCGCCGTTATTAAAATTAAAGACCGCTATTATTATCGTATAAACTCTTATCTTGAATACTGAAAAAAATCTTAAATTATGAAAATTAGCATTCTGTTTCTATCTGCCTTAATTCTTATTTCTTGTAAAAAGGAAACCCAAACCGAAAAGCCACAAATTACTCAAAAAGATACCAGACAAATTGCTCCAAAACCTGAAACTAAAGTAGAGGAAACGGATACTATTATAATTTCTAAAAAACATAAAATCAATCAAATCGTTTGCGATTTGGATGGTGACGGGAAAAACGAGATTGTAGAAATCGTTAGAAGTACAAATACCTACAAAAGTGGTTTGAAAATAACGTATGGAAACGGAAAAAAAACGGATTATCTTGGATTAGGAAAAAATGTTTTAAATCAGGGATTTGACGAAATCGACTGGGCCGGAATATTTGAAAAAGCGCCAAAAGGAGAAATTGTTTGGAACAATGTAAATGATGATGGTGAAATTATGGGAGATGAAGAAATAAAAGAAGAGGACAAAATAAGACTCCCAAATGATGGAATCTTTATTCATGCCGAAGAAAGCTGCGGAGGCGGTATTATTTACCTAAAGAATGGAAAATACGACTGGATTCAGCAAGAATAAATTTTTCTAATTCTATAAAATTGTATAAAATTCTAAAATATTGAAAAATGAAAAATGCATTAGAAATTGCCAATCGTTTTAGAGAAACTATTTTAAACGGAACCTGGATTGCCAATACCAATTACAAAGACCAACTCGAAAATCTAGATTGGAAAATTGCTGTTACTCCTGTTCAGAATTTAAATACCATTGCGCTTCTGGCACAACATATTCATTATTATATTGAAGGAATAAACAATGTTTTTAAAGGCGGAACACTTGACATAAAAGACAAATTCAGTTTTAACTTTCCTCCTATCTCTTCACAAGAAAACTGGGAAATGTTTTTGATACGATTTTGGAATGCAACCGAAGAGTTTGCTTCTTTTGTTGAACAAATGTCTGACGAGAAACTAAATCAGTTTTTTGTGGACGAAAAGTATGGAAGCTACCAAAGAAATATCGACGCTATGATTGAGCACAGTTATTATCATTTAGGACAAATTGTTTTGATAAAAAAATTACTGACTAATCAATAACAGTTCTTCAAAACACAAACGAACTATTAATTTTTATAAGACCTCCCAGTTAAAAAAATGAAGAACCTAATTTTACTTTTATCCTTATTACTAGTATTTATAAGCTGTAAGAAAGACAAACAATCTCAGAAAAAAGAAAATAATGCTGCTGAAGACACAACCAATATTGTAGATTCTAAAAATGACAGTATCGCTTTATTAGCATTAACTAAGAAACTTTACGAATGGGAAGAGAAAAAAAGTACCGGCAGTGATTTTAGCCCTATTGAAGATAAAAATGTCGACAGCATTTACAGCGGAATTGATATGAAGCTTCATAAAGCTAGACTTAAAGAACTCGAAAACACTCATTTATTTTCAAAGGATTTTATTGATAACTATAATAAAATTGCATTAAAAATTGACAGTGAATTTAAAAGTGGTACTTTAAAATGGAATGTTGGCGAACTTCCTCCGTTTGGTTCTGGAGCGAGTCCGTGGTGTAATTGTCAAGATAAGCCCGATCGTTTTCTAGATAAAATCTGGATTATGCACCTTTCAATAGAAAACAACAAAGCATTCTACAATTGGAGCTGGGGCGATGGAACTGTATATAATGTTAAAGCTGTAAAAGAAAACAACGAATGGAAAATATCATATCTGGAAGGTTTTGATTATGATAGCTTTGTCGAAAGTTTTCAGAAAACAAATGATTTTACTGGGAGATGGAAAAATGATATGGTTGCGCTAAATATTGGAAATAAATCGTTGGCTTTTGAATATCATGGACAGTGCGTTTACTTTTATCCGGTTCGTAAAATAAGCGATACCGAATTTGAAATGATCTGGGCCAAAGAAATGGATTGTAAATTTGATAATGGCACAGATGAAACTTTTGGGTTAAAAGAGATTCCACAGATCGGAAAGCCCTTTTCAAAACTTACCCTTAAAAATAATATTCTACATGTTCAGTATTATTACAAAAAATGGGTAGAAAAATACAGCGAACAAGTAAGCGGTGTCTTTACTTCACAATATGAAAAAGAACGTGAAGAATATTAATAAAAAAAAACAAAGAGAAAATCTAATGAAACCATCAGCATTATTACTATTGATTCTGTTTTTATTCTCCTGCAAAAAGAATGAAGAAAAAAATGACCCAAAAATTACAAATCAAAAAGCACAAGACACCTTAAAAGTACAAACAGAAAATGATGATATCGAAAAGCTTGATACTTTAAAAATAAATTATCTCGAGCATAAAAACCTCTTAAATATTCTTACTATTCTTCCAGACAGTTGTATGAGAAGCTGGGAATGGAAAAAAACAGATAGAATCGAATATGTCCAAAAAATAAAACAAAACAACTATACACTCCCATCAAAGGGCCATTTTTCCAGTATCGAACTTATACAACCAAATACAATACATATAGGAGTTGTTGACGGAAGCTGGATTTTGTCTATCTACAAAATAAAGCCCAATAATTACATTGTCCTAACAGATGATAAAGTAGGTGATGGAAATGAGTTTATGGCTTTCGAGTATCTAAATGGAGAATTAATTTATATACCATTCAAAGATGTATTTGATCAGTTTTTTACAACATTACTTATTAATGAAAACGATAAAAAATGCCTTGAATACTTTAAAGACAATTACATCGGTTTTGAGTATGATTTTATTGGAACCAAAAAAATACATATCACTAATTCTTTATTAGAAGAAGCCAAAAGTTGTTTTAAAGGAAACACTTTAAATTATGAATTTAACCCAGAAATGAAAAGATTCGAATTAATAAATATAGAAAATACAAAATCATGACAAGATATCTCTTTACTTTATTGCTTTGTGTACAGTTTTCATTTTCTCAAAGTGCAGATCATCTCAATACTATTCTGAAACAGCTTAAACTGAACGAAAGCCAAATAAGAATTGAGCTTTTTACTGAAAAAATATTACCCTATGATAAAAACAAAAGTGTTTTAGTAATTCCAAAATATGCTTCTGATATAGAAGAAGGTTCTTTCGTATTGGACGCTTATATATTGGTAATTGATAATGTGACAGGAAAAATAATCTACAAATTTATTGAACCCAATGCTTGGACATCTGATGCTCTAATTTTAACCGACATTACTATTGATACCGGTTTGTATTATCTAAACAAAACGACAAGAGCATTTGGAATCAGGGCAGATTACCGTACCCAGAGCCAGCCCAACCCCTTCAGCGAAACCAACTTATCGCTGTATATTGTCGAAAAAAACACTTTAAAACCTGTGCTTCATAATTATAGGGTTTATAAATATGGCGGTGAATGGGACATGAAATGTGATGGCGAATTTGAGGACATTGATTCTACTATTGATATTGATAAATTACAAAACAATAATTTTAATAATCTTATTATAAAAACAAAGATTACTAAAACAGAAAACACCTTTAAAAATGACGATTGTGATTCTAAAGAAACAATTAAAAAAGAGACAACCAAATTGATTTTTGATGGCAAACAATACAAATAGAGAAAACAATCATCATTTAAACCCAACGAAATACCACTAAATAAATGAAAACAAAAATTATAATCTTACTAAGCATACTTTGTCTTACGAGCTGTAAAGAATCTAATAAAATTGAGAGAGAAAACGAACCGCCAATTTACAGCGTAGAAAGTCAAGATGAAGAAATGAATGCGGCCATATTAAAAGCAAATGAAACCTTAGATGATTTTAATTCGGGATTAATAAATCCTAAAGCTGAAAGTCACGCCTTGAAAGTTAAGTTTACCAATTCAAGTGGAACAGAACATATGTGGGTTGGCAATATTGTTTTTAAAGATGGGAAATACTCTGGAATTTTAAATAATGAGCCTGAATACGTTAAAGAGTATAGATCTGGTGATCAAATAGAGGTTGATCCTTCAAAAATTAGTGACTGGATGTATATCGAAAATGGAAAATTATTTGGAGGTTACACAATAAAAGTACTGCGAAACAGAATGAGCGAAGAAGAACGTAAACAATTTGACGAAGAAAGCGACATGCAGATCGATTAATTAATTGAATTTTTTAAAATTACTCATGAAAAATATATCATTCTTACTTTTGTTTCTTTTTTTCTTTTCAAACTGTAAATCAGACAAAAAAGAAGAAAGTACAGTTAGCTTAAAAAATCCCTCAATAAAAGAGATTCCTTTTGTTTTAAATGTTGAAAAGATCGATTCTACACAATTTCCAGCTTCAATTAAATACGAAGGTTTTATCAAAAATGCTGTTCGATGGAAAGACAAACTAGGCGATAATATTGTAATTACAACTGAAACTGGTTATCACTTCAATAAAAAATTCAACCATGAATTTGATAACAGTTCAGATGCCGAATTATTTGCCTATCATTTTATAGTTTCAGAAAATAAAGTAAAACAAACTTGGCGTGTTTATGATTTTATTTCGGATTGTCCCGTAGATATTGTGGCATCGTTTGTCAAAAATACTTTTCAAGTTACAGATTTAAATAACAATGGAATTGCTGAAATATGGGTAATGTACAAAACGGCTTGTCAAGGTGGTGTCGATCCTTCCGATATGAAAATTATCATGTACGAAGGAAATCAGAAATATGCCATGCGCGGAGAAAGTAAAGTTCAGGTTGGTCTTTTGGATAACGGCGAAAAACAATTTGTTGGAGGTCAATATAAATTGGATGACAATTTCAAAAAAGGACCAAAAGTTTTTAAAGAATTTGCCCAAAAATTATGGAAAGAAAATTTGATTGAGAATTAGAAGATTAAAAAAACAAATTCTTAATTTCTTTTGAAAAACTAAACGTTCTATTTTAGCCCCGATGGAAGCGATATCCTTTTTCTTGCTTCTTTAGCAAGGAAAAGATTTAGCGGACAGCGGGACTGAACGTTCTTATGAAAATGATCGTTTGTGCTCCTTAAAAAAATCTAAAAAAAGGCATAGTTGTTGAAAGTTAAAAGAAATATATTTACACCTTCAAAAGAAACACTATGCAAAAAATTACTTTACTCTTTTTTATATTCTTTTTAGCTCTTTCTTCTTGTGGCGTAAAAACGACTCAAGCCTTAATAAGTGACGGAAATTATGATGGAGCTATTGATCGCGCGGTCGAAGCTTTAAGATCCAACAAAGATTCTAAGGGAAAACAAGATTATGTTTATTTATTGGAAGAAGCTTTTGCTAAAGCGAAAGAAAGAGATTTACGCGATTTGGAAATACTTTCTAAAGACTCTAATCCTGCTAATGCTGAACGTATTTATAATACTTATTTACAACTGCATAATCGTCAGGAAAAAATCAGACCTATTTTACCTCTGAAGTTAATCAAGCAAGGCAAAAATGCCTATTTCCCTTTTGACAACTATTCGGACCAGATTGTAAACAGTAAAAATGTGCTGTCGAAATATTTGTATGAAAACGCTTCGGCTCTTTTGAAATCGAACAATAAAATGGATTTTAGAAAAGCTTATGATGATTTTGCTTATTTGGAAAGCATCAATCCTGGCTATAAAAACACCAAGAAATTAATGGATGATGCTCTTTTTAAAGGGACAGATTTTGTAGATGTTTATGCGAAAAACGAAACCAATATGGTGATTCCGAAAATACTTCAGGAGGATTTATTGGATTTTAAAACCTATGGTTTAAATGATAAATGGACAGTTTATCATAGCACAAGACAAAAAAATACAACTTACGATTATAGTCTGATTATTAATTTTAGAGATATTTTGATTTCGCCAGAACAGATTAAAGAGAAAGAATTCATTAAAGAAAGACAGGTAAAAGATGGCGTAAAAACACTTTTGGACAGTCGTGGAAGACCTGTGAAAGATAGTCTAGGTAAGGAAATTAAAGTAGATAATATTAAAATTCTTCGTGCTACGGTTTATGAATTCAGACAATTTAAATCTTGTCAGGTAACGGCAAAAGTTGATTTTGTGGATTTGAAAACGAATCAACTTGTTCAAACATTTCCTATCAGCAGTGAATTTGTTTTCGAGAATATTTATTCGAATTATAAAGGGGATCGTAATGCCTGCGAAGACAATTATCAAAACTATTTTTCTAAACGCGCTGTTCCGTTTCCAAACAACGAACAAATGGTTTTTGATACAGGCGAAGATTTGAAAGCTAAACTTAAGGATATCATTGTCAAAAATAAATTTAGACGATAATTATGTAACGTATAATTCTAGAAAAAGGCGCAATTTTAATGCGCCTTTTTTTGTTTACGTTCTTTTTGTGAAAAAAACATCTTTTTTTTATCGCGCAACCAAAAAGTTGCATATATTTGCAACTGATTAGTTGCGTAATAATTTTACAACAATGAAACGAGATATTTTTCAGGCAATTGCCGATCCGACCCGCAGAGCGATTCTAGTTTTGATTTCTTCGACTGCATTAACACCTAATGCAATTGCCGAACAATTTCAAACCACAAGACAAGCAGTTTCTAAACACATTAAAATATTAAATGAATGTGATTTATTGGAAGAAAAAAAATTGGGCAGAGAAATTTATTATCAGCTCAAAATTGATAAAATGAAAGAAATAGATCATTGGCTAGAACAATTCAAGAAAATTTGGGAACAGCGTTTTGACCAACTGGATCAAGTATTACTTAATTTAAAATCTAAAGAAAATGAAATCTGATCTTTTAATGCATTTTTCTGTAGACAAGGAAAATAAAACTGTGAACATCAAACGTGAATTCAACGCGTCATTATCAAACGTTTGGTCTGCTTGGACAGAAGCTTCAATTCTGGATAAATGGTGGGCACCTGCCCCATTTGAGTCCAAAACAAAGTTTATGGATTTTAGAGAAGGCGGCAAAAGGCTCTACGCTATGGTAAGTCCAGAAGGAGAAGAACGTTGGGCTGTTTTTGAATATACTTCGATTTCCCCAAAAACAAATTTTAAACACTCTTCTACTTTTTGTGATGCAGAAGGAAATCCGAATTCAGAAATTGGAAGTTCATATTGGGATTTAACATTTTCTGAAAATGGAAATTTAACGACCGTTGATGTCGCCATAAAACGAGATAGTTTAGCCGAATTGGAAAAAGTAATCGAGATGGGATTCAAGGAAGGCTTTACCATGACGCTGCAAACTCTCGATAAAATTCTGGAGACAAAATAAGACGATTCAGTAAGCTAATTTTTTAAATGAATTTAAAATTAAAAGAAAATGAAATCAAATCTATTAATGAATTTTACTGTAGATAAAGAGAATAATACTGTAAATGTAAAACGTGAATTCACTGCATCTTTGCCAAATGTTTGGTCTGCATGGACTGAAGCTGCAATTTTAGATCAATGGTGGGCTCCTGCTCCATGGAAATCACGAACAAAGAGTATGGAATTTAAAGAAGGCGGTAGAAGATTATATGCAATGGTTGGTCCTGAAGGCGAAGAACATTGGGCTCTTGCTGATTATACTTCTATCAATCCGAAAACAAATGTAAAATGGCTGGATGCTTTTTGTGACAGCGAAGGAAATTTAAACAAAGAATTTCCTCGTTCCGACTGGGATGTAACCTTTTCTGAAGAAGGAAATTCAACTTTTGTTGATGTTGCAATCAAACATGAAAAACTTTCTGACCTAGAAATGATTATTCAAATGGGCTTTAAAGAAGGCTTTACTATTGCTCTTGAAGGTTTAGATGCTATTTTTGCTGGAAAAGCATAGTAAAACTGTTAATAAATTATACAAATCCTGTCTCAACTGAGCAGGATTTTTTTATTTTTACAAAATATTGAAAGCGAACCCCATACGCAAATTTCAACAAAAGTAATCTAAGCATGTATTTTTACTAGATTACTCATTTCTAACCTACTAAAAAACATTATATCGGGATAAATCGTAATCAATAAATTTTCTTTCATCATTGTTATGAAAAAAGTATTTTTAATTTCTTTCATTTTAATATCTTTTTTGAGCTTTGGTCAAGAAAATTGCAATAATGGCATTGATGATGATGGCGATGGAAAAATTGACCTGAATGACGAAGATTGTTTATGCGTAGCTTCTCCTATAACAAGTTTGATTCATAATCATGATTTTGAACTTAAAAATGCCTGTCCAAGCACTTTTGCTCAATTTTCAACAGTTGAAAACTGGTTTTTACCCAGCACTGCAACTTCAGATTATATCAATTCTTGCGGTTTTATACCCGCTTCTGCGACTGATGCAGGAGTTTATCCTTTTCCTGCCCGAAACGGAAATGGTGTAGCAGGAATATTAATTTCTCAAGATTATAAAGAGTTTATCGCCGCCTGTACAAATGCTACTTTAAAAGCTGGAACAAAATACCAAGTAAACTTTGATATAGCGGCTTCTACATCGGGAAGAGATGCTTTCAATAATCTTCCATTAGGGCAAGTCTGTAATTTAGGCAAGTTAAACGGCGGAATAGTAGATATAACTATTTATGGAAAAGCCAATTGCAATAAAACAATTCCTCCTAACAGTAATAAACTTCCGCCAGATTGGTTTCTATTGGGTCATGCAACTTATTTACCTTCAAAAAAATGGGGGCAGTTAACAATAGAATTCACTCCTCCTTTCGATATGAATTCGATTATGCTGGGAGCTCCAAAGGAATTGTCTGACAGTTATGTTAATGAATATGATTATCAGTTGTGTTTTCCCTATTTTTATATTGATAATGTCATTTTAAACAAATCTTCCGATTTAGGTCTCAGCATAACTTCTACAGGCAGTTTTTGTGAAAACAATCTAGTTTTAAATGCGAAAATAGATCCTAGTATAGGTACAGGTTATACGCATCAATGGTACAAAGACGGTATTGCAATTGTTGGAGAAACCAACTGCACATTATCTATTTCTTTTGGTTCTGCAAATACTGGCAATTATCAAGTAAAAATTACTAATCCAAGTTTGTGTAAAATCAGTCCTCTTTATAATGTCAGCGAAATTATTGATGTTCCTGAATATTCAATTGATCAAAGTCCTTGTTTTCCTGGAATTACAACATTAACCATTAGTACACCAGCAGATGAATATAGCTTTGATGGTGGAATTACCTACTCAACAAATCCCTCTAAAAGTGGTTTAACTGCTTCATTTAATCCTATCTATATATCGATCAAGAAAAATGGCTGTTATTCGAATCTTCGAAATGTTATTTTAACCTTTCCTCCTTTAGAAACTATTTCATCACCTCCTAAAGTAACTATAAATCAACCTTCCTGCGGAGAAAATAATGGTTCTTTGACCGTGACAACACCTGCCTTAGAATATAGTTTTGATGATGGAGTTACCTGGAGTACAAATCCTGTGTTAGACAACTTATCACCAGATCCCTACCATGATTATAAAATCAGGATAAAAACAAAATTGGGCTGTATTTCAAATGCCTATTATGCTGTAATCTATCCTTTTTTACTACCAATGCCAACTGTTGTCCAAACCAATGCAAGTTGCGGAATAGGCGGTACAATATCAATAACTCCTTCTCCTTCTTATGAATACAGTATTGATAATGGAGGAACTTGGTCAGCAATTCCAGTCTTCAAAAATTTAAAAGCGGATTCCTATGCCGTTATAATTAAAAATGAAAAAGGCTGTATATCACAACAAAGAGTAGTTTATATAGGAACAGATTATACAAAAAAACCTCAGCTTATTGCTACACAACCTACCTGCGGTACACTTGGAAGCATTACTGTTACAACAACTGCTTCACAATATAGCTTTGATGACGGAATGTCTTGGACAAGCAACAATACCATTAACGATTTAAAATCAGGTTGGTACATTATTAAAGTCAAAGATGATGCGGGCTGTATTTCATTGAGAGAATCAGTCTATATTCAAAGTTATATTTTTGAAACTGAACTAAACTACACCTTTGAAAATGCAAACTGTTACAAAAACGGAAGCATTAAAATCACAACTAACGCTAAAGAATTTAGCATTGATAACGGGAATACTTGGTGCTCCAATCCTTTGTTTTCAAATCTTTCTGCCGGAGATTATTTCATAAAAGTGCGAGATAGGGCTAATTGTGAATCTATCGCAAAATATGTTCCTATAAGAGATCTTTCGACCAGTACACCAAGTTATACCATAAAAAATGCAGGCTGTAATTCTTTTGGAAGCATTACGATAACAACACCAGCTGATTATTATAGTTTTGATAATGGATTAACATGGTCAGAGAACAATATCATTTCGAATTTAAGCGGTATTTTAAATTTTACTCTACTGGCAAGAAATGGAACAAGTTGTTTTTCTCAGCCAGCAGGCATTACTTTTAATTCTACAATACTATCAGATCCAGTCGTTAATCATCATCAAGTTTCCATTTGCGATGAATTAAATGACAATGTCGAAAAGGTAAATTTAAAATCGTACGCAAGTCATCTCGTTAACAACTATTCAAATTATACTTTTCATTATTTTTCATCGCAAACGGATGCTGAAAATTTAGTTTTAGCAAATGAAATTAAAAATCTCATCAACTACGAAGTTTCAAATAACGCTACAATTTTTGCCGCTGTTGTATCTCCTGAGTACTGTCATAGTATAGCCAAAATTACTTTTTCCTTACAAGAACCTCCAACATTTAATTTGATTCCAGATACTATTGTATTATGTGAAAATGAAACCGTTTTGGTTGATGCAGGAAATGGATTTGACAGCTATTTATGGTCTAATGGAGCAACTACAAGCTCCATTGTAATTAATCAACCTGGCAATTATTCCATAAATGCAACATCCAAATATGGTGACCAGTTTTGTAGTTCTATTAAAAATTTTAACGTCATTTTATCCAATCGCGCCACCATCTTAAAAATTACTACACAAGATTTCAATGAAAACGATAATGTCATCGAAATAAATGTTTCAGGAAAAGGTGTTTATGAATATTCTCTGGATGGTACTTCTTTTCAGGATGATTCTATTTTTAGGAATCTATCAAGCGGTATTTACGCTGTTTATGTGCGTGACAAAAACAACTGTGGTATTACAACCGACGAAGTTTTTTTATTAATGTATCAAAAGTTTTTCACTCCCAACGGAGATGGCTTTAATGATACATGGAACATAGAATTTGCTTCTGCAGAACCGGGAATTGATGTAAGTATATTTGATCGTTATGGGCAGCTCATAAAAAAATTAAATCATGCCAATTCTTGGGATGGAACATTTAATGGCCAAAATCTACCTGCCGATGATTACTGGTTTATTGTAAAAAGACAAAATGGAAAAGAATTTAAAAGCCATTTTAGTTTAAAAAGATAAGGATGAAGGCTTAGTCAAAACCCAGGATTTTTTTGTATTTTCGGCTTAAATACCGAATAATTACAGCCAAATTAATGAACAAATTTATTACCCTAGCTTTTCTCCTTTTATCTTCCTCTTCAGCATTCAGTCAAAAAAGCAAAATCAAAACTACAGAAACTGCTAAACCATTTGTTTTAGGGGTTATTGACGAAATTCAATCAAAGGAATTAAATGAAAAAAGAGTTCTAAACATTTATCTTCCTGAAGGATACAATCCTTCTGAAGATACAAAATATCCAGTTATATATTTGTTGGACGGCTCTGCGGATGAAGATTTTATTCATATCACTGGTTTGGTTCAATTTAATAGTTTTGAATGGATCAATCAGGTTCCGAAATCAATTGTAGTCGGAATTGCAACAGTCGACAGAAGAAGAGATTTTACATTTCCAACAACAATTGAAAATGATAAAACTCGTTTTCCGACTACAGGTCATTCAAATCAGTTTATTGCTTTTATAGAAAAAGAATTACAGCCTTTTATTGATAAAAAATATAAGACCAACGAA
This sequence comes from Flavobacterium quisquiliarum, assembly GCF_019308285.1. GTDB lineage: Bacteria > Bacteroidota > Bacteroidia > Flavobacteriales > Flavobacteriaceae > Flavobacterium > Flavobacterium quisquiliarum. Next base: position 524,817 of record NZ_WWEM01000031.1, read on the forward strand.
TCTAAAACCATAATCGGGCAATCTTTGGGCGGACTATTGGAAACAGAAATTCTACTTAAAAAACCGTATCTCTTTAACAAATACGTGATTGTAAGTCCGAGTTTATGGTGGAATAATGGTTCTATACTGGATTTAGATTCTGAAATACTGCAAGAGAATTTTAAACAGCAAACAGACATTTATATTGCCGTTGGTAAAGAAGGATTAACGCCAACAGAAATTCCAAGAGTGATGGAAGTTGATGCTAATGTACTGGCTGAAAAAATAAAAGCCTCTAAAAGCAAAAACATTAAAGTCTATTTCGATTATTTTCCGGAAGAAAACCATGGAACTATTCTGCATCCGGCGGTTGCGAATTCTTTTAAATTCTTTTATTCGACAAGTAAAGAATAAAACTAATAAACTACTCTCGAAATAAAATAAATATGATTATTAGTTATCAACTTAACGCAAATGATTTTTTACAATATCAGCTATATACAGCTTCAAAATCCGATAGAATCAAAAAGAAAAGACGTAGAAACAAAATAATAATTCCTCTAATTTACATTGCCGTCGCAGCTTTTTATCTTTATTCAAATGATACACAAGGAGCTATTATTTTTTTTTCATTAGGATTCTTATGTTTTTTTCTCTATTCATTTTGGGAAAGAAGACATTACATAAAACATTACGAAAGCTTTATAAAAGAAAATTATAAAAATCGATTTCACAAAACTATTGTTCTTGAAATTGACCAAGATTTTATCTCATCAAAAGACATTAGCGGAAGCGAAATTAAAATAGCTACAAGTGAAATTGAAGAAATAAACGAAATAAGTTCCTCACTTTTTATACAGCTGAATATTGGTAATTCACTAATCTTACCAAAAGACAAAATACAGAATATTAATGAAATGATACCATTTCTAAGACAACTTGCTAACAGCTTAAATGTAAAATACAATATTGAAAATTATTGGAAGTGGAAATAATTTACAGAAAAATATGAAATGTAAATTATTATTATTTACATTTCATATTCTAGTAATATTACCCCAACCACCCTTCTCTATCCAAACTTCTATATTGAATTGCTTCTGAAATATGATGGGAAATGATATTTTCTGAATTATCTAAATCAGCAATAGTTCTGGAAACTTTCAAAATCCTATCGTATGCTCGTGCTGAAAGATTTAACCTTTCCATGGCCGTTTTGAGTAATTCCTTTGAAGCTTCATCTAAAACGCAGTATTCTCTAATAAGTTTACTGCTCATTTGAGCATTATAGTTTACATTTTCTATTGTTTCAAATCGTTTGGTTTGAATCTCTCGCGCTGCAGTCACACGTTTACGAATTTCGACACTGCTTTCTGCTTTTTTATCATCAGCCAATTTTTCAAATGGGACAGGCGTGACTTCAATATGAATATCTATTCGATCTAAAAGTGGACCCGATATTTTACTCATATAACGCTGCATATCATGAGGAGAAGTTGTATTGGGTGAACTGGGATCGTTAAAAAAACCGCTTGGACTCGGGTTCATGCTAGCCACCAACATAAAAGAAGACGGATACGTAATTGTAAACTTAGCACGCGAAATAGTCACTTCACGATCTTCTAACGGCTGGCGCATTACTTCCAAAACATCCCGTTTAAATTCTGGGAGTTCATCTAAAAACAAAACGCCATTATGCGCCATTGAAATTTCTCCCGGTTGCGGGTAACTTCCGCCTCCAACTAATGCCACATTAGAAATAGTATGATGCGGACTTCTAAACGGCCGTTGATTCATCAAACCAACTTCTTTTAATTTTCCTGCTACGCTATGAATTTTGGTTGTTTCTAAAGCTTCACGCAAAGTCATTGGTGGTAAAATACTAGGAACTCGTTTCGCCAGCATTGTTTTTCCTGCGCCGGGCGGACCAATTAAAATGATAATATAGTAAACAAATACCATTTTTGGTTTATCTTTGCAAAATGAAGAAGGCAATTATATTAGTGAGAGTGAGTACATCTGAACAAGATTTTCAAGCTCAAATACAAGACCTCAAATATTATGGACACTCTTTAGGTTATAAAGAATTTCATATAATTGAAACTAAAGAAACTGCATTCGCTGATTTGAACCAAAAAATTGGGACCACCGAAATGTTCAATTACATTGAACGGAATCCTGAATACAATACTGTCCTGACAACTGAGATTTCTAGGCTTGCAAGAAGACAAAGCATTTTACATTCTATCAAAGAATGGTGTCTAAATCAACAGATTCAAATTTATATAAAAGATTTAGATTTCAAATTGCTTGATGAATCAGGAAAGATAACACAGCAGGCTGAAATGATTTTCACATTGTTTGGTTTGTTTGCTGAATCCGAGGTAAAACAAAAACTTGAAAGGTTTCAACGAAAAAGAAAGGAGTTGATGCAATTAGGTTTGTCAATCAGTGGCAAACTTTTGTTTGGATATAATAGAATGATGACCGAAAGCGAAAAGAATACGCTTGTAATAAATGAAAGTCAAGCTACCATAGTGAGAACAATCTTCAATTGGTATCTTAATGGCTTGGAAAATGTAAAAAATCCGTCAATAAAAACAATATCACTTGAATGCATTAAGCGTGGTTTCCATTCTTATACTCATAGTAAAAGAAATGTTAACAAGTTACTCAAAGAACAAGCATATACAGGTGAGAAAACAACCAACAATAAGCGCAAAAATCCAAAATTTGGTATTGTTTTAAACGAATCTGAATATCTTACATCAGCTAATAAGATTAGATATCCTGTTATTATTGAAAAGGAAATATTCAACAAAGTACAAGACAAACTAAAATCAAATATTACACAAGGTGATAAACAAACTAAACATATTACCTTGTTATCAAAGTTGATAAATTGCCCGTCCTGTGGTCGAAAGTTGCAAGGCAACTACAGAATTAATAAGGGAGAACAAAAAAACAGCTATCGTTGTACTAGCCGAGGTGATTCAAAACCTTGTTCAAGTACTAAATCATTAAGCATGAATCTTATTGACAGTGCTGTTTGGTCATTGATAAAAGCAGATTTGCCTGCTTTATCAAAAGTTATAAATGAAATCAATCCTGATAAATACTTATCTCAGCTTGAAAATCATTTACAAAACTTTATTGCTAGAGAAAATGATATAAAAAATGGTATAAATGAAAATATTGAAATTCTTAAATCAGTTAGAAAGCTCAGAAGTTCCAACATACTTGAACTTATAGATGCTACAGCTAAAAAAATTGAAAATCTTGAATCTGAACTGAATAAAATCCAACAAGAAAAATCTAAAATAGAATCCAATAAGTTATTGATATATGACAAGCAATCAAATGTTGAATCAGTAATCACTGATAATCTTCAAACAATAGAAGGTTCAAAAGAACTATTAAAAAAGTATATAAATAGTTTTATATACTCAATAAACATAATCGAGCACAATGTTAAGCATACTGTTCTTGAAATTGTCTTAAGAGATTACAGCTATTCAAGCGATATTCTCAAAATTTTTCCTATACTTAAAGATGCAGAATATATCATACTCGACAAAACAGTGACCAGACAAATCAAAGGTGCTTATTACAGGTCTAATTTAAGTTCTTCGATATACACAAATCATTCCTCATTGAGTTTAGGTGAAGTAGCTTCGATTATAAAAAATGAACTGAGAGAAAATAAGCTTGAAATAGGAACTGATTTGAAGTTTAATAAATTACAAAATTTATAGAAATATTAAAGATAATTGTGGTCCCAACTCTTAAATATTGTATGATGCATTATAATAGACTAATGAAATGCATTAATTGCTCTTTAGTTATATCACTAGATGAATATCATTTACACCAAAAAATTGAGGTAAGTAAAAGAAATATCTTTTTTCAATAGGTTTCTATTCAATAAGAAAAGCCACTTGAATAGAGTGGCTTTTGTTTAATGTTTTTTTTAGAAGAATCTTATTTTTTTGGAATAGCTGTAAATGTGCCTTTACTGATGTTGAAAAATTTTTCTTTTATCTGAGTACCATTGCAGAATCCAATATTAGAATATCCATTGCTATTGCTTAAGTTACTAATTGTAAATTCTCCTTTTAGAGTTTCGCCATCAAAGCTGGTTATTTTAACTTTTCCGACTGTTTCATCACGAACAAATAAGCTGGCAGTTGTATAACATACAGTTGGGTCTTTTGCCAAAGGTAAACCCAAAACTAAAGCTACTTCAATATCAATATCAATATCGTATGTCTTATTTACCTGCAATGTCTTATCAGAAGTTATAATGTTAAAATCAGTATAGTGATAGTATTCGTCTGCTTCTCCTTTTATTGAAACGCTTGAGCTAATAGTGTATTTGCTGTCAGCAGTGTTTGTAACCTGTTTCTTTTCCCAAGTAGTTGGAAAAATATCATAATCATTTATTTTTTCATCATGAATTGATGTGTATTCCGTTTTATTATCTAATGTAAAACTGAATGAAGATTTAGTGGAGCTTTCAGAGTTCTCTTGTGATTCATCAGAAGAGCAGTTAACAGTTAAAATTCCGATTAATATTAAAAGTATATTTTTTTTCATTGTTTATAGTATGATTAAGATTAAATTTATTGGTGTTTTATAGAATTGAATTATTAATATTCCCAACCCTTGTCCAGTTTGCCAGTATGAAATCCTTCGCTAGCATTGATTTCTTTAAAAATTAGAGCATTCCCTAACTTTTCGTTATGCTCAAACGTATATGTTCCGTAACTGCAATTTCCAAGTGACCTGATTTTTTTCGCATAAGAACTTGAACTTTCCGCTTCTTCCTGAACACTGCCAATAGATAAAGTAACAGGAGGCTGTTCAGTCCAATCACTGGTTATGTTATCTGATGAACGCCCTGTATTTGATAATATCATATTTGATTTCCAGCATCTTATTTGAGTATCTGTTATTTCGAATCTGTAATATGTTATCAGACCGCCTCTGCTGACAATTTCATCGTGCCATTTTCCCTTGATAAAATTTTCAACACTTTCGATAGAATCAATGTTGCCTCCTTTCTTATAGCTTTTCAGTCCAAAAGCAAAAACTAGGAAAACTATAGAAAAAATAAAGAATGTTGTTGGGGTAAAGATTTTTTTCATTTTTTTTTAGTTTTAGATTATAGGCACAAACATAATCAAAAATTCTAATATATAGTGTACTTTATTATAGAGTACCTCAAAACAGACAAAATATTGAGATTTGGAGTATGAAAGATTCAACTCCAAAAGACAGCATAAAAGAATTGCAAGCTATCGCATTGCGTTTAAAAGAGCTAAGAAAAGCTAAAGGATACTCTAACTACGAACACATCGCATTCGCATTAGAAATGAGTCGTTCCGCATATTGGAGACTTGAAACTGGAGCCAACTTCGAGTTGAAAACTCTAATAAAAGTTTGTAGATTATTAGATGTAAGCTTGGAAGAGTTCTTTAAAGGCATTAACATTCCCAATTCCAAAACAAAGTGATTTGAACGCTAGCCATTTTTTATAAAGCTCTCTGATACAAAATATGTTTCTGGATTCTGCTTATCATGTATTTTCAGCACCTTATAAATCTGTTCATTCTTAGTCATTATATTTTTGGTCAATTACTCGACCTGCTGTTTTACTATTGTGATGTGTTGTAAAGGTTTTGGCTTCAATTTCATCATGGGTTTTGTTGTGTTGTGCATCAATAAACCATTGCAATACCTTCTTATGAGTGTCTTTACGTTGGTTAACAGTTCCCCCTGTCATTTTGTTTTCAATTATCTTAACACATTCCGCTTCAGTTATTCTTGATGGTGCAACTTGTACGGGTTCATTGATGATGAACTTTTTTATTATCAGATTTATATTTTCAATGTTTAGCTGGTCGGCACTTTTAAGCGTACCATTAGCAATTGCAGTTTTAAAATACTCGATGCAATTTTCAATATCGACGTACTTGTCTTGCCTAATTGATTTGTCAATCTCGTCAAAAATTATATTAGCATAGTCTTTTAAAACTAACGGTTTAACATCAGATTCAACTGCTAAGATTGAACCATCTAGTGGGAGACTTATGTGTTCCGTTGATGGTATTTGCTCGGATGGGTCGTATGTATTTTCCACCTCTGGTGCTTCCAATTCGGTAGTTTCCACGGATTCTTTGTTTAGGTTTCCGTATTCACTTATTTTATATGTCCACATATTAAAGCGTTTATCTACTTTGGTTTGTATGATATACCCAGCCTTTTTAAGTCTTTTGATTGATTTACCTATTGTATCATCGCTACACCCAAATCGATTTGCATACGTCATAACATTAAATATGTAACTATCGTCATCGCTTAGGATGCTAATAATGAGCAACTTATCGAAATGAGTTAGTTTTTTATTATATAGGATTGTGTTTGATACTAGGCTGAAAGTTCCTGCTTGTCTTTCTTTCACGTGAAATGTTATTCTATTGTACTTTTTTGGTTGGGTCAGTTTTTTCTTTTCCATCTTGTGAGGCTTTATCTTAGCGTTATAATTTTGTCCTTAACCTAGACTAAGAGCTGGGCAGGTGTCGACTCCTGTTTATCCCAGCACTAGGGATTTTTAGTTAAAGCGGTTTACTCCGCTAGTTATATTCAAGTATACTCATACTCATTGAAAAGGTCAATACTTATTAAAATAAATTGGTAGGTACAGGTTGGGTCGTTGAAGTGTTGTTTATTATAAGGCACTGACCCATCATAACAAACTATTATACCGTAAAGTGGCGGTATTGCAACAACCCCAGTAAAATCATCAATACTACAAAATATGATACCGTAATTTTGCGGTTCTTAACTATATAAGTTATTGCTGGCGGAAGTAGACAGCGGATAACTGTGAGATAAAAGAAAGATATGTCTTATGTGGTCTTGATGACCACAAAGACAAGTATAAAGGATAAGACAATACTTCAACACAAACAGATTAATTCAACTCAAAGATTATCAAATAAACTCCAACGTAAGGGAAAGGGCGAGCGCAAAGGTTATCTACTAGAGGAAACTCCCACCCCCAGTTAAACACAAGGATAGACTAGCAAGGCAGACGCAGTTGCGCAGTAAGCTTAGGTACAAAGATTGTCAATACTATTCCAACAAAAGGAAAGACTAAAGACAATACGCTTCAACGTAAAGAGAATCCTGCTCTATCACAAGTAATATAATAGGAAGAGATAGAGAAAACCCTCTCAACAGGGTCGATGGCGCAAACTGCCCCTAAATGTTATGGTCAAAATACGTCTGTAGCCTTTGCTATTACTGGTGTTGCAACGTATCTGTAATAAATAGCTATGATAGAGAGATAAATTAAACCTTATCAGCCGTTTCCTGTACCACTAAGTGGAGTATTGTGTTCCTATAGAACTAAAGATGCTCCTGTAAAAGCTGGAGGGGGCTGAAAATGAAGTAATCAACCTCAACAGACAATTCAATCCCCCCTGAGTCCTTCCTATCCCCTGCAAACACTGAGTTTTCAGAGTCAAGTTACCTCCCCCTGTAATGCCCAAAATGTACACATTGCTTCTCCGTAGCTCTGATATGTCCGTAAACTACGCTGAAAAATTTCTGAGAAAAAAATCCAAATAAATTTTTAACGATATTTATAAGTAAAAGAGACCATGAAAATAGTAATAAGCTTTTCTCAACTAAAACAAGTACTGAAGACTCAAAAAGTCAGATACCCGCTATCGTTCAAAGCGATGAACTTCACCGATAAGGAAATTGAAGAGTTTTCCCGATTGCTACAATCCAAAGAACGAGGCTAAGACCTCGCCTTTTTGTGCTCAGAAACGACCCAAAAATCCGTGAGTCCAGGAAATCCAGGATTTTTCTAGGATAGTTTAAAAAAAACCTGGACTATTGCAGTGTAATAATTCATAAACGGTCGTCTAAGGATTATTACACCTTAAATTTTGACTATGAAAAAATTTGTATCTTATTATCGTGTTAGCCGAAAAGAACAGGGAGTTAGTGGTTTAGGACTGTCTGCTCAGAAAAGCTCGGTCGTAAAATATGTAGAATCACAAAATGGTGTCATTATTAATGAGTTTACTGAAATTGAAACAGGAACCAATAAGCGTGAACGTATAGAAATCCATAAAGCAATTCAATTAGCTAAAAATGAAAATGCGGTTCTGATTATAGCCAAATTAGACCGTTTAGCTCGAAATGTAAATTTTGTGAGCTCACTAATGGATGCTGGCATTGAGTTTCTAGCTGTTGACATGCCATCAGCAAATAATTTTACTATCCATATTTTTTCGGCACTGGCAGAACAGGAAGCAAAACTTATTAGTTCAAGAACTAAACTTGCATTAGCAGAGTTAAAGAATAAAGGTGCATTGCTAGGAACACCAAAGAATCTTAATAATGAGGCAAGAGCCAAAGGTCTTAAGAAAATAAAAGAAAATGCCATTAATAACGATAGGAATAGACAAGCTCAGTTTGTTATTTTAAGCTGTAAAGAAAAAGGAATGAGTTACCGTGAAATAGCTACCTATTTAAACAAATTAAATTTCAAGACTAGATATGGCAATCAATTCTTTGCTACAACTGTTCTTCAATTATACAATAGAATACATACACAATTAGTTTAATTTTTTTTTAAATTGTTTTTTTTAATAATCTCATCAATATAATTAAGTGTCCTTTGTACTGTTTTACTACCATGACAATTTTCATATAAAATTGATGAACCACAAATACAGTTACGTATACCTGATATAATGTACTCTCTATAATCGGCAATTAATGAGTACAAAGTTTTTACTCCGTCATTAAGTTCATGGGGAAAAATAACTAAATCTTTAATTTCTTTACTATCTCTCCCGTAATGTATAATCAACACATTTAAAATTTCAAAAATCATAAAATAATCATCGATAGCTTGCTGTTTTCTATAATTGCAACGGATATTAGGAACATAAATTCCATCATCAACATCATCCATAATAAACAATAACTGATTAATATTTTCTGAATTTGGACAAGATATATCAATATATTCTCCATCTGGGCTTTCCCAAATAGCATGTTTTTCGGCTTCAATGAAATAATCATTATCATAAACTGACCAACCATATCGAATTTTGCCTTTGGATAATTGTATCTTTTTATTAACATTATTATAGCAATCACTTGGAACTGAAAATGATTCAGTTTTGATTGGAATAGTAATCAATTCATATTGCCTACCTTCAAACCTTTTTAATAATTGCAGTACAGGTTCTGTTATTTCTGTTGGGCTATAATAATTAAAAAACATAGTAATAATATAAAATTTCGACAAAACAAATCTAATAATTCCAACAAATTAAATATTAGATACTTATAAACATTTTGAACTATAAATAAGTTAGTAAAAGTTACAATTACAAATACAGCAAGCTTTTTTTATTCATAAATTAGTAAAAGATAAAAGATAAAAAAATGGATAAAGAAGCAATTAAAAATGAGTTAGTCCGAGAAGGGGAATTGATAATAAATTCTACAAGAAACCCTGTAAAATCTAGCGTAGGAATTAGTAAACTAAAAGCTCTAGCAAATCATCTTGGCACTATAGAAGATTTTACAAAAAAAATAAATTCTAAGTTGAATGAAATTCTGAAAGAGCATAACATAACAGAATTTGAAAGTGAAGAAGAAAAAAATGAGCTTATTCAATACTTAAAACCAACAGTTACCGAGTTGATTAGAAAATATACTTTGGGTTAAAAACAAATTACTGTTAATAATTCCTTTAAAAATACTTAGTAAGGATAATCTTATTTGAAGATTTTTATTACTATTATTGTGAAAAAATATTAACAAAATATGAGTACACCAAACATTAATAGTAATATCGAAGTTTATAAAAGATTACTAAAAGCATTTTCTGTAGAATCTTTAAAAACAATTTTTAATCTTAGTGATTCAAAAGAGAGGCAAGCTGGATTATTAATCAATATTACTAATACACATAATGTTGCAACACTTAATAAAATTATTTTTGATAATTTTTCTTTATTAAAACAATATGTTTATGTTTACGAATTTAAAGGAGTTCTAACAGACACTTGGCTAGACAAGCATCCAGCTTTTATAAATAGCCAAAAAATAACAAATAGCCACTCTATTTTTAATTTGTTGGTTCCTATTGTATACGAGGGCTATAATAAAGCTAAGGGAACTATCGACAAATTTAATTTCTTAGTTCCTGTTCAAATACACAAGAGAAAAACTGTTCTTACCATTCATATCAATATTCTTGAAAGAGATATTTCTACCATTACAACAGATAAAATTATTGGTGCAACTCGTGATTTAAATGACGAAGCTATCTTAAAGACTATAGTTCCTTTCGCAAACCCTATAAATTTATTTAAGTATGATTTAAACAAAGGAATTAAATATCTATGGGATATTGATGAAATAGATGCATTAAAAGTCAAATTTAAAAAAAATGATTCAACATCTCACGAAGTAATGGATGCAGGTAAATTGATAAAAAAACAGATGCCACTCCTTTATGCTGAATTAATTAAAACACCTATAAGACACACAATATTTCGTATATTGCAAAGGCAAAATCTTGTAAACCATTTTGCTATTGACCCATCACTTGGAATAATAAATTTTTCCGTATACCCTCCATTTTTAAACGGAACCAATGATTTAATTGATTTGATTTTAGTAAACAATTAATATGTTTAAAAAATTTTTTGATAAAAAAGCTTCTATTATTGAAGAAACTAATCCCGACAACATTTCTGTTGAAAATGTGAGAAGTTTTTTTAATATTTCTACCAGATTAGCTAGACTAATCTGCAAATTAGCTGTGCGTCAAGGAATATTTAAGAGAAAATTTGCCGTCGAATGTAAAAATGAATCTTGTGGTGTAATTAATGTTTATGACACCATAGAAGAAATTCCTGAGCATATAAATTGCTTAACTTGTGAAATAGAAGGTTTAAATGACTTTTCATTTAAAACTAGCGAGCTAAATATAGTTGAATATTATCAATACATTGAAGATGGCGACAAAAAGTCAAGTTAATATATATCAAGCATTAACCGACTTAGTTCTCAAGGCGGTCATCGTTATGGCAATTGTAATATGCTTTTTAATTGGTTTTGGTTTTTTAATATACCTGAACTACATAAACCGTCCTTGGCAAAATATGGCATTACTCGGTGCAGTTGATGCTATGCTTGCTTGGTCCTTCCCTTATATTTTAAAACATTATTTTCCCAATAAAAATTCAAATAATAATCCATAACTTTATTAAACTCTTACCTTATAATAAATTATAAAAAAGTGTGATAGACTAATTCTAAAATTGAGTTTTATAATTAAAATTCATGGATATCAGGTATTAAGTCAACCAACCATTTTTTAAACTCTTCACCATTAAAATCATCTTCAAAATCAATCGTGTATGCTGTGCCGTCTTTTGTTTGGGTCGCAATATAATCTCCTTTCAAAGCATTAATTTTTCCATTGATTTGTGATTTTTTTACTAGATATTTATCAGGTAAAGTAAATGAATTTGTAGTCATATCTATTTAGTTAAAAGTTTTAAATTCTGATTTTATTATAGAATTATTTCACCCAAGAGGAATCCAATCTATAATTGTTCCGTCACACTCAGGAGCACTAGGGCAATAAATATATTCAATACCATCTTCTTTAAAAACTTTGTAATCACCTACTTTATATATTTTATTGCAGTGATAACATACTATTTCGCTTGTTAGTTCTGGTATACTTGGAGTACCTCCAAAAGGATAGTTTTCCTTGAGATATTTTTCTTTGTCGTTAATAAAAATTTCTTCCATTTTAACAATAATAATGTTTATCAAAACATCAAATTTAATTAATATAAGTTAAAAATAGGAAGTTAAATATCAATATTTCAACCTTTTAAGCTTTGTTCTTTTTATTATTTCTATTTTTAAATTCACGCAATATAGAACATAAAATAATACAAATGGGAGAACGCAGACTTTACGACCGTAACTTTAAAGAGAAAGCAGTCCAATTAGGGTATAAAATTGGTCTTACAAAAGGCGCACGAGAGCTTGGTATTAAACCTCCGCTTATGACTCGATGGAGACAAGAATTTCTTGAATTTGGAACAGCAAGTTTCTGTGGACGTGGCAACTGGAGATTAAATAAAGAACAAGCAGAATTTTCCAAACTAAAAAGGAAACTAAAAAACGAGCTAAAAGAATCAGAACTTAAGCTTGAAATTTTTAAAAGTGCTAGTAAATACATTTCTGAATCCAACCTTACCATCTATGACTTTATAAAAAAACATTCAGACAAATACACAATTACAAAAATGTGTAAAGTTTTGGGTACAGATAAAACTACATTTGACAAATGGAAAAGTCAGACAATTTCGCAAAGACAGCATAGGGTAAATTTGTTGCAAAAAGAGATAACTTCCATATTTTATGAATTCAGAGAGTTGTATGGAGGTGCAAAAATTACAGCAGAGTTGCAAAGTAGAGGGTTTAAAATAAAAACAGGTCAAGTGTGTATTCATATGAGAAAACTAGGTCTTGTTAGTAAGATTAGAAGAAATTACCGACTTAAGACAAATTCACTTAACAGTCCCTATAAATTTCCAAATATTTTAAATCAGCAATTCACATTCGAAGAACCATGCAAGGCATGGATATCTGACATAGCCCGAATCCAAACATCCAACGGATTTTTGTTTGTAACAATTATTATGGATTTATATGACAGAAAAGTTATTGGATGGAATCTTAGTACTGGATTAACTATAAATGAAACAACAATGCCAGCATGGGAAATGGCTGTCAATAAAAGAAAACCAGAGAACGGACTTATATTTCATTCCAATAGAGGTATTCAATATGCTAACAAAATCTTCAGCCATAAATTAGACTCCTATAAGTTTATTAGAAGAAGTATGAGTCGAATAGGAAATCATTCTGACAATGCTGTGTCAGAAAGTTTTTTCAAATCTTTTAAATCTGAATTGGTTAATTTAAATATGCTTTTTACCAGAAAACAAATGCAAGAAAAAATATCTGAATATTTTGAAAACCTTTGACGATAAACTTCAGCCTATGAAAACATACGAACGTACTTTCAAAGTGAATGCAGTTAAATTAAGTTATGAGCGAGGTAAGGGACAACTTGCATGTCTTGCAAGAGAGTTGGGAATATCTCCAGATAATTTGTACAAATGGCGAAAAGACTTTGAAAAATTTGGAACAAGAAGTTTTCCAGGCCCTGGTCACCCAAATTTAACTGCGGAACAAGCTGTAATTACAGACCTTGAAAGAAAAATTAAAGATTCGAAAATTTCTCTTCAAATTTTAAAAAGAGGAACTAAATACGTTTCGCAAGGAAAAATACCGACTAAAAATTTCATTGAAAACAACAAATCTGAATTTACAATTGCTAAAATGTTAGCTGTTCTGGAAGTATCAGAAACAACATATTATAGAAGAAAAAAGCAAGAAGTTACAGATACAGAATCTCGAGTAATTTTATTGAAACAAGAAATTATATCTATATACTATGAATTTAGGCGAAGATATGGATGCTTCAAAATTACAAGAGAGCTTCAAAATAGAGGATTTAAAATAAAAAATTCTTCAGTAAAAAAGTACATGAGAATGTTGGGCCTGCGTCGAAAAATTAAAAGAAAGTTTAAGGTCACTACTGATTCATTTCATAATCACTATATAGTTCCAAATGTTTTAAATAAAGAATTTACAGTAAGTGAGCCTTCAAAAGTTTGGGTTTCAGATATAACATATATACAAACAACCAAAGGCTTTTTGTATCTTACTATTGTAATGGATTTATTTGATAGGAAAATCATAGGATGGAATTTAAGTACGACAATGAGCACTAAAGCAACAACTTTACCCGCTTGGGAAATGGCTGTTAATAACAGAAAAATCAATAAAGAATTGATTTTCCATTCTGATAGAGGAGTTCAATATGCTAATAAACTTTTCACAAATAAATTGGATTCTTATAATCGTGTTATCCGAAGTATGAGCCGTAGAGAAAACCATACTGATAATGCTGTCTGTGAAAGTTTTTTTACTTTTTTTAAAGCGGAATTACTTACTGGAAATAAGTTACTTTCAAGAAAGCAAACCAGAGTCGAAGTATACGAATATATTGAAAATTGGTATAATAAAAAAAGAAGGCATTCGTTCCTAGGTTATAAAACAATTGAAGAGTTTAATAAATTAAAAACTGAAAATAAGTGATTAATCAGCATATTAATCTTTAGTTTCCTTCGGCAAATAAATTGTAGGTGTATTTTTTTCTTCATCAGATAAATTCACATAATAGTCCGTTATAAAAATTGAGATGCTTTTATCAAGGTCCATTTTATTCATACCCACAAATTCAATACATCTATATATTTCAAAATCGTGGTCGAACAAGACATATAAATCATTATTGAAATTGGATTGAAATATTTGATAGCCTTCAAATATATTATATTTCGTTAATTGTGGTGGTTCTTCAGTGCGGATGCTTTTTAATTCAAAATTATGTATTGGTCTCATTTAGGCAAGAATTATTTGTTTATAGCTTTGTAAAGTTAAAAAGAATAGTCTCATGCTAACTGAATGTCGCTAACTTAATTTATCAACTTATTTATGTCCATAACTCACAGCTTTCTAATAATTTACTTTGAAAATAAATCTTAAATTAGCGAAAACATTTCATCGATTTCAAAGTCGAGAGTAGAAAATAAATTAAATTATGAATTGGAAATCGCCAGACCACATTGAGGACAATAAGTATGATTTGCCAGGAAATTGGTTAAAAATAGAATATTTTGAAGCACTAAATATTCTTTTCAGATTTGAAAATTCACTTCGAGTTTTTGTTTATATAATTCTAAAAAATGAATTAAAGGAAAAATGGTGTGACCTCTCGATTACCAGTGATGATGAAGAGAAGTCTACTATCAATGCCATCGCAAAAAAAAGAATTTCGCAAGATAAAAATTACGCTTACTTAGGTTATGTACTCAATAGCCAATTGTTACACCTTACTAGTGGTGAACTTATTAGAATAATTACATCTGACAGCTATTGGAAACTCTTTAAAAATTATTTTCTAGGAACAAAAGAAATAATTAAAAACAAGCTGGATGAAATAGGTAACGTTCGAAATTCGTTGGCACATTTCAGACCAATAAAAAAAGGAGATATTGAATTAATTAAGCAGAATTCCAATCACACACTTTCAGAAATAGAAAAAACCATTAAGGATTTTATAAGTTGTCCAGACATCGTCCCAACTAATACAACGGACAATTGGTATAAAGAATTAAATAGTATTGGAAGTTTAGAATGTGACATAAGCTTTAAACAGAGTAAGAACGAAGAATGGGTGAAACTAATTTTAACATTTCGTCCCCCAATTTTATCTAGAACAGAATTTTATTCGGGATATGGTTTAAAAACTCTTAATATAAAAGTAACGCAATTACTGACTACTTATAAAGCACTGACTAACCAAACAATTTGTGTAAACGAATATGTTCCAAGATTACATACTAAAAGTGATGTATCCATTAACCCTTACAAAGAAATAAGATTTACATTTGGTCGTAAAAATTTAGAAAAAAATTACCCAGAAATAAAATCTCAACTTGAAGAAATCGTCGAACAAATATCTAATGAAGTTGACCTTATTACTAATGATAATTTAGCAAGAGGGGTTCTTATTGAAGCAACTAACACGCAGATTATTAAGTCATCCAGTAAGCTTTACACTTGGGAAGGTTCAAAATTTGAAACGGAATTTGGCGAAAATTCGCCAGTTGAATATTGGGGTCGCTTAAATTATCCGACCTCTGATTTTGTTACAGATACTGAACAATACCCTTGGATGCCAGTAACGATTGCTGATGATAAAGAGGATTTACCTTTTTAACAGTCACTTGTTCATGCATTAAATTACTCAAACGATATTAAAAAGTAAAAGAATATAAATGATACCATCAAAAATACAAGCATTATTTACATTCATTGATTATTTAAATGATAACAAAAATGAGTATATCGAAAAATATATCCCGTTGACCAATGAATTATTAGAATTAGATAAAAAAAGACGGGTATTAAATCCTAATGAAAACTATAGAAGCAAACAACTGTATGATGAAGTTCAAAAAGAAATCGACATAAAATTTCCACCACTTATTAATTACGTTTATGAACCAATAACTAACAAACTTAAACAGTTAGAAATTTGGACAGGAGACGAAATGTTTCTAAGTATATGGAATAATAATATTGGTGATATATGCGATTTTAAAAGAGAATTTTCAATTGAAGATGTTCCTTTAATTATGGAGAGTAAACTAAAATATAAAAGTTTTAGAGAAGAAACCAACTCAAATTTTATGTGTTTATCCTTTGTTTTCACCTCATTAGATGAGATACTAAAAGAACTTTTTGATTTTTTTAAAGATACTGAAGAAAACGAATTTGAAAAATTTGAAAATAAGATATTAGCAGTCAACAACCTTGAAGAGGTTATTAAGAGTTTTGCCAATGACAGGGATTCAAATACAAGTTTTTCTTTTCCTATAGAAACCTTATTACCACAAAAACAACAGAACAAAACTCAAAAGAATTATAAAACTAAAATCAAAAATAAAATAGTTATGGGGGATAACATCAAAACAGGAGACATTTCAAATAAAAGCGGCCAAATTAACGTTGGAAAAGGAAACGTAAATGAATTTAATGATAACGATAATGAACTTGCAAAAAAATCCTTTAATTGGCAAAAATGGGGAATAATCGTATCATCTATTTTAGCTGTAATTGCTATTTTAGTGACTCTCAACTGGGATAGAATTGTAGGATAGATTTCTTCGCATTTTGATAAATATTATAGCAAAATCAATCTTCGTATTTTAATATTTAGCCTTAATTAGAGCCCGATTTTATATAAAATACTGAATATCATTAATTTAAAAGTGGTATTTCTGTGCCATATTTTCATGATGTTATGACCTCCTGCTGCCGCAATTTCCATACAACGTTTGATGCTCTCCTGACCACGAACATCAGAAAAATCATGTTCTGGAAAATCTAAGGTTTTATAAAATTCTGCTCTGGTATCTATAATTGTGGGCTCAAGAGTTCCTTTTCCTGAAAAGAAATCGATTATTTCTTTAAGATTGGTAACGCCATAAACATCAAGTCCCGCCACAATTGCTGCTTCTTTTACATTTTGAATAGGAAGAAAAAATCCTTTATACCCTTCTTCTTTTGCTTTTATAGCGATTGGTAAAGCACCGCGAATAGGCTGTAAACTGCCGTCAAGAGAAAGTTCGCCCATTATTATATAGCGTTCAATTTCAGGTGCTTTAATTTGATCTGAGCCAACGAGAATTCCCATTGCTAAAGTCAAATCATACGAAGAGCCTTCTTTTCTAAGATCAGCAGGAGCCATATTGATCGTAATTCTTTTCCCTGGCAGACCATAACCGTTGTTTTTAAGTGCTGCCGCAATTCTAAAACTGCTTTCTTTTATGGCATTATCTGGCAACCCTACTAAATGATAACCAATTCCTTTGTCCATGTGAACCTCGATGGTAATGGTTGTCGCTTCTACTCCAAAAACGGCACTTCCGTAAACTTTTACTAACATAAATAAATTCTTATAAAAAGTAAAAATATTTAATTAAAAGCAAAAAAATGTCATTTTTGTAAATATTTTATTACTTTATTTTTTGATACTAACTTTTTTACTTTTCATAGTTTAATTCTAAATTTAGCTTCCATTAAAAAAATCAAATAATTGCAATGAATGAAATTCAAAATATTAGAGAACTTTTAGCTAAAAAAGCAACAGCGTTTATTGCTGGAGGATTTAAGCCAACAAATTCTGTAAACGAAAGTTGGATTGGCAGAGTTTATTTATATAATGAAGATGAGGAAATTCCTAAAGACAATAATGGAAAACTAATGATTCCTCTATTTCAACTTTGTTTTGAAAATCTTCCTTATGTTCCAGAAATTTTAAAAGAAACAAAAATCATAACCGTTTTCATTTCTGAAGACTATCCAATGGATTTAAATAAAAATGGGAATAACTGGGTTTTACGAGAGTACAAAAGTAGAGATCGAATTGTCTTTAAAGACTTAAAAAATGAATCATCATTTATTAACCCTTTTCCTTTATCAAATAAACTTATCGATGAAGATTTTCCTGTTTGGGAAGATCTAAATATACCAGATGATATTATAGATAAAATTAATGAACTTGAAGATTCAGGAGAGCTTGATTCTTATCATTATTCTTTTGAGAATAGTCATGGTCATAAAATTGGCGGCTATGCAAGTTATTGCCAATCTGGAATTTATTATGGAGAAGATTATGAATTTGTGTTTCAAATTTCTTCTGATCAAAAAGCACATTTAAATATTATTGATAGTGGAAACTTCTACTTCGCCAAAAATAGTAAAACTGGTGAGTGGCTTTACTATTGTGATTTTTATTAATTTATAATACTTACTTTAAGTGTAACTTGATCGGATTAAGTAAAACTTAATCCGATTTGCGTCTTAATTTCTTCAACTATCTTACTCAAATCCAAACTATTTTGATGTGACCAAAGTTCGCTTTCTATTTGATTATTTAAAATACAATTATGACATTCAATCGCTTCATGAACATATCCTTTTCCTAACGCTGGCAGGCTAAAAACAGCTTCTTTCCCATTTTCATACAAAGAATATCCGTCAGCAATAAACCAAGGAGAGTTCAATTCTATTCTTCCTTCGGTTCCGTTTAGAGAGGCTTTCATATCTGAATCTGAAACTATAGAAGCATGTAAAACCGATTGCGCTTTTTCATATTGTAAAATAATTGAAGTCTGTAAATCAACTTGATTTTTATGCATCACAGCTTTTGCCAAAACCTCCTTCGGATTCCCTAATAGTACATAGGAAAGAAACAAAGGATAAACTCCAATATCAAATAAAGCCCCGCCTCCAACTTCTTTATCAAAAAGCCTTTTGTTCTCAGTTTCACTTCCGTAAAAAGCAAAATCGGCGTTTATGTAATTGACATTGCCTATTATTCCATTATTCACTTTTTGTAAAACATCTTGAATAGACGGAATAAAACGTGTCCAAAATGCTTCCATAAAAAACCTATTGCATTTTTTAGAAGCTTCAACCATTCTCACTGCATCTTGATAAGACAAAGCCATTGGTTTTTCGCATAAAACATGTTTGCCATTTTCTAAAGCTTTAATCGATAATTCGGAATGTGAGTTATGAGGCGTTGCGATATAAATAATTTCAACATCTTGATCTTCAAAAATCAAATCATAAGAATCATATACTTTCAAAGCACTAAACTTTTCTGCAAATTGCTGTCCTTTTGAAAAATCTCGAGAAGCAACAGCTGTTAGTTCTGCATCTTCTAGTAATAGTAAGTCAGAAGCAAACTGGCTCGCAATATTTCCCAAACCAATAATTCCCCATTTAATTTTTCGATTCTTCATCATTATATATTAATCATTAAAATAGTTAAAAAGATTAAAAAAATTCTGTTGTTAAAAAACATCAGCCATTTTTAATCAACAAATATCCAATATATCGTAAAAAGTAACAATCAATTAACCCAAAAATTATTAAAAGTCCTATTAAGAAAAAAAAAACGTTGTCAAATTATAAATTTTAAGTCCATTTTAACAAAGTCATGCAAAATTTACAGGGGTCAAATTTTAAATTTAACAAAAATTAAACATTGAACCCTATTTTTTTATGGGGTATCAAATCATTTTATACTTTTATCAAAAATTTTAAAACTAAATAACTATGCGAAAAATTATTTTAAGTGTGATTCTTATCACGATTTTGGTACTAACCTTTATATCAAACTTTATCATTGCAGACAATCCAATTCCTGCTGAAGCTGTTAAATTTGATACAGGAGATACTGCCTGGATGATCGTTGCAACTGCATTTGTATTGTTAATGACTCCTGGATTAGGATTTTTCTACGGAGGAATGGTAGGTAAGAAAAACGTAATTAGTACTATGCTTCAAAGTTTCATGGCAATGGTAATTGTTACTATTCTATGGACAGTTGTTGCTTTTGGATTAGCATTTGGACCGACTATTGGAGGAATTATAGGAAATCCATCTTATAATTTATTCTTCGAAGGAGTGGGAACCAACACAGCATGGAGCTTAGCACCAACTATTCCTTTTATATTATTCGCATTATTTCAGGCAAAATTCGCTATCATTACTCCTGCATTAATTACAGGTGCTTTTGCAGAACGTGTACGTTTCTGGGCTTATTTACTGTTTATGGTTTTATTTATCTTATTCATATACACTCCACTTGCTCATATGACTTGGCATCCTGATGGAGTTTTCTTCAAAATGGGAGTTCTTGATTTCGCTGGAGGAACTGTAGTACATATGAGTGCTGGATGGGCAGCTTTAGCTGGAGCAATCTTCTTAGGAAAAAGAAAAATTCAAAAAGTTAACCCTGCTAGAATCACTTACGTATTATTAGGAACTGGTTTACTTTGGTTCGGATGGTTTGGTTTCAACGCTGGATCTGCATTAGGAGCTAATGGTCTTGCTGCTCAAGCTTTAGGAACAACTACTGTTGCTGCTGCTGCAGCTGCAATGGCTTGGGTATTCCTTGATAAAATTTTAGGTCACAAATTATCTGCTCTTGGAGCTTGTATTGGAGCTGTTGTAGGTCTTGTTGCTATTACTCCTGCTGCTGGTTTCGTAAGTATCTCTCACGCTATATTCATTGGTTTATTCTCTGCAATTGTAAGTAACCTTGTAGTAAGCAAATTCCCTAAAGGAAAAATTGACGATGCTTTAGATGTATTCGCTTGTCATGGTGTTGGTGGTATGGTAGGTATGTTATTAACTGGAGTTTTCGCTTCAAAAGCTATTAACCCAGCTGTTGGCGACAACCAAGGTTTAATCTTCGGAACTCCAACTTTATTCCTTAACCAATTAACTGCTCTTGTTGTAGTATCAATCTTTGCTTTTGTTGGTTCTTATATTTTATTCTTTGTTGTAAATAAAATTACACCTCTAAGAGTTACTGAAGAAAAAGAAGAATTAGGATTAGACATCTCTCAACACGGAGAATTCTTGTAAGATATTAATTTTCACTTTCGCTTGATAAATAAAAAAGCGTCCTAAGCAATTAGGGCGCTTTTTTTGATGCAATCTAACGAAACTCCACCTATAAAAAATTTCATAAACAAAACATTTTGCAAATAAAATATCCCACCGCTGAAACATTTCTACCGATGAAACATTCCTACGGAATGGTAAATCGGTGTAAATAGTTTTTACCTAAAAGCAAACAAAATAATTATGCAAAAAGGCTGTCTCAAAAATCGAAACAGCCTTTTTATTTGAATTAATTTTAACCCCCAAAGAAAAATTAATTTGTGAGAATCCGCTTTTAAAGCTCAAAATTCTTAATTCTTAATTCTTAATTCTTAATTCTAAAAACAATTATTTAAAATTCGAAATTCCTTCTTTCAGCCATTGCAAATATTCTTCTGTACTAACGTAGCTGATTGTTGGTTTAGTATTATTTAAATTATTTCCTTCTAAATCTGTAATTACATACAAAGGTTGTGTATTCGTTTTATATTTAGAAATCATGAAATCTGTCCATTTATCTCCTGCTGTAATGATTTTATCTCCTGCAGCTGTAGTAAATTGTTCTTCTTTTGGAAGCTCACGTTTATCATCAACATAAAGCGAAATTAAAACAACATCATTTTTAAGAATTGGCAAAACCTCTGGTTCCGACCAAACATTGTTTTCCATCTTTCTGCAATTCACACAAGCATATCCTGTAAAATCTAACATGATTGGTTTTTTAATTTCTTTTGCATAAGCCAAACCATCTTCGTAATCATGGAAAACCATAATTCCGTGTGGCCCTAATTCTGCTCCTGCCGGTAAACCTTTTGGATCTGCATTTACCGTAGCATGACCTGATCCTCCAACCCCAAAAGGACTTTCGCTATATTGCGGTGGCGGCGGGAAAGCGCTGATTAATTTCAAAGGTGCTCCCCAAAGTCCCGGAATTAAATACATTGTAAATACTAAAGTTAGCAATCCTAAATACAATCTTCCTACTGAAATATGATTTGTTGGACTATCATGAGGCAATGTAATTTTTCCGAATAAATATAAAGTCAGTGCTCCAAAAATAGCAATCCAGATTGCAATGAAAACTTCTCTTTCTAAAAAGTGTAACTGTAAAACCAAATCGGCATTTGATAAAAATTTAAAAGCTAAAGCCAATTCTAAAAATCCTAAAACTACTTTTACAGTATTTAACCAACCTCCTGATTTTGGTAATGAATTCAACCAGCCTGGGAACATTGCAAACAACATAAATGGAAGTGCTAATGCAGATGAAAATCCTAGCATTCCAACAACTGGTGCAATCCCTCCGTTTGAAGCTGCTTCAACTAATAATGTTCCAACAATTGGTCCTGTACAAGAAAAGGATACAATTGCCAAAGCTAAAGCCATAAACAATATTCCAATTATTCCGCCTTTATCAGCTTGTTGATCCGCTTTATTTGCCCAAGAATTCGGAAGCATAATTTCGAAAGCCCCCAAGAATGAAGTCGCAAAAATGATTAGAATTACAAAGAAAATCAAATTAAACCAAACATCTGTAGACAAAGCATTTAAAGCATCTGCACCGAATATTTTGGTTACAATCAAACCTAAAATTACATAGATAGCAATAATTGAAAGTCCATAAAAAATAGCATTTCTAATTCCTTTTGCTCTGCTTTTACTTTGTTTAGTAAAGAAACTTACCGTCATAGGAATCATTGGGAAAACACATGGTGTTAACAATGCTGCGAATCCTGATAAAAATGCTATAAAGAATATTGACCATAAACTTCTTGCAGGAGCCTGTTCAGGAGCTTCTTTAGCCGCAACATCACTCTTCACTTCTTTTACATCGCTTTTTGCAATCTCTTCTGCAACTGGTTTTACAGTATCTACTGCAATTCCAACCGTTTTGGTTTCGTCTAGTTTATCCTCTTTTACAACTGGAATATCTTCCACTTTAAAAGTCGATGGAATCGCAATAGAGAATTTCTTGCTTGAATTGATACAAACTTCTTTACAAACCTGAAAATCAAAATCTACATCAACTGTTTTTAAGTTTGGATTAATGATTTTTATTTCCTGCTCTACATGGGCTTTTCCTTCAAAATAAGTTTCATCTACACCAAACACATCGTTAAAAGAGGTTTTTGTTTTTCCTTCCTTCGCTTTTCCCACTAACTCGTAATTTCCTTTTTGATTTTTAAAAGTAATTTCCAAAGCAAGAGGCCCGCCTTCTGGAGTAAATTGTGAATACATATGCCAGTCTTTTTCGATAACTGCATCAAAAATTAATATGGCATTATTCCCTTTCTTTTCAATTTTAGATGTCCATTTTACCGGTTCTAATATTTGAGCGTTAGTATTTGCAAAAGCAAAGAAAAACAAGAAAAGTAAAATAGTTTTAGTCCAAACGTTTTTAAACTGATTGTCCCTTAGAGTTTGAGTAAAGTTCATTATTGCAATTCTATTTTTAGTATATTATTTGTGGTTTTCTTTATTTTAAAACGTTCATCTTGTCTCATTCCAACAACCCAAATTATTTGATCATCAGAACATAAAATCCATGTTTTTTCCTTTTCAATCCTTGAAAGTTTTTCATCCTTAAAAAACTTACTTATTTTTTTAGATTTCCCATTCATTCCAAAGGGCTGAAAAACATCGCCTTCTTTCCATTTACGCAATATTAAAGGATACTGGATTTTATCGGCATCGACAAATATAACCTTATTTGAATCTAATGTTATGTGACTAACGTTACAAAGAGACATTTTTAAGGGAAAATTAACTTCTGTATCGTTTTCATTAATTTGATATTCAGCTTTTTCTGATGTTTCAGAAAACGGACTTAAAATTAATGCTTCTCTATTTTTCAACAACCTGAATTCTCCCGAAAAGATTTGTTTTCCCGACTGTCCTTCGACTAAATCATAAATGTCTTTCCAAGCAGAAAAACCAAATTCATTTAACCATTGATACAAATAAGATTTATAATTGGGAAGCTTTTTTAATTGATTTAAGTCAAAATGAATATCCTCTTCTGCTTCTTTTGCCACCTGCTGATAAATCATAATTGAAGCATCTTCCACCATTTCTTTTGACTCTTGAAGAAACGATTGTGTTTTTTGAAAAGCATCTAAAAAGTTAGGATTGATTTCTTTCAAAACGGGAATCAAATTATGACGAATCTTATTTCTTAAATATTTTGTTGAAGCATTACTGCTATCTTCACGCCATTCGATTTCATTTTCTTCTGCATATTTCAAGATTTCATCTCTAGAAAACGGCAGAATCGGCCGAATGATTTTATCGTTTTGTTCTGGAATTCCAGTTAAACCTTCAAGACCCGTTCCGCGTGTCAGATTGATTATAAAAGTTTCAAGATTATCATCGGCATGATGAGCGGTTAAAATATAATCGAAGTTTTTTTCTTCTAACATTTCATAAAACCAGCTATAACGAAGTTCTCTTGCTGCAACCTGTGTTGAAAGTTTATAATCTTTAGCAAAAGCTTCTGTATCGAAATGTGTGGTAAAAATTGGAATATTATTTTGTTCGCAATAGTTTTGAATGAATTCCTTATCTCCAAAACTTTCCAATCCGCGAAGCTGAAAATTACAATGCAAAACCGCAATTTCATAAGGCAGTTGATGCAACAAATGCAGTAAAACCATACTATCTAATCCACCGCTGACCGCCAGAAAAAGCTTCTTTTCTGCTAGAAAAGGAAATTTAGAGACTATATGATTCTGAAATTTTGAAAACATTCGATAAAAGTAAAAAATTAAATTCGATCTATTTTTAAATGAAATGTTAAGCGTTTTTTTTCGCCACAAATTCACGAATTATTTTGATAATCTTTGAGAATAAAAATTCGTGGCTTCAGCGATAGCGAACAGGCGAAGCTAATTCGTGGCGGAAAAAATTACTGTAAAACCTCGTGCATTGCTTTAGCTTTCAGTAGACATTCTTCATATTCCTTTTCAGGAACTGATTGTGCTGTTATGGCACTTCCAACCGAAAAGGAAACATACTTATTTTCTTGATTGTATAAAATACTTCTGATTACTACATTGAAATCAAAATCTCCTTCTGGTGTAAAATATCCAACTGCACCGCTGTATAAGCCTCTTTTAGTTTCTTCTAAATTTTCTACAATCTGCATTACTGAGATTTTAGGCGCTCCGGTCATGCTTCCCATAGGAAAAGTTGTTCTTAAAGCGTCTACTGCCGAATATTGAAAATCTAATTTTGAAGTCACAGTAGAAATCATTTGATGCACCTGCAGAAACGAATAAATACCGCAAAGCTCTTCTACTTCTACTGAACCTTTTTGAGCTGTATGTGACAAATCATTTCGAACTAAATCGGTTATCATGATATTTTCGGCACGTTCTTTTTCGTCTGAAACTAAAATTGATTTTGATTTTTCATCTTCAATTGGATCTTCAAAACGCTTTGAAGTTCCTTTGATTGGCTGAGAAATAATTTTATCTCCTAATTTCTTCAAATAACGTTCAGGGGAAGCTGAAAGTAAATACTGTTTGTAATTTTTAAAGAAAGCCGAAAAAGGTGCTTTTGAAATTTCATTCAGTTTTTGGAATTTCTCCAGCGGATTTATAATGGCATTTTCAGCATAAAATTCCATGCAGAAATTAGCTTCGTACATATCTCCCATATGAATATGTTCCAGCATTTTATTTACTTTCTCAATATATAAATCTTTAGAAATACGCTGTTGCACTTCGACTCCGCTCAGTGTGACAAATGTTTCATCTTGAATTTTTATAATTTCTTCAAAATCTTCTTCAAGTTCATCATCACAAAGCATTAAATATAGAACTTCAAGCTGATTTCCCTTTAGAATAAAAATCTTTTTAGGCTGGAAGAAAAACAAATCAGGAAAATGTAATCCGTCAAGATTATTAGATTGAAGATTTTCGATATCGTTTTTAAGATCATAAGAAAGATATCCAAAAAGCCAGTCTTTTGTGTTTTGCTGATATTGCTTTAAATCTTCAAAAGCATTATAATAGTCTGTTTTTAAAGACGTAAAAGCATCAACTGCCAATAAACAATCAAAACTAGAATATTGCTGTGGATAGGAATTACTATCTAAAAAAACGACTTCTCGAAACTGCTGTGCCCAATTTAAAAGCTGTTCTTTAAACAGTTCGGGATTGGTAATATTTTTATGGATGGATACTCTCAAAAACGAATAAATTTTAAACTTCAAAATTACGACAAAAATCTGTTATTAGAAGTCGACACAAAAAATATTGAAAGAACCAAAACAACACAACAAAACTGTTAAAAAGAGCACTCTTTAATAAGAAAAAATTCGTTATATTTGATATACAATTAGATTAATACCAAAATTAACTTAATTTGATTGTAAAATTCTTAAAAACAGACCGCAAAAAGTATAATTTGTGATTCTAATTTGAGATTTTAATTTGCATCTTTTCCAATAACTTAATTATATTTTTTAACCTTAAAAAATCCTAAGTAATATGAAAATTGCCACCATTATTGTCCGTGTTTTAATTGGTCTTTTGTTGCTTTTTGCATCGATCAGTTATTTTTTCCATCTTATGCCCGAACCGGAAACCACCGGAAATTTCAAAGCCTTTAATGTTGGTTTAATGGCTGCGACATATTTAATGCCTCTAGCAAAATCAGTAGAATTACTTTGCGGACTTGCCTTCGTCAGCGGTCGTTTTGTAACTCTTGCCAATATTCTGATTTTACCTATCACAATCAATATCCTTTTTATCAATTATTTTTTAGCCCCAGAAGGTCTTCCTATTGCGGTTCTGCTCTTCATAGGCAATATATTTTTGATATATAGATATTGGGATAATTATAAAAGTGTTTTTACACCTTGATTTAAATCATTTCAAAAAAACAATAAACCCGACAGTTAAAGAGCTGTCGGGTTTATTGTTTAATGTGCTTTATCGTGTTTTACCCAGACCAAATTAGATACATTGTATCCTATTTCCTGAGCTTTAATTAAAAAATCAGCTTTTATGCTTTCTGGCATTGTAGTTTCTCTGGAGAGTATCCACATGTAATCTAAACTTTTTCCAGCAACAAGAGCATATTTGTAATCATCGTCTACTGCGATTACATTGTATCCAGAATAAAAAGGACCAAAAAATGAGACCTTAAGCATACCAATATTGTCTTTTTTGACAAATCTAGCTTTCCCGATGCTTTGTTCCCATTTGTCTTTTTTGACATTATAGCCCTTATTATCGACTTTTATGGTTCCATTCTCGTTAAGAGAATATTCGGCAGTAACATTATCTAAATCTCTTTCCCATTTGTAATCTAACCTTGCTATTTCGTACCATCTGCCTAAATATTTGGCTTTGTCAAAATCAACAACTGCTGTTGCATTTTTAGGAATAGTCGCACCACTGCAGGAATACAATATGAAAGCGATTGTTGCTCCAAGTAAAACAGGAGCTATATATTTATTTTTCATGATGTAATCTTTTTATTATCATAAAGATAACATCAGAATGTTACATCTAATTTACAAAATTTTTATTCAAGTTTATATTTTTCAAGCATTAAATTTAGTTCAAAATAAAAACCCCGTTAGATATTAATTAACGGGGTTTAAAAATATTATTAAACGTAAATTATACGTGTAAAGCTCTATTTTCAGTTGCTGCCAATGCTGCTTCTTTTACCGCTTCCGCGAAAGTTGGGTGTGCGTGGCTCATTCTTGAAATATCTTCAGCAGAAGCTTTGAATTCCATAGCCGTAACTGCTTCAGCAATTAAATCTGCTGTACGAGCACCAATCATGTGAACTCCTAAAACCTCATCTGTTTTTTCGTCAGCCAAGATTTTTACGAATCCATCTAAATCAGCACTTGCTCTTGCACGTCCTAACGCTTTGAAAGGGAAACTTCCAGATTTGTATTTGACTCCAGCCGCTTTTAATTGCTCCTCCGTTTGTCCAACTGCAGCAACTTCTGGCCAAGTATAAACTACACCCGGAATCAAGTTATAATCGATATGTGGTTTTTGACCTGCTAAAATTTCAGCAACCATTACTCCTTCTTCTTCCGCTTTGTGCGCTAACATTGCTCCACGAACAACATCACCAATTGCATAGATATTTGGAACGTTAGTTTGTAAATGATCGTTTACTTCAACTTGTCCTCTATCAGAGATTTTTACTCCTGCTTTATCAGCGTTTAATCCGTCTGTGTAAGGACGACGACCAACAGAAACTAATGAATAATCTCCTTCAAGAGTGATTATTTCTCCTTTTGCATTTTCAGCTTGAACAGTAACTGCGTCACCGTTTCTTTCAACTGATTTTACTTTGTGAGAAACGTAGAATTTCATTCCTTGTTTTTTCAATACTTTAGTTAATTCTTTAGAAAGAGAACCGTCCATTCCTGGAATGATTCTATCCATGAATTCTACTACAGAAACCTGAGCACCTAAACGAAGGTAAACTTGTCCAAGCTCGATTCCGATAACTCCACCACCGATAATAACCAAATGTTTTGGAACTTCTTTTAATGCCAAAGCTTCAGTAGAAGTGATGATTCTTTCTTTATCAATTTTGATGAATGGTAAAGAAGAAGGTTTTGAACCTGTAGCAATTACAGTATATTTTGCTTCGATAGTTTCAGATGTTCCGTCAGCTTTTGCAACAGCAATGTGAGTTGCATCAACGAATGAACCTAAACCATTGAAAACAGTGATTTTATTTTTATCCATTAAATAATTGATTCCGCCTACAGTTTGATCAACAACAGCTTGTTTGCGGGCAATCATTTTCTCTAAATTGATTTTTACATCGCCAGAAACTTCGATTCCGTGATCTGCGAAATGAGCAATTTCAGCATAATGATGAGAAGATGATAATAATGCTTTTGAAGGGATACAACCTACGTTAAGGCAAGTTCCGCCTAATGAATTATATTTTTCTACAATTGCAGTTTTGAAACCTAATTGTGCGCAACGAATTGCTGATACATATCCTCCAGGACCTGAACCTATAATGACTACGTCAAATGAACTCATAGTATTTTGTTTTTATTTTAGCGGTTACAAAATTAAGCAATAAAGTTCTGTTTAAAGTTTAATTTTCAATGTTTTTTGTGTGAAATTTTGGAGGAAGGCTTTCTGCCACGAAGGCTCGAAGACGCGAAGTTTTTTTGTTTTTTTGAATCTTAGAAAGAAATTACAGTCGTATTCTTCACTTCACTAATCATAAACATACTTTGTGTACTGCCGATATGTTGCAATGAAGTCAGTTTGGTTACTAAGAACTCTCTATACGCTTCCATATCTTTTACTAGAACTTTTAGAATATAATCATAATCACCGCTTACATGATGGCATTCTAAAACCTCGTTTAGTTTGATGACTTCGCTTTCAAATTTGGTCAAGAATTCTTTGGTGTGTTGAATGAGTTTTAAATGGCAAAAAACCACAAATCCTTTTTCGATTTTGGATTTATCAACTAAGGCAACGTAGTTTTTTATGATGCCTTCTCGTTCTAGTTTTTTAATTCGTTCGTATACCGCTGTAACCGAAAGATCCAGTTTTAAGGATAATTCTTTAGTTGTTTTTTTACTATCAGTTTGTAATAAAACTAAGAGCTTTTTATCTGTGGCGTCTAAAGTCATGGTTTCTGTTTATAGTTTATAGTTTGTTGTTTTTGGTTTGTTGCTAAGATGAAAGAAAATCTACTAAACTATATTCCTTATATCAAATTTAGATTAAAAATCATAAAAAATAAATTTTTATAGTTTTAAAATCTAATTATTCATTTTATAGTTGATTAATTTTCTAATTAGATCTTATTTTGAATAGAATTTCTTTTGAAAATGAGTGCCCTAGCCCTGATAGAAGTGGAAAGCCTTTTTTACCGGGGTCTGCTCAAAAGATTGAAGCGGATAGCAGGAAATAGCTCCTTATCAATAACAATTTCAAAAATCAATTTCAATAACAAAAAACTAACTATAAATGAAAAACTTCAACCCAGCAGATAAAATTCAGGATCTGCAATACTTTGGCGAATTTGGCGGTGTAAATCCGTCGATTTCTGACTCTTCGACTTATACTTTTCTTTCTGCAAAAACTATGTTTGATACTTTTGAGGGCAATATGGAAGGCTGTTATTTGTATTCACGTCATTCGTCGCCTAGTAATTTGTATTTAGATCAAGCTTTGGCAGCGATGGAAGGAACAGAAACAGCAAATGTTTCGGCTTCGGGAATGGGAGCGATTACACCTACTCTATTACAGCTTTGCGGTGCAGGCGATCATATTGTTTCAAGCCGTACGATTTATGGCGGGACGTATGCTTTCCTGAAAAACTTTACGCCGAGATTCGGAATTGAAACGAGCTTTGTTGACATTACTAAACTTGACGTTGTAGAAGCTTCAATTACAACAAAAACGAAAGTTTTGTATTGCGAAACGGTAAGTAATCCACTTTTGGAAGTGGCTGATATTGCTGGTTTGGCTAAAATTGCCCAAAAGCACAATTTAAAATTGGTTGTCGATAATACGTTTTCTCCTTTATCAGTTTCTCCAGCAAAATTAGGTGCTGATATTGTAATCCACAGTTTGACCAAATACATTAATGGAAGTAGTGATACGGTTGGCGGTGTTACTTGCGCTTCGAAAGAATTTATTAATTCGTTGAAAAATGTAAATTCTGGTGCGAGCATGCTTTTAGGGCCTACGATGGACAGTTTGCGTTCTGCAAGTGTGATGAAAAACCTTAGAACACTTCATATCCGAATTAAACAACACAGTCATAATGCACATTTTCTGGCTGATCAATTTGAAAAAGACGGTTTAAAAACGGTTTATCCAGGATTAAAAAGCCATCCGAGTCATGAATTGTATAAAACGATGATTAATCCTGAATATGGTTTTGGGGGAATGTTGACGATTGATGTTGGAACTTTGGAAAAAGCCAATGAATTAATGGAATTAATGCAGGAACGAAATCTTGGATATCTGGCGGTAAGTTTAGGTTTTTATAAAACATTATTCAGCGCGCCTGGGACTTCAACTTCTAGCGAGATTCCGTTGGAAGAACAGAAAGAAATGGGATTGACAGATGGCTTGATTCGTTTTTCTATTGGTTTGGATAATGATATTCAGCGTACTTACGAAATGATGAGGGCTTGCATGGTTGAACTTGGAGTTTTGAATTCCGTAGCCATTCGCCAAGAAGTTTACACAGAGATTCACTAAAACTTTTCTCTCGCAGATTTGGCTGATTATGCCGATTTATATAGAAACTATAAAAAAAATCTGCTAGATCTGTGGAATCTGCGCGAGAAAAATTATTCAAAATAAAAACAAACTTTCCTCTATAAATAAATTTGCACATTTTTATTAGATTGCTTGAATCTGCTTTAGACTTTCTCTAAGCGGATTTTTTTGTAAAAAAAAGCCGTTTTGAAGGTTATCAAAAACGGCTTTCTGTGCTTTATCTTGGCTCGTAATGTCTAAACGTTTGCCAGTATTTGTCTTTGTAGATTTCATAGCTTATATCAAATGAACCAGCATATTTTTTGATTAATTGATCTGCAGTTTTTGATGGTTTTCTGAAGTCTTTACAAGTGAAAAAGATTTCTCTTTTATTGTTTACTGTTTCTCTCCCAAGATTTAAATAACCATCTGAATCTGGTAAGACGGACATTATTTCCTCTTCAATTTCATCTAACAATTTGTACATTCTTTCATCAGGTAATCCTCCATTATTACAATCTTCAAAAGGAATTGAAATGATAAAAACCCAAGGATGCGAAGCTTTTTTATCCCACTCTAAAAGTGTAGTATTCATTAAAGACAAAACAATAAGTCCTTCTTTAGTTTTTCCTTCATAATTTGCATAACCATCATTTTCTGTATTATGTCTCGTTCCTTCGTATTTTTCAACGAACTCCTTTTCTCTCCAAATTAAATAATCTTTTAATTTTTCGATAGGAATCAATTCTTCAGAAATGTCATTTGGACCTACCACTTTCATATTATCTATTAAAGTAACTGAATGCAATTCGCCTAAATAATTATCTAAGAAAATATAAACCGCATTGGTTATTTGCGATTTATTTTCTTCAACATAATTATCATATACAATAGTAAGGTCTATTTCATCAGGATAATTTTTATGAAGGGTTGGATAAAATTTTAAATTATTTGTAGAAAATTTTTCTCCTTCATAATTAATACTAAAATCATCTTTATCTGTCCCATATTTAAGAGCTGTAAATTTCCAGCCTTCAATTTGAGGAGCACTATGAACTAGTTCTTCAATTGCATAAATATTTTTAATAATTCCGTCTGGAGTAAAAACTAGTTCAGCTGTTTTATCATCAAACATTCCAGTTAAAAAATAAATACCATCGTGAACTTCATCTAATTTTGGCACTAGTTTATCAAAAAACTCTTTATTTATATTTTCTCCGTTTTGAACTGTTTTAAAAAACTCTTTTTTATGTTTTAAAAACCAATTCCAAAAATCACTATTAGATTGTATTGGAGCTTCTTTTTTGCCCAATATTTTATCAAGAAAACCCATGTATTACTTATTAATTTTAATTTTTTACTAAAAACAAACTTAAGGAAAAGTGCTTTTAAAACATAAGAATATTTCTATAAAAAATCCTGAAAAACAAAAAGCCGTTCTGAAGTACTCAGAACGGCTTTTCTATAAAAATTTCACTTTTTAAACTATATTTTCAGTATTCAGTTTACTGTTTTTTCGGCTGTAGCCAAAATAAATCAGCAATCCGATTATTAACCAAACTGTAAAATAAATCCAGTTCCATACACTTAATTCAGCCATCATGTACAAACAGCATATTAAGCCCAAAAGCGGAATCAAAGACAGATTTTTTCTGAATGCCCAAACCGCTAATCCAACCAAAACAAATAAGAAAATCCACATTGGAATCTTGTGTTTGAATAAGCTAAAACCTGATTCATACTTTGCAGAATCAGCAATAGGTAATCCTTTTACCACTTCAGCATATTTGGCTTCATTATCTTGATATTGTCCTAATAAATGCTCTAAATCTGATGTCTCGGCCGTTTTATTATTTACTTCGATGCTTTCTAAATATTTGAAAACTTTTTCAGATTCTGATTTATCTAAAGAGGTTACAATCGAAGTCGCATCATAAATCTGTGGTTCATTATTGATAAACGCCATTGTTGCTTTGTTGTTGAAAGCAAAAGCATAATACAAGCCTGCAATCATTAAAACTGGCAAAATGAATTTTGAATTGACATAAGGCGTTTTGAATTTCCCTCTCGGAATTTCAGGTTTGTTTTGTAAAACCAAAACTCCTGCACAAACTAATACAAAGGCAAATAAAGTTCCGATACTGCATAAATCCGTTACCATTGTTAAGTTTAAGAATAATGCTGGAACTGCCACTACAAAACCTGTAACAATTGTAGCAAAAGATGGCGTTTTGAATTTTGGATGAACGGTAGAGAATTTCTTCGGCAGTAAACCATCACGGCTCATACTCATCCAAATACGAGGCTGCCCCATTTGGAAAACCAATAAAACGCTCGCCATTGCCACTACTGCACTTACCGCAATAATCCCCGACATCCATTTTAAGTCTAATTTATCAAATACAAATGCCAAAGGATCTCCAACATTTAATTCGTGATATTTTACCATTCCTGTTAAAACTAAGGCGATGGCAATATAAAGTATTGTACAAATGATAATCGCCCACATCATTCCGCGTGGTAAATCACGCTGTGGATTTTTACATTCTTCGGCAGTGGTTGAAATCGCGTCAAAACCAATATAAGCAAAGAAAACGGCAGAAACTCCTTTTAAAACTCCTCCAACTCCATTTGGCGCAAACGGATCCCAATTTGCTGTATCTACATAAAATATTCCCACTGCGATTACCAAAAGTACCACACAAAGTTTTACCACGACCATTAAGTTACTGGCGTTACGAGATTCTTTCATTCCTCTATACACCAAAGCTGTAATCAAGATAATGATAAACAAAGCTGGCAAATCGGTTACAAAATGGAAAGATCCAATTGTTGGTGCTGTTGTCCAAGCTGTGTGTGCCTGCTGTAAAGCGACACTTAAATTTCCGAATGATTTTCCGCCTCGCATTAAAGCTTCGGCATCATTAAATCCGTTTGAAGCCGTTAGGTAGTCCATCTGAATCCATTGCGGTAAATGAATACCACCACTTTGGAGTAATCCTGTAAAATAGTCACTCCACGATATGGCGACAGTTATATTTCCGACGGCATATTCCATAATTAATGCCCAACCAATGATCCAGGCAATTAATTCTCCAAAAGCTACATACGAATAGGTATAAGCACTTCCTGAAACGGGTACCATTGAAGCGAATTCCGCGTAAGCGAAGGCGGCAAAACTACATGCTAAAGCCGTAAATAAGAATAAAAAGATTACCGCTGGCCCACCATCTGCACTGGCTTTTCCAATTGTACTAAAAATTCCTGCTCCAACAATAGCCGCTATTCCGAAAGCCGTTAAATCCCTTGTAGTCAAATGTTTTCCTAATGCATTATGACCGTCTGTTTCGTTCTGTGCAACCTGCTTCAGAATATCTTGCACTGTTTTCTTTCGGAATAAACTTGAAAATGCCATATATATTTTGCTGTTATAAATTAATTTAATTCAGTCGTTTTTGTTTTATTTTGCAAATAATGCAAATTTTATCGGTAAATCAAATTTATCAAACGTGATTTTTTTCTGCCACGAATTCACGAATTATTTTTTCTGCCACAAAGACGATAAGCGAAAAGGGTTTTTGCCACGAATTCACGAATTTTCTCTAATTAATTATTGCCTCTGATTTCACAAATTAATACCGATTTTTTTAACCTATTTAACCCATAAATTCTGTGGCTAAAAAATTCTTTGCTCCCGATAGCTATCGGGATTGCGTAATTCTTAGCGCCTTTGCGGTTAAATTAATCACAAATGTAACATTTCTCAAAATCAGCATACTGATTAGATAGTATTTAATTTTAAAGAATCATTTTATGGAAAAAATTTCAAGACGTTCTTTTGTAAACAAATTTGGTCTGGGTGTTGGCGCTTCGGTAGTAATGACCACACTTCCCTCTTTTATGACTGAAACAGAAAAAATTCATGTGCCTTACACTGGAAAAAAATTAAATATTGCTTTATGCGGTTTAGGAAACTATGCTTCTTTACTGGCTGAAGGACTTCAGGTTTCTGAATATTGTCAGCTTGCCGGAATTGTTACTGGAACTCCCGCTAAAGCTGAAACATGGAAGAAGAAATATAATATTCCCGAAAAGAATATTTACAATTACGAAAACTTCGACTCAATTGCCAAAAACAAAGACATTGACTTAGTCTATGTTGTAACTCCAAATGCATTGCATAAAGAATTTACTGTTCGTGCAGCAAAAGCTGGAAAACATGTTATTGTTGAAAAACCAATGGCAATTACAGCCGAAGATTGTGAAGAAATGATTAAAGTTTGCAATGATAATAATGTGCAATTGGCAATAGGTTACCGTTTGCATTACGAACCAAATCATTTAGAGATAAAACGATTGGGTCAAGAAAAAGTTATGGGACAGGTTCGTTACATAGAAACTGGACTAGGTTACAGTACCTATGATGTTCGTGATATAAATAAACCAGTCGATTTAAATGCCCGTAAAGAATGGAGACTGACTAAAAAATGGGCTGGAGGCGGTTGTTTGATTAATTTAGGAATTTATTGCATTCAGGTTTCGCGTTATGTCTTAGGCGAAGAACCAATTTCAGTTACGGCACAATTTGGACATGTCAATAATAAAAATATGTTTTCTCAAGTTGAGGAAAATATCACTTGGCAAATGGAATTCCCAAGCGGTGCTGTTGCGAATTGCAGCAGTTCTTGTGGCTTTGGCATTGATAGATTTTACGCTGCTGCAGATGAAGGTTTCTTTGAGATGAGTCCTGCTGTGAGCTATGGCCCTTTTATAGGGAAAAGATCTGATGGAAAACCATTTAATTTCCCCGTTATCAACCAACAGCAAACCCAAATGGATGAAATTTGTAAAGTTATTTTAGACAATAAAAAACTTCCAAATCATATTACTGGCGAAGAGGGCATCAAAGATGTTAAAATCATTAATGCAATTTATAAAGCTGCTGAAACAGGCAAAAAAATAAGTTTGTAATAGTTATATTTCTCTCGCAGATTTGGCAGATTGAGCAGATTTATTTTTGTATAATCAAAAATCCGCGGAATCTGCCAAATCTGCGAGAGAAAAACTTTGCGTCCTTTTCTCGTAATTCTTAGCGCTCTTTCCAGTTAAATCTACTTCAAGCAATCTCTCAAAATACTAACCGGATGCTGTGCTTCACGTTTTGTTCCATCATAAATTTGATGACGACAACTGGTTCCTGCAGCTGCAATTTTTACATTTTCGGCAGTGTTTCTTACTTTCGGGAATAAAGTATCTTCTCCCATCTGCATACTCACTTTGTAGTGCTCTTTTTCGTATCCAAATGAACCTGCCATTCCGCAGCAACCTGAGTTGTATATTGTAACCGTATTGTTTTTAGGCAGATTCAGCATGGCAAAAGTAGCTTCAACAGAACTTAGAGATTTTTGATGACAATGTCCATGAATTTTAATTTCTCTCGTTTCCTCTGAAAATGAATCTGGAGTTATTTTTCCGTCGATGATTTCTTTTTTAAAGAATTCTTCAATTGTAAACGCATTTTGAGCTAATTTTTCCGCAACTTCTTTATCATCTGCCAAACGGAGATATTCGTCTCTGAAAGTCAAAATAGCCGAAGGTTCAATTCCAATTAAAGGTGCATTGGCTAAAACCAAATCTTTAAACACATTTACATTATGATTGGCAATTTTCTTGGCTTCTTCTAAAAAACCTTTTGACAGATACGTTCTACCGCTTTCTTCATGATCTACAACCAAAACTTGATACCCTAATTTGGTTAATAATTCGAAAGCATCAATTCCAATGTTTACGTCGTAATAATTCGTGAATTCATCTACAAATAAATACAATTTACCATTTGGAAAATCAGTCGTTTCTGGTTTATGATTTTGATGCCATTTTCTAAAAGTCTTTTTCGCTAAAAGCGGCACCTGTCTTTCAGGAGCAATTCCCATTGATTTTTTAACCAATGACTGATTCGAAATAAAATTCGTGATTGACGGGAACAAACTTCCCATTTTATTCAATTTTGCGTTGTTGGCAAAGATTTTATTTCGCGTTGAGAATCCATTTGCTTTTTGATATTGGTATAAAAATTCGGCTTTAAGAGTCGCAACGTCAACGTTACTTGGACATTCGCTTGCGCAAGCTTTACAGCTTACACACAACTCAAAAACTTCGTATAATTCCTTTTGGTCAAATTTGTTTTCTTTTTCAGAATACGTCAGATATTCTCTTAAAGCATTTGCACGTGCGCGAGTGGTTTCTTTCTCATTTCTAGTTGCTCGATAACTCGGACACATTGCTCCTCCTGCCGACGGCATTTTTCGACAATCTCCTGAACCGTTGCATTTCTCGGCAGCACGTAAAATTCCTAAACTATCTGAAAAATCCTGAAACGTTTTAATATCTGGTTCTACCCTTCCCGAAATCACACGATGATTTTCGTCCATTTTCAAAGCATTGACAATCTTTCCAATATTTAAAACTGAGTTTGGATCGAACGCTAATTTAAGTCGTTTCAGTAGTTCGTAGTTCTTATCCCCAATCATAAACGGAATAAACTCACCACGTACAATTCCGTCTCCATGTTCACCACTTAATGAACCTCTATATTTTTTAACCAAATGCGCCACATCCGTCGCAATGGTTCTGAATAATTTTAAGTCAGATGTTTTCTTTAAATTCAAAACCGGACGAAGGTGTAATTCTCCAGCACCTGCATGTGCATAATAAATTGCTTCTTGTCCGTGGCTTAACATCATCGCCGAAAATTCGGCTATATAAGCTGGCAAATCACTTAATTCAACTGCTGTATCTTCGATAGAATCGGCCGCTTTATCGTCTCCAACAATACTTCCTAAAAGACCTAATCCGGCTTTTCTAAGTTCGTTAGCTTTATCAATATCTGCTCCGTAAATTTTGACGCTGGCGTAACCAAAATTGTGTTTCTCTAAATCTGCAATTAAAGCATTCGCTTGATTTTCTGCATCTTCTAAATTGTGCGAGGCAACTTCAAATAACATAATTGCTTTTGGTTCTCCAACTAAAAAGAAACGATTTTTAATGTGTTCACGATTCGTTTTCGTACAATCCAAAATCGTGTCGTCGATCATTTCGCAAGTGTACAAATGATGTTTCATCGCCACGACAACTGATTCCAATGATTCCTGAATGGTATGATAATGTGCCACCACCATAATATTATGTGCTGGCGGTAAATCATCTACTTTTAAAGTGATTTCGGTTGTAAAAGCTAAAGTTCCTTCACTTCCGCAAAGTAATTTTCCAAGATTTACAGTTGGTTCAGTTCCTCCAAATAATTCTGATTTTAGCAGAATATCAACAGCGTAGCCCGTGTTTCTTCTGTGAATTTCCGGTTTTGGAAATTCTCTTATAATTTCTTCCTGATTTTCTTTTATGGAAAGTTCGTCGTAAACGCTTTTGTAGATTTTATTTTCTAAAGTATCTCCTTTCGTTTTCTCCATAAATTCAGCAGAAGTCAGTTCGCCAAAAGCTACTTCTGTTCCGTCACTCAAAATCGTTTTTACCTCAACAATTTTATCACGCGTTACACCATAACGAATCGAAGTGGTTCCAGAAGAATTGTTCCCTACCATTCCGCCAATCATAGCTCGGTTTGAAGTCGAAGTGATTGGAGCAAAAAATACATTATAAGGTTTTAAGAATAAATTCAGTTCATCACGAATCACACCTGGCTGCACCGTAACGGTTTTCTTTGCTTCGTCATATCCAAGTATT
The DNA here is from genome assembly GCF_019308285.1 of Flavobacterium quisquiliarum. Taxonomy (GTDB): domain Bacteria; phylum Bacteroidota; class Bacteroidia; order Flavobacteriales; family Flavobacteriaceae; genus Flavobacterium; species Flavobacterium quisquiliarum. The sequence continues at coordinate 563,993 of NZ_WWEM01000031.1, forward strand.
TTAGTGAAATGTTTCGAAACATCTATTACCAATCCGTCTCCAACTGCCTGACCTGCCAATGAAGTTCCGGCCGTTCTTGGCGTAACAGAAATATTGTGTTTCGACGCAAAGCGAATTAATTTACTGATGTCTGCCGTAGTTTTTGGTAATGCCACAGCATTTGGCCTAATTCTGTATACCGATGCATCGGTAGAATAAAGTGTTTTATGAAGATCATCATGTAAAAGTGTTCCTTCTAATGATTCGGATAACTGCTGTAACTCTTGGTTTGACATTATATTCTAATTTGTTGTCTAAAACTGATTTTATTTTTTGTTGATGAGATTACAAAATTACTGTAATTTCAATAGTTATATTCTATTATATGTGATTAAAATAAAAGTATGAATCAAAGTTTTTCCGCCATGAATTCACGAATTATTTCAAATAAATTGGTGTAATTCAAAATTATTTTCACGTACAGATTTTCAAATTAATTCGTGAATTCGTGGCAAAAAAAACTTTTACTTATTAATCTGCTTCCAGATTTTTGCCATAAAATCATCCTTGTACATTAATCTGTTGGTTCTTGTTGGATTTACGCGATTGGTTAGAACAATGAGAAATCTGTTATTGTCTGGGTTCATAAAGAAAAAAGTTCCTGTGAAACCCGTGTGACCAAAATCATCTGCTTTGAAAAATTCATCTGGTTTTCGTTTATCGAAACCAAGTCCGCGATAGATGCCGCCTTTTGCTAAAGGCGATTGTATAAATTCTTTTACCACCTTCGCATTCAGAATTTGTTTCCCTTGAAATTTCCCATCATTTAATAACATTTGACAGATAACAGCAATGGATTGAGCATTGGCAAACAAACCTGCATTTCCGGAAACACCTCCAAAAATCGCAGCGGCTTCATCGTGAACATAGCCTCTAATAGTGTCTTTTCTAAAGAAATTATCCAATTCTGTCGGCATTACATTTTCAATAGCTGTCCATTTTAAAGGATTGTATCCAATTTTAGAAATACCCAATTCTGTGTAAATTTCATTAGTCAATTGATCGAGTTTTTTTCCTGTTTTGGCTTCGATCATTTCCTTTACCAAAAGTAAATTCAAATCGCTGTAAACGTATTTTCCTCGCGGATTAACATTTGCATTAGCAATCTGATCATAAACTGTTTTGTGAAATTCAGGATTCAGCCACATATTTTTATAAATCTGAATCCAATTTTCTTTTGGTGTAAACGAAAGATAATTGGCATCGTAAATTATATTCTTGTTTACATACATGGTATCAAACAATTCCGGATATTCTGCGGATTTTTTATCACTCAAAAGCGGAGCTCCATCAGGTGTTGAAAGCAGACTTTGGTAAAAAGTAATGCTGGCTTTTAATCCTGAAGTATGTGTTAATAACTCAAAAAGTGTTAAATCGGCAATTGGAGTGTTTTTAAAAAAAGGCACTGCATCGCCTACTCTGTCCGTCAATTTTATTTTATCCTCGCCCACCAAACGCATGGTTACTAACGTTGCGCCTAAAACTTTAGACATCGAAGCCAGATCGTAAACATCCTCATTTTTCACCACTTGTTTTTTTGAATAATCCTGAAAACCATAATTTTTCGAAATAAAAACAGCATCCTTGTTTCCCATCATAACCTGAGCTCCAGGAAAGAATCCTTTTTCCAGCGCGTTGGTCATCATTGAATCGATATAAACTTCATTTCGTTTTACATCAAAAGATTTTTTGGAATTTTTCTGGGCATAACTGCTGATTCCAAAAAAAATCAAAAAAGCGAATACAATTTTAAATGTTCTATTTTCCATTATTACATTTTTATTTTGTTGTAAATTCTACTGGAATACTTTCTGTCTGGGTCTGACTTAAAGCTGAAACAGCATAAACATAATTCTCTAAATCGGGATTTGGAACTTCCAATTTTGTAAGCGCAGTCACGTAATAAATATTTGCCGAATTGGAGAAATCTGTAATTTTCCCTTTTGGAAATCTATAAATCACATATTTCTTATCGTACATTTCGGCTTTCCAGGTTAAAACTGCTGTATCGCCTTTTTTAGCAATTACCGCATTGGTTGGCGTATTTGGTTTTATTCTTGTAATCCTATTTGCTTCAGGAGTTAAAGCAATATATTTATATTGTTTTTCAACAAGAGCATTTCTTAACGTATCGCCTTTTTTGAAGAATGAGTTTGCTGTAAAATGCATCGAACCGTCTATTAACGGCATTTTGCGAATCATTTCTATCTGCTTTACAATTTGATCTGGACTTCTCCATTCTGGCTCTTTTGCGGTATTTGAAATCTTATAATCGCCATGACCCACATAAACATTTGCTCCATATTTGTGTTCTGCCCACCATTTTGCCAAAACTTCAAAATTAGCTCTGTCGAAACCAATATGCCAGTACAATTGTGGTGTTACATAATCGATCCAGTTTTCTTTTTGCCATTTTAAAATGTCGGCATATAAATCGTCGTAATTAGTTGCTCCTGCCTTAGTGTTGGAACCTTGAGAATCTTTCACAATATTACGCCATACACCGAAAGGCGAAATTCCAAATTCAACTTCTGGTTTATTGGCAATAATAGTATCTCTGATTTGCTTGATGATTAAATCAACATTATCTCTTCGCCAATCATCTTTGTCTTTAAACTGCCGCGGTTCTTTAGCGAAAGCTTTTTCATCTGGAAATTCTTGTCCTTCTATCTTATACGGATAAAAATAATCGTCCATGTGAACGGCCTGAATATCATAATTTCGAACAATTTCGCCTACTACAGAAGACACAAAATCTCTGGTTTCTTTGTAACCCGGATTAAAATATCTTGATTTTCCGTAGGTTAAAAATAATTCTGGTTTCTTAAAATATAAATGAGATTTAGTCAATACATCTTTTACAGTGTCTTTTTGTACACGATACGGATTCAGCCAAACATGAACATTCATTCCTCTTTTTCCTGCTTCATCAATCATCATCTGCAACGGATCAAATCCCGGAGCAACACCTTGAGTTCCGGTTATCCAATGCGATGCTGGTTCTTTTGTTGATTTGTAATATGCATCAGCCGTTGGTCGGATTTGAAAAATTACGGTGTTTAAATTATTAGATCGCAAATTATCTAAAATAGAAATCATTTCAGCTTTCATCTGTTTGTCTGACAAACCTGGTTTTGATGGCCAGTCGATATTATCTACGGTAGAAATCCACGCTGCACGCATTTCTCTTTTTGGCGATTCTTGACTGAAAAGTTTCGTTTGACAGAGCAGTATTAGGATTATGAATTTTAGGTTTTTCATAAGGTTATATTTTGATTAGCTAGTTCTTGTTTAATAATTTAACCGCTAAGTTCGCTAAGTTTTACGCAAGGTTCGCAAAGATTTCTTTTTAATCTCGCAAAGTCGCGGAGTCGCAAAGTATTACTTAAAGTTTATGAAAGAAAAAAAACTTGGTGACTCTACGACTTTGCGAGAAAATTTGTTGGCTAGAAAAAAACTCTTAAAAAATTATTCCAACAAAAAGATTCCGCCTTCAATTAGTGAAACCCAAACTTGTCCTTTATCATCAACTGTAAATCCGTTTACACTTGAACTTCCCAGATTAATTTGTTTGATGATTTCAAATTTAGCTGCATCGACGATTATCACTTCTCCTTTTCGGCTTCCAATATAAATTTTATTTTTATTTTCTACTATTCCTGCAGGATTGTGCTCGTATCCTAATTTTAGATCCAGAACTTTACTTTGCGCAATTAGATTTTCTTCTGTTAGTTCAATAGTATCGTTCAATGGTACTCTTATCAGTTCTCCATCCATTGTTTTGCCATAAAACCATTTACCGTCTTGGCTTTTACCCATAGACTCTCTGATTTTCCATTTCTGAGTTCTCAAAAGTGTTTTACCCGTTTCAAGATCTAAGATAGTTAAGAAGCGCTGTGGCGTAACAAAATAAAGTCGGCTTTTTGTTGCAACCATATTGACATTTCCAGCCGAATACAGAATCTGCTTATCATTTCCATTATTCCATTTCCAGATTAGTTTTCCAGTGTTTTTGCCCAAGCAATACACGTACGAATCCCAAACTCCAAAAATTATTTTATCGCCTTGTATTAAAGGTACTCCTTGCGAATAAGATGCTGGCAAATTATTCTGCCAGATTACTTTACCAGTCACAGCATCTACACAAATAAACGCTGTTGAACTAGCTGTATAAATTTTATTGTTTTCTGCAATTGGCGAACCTACCAAGACACCACCAACAGGAATTGTCCATCTTTCTTTTCCTGATTGTGTATAAAAACCTTTCAGATTTCCTTCAATAGTACCAATAACTAAATTATTTTTTACAATGATGGGCGAAAAATAAATCGAATTGCCAGTTTCGGTTTTCCAGTTCACACTTTTGTTTTTCAAATTTACCGATTTTATTTCTCCAATAGAATTCGTAAAATAAAGGTTCTTTTTATCAAATGCCGGAAGACTGTAAATAGAAGCAATATCTTTTATAAAAGGAGATTGCATTGCCAAGCTATCTTTCGGGATTGTAATTTTAGAAGGTTTTGACGGAACCGAAAATCTAAAAACTCCCGGTTTATCTATTTCTTTTTGATAGATACTGATACTATCTTTGCTGATAATTACCTGATTATAACTTTTTGTTTTGCCGTCAAGCGAAGTGATAGAAGTTCCCATTATACCGCTCAAACCAGAGAAATCATATTTTCTTAAGGTATGTCCATGACCGCAAAAAGTGGCAACAGTTGGATATTTTGCTAAAACCGAAAGTACTTCTTTGTAATTGCTGACGCTGTTATCTAACGGATAATGAGCAAAATTCAGCACTTTTTTAGTGCTGTTTTTAAGATTTTCTTTTAAGGTTTTATCCAGCCAAAGCACATCTTCGTGTTTCACAAATCCGTCGCCCATTTTCATGTAAGGCCCGCATGGAAATCCGATAAAAACATAATCTCCTTTTGAAAACACAAACCGATCCTCGCCAAATATTTTTTTATAAGTTAATCCAGCGCTTTCACTCCAGTTCGTTTCATGGTTTCCTGAAATTACATAATAAGGTATTTTGAGCTGAGAAAGTATGGAATGAACTTGTTTTAATTCATCATCTGCACCACGATTGGTTAAATCTCCCGTTACAATTGCAAATTCAAAATCAGAATTATTGATTTCTTTTACGATATTCTGCAGTAAAAAATCATTATCATTTCCTACTGAAACATGCAGATCGGTAAGCTGTATAAACTTAATATTTTCTGATTTTTCAGGATTTTGAGAAAAACCGGAAACTATTATAAACAGCAATAATATTCTTGAAAATAGATTTTTCATAGATGTTTTTTTTATTTATTAAAACTTCATTTAAATTATGTTGTAATTACATTGTGTTAGATGAACTGCAGTGCATCTCTACGATATATGTCTATGTGCTTTTTTCTCACGCTCCCGATAGCTATAGGGATTGCAGATTCAGCAGATTTAATTCTTGGGGATTTGCTTCAGTAATTCACTATCGCTCGGTTTTATGCAAAAAAAATCTTAAATACTTTTAATCTTTGGCTATTCTAATTTATTGAGAAATACCTAACAGGTTTTGAAAACCTGTTAGGATTAGGTAACCAACCAAAATTTATGCATTACTTTTTTTATGGGTAAAATCGCAATACACACTTACTTATCTAGTTTTTTATATTGTCTTTGAAAAAATTATTAAAGAACAGCAACTGAAACTTTAAAGAGTTTTCCCAATACATAAGATCATGTTTTCCAGGGCGTTCTATGTAATCGTGATTTATTTTTAAGGTTAGCATTTTAGCATGAAGCTGTCTGTTTACTTCCATGAAAAAATCATCAACCCCACAATCTATAATCAACTTTAAATTATTGTCTTTTACCAAATCAAGCATATTGGTAACGGTATTTTTATCCCAATTCTCAGGAAACTCCGTGATAGCGCCAAGACGTTTTTTAATATCCCAGTTATTAGGAAATGGTCTAAAATCTACTCCGCCACTCATACTTCCTGCAGCACCAAATACATCCTGATGTTTGAAAGACAAATACAAAGCACCATGTCCGCCCATGCTTAAACCTGAAATTGCTCTATTTTCACGATTGGCAAGAGTCTTGTATTTTTTGTCTATATAAGGCACTAATTCTTTTATAATATAAGTTTCATACTTAAAATTAGGATCGATTGGACTGTCAAAATACCTGCTTGAGTAATTCCCGTCTACACCAACTACAATAAAATTATATTGATCCACCTGACTTTTAAGCTCTTTGAAATCTTTTGCCCAAGAACCATAATTTCCGCTATATCCGTGAAGCAGATAAACTACAGGGAATTTTTTATCGCTTTTTTTATAACTATCTGGAACTATAATACAGCTTTTAATATTCTTATTCATTGAAGGACTATAAACCTGAATAGTATCAACTGTCGCCGCTTTTACAGAAAAAAACAAAAAAATTAAGAATAAGGTATAAAGTACTTTTAAATTACACTTATTTCGAAATAAAGCTTCCTCACTTTTTTGAAGTCTATTTGGGGTGGAGGAATAGTTTTTCATATCATATTGGTTTTGTTAGAAAATAGTTTTAACAAATATATACAAAAAACAAACAGAATACATTATTTTGCATTATTTAACAAAATAAAACGAAAATAACGCAAAAACATGCAGTAATAATTATATAATACTCCTTTCTTATAATATAAAAACGCCCGATTTTCTATATTCTTCAAGACTGGCATCTTCAGGATCAAGATTAGTCACAATGGTATCCAATTGCTTTAAATCGCAAACCACATGAGGCATTTTGGTATTCAATTTATCAGATGAAAACATAGAAACTACTCTATCAGAAGCTTCTATCATAGCTTTTTTCACAATTGAGATTTCATAGCCAATCTCTGTCAATCCTTGTTTTACATTAATACTGCTGGCACCTATAAAACAAATATCAGCTTTAATTTTTGACACTACCTGAATTACATCCATGCCAATTGTTACCATTGCATTTTTCTGCATTTTCCCTCCAATAAAGATCAAATCAATATTAGGATGTTGTGACAATTGCATTGCTATCGGAAGACTGTAAGTATAAATTGTCGCTTTTAAATCGGCCGGAATTAACTTTGCAAAAACCAAATTAGTGCTTCCTCCACTCATAATAATAACCTGATCATCACGAAGTAGAGACAGTGCTTTTGTAACAATCTTTATTTTTTCTTCTTCGTCTGATATTGTAATATTAAAAACGTCTGCAGATTTTTCTGTTACCTGTACAGCACCACCATAAACCTTCTCTAACAGCTTTTTACTATCCAGTTCGTTTAAATCTCTTCTAATGGTATCCTCAGACAAATCTAAAGCCAAAGCCAAATCAGTTGTGACAACTTTCTGTTCTTCAACAAGTTTAGTCATGATATATTTATGTCTTTCGGCTTTCAGCATATTATTAAAAGTTTAAATTCAGGCAAATATATCAAATAATTTTATTGAAATATAAAAGCAAGCCGAATTACTGCAATAGTTTGCATGTTTTAACTCAAAAAATAAAACAAGAAAAATTACACACTCAAAAAATGCATTATTTTGCGTTATTTAGAAGATTTTAAAAAAATATTAACAATAAAAATGCATTTGTATGCAATAAATAAATATATTTGCTCAACAACCATTAAAAAAACCAAGTAATCATGAAAAAACTATTTCTTATTTCATTGTTGGTTTTGTTCATTCAAGCAACTTTTGGGCAAACAAAAACAATCACTGGAACAGTAAAAAACAAAGCAGACGGATTCCCCATACCTGGTGTCAGCGTAATGATTCAGGGAACCTCTAATGGAACTACTACTGATTTTGACGGTAACTACAGTATCAGTATAGCTCCAGGACGAAGCCTTAGCTTCAGTTATATGGGTTTTGAAACCATAGCTGTAAAAATTGAAGGGCAACAAAAAGTAAACATTGACCTTTCTCCAAGTACTTCAAAACTAGATGAAGTTGTTGTTGTAGGTTTTGCTTCTCAGAAAAAAGCAAATCTTACTGGAGCAGTTGCAAAAGTAGATGTTAAAAAAGCTTTAGGAAGTATTCCCGTTACTGACATTACAAAAGGTTTGCAAGGAACTACTCCGGGACTTAATATCACTAATAACTCAGGAAACTTAGGTAAACAATCAAGCGTTAATATTCGTGGTATGGGAACAATTGTAAATGGAGAAGCTTCAGGATCTCCACTTATTTTAGTTGATGGTGTTCCGGGCGATTTATCAATGCTAAATGCAGAAGACGTAGAATCGATGTCTGTACTTAAAGATGCTGCTTCTGCTTCTATTTATGGTGCTCGTGCTGCATTTGGAGTAATACTAATTACTACTAAAAGTGGTAAAAATGCTAAAGGCAAAGTGAGATTCGCTTACAGCAACAATACAGGATGGAGTAATCCTATTTCTTTAGTTCAATTTAATGATCCAACAGTTGAGCTTCCTGCAATGATTGAGGCACAAGCCAGAGCTGGTAATGCAAATCCAGAATCTTTTGGTATGAACTATAAAACATTATTGCCTGGTATTATTAACTGGAAAGAAAAATACGCTGCAACTAGAAATCCTAATGATAAAAACATGATCTTAGGAGAAGATTTTGATATTATTGGAGGAAAAGAATATTTCTACAGAATTTGGAATCCGCATGATGAAATGTTAAAAAAGAATGCGGTACAAACACTTCACAATTTATCAGCACAAGGTTCTCTGAGTGAAAAAAGTTCCTTTATTGTTTCGTTAGGTCTTGCTAATCAGGAAGGTGTAATGAAAATTAACAACGAAACCAACCAAAGATTCAATCTTAATCTTGGTCTAACAACAGAGTTAGCAAGCTGGCTTACAGGAGATTTCAAAGTATTAGGAACCTTCCAGGAATATGATTCTCCTTTTAACTACTATAACAATGGTATTGATACTGCTGGTAACGGTTATTTTGGTTACTATATGCGTTGGGGTTCTTATTTCCCATATGGTACTTATAATGGCACTTACTTTAGACACGCGCCAGGTTATATGGCAAATGCATCTCAAAATGAAAGCAAGTCTAATGATATGAGGATAAGCGGAAAACTTACTGCTCAAGTCACAAAAGACTTTAATATCATTGGAGAATATAGTTTTAATACTAATTTTTCAAGTCTAAAAATGAACGGTGGGCAAGTGCCTCTTTGGGACTTTTGGACAGGTGCAGCTGACTTAGTTTCAGGAAAACCGACTTCAATGGAAGTGGCTAATGATTTTGTTGCGCAATCCAAATCATCTTTTACAAGAAATGTAGCCAATTTTTATGCAAATTACACTAAAACATTAGGAGAAAACCATAACTTTAAAGTATTAGGTGGTTTAAACTCAGAATGGTATGATTTTGAGAGAACCTACGCTCGTAGAAATACACTTTTGGACAAAAACAAACCAGAGTTTAATTTAGCAATTGGTGATCAATTTACTTCACCTCTTGTTGCTAATACCACTTTAAATCCAGGCTTATCAAGATATGCAATTGCAGGATTTTTTGCGCGTGTAAATTACGATTACAAAGGAAAATATTTAGTGGAAATAAACGGACGTTATGATGGCTCTTCAAAATTCCCTAGCAATGAGCAATGGGGATTCTTCCCTTCTGCTTCTGTTGGATATAGAATTTCTGAAGAAAGTTTCATGGAAGGAACAAGAGGCTGGTTAAATGATTTGAAAATCCGTGGTTCTGTTGGTTCAATCGGAAATCAAAATATCGCTAACAATGCCTTTTTACCAGTTATGACTAACGTTACTACTAACCCTAATCCTTATTGGATAGGTAGCGGTACGACAGTTAATCCTACTGTTAATCAGCCTTCAAATGTTGACCCGAATTTAACTTGGGAAAAGGTAACTACTCAGGATATTGGTATTGATATTCGTATCTTTAATATGTTAGGTTTAACATTTGATTATTATCAACGTGATACCAAAGGAATGTTAGCTCCAGGAAAAACACTTCCAGGTTCATTTGGCCAGACTGCTGCTAACACAAACTCAGGAAACTTAAGAACAAGAGGTTGGGAACTTGCACTGAACTTTAATAAGCAAATAAACAAAGACATAAACGTTTATGCAGATCTTACTCTTTCTGATAATACTACAGAAGTAACGGAATGGAACAACTCTTCTAAACTTTTAGGTTCTTTCTATGCAGGTCAAAAATTAGGTGAAATCTGGGGATTAGAAACAGACCGATTAATTCAGTCAACAGATCAAATTGATGCAACAGGACTAATAGTAAATGGTGTTGATTATAAAAACGTAAGAACTGGTGCTTTTAGATACGGTGCAGGAGATGTAATGTATAAAGATTTAGACGGAGACGGAGTGATCTCAAGAGGAGATGGAACAGCTCTTAAACCAGGAGATTTAAAAGTTATTGGAAACACTACGCCTCGCTACCAATATGGAGTTCGTTTAGGTGGTGCTTTATATGGATTCGATATTGATGCTTTCTTTCAAGGTGTTGGTAAACGTGAATTCTGGACAACTTCAGACTTAGTTTTACCATTCTACAACAGAACAGATGCTATGTATGCAAGTATGAATGATTACTGGACACCGGAAAATACAGATGCGTATTTCCCTAATCCATATCCTGGACATGCTACGAATGCTTTTGGAGCTTATGCACCTGGATCAAACAATTTTGTTGCGCAATCACGTTATTTATTAGACATGTCTTATTTAAGATTAAAATCTATGACTCTTGGATATACTTTTCCAAAAAGCCTTTCTCAAAAAGCTGGATTTGATAAAATCAGACCTTATGTTTCAGGTTTCAACTTAGCTACTTGGAAAAGCAGTAAATTACCTGTAGATCCTGAAATTAACGAAACTGAAGCAGTATGGGGAAGAACTTTCCCTTATTCTAAAACGTGGTCAGTAGGTATACAACTTGCATTTTAAAAAATGTATTAAAAAATTAAAATTTAATTAAGATGAAAAAATTAATAATAAATTCAAGGATAAAACTTTCAGTTGCCTTACTTACTTTTGCAAGTTTGACTGTTAGCTGTTCAGATTTTTTGGATACACCGCCAGAAGATGTATTTACAGATGCAAACTTTTGGACTTCAGAAAATAACGTAAAAACGTTTTCTTGGTTAAACTATAATACGTTTAATGGATACGGAAATAATGCTGGTACTACAGCTGATTTTTACTTTCACGCATCGTCTACAGGATTGATAGATGATAACTTGGCTATGAACGTTTTCACTAATTTCCTAACGGCTCCAAATGCAACTAATGCAAACTGGAACGAATATTACACTTTGGTTCGCCGTTGTAATCTTATGTTAGAAAGAGTGCCAAATGTACCTATGGATCAAACGAAGAAAAATCACTACATAGGTGTTGCAAAGTTTTTTAGAGCTCATACTTATTTTCGTTTAGCACAGCAGTTTGGCGATGTGCCGTATACAGATAAGTATCTAGCTCAAAGTGATCCTAATGTTTACAAACCGGCTTTGTCGAGATCTGAAGTAATAGACAATGTTATCAAAGATTTGGAAGAAGCAATTCCAATGTTATTAAATGTTGATGATAGCAATGTTACGGTAAATAAATATACCGCTTATGCATTATTAAGCCGAGTATGTTTGAGCGAAGGTACTTACAGAAAATACAATTTAGGACAGAACGGAAATACTTATCTTCAAAAAGCAAAAGAAGCTTCTTTAGCGGTAATGAATAATAATTCTTTCAAACTAAATGCAGATTGGAAAGCACTTTACAACTCTGTTGAGTTAATGAATAATACTGAGGTAATTTTAACCAAAAGATACATTAAAGGTGTTTTAGGAAATTCAGTGCAAGCCTATACTAATACCTCTACAGTTCAAAACGGGTTGACAAAATTTGCTGCAGAAAGTTATGTAACTACAAATGGACTTCCTATCAAGCAAGCTGGAAATGCTCAATTTTTAGGTGACAATACTATTGCTAATACTTTTGCCAACAGAGACCCAAGGTTTGCTAAAGCTTTCAGTACAGCAGATTATGCTTACTCTGATAAACCGTATAATGGTTTAACCTCTATCACAGGTTATGTATTTCAACTGTACAACAACCCTGCGACAACAGGTACAGACGTTTCAACAATTGGGCAAAATCAAATTGACGCTCCAGTTTTTACGCTAAGTGAAGTTTATTTAAATTATGCTGAAGCCTGTGCAGAATTAGGAACAATTACTAATGTTGATCTTGATTTATCACTAAACAAAGTTCGTACACGTGCAGGAATCGCTACTTTGACTACAGATGGTACAAATGCGACTGCAAGTGGAGTACAAATAAACGACCCGCAAAGAACAACTGCATTAGAACAACTTTCAGGAATTGTTAATCCAATTATATGGGAGATTCGTCGTGAACGCAGAATCGAATTTATGGCTTGGACGACAATGAGAAAAGAAGATCTTATGCGTTGGAAAAAAGGAGATTATTTAGATACTAATGCCAATCCTGATGTTGTTTTAGGAGCTAGAATACCTGCTTTGATAGGAGGAAATACTAAAACTAAAGTAAACGCACAAGGATATGTAATTCCTTATGCTGCAGGTGTGTCTAGACTGTTTGTTTCGCCAAAAAATTATCTAAGTGCGATCCCAACAAATGACATTAATCTATATGCTGCAGAAGGTATCGAATTAAAACAAAACCCAGGCTGGTAATCCAAAACACTAAATAGATTATTTGCCCTTCATTATAAAAACTGCCTCTGGAAGCAATCTAACCAGAGGCAGTATTTAAACACTCTTTTTCAGTGTATAATCAATTGACAAAAGAAAGAAGTTAAAAGCCTCAATCTGAAATTTCAGATCATCATTTCTCATCATCAATCAAAACAACAACCAATCAAATAATAGCTTAATTTTATTAGTCAATTTTTGCCTAACTATTAATTGTAATTAAAATGATAAAATTCATCTCAAAAAGTGTCTTTATTTTAAGTTCTCTGTTTATTACGTCTTTGTATTCTAATTCGTTCTCAACAGCTGTAAACTACGGCACATCAGAAATTAATCCTCCAGCAATAAAAACTGGAGCAGATAATTACGAGAAATATTTACCGCTTTTAAAAGACAAAAAAATAGGAATTGTAACTAATCAAACGGGGATTTTATCTAACAAAACCCATTTAGTTGATTTTTTACTGGAGAAAAAAATTGCCATTCAAACCATCTTCGCACCAGAACACGGTTTTAGAGGAACTGCCGATGCAGGAGAACATGTTGTTGACGGAAAAGATCCAAAAACAGGATTATCCATCATTTCTCTTTACGGAGACAATAAAAAACCAAAACCTCAACAATTAAACGGGATCGATATTATGATTTTTGATCTCCAGGATGTTGGTGCTCGTTTTTACACCTATATTTCTTCTTTGCATTATGTAATGGAGGCTTGCGCCGAAAACAATGTCCCGCTTCTAATTTTGGACAGACCAAATCCGAATGGAAGTATTGTTGATGGCCCGCTTTTAGAAAAAGAATTTACCAGTTTTGTCGGCATGCACCCTATTCCACTCCTTCACGGAATGACAATTGGAGAATACGGTCAAATGATTAATGGACAAAAATGGCTTAAAGATGGTGTTCAATGTAAACTAACTGTAATTCCATGCTCCAATTATAAACGTACAATGGAATACAGCTTATTAGTAAAACCCTCTCCAAATTTACCAAACGATCAGTCTATTAATCTATACGCCAGTTTATGCCTTTTTGAAGGAACTAATGTAAGCATGGGGCGTGGAACAGAAAAGCAATTTCAAATTTACGGTTCTCCTTATTTAACCAAAACCAATTTCAGCTTTACGCCGAAACCCAATTTTGGAGCCAAAGATCCTCTTTATAACGGAAAAGAATGTTTTGGCGAAGATTTAACTTCATACCCAAGACTCAAACAATTAGAATTAAAATGGCTCTTAAAAGCCTATCAAAATACCGCAGACAAATCTAAATTTTTTAATGCCTTTTTTACCAAACTGGCTGGAACAAAAAAATTACAACAGCAAATTGAAACGGGTGTTTCAGAAAAAGAAATTCGTGCAAGCTGGAAAAAAGATTTAGAAGCTTTTCAAATCATGAGAAAACCGTATTTACTTTACTAAATATAACTTTTCATTCCCCGCCAAAAAACCCAAAACTGACTATTTTTTAATAAAATAGAGATTTCCTATATAAATTATCGAAATGAAAGATCCCAACAAAATCTGTCATTTCTCAACCAAAAAAGAAAAAAATGAAGAATAAAAATCCTGAAACCGAACAAGAATCTTTATACAAAGATTTAGATCAAATGACAGTGAAAGAGCTGTTGACCAACATCAATACAGAAGATCGAAAAGTACCAGAAATTATCGAAGGGCAGATTCCTAAAATTGAAAAACTGGTTAAAGCAATCGTCAAGAAAATGCAGTTAGGCGGTAGATTATTTTATATTGGAGCTGGAACTTCTGGGCGTATCGGAATTTTAGATGCTTCTGAATGTCCGCCAACTTTTGGTGTACCACATGATATGATTATCGGAATTATTGCCGGCGGCGACACTGCGATTCGAAAAGCGGTTGAAAATGCAGAAGACGATACCGAACAAGCTTGGAAAGATTTAGCTAAATTTGAAATTTCAAGTTTGGATTTTATTATCGGGATTGCTGCTTCTGGAAATACACCTTATGTTTTAGGTGCTTTGAAAAAAGCTAAAGAACATAATATTAAAACAGGAAGCATTTCATGCATCAGCAACGGACTTATAGCGCAGGAAGCTGACTTTCCAATTGAAGTAATCGTTGGGCCAGAATTCCTAACCGGAAGTACAAGAATGAAAGCAGGAACAGCTCAAAAACTGACTTTGAACATGATTTCGACTTCAGTAATGATTAAACTTGGAAAAGTAAAAGGCAACAAGATGGTTGACATGCAGTTGTCTAATGAAAAACTAGTAAAACGAGGCATAAAAATGATTATGGAAGAATTGGGAATTGAATATGATTTAGCCGAAGAATTACTGCAAAAACATAAAAGTGTACGCGCTGTTTTGTTAGATCATAACAGCAAAAAATAAACTAAAAACTAAACCAAAACCAAAATGTCTTCTACTACAATTCTCATTTTTATCTTTGTTTATTTTGGCCTTTTACTCTTTATTTCAAATGTAATCAGTAAAAAAGGACAAGACAATGATTCTTTTTTCAAAGCAAATAAAAATTCCAAATGGTATCTAGTTGCTTTTGGTATGATTGGAACAGCACTTTCAGGAGTTACCTTTATTTCGGTTCCTGGAGAAGTCGGTTCGCCAAATGGAGAACAGTTCAAATATTTTCAGTTTGTTTTAGGAAACGCAATTGGTTTTATCATTATTGCAAAAGTCCTGCTGCCACTCTATTACAGAATGAATCTGACTTCGATTTATAGTTATATCGAACAAAGAATGGGAATTAGAAGTTACAAAACGGCAGCTTCGATTTTCTTGGTCAGCAGAACCATTAGCTCTGCTTTTAGATTGTATTTGGTGGTTATCGTTTTACAGCGATATGTCTTCAACGATTTTCATATTCCATTTCCGGTAACGGTACTTTTAGCTTTGGCGCTTATCTTTTTATACACTTTTAGAAGCGGTCTAAAAACGATTATTATTACCGATACTTTACAGACGTTTTTTTTAGTTAGTTCCGTGTTTATAACCATTTATTTTGTTTGTGACAGTCTTAACCTGACTGTTCTTGAGTCGGTTTCAACCATTCAGAAAAGTAATTATTCTAAAATATTTTTCTTTGATGATTTCTTTACGAGCAAGTACCACTTTGTAAAGCAGATTTTAGGAGGAATGTTTGTTACTATTGCAATGGTTGGGCTCGATCAAGATTTAATGCAGAAAAATTTAAGCTGTAAAAACATCGGCGAAGCACAAAAAAACATGTTTACGTTTACAGGAATTTTTGTTTTAATCAATATTATTTTCTTGAGTTTAGGTGCTTTATTATACATCTACGCTGCAAAAAATAATGTTCAAATTCCATTAGATTTAGCAACAGGAAAACCAAGAACCGATTTACTTTTTCCAGAAATTGCTTTAAATCATTTGTCAATCGTTCCGGCTTTTGTTTTCCTTTTAGGAATTATCGCGGCTACTTTTGCAACAACCGACTCGGCTTTAACCGCTTTGACAACTTCATTTTGTGTCGATTTCCTTGGAATGGATAAATCTGAAAATCTAGATAATCACAAAAATGTAACAATAAGACATTGGGTGCATTTCGCTTTTTCAATATTGCTTTTTCTGGTAATTATTGTCTTAAATTCCTTTAATGACGCTTCTGTTGTGGCACTAATTTTCAGAGCTGCATCTTACACTTACGGCCCTTTATTAGGATTATACGCTTTTGGATTATTACAAAAATCAAGATTAGTAAACGACAGACTAATTCCGATTATCTGTCTTATTTCTCCAATATTCACGTATTTCTTAAGTGAAAATTCAGCACAATTATTCGGATATACTTTTGATAACGAATTAATTATCATCAACGGATTATTCACTTATATCGGAATTTATTTAACCAGTAAGCGAACAGAAGAAAAAATCTCTTTCTAAAAGCCAAAATAAAGCAATTCAGAATTGATCTGAATTCTCAAAAAATGATTACATGAAAAATGCTATTATAAAAATAGGTTTATTTACAGCTGTTCTTTTTTTAATTGTCAATTGCGGCGTTTCAAAAAAGACTAAAACTGCCGTTGAAACTAATGAACCTATTTCGACAGAAAATAAAGAAGTTTACGTACCCAAAAGCAAATCAGAAAAAAAACCTTTTGTTCCCGATTGTAATGCTGAAAATCGTTGGGCAGACAGTATTTACAGCCAAATGACGCTGGACGAAAAACTAGGTCAATTATTTTTTGCAAATGCTTATTCTAACAAAGATTCTGTACATGTTAATAAAGTAAAAGAACTTGTTTCAAAATATAAAATAGGCGGTATTATTTTCTTTCAAGGCGGGCCGGTTCGTCAAGCGAAATTAACCAACATCTATCAGTCAAAAGCAAAAGTGCCGCTGTTTATAGGACTTGATGCCGAATGGGGATTAAGCATGCGTTTAGATTCTACTTACGCTTATCCTTGGAACATGACTTTGGGCGCGATTCAGGATTTAAATCTTATTGAAAAAGTTGGAAGACAAATGGGAAGCGAATGCAAAAGAATGGGCATTCATTTCAACTTTGCACCAGTTTTAGATATTAATACCAATCCGCTGAATCCCATTATCGGAAATCGTTCTTTTGGCGAAAGCAAAACCAATGTTGCCAATCGTGCTTCGGCAATTATGAAAGGTATTCAAAGTCAAGGTGTTTTGTGTACAGGGAAACATTTTCCGGGTCACGGCGATACGGCAGTCGATTCTCATAAAGCACTTCCAATCGTTTCTTTTACGAAAGAACATTTGGATGAAGTGGAAATATATCCTTATAAACAGCTTTTTGACGAAGGTCTGGCTTCTGTCATGGTGGCGCATCTTAATATTCCGAGTTTAGAACCAAAAGAAAATGTTCCGTCTTCTGCTTCTTATAATGTTGTTACCGAACTTCTTCAGAAACAATTAGGTTTCGAAGGACTTATTTTTACAGATGGTTTAGGCATGAAAGGCGCCAGTAATTTTAAACCTGTCGGCGATTTGGAATTGGCTGTTTTACAGGCAGGAAATGATATTTTCCTTTGTCCGGATGATGTTCCCGCCGCTTTAGAAAAATTAAAAGTCTTTTATGCAAATGGCCAGATTACCGAAGAACGTTTAGCTCATTCCGTTAAAAAAATTCTGCATTACAAATTCAAAGCAGGTTTAAATAAATACAAACCTGTTGATTTAAAAAATCTGCAAAAAGATTTAACCAGCCCAGATAAAGATGCGCTTCAATACAATTTGTTTGAAAATGCGGCTACCGTTTTAAAAAATAGAAAAGACATTCTTCCAATTAAAAATCTGAATCAGAAAATTGCTTACGTAAAACTGGGAGAAGATGTCAACAGTGCTTTTGTTTCAACCTTAAAAAAATATACTGAAATAACAGAAGTTTCAAATACCAACATTGATTCTTTAAACAAACAATTAAAGAAATACGATTTAGTTATTTTAAGTTATCACAAAGTGAATAAGGCTTGGGAAAAACAAGATTTCTCTTCAAATGAATTGTTTTTTCTAAATAAAATTGCCGAAAATAATAAAGTAATTCTAGACGTTTTTGCAAAACCGTATTCGCTTCTTTCTATCAAAAATTTTGATGCTATTGAAGGATTGATGGTTTCGTACCAAAACTCAACGATTTCTCAGATTGTTTCTGCCGAAATTTTATTTGGAGCAAAAAGTGCCAAAGGAAAATTACCCGTTTCAATCAACGATAATTTTAAAGTAAATGATGGAATCGATACCGAAAAAATCGATCGTTTAGGTTTTGAAACACCAGAAAATGTCGGGATGAATTCGGCAATTCTTGACAAAATAGACGCAATCGCTAAAAAAGCAATTGACGGAAAAATGGCTCCTGGAATACAGGTTTTAGTCGCAAGAAAAGGCAGTGTCGTTTTTCAGAAATCTTACGGATATCAAACTTATGACAAAAAAGTAAAAGTTTCGAATACTGATTTATACGACGTTGCTTCGATTTCAAAAATGATTTCCACGCTTCCAAACATAATGCAGTTATACGATAAAAATAAAGTTGAGTTAGACACCAAATTAGGAACCATGCTTCCAATGTTTGCTAAATCAAACAAAAAAGATATTTCTTTTAAAGATCTTTTAAATCATTATGCGGGATTAATTGCGTGGAGTCCGTTTTACAAATCGACATTAGATGCCAAGGGGTTTCCTTCTGATAAATACTATCGAAAAATTGCAGAAAACAATTTCACAACTAAAGTAGCCGACAGCCTTTACATTCGAAATGATTATCATGACACGATCATGAAATTTATTGCCGACTCTCCTATTTCACTTAAAAAAGAATACAAATACAGTGATTTTACTTTTATCATTTTAAAAGAATATTTGGAAAGAGCCACACACGAAAAATTGGAAGATTTAAGCCAGAAGAACTTTTTCAATTCGTTGGGAATGAATTATACAACCTATAATCCATTATTGAAATTTGACAAAAACGTAATCGCTCCAACCGAAATTGACAACTATTTCAGACATCAATTGATACAAGGTTATGTACACGATATGGCCGCCGCAATGGAAGGCGGAGTTGCAGGACACGCGGGAATTTTTTCCAATGCTATGGATGTTGCCAAAATGATGCAGTTGTTTCTTCAAAAAGGAAGTTATGGAGGCCAACGTTATTTTTCTGAAGCAACATTTGATACTTTTAATACCTGTTTTTATTGCGATCAAGGCGTTGAAAGAGGTTTAGGTTTCGACAAAAGATTAGGAAAAGACGGCCCGACTTGTCAATGTGCTTCGAAATTAAGTTTTGGTCATACTGGTTTTACAGGAAATATGGCTTGGGTTGATCCTGAAAACGAAACGGTTTATGTGTTTTTATCCAACAGGACGTATCCGGAAGTTGGCGAAGAAGGAAATAAACTAGCGAAAGAAAAGATTCGTGAAGACATTCAGAAAATAATTTATGAATCTATAATAAAATAACTTTGTAGATTGTTTTTTAAACACATAGAAACATAGATTTTATTAGCTTATAAAAAGTCGGTTCACTCAGAATAAAGCACATAGCTCTATGTGTTAGAAACTAGTTTCTTTTTATTTACTTTTATTTATATAAAAACCTATGTTTCTATGTGTTTAATAAAATTAATCGCTCCCAACTAATTAACTTTAGCAGCATTTTAAACAAACTTTCATGAACAAAAATATTGAAGCACTTTATCAAATTGCTCAAAAGGAAACGAAACGCATTATTGGACTGATGTCGGGGACTTCTCTCGACGGATTGGATATTGCCTTATGCGAAATTTCAGGATCTGGCGTAAATACCAATGTAAAGCTGACTCAGTTTGAAACGATTAGTTACTCTGAAGAAATCAAAACAGAAATTCGTAAAGTTTTTGCTCAGAAAAATATCGATTTTCAGCATTTGGCTTTGCTCAACGAATGGATTGGTTTGCTTCATGCTTCAATGGTAAATGAAACTTTAGAAAAATGGAATATCCCCGCTTCAGAAATTGATTTAATTGCTTCTCACGGACAAACCGTTTTGCATGCTCCAAAGTTTTTGCATCAGCAGGAAAAATTTCCAAATGCTACTTTGCAAATTGGAGACGGAGATCATATTGCCGTAAAAACGGGAATTATCACATTGTCGGATTTTAGACAAAAACACGTTGCTGCGGGTGGCGAAGGTGCTCCGTTAGCCGTTTATGGCGATTATTTTTTATTTGGAAAAGAAGGCGAAAACAGAATTATGCTGAACATTGGCGGAATTGCCAATTTTACCTACCTGCCATCAGACATAAAAAATGAAGATACTTTTGTAACCGATACTGGAACAGGAAATACCTTAATTGATCTTTTTGTGAAGAAATATTTCCTAGACAAAAGCTACGATAAAGATGCTGAAATAGCCAAACAAGGAAATGTAAATCAGATTTTATTAGACAATTTGAAAGACAATGCATTTTTCAAAAAAGGTTTCCCAAAAACGATCGGGCAGGAATTATTTAATGCTGAATATGTAGAATTAGCACTTTCAAAAAGTAATCTTACCGATATTTTAGCTCCCGATTTACTGGCTACTTTAACACGTTTTACTGCTGAAACAATTGCAGAAGCGATTCAATTTGCTGTTAAAAACTCTTCTTATACAATTGAAGACTTTAAAATATATCTTTCCGGCGGCGGAGCCAATAATCCATTAATCGTACAATGGTTAAAAGAATTACTGCCTTGCTCTTTCTTCAAAAGCGATGATTTAGGAATTAACAGTGATGCCAAAGAAGCGATTCTGTTTGCTGTTTTAGCCAATGAAACTGTTGCTGGGGGCGATTTTAAATTTAATTCTGTAAAAATTCCATCAGTAACTATGGGGAAAATTTCAATGCCGGATTAAATATTTTTAAACACATAGAGACATAGAATTTAGAATATCACAAAGGCGCTTCACTTGTTTAAACAAACATAGCAAGTTATGCCTTTATCTACGAAAGCTTTGACAAAGCTAACAACGCTGAGCTATGTGCGGAGAAACGAGTTTCTCTTCCCTATTCTTTTAAAAAGAAATAAAAAAAATCTATGTTTCTATGTGTTTGAAAATTTAAAAAAAACAATAAACTATTAATAACCAAAACCATGACAAAAGAACGTTTAACCTCACTGGATGTTTTTAGAGGATTTACTATTTTTCTAATGACGATAGTTAACAATCCCGGAAGCTGGTCTTCTATTTACCCGCCATTAGAACATGCAGAATGGCACGGCTGTACCCCAACCGATTTAGTTTTTCCTTTTTTCGTTTTTATTATGGGAACAGCAATCCCTTTTGCCATGCCGGTTAAACATCTTGATGGTGCTGTTTTTAATAAAATTTTAGTTCGATCACTTCGCATTTTCTGCTTGGGATTTTCTTTAGCTTTTTTCGGCAGAATACATTTATTTGGTTTGGAAGGCTTTCCTCATTTAGCCCTAAGACTCGTTATTTTCTTCGGAATCGCTTATGCGCTTTTGGGAGATTTCAGCTTAAAAGTCAAAACCTATCTTGTTTTCGGAATCTTAGCGGTATTATTATTTTTAGCCTACAGCGGTTTAGAACACTTTGAAGACACTAGAATTCCAGGTGTTTTACAACGAATTGCTATTGTCTATTTCTTTACGTCTCTTTTGTATTTAAAAACCAATTTAAAAACACAGATTATAATTGCAGGTTCAATTCTGGTTGGATATTATCTGCTGATGGCTTTTGTCCCTGTTCCAGGAATTGGAGAAGCCAACTTTGAAAAAGGCACCAATCTGGCGGCATGGTTAGATAATTTACTTTTAAACGGACACCTTTGGAGCGTTTCTAAAACGTGGGATCCGGAAGGAATTTTAAGTACTCTGCCAGCCATAGCAACTGGAATTACAGGAATGTTTATTGGGCAAATTTTAAATTTATCTGTTTCTAAAATAGAAATCGTAAAAAAACTGGCAATCGCCGGAATTGTTTTACTAATCTCTGGATTACTTTGGAATATTATTTTCCCAATTAACAAATCTCTTTGGACAAGTTCTTATGTTTTATATACAGGCGGAATTGCTACTTTATGTTTGACGTTGCTCTATTATATTATCGATGTGGCAAATTATAAAAAGTGGGCCAAATTGTTTTTAATCTGGGGTGTAAATCCAATGATTGTCTTTTACTTTTCTGGAATAATTCCGAGGGTAATGAGCTCTATAAAAATGCAAAATCCGGAAATTGGAGGCGAAGAAATTGGTTTTCAAGCTTACCTATACCAATACGGAATTGTTCCTCATTTTGAAAATCCATTAAACGCATCTTTGGTTTATGCGCTGGCTTATGCCCTTTTCTGGTCAATTATCTTATGGATTTTGTATAAAAGAAAATTGATCTTCAAAGTTTAGTATTTCAGAAAGAATGGTATTATTATTGCGAAATTTAAATTTCCTTTAATCATCTAAAAAAACTACTTTTGGTTTTTGTTAAAAAACATTGAAATGCATAAAAATCAGTATTTAATATTCTCTTTTCTATTTATATTTTTCGTTTCGACGATTGCCGCACAGGAAAATACAATGCATCCTAAAAACGAATTTAGAGGTGTTTGGATCGCCACCGTAGTCAATATTGACTGGCCAAAAACAAGCATTGATAACGTAGAGAAAGAAAAAGCTGATTATCTTGAGATTTTAGAATCATACAAGAAATTAAATTACAATGCCGTAATCGTTCAGGTACGAAGTGTGGGCGATGCCATTTATCCTTCTGAATTTGCGCCTTGGTCTCGTTTTTTAACGGGGAAAGAAGGTTTAGCTCCAAATCCATATTACGATGCATTAGCATGGATGATTGAGCAGGCGCACAATCGCGGATTTGAATTTCACGCTTGGTTAAATCCTTATCGTGCGACTTTTGATTTAAACAAAAACCTTTTAAGTCCGGGACATGATCTTTTTAAACATCCGGAATGGATGATTGAATACGGCGGAAAATATTATTACGATCCAGCTTTACCAGAAGTTCAGGCGCATTTAACAAAAGTTGTTAAAGAAGTCGTCGACAAATACGATATTGATGCCATTCATTTTGATGATTATTTTTATCCGTATGCTGTTCCCGGGAAAGTATTTAACGACAACGCTTCTTACCAAAAATATGGTGCAGGTTTAAGCCGTGCTGATTGGCGTCGTGCAAATGTGAGCAATTTTGTACACACTATTTCGACAACCATAAAAGACAGTAAGCCTTGGGTTCAATTCGGAATTAGTCCTTTTGGAGTTTGGCGAAATAAGTCTCAGGATCCAAGAGGTTCTGAAACACAGTCAACTTCTAATTACGATGATTTATACGCAGATCCAATGTTATGGATGGATCAAAAATGGATTGATTACATTCTGCCTCAATTGTATTGGAGTATGAACAATACAAGAGCATCTTACTCCAAATTGGTAAAGTGGTGGTCAGAAAATGCAAAAAACACAGCTATTTACATTGGTCACGCTTCTTATAAAATTAGAGGCGACTCAGATAAAAGCTGGAACTTTATGACCGAAATCCCAACACAGGTTGATTTTCTGAGAACCTTTAAAAACGTGTCCGGAAGTGCTTATTTCAGCTCAAAATGGTTCATGGGTAAGAATTTTGATGTGGTTCGTCATTTAGAAGAAAATCAATATAAATATCCAGCGCTTCCCGCAGCAGTTCCGAACTTAAGACATGTAATTATTGATACGCCAAGAGTGATTGAATACAGCAAAGATAGCATCCGTTATAATTTCACTTTTAAAAGCCCGCTGAATACAAAAGTTCGTTATATGGTGGTTTATGGAGGCGATCATATCTCAAAAATCGACATTAACGATGCTACAAAAATTGTTGAAAAAGTAACCGTAAAAGAAGTTGACGGAAAAATTACTTTCTCAATTGCTGGTGGAAAACTAAACCTTTATAAAGCCTGTGCTGTAACTTTCATTGATTATTACGCCAACGAAAGCTCGCCAACTACAATCGATCTAAAAAAACCTTTTAAAAACTATACACCTGCACAACCAAATGAAAATAGATAATAAACCTTGGTTCTGGATTCCACTTCTGAACTTTGCATCTGGATTGCCTTATGCCATAATTATTTCAGTTTCCGTAATTATGTACAAAAATCTGGGAATTTCAAATGAAGATATCGGAGTCTACACCAGTTTATTATATCTTCCGTGGGTAGTAAAACCGCTTTGGAGTCCGCTTATTGAATTAATCGGAACCAAAAGAAAATGGTTTTTATCAATGCAGTTATTAATTTCAATCGCCTTTTTACTGGTTGGATTAGCCATTCCAACCAACGGATTTTTCATGATGTCGCTGGCCATATTCTGGGTTGCCGCTTTTGCTTCGGCTTCCAATGATATCGCAACTGACGGTTTCTATTTATTGGTTTTACCAGAAGACAAGCAATCTTTCTTTATCGGAATCAGAAGTACTTTCTACAGACTTTCCATGCTTGCAGGAAACGGATTAGTGGTACTTTTTGCCGGATATTTGGAACATAAATATGGCGACAATACAAAAGCTTGGTCTTACACTATGATTTTCGTTGGTTTATTGATGACTTTCATTACAGCTTACAACTTCATTTTTACACCAAAAAATGAAATCAATGCTGTAGAAAGCAAAAAAGAAACTCCTCATCAAAATTTTGGAACCATTTTTATCAGTTTCTTCAAGAAAAAACAAATCGGATTAATCCTAGCCTTTGTTCTGGTCTTCAGATTAGGAGAATCACAACTGCTTAAAATGTTAAGTCCTTTTTTATTGGATGGAAAAGAACTTGGCGGAATGGGATTAGATACGGAAGCCGTTGGAATTATTTACGGAACATTTGGAGTTGCAGCATTAACGTTAGGCGGGATTTTAGGCGGAATTGCTATTTCCAGACATGGCCTTACCAAATGGATGTTTCCAATGTTTTTGGCTATGCATTTACCCATTATTGGTTTTATTTTATTAGCATTTTTTCACCCAACATCAATTTATTATATTTATGCCGTCGTAATTTTAGAACAATTTGGTTACGGTTTTGGTTTTACAGCATTTATGATGTATTTAATTCATGTTGCCGAAGGAGAATCCAAAACAGCACATTATGCATTGGCAACTGGTTTTATGGCATTAGGAATGATGCTTCCGGGAATGTTGAGCGGTTATATTCAGAAATTTTTAGGCTATCAAAACTTTTTTATTTGGGTTTTAATAGCGACAATTCCAGGTCTTATTTTATCACGTTTTTTAGTTTTCCCGAAAGATTTTGGGAAAAAATCATAAGAAGTTTAAACCCCAAATCAAACTCTTACATATGGAAATCAATGAAAATTTGCAGGCCGAACGAAATCTGAAAGGAACTGAGTTCGAGAAAAATGGAAATCTTGAAAAAGCAATTGAATTATATGAAGAAAATGTCGCAGAAAGCTTTAAAGGAAATCATCCGTACGATCGACTGGCAACAATCTACAAAAACCAAAACGATCTTGAAAACGAAATTAGGGTTTTAGAAAAAGCCATTTTGGTTTACGAAGAAATCACAATCGAAGACCGTTTAGAAGGACTTCCAAAGCTTTTCAGATTCAAAAACCGATTGGAAAAAGCCATTGAAACCCAAAAGCAATTGGCTAAACAAAAGAAGGCAAAATTGAAATAGTTTTTTAAACACATAGAAACATAGAATTATTTTATTTAAAAAGAGAAAAAAAGAGAAACTAGTTTCTCCAAACATAGCTATGCCTTTACTCTAAAACTATTTCTATTTGTTCAAAAATTAATACAAAAACAGAAAAGCTATAAAATCATGATTAACATAAAACGAACAAACTCGGACGATATTGATTTTATAAATCTGGTTGCTTTATTAGATCAAGAATTAGCAATTAGAGATGGAGACGATCATGCTTTTTATAATCAGTACAACAAAACAGATAAAATAAAGCATACAATCGTTTATTACGAAAATGATATTCCAGTTGGTTGTGGCGCTTTTCGCGAAAAAGAAAGCGACAAAACCGAAATCAAAAGAATGTATGTTCATCCTGATTTTCGAAATAAAGGAATTGCATCAAAAATTTTAGCCGAATTGGAAATTTGGGCTAAAGAAGTCGGTTATACTTATACCATTTTGGAAACTGGCAAAAATCAGCCGGAAGCCATCAACTTATATCAAAAATTAAATTACACCATCATTCCAAATTATCCACCTTATGAAAAAATGGATAATAGTGTCTGCATGAAAAAGACTTTATAATAATGAAAATCACTGCCGAAGCATTAAAACAAAAAATAGGACAATTCTTTTTTCCAGCCGTATTTATCAACGATACCGAAGAAAACATTCAGGAAACAGAGCGTTTAATCAAAGAATATAACATTGGTGGATTAACCTTTTTTCATAGTCGTGCGAGCGCTGCAACCAATTATGAAAGCAAGAAAAAAGTCGTTTTCAACGATGACAGTTACGAAAAAATTAAAGCATTAATTACTCGTTATCAAAAAGCTGCTTCTACTCCACTTTTAATTAGTATTGATGCGGAATGGGGTTTAGCAATGCGTATCGAAAAAACACCGCAATATCCTTATGCAATCACTCTTGGTGCTTTGCCAGAAAACAAAGCCGATTTGGTTTACGAAGTTGGAAAACAAATTGGTTTAGATTTAAAAGCAGCGGGAATTCAGTACAACTTATCGCCTTTGGCAGACATCAACAATAACCCAAATAATCCGGTTATTGGGTATCGTTCTTTTGGCGAAAACAAAGAAAAAGTAGCCGATTTTGCTGTTGAATATTTAAAAGGAATGTCGGAAATAGGCGTTTTAGGCTGTCTGAAACACTTTCCCGGACACGGAAATACGAATGTCGATTCGCATTTAGGATTACCTGTTTTAAAGGAAACTTTAGAAGAATTAATGGAAAATGAATTATACCCATTCATTAAAGGAATTGAAAACAATGTCGATTCGATTATGATTGGACATTTGGCTGTTCCAAGTTTAAATGACGGAAAAGATACTTCGGCAACATTATCAAAAGTGGTTATTCAAGATCTTTTACGCAATAAATTAGGTTATGAAGGCTTGGTAATTTCTGACGCCTTAAACATGCACAGCGTTTCTAAATTATACGAAACCAAAGGACAATTAGAATGGGAAGCCTTTAATGCAGGAAATGATGTTTTATGCTTTGCTGAAAATGTTCCGGAAGGAATTGAAGCCATCTATAAAAATGCTTCTCCAGACCGTATTTTCGAAAGTTTTAACCGAATTATGAAAGCTAAAGAAAAAGCTGGAATTCTTTCTGGAAACACAGCTGTTTCAGGCGAATTAGATTTCGAAAAAACATCAAAAATAAATTTAGAAATTGCTCAAAATGCAATTACTAAAATCATCGATAATTCCAGTTCAGAATTGGCTTTTGAAGCGCAGAAAAACAATAAATTAGCCAAGCTCAGCTTATATAAAAAAACCGAAAATACTTTCTTTAAAACTTTAAATTCAGAATTACCTTCTCCAGAATTTGCTTTTGAAAATTTAGAAGTTTCAGAGATTTCATCTATCAAAAAAGAATTAGAAAATTTTGAAACTATTTTAATTTCATTATTTGTTCCAAAGGCAAAATCGCTCAACAATTTTGAAATTGACAATGAAGTTTTAGAATTGCTTTCTGATTTACTTCAAACCAAAAAATGTATCGTTTACGTTTTCGGAAATCCATATTCTTTACCATTAATTCCTAATCTGAAAAAGGCTTCAGGACTGGTTGAGGCATATCAGGATTTTGAAGAATTTCAAAAAACAGCGGGAATTCAATTTTTAGAAAAAAATAATTTCGACGGCGTTTTACCCGTAAATATTGAAATTCAATAAGTTAAAAAACAAAATAGTCAAAATTTATCAACTTATAAATATTAATAATCACATCTTATTGTAAAAACCTGCACTTCTACCCTACTTTTGCACCAGAAATAAATATTTAACGTAAAACGAAAATTATGTCTTTAGTAGGAAAAAAATTCCCAAGTATTGCAGTAGATGCTATCTCAGAAATGGGTGACAATTTAAAAATCAACATTTTTGAAGAAGCAGTAAACAACAATAAAAAAGTACTTTTATTTTGGTACCCAAAAGATTTTACTTTTGTATGTCCAACAGAATTACACGCCTTTCAAGCTGCATTACCAGAATTTGAGAAAAGAAATACTATCGTAATTGGTGCTTCTTGTGATACAAACGAAGTTCACTTTGCTTGGTTAAATACTCCAAAAAACAATGGTGGAATCGAAGGTGTTACTTACCCAATCTTAGCAGATACAAACCGTAACTTAGCTAACATTTTAGGTATTCTTGATATCGAATCTACAAGCTACAGCGAAGATACTGATTCAGTTATCATCGAAGGTTCAAACGTAACTTACAGAGCTACTTACCTAATTGACGAAACTGGAAAAATCTTCCACGAAAGCGTAAACGATATGCCATTAGGACGTAACGTAAACGAATACTTAAGAATGGTTGACGCTTACACTCACATCCAAACTAAAGGTGAAGTTTGTCCAGCAAACTGGGAAGCTGGTAAAGAAGCTATGTCTGCTGACAGAATCAGTACTGCTGAATACTTAAGCGCTAATTAAGCTTCTAATATGCTAAGTTTCTTAACTTAACTTTCGAACCTTAGATACATTCTACAATAAAGTCGAGAGATTCTAAGATTAAACTTAGATCTTAGAATCTCAATGACTTAAAAAAATCAAAATAAATCCACACAAAGTTATTCGGTTCGAGAGCAAACTTAGCATCTTAGAACCTTAGCAACTTAGTGTCTAAAAAATAAACTTATGTTAATTGACTTAAACGAAGATACGTTAGCAGATTTAGTTGCTAAAAACGAAAAAGTAGTAGTACAATATTCAGCTTCATGGTGTGGAAATTGCCGTATTATGAAACCAAAATTCAAAAAATTAGCAACAGAAAATGAAGCTATCACTTTTGTTTTGGTTGATGCAGAAAATTCTCCTGAATCAAGAAAATTAGCTAATGTGAGCAACTTGCCAACATTTGCAACTTTCGTAAACGGACAATTAGTTGGTGAAACGCAAACTAATAAACAAGAAGTTTTAATCGATCTTGTAAACGCAATTGCTTAATTCATCATTTAAAACTCCACAACATGAAATTACCAGTAATTAAGCATTTAACGCAATTCATCGAAGAAAACGATCAGGATTATATCATAGAAACAATCGAAGTTCTCGAAGCAATGACTGAGATCCCTTCTCTTAAAGACGAAGAGTTAGACGTAATTGGCGAATTGATCTCAAATATGTACGGCGCACTTGAAGTACAAAAACTAGTTGCGCAGGGAACTGACAAAAAAGAGGCTCTAAATACGTTCATGAAACGTGTATTAGGTTCAATCGATAAATAAATCGCCCTCCTTCCCAAGAATAAACAAAAAACAAGGCTGAGAAAGCGTTTCTAATTTTAGGGACGCTTTTTTTATTGTGGCAATTGGCACGCGGATGAAACGGATTTGCGTACGCAAAAACGCGGATTGATACGGATTTTTTTGTTTTA
>NZ_WWEM01000031.1:593879-605807 GCF_019308285.1 Flavobacterium quisquiliarum
CCGTATCAATCCGCGACTTCACGAAGTGAATCTGTGTCATCCGCGTCCAATTTATACACAAACCTAAATAAAAATCTAGCTTCTTAATCTCTCCTTAAACCCATAACAAATACTTTTAGATTCAAATATTAATCCTTACTTTTGAACCTCATTAATTTTAAACAAAAATCATGGCATCTATCACATTAGGAGGAAATCCAGTTCATACATCAGGCGAATTGCCAGCAGTTGGATCACAATTAGCTGACTTCAAATTAGTTCAAAACGATTTATCAGTTGCTTCTTTAAGTACTTTCGCAGGTAAAAAATTAGTTTTAAATATCTTCCCAAGTGTTGATACTGGAACTTGCGCAACATCTGTCAGAACTTTCAACGCAAGTGCAAGCGGATTAGAAAATACTACTGTTTTATGTATTTCAAGAGATTTACCTTTTGCTCAAAAACGTTTTTGTGGTGCTGAAGGTTTAGAAAATGTAGTAAACTTATCAGATTTTCAAACTGGTGCTTTTGGTAAAGCAAACGGTCTAGAAATCATTGACGGGCCTCTTGCAGGTTTACACTCACGAGCAATCATTGTTGTTGATGCTGACGGAAAAGTTGTTCACACGGAGCAAGTTGCCGAAATTGCAAACGAACCAAATTACGAAGCAGCTTTAGCAGCACTATAATATTTTCCCTTAAATGGAGTTTCAAAAAGACAATACTTTTGTTACAGGTCGTTTAAAAAGCATGACTTATGCATTTAAAGGAGCTGTAAAATTGATTAAAACAGAACACAGTATCATGGTGCAATTCTCATTGGGAATTATCATGACCATCGCTGGGTTCTATTTTCACATTTCACAAACCGAATGGCTGTGCCAGACATTTGCCATCGGTTTGGTTTTAAGCATTGAAGGATTAAATACGGCAGTTGAAAAAATTGCCGATTTTATCCATCCTGATTACAGCAAACGAATCGGTTTTATTAAAGATATTGCTGCCGGAGCGGTATTTTTTGCCGCAATGACTGCAATAGCAATAGGCTTGATTATTTATATTCCAAAATTTATTTAGGCAAAGGAAAACGCAAGAATGGCAAAAAATAAAAAAGAAACTGTAGATAAAAAAAACGACAAACAAGAAGGAAATAAAAGATCCTTTAAGATATCCAAACAACAAAAGTTTGTTTTAGGCTGTCTTTTGGTTCTTTTTTCTATAGCATTATTAGTTGCATTTATTTCTTTTTATGTAAATGGACAATGGCAGAACGATCAAAGTGTCGTAAACCAGCTTGGTGACCGTACAGAAGTTGCAGAAAACTGGTTAGGAAAATTCGGAGCTTATTTAGCCGACTTGATTATCTATAGAGGTTTCGGACTTGCTTCTTTCATTTTTGTACGTTTATTTTTCCTAACTGGAATGTTTTTAGCCTTGGATCTTTCGACCCAAAAATTAAAGAATACTTGGTTTTGGGATATTTTTGCCATTATTATTATTTCTATTTTATTTGGTTTTTTTGCCACTTCTGCACCAGAATTAGGCGGTACAATTGGTTACGAATTAAACTTATTTCTGCAGGATTATATTGGAAAAACAGGTACTTTGCTTACACTG
Organism: Flavobacterium quisquiliarum; assembly: GCF_019308285.1. Classification (GTDB taxonomy): domain Bacteria; phylum Bacteroidota; class Bacteroidia; order Flavobacteriales; family Flavobacteriaceae; genus Flavobacterium; species Flavobacterium quisquiliarum. The sequence goes on from NZ_WWEM01000031.1 coordinate 595,476, forward strand.
CTTTTTGGGCTAATCGTTTATCTGATTTTCAAAATCAAAATATCTCCAGAAAAAATTCAATCGTATTTTGATTCTACTAAAAAAGAATTTAAATCAGAATTAGACACTTTAAAGCCAGCTGTAAACCAACCTGAAAGCGCTTATAATTTAGAAGAATTTGCTATTAAAGAAGAAATTGAAAGTGATCCTGAAATAGATGATATTCACATCAAAACAGTTGACACGCAATTTGAACTTAACAAAGAAGCATTAAAACCAACTATTTCTCATTCTTCGGAAATTGAGCTAAATCCGATTTTAAAGCCAATTACTCCAAAACAAGAACTACCATTAGTTTCTCCTGACGAAGCTTTTGTAATTGAAAAAGCGGAAGAAGAAGATATTATAGAAGAAAACTTAGCTTCACGACTAGTTGCCGATTTTGGATTATTTGATCCGACTTTGGATTTATCCAATTACAAATTCCCAACGATCGATTTATTAAAAGAATATTCGACTGGTGGAATTACGATCAACCAAGAAGAATTAGAAGAAAATAAAAACAAAATTGTAGATACACTTCGTAACTACAAAATTGAAATCGCTCAAATTAAAGCAACCGTTGGACCATCGGTTACTTTGTATGAAATTGTTCCAGAAGCAGGAATTAGAATTTCAAAAATTAAGAGTTTAGAAGATGATATTGCATTGTCATTATCAGCATTAGGAATTCGTATTATTGCGCCAATTCCTGGAAAAGGTACTATCGGTATTGAGGTTCCGAACAAAAACCCAACCATGGTTTCAATGAAAAGCGTTATTGGAGCAGCTAAATTCCAAGAAGCCGAAATGGAACTACCAATTGCTTTAGGAAAAACCATTTCAAACGAAACTTTTGTTGTCGATCTTGCCAAAATGCCCCACTTATTGATGGCAGGAGCAACAGGACAAGGAAAATCTGTTGGATTGAATGCAGTTTTAACTTCATTGTTATACAAAAAACATCCAGCAGAAGTAAAATTCGTTTTAGTCGATCCGAAAAAAGTGGAGCTTACACTTTTTAATAAAATCGAAAGACATTATTTAGCCAAACTTCCCGACACGGAAGATGCTATTATTACTGACAATGCAAAAGTTGTCAATACTTTAAATTCGCTTTGTACTGAAATGGACAATCGTTATTCTTTACTAAAAGATGCGATGGTTCGTAATATTAAGGAATACAACGAAAAATTCAAATCAAGAAAATTAAATCCTGAAGCCGGCCACCGCTTTTTACCATATATTGTTTTAGTTGTCGATGAGTTCGCCGATTTAATTATGACAGCTGGAAAAGAAGTTGAAATTCCGATTGCTCGTTTAGCGCAGTTAGCCCGTGCCATTGGAATTCACTTGATTATTGCAACACAACGACCTTCTGTTAACGTAATTACAGGTTTAATTAAAGCCAATTTCCCTGCCAGAATTGCTTTTAGAGTAACTTCAAAAATTGATTCAAGAACTATTTTGGACACTCAAGGAGCCGATCAGCTTATTGGACGTGGAGATTTATTATATACAAATGGAAACGATGTCGTACGTGTACAGTGCGCCTTTATTGACACACCAGAAGTTGAAAAAATTACAGATTTTATTGGTTCACAAAAGGCATACTCTACAGCTTATTTGCTTCCAGAATTTGTTGGGGAAGAAAGTGGCATTAATCTTGATATAGATATTTCCGAAAGAGATACCTTATTTAGAGAAGCTGCAGAGATTATTGTCAATGCACAGCAAGGTTCTGCTTCATTACTGCAAAGAAAATTAAAACTAGGCTATAACAGAGCTGGCCGTTTAATCGATCAGCTGGAAGCAGCCGGAATTGTTGGCCCTTTCGAAGGCAGTAAAGCAAGAACAGTAAATATTTTAGACTTAAGTGCTCTTGATCAATTTTTTAATAATGAACAAAATTAACCCAATCATGAAAGTAAAAATTCAAGAAATCAACAACAATTCTATCACAAACATGACTAAAAAGTGTTTTCAATTAGCAGTTATTTTGCTTTTGAGCTTCACTTCTATTCAAGCTCAAGATAAAAAAGCCAAAGATTTATTGAACGAAGTAACTTCAAAAATTAAAAGCTATGACAATATTGTTATTGACTTTAAATATTCTTTGAATAACGCTAAAGAAAACATTAATCAAGACAGTAAAGGAAACGTTACAATGAAAGGCAATCAATATGTTTTGAATTTCATGGGCGTGACTAAAATTTTTGACGGTCAAAAAACCTATACTATTGTTCCTGAAGACGAAGAAGTTACTATCTCTAAAGTAAATGAGAAAGACGATAATGCGATTACCCCATCTAAAATGCTTACTTTCTTTAATTCTGGTTACAAATACACGATTGATATCGTACAAAACGTAAAAGGAAGAAAAATTCAATACATCAAATTAGTTCCTACAAGCGGAAAAGACCAGAGAAAAGAAATTCTTTTGGGTATTGATAGTCAGACAAAACACATTTATAATTTGATTGAAACTGGAAAAAACGGAACAAAAACAACTTTAACCGTTAATTCTTTTAAAACCAATCAGCCATTATCAAAAAATCAATTTACATTTGTAGCGAGTAAATACCCGAAATACTACATTAATAAATTAGATTAATCAGAAGGTTGAAAATTCTAGACAAATACTTATTAAAAACATTCTTACTTACATTTACCACGGTATTTGTAATATTATTTTTCATATTCATACTGCAAACAGTATGGCTATTTATATCAGAATTAGCAGGTAAAGATCTCGACTTAATATTAGTCGTGAAATTCCTGCTTTTTTCTATGCCACGCATTATACCGCTGGTACTTCCTTTATCGGTTTTATTAGCTTCCATTATGACTTTCGGAAACTTAGCCGAAAATTACGAGTTTGCAGCCATGAAATCGTCTGGAATCTCACTTCAGAGAGCCATGCGAGTACTCATTATTTTTATTTTCGTTTTAAGCATCGTTGCGTTTTGGTTTGCAAACAATGTTATTCCCTATGCAGAATTCAAGTTTGTAAACTTTCGAAAAAATATCGCCCAAGCCAAACCGGCAATGGCGATTGTTGAAGGACAATTTAATGATGTTGGATTTTACAATATTAAAGTTGTAAAAAAATCTGGAGAAAACGGGAACAAGCTAACAGAAGTAACCATTCACGAAAAGCCTAATAATATGGGCGAAAATAAAACCGTTATTAAATCTAAAACAGGAGAATTGGTGAGCAGTGAAAAATCGAGCATTTTAAAACTCGTTTTAAATGATGGTTATTATTATCAGGATGTTACACCAAAAAAATATGAAGATCGCGCAAAACTGCCTTTTGTAAAAGGAAAATTTAAAAAGCAGATTATCAATATTGACTTATCCGAATTAAACAAGGTAGATGACAGTAAAGAAAGTATTGCTGGTACAAATGCAATGTTGAATGTCAACGAACTGCGTTATACATTAGATTCATTAAACAAAAACATTGATAATGAAATTGTTTCTTTTTCTGAAAACATCAATCAGCGTGTTGGAATTAGAAAATATCCATCTCCTCCAGGGACAAAAACAAAGAAAAAACAACTGCCAAACAACCTGATGTCCATGTATTCCAACAAAGACAAGGTAGATATTTTAAAAATGGCCGGAAGCAATGTTACCAGTAACATTTACTCAATAGAAACTACTCAAAGAGATTTAAAAGACAAACAACGTGAAATCAATAAACATTTAACTGCATTATACGAAAAGTTTGTAATTGCATTTGCTTGTTTTTTAATGTTTTTTATTGGAGCACCACTTGGAGCGATTATTAGAAAAGGCGGACTTGGGCTTCCAATTGTATTTGCCGTTTTAATTTTTATTACTTTCCACTTTATTAATACTTTTGGAAAAAGATTATCTCAAGAAGGCGGTATGTCTCCGTTTTTGGGATCATGGATGTCCTCATTCATACTGTCTCCATTGGCGATTCTTTTAACTTATCGCGCAACAAATGATAACGGATTAATCAATTTTGATGCGATTACAACTCCGATTTCACAACTATTTCAGAAAATTTCCGAGCGGTTTTTACCAGCTCAAAAGCAACAATAATTATGTCAACAACAAAAATACAACTGAATACCATTGAGGAAGCTATAGAAGATATTCGTCAAGGTAAAGTAATCATTGTAGTCGATGATGAAGATCGCGAAAACGAGGGTGACTTTTTAGCAGCTGCTGAAAAAATTACTCCAGAAATGATTAACTTTATGGCTACGCACGGACGCGGTTTAATTTGTACACCACTTACTGAAAGTCGTTGTAAAGAACTAGACCTTCGTGCAATGGTTACCAATAATACAGATCATATGGAAACTGCTTTTACAGTTTCTGTTGATTTAAAAGGAAACGGAGTGACGACTGGAATCTCTGCCGCAGATCGTTCTAAAACAGTTGAAGCTTTAGTCGACCCAAACACAAAACCACACGATTTAGCTCGTCCTGGGCATATTTTCCCTTTAATTGCAAAACAAGGCGGTGTTTTAAGAAGAACAGGCCACACTGAAGCTGCTATCGACTTTGCACGTTTGGCAGGATTTAAACCAGCGGGTGTTATCTGCGAAATTCTTAACGAAGACGGAACAATGTCACGTTTGCCTGAATTGATAAAAGTGGCTAAAAAATTCGATTTGAAATTAGTTTCGATTGAGGATTTAGTTGCCTATAGAATGCAGCACGACAGCTTAATCGTTAAAAAAGAAGATTTTGATATTGAAACTCGCTTTGGAACTTTCAGATTAAGAGCTTACGAACAAACAACAAACAAACAAATTCATATTGCTTTAACAAAAGGAACTTGGAATCTTGGCGAACCAATTTTGACCAGAATCCACTCTTCTCAGGTTAATAATGATTTATTAGGAACTTTAACTAATAATGCTGAGCAGCAGTTAGATGATATGTTTAAAGTAATTAATGAGAATGGAAAAGGCGCTGTTATCTTCATTAATCAGGATATGACAGCTGTAAATCTTTTAAATCGAATTTCAGAGCTTAAAGCACTTCAATCACAAGGAACATTAAAAGCTCCTAAAGTAATTATTGACAGCAAAGATTACGGAATTGGAGCTCAAATCCTTCACGATATTGATATTTCTAAGATTAGATTAGTTTCAAATACAGAACAAACCAAACGTGTTGGTATGATTGGTTATGGACTTGAAATTACAGAATACGTTAATTACTAATATGGGAACAGTAGAAGAAAGAATTTTAAAATCAGAAACACGAATTTTTAAAGCTGTTTTTCCAAGTACAACGAATCATTACGACACTTTATTTGGAGGAACCGCACTTCATTTAATGGATGAAGTAGCTTTTATCTGTGCTACACGTTTCAGCCGAAAAAAAGTAGTTACAATTTCAACAGGGCAAATTGACTTTAAAAAAGCAATCCCAGCTGGAACTTTAATCGAATTGGTCGCAAAAGTTGACAGCGTTGGAAGAACAAGCTGTAAAATTCATGTTGATATTTTTATGGAGCAAATGTATTCTGAGCTTCGCGAAACAGTCGTTTCAGGAACTTTTTCGTTTGTTGCAGTTGATGAAAATAAAAAACCAACACCAATTTTAGACGATTTAGAATAATTCTTCAAAAAAAACTCCTTTTCAGAAATACTGATAATTAGACACTTGAAAATTATTTTAAAAATCTTCAAAAAAAAGTCTAAAAAAAGTTTTGAGAACCGAAAAACCGTCTTATATTTGCACCCGCAATCAGGCACTGATAGCAACATACTGGAGAAATGGCAGAGCGGTCGAATGCGGCAGTCTTGAAAACTGTTGACTGTAACAGGTCCGGGGGTTCGAATCCCTCTTTCTCCGCTGAAAGCTTAAAAAGAGACTTTTCAAAGTTTACAAAAAAGGCTAAAATTCACGGAAAACCCTGCAGATCTTAAGATCAGCAGGGTTTTGTCTTTTAAGTGCATTTTCAATATTTTCAAAACCGCACAGAACTTTAGTGTCAGAATCGTGGCACAGGTTTCCAAAGCGGGCGCTGTGCCACAAAATATCTCGCCAACCCTTATACACAAAGGGGTTAAGCACGTTTACATCTTGTTTAGACCACGTTATAATTCTACATTTACTAATCTAATAAGTTGAATTATGCTAGAGAACAGCTTTGGGCTTCTTTTCTTTTTGAAAGTGCCACGCCATGAGAGTAAAATTAGAAGTGTCTATTTCAGAATTACCATAAACGGTGTTCCGAAAGAAGCATCCACCAGAAGACAGTGGGACATCGACCGCTGGAGCCAGCAGGACGAAAGAGCAGTCGGCACAAAAGAGGATGCTAAATCCCTGAATTTTTTCCTGGATTCCCTTACAAAGAAAATCCATGACATCAAGACCGAAATCCTTCTTAGCGGCAAACCTATAAGCTCCATTAAAATTATGGATCAGCTGCTTGGAAGAACTGTTCCAAAAACTAAAGTACTGGAAGAATTTAACAAGCACAACGATGAGTTAAAAGCACTGATAGGCAAAGGGTATACAGAGGCCACTTATGAGAGGTTCTCAATCACTAAAAATCATCTCAGCGCTTTTATAAAACTTAAATACAATACCGATGATTTTGAATTCGGCGACTTAGACCTGCAGTTTGTAAATGATTTTGAGTTTTATCTTCGCTCTGTGAGAAACTGTGCAAACAACACTACTCTTAAATACATTGCAAACTTTAAAAAGATCGTGCTCCGAGCTCTTGATCAGGAAATTATTTTGAAAGATCCTTTTAAAAATTTCAAACGAAGAAAAACTAAAATTGTAAAGAAACCCATTTCCGCAAACGAACTTGCAAGACTGGAGAGGCATCAATTTACAACGGAGAGGCTGAGTATTGTACGCGATATATTTGTATTCCAATGTTATACCGGACTGGCATACATAGACGCTTACCAGCTTACAAGTGCCGATATAAAGGATGGCGTTGACGGCAAACTATGGATTATATCAGAAAGGCAGAAAACGAATTCTACGGCAAAAATTCCGTTGCTTCCCAATGCACTTAAAATTCTCGAAAAATACCGAAATCATCCAGTGAATGTCAAACGAGGTACCCTGCTGCCGGTTTCCTCCAATCAGAAAATGAACGAATATCTCAAAGAGATTGCCACATTATGCGGTTTTCCTTTTACTCTCAACACCCATATGGCTCGACGCACATTTGGAAGCACGGTAACTTTAAACAATAATGTACCTATTAACGTGGTAAAAGAACTGCTTGGACACTCCTCCGTAAAGCAGACAGAGGCGTATGCCATAACAGAGCAGGCAACAATAGGAAGAGAAATGTCTGTGTTAAATCAAATACTCAATCCACAGACTACTGAGATTTCTTTGAAAGATCTAACCACGCTTGAAAAACTTGAAAAAGAAATCCAATTAATTAAAAAAAAATATAACATAAGTTCATGATATATTTTAACCTTTTAGTAAAATTAAAAAGAGGTTATCTCACATTTGCTGAGATAACCCCTTTTTGCTTAATCGCACCACGCTTCTAATACCTGGATGATAGGAAGGAATATATTTTACATAACCGAAACATTGGAGCTGTTTAAAATATTTATGATAAGTTGGTATTGTATTTATATGTGACAATGCCATTATTTTTCTTCTGCTAACTTTAATCCTTCTTTTAGCTCCTTGCCTATATCCTAAACTTAAAACAGCCGTCAAAATGGCCAGATGCCAAATATTAAGTCTGGAATCTTCCATATAAACAAACAAATATTTCATCATCCAACTTTCTGCAGACTTATTAATTTCATTCATCTTTAAAAAGCTTTTCAATATCTTCTCTGCTGTAATAATAAGAGCCAAGGACTTTTTTGAAACGCACTTTCTGGCTTGTTCTAAGATTTTGCACCGAGCCGGCAGAAATATCTAGTAGTTTTCTAACAGACTTGCTTCTAAGCCAATCAGGTTCCATGTTTTCTGTGTGACCAGAATCCTTTTCTTTAAATACAGCCTGTATTTTATCTAATAAAAGAAGACCAAACTGTCGCAGATCTTCCTTGGTTACCATGTCATTCATATTATAATTTAATAAATTATTAATTGCTGAACCTTTAACTATTAATTATCTGCGTCAACTGAAAACAGAAAATGCACCTCACTCCCACGATTTTTTTTAAAAGACGGTTTGTATTTTATATATCCATATTGATGAAGTTCCTGAACACATTTATGATATGTATTTGCTGATGAAACTTTTGCTATAACAATAATCTCAGAGCTGAACACAAAAATTGGATTAATAAAGCCCTTAACTGATCTAAACTGCAATAAAGCTGCATAAATGGCAATATGCATTGGACTAATCCTGTAGTCTTTCTCTATTGCGGTGAAAAAATCCGATAAAGGCTTTATCTTTTCCATAATTATTAAAGTGTGGGAGTTTTTCTTTTCTTTACTTTATTGTCTTTACTCCCTGAGTCACCCTGCTCAGAATCTAGATTTTTTTTTTGATCTTTTGAAACTGATTCTTTTTGAGTTTCGGCCTTTTTTTCTTCTTTGCTCTCGCGATGGTTAATTCGCTGGAGATTTGCGTCATAAACATTTACAGTCTTGAACTGGGGATTAGCCTCAACATACATTTTACTTTCAGCACCACCAACAGCAAAAGTCACTGACTGAAGATTTCCCTTCTTAAGCGAATTCAAAAGATCTTCTTTATATTGCGGTGTATTGAGTTCCTTGATAGAATGTTTGGAAAGGCTGGCTTCCAGATTATATCCATAATTTTGATGGTACTGGTTCAATTTAAAGTTTCCGTTCTCTGATTCTTTAAAGTTCATTTTCAACCAGCAATTATAGCTCTCTCCTTCCTTTGTCTTAAGATCTTTATTGACAGACCTGCCCTCCATCAGATTATAGGCTTCTTTCATTGTTACGCTGGCGCTGTCTTTGTTAATATAAAAGGTCTGTTCCAGTCCCGGTTTGCTTTCCTCTTTCTGCAAATTCACGTGATAGGAATTAAAAAAATACATATCTGTCTGCTCTGACTTTTTGAAATTTAATTCTACGGTCAAGGTATCTTTATTTGGCAGGCCATTGTTCATAATACCGGTGTGCATAATTTTAAAATCCTTGTCACCTTTCATCATGTTCTCTTTCAGTTCAGCATCGAACGTTTCTCCAAATCCAGTATATTTTAACTGGTCTTTCAGGTATTCTAAATTTTTCTGATTCATTATGTTTGTATTTAAATTGTTTTCTAATAATTCCTTTCTGTGCCTGAATCGTTTCGCAAATCCAGTCAGATCAAAAGCTTCATTTTCGGATATGTTAATTCCGCTCTCCATAACTGCTTTCAAGTCATCAATCACCGATTCAACTGCCACGCTCTGAAAATAATTAGCATCATTAGTCATTACCAGACAATACTCCTGCGCATCCAACGTCTTTCTAAAAAATTCTATGGTATAGGTGTCAGTTACCTCATCTGTATTAAATGCAGCAAATCGATGCCCGTTAAAAGCCATTTCTTCAACAAATGACAGCAACACTTCCGTATCAGCTAAGTTGATTATCATGATGCATTTTAAGCTTAAAAAGCATCAAGGTTGAATTCCGTAATCGGAAATACCTTATCAGCCAGATTATTATTATCAATATCAACTTCCAATTGCCTGCCTCCATTTTTCTCAATCATCTCAAGGGTGAGATATTTACTTTCAGGAATTGTAAATTTCTCCAGCGCATAGACCTTCATTATTGCAGATTGATAAGGAATTACTGAAGAGGATGAAGTTGTATGCAAGGGCTGCAATTCTATTTCCTGCGACGCTGTACGTTTTGATTTTTTCCTGTCCCTTATAAAAAACCGAAACTGATCAATATCGTAGTTAATCTTTGATTTGTTTTGAAAGACAACACGTATAAATAAAACGTCCTGCTGTATAAAGATGCCGTTTACATTCAGGCTGATTTGATACTTTGATTTTGTCAAACCGCTTGTCTTTTTCATTTTGGATAAAACAAGCGAAGCAGTCTGCTTGATTCTTTTCTGATTTTCGTTTTCTAAAGAAAACAGAACTTCCCTGGATGCGGCCACTACATTCTCCGCTTTAATATTTAAGTCGGGGCAGTCTTCATCGTAATTCATTACAAACACGTATAATTTACCGTCTGACGTTACTACCGTTAAATTGGTCTGGAAAAAATATTGCTTAGCTGCTTTTATCAGCAGTATATTCTCCACTCCTTTCGCCTTCTGAACCATCACATCTGCACTCCCTTTATCAATGCTCTTAATTGCATAAGGAAAAACAATGCTTGTGGTTT
>NZ_WWEM01000032.1 GCF_019308285.1 Flavobacterium quisquiliarum
AATTTCCTTTAAATCAAGTTAAATAGTAGTCCCGGGCAGACTCGAACTGCCGACCCCTACATTATCAGTGTAGTACTCTAACCAGCTGAGCTACGAGACTCTGTTTTACTTAATTCTTTATCATTTTTTAAATCAACAGCAAGAGTAATACAATCTTAAAATTCCAGACCTTCTATTTTAAGCATCTTATTTCCCAATCGTGCCCGAAGGCTAACAGAATGGGCTCTAGAAAGGAGGTGTTCCAGCCGCACCTTCCGGTACGGCTACCTTGTTACGACTTAGCCCTAGTTACCAGTTTTACCCTAGGCAGCTCCTTGCGGTCACCGACTTCAGGCACCCCCAGCTTCCATGGCTTGACGGGCGGTGTGTACAAGGCCCGGGAACGTATTCACCGGATCATGGCTGATATCCGATTACTAGCGATTCCAGCTTCACGGAGTCGAGTTGCAGACTCCGATCCGAACTGTGACCGGCTTTATAGATTCGCTCCTGGTCGCCCAGTGGCTGCTCTCTGTACCGGCCATTGTAGCACGTGTGTAGCCCAAGGCGTAAGGGCCGTGATGATTTGACGTCATCCCCACCTTCCTCACAGTTTGCACTGGCAGTCTTGTTAGAGTTCCCGACACTACTCGCTGGCAACTAACAACAGGGGTTGCGCTCGTTATAGGACTTAACCTGACACCTCACGGCACGAGCTGACGACAACCATGCAGCACCTTGTAAACTGTCTTGCGAAAGATCTGTTTCCAAATCGGTCAGTCTGCATTTAAGCCTTGGTAAGGTTCCTCGCGTATCATCGAATTAAACCACATGCTCCACCGCTTGTGCGGGCCCCCGTCAATTCCTTTGAGTTTCAAACTTGCGTTCGTACTCCCCAGGTGGGATACTTATCACTTTCGCTTAGCCACTGAAATTGCTTCCAACAGCTAGTATCCATCGTTTACGGCGTGGACTACCAGGGTATCTAATCCTGTTCGCTACCCACGCTTTCGTCCATCAGCGTCAATCCATTAGTAGTAACCTGCCTTCGCAATTGGTATTCCATGTAATCTCTAAGCATTTCACCGCTACACTACATATTCTAGTTACTTCCTAATAATTCAAGTCCAGCAGTATCAATGGCCGTTCCACCGTTGAGCGATGGGCTTTCACCACTGACTTACCAGACCGCCTACGGACCCTTTAAACCCAATGATTCCGGATAACGCTTGGATCCTCCGTATTACCGCGGCTGCTGGCACGGAGTTAGCCGATCCTTATTCTTACGATACCGTCAAGCTCCTTCACGAAGGAGTGTTTCTTCTCGTACAAAAGCAGTTTACAATCCATAGGACCGTCATCCTGCACGCGGCATGGCTGGTTCAGGCTTGCGCCCATTGACCAATATTCCTCACTGCTGCCTCCCGTAGGAGTCTGGTCCGTGTCTCAGTACCAGTGTGGGGGATCTCCCTCTCAGGACCCCTACCCATCGTAGCCTTGGTAAGCCGTTACCTTACCAACCAGCTAATGGGACGCATGCTCATCTTTCACCGTTGTGACTTTAATAGCTCAATCATGCGATTGTGCTATGCTATGAGGTATTAATCCAAATTTCTCTGGGCTATCCCTCTGTGAAAGGCAGATTGCATACGCGTTACGCACCCGTGCGCCGGTCTCTGCTTCCGAAGAAGCATACCCCTCGACTTGCATGTGTTAAGCCTGCCGCTAGCGTTCATCCTGAGCCAGGATCAAACTCTTCATCGTATATTTTTATAATGTATATTCGATGCTTATTCCAGTCGGTTTCATTCGAATCTCTCGATTCTATTACTCTTATTCTTTTATTGTTCCGATTTGCATCGGAACGGCTGTCAATTCAATATGTCTACGAACGTGTGTTTCTTCTTATCCTCGCTTGTGTTTCAAAGCGGGTGCAAAGGTAGACAGTTTATCGGCTTTTACAAGCCTTTTTTTTATTTTTTTTCGATTTTTAAAACAAGTATTTCTTAACTTTCTGATAACATAATGGTTAAGAATTAAAAAACAGAAAAAATATTGAAGATTTTACCTACAATTGTAGATTTAAAACAAAAAATACATCATAATGTTTGTTGATTTTATTAAGTTCGTAAGCATATACTGTTAATTACAGCTAATTATTAAAATTGGAAGATTATATTTCATGATAAAACACTGTGCACTTAAATTTTTAACTACCATATTTAGAATTCATCTGTAAGACTGCTGATTATAGTACGTTTAAACTGTTTCTCTTTATGATGATTTTACAATTCTGATTTATATTCTTTTATAAGAGCTTTATAATGCATAACTTAGTATTTAAGCATTTTTTAATGCGTGAATAATTTTTGATATTGTCTAATTCATAAGATCATAATAAAATGAGATTTCCTACTTGTGTAACGGTATTTCTACTTCTGGCACTAGGCTCCTGCAAATCATCGAAGGTTGCCGATTTTAAAAAGTCGCTGGATCAATCGGAACGAAGAGCTTTTGAGATTGTTGTTGGAAAAGAAGGTCCAGGAGAAAAAAAGCTACAATGTCTAGAGAAAGAGGATTACAAAGGCGCTTTAAAGGCTGTGAAACAACAGAGCTTAGAGTTTGATAAGCTCATTTCCCATATCAGAAAACTTTCTGCTGACGGAATCCCGAAAGGGAAACCGCTTAAAACCGCCTACCTTGAATATTACGAATCCCTTAAAGAACTTCATGCATTCGACAGAAAAGAAATAGAGCAACAGGAAGTTCTGCAAACATTAAAAGACAATGAACTGAAAAATGGACATAATACCCTTATTGTTCTGGCACGGGAGAAAAAAAAACTCTTTGCTGCGGTATATGAAAAGGAAGCCCTTCTCCATACTGCTGCTGAAGACTTCAAAACTTCAAATGGTTTTTGATACAGCTTTTCATCCGCATTTTGTCTCCCAGTCTACTGATGAAATTGATAGCGAAATGCCAAAAAGCTAAAGCATTTTATGCTGATCAACCTGAAATTCATTAAAAAATCAAATCACAATTTATCGCCAGTAACTGTTTTTGTCTTATCTACATGCGTATAATAAACAGTCATGCCCGTAAAAAGCAGTCCGCCAATTATATTGCCGGCAGTAACGATAAACTGGTTATACAGCCACCAGTCAGAAATACTGACTTTAGCCCCGAACATCATGCCTGCGGGAATCACAAACATATTGACTACCGCATGTTCGTATCCCAATGCAAAAAATATAAAAATAGGAATGCCCGCCGCCAGTATTTTCCCTAATGTTGACTTTGAGGTCATTGACATAATTACCCCCATGCAGACCATCCAATTGCAAAGAATAGCCTTAACGAAAGCAGAAAACAATCCCGGAATTCCATGACCGGCGTAACCAATCGTTTTTTTCTCACTAATTTTGATTATTGCCTGCTCAATTAAACCCAATTCCTTTATCTGTCCAGTCTCTGTACTGGCTGCCCAAAATAAAACCGCAAACAGCAGACTCCCAATTAAATTACCTATAAATACCCAGCTTAGATTTTTAATCATTCTAAAACCTGAAATTTTCCCCTCAAGCCAAGCTAATGGTACTAGTGAAAAACTTCCAGTTACTAATTCAAGACCTAGAATAACTATTATTACAAATCCGACAGGAAATACAAAAGCCCCTATAAGACTTAATGAAGTCTGAGTAGTTGCCATCAGGGCAAGAGCCACAGAAATTGCCAGCAGAGCTCCCGATAAAGCTCCTCTTATTAATAAATCTTTTATACGCAATTGTGATTTGCTGACTGCAGCGGCCATCATGTTTTCTGCAACCTCATGCGGTGTGATATAGTCCATCATATTTTTAAGATTTAGATTAGGTTAATGCTTTCAAAAAACAATATACGTACAAATATAAGTATTAATACTTAACAAATACTTATATTTTTTTAATTATTTTAAAATAAAGGGCAAAAAATACATAGATCATGTTTAAGTTACCATTAGGCAATATCTAAATTATTTTTAAATAGGTTTTGTTTAAATCTCTTTATACTTGATCTGGACAAGACTTTTCAAATCAGCGCCCCACTCCAGCCAGCCACCACATTCATCAGCAGAAATCAAAGTAAAAAATCTGAGAAAAATAAATAAGTCTGAGAAAAAATAGAAACAAAAACTAACTAACTAACTAACTAACTAACTAACTAACTAACTAACTAACTAACTAACTAACTAACTTTTTAATAATCTCCATTTAAACAAACCTTCAAGGTCATCTACACTCTCACGGCCAAAATCATACAGGGAAAGAATCTTAGTATTCAAATTGTCAAATCCAAAAATCTTACTGTTGGTCTCTATTATATTCAATAATTAAAATTTAATCTTCTTTTTCAATCAGTTAAATGGTTAAATTATAAAAACACCTAATCTGTAACACCACCTCTTTTTTTCAATACTCACTATTTATCTAAAACAGCTTCAGGAGTCAAAAATTCACACAAAAAATACTATTATATATGAATATCGAATCATTTTAAGCTCTTATATTAGAAAAGTGTACAACTATCATGGATTCGTATTAATTCTGACCTATACAATCGTCTTAATTTTGTCTAATAATTTTAAACAAAATAAAAAATGAAAAAGATAATCTTAATTACTGGCGCAAGTTCTGGAATGGGAAAAGAAGCAGCAAAAGCACTTATCAAACAGGGTCATACAGTTTATGCGGCGGCAAGACGAATTAATCAAATGCAGGATTTAAAAGCATTAGGAGGATATCCTATTCAAATGGATGTAACAAATGAATCTGAAATAGAAACTACTATAAATGCAATTATTCAAAAAGAAGGAAAAATTGATGTCTTGTGGAATAACGCTGGTTTCGGTTTATATGGATCTGTTGAAGATGTTTCTTTAGATGAAGCCAGAAGACAATTTGAAGTAAATCTTTTTGGCATTGCAGCAGTAACTCAAAAAGTAGTTCCTCACATGCGTAAAGCAAATTCAGGAACAATTATCAACACATCTTCTATGGGAGGAAAAATGTACTTTCCTATGGGAGCCTGGTATCACGCTTCTAAACATGCAGTTGAAGGGTTAAGCGACTGCCTGCGATTAGAATTAAAAGCATTCAATATTAAAGTCGTGGTTTTAGAACCTGGTTTTATTGCAACTGAATTTGGCTCTGTTTTACTAGACAACTTTTCAAAAATCTCCAAAAAAAGTGCTTATGCTAATTTGATGGAAAAAATAATTGAAGGAACTAAAAAATCTGCCGAAGGAAATGGTTCTTCTAGTCCAGCTATTATTTCTGACACTGTCATTAAAATTGTAAACAGCAATAATCCAAAAACACGCTATAGAGTTGGGAAATTTGCAAAACCTATGGTCTGGATGAGAACCTATCTCGGAGATAAACTATTTGATAAAATCGTAATGAGCCAAATGTAAATTCTAATTACAAAATAAAAATCATGAAAATTGTGGCCACAGTTTTTTTTCCTATTACATTACTGCTTTTCTGGTTCTCCAAAATTCCAGTTCTCCAGGGATTAGATCTTGGATTGGCACTTTTGCTTTAGCTGGATTAATTGTTGATTATTTTTCACCAGAAAGAGCCAGCACATATTGCAAAATAATCGTAAAAGAATTTGACAGTATAAAAAATTAAAAAATTGAGCAGCAAAAAGTAAATTAGTCTTTATTTTTTTGAGAAAGAGCCTATGAAACCAATAATCAATTTAAAAAGTATTTCTGAAATAAATAAGTTTGTGCAGCAAGGTAACATCAATCATCCGCTTGTAGCTGTTATCGATTTTAGTAAAGTAGATGAATATGTAGAGGAAGGTACTCGCATTTGCTGTGATTTTTATTCGATAATGTTTAAAAATTATTGTGCAAACGGATTACGATACGGTAAGCAGGCTTATGATTTTCAAGAAGGAAGCCTAATCTGCATTGCTCCTAAACAGGTAATGACAATGGATAATGAAATCGAAAAAAGAGACGACATGATGGGATGGGGTCTTTTTTTTCATCCCGACCTTATCCGTAACACTTCTTTGGGCTTAAAAATGAAAGAGTACACCTTTTTCTCTTATGAAACATCAGAAGCTCTGCACTTGTCCGAAAAAGAAAAACAGATATTATATGACTGCATTGTAAAAATTCAAAACGAACTTCAGGAAAACATTGACAGTCACAGCCAAACTTTAATTGTATCCAATATCGAATTGCTTCTAAATTATTGTTCACGCTACTATGGACGACAGTTTATTACCAGAAAAAATGTGAATCGGGATATTGTCACTAAAGTGGAAAACCTTATTAAAGAATGTTTTAACAAAAATGATTTAAAAAAGAACAGTCTTCCAACAGTAAAGTATCTGGCAGATGCTGTCCATTTGTCTCCTAATTATTTAACAGACTTGTTAAAAAAAGAAACTGGAATGAATGCACAAGACCAAATTCATTATTTCCTTATTGAAGAAGCCAAGAGTATTTTAATGAATTCAGATGCGTCTGTTGGAGAAATTGCATACTCTCTCGGTTTTGAATACCCACAATATTTTAGTAAATTATTTAAAACCAAGACTGGAAAAACACCTAAAGAATATAGAAACTTAAATTGAGGGCTTTTTATAAAAATTATATTTCACAGTTTATTGCCAATAAATTTTTTAATGCACCTATTGATCAAAATTAATATTCAAGTTTACCCTAATAACAACTAATTGTTTTTAAAAGATGTTGAAATAATCTGAACAAAGAAATTTATTTATCTATTGTAAAAATGCTTTAATTACAACAAAACACCAGTAAAAAATTTCTAATGACAAACTATTTTTAAAATTTAAATATAAAAGAAAAAACAAAGAAACTATTAAGGACAAAAATTCACTTATAGTTTCTAATTAGATCTTCTAGCATTATGAATCTAAAAGCATAAGAATTAAATTTAGACTTAAATTCTAATTATGTTTCCGTTCATTAAAACTAGGTACTACTTAAAAGATTTCCTTCCTGAAAACTACATTGATATCCACAATCATTTATTGCCTGGTATAGATGATGGAGCAAAAACAACTCAGGAAACTACGGAACTTATTGCCGCAATGAAAGAATTAAACATTCATAAAGGTATTGCAACACCTCACACTTTCAATTCAAAATGGAATAATACCAGTCAAACTATAAAAGCTGCTTTTGGAATCGCTACAAAAGAGAAGGCAAACAAAGAGTTTTTAAAAAATTATGCCAGTGAATATATGCTAGATTCTTCTCTGATAGCAAAAATGAAGGAAGAAGAGCTTTTATGTATTCACGATAATTTTCTGCTGCTTGAGCTTCCACTGCTTTCAAGTCCGTTTAATTTGTATGAGATGCTTTTTGAAATCAAAATTAAAAACTATAAAATCATTCTTGCTCATCCAGAACGCTACTTCTATCTTCATAATTCTATCGCTAAATATGAAAAATTAAAGGAATTTGGTATTTTTTTTCAACTGAATCTGCTTTCTTTAACGGGATATTATGGTAAAATAATTCAGAAAAAAGCAGTGGAATTACTTGAAAATGATTTGTATGATTTTACGGGATCTGACATCCATAGCAAAACAGAAATTAATCAATTCAAAACTGTAAAACTTCAGATTCCCAATAAAAAGAAAATGGAGCATTTACTGCTTAATAATAGTATCTTTCTTAAATAAAAAACAAAAAAAAGCTGTTCTTAATGGAACAGCTTTTAAAAATTTAAACAAATTTAAATTTTATGATCGTGGTTGTTGTGGTTTAATCTTGGTTAATTATCATGACTATCTTTAATCTAAATTCGACATTAGAATATTTTTTTCTTCAGCTTCTGTAGTTTTGTTTCTTTTTTGATTTCTTTTCCGTAGCCATAGCCATATCCGTAATTATAACTGTAACCGTAACCTGAACTAAAATCAATATCATTAATTACATAGCCCATATTGACCAATTTTTGATCTTTGTGTAATTTGTTTGAATAGGCTATTAAATTCTTTTGTGTTACTCCAGAGCGTAGCACAAACAAAGTGGTATCTGCATATTTTGAAATCATAAGAGTGTCACTCACTAATAAGGTTGGCGGCGTATCAAAAATAATGATGTCATATACTTTTTTTACCTGATTAATAAAGTGCTCAAAACGCTGATTGGACAATAGTAATGTTGGATTAGGTGGGATAATTCCCGAAAGCAAAATATCAAATGGAAATTCAGCATCTCCGTTACTGCACAATAAATCTTCCCATTGAATAGTGCCATCATGCAGATAATTGCTGAATCCCTTGCTCTCTTTTGTTGTATTGTTTAAATGTTTATGCAGCTGTGGATTTCTGAAATCAGCACCTATAATAATTACTTTTTTATCAAGATGCGCGTAGGCTGCTGCCAAATTATAAGAAACAAAAGTCTTTCCTTCCCCTTTTATAGATGACGTGACAAATAATACTTTTCCAAGTTGATCTTCAATATAAGGTGTAATAAAATTGGTGTTATTGGCTAGAGTTCTAAAAGCTTCCAAATTCTGCATAATAGTGTCTTTATCATCCTTTAATGAAGGAAGCTCTGCTAAAATAGGCAGTACAGTATTTGTATTTTCAACATCTGCAGCTGTATATATTTTATTATCTAATTTAAATAATGTAAATAAAATGCTGAACGGAATACAAAATCCTATAAAAAATGCAATCAATACAATCTTGTTTCTTTGAGGGGAAATAGGATGAATATCTGTTATCGCATAATCTATAATCTTAGTATTGGGTATGGTAACAGCCAAATTTATAGAAGCTTCTTCCCTTTTTTGAAGCAGCAATAAATACAAACTTTCTTTTAAATTCTGCTGGCGTTCAATACTTCGCAATACTTTTTCCTTTTCGGGAAGAGAAGCAAAACTTCCTTCTGCCTCTTTTTGGGCAGATTCACTCTGAACAAGCGTTGTTCTTAACTGCTGTTTATAGCCTTTTACAGAATTGATAATATTGTTTCTTAAATTCGTAAGCGTAGTAACCAATAACTGTACAGAAGGATTGTTATTTCCTGCACTGGTCTGAAATTTTTGATACGATAAAACCGCTGTATTATAATCAGCAACCAATTGATTGATTATTAAATTTTGTATTCCGATATCTGCGGGCAAAAGTTCGAATGCTTTTTGAGATTCTATACTATTTCTGAGTAGATCTGCTAATAACAATTGTGATTCTATATCAAAGGAAGTCTGTTCTTTAGCCGCTTTTTGAAGAATACTTGAACCAGCATCCTCTTGAATAAAACTAAGCTTATTATTTTTTTTATAATTCTTTTTAGAACTTTCTATAGAATCAAGTTCTCTTCTCAGATATACAAATCGATCATCGACAAAATTAATAGTTCTTCTGGAGACTTCTTTTTTGTCTGTAATTCCGTCGGCTTCATAAACATAAATCAAATTGTTGATAACGGATTCTGACTGCGGTCCGTTTGTGCCTTTTAAGGAAATCGATAATATATCGCTGTCTTTTCCTTCAGCATCCACTTCAAAAGCATCACTTAATTCCAAAGCTGTTTTATGAAGCGTTTTTAAAGTAACATTAAAACTCTTATTGATGTTTTTTTTCATTACAGCCCCTGGAGCTGGTTTTATATTGATGGGTAAATGAGATATGTTTTTGTCTGACACATATCCTTTTACCTCAACGCTTTCTCCAGTTGCAATATCTAAAACAGTATATCCTGATGCCGTTACAGTTATGGTATAATTCAACGTGCTTCTCAGGTTGGATGCACCATCGCGATAACTCACAATAAAAGGTGGGTTAAAAATCTGTTTGGATGTTACTCTCGAATTATAGTAATACTCTACATTCAACTTCAAATTTTTGACTACCTGTTCTGAGAGATGAACTGATTTGAGCAATGCAATCTCGTTCTCTAAGTTAATGGTGGATTTATTAAATAATTTAGAAACATCTAATGTAAAATTTGAATTTTCTTTATCATTCAACAATTTAACTTTAGCCTCAGATTTGTATACAACATTTGCATATCTTAAATAAATAAAAGCGCTGAATAAAGAAATAAGTATCGATAATACAAAGGCTGGCCAGTACTTTAAATATTTATTGATAATTTGTTTTAAATCTACCGGGTTATTTTCTTCAATAAAATCGAAATATTCATTTTTATCCGTATTCATGAGTTGATTTATCTTGTAATTAATATTATAGAGCTTAGAATTAAGGATGCAATGGTCAATATGGTGCTTGCATTTCCTATATAACCTGCCGTTTTTACTTTAGCATCATTCGGATTAACGACTAAAATATCGTTTTGATGAACTTGATACTGTTCGTTATTCATCCAGTCTGCGGTTGTTAAATCAACATGTGTGATGGTTCTTTTTCCTTCAGATTCTCTAATCAGCAAAATGTCATTTCTTTTTCCGTTAATAGTCAAATCTCCAGCATAGCCAAGAGCCTGCGGAATAGAAATTGACTGTTCTAAAAAAGGATAAGTTCCCGGCGATTTTACTTCTCCCAAAATCGTCACTTTTGCATTCAAAATACGCACTGCTACAGAAGGATTCACTAAATGTCCTCCTTTTTCGAGTTCAGATTTAAGCTTTGTTTCCAGATCTTTTACAGACAGACCTGCAGTGTTTATTTCTCCTAAAATTGGCAGTACAATGGTTTTATCCGGAGAAACTAGATACCCTTGCACTTTCAAAATATCTAGGGTGCTGCTTACACCAACTGTATTCGCTGTTTGAATGTTGTATGCCAGCGCCGTTTCAGGAACTAAGGCTCCGATTCTAATACTAAGAATATCATTGGGTTCAATAGAAACAGGTTTTAAATTTGTTGCAACTGATGCATAATTACTGGCATCCTGAAAATAAATAATATCTTTTCTGGATGCACAGGAAAAAAATAAAATACTAATAAGTATTATATATAGTAATCGATTCATTGTATTTTGGAATAAATTTTAAAATTTAAGGCATTAAGATTGTGCTTTATCTCAAGCACTTGAAAGTAAAAAGCAATTACAAAGAATTGGACAACTCGCCTGATTCGTATTGGGCTGTTCTCTTTGCTTTCATTTTATCATTCAGTTTAGACAATCGGTTTAACTGTTTCTTCTGAACTTTATCTTTAATGTAATAGCGGTATAATTCTTTACCAATAAAAAAACCGGCAATACAAATACCTGAAAGAAATCCGGCAACATAATAGGTTACATTCATAATTATTTAGTTTTTAGGTTAAAATGCATTTTCATCCCCTTTAAGGGTTAATACAACTGTGAGCAGACAGATTTTTAAATCTTTTATCAGACTCCAGTTTTGTAAATAATCTATATCGGCTTTTACTCTGCGTTTCATATCAGAAACTTTTTTAGTTTCGCCTCTGTGTCCCGATATTTGGGCTAAACCCGTAATTCCAGGTTTTACAAAATGACGTACCATAAAATCATTAATCTGATTGTTATAATCTTCTGTATGTTTCAACATATGAGGACGCGGTCCTACTACACTCATATCGCCCAACAAAACATTGAAAAATTGAGGAAGTTCATCAAGACTCGTTCTTCTTATAAACCTGCCTATTGGCGTAACCCGCATATCTCCTTTTTTAGCCTGCAAGCTGTCGCTGTCTGTATTTACAGCCATGCTTCTAAATTTGTAGCAATAAAAAGACTGATTTTTTTTGCCTGTACGAAGCTGTTTGAACAAAACAGGCCCTTTACTTTGTTTTTTTATAATACATGCGAGAATAGGATACAACCATGAAAGAATAAAAATGATGACCAGCAGACTGAAAACAATATCAAAAATCCTCTTTACTAATCTATTGTAAGCATTTTGAAGCGGTTCATATCTCGGTCTAATAATATGGAAGTTTTCGTAACTGGTGCTGCTGAATGAATGTTTAGAAATGTCAGATAAATCTGGAACAAATTTTAATCGGATGCAGTATCTGTCTGCCAATTCAAAATAAGTATTCAAGTCATCTATAAACTCTGTTTTTACTACAATGTATAATTCTTGAATTCCTCTTTCAGATGATTTGTGAATTGCATTTATGAGTTCTTCGTTAAACGATGATTTATCTCTTAAATTATGATCTTCAACATCATTAATAATTCCAAGGAAATTAAAAAAATGAGAATTGCTTTCTAATTTAGATGCCAATTGGATGCTTGTTGAATTAAACCCATAAATAGCAACAAAAAAAGGTTTTTTAACCCATTTTTTTATGTTGTTTAAAACAAAAGTGAAAATGATTCTAGATAGCAAAAGATAAAAAAGCAGAAAGGTAAATTGCAACATACTAGCTCCTATAGTCAGCTGATATCTTCTTAAACCCTCAAAAAAAACAATATAGCTTTGCCAGAATATAAACTGGCATAAAAAAACGCGCCAGCTGTTACGGTAGAAAATTGGAAGACTAAAAACAGTATCCAGACGATATAAGTTAAAATATAAAGTGGTCAATAACCATCCTGCTGCTGCAATTAAATGACTATTATTGACAAAAGACGAAGTCCATTGCACATCTGTTTCTTTAGCAAAATAAAAGAATAATGATATACTGATAACGACTGCCGAAATATCAGATAAAATACTGCAAAAAATAAAAGTGAATTTATGTCTGTTACGCATTTTTATAAAAAAAATAATGATTTAACTTCTTGAATAATACAGCAGCTGCTCCGCCACAGATGCCTCCGGCTACTCCAAAAACAATATCCATAAAATCGGGATGTCTGTCTGATATAAAAAACTGTCCTGCTTCTGCCAGACAAACGATTACTGTACAGATTAGAATAGTATTCTTCTCTACAAAAAAGAAATTCATCTCTTTGTAATCAACCGCTGATTCCTGGCCGGCTTCACATAAAAATCCTAACAGCAGAAAAGGAACTGCTGTACGCAGATTGAGATATTCATTAGTCCATTCTATTATAAATTGTGGTAAATAAGTTTCGGTTCTTAAATTGGAAGAAGGCAGCCATGAATAATAAAAAATAGCTGCTGTGCATATTAAAAATAATACTGTTATGATACCTCTTCTGTTACTTTTGTGATTACTATTTTGCATTACAGAAAAATCTAAGCAATAGGTTCTAAATTCAAATATTGTTTTAATGCCCGTAGCTTTTTCTTAAATACTGCAGTGAAGGCTGGAAGACCATGATATCTGTAAATGCGGTAATCTTCGTAAAGAACTTCAAACGCCCTGCTGCGAGATGTGCTTAAACCTCCCATCTTCATTTTTACTAAGTAAGTATTAAGGTAGGCCAGTTTTATTCTGCTTTTAAATAAATAACGCAGCAGGAACTCCGTATCTGACGCTATTTTGAAATCAAGATCGTAATAGCCTAGTTTTTCAATAATACTTTTTCTGAGATATACTGTAGGATGAAGTGGCAGCCACCCAGATTTTATTTTTTTGTAATTGTAAGCCCCTCCTATTCTATTTCTTACAATTTTTTCTTCACTGTCATTTGTCACATAAATTCCGTCACCATAAACTCCGTCACGAGAAGGAAACATTTTAAACATGGTAACAATTTTTGAGACAACCTCGTTATCGTAAAACGCATCATCAGAATGCATCAATCCAATAACATCTCCAGTTGCGATTTTCAATCCTTTATTAATGGCATCATACATTCCCTTATCAGGTTCCGATATGTAGGTGCTTATCCTCTCTTCATAAGATTCAATGATTTCCTTTGTACCGTCAGTTGAATTTCCATCTATAATAATATATTCAATGTTGGAGTAATCTTGTGATAGAACACTCTCTATACAATTTGTAATGGTTTCTTTTCTATTGTAACAAATAGTAATGATAGAAACTTTCATGATTATTTTTTTTAGTTAATTTGAATGTTTGAAATAGTAACTGCTGCTGTAAAAATGGCTTGAAAAGAATGAGAAAATCTTTGTTTTCACTTTTAAGGCGACATAGAGAATCTCCATCATATTAAAAAAATGATGTTTTTTTGAATCTCAAAAAATAAAATGATGATTGAATTACCAGCGTTCTTTTACCAATTGAAGCGGATTGCCACTAAAAACCCCATTTTCAGGTAATGACTTTGTTACTATTGAACCAACTGAAACAATAGTGTTGATTCCTATTTTAACATTGGGACCAACAAATGAGGATGCGCCTACCCAGCTTCCATCTTCAATTACTATTACCCCGTTTCTGTAAGGCATTGTAGGGTCTTTGTAATCATGATTGCCTCCGCAGACAAAAACTTTTTGACTGATGCAGACGTTATTACCGATAGTGAGTAATTCAAAATTTAGAAGAAACACCTCTTCACCAATCCAAACATTATCTCCAACAACTAACTTCCACGGAAAATGAATATTAACTCTTGGCTTAATTACTAATCCTTTACCAACTTTTGCACCAAATGCTTTCAATAAAAACACTTTAAGTTTTGAAGGATATGGAATAGCAGAAAGAAAAAATACAACCTTTACGGCATACCACAACATCTCTTTTGCTTTAGATGCGCCTCTGTCGAGACCTAACTTGGAGTTAAATAAATCTAAACGAACTTTTTTCATAATAACTTAAATTAAATGTCTTTAATAACTTTAAAAACTTTAGCAGCAAATTGTTCTTCTGTAAAATAGGATTGAACATACTTGGTATTCACCCTGCTGTATTTATCAACCCATTCCTCTAATTTTTCATTAATTTCCAGTAGGGTGTTAAATATGCTTTGTGGACTTTTGGAGTGAACAAAACAGCCGTTTTCTGTACTGATAATATCAGGAATTCCAGAAAATTTTGTTGTAACGATTATATTCCCCGTGGCCATAGCCTCTATTAGTGAAATCGGCTGTCCTTCCATACGGTAATAGGTAGGCAGAACAAAAACATTGGACTTTTCTAGAAGATCAGTTTTACGCTGTCCTGATACAACGCCGTGATAATTAATAAATCCCTGAAGTTCTTGGAATTTATCGTTTATAATAACCTCTGATTCGTCTTCAATTTTACCAGCAATATCGGCTTCAAAAATAATTCCCTCATTTCTTAATAGAATTAAACTATCTAAAAAGTCTAGAATTCCTTTTTCCTCCATTAGATTACTCAAATAAAGCAACCTTAATTTATCTTTTGGCTTGACTACTCCTGCTTTTTGAACTAAATTATCCTGAGCAAAATTCTCGACTATAAAAACTTTCTTTGGATTCAGAAGTCCGTCAAAATTGTTTTTTAAAGAATCCGAAAGAACAATTCCTGCGGTAGCTCTTCGAATAAAGAATGCAAAAATCCTTTTTCTCAATCCTTTCAAAGATTTATATTCATTCCCCAGATGATTTCCATGAATATGGATAATATAAGGTCTGCTTGTCATTAAACAGTAAAAGTAAAAAGGCATATATTTTACAATCCCAAAAAAAGTTTGTCCCGGTGTTGTATAAACTACATCTGATTTAGAAATTGTTCCTATTTTTTTATAGACCTTTAAAAATGAAAAAACTTTACCAAATGAAAAACGCCCAACATTTTCTGAAGAAATATTTTTTGAACTCGTGTTTATAATAGCTACAGAAATTTCCTTTTTCAGTTCTAGCTGCTTTAACAGAACTTGATTAGCTAACGAACAGCCGTTAATAGGTTCAGGAAATGGCCCAATAATAAGTATCTTCATCTGTTTAAATTCTATCTTTCTGTATAAATGAACTCTCCATCTGCTGTTCCCATCTTAGGGCTTTCTCCGTTAATTTCCCGATTATCTGTCCCGGGTTTCCAATAACAATAGCATCAGAATAAATGGTTCCTCTTACCACGCTTCCTGCTCCTATGACTACATTATCGTGAATAATGGTTCCAGGCATGATGATAGCCCCCATTCCTATGAATACATTTTTGCCGATATGGATTTCTTTTTTGAAAGCAAGATCTGTCGCAGGCTTTTTATTCAATGCAATAAGACCAGTAGTTAAGGAATAATCATGTGTCAGCAGAATCACTTTTTCGGAGATGACCACACGTTCTGATAAATAGATTTTATTAAAATCATCAAATCTTACCTGAGTTGAGATATATCTTGGAAGACCATTCATTTTTACTCCGACCATTTTCAAAATGAAGTTATAGCCCTTCATATAAAACCTCGGCATTCTACCGTCAAAAGGCTTCAAAAAAGTTTTAAGAATATGAAATGCCAGCTTTAAAAATAGCCTCTTGATCATAGTTTTTTATTTATAATATTTTGTATTAAAGCGATAAAATATTTCAGTTCATCTGTCTTAAAATAAACGAGAAGAATAATGATGTTTGGAATTACGAAGGCAATTACTGCCTTTCCAAAAAAACCTAAAAAATTATCCGAAAGGGGCTCCTGCAAATACTTTACTGTTACATATGAAACAGCCAGAATAACAGTATATTTAACCAGCATAATGTAATAAGACAAGACTTTTTTTTGGAAACCATATCTAAAAACTACATAAGGTTCCCACCATATATTTGTTGTTAGATTGCTTATTATCGTCGCAATGATTATAGATTCGATTCCCCATTTTAAGACTAATAAAAAGTAAAATGAAAGGGATAAATTGATAACTGCTTCAAATAAAGATTTCCATTTAATGGGCCAGAATAGGCCTTTGGCATCTATAAAAATCTGAGAAGTAGTTCTCATTCTATCCAAATAGAAATTGAAGGTTATCAGAAATGTTATTAATGCAGAAAAGACATATTCTTTTCCCCAAATTAAATGTATAAAAGGATTAACCAATGTGCTCAGGGCTATAAAACAGCAGATAGCAAAATAGGCATTGATAAAAAATAACTTTTTAAAAAAAGTATGCGATTCATCATCTGATTTTTCTGCCACATAATTTCCAACACTTGCCGTTATGGGCAGCAGCATTTGCATGAAAACAATTCTAATGGTATTAGTCAGTAATAAATAGTTGGAATAAATCCCCATTGCCACTATTCCAACAAATTTTGATATCAACAAATCATCCACTCCGGTAATGACAACAGAACCTAATTTACTGAACGACATCGCAAAGACATTGCGTCTCAAAGCAATCTTATCTTTTTTCTCAATTTTTTTATGCTTATAATAGATCAAATAAGGAAATAACTTATCCGCTTTTTTAGATATAAAATAATTCCCTAAAAAAGTACACAGAATCTGAATGATCAGAAAACTTAAAAAATCATGGAATAAAAACAGGACTGCAATTTGTAAAGTTCCCTTGATAATATTAAAGTAAAGCTGATTTAATGAATCTATATGTCCATTCTGGCTGGCAATTATTAATGATCTTTTATAATTAAAAAAATAACTTATAGAAGTATTAAATAAATAGAGCAGATAGATAATCCATAAAGAAGGGAGTTCCTTTGGCAATTCTGATAAATCATTGATAAAAAAATGTAAAAAAGGAATTAAAAATAGACCCGTAATAAAAATTACTGTACCAATGATTTCATAAACCTTGGCAAAATAATTCATTAGTTTTGAAACCTGAATTACATCTTTTTCAGCGAGTGGCATATACATGGCATAAATAATTGCCGTTCCAAATCCAATTTCTGCAAAAGACAGCACCGAAAGAATATTGGTAAATAACCCATTAATTCCTAAATAAGCCGCTCCTAATGTTTTTATAAATATAGTTCGGACGGCAAAATTTAAAATAATTGTGATCAACTGACCCATTAAAGCCGCTGCAGAATTTTTTATAGAACTTCGGGTTCTGTTTGTTGTCATTAGAAATTATTGTTTTTTATAAGATTACTTCTCCCAACGAACATTCTTCTTAACCATTACTGCTGGTATGCCACCAATAATTATGTTAGGCTCCGAAAATGATTTTGTTACAATTGACCCTAAGGCCACTATACTGTTGTCTAGAATTGTCGCCCCTTTAAGAACAGTGGCATAACTTCCTATCCAGACTTTGCTTCCTATCGAAATTGGTCTGTTGGTATTGATGATGCTGTTATCCTGATCAAAAATGTGGTGTCCATCGCCATCCCGAATATGGATGTTCCAGCCTGCCAGTACATTATCTCCAAAAGTTATAGTGGTATTGGTGGCACAGAAGAAATTCTGGTTTGCTGTAAAGTTTTTTCCAAAAACGATCTGTCCACCCTCATCCGCTCTTAATGATACTCCTCTTGCAAAATGAGCGCTGCCTACAAAAGCAACTTTACATTCTTTTTTAATAGTCCAGTAGCTAAAGCGATTGCACTCATTTCCAACCGCGCCTTCTCCCCAGCCTATTTTAATCATTCCAAATCTTGGGGTTTCATTTAATACAACTGTATTCCTATGTAGTGAACAAAACTTGGTTCTATAGTCTACCAAAATGGGAAGTTTAACAGCTATTTTAGGTTCAAACAAACAGAAATTAAAATAGATCGTTTTAGGCAGGCTGAAGCTTAATCGTGCTGTTTTTTTTAACAAATGAATCATGTCTGTTGCTTTAATATGGTATTACATAATTTTACTAATTCTTCGCCTGAATGCGTCCAACTGTATTTTTTGGCATTTTCATAACCCGACTCAATCAGCTTTTTTCGAAAATCGGCATCTACTATAATTCGCTCTAAAGCATCTGTAGTTTCCTCAATTTCAAATGGATCTACTAGTACTGCAGCATCACCGGCAACTTCTGGCATAGACGAAACGTTAGAAGTAATAACAGGAGTTCCTGCAGCCATGGCTTCTATAATGGGCAGACCAAAACCTTCATAAGACGATATAAACGCCATTGCCAAAGCCAATTTATAAACCGCCGGCTTGTCTTC
Source organism: Flavobacterium quisquiliarum (assembly GCF_019308285.1). Lineage (GTDB taxonomy): Bacteria > Bacteroidota > Bacteroidia > Flavobacteriales > Flavobacteriaceae > Flavobacterium > Flavobacterium quisquiliarum. The sequence continues at coordinate 18,808 of NZ_WWEM01000032.1, forward strand.
TTCATCGATATAAGGTGTAAAGAAAACCTGCTCTTCTATGTTAAGATTAGCTGTCAGCTTTTTCAAATCTTCATTCCCCTGAGTAATCACTAAACTGACTTCTGCTCTTATATCTTCAGAAAGCAAAGCATAAGCACGAATCAAATTATCTACATTTTTATGTCTGCGTATTCCTCCTAGATACACCACAAACTTATTGGGCAGTTGATATTTTTCTTTGACTTTTGTTAAGTGCTCTTGTTCTATTTCATTGTTATACAACTCAAAATCAACCCCATTAGGAATGACAAAAATTTTATTTTTGTTGTATAAAAACTCTTCCAAAATGTCTTTTTTAGAAGCCTCAGATATTGTTATCAAATAATCAGAATGGCGGATTGCATAATCAATATCATTTCTGTAATCTGTCTGTATTTTATCGTTTTCTGTGGCAACTCTTAAGGGAATTAAATCATGAATTGTAGTGATTACAATACCGCTGTAATTGACTCTTGGGATTTTATAAGTCAGGAACAAATTAATATCTGACTCGCCACGCATCATATTGTGGTAATAAAAAGGCAGTGCTTTTTTTATTAATCTCGAATACACAACTTTAGCGGGAACTGATGAATATTTTACAGGGAAGGAGAATCTTTCTAATTCCTTTTTTTTGACTCCTCTCACAAAATTAAAACTGCCGAAAATTTTATATAATTTACTTTTTTCTAATTCGGCTATTAATTTATTGGCAAACAGAGCAATTCCAGAACCTTGATTGTTTACAGGCTGCAGATTTATATTTATGGTATTTCTTTTCATTGTACAGAATTCACTTTAAGCTGCTGATAAAATTTTTGATAATTGGCCTCTGCATTACATCTTTCTTCCCAAATTCTTCTAGACTGTCTGCACATTTCGTTGAATTCTTCTGCTTCTAATAAAGCTATTTTGGTCAGTACCTGAACCAGTTCTTCGTTAGTAAAATCTTTATCGAGTAAAAAACCATTAACTCCATTTTCAACAATCTCTGCCGTTCCCCCAACATTGGTAGCGATTATAATTTTTCCAAAAGACATCGCTTCCATGATAGAAACAGGAACACCTTCATTTTCGCTTACGTTGATAAAAACATCATAGGTTTTACTGGCATATTCCGCAAGTACTTTTTCATTACTGTAAGCGCCCATCAATTTTACAGCTACTGAAGGATTATTGATCTGAGCTGCCATTTTACTTATCTTTTCAAATTCTTCTCCGTCGCCATAATGCACCCATTCTATCTTTACAAAAATCTTTGAAACTGCTTCCAAAATAGCGGATACTCTTTTAACAGGACGCATCCAGGAACAGGAAACAAGATGAAGTGTTTCGCTCTTTGGAAAAATCTTGATGCCTTTATCTAAAGAACCTAATCTTGACAATTTTAATTTATCGCTGTATTGTGGAAACTCTTTATTTAAATAGGATACACCATCTTTTGAAATCGAATGTATTTCATCCATCTCAGACAAAATGTATTCTCTCATAGGCAGATAACGGCCTGCATCAGCATATTCGTAGAGGTCAAATCGATGACAGCGCGTGATTTTTTTTTCAAAATGGATTGTCTTTTGAAACTTCTTTTTTAATGAAATAATTACAAAAGCAGTAATGTACATCCAGTAAGAATATAATACTACATCACAATTTTGGTACTTTTCCTTAACAACTTTTTCCAAATCATTTAAAGCATTGTGCGCGATAAATAAAAAGATAAAGAGCTGCTTAATATTTCTTAATGTCAGTCTATTTGTCTGTATCAAAAGCCATAATTCTTTATAAAATTTTGAATTAGTGCAAGTCAAAAAAAGGAGTTTTACTATTCTTGATTTGCTTTTATAAGAAAGAGCACTGTTGTAAAATGTTACGGACTGTTTGGGTTTCTTATAAATAATATCCTCAAACGTCTTAGCTCCATAAACTAAAATCGGAAAACATACTATTTCGTCAAAACCAGTCGCGTATTCTAATTCATTGGATAAAAAATCTTCTGATTTCCCATAAGGAAACTGTGTATTGACTACTATGAGTACTCTTTTTTTACTATTTTTCATTTTTTTAGACAATAGACCCAGCTGTCCAGTTATAATTTAGATTCTCTACATGAGCCTCTGCTCTCCTATATTTGTTTCGTTTTAAAACTCCGATTCGATTTACCCACAAGACAAGCCAATAAAAAAGGATGTATTTACTCCAGCAGAAAATAATGGTCTGCAGACAATAACAATGAACTAATCCCATAAGAATGGACATCCAGATGTACATGTATTTATAGTACAAATCTTGAACGACTTTAGATGCTGCTTCCATTCTTACTAAAAGCATAATCATAATATAATTCCCTAAAATCAGCACCGGCCAGCCCAGCAGATTGCCTCCTATAATTAAAAAGCCTCCGGAAAGCGAGAGCATCTGTCCCCTGTCATCTCTTTGTTTTAATGAATCTTTAAAAACATCCGAAGAAGAACGCAGCTCTTTCAAACTATTGGACAAAGTCTTAAATCCTGGTAAATCTGATAAACCTGAAAGTCCATCTGAAAAATCTTTAATCAAAGCCTCATTTGACTTTGCAGTGCTGATGCCTATCGAAGCTTGATAAGAACGTGCAACAGTCCATAAACCATTGGCATACTCTTCAATAAAATTGGAAACTACCACGCTGGAATCGCCACTTTCTAAAGTACCTGCATTATCTTCTGCAAATTGTTTATTTGCATAAGACAAAACCATAATAACAATGGCAAACGGAAGTAATATTGCCAAAATCTTTGTTTTTAACTGCGGATAACTTACAATCAAAATGGTAATTGTAGCAATCGCTGTTTCGTATATCAGCGAACGGTTGCTTCCAAAATAAGATATAAAATTAAAAATGGCCGCAATAACACCTAAACCAAAATACAACTGAAAACCAGCTTTGTTTCTCGCATATTTTTTTGCCTCAGCAAGCAATAGAATGAAAATAAAGATTTTTATACTATTAAAAATCGTAGCATCAAATACAACTGCAACTTTAGAAACTGATTCTTTTAATGCTAATATATTCAGTCCCGGCATCCACGAATTAAAACGGACTAAAAGGAATAAGAAATAAACAAGCAGCACTCGTTTTCCATAAGAATTTAGCGGTAGCTGTGTATGTGAAATATCTTTCTTCCGATATTTTTTTATGTAAATAGGAAACCATTTTTTTATAGCAATACAGGCAATAAATAATTCAATTCCATAAATAAGTACTGCCATATCATACGAAGCAGCTTTGGCTTCAGGCATCCTAAAATTCAATTTTCCTTCAGAAAGCGTAATTAGAAAAGGCTGAATAAGATATCGAACAACAACAATGCTGTAATAAATTTTAAGTCCTATTCCCTGCTTATGATACCGAAGTATTGTACTGCCGTAAATGGATATGCATACGGTAAAAAACAAAGGAATTAAGAACAGTAATTCTAGACCTTTTCTTGCAATTGGCTGGTTATAGATATAATAACTTTCTATTATACCCAGCAGCGCTAATCCAATTGTAATATAATTATGATTTTTCAAACTTAAACTGCTGCATTAAAATACTCAACAACACCTTGAAGCGTAACAGACATATCACATCTTTTTTGAGAGGCTGATCTGATTTCTTCCGAAATATTACGATCTGTATTCTGGTAAATTTTTTTGTAAAATTCTATAAGTCCGTAAATGTTAACAGGACTTTCATCAGGACTTATCTGATGTACATATTTTTCATTGTCTTGAATTGAAAAAGCATCCACAACATAAGAAGAAATCATAGGCAGTCCTTTAGCGGCATATTCCTTTGATTTTATTGTACTTTCTGTCTCTAAACCAATTCGGTGTATTGCAATTGAATTTACAGCAAGATCTGCCTTTTCATAAAGAGCATCTAAATCACTTCCGCTTTTGAAACCATGAAATAAAACATGTTTTTCAATGCCGTATTTCGCCACTAATTCTTGATACTTTTTGATTTCATCTCCTTCTCCAACTAAATGGTAGACAATATTAATATCGCCTCCAAGCTGGTAATACTCCTTTAATCCTTCTATTAACCTGTCGTAACCATGACAACTCATGGTAAGAGATACCGAAATTAAATGTATTTCATTGGCATTGTAAATTCTCTTTTCCACTGGAATAACATTTTCATAAATAACTCCATTCATGGTATTTATGGTTTTTATACCGAAAATCTTATGATCATTTGAATACGTTACAATTCGACCAACATAAAGTCTCAGCAAAAAATTAGAAGAAGCATCCATGAAATAACGCATTGCTCCTCCCTTCCATTTCAGCAGTTCGTGCTTGTAAGGAAACGTAGGGATTTCAATAACAATTTTGCTCTTTTTTTTACTTAAGATTCTCAGGGAATTGAGAAACAAAAAATCACACAAATGGTATCTGGTGTAAATAAAACTGTAATTGTTTACTGAAAGAGTTTTATCAATAAAAGAATACATTTTGAGTCTTCGATTGGTATTTTCTAAAGGAATCGTTTCAAAAAAACTATTATTCAGATAATAAAGACAGTCTGGGCCATAAGAGATTAGCGTGACATTATACGATTTACTAAAAACTTTATATTGATTTAGTATTTTTTTAGACACCCCATTTAATTTTTCAAAATCAATTATCACTGGCGCTATATACAACAACTGTTTCATTCCCTTTTAAAGTATTAATTTTGATTTTTAAAGTTTCTTAATTCTAAAATAAAACAGCTGCCTCTTCCTTGAGCAGACTTCACATTAATAGTACCTTCCAAAGCTTCAACGGTTTGTTTTACGATATGCAATCCTATTCCGTATCCTTCAGAGCTATTGGATTCTCTGAAAAATTTATCAAATACTCTGTCCTGATTGATCTCTGCAATCCCAATCCCATTATCGGATACAGAAATTTTAAGTGTATTTTCGTCTGAATAACCTTCTACAACTATCACTTTATCAACAGCCTCTTTATTATGATATTTTACAGCATTGCCTATCAAGTTTTCCAATACCGTATTTAATCTGAATCTATCTGAAAAAAAGGCTTCTTGTTCGTTAATGTTTACTTGAAAATGAATTCCTAAAGTTTTGATTTCATTAGAAAAAATTTCAGCTGCGTCTGCAACCGTTTTTTCAAGTGGAATTTTTGTGATCTGAAGTTCTGGATAATCGGCTTTTGAATTTTTTAGATTGTTTCGAATCGTCTGGTCTAGATGAACTACGCGGTCTTTTATCATTCGGATATATTCCATTGTGCTTTCTTCCTGAGTTTCTTCTTCTATTAAAGAAACCAGCATTTTTAAAGCATTAACCGGCGAAAGCAGATCATGTGATACTCTGAAAGCAAAACTTTCTAATTTTTTGTTTACGGCTTTCAAATCACTGATGCTGATTCTCTTTCTCTCTTTTAGCTTGTTCATTTCTTCTAATTTTTACCTAAAAAATAAAGCTGTACGCTGTTCTATTTACATATTGACTGTTCATCAACCAAACTAAATTTTTCCTCAAAATGCAGTCTAAGATCATTTCTAAATCCCCTTTTTGTATCCAGACATTCTAACACTTCAATGTTTTGTATGTTTTTAAATTTATTGAGGAACTGAGGGCAATGATTACAGACCAATACTGGAATTCCGTATGAATTAATCCTTAAAAGATCGATCAAATCATTCTCCGAATAAAAAACAAAAACTACTAATGAAAGATCATCTGTCATTTCATGCCCATAAAGAATATCTGCTTTATGCCCGGCAACAAAATTGATATCCTTAAACTCATATTTCAAAAACCTTGAGAAATAATGAAATTTATCATAAACCATTACTCTGTTTGCATCCATAACTTTTAATTGTTAAATTGAATTTATACTAAAATATTCATGCGTATTCAAGTGATTTGAGGCGGTTTAAGAACGGAAAATGATTAGTTTTCACTTTTATTTTAATTCTTTATTTTAAAATGTATTCTCATATTTTATACGGGACAGCTAAACGAAACACATAATTCAATTACAAGCCGATTGAAACTTCTTTTATATTTTCAGCATTGGCCAAAAACCATTCGTATGTTTTTGCAATTCCATCTTTAAGATGAATCTGTTGTTTCCAACCCAATTGCTGCATTTTTGAACTATCCATCAATTTTCGAGGTGTACCATCAGGCATAGAATCATCCCAAGTAATTTTACCTTGATGTCCTACAATGCTTTGAATCGTCAATGCTAATTCTTTGATGCTTAAATCTTGTCCAGATCCAACATTGTATAAATAATCCGGCAGTCTGTTTTCTAAGGCAAATACTACAGCCTTCGCCATATCGTCTGCATGAAGAAACTCTCTCATAGGATTTCCTGTTCCCCAAAGTGTTACTGCTGCATGATTATTTTGCTTAGCTTCATGAAATTTTCTGATCATAGCTGGTAAAACATGTGAGCTTTTCAAATCAAAATTATCGTGAATCCCATACAAATTAGTTGGCATTAGACTTACATAGTCTTTATCAAATTCTTTACGAACAGCCTGACAAGCTTTGATGCCCGAAATTTTTGCCAAGGCATACCATTCATTGGTTGGTTCCAATGCTGCAGTTAATAAATAATCTTCCTGAATAGGCTGTGGTGCCATTTTAGGATAAATACAAGAACTGCCAAGAAAAATAAATTTCTCTATTCCTGACTTTAAAGCAGTATCAATTAAATTATTCTGAATCTGCATATTCTCCATAATAAATTGATAGGGATAATTATTGTTTGCCAGAATCCCTCCCACTTTTGCTGCTGCATCTATAACTGCCTTCGGTTTCTCTTTTTCAAAAAATGCCTGAACCGCCTGCTGGTCACGCAGATCCAACTCACTGCTTGACTGTCCGATTAAATTTTGATATCCTTCGTTTTCCAACGCTCTCCATACTGCAGATCCCACCATACCGCGATGACCTGCAATGTATATTTTGGAAGTTTTATCTATATTCATTTTACTCGTAGTAGTTCATTGTTTGATATCCTGCTTCTTCTAAATGATGATCTTTCTGCATTATTTTTATATCAGACTGCATCATATCATTTACTAAATCCTGTAAATTATATTCGGGCACCCATCCTAATTTAGTATTTGCTTTTGTAGCGTCTCCAATTAGTAATTCCACCTCTGTAGGACGGAAATAACGAGGATTTACCGCTAAGATTTCTTTTCCGATTTCTATTTGAAAATCAGGATTATTACATGCAGCTACGTAAGCTTTTTCATCAACACCGCTACCTTTAAATTCAATTTCCACCCCAACATAAGCAAAACTCATCTTGACAAAATCACGAACTGTTGTAGTTGTTCCTGTAGCAATTACCCAATCTTCTGGTTCATCGGCTTGAAGAATCATCCACATCATACGTACATAATCCTTCGCATGTCCCCAGTCTCTTTGGGCATCTAGATTTCCTAAATAAAATTTTTCCTGTAATCCTAACGCAATACGCGATACTGCACGGGTAATTTTTCTGGTTACAAAAGTTTCCCCGCGAATTGGCGATTCATGATTAAATAGAATTCCGTTGCAGGCATACATACCATAAGCTTCTCTGTAATTCACTGTAATCCAGTACGCATACATTTTTGCCACTGCATAAGGGGAACGAGGATAAAAAGGTGTTTTTTCCGTCTGTGGCACTTCTTGGACTTTTCCATACAATTCAGATGTAGAAGCCTGATAAATACGTGTCTTTTTTTCCAATCCTAATAAACGGACAGCATCTAAAATCCTTAAAGTTCCTAATCCGTCAGCGTTACCAGTGTACTCTGGCACTTCAAAAGATACCTGAACATGGCTCATAGCCGCAAGATTGTAAATCTCATCTGGTTGTATTTCCTGAATCAGACGAATTAAATTGGTGCTGTCAGTCATCTCACCGTAATGAAGTATAAAACGCTGATTGTCTACATGCGGATCCTGGTATAAATGATCGATTCGGTCCGTATTAAATAAAGAAGAGCGTCTTTTAAGTCCGTGAACTATGTAATTTTTTTTAAGTAAAAATTCACTTAAGTAAGCGCCGTCCTGTCCTGTAACTCCGGTTATTAAAGCTATTTTTGGTGTATTGGTCATAATATTTTTGATGTTGTAATAATTTTGTATTTAACTGTAGCTTATACTTTAAAGCAGTGGAGAATTAGCCGCTTCCAATTCTTGATAAACTTGTTTTACCTCTTGCGAATTTTCTTTTTTTACTACCAAAAAAGCATCGGGAGTATGAACTAAAAGGCAGTTTTCTACCCCAATAAAAGAAGTGTGTATGGCTGATCCAATTAGAATATTTCCGTTAGCGTCAGCTTGATGCCCTTTTTTCACTAAATAATCATAAACGGATTCAAACGATCCAAGATCTGACCAGTCAAACTGCGAAGCCACAACTTTTATATTAGAACTACGCTCCATAACAGCATAATCAATACTAATGGAAGGAATCTGCATAGACAAATCATAATCTAAAAATCCTGAATCATTAGCTTCCCAAGCTGTTTTTGCCTTGTTGTAAACTTCTGGTTCCTGTTTTTGAAGTTCCTGCAGAAATACTCCTGCCTTAAAACAAAAAAGACCGCTGTTCCAATAAAAATTACCCTGTTCTAAAAAATCTGAAGCCTTATCTAAACTAGGTTTTTCATGAAAAGCCAATACATGATTTCCTTCAAACTCAATGTAACCATATCCAGTTTCAGGTTTTGATGGCTTGATGCCAAAAGTGACTAGATAATTATTCTCTGCAATTTCGATTGCTTGTTTTAGTGCTGCCAAATACTCTTCTTCTCCATTAATAATATGATCTGAAGGCGTAACAATTAAAACATCCTCTTCTTTAGACTGAAAAGCGGCAAAAGCAATCGCTGCAGCGGTATTTCTCGGCGCAGCCTCAACAATATGCGAATGCTCAAGAGAAAATTTCTCCATCACTTTACAGCTCAATGAATGGTTTTCTACATTGCCAACAATGATTAATCTATCAGCGATGCTTTTATTTCTATCAATTGTCATTTCCAAAAGGGAGCATCCGTCAAACAAATCAAGATACTGTTTTGGTTTTGTTTTACGAGAAAGAGGCCATAACCTGCTACCGACTCCTCCTGTTAATACAACATGAACGATATTAGCTGCTGCAATCATTTATTTCCGTTTAAAAGTTCCAATTGAAAAACTTCTCTGCGAAGACCGCTGCTTGAAAAACGATGATCTCTTGTGTTAAAATAGAACTCTATTCCTTTTTCTTCACAATAAGATCTTCCTGTAAAATCTCTGTCCTTATATTCGTCTCCTAAAAAACGTACATCAATTTGAAAAGACTGTAGAATATCCTTTAAATCCTGCTCTGTTGCATAAGGAACTATTTCATCTACAAATTTGCATCCTTTAAGCTGGATGTAACGTTCTACAACTGACTGACTCGGTTTGTTCTTCTCCGGTCGGTCAAGAGTTGGATCAGTCTGCAGTCCAACAATAAGATAATCACAATTTAATTTTGCTTCTTCCAGCATTTTAATGTGACCTGCATGAAGCAGATCAAAGGCACTAAATGTTATTCCTGTTTTCATAATTGGTTTAGATTAAAATATAGAAAAACTGTTTTTGTATGAACGTAGGTAAAACATGCAGAAAACAATTAAAAAAATAAAATTGAACAAGGGTTCCCCGTAGATAGTTACATTTTAACTACCTAAAAAATATTTTAAATGACAAAATACAGAGTTGATAATTCTTGCAGAAAACACTTGAAAATAGCATTCCAAATCTCATCATTTTCTTCTTGCAAAGAATCAAAAAACTAAAACTCTACAGCAACAAAATTACTACAAACGAAAGGGCAACACAGAAACTGTAAAAGACAATAAAACCAAATTTTGGAACATATAACTCTTTAAAGGAAGCAAAAAAAACACGGCAGAAATTACTTTTATAAGCTTTAAAATGATGCATCGTTATTACCTTGAGAATAAGAAAATCAAACGATTGATTCTTTCATAAATACAGCTGTGAAAGCTATTCATCAAAAAAACTACTCCTTATTAAAAAAATAGCACATTAAATAATCAGGAAAATATCCTTTCAGAATAATTTAAAAATTATAAAACAGATCAAATGGAAATCACTAAAATATGCTGCATTGGAGCCGGATATGTCGGCGGACCTACCATGGCAGTTATAGCACAAAAATGTCCACACCTCAAGATTACGGTAGTCGATTTAAATCAGGAACGAATTGATGCCTGGAATGATGAAAATACAGATAATATCCCAATATTTGAACCTGGCCTAAGTAGTGTTGTCGCGGAAACAAGAGGAAAAAACTTGTTTTTTTCAAATGACGTGGAAAAGGCAATCGAAGAAGCTCAAATTATATTCATCTCTGTAAACACTCCCACAAAAACTTATGGAAAAGGAAAAGGAATGGCGGCAGATTTAAAATACATTGAATTATGTGCCAGACAAATTGCAAAAGTGGCAAAAGACAATAAAATTGTAGTAGAAAAGTCAACACTTCCTGTACGAACTGCTGAAGCTATTAAAAGTATTCTTGACAATACAGGCAATGGTGTCCAATTCCAAATTTTATCTAATCCTGAATTCCTTGCCGAAGGAACTGCCATTTCTGATTTGTTGAATCCCGACCGCATTTTAATTGGAGGAGATCAAACACCTGAAGGGCAAAAAGCCATACAAGCCTTAGTCGATATATATGCAAACTGGGTCCCGCAGGACAAAATATTAACTACAAATGTATGGTCATCAGAATTATCAAAATTGACTGCTAATGCATTTTTAGCACAGCGAATATCATCAATCAATGCTTTATCTGAACTCTGTGAAAAAACAGGAGCCGATATAAACGAAGTGGCTCGGGCTATCGGAATGGATACCAGAATTGGATCAAAATTTCTTAAAGCCTCAGTTGGATTTGGTGGTTCTTGCTTCAAAAAAGACATTTTGAACTTAGTTTACATTGCTAAATCCTATGGACTGAATGAAACGGCAGATTACTGGGAACAGGTAATTATAATGAATGACCATCAGAAAAAAAGATTTGCTGACAAGATTGTAAAAACGCTTTACAACACCGTTGCTGGCAAGAAAATTACTTTTTTAGGCTGGGCCTTTAAAAAAGATACTAATGATACGAGAGAATCTGCAGCCATTTATATAGCAGATGATTTAATAAATGAGCAGGCTGGTATTTGCGTTTACGATCCTAAAGTAAACCAAAAGAAAATTTTAGCTGACTTGGATTATTTAGAAACCAGATCAGCTGCTGAAAATGCAAAAAGTACAAAATCTTTTGAAAATCCTTATGATGCTTGCCAAGGAGCTCATGCTATAGCTGTGCTTACGGAATGGGAAGAATTTGTTGATTATGACTGGCAGAGAATCTATGACGCCATGCAGAAACCTGCTTTTGTTTTTGATGGAAGAAACATACTAAATAAAACAGAAATGCAAAAAATTGGATTTGTTTATCAAGCAATAGGATCTTAAGCCAAATGAATAAAAAAAGAGACTGCTCTATCATGAACAGTCTCTTTCATCTTCCAAATCAATAATAAAAAACCGCCTCATTCTTTCAGCGGTTTTCCTTAAAATTACAACTTAAAGTTATCCGTTATTTCTAACTTTTTTTACCTGAAAATCCAAAAGTCTACTGTTTGGCATCCTAAACGTTTTTACACCGGAATTACTGACACTTCCAGATTGTCCATCAAATTTATCTTCTGCATCATTATTAAAAAAATACGACACGTCAAAAAATAATAAATCAGAAATTGAAATTCCAAAAATATCTGCCAGTTTGGATATTTTAGAAATTGTTATATCAATTTCACCTCTTTCAATTTTACCGTAACCACTATAAGTCATGTCCAATTCACCAGCGACAAAATCTCTGGTAAGATTTTTCATTTCCCTTATGGTTCTGATATTCTGAGAAACAATTTTGTTCATAATTTGATTTAATATATTTAATAATAGTAAAATTCCTCAACCGTTTATTTACAGGAACAAATAAATAAAAACACCATTTCAAAAACTAAAATAGTACGCACTGTTTAAAAAAAAATGGTATAGAATTAAAATAACACCTTTGGATATTATTTCAATAGAAAATTTAAGAATAGTAAGACTCTCTAATTCTACTAATTTGTCCTGAAATAAATTAAATCAAGATGAGTATTTACTTAACTGAGAAAGTCTTTTTTTTTAACGATCTGTAAATTATTTCTCATATTTTGATTTTTTTCAAATCTTTCAAGACCTGCGGCAACTATAAGCGTTAATTCATTTATTTTAAATGGTTTAGTTAAAAATCCATCCGCTCCATCCAGCAGACATTGCTGTATTAAATCAATTTCATTTTTTGCCGATAAAAAAATAAAAGGAATGATACTCCAAGATTTATTGTTTCTAATATTTTCATGCAGTTCAGTCCCATTCATAACTGGCATAACCATATCGCATAGAATTAAATCTGGCATCCAATATTCTAGCATATCCAAAGCTTCCTGCCCATTTGCTACAGTTCTAACATCATAATTTTTAAAGACCAAAAGTTCCTTTATTGTTTCTCTAACATTTGGCTCATCGTCTACAAGTAGAATTTTATTGGTGCTCATAAGGAAATGTCAATTTAATTGTTGTTCCAAAATTTTCTTTGGTTTTTAATTCTACAGTCCCGTTTAAAAATTCCGTAAACTGTTTTACAATAACTAAGCCTAATCCAGAACCAATTATTGAGCTGGTATTAGAAGCTCTGAAAAATGAAGTAAATAAATTTGGAATATCTTTTTTAGGTATTCCCATACCATAATCAATGACCTGGATCTCAATTGTATTTTCTAGGTAACTAATAATTAGCTCTGGATCTGGTTTACCCACTGAGTATTTAAATGCATTATTGATGACATTTGTGAGGATATGGACAATTAGTGACTCATCAGTAAAAAAGATTCTCTTTACTCCTTTCTTTGTTACTTTGATTTTTGCACCGCCATCCTTATTAAAATAGGTCTTTGTAAGTGTTTCAATAAACTCATTAAGATCTATTGGCTGAATTATTTTTTCAATTTTTTTTGCTTCCTGTTTTCCAAAGACTAAAATATTATTCATTAGCTCTGTCATTCTCTCCACCTCATTTTTTATTCTAGAAATAATAACATTGCAATCATTGGAAAGGCCTTTTTCATGATGATTTATCTTTAGCTCTAAAAGTTCAGCATTAGAATAAATAACAGTCAATGGAGTTCTGAATTGATGTGAAGCAATAGAAACAAAATTAGATTTTAATTCATTGAACTTCCTTTCTTTTAAAAAGGCCGCTTTCATTTCTTTATCAGCTTTTATACGTTTAGTTATATCTCTGCTGGAAGTTTGAAATCCTATGATGTTTTTTTCTGAATCCAGCATCACTTTTGTTGCCGTTTCCAGCCAGACATAGGTGCCATCATTTTTCCTAAACCGAAATGTGATGGTTTCAATTTCCTTATTTTTGACAATTGAATAATAATATTTCTTAATATTATCCAAGTCTTTTTGATGAATAAAATCCCAAGGACATTTATTAATCAACTCTTCAAAATTATACCCTATTATATCATTCGACAAACTGGAAACATAAAGTAAATTTCCTTCTTTTGAATGCTGGCAGATTAAGTCTGTGGTATTTTCGGCAATAAACCTAAATTTTGCTTCAGACAATAGCACTTGTTTCTCTTTTTCTACCAGTTCACTAATATCCATATATGTACCTATAACTTTTTTGGGAATTCCATTTTTATTTAGTTTTAGTAAACCCGAGTATCGTGCTGAAATAGAATGTCCATTCTTATGAATAATTTGTATGTTGCCTTCAAAGCGCTCCAATTTTCCGGATACAAATTTTTTAAAATCATTAAAAATCTTGTCATGATCAGCTGCAGAAAAAACTTTTTCCCAGAAATTAGGAATTTCATGTATTTCCTCAGGAGTATATCCTATAATTCCGAACCAATTTAAACTAAAATTTGTTTTTTCAGTTTCAATATCAAACTCCCACATCGCTTGATTTGAACTTGACATAAAAAAATTAAATTTTTCTATCGTTCTCTCTAATTTTGATACAGTTGCAGTCTGGCTAAGACGGATTCCTAAGCTTTTTATAATGGTCTGCAACACCGAGATTTCATCCTCTTCCCAAAACCGTTCATTGGTGCAGTCTTCAAGTCCAATCCAGCCCCAGAATACATTGTCAGAAAAAATTGGCGCAAAAAAATAAGATTTAACACCGCGTATTTCGAAAATCTTTTTTAATAAGTTATTATCAATATCTTTACCTATCCCAAACCTCAATTTATCTCTGGATAAAATAGTATCAAGAGAAAATAAAGCATTTATAAGACTTTTGCTCAGATCAAGATGATGAATATAAGATGTTATACCATTGTTACACCATTCGTAAGCGTAAGCATAATCAAAACCTAACAAATCGCTATTATTTTTATTTTTTAGAATGTAACATCTATCCATGTTGTGTTCTAAACCAATATCTCTAATGCACAAATTTAAAGCGTCATCTATTGTAGAGCATTCCAATAGATGATTATTGATTTTAGAAACATACGACAGTAGTTTTTTCATCTCTTTTTATCAATTTTTCAAATAAGAAACTAAAAGTATTACATTTTATGCTTTATTTTCAAAATAATACTGATAATCTAAAAAATAACCGTAATGATTTAAAATAAATTAAACCAATGACAAAACAAACAACTAAAATAACTATAATTGAAGATGATATAGTACTGGGAACTACCATCTCAGAAATATTAAAATTAAATAATTTTGATGTCCTATATTTCAAAGACAGTGTGGAAGCTCTCTTTTATTTGAATAAAAATATACCTGATATAATCATTTGTGATATGCTGATGCCTAATCTAAATGGAGAGGAACTGTTTTTTAAAATTCGTAAAAACAATAAATTTAATGTAATTCCATTTATTATGATTACTGCCAATATTGACGATGATTTAAAATTTAAGCAACTCAAAAATGGTGTTACTGATTTTATTATAAAGCCCTTTAAAGTTCAAGAATTAATCTATAAAATCAACAATCTAATCTTTCTTAAAAACAACATTGAAAAAAAATTCAGTCCAGATCCTTTTTCTAAAATTACAATTAAACTCTCTGAAAAAGATTTCATTACCTCATTAAACGAAATTTTAATTCAAAAAATGAAGACCAATATTGACATGAATGAGCTTGCCAGAGATTTGGCCATCAGCAAATCAACCCTCGACAAAAGAGTACGGAAATTAACTCATAAAAATGCCAGCCAATATATCAGGGAATTTAGACTCGATTATGCTGTTAAACTAATTCATTCTGGCGAAAGAAATATCAAATACATAGTTGACCAAACCGGATTTAGTTCATTATCTTATTTTTCAACAAGTTTTAAATTATATCTTAATACTACTCCTCGGGATTTCATAAAATCTATAGAAACAGAAAGTGCTTAACAGTTTACTTCTCCATTAAAAAAAAATTAAAAGCAGCCAATTCAAAGCATAAATTGGAACGGTGTATTTTTGCTCCTGTTGCAATTAAAATCTATCAAGCTGATCTTAATAATTCGTTTTTAAATTTCATGATAAGAGAAATTTTAATTTGTATCTTCTCAATTCCACACCAATCTGTATGGAATTACTATAACAAACCTTTTATTAAGATCTATAACGCTGCTTTTAAAATAAAGCATCTTATCGTCTAAAAGACCATTAGAATATTCGGTCTAATCTATTTTTCTCTTCAAAACTTATAAAAATTTAACATTTTGTAGCTATATCACAAAAAAATCAAACAAAATTTGTGATATAATTATTACAATTGAAAAATAATATTTTAACTTTTTCTTTTGTATTTTTAAATTATTACTCTAAGTTTACGTAGCATTTAGGAATAAACCAATATGAATTTTCAGGTATTAGTTTGTTGCTTAATGCAATTAGTTAGTATACCCCTCGTACTCCAATACTTTATAAGCTATATTTAAATTTATTAATACACTAGAAAAAAATATGTATTCTTAATTTATTAAAGGAGTTCTTTTGATTATTTGGATTTTCTATACATCCAAAAGAAGTCGTTCCTCGTATTTAATTCACAAGTCTGCATAGAACTGAAATTACCAAAGAAAAAAATAAAAGGAATATGGCTAAAATATTAATCATTGATGATGAAGAAACATTACGAATTACAATTTGCGAATTGCTTTCTTTTGTTGGACACATTGTTTGTGAAGCAGAAGACGGAAGGGACGGATTAAAGAAAGTAAAAGAATTTGAACCTGATATTATACTTTGCGATATTATGATGCCTAAACTTGATGGCTATGGTTTTATGGAGCAACATATTGAATCTGAATATGCTAGTACGCCTGTTATATTCCTTTCAGCAGAAATAGAGTCGAAAGATAAAGTAATTGGGTTCAGTTTAGGAGTAAAGCAATTTTTAAAAAAGCCATTTGTATTTAGTGAATTAAAAGATCTTATAGAACATAATCTTTAATTTTTCTTTTTTAAATAACCTTTTTACCAATCTTTTTACACGATTGATTTTAGAAAATTCCATCATCATTATCACTGTCTCATCTACAAAAAATATGTTTTTGCTGCTTTCCAATTCCATCTCCTCTTTAGATTTAATCAAAAAGACCTAACAAAACCTTTAAAAGGAAGTAATTTAACGATAAAGAACATCTTACTTCTTTATAGTTCTATAAAAACAAAAAAACATTACCAAATTTGTAACTGTTGATAAACTTTTTTGGGGGAAGTTTATGATTCCTAATTTTATTCTTCTTAGAGTAAATTGAATCATTTATCAATAATCTGAAAGCCGGTTATTACCACCAATAACCGACTAAATAAATATAGAATTCAATTACTGGCTTTTTCGCCAGTAATTGAACTATAAATGTAAATGATTTAGAAGTATTAAATAATCTTTACTATTTCAGAAAATTGATAAAATATAAAATGCTTAAAAACAGTTGCTACAAAATATTCTCCAATTTGTATAAAACTGCAGTAAAAACTAATTAAAATCATTGATGCAGCATATTTATCAGAACGATTTTGGAGAAATTTATAGTGATCAAATAAGACTGATCATTTTAAATCAAAAGAAAACTATTCATTTAAAAAGCATCAATAAAATTAGATTTATTAAAAGAAAAACATACTTTTCAAATTATACCGCTTTATTATTTGCCATTGTATTTTTTAATATTCTAAAGCCTACTGAAAAATCACTAATCTTTGCTTTAATTATATTTCTACTTACGATTATCTGTTTCCATCTGAAATTAAACCAGCATAAGATCATCATCATTAGAAAAAATGATTTCATAAAAATTGATGTAGAAAAAAAACTGAGTAAGGATGCTGAAAATTTTGTCTATCACTTGAAACAATTATACAGCCTTTGAGAATATTATAAATGCAGTATAAAAGCGGGATCCGACGTTTTTTCAAATCCCTTTTCTTCTACGAAAAGGCAAGAAACAAAAGAAAAAAATTATGCCAGACTCTCCAAATCTAAAAATCCGTATTTTTTTTCTTTTCAATTACTATAAACATACTTCTCAAAACCCTTATTTAATTAATTTCAAACTAAAAAAATCCTATTTCTCAGTATTAAAAGAAAACCATAAAACATTTATTACAAATAATAAATCCAGCTTTGCAAAAAACTTTTATTTTTGTTTTAATCAAATACATATCAATACATTAAACACATACAAAACCCTGAGTAACAAATCTGAACATTAAATTTAACACCAGTTTGACAGATGAAAAAAATACATTTTGTAATACTTCTTATTGTTTTCGTTTCTAATAAATCATTTACACAGACTCAAACTCATTATGATACTTTGTCGGTGGGTAAAATAAAACAAGTCATCTCTTATAAAGGAAAACAGACTTCTCCTCTGATTTTATTTTTACATGGCGGACCTGGCAGTTCTCGAATGAATCAAGCGGAAAAATTTACGAATAAACTTGAAGATCATTTTTTGGTGGTTCAGTGGGACCAAAGAGACGCAGGCAGAACTTTAGCTCTTAATAAGTCTTCGGAGCCAATCACGCTGGAACTAATGGAAAATGATACTTATGAATTGGTAAAGCTACTTTTAAAAAAATTTAATAAACAAAAAATATATCTCGCAGGCGAATCTTGGGGAACTGTGTTAGGATTTTACATGACTCAAAAGCATCCCGATTTATTAAATGCCTATCTGGCATTCAGCCCTGTAATCGATCAATCTAACAGCGAGCGAATACTGCTGGATAAACTTAAAGCTGACGCAAAAGAAAAACATAACACTGCTGGCGAAAAAGAACTAAAAACGGTAAAAATTCCTTTTGAAAACTACCAACAAATATTTTATTCACGAAAATGGATGTTTAATTATGATGGACAGCCCTTTGCAGATAAAGATACAACTGTAGTAAAAGAATATCTTAAATCCTGGTCAGACACTTGGATGCCAACATGGAATAAAGCTATTAAACAAAATCTTTTTAAAGATCTTCCTTCTGTTAAATGCCCTGTATATTTCTTTATTGGCGAAAAAGATCTCCAAACCAACTTTACTATTGCTGAAAAATATTTCGATAAACTAAAGGCTCCTAAGAAAAAAATATTTTTGTTTAAAGATGCTGGTCATTCTGTTCTAACTGAAAAATCAGAAGAAGTTCAAAAAATAATTATTGATGAAATTTTAAAAGGCAGTTAAAATATAATTAGCTTTTCTATTCAACAGAAAAGTAAAGTTTTTACAAAAGAAAGAAAATTCTTTAAATTTATTATATTTGAAACTCGAGAGTTACAAATGATAAATAATTAAAGAAGTTTTAAAACAATGAAACTGAATCATAAAATAATTGAGCAGAAAGATTATTATTATGTGAGTAACACAAAAGCATTTTTGGGCTTACCAATTTCTAAAGTTCAAATACAGCAAGTTATAGATTTTTCATTTGAAATGTGTTTTGGAAAAGGACATCATAGAAATTGCCGAACAGGCGGACAATATGAAAGAAAAAAAAGCGAGAAATTTTGCAATACTTTTCAGGGAAAACTAGCAGAGACTGTTCTTTACAATTATTTTAAAGACCAAAATCTTGAATCTAGAAAACTTGATTTTGAAATTTATGGTGAAGGTGTTTGGGATGATTCGGACTTGGAAATTAAGGGCCGAAAAATCAATGTTAAATCTGTTGCTGCTCAGTCCAATTTATTGCTTCTTGAAACAAAAGACTGGAATTACGAGGGACAATACATTCCGAACCTTTCATTAAATAACAATTCTACAATTCAATATGATTATTTTATTTTGGTTAGAATTCAGCCGGATATAAAAAAATTATTTACAGCTAAAAAGTGCTTATATAACGATGAAATGACAAAAAATGAAATTGAAGAGTTAATATTCAATTCAGTCTGGGAGTTTGATATAGCAGGATATTGCAGCAATAAAGATTTTATAAATGCTATTAAAGATAATAATATCCTGCCTCAAAATGCAATGCTAAATCAATATACTAAAATGGATGCCAGCAATTACTACATCCAAAGTGGCGATCTGCATCCGATTGATAATTTAGTAAAAATATTAAGCTCTGAAATTTAATAATGTCAATTTCTACTGTAATTTTCAAGTTAAAAATTATCGTATTGTATTAGTCAATACTGGTACATTTTCTAGAACCTCCAATATCTTCTTAGATAATGCTTCAATTACTGGAACGCTGACAGAGTTTCCTGCCTGCTTATACAAACTAGAATTAGCCAGTCTCGCTGGAATTTTAAATGAATCTGGAAAACCTTGAAATCTTAAGCATTCTCTTGGCGTTAACTTTCTAAATCCAAAATCTGTTTTTATTAGGGGAACATTATGTCCGCCTGTTCCCATATTTGCAGTTAAAGTTGGACAGACATTCGATTTATTTTCTCTAACATATTGCCTTCTGAATTGATATACTGTATCTTTTGACTTCATTGTCTCTTTCAGCATATTAAACATGTATTTATCTTCCTTATAATAGAAATTTTCTTCTACTTTTTCTTTGGTAATTACATCTTCAATTGTTCGAGTTAATTCTTCTTTTCCAGGAAATTTAAAAGTTTTTTCTGCATCAGGATATTCTAATGTATCAAATGCCACCATAAATATCCTTTCTCTATTATGAGGTATGTTTCCGTAATCTTTCGTATT
This sequence comes from Flavobacterium quisquiliarum, assembly GCF_019308285.1. Taxonomy (GTDB): domain Bacteria; phylum Bacteroidota; class Bacteroidia; order Flavobacteriales; family Flavobacteriaceae; genus Flavobacterium; species Flavobacterium quisquiliarum. The sequence goes on from NZ_WWEM01000032.1 coordinate 39,124, forward strand.
TAAAACTTGTGATTGAAATGAGTAGTTTCTTTCTCTTAACGAGGATTCTATCACTTTCATTGTTTTTCCGTTGTCATGATTCACAAGGTTTTTTACATTTTCTAAGAATATCACTTTAGGCCTCATAGTATCTACGAAATCTAAAATTCTAAAAAAGTGATTTCCTCTATTATCATCAAAACCTTTTCTATAACCAGCTACCGAAAATGGCTGGCAAGGAAATCCGCCCGTCAAAATATCAACTTTCGGAATATTATCTAGATCCAATTCTAAAACATCTCCCTCAATAAGTTCATGTTTAAAATTTTCTCGATATGTTATACAAGCATTTTTATCAAACTCATTGGCCCAAAGTAAGTCAAATCCAGAATTTTTAAATCCCATACAAATTCCGCCAATACCTGCATACAAACTCCCTACCTTAAACTTTTCACTCATTGCTCTTAATCTTTTTTATGCCAATTTGTACTTAAGGTACAAATATACATGTTATACCAATTATAATGTTAGACAAATATCGGCATCAATCAAATTTTAAGCAATAGTATAATCTGGCATATCTTGTAAAAAATCTATTCTTTGTGTAAGTAAAACATTTTTGATTTAATAAAAAACTTCCCTTTACAGCCAGCAAAGAGAAGTTCTCATCCAAATTTAAACGACAGAATACATTGTATTCTAGCCATTACGAACAATATAAAAAAGTATTTCTTCTTCCAATTCTTTAGATAAAATTTCACATTCCTGTTCCTTTAAGAAATTTTTTTCCTTTTTCTTTCTATAGTTTTCGCCATTTACAATGTTATCACAGTAATTATCGCAAATCACCTTAAATTTTTCATCAATTAAATACATCTTACGTATTGATTCAAAATACTCAGCAAACTTCATATTATATAATTGATCAGGTAAAGACATCTTCTTGAAATTTAAATATTATTAAAATCCATAATCCACATTGTTGCAAAAATTCTACATTGCTCTAAATCTTTATTTTCACCATTTTACTTTTTAAAGTTTCATTTTAAGGGGTGTCAGGAGTAAAAACTGATTACACTTTCCATAATATCAAAGTTATAACCACAATCAATTTAAAACTGTACCAAGTTTCTAAATTCGGTTTCAAATTATAATTTGAAACGAAGTTTTTGACTTATTTAAATCCATATTTCTAAAAAAAGAAATGATTTATTTGATTAAAATAAAAGTTAGATACAGAATCATTTTCGAATAAAAAGAAGTACTCAAGATAAAAGCATTCCTCTTAAAAATTAATTTTCAAACAAATAAAACCTTTAATAGCTATAATTTAGAGCAAAAACACTAATCCATATAAAAATGCCATTGTATAACTTTTAAGCAAAAAAAAAGAGCCTATAGGCTCTTAAATTTCATATGATAAAAATATTTTATTAATAATAAACCGAAAGCATGATTTTAGAATCTGAGCCTTCAATAAACTTGTCAAGTCTTTTAAAGAATGCTTCGCTTACCATTGGACAACCGTGGCTGTTAATGATGTAATATTCCTTTTCATCATCTGGAACCTCTTTATAACAATGCAATACTATAGCTCTTTTCTGGGCATTGTTGTTTGACTCGTCCATTCCACTTAATCTATATGCTTTTCCAAAAACCCCTTTATAAGGTTTCTCTACTCCATAACGACCTAAAGAAGTACAGTTAGAATTTGGCATATTGCTGAACTGTAAAATATCTCCTTTTATACCTGTTTCAGATCCAGAACCATGAGCTACAAGCCCTTGATCTATAATTCTCTCATTTTCAAGATCGTAAACAAAAAAACGGTTTTTTCCAGATTTGATCTTCATGTCAACAAGAAAAGCAATCTTCTTGCTATAGCCACGATTAGCAGAAACATAAGTCTTAACCTCACTTACATGTTCGTTAAGTCTTGCTAATTCAATTTCATTTAAAATTTCTTTCTTGTTCGTTAAGTTGTAGGTTGTAAACGAACTTAGAGAAAAAAGCAGTGCTACAAAAAATATTCTCATAAGCAGGCCATAAATTAAAGTTAAAAAAACAGATTTGGGTACTATGTCAAAAATAAAATCACGGGCCTCATCTTTGACTTTGCAAAATTATGTACAAATTTTACACAATTCCCACATTTCAGATGTTAAATATATTATAAATATTTGATTAGTTGAACTTTACAAAGGCTTTTTTTTTATCAACGAGATGTTTTTTAACATAAAACGAATTAAAAAAACCATTATAACATGCATTATAATGGCTTTCTTTTCTTTTTTTAATAAAAACTTACATCATTGTATTAATTCTAATACTTGCTTTTATAAGTGCTAAGGCTGAAATTTTTGAAATATGAATATCTTTTGGCTGATGGTGTGAATTTTGGCTTACCAATTTCACATACTCAACACCTTGATCTGATTTTTGAACATATTTTACTGTAATATATTCTTCCCAATCATTTAGCTTCACACTCAGAAGATACATTTCTCCAAAAAAGATATTTTCGAATTCTGTTTCTTTATACAAAACGATATCCCCAGATTTCAATAACGGATACATACTATCTCCCGTTACTGAAATAGCACCATCGCATTTAGGTAGATTCGGAATTTTAATAGTATCTAAAACTCTTTGCGGTTCACCGCTATTGAACAACTCCCGTAATCCTGCAACAGCTTCCAAATCATATAATGGTATTTCCTGATTAATATGAATAGAATCTACCGTCCTTCTGTCATTATTCATGATAACCACGCTGGTATTTTCTTCCTTTATCATAGGCCCATTTCCCGTCAAAAGCCACTCCGAATTGATATCTGGATAGTGATGTAAAATTTTACACGCCTTATCAGTTCCCATATTACTGCTATTATCCAAAAACTTATTAGAAAAACCTAAATCGTTACAAAACTTATACTTAGTAATCCCTTTATAGTCAAGGTATTCTCTCATCCTCTCAGTTGACCCCATAAAAAAGCGTATTTTTTTACGTTAAAAATTTGTTTTAATGTATTATTTTACATTATATTTGCAAAGTAAAGAAAAATAAAATTCAAAAACAACAGAAACTTTAACAAATTCATGAAGTACATCATTAATACAAAAATCACACAAGACAAACAATAACCTAAAAACAAACAAGTTAAACATAGTTTAAGTGACTAAAAAATAAAAAAGCAAGCCACTACGCTCAATAGGAATAAAACTACGAATTAAAGGTAAAATAAATCACTAACAACAAAAACAATAGCAATTGATCCAAAATGGAAACAAATCAAATCAAAGAAAAAATTCAGGAACTAGAAAATTGGCTTGTTGAAAATCCAAGCAGTCCTGAAAGAAATTTAATAGAATCTGACATTAAAAAATTACGAACCTTATTAGAGAAAAATCATGAGTAAAAATCAAATCGAAGCACGTATTGCACAATTGTATCTGGCACTTCAATATTGTTCTGAAAGATCAAGAACTTTTACTGCTGGAGAAAGAATCTGCATTAATCAGGAACGTTTTCAATGGATGCATATTCTGGACAATGAAGCTTCTGCTCCCCGTCCCGTTCCACTAAGCATAGAAAATAAATTAAAAGAGGTTTCCAGATTAATTGCCCTCCACAATTTCAAACCTTATTATGGAGATCCTTTTAAAGAAGAAATTCTATTACAAAACTAAATCAACATTTAAACTAAAAGCCCAATATTATGAACACGCCGTTAACAAACACAATGACATCAGCTATGGATTTATCTCAATTTTCTGCACAAGAATTAAAAGAGGCTTTAAACCGAATTGAAAACAAAAAGAATGAGGAAAGAGAAGCTTATAAAAAACTAGTTGCTGAAACTATTCCAAGAGCACTTTCAAGATTACACGAAACATCCGAAATGATGCGTAATGCCAAAACGGAAACTTTTAGATTGTTTGAGACTATTTTGGATCTAAAAAATCAGGTGTATGGTTTTAAAGAAAAACAAATGTCGCATACTTTCTCTAATGATAAGGAAGAAATTACGATTGGATACCGCATTAATGAAGGTTGGGACGATACCGTAACTATTGGCATTGAAAAAGTACAGCATTATATCTCTTCTCTTTCTACCACCAAAGAAACTGCCGCACTGGTAAAAATCGTTTTTAACCTACTCAAAAAAGACGCAAAAGGAAACCTAAAAGGTTCCAGAGTTTTAGAACTTCAAAAACTGACAAAAGAATTTAACAACGAAGAATTTACAGATGGTGTCGAAATTATCGCTTCTTCTTTTAAACCTGTGCGTTCCAGCTGGTTTATTGAGGCCAGCCGAATTGATGATAATGGCGTAAGAACCAATATTCCGTTATCCATGTCTTCTGTAGATTTTTTACAAGGATATGCTTTTGATTTCTTTAATCAGCAAAACGAACAAAATCATGCAGCCTAATAATGACATTTACGCATCGGTTCTATTGGCACTCTTGCTGATTGCAACCAATTTGAAACCTATTCTAATGTTTCGCGAATGGTTTTTCTTCAGAATAAAAACAATTTTTAAACACTATTTTAATGAGCATAAAAATAAAGCCAATTACAGATCACGAAAGCTACAAAGTAAATAATAACATCGTTTTTAAAGACGGACTGGGAAACTGGAACTGTAACAACGATTTGTCTCTAAAAGAACGACAGGCTTTTAACCAGTATGAAAGCATCGTGATTAAAAACCCTCGGTTTAAAAAACACACCAAAGCCACTTACAAAGGCTAAAAGTTCTTCACTACTTGCAAATGTAGAAACAAGTATAAAAAAATGGTTCCTGCTTCTTCTTTCTTTAAAGAGAACCAGGAACCGGCAAACGGGCCGTTTGAGCCCTTATTATAAGCAGCCAAAAACATTCTTTCTAATGGAATCCAAACCTCTAAAGGGTATTGGAAACGGGATTGTCATGCGGAGTCTGCAGACCTTGATTGTTAAGAAAACTTAACAAATACTACCTCAGAACGAGGTTTAAAAATGGCATTAGAAGTAAAAAACCATCACTGAGAAAAAGATCAAATGGTTTGGCTGCATTAAAATTTTATGTCATGTCTTATAATTCAAATTATTGTAATTAAAACTTCATCCTTCTTTCAAAAATCTTTCTTCATTTTCTTTCACTATAAATACCTTATCCTCATGCCAATATCTGCAAACAGAAGTCTCGGAATTCAAAAAAATAAATTAATGCGTTACAAACTCATCAAAGAATTGTATCAAAAACATAAAACAGAAGACATTCCTACGACCGTTGTATGGCGTAAATATGTTTATCCTGTTTACCCAATTTCACGCACTACTTTGTATGAAATTCTTTGTACGCCTATCACTTCAGAATTAAAAAAAATCGAAGAACTTATGAACAATAAGGAAAATCTTCGCAATCCATCTTAAAAAGAAAACTGCTTCTTTTTAATCTTCAAAAACATCCTTTTGTGATGCAAAGATGAGGCATTTCCTCCATCAAAATCGAGCTTTGTTCGCTTTCCTTACAACCTTGTAAAGCCCTAGAATACAAATGTTCAAGCACCTTGCATTTGTTTTTTTTAGGGCTTTTTTCGCCCAATCTTTGCAATGTCAAAAGGAAACAACTGCACTTCAAAACTGGAAAAAATCCAGCTTAGCTTCCCTCAAAAAACAGCCTAAAAGTTGTTATCCAAAAACATTTTTAAAATCTAACATTCAACATTAAACACATTCAATGGAGCAGTTTTTATACCCCACCCTAACCGCCTTTTTCGCCGCTTTTATTACTTGGTTTTTCTCGATGCGGAAATCATTGGCAGAAGATCGAGCAGCCGAACTTGACAATGCCGTAAGTGCTGTAAAATATTACCGCGATCTTCTAGACGACCTTACCGCCCGACTTACAGCGGCAACAGACACCATAAAAAAAATGGAAATACAGCACAAAGAACTTATGCTTATTAACCAGCAATTGGTAGATGAGCTGCAAAAATTCAAACAGTTAAACGGAAAACACGCATGACACTTACCCAAAAAACCTTAGAAATCGCCACGGCACAAATTGGCGTCGAAGAAATTCCTAGAAACAGCAACTCTGGACCCGAAGTAGAAATTTATTTAAGAAGCGTTGGACTTGGAAAAGGATACGCTTGGTGCATGGCTTTTATTTACTGGTGCACTCAAAAAGCCGCACTTCAAATCAACGCCAAAAATCCATTGAAGAAAACGGGAGGCGTTTTGGATCAATACAATTCAAGACCGCTTTTGGTCAAAAAACTGCCACAGCCTGGAGATGTTTTTATTATGGATTTTAAAAACGGTACAGGCCATGCCGGATTTGTCGAAAAAGTTGCGGGAAACACCATCTACACCATCGAAGGAAATACGAATGACAGCGGAGGCCGTGAAGGCTATAAAGTCGCCAGAAGAAAACGAGATATCAAAAGCATAAAAGGCTTTCTGCGCCTGTAAAATTAACTTATAAACCAATTCTAAATTATGACTAAACAGCTCAAGTACTTTATTATTTCTCTTTTCATTCTGCTAATCGTGATTTCATGCCGAAGTCCGAAACCTGTGCAGAACGAGAATAAAATTCAGACCATCACGATTACCGAAACTTTACACGACACTGTTTTTAAAATCGCAAAAGACAGCAGTTCTTATAACGCATTACTAGACTGTATAAACGGAAAAGTAGTCCTTAAAAATGTTATTCAAGCCGAACCAGGGCGTACATTAAAAAGCCCAAAGGTTCGACTGGATAACAATACACTCCAAGTAGACTGCAACCTGAAAGAACAAGAACTCTACGCACACTGGAAATCGAAACAAGTAAAAGACGTACTGGAAAAAACCATCACGATTACCAAGTTTGTCAACCATTTAACCTTTTGGCAGAAAGTACAGATTTGGTTAGGAAGACTGCTTCTTATTGTACTGCTTTTTCTGATTGGCAGATTCTTGTACAAAACCTATAAACCGCTTTGGTTTTAAATACATCAAAATTTTAAATAATACCTTAATATGGCAGCACAGTCTCATTTTTTTATAGAGCCTGGAGGATTTACACAAAGTGAGACACAAGCTTTTGGTCCCGTTTCGAGCACCAAGTTCAACCTCACTTCCAGATTCTCTTTAAGTTCTCCCCAAAAAGCCTATTCGATCTGTAAAGGCGTTGTTTTAGTACAACCTCAGGAAGATCTGAATAATGGCAAAGTAAATTTAATTTTACGTCCTTACAAACAGCCCTTTCCGGGTTTAAACATCAAGTATTTTATTTATAGAGGATTGCGAAAAAGCGATTTTTTTATAAAAGACGGCGAATACAAGGTAATAGCCGAAAGTGGTCAAACTTCTGATTTTATAACTAAGATCAATAAAGATTTTAATGCTTTTTACGAAGGAACTACAACTTTAACCAAACCAACTTTTAAAGCCAGTTTTATTGGTTACAATGAAGATCCTGTTCAACAAAATGCAGAAACTTCTCTTTCTAATCTTTTCTTTAAAGAATCTGAATTAAAAACAGTAGATAATACTACAACGGAAAATGATTCTTTTGAACTTCCGCTTATTGATAGCGGTGAAACGTTAGGTTATTTTGCGCAAGGCGAATGCGGTATTGATGTTGTCCTTAATTACGGCGACTACAAACATGAGTTTGACAACAGTGAATTTGTTTTCGATTTGGAATATGCCCGTAAACCTTTTGCAGAAATTACAGTAACTGGTGATACTGCATTTAAACAAAAATTAGAGCGTGAGCAAAGTACACAGTTTATTGATATTACTGCGTTTTATGGCTCACATGTCGAAAATGGAGTTGTTAAAGCAACTGCTTCCGGAGTTCAAACCAACAAAAAAGGAACTGCAATTTTTAGTGATCTGCTCCATAATTTTTGGACCAAAAACCATTGGTACGTTTACATCCAGAGTGATAGAACCCGTAGTTACGATTTCTATGGAAACTACAAAATTGATGAAGGTCCAGAAAACCTAAAAACAGGTTTATTAGAAAATCCGACAACCAAAGTAGTCCCGATGACAGCGGAAATTTATGGCACTAAAGAATGGCCGGTTTTAATTAACAACCAAGAACAGGCCAATACGGTTACAACAAATAACCTCTACCTGCAATTTCCAACCGACAACAATAACAACACCGCTTTTTACGGACAGCTTGCTAAAGTGGCCAATGCGCAAAAAGACAATTTCATTAACGCAGATGGTTTACAACTGCCTCCAGATGAAGAAGGCAATTATGCCGACTTCACCTCAACAATACAATTGACAACTCCTGCAGTGGCTGGTAAAAATATTGCTTCTCTTAGTCTTTTGATGTATCAGGGAAAAGTGAATATGTATACTGCTGGAACAACATTAGATGAAAACGGAGATTTGGTCATTTTATACAGACAAGCCAACTATTTTGACAATGTTTTCAATTTAATCAAGACAAAACCTTTACTAAAATTGGGCAGTGACGAAAGTTATTCCAGAATGACTTCTGAAAAACTAAATCTCGTTAATGAATTTTACGATAAAAAACAGCAGGGAATTTCGATTGTACAAACGCTTACAGTAAATGATAGTATTGAAACTGGAATTGAAGAAACGCCAACAGTTGCACGAGTTACCTACATCACAGAAGCTATAGATGTTATGAACAATGCCGTTTCCGCAACTGGAAGCACTACACCAGATACTAAAACCACCGCTTCTGCCAGTGGTGCTGTAACTAAAAGTAAAACCTACCAGCTTCCTGATCCTTACTATTATAATTTAAAATTGTTTACAGACAGCACACAAACTATTACTGGTTTGGAGTTAAAAACTCTTGACGGCTCTACTCCCAATAAAATTATCCTGGGATTAACCAAAACCGAAAATGACGCCATAAAAGCATTAATTACAGATGACACAAAAAATCCTCGTTTGTTTTTGATTGATCTTTTTGAGGATGAAAACGAATTTGTTTCTCCTGAAGATGTTAAATATCAGAAATACAAAGTGGGTGTTGTGGCTGAAAATGCTGATGGTGACAATGTCTTGACAGAACCTGATGTTCCTGTTTTTGTTTACTCACTTGATAGAAGATATCATTTTAGTAAGGAGTATAGTGAGTATATGCCTGATTTAGACATTAGCATTCCATTTTTTAATATTAATACCGTTTTATAAATGACTACTACCGCAATTCTAAAAGATGGAACTCCGGTAAGGATACATCTATTTGAAAAACCAGCTTTTGATGTCGAAGGCTTTTTAGTTGGTTTTACTTTATCCTCATTAAATTCAGAAGAATATAGATATTATCAACATTCTGAATTTAAAAGAGAGGATAGAAAAAAACCAAACCTATCGGGCTATTACGACAAAACAATGTTTTTAAAATACATTCAAAACGTTGAACCTGTTCCCACATTGGATAAATTGGTTAAATATAATTTTGAAAGGGTTCGAGCTACTGAAGGTGAAGAGATAACTGTCAGTACAATCGATTTTGGGCAACCTTATGATTATTTCTATAACACTAAGAATTACACTTTTAATTTACAAAGTTCTCCTGACAAGAAGAGAGTTGGCAATTACTTAAAACCAATTATAGAAAACTTTGAGGTAATTGATGAAAAAGTTAATTTAGACGGTATTGCTGGAGTCACTGTTTTGAATAATCAAGCCGGGTCACCTGGAGGAAATTTCTATAAAAAAAATCTTGGTGATTTAAATATAAATAATAGAGAAGTAAGCGACGCAATTAAAAGCAACTTTAAGAAAGTAATGTCCTTAATTATTTTCAGAATTAGAGAAATTGATAGAGATATTATTCCAATACTTGCATCACACACTCATTTTTTTGAAAAGGAAGAAAAAGTGGCTGATGGAATTATAGATTACAATGATAATAATTCAGCTCAAGGATTTACTGATCTCGAAAAATTGCTATTTGATTTAAAAAGAGGCTGGGGTTATTACTATAATCCTAATACAGACATCCCTCTCCCTTTAAGAAATGATTTTGATGCTCAATTTTCTATCCAGTCTTCTTTTGCCGATTATGAAACATATTATTCTCACCTAACTAGCTTTTACACTAAATGTAATGCCACAAAGAATCTTGAATATTACCCTTCTGATAAAAAATTTCAATATTTACTAGAAATTTTACCTCCTTCTGCATTAAGCATTTTACCATTCAGTTATATTATTAATGCAATTAAAGGTTTATTAACAAAAAAACTAAAGCAAGACGAACAGCGTTTTTTAGTTAGACTCGTACTTTCAATAACTCCCTCACGCGCAAATGAGTTTTTAGATTTTTTATTAGAAAAAGAAAATGGTACTGAGACTAATTTTCAAGTTATCTACGATACGCTAACAGATGCAAGGCTAGAAAGATACCCTTTTGTAAACTGGTTTGTTGATGAACAGCCTAATAGAAAATATTTTGCTTTTGCTATATACAAATTATGGAAAGTTTCTAAATATAATTTAGATTATATACGTCCTGGAATTGTTGTTCCTGATCTTTGGCCAAATTTCAAAGGAATTGACCCTGAAAACTATTTTTATATTAATCATAAGGAATTTAACGAAAAGAACTGGTTAACATTTATTCCATCTACAACAGATAATGTAGTAACCACAGAACAATATTTTGAATCTAGATTGATTGATAAAAAAGTAGAAATAACTAAAATCACAAAGTTAGATCACAATTTTGAACATGGCGGATTCCATCATGAAGATAAAAGTATATTTGGGTTATTTCATCTTTATCAACAAGTTACTTTTTCGGGATATAAAGCTAATCTTGACCTATCAATTCCAACAACAGCGACTTTACCCGCTTTTCTTTTTCATTTTATTAAGGAATACGATGATCTGGCAGATTTTGATGCTGGAGTTGCACTAGCCATTAATATAACTGCTGATGTTTTGCTAATTTACTTTACAGGTGGCGCAAATGTATTAAGAGATCTACAGTACCTAAAATATACTACTAAAATTGGAAGAGCTTTACAAGGAAGCTTAAATGGTGTTGAAGCTGTTGAAGTTTGGAGAGGACTAGAAGTTGGAAGTGAAATTTTTACTGTCACTACTGGTGAATTAGCACATATTAACCAATATTTAATAACAACCGAAAATGATGAACAAAAAAGAAAAATTCTAGAAAAAAACCAGAAGGTTCTACTCAATCTTATGCTATTGGGAGTAACATCATCTATCACAGCAAGATCAAATGCTGTTAAGGAAGCTGAAGAAGCATTACGCTTAATCGATAATTTACCAGTTAATACTCCTCATGGAATTCCTCCGCCAATGATTAATGTTTTAACAACCTTAAAAGGACAAAAAGCTGTAACACTATCTTTATTTGGAAACAAATTAAACAACCTAGAACTTGGTGGAGTCGCAAATACAATTGTGGCAAAATATAATATGCTTTTTACTGATGCTCAAAGACTAAAATTCTGGAATGATTTTCAACACATTGATGATCCTGTATTCTGGGAATTACTAAATAGTGGTAGAGGAGCTGACGGTTTACTTAATGGCAGTTATATTAACAATTGGATTGATTTAAGCGAAAGAGGTTTACAAGAAGCTAAATTTACTGATTATATTTGTGTTCAAAGACGAACTGATGGTCTAATTCGTTTTACTGACCAAAACAATTTAAAGCCTATTGTACAATCTTTAAATTTTGAGAAAAAAGTTTTTTTTGTAGATAAATATGGATCCATAGAAAACTTTAATGATTTTAAATTTAATAAATGTATTCAACAACCAAAAAAATTAGAATTATTAACTGAATCAGGAAATTTTTTAAAAAGAGGACAATTAGATGAGCTGTTGGAAGAAGATATATTAAAAATTATTGAAAGCAATTTGAGTAATGCTCATATTGATTTATTAAGAATAAAAAATAAAAATAATCTAGGACAAATCGTTTTTAACTTTGAAAAAGATATTGCAAATATCAATTTAGATTTAAATAGGCTACGAGCGTTAAGAGATGGAACAGCCTTTTCTTTTATGCAAGATCTTAATTTAACTACAAAGCAGATTAAAGATTTTCAATCTGCAAATAAGTTATTTGTCGAGACAAAAATTTATAATAATGCTAATTTAATTAATACTTTTAATGACATTTATATCTCTGGTTGGAAAAATTTTGTGGGAAGCATTTTTAACAACAATATTCCAAATAGTATTATTGAACCTGGAAACAATGCAAACTTTAATATTTTTAAGCAAAAAGCTATTGATATTATAAATAAGAAGAAAAGATATGATGATACTGAGCTAAAATATATATTTAATTTTTTAGAAAAACATTGGGATAAAGGTAATCGTTTTGAAATAACTATGGAAAGTACCTATTATTCATGTCAAAGTTGTCAAGGTTATATGTTATATTTAAAACAGTTAGCCAAACAGGAAGGAAAAGTTTTAAATATTACCATAAAATCAAGTACTGACGCCAAAGATTATAAGACATTAGAAAGACTATAAAATAATTAAACATTATGACTATAAAATATTTACAACAATTAAAAAACAATCCAATCGCATATTCTAAAAATAATAAAGAACTTCAATTTAAAATAGAAGGAATTCCTGAATCAGAAATTCAACAATTAGAATTAGTATGGAACAATGGTGATGTTTTCCCTAAGGTTTTAAAAGAACTATTGTTTTTAGCAGGTAATTTTTGTTATGTCTGTGATTATGGGCCTAATAATAATCAACAAGAAATGCAGGAATGGGTAAGAGAGCATATGAAAGATAATAATCGTTCAATAAATCGTCCTTTTTTTGCCTTTGATGTATATGGAGGCGATACTTTTTTGTTTATCTATTTAGATGAAGGAGATAATCCTACTGTTTTTGAAGCTAAACCATATTCTGATGACAATAATTGGATTGATACATTGGCACCACAAACGATACAAAGTATTATAAATATAGGGATTAACAGAGTTAAAATAGGGCAAAATCCATATTAAAATAATTTACCTGATCGCACAGATATACCCGATCTATTAACTTCTGACGATGTTATAGAATTTTTGAAAACAGGTCCAACCAAAAATGATATTGGAGTTCGAATTGAGACACAAAGATTGAATTGGAGTACTTCAATGAGAATGTATCAAGAAAACATTTCATTTAAAGGAATGTCTATTCAAGAACTTTCAGATTTTCATAGTCTTTTTAAAGATTATTTTAGAAGTGATAAAGAGAAACTTAATAGTTATCTTAAAAGTAATAGAGCGAGAATTAAAATTAACTGTTATAACAATTCCGAATTAATTGAGCCAACAATTGTAGAGTTTTATATTTCAGGAACCCCAGAATCATTTGTAGAATTATTCAAAGATGTCCCTGATGAGATCAGTGAAATGTTTATTCAAACTTCCCCCGCTAGCGCGAGCGTCTCGCTCGTGAACGCAAAGTTGTCTTATCCTAAAAATAGATTTACAAAAAACATAAAAACAACCCGATCGCACAGATCTATCCCCCCCGCTGGCGCGAGCGTCCCGCTCGTGAACGTAAAGTATTTCTTATATTAGCTCAAAAATAATAAATGAGCAGGAAATACAAATTTGGAGATAAAACTGGAGCATACTTTATAAGTTTTGCTACGGTTTACTGGATAGATGTTTTTACTAGAGAAGAGTATTTTGGGAGGATTGTAGAATCATTAGATTACTGCAGAAAAAATAAAGGAATGGAGATTTATGGATATTGCATAATGCCAAGTCACGTCCATTTAATTTTCAGATCTGAAAATGGAGACCCTTCTGGTCTAATAAGAGATTTCAAAGGTTTTACCTCGAGAAAAATGCTCAAAGCAATTGAAGAAAATCCGCAAGAAAGCAGAAAAGAATGGATGCTCTGGATGTTTGAAAGAGCCGGAAAGAAAAACAGCAATGTAAAATTCAGGCAATTTTGGCAGCAAAACAACAAACCCATCGAAATCTGGTCTTTTAAAGTTTTTGAGCAAAAATTAAATTATATTCATAACAACCCGATCGAGAGTGGTTTTGTTACCAATCCTGTGGATTGGAAATACAGCTCTGCTAGAAATTATGGTGATAACGATCAGACTGTCCTAGAAATTGATATTAATTGATATGCTGTACGTGCACGAGCGAGACGCTCGCGCCAGCAGGGGCAATTGACACTGGAATAGTAAGAACTTTAAAACAACAACTATGAATATAGACATTTTGACCTATTTAAGAGATAATCCTATTAAATACGGTAAATCGATGAATTTTGAGATAAAAGGTATTTCTCTTAATGAAATACAACAATTAGAACAATTATATAATAATGGAGTACAATTCCCAAAGGCTTTAAGAGAGCTTCTTTACTTAGGAGGTGATTTTTGCTATGTTTTAGCAAAAGGCATTTATGATACTCAGCAAGAAATGCAAGAAATTTCCAGAGAAAAATTACTTGAATTCAATAAAAATATAGTAAGACCTTTTTTTGTCATTGACGTTTATAACTCATCTGAACAATTTTTATTTGTGTATTTAGATGAAGGTGATAATCCATATGTTTATCAAGCTTATTTACCAACATTAGATTACCTTCCTCCTATTACAAATTTAGACAGGAAATTATCTGAATATATTAATCTCCTTATTGACAAAGTAAAAAAAGGCCATAATCCTTTCTAAGAATTTCCCCTAGCTGGCCCGAGCGTCTCGCTCGCGAACGCAAAGTATTTCTTACATTAGCTCAGAAATAATAAATGAGCAGAAAATACAAATTTGGAGATACAACTGGAGCTTACTTTATAAGTTTTGCTACAGTTTACTGGATAGATGTTTTTACAAGAGAAGAGTATTTTGGGAGTATAGTAGAATCATTAGACTACTGCAGAAAGAACAAGGGAATGGAGATTTATGGCTATTGTATTATGCCTAGTCATATTCATTTAATTTTCAGATCTGAAAATGGAGATCCTTCCGGTCTAATACGAGATTTCAAAGGTTTTACTTCTAGAAAAATGCTCAAAGCAATTGAAGAAAATCCGCAAGAAAGCAGAAAAGAATGGATGCTTTGGATGTTTGAAAGAGCTGGAAAGAAAAACAGCAATGTAAAATTCAGGCAGTTTTGGCAGCAAAACAACAAACCCATCGAAATCTGGTCTTATAAAGTTTTTGAGCAAAAATTAAATTATATTCATAACAACCCGCTCGAGAGTGGTTTTGTTACCAATCCTGTGGATTGGAAATACAGCTCGGCTAGAAATTATGGCGATAACGATCAGACTGTTTTAGAAATTGACATTAATTAATATGCTGTACGTGCACGAGCGGGACGCTCGCGCCAGCAGGGGAGTCAAAGTCAACTTCAGGCCATCCATATACTAAAGGACAAGAACTTTTAAGTTATTATTATTTATTATCATCTATATATGGCTTCAATGGTATAAAAAATGCCGTTTCCGATGCAAAAACCATAAAAGCTAAACTAAAAGTCCTATCACAATTTGAAACCATCCTTTCTGCAAAAGGTGTCAGAGACGATTTTAGATATTTTATGTCAGTTAATTATCCAGAAGAAAATATTGATATATTTAATAGCTTTAGTAAGGATATAGATGAAATCGAAAAAGAATTTAACCGATACAAATATTTACAAAATCAAAACTAAAATTTTTAGCTTAGTTACAAACATCAACATCATTCAAAACACTAAAGCTTTAAGAATCAAATAAATTTGCTATTGACATATAAATTCATTTATAACTTCAGAATAGGTACCATAGAGTTCACCACCTCTATCTTTAAAGGCTTTTATGCTTGGATGGTTGCATTTTGTAAAACTATCTATATAAAGTCTCGATAGTTTGTACGGATTGACTATAACAACTGTATTACGTGGATTGTCTTTGCAATTAAGTTCAATTAAAGCCTTATTTTTAGTGACATCTAAAACAGTAAGTTGGTTATATGGACAATAAATTTTTCTCAGAATTTCATTTTCTCCAAACTTTAAGGTAGTGATTAAATTACAACAGCAAATAAGCTCAACCAAATTAGAATTTTTACTAACATCGAGAGTTTTAATTTGGTTATTGCTACAATCAAGTTTTATCAAATTTGTATTCTTACTGACATCAAGATTTGTAAGTTGATTATAGCTACAATAAAGATTCGTCAAAGCTTTATTTTTACTTATATCCAAAACAGCAATATGGTTATCCAAACAGTCAAGTTTTGTCAAAGAAACAAAATGTTCTATCCCAGATAAAGAAGTAATGTTTTTTTTTCTAATACTCATTATTTCATTATAAGAAGTAACAGAAGGATGATTAGAAATAAATTTACCATCAGGAGTAAAAGCCAGTGGCACTATCGTTTTTAAATAAGCTTTAAAATTTACATCTGGGATTTCAGCGTACACTGGAGGTGGGGCATTTTTTTTCAAACAACTATAACTTATATTACTGATTACAATCAATACCGAAAAGATTATTATCCTCGTTAAAACTTTATTAGCCTTCTTTTGAGCCGTAAATATGTTTTTTACCATTATTATTAATTGATTTTATCAGACTTAAATATCGTTTATATTATATGCAAGTTTATAAATTAAATCATTTTAGAACAACCTATTTGTAAGTTTTTTCAAAATAAAAATGCATCAGCCCCGATCGCGCAGATTTATCTCTGCAACGATAGCCCCCCGCTAGCGCGAGCGTCTCGCTCGTGAACGCAAAGTATTTCTTACATTAGCTCAAAAATAATAAATGAGCAGAAAATACAAATTTGGAGATACAACTGGAGCTTACTTTATAAGTTTTGCTACAGTTTACTGGATAGATGTTTTTACAAGAGAAGAGTATTTTGGAAATATTGTAGAATCATTAGACTACTGCAGAAAGAACAAGGGAATGGAGATTTATGGCTATTGTATCATGCCTAGTCATATTCATTTAATTTTCAGATCTGAAAATGGAGATCCTTCTGGTCTAATACGAGATTTCAAAGGTTTTACTTCTAGAAAAATGCTCAAAGTAATTGAAGAAAATCCGCAAGAAAGCAGAAAAGAATGGATGCTGTGGATGTTTGAAAGAGCTGGAAAGAAAAACAGCAATGTAAAATTAAGGCAGTTTTGGCAGCAAAACAACAAACCCATTGAAATCTGGTCTTTTAAAGTTTTTGAGCAAAAATTAAATTATATTCATAATAACCCGCTCGAGAGTGGTTTTGTTACCAATCCTGTGGATTGGAAATACAGCTCGGCTAGAAATTATGGCGATAACGATCAGACTGTTTTAGAAATTGACATTAATTAATATGCTGTACGTGCACGAGCGGGACGCTCGCGCCAGCAGGGGAAAAAAATCGGAGGTACGATTCAAGAAATTGATGGATTATTATTTAATAGCAGTACAACTAAAATCGAAAAACTAATTAGTATGAAATTAGATGCTGGAGCTCATAATGCCAAAATGGACTTTAAAAAGATGCAAAATGTAATGAGAAACCTTCCAGATAATGGTAGTGAATTAAAAAATTACATTATTAGTACTCCACTTTTAAAAGCTGTTAAAACGAAAGTAGATGAAATTTACGAAGCAAAAATATTTTTTAAAGATTTAAGAACAGGAAAAGAATATAATGAACTTCCATCCACATTTAGACAAAAAATAAAATTATCATATGATCAAATTAATGATTTTCAAAAAATTGATCCAGAAGTATTAAACACAAGTAAAGATGAACTAATAGAAAGTTCATATCAATCAGTTAAAAACAAACTAAAATAATGGGAAATACAAGAGTCAAGATTTTTGAATTAAATGATCAAGAGTTAACATTTGATTTTGGCACATATGCCTTATTAATGTATTATGCCAAACAAATAGATCCAATTAAAGGAAAAAAATTAATAAATGCAACAATATCTGAATGGAGTTATAGAATTGAAAATGGAATTCAATTGGATAATATTACAAATGATAATAATATGGTACATTTTATTATTTCAGAAATCAATACTGTTATATCTTTTATTGATTCTGAATTAATTCCTAATTTAAGTAATGAACCACAAAATTTAATTACAAAATATGGTGGAGAATCTAATTTTGTCAATTTGTATGATAACAATCTAGATTATCTAAAAGTTTTATGTTTTACTAAAGATGAATTCTTTGATGGTGATACTCATCAACTAATATTCTTATTAAATGAACTTAAACTTTTTTTTCAATATGCTATAAATCAAAACCAACCTTTTAAAGTGTATGTATATTGACCCGTTCTATGAAATGTTAGTAATTGCTGTGCGAAGTGCTCCAGAGACTCTTAATACCACTAAAGAGATATTAATAGAGAGCTCATATCAGTCAATAAAAAATAAATTTTAATCATGAGAAAAACGAGAGCAATATATTTTGAATACAACGGTATTGTAGAGCATTTCGATTTTGGCACATTTTCATTATGTATGTATTATGCTACATTAATAAATTGTTTAAAGGCAAAAAAATTGTTTGAAGCTACTATTTCAGAATGGAAATATAGAGTTGAATATGATTTACCTGAAGACAATTTCACATCTGATGATGATATTGCACACTTTGAAATCTCGGAAATAACAGAAGCAATTGAATTTATTGAAGACATTTTAATTCCTTCTTTAAACAACGAAACAAAAGATATCTTATTGAAATATGGCGGGAAATCAAATTTCGTAAAACTATATTATAATAATGCTGGGTTTCTAAAATTTAATGGAATTACTGAGAATGAGTTTTTTGAAACTAAAGGCGAATCTTTAGCATATCACATGAATAGATTAAAAATAATATTGCAATATTCTTTAGATTTTAGTCAACCATTTATGGTTTATGTAAACTAATATAATTCCCGATCGCGCAGATTTATCTCGGCATCTCCCCGCTGGCGCGAGCGTCTCGCTCGTGAACGCAAAGTATTTCTTACATTAGCTCAAAAAAAATAAATGAGCAGAAAATACAAATTTAGAGAAAAAACTGGAGCCTACTTTATAAGTTTTGCTACAGTTTACTGGATAGATGTTTTTACAAGAGAAGAGTATTTTGGCAATATTGTAGAGTCATTAGATTACTGCAGAAAGAACCCCGATCTCTCAGATTTATCTCTGCAACGATAGCGCGGATTTGCAACCCGATCGCGCAGATTTGTCCCCGCAACGATAGCGCGGATTTGCAATCCGTGCCCGCAAAGATTGGAGAGTACTTTTTATAAAAGAACGGAAGCGGAGAGATTTACACAACGTGTCTTTCTCTAAAATAGATTTACAAAAAACATAAAAACAACTCAAAGACAAAATCTTTGAGTTGTTTTAAATCAAACGAGAAAGTTCTCTCTTAATTACAAAAAAATAAATTTTTAAAAACTCTGGAAACTTAAGATCTTAAGTGTTCCTACTCTACTATTGGCTCCATCCAAGTCAATAGTGAAACCTTATTTCTTTGTTTTACAGCTTTGTAAAATAAAACCCTATTGTGACGCCACTAACACAATTTTTAAACATTCAGATAACTTGCAATCATCCAAAATCAAAAACTGTTTGCAAGTATCCATATATCTGAATGCATTACGGTAATCCCCTATAAGCCAATTAAAAGCCTATAAATTTTATAAACCCGTAAATAATTAATTAAAAATGAGTACAAATCACAACAGAATCAAAGTGGCAGATTTAGAAAAAAATCAGCCAAACAAAATTTTAAAAACAAATCAAAATGGTGAATTAGAGTTTAGTGATGCGACCAATCTTCAAACTGAAACTTACAATGCTCTTGATTGCACTACAGAAGGTAGAGCTTTGGATGCTAGACAAGGAAAAGTATTAAAGGAGATGATTGAAAATGTACAACCGCAAATCATTCAAGATGCTTCAGCAAATCAGTATGGGATTATCAATACCACATCATTACAAGAGTTAGGAGGAGCAGACAAAACTATTAATGGGGTTCGAATCGGTAAAGGAGCAGGAAATGAAATAACGAATACTGTTCTAGGACATGATTCCTTATTTAATAATACAACTGAAGGATATTGCAATACAGCGATTGGTTATGCATCTTTACAATCAAATATTGATGGTTGCGAAAACACTGCTATAGGCGATAAAGCTGGATTAAATAACATATCAGGTGTTGCAAACACTTTTATTGGCGAAGTTACAGGATGGAATAATACAATAGGAAATGATAATATCGCTTTAGGTGCAGGCGCTTTGAAAGAAAATATATCCGGATCAAATAATACTGCAATTGGTAGTTTAGCTGGCGACTCTTTAATTACGGGAAGTAATAATACTATTATAGGCAGACCGTCTGGTATAAGCTCAAACGATTCAAACTTAGTTGTTTTAGCAGACGGTGCTGGTAATTATGCTCTAAAAAAAGAAGCAGATAACAGGCTACTTGCTCCAACGCTAACAAATGATTTAATTGATGCAGGCGGAAATAAATCTTTAATAACAAAAGAATATTTAATGCCTCAACTCGCTTCAAAGCTTACTGCTTCAATTGCAACTGACGAAGAAACTCAAATTAAATCAGCAGTAACTGAAGACAACAAAGTTGTTAGTCGATCTAAACTTTACAATTGGTGGGAGGTGATAAAATCGCAAGCCCAAACTATTTCAGGGAAATGGAATTTTACAGGTATTCCAACTGCACCAACTGCTTTGGCGGGAACAAATACAAAACAAATCGCTACTACAGAGTTTGTAAAAACAGCTGTAAATAACATTCCGATTCCCGTTATAAAAGATGTTTCTGAAAATCAAAGTGGAGTTGTCAATAACACAACACTACAAGAATTAGGAGGAGCAGATAAGACCATTAATGGTATTAGAATCGGTAAAGGAAATAATTCAATAATTACTAATACTGCATTAGGATATTTAACATTAAACTCGAATACTACAGGCAACCAAAATACAGCTGTAGGTATTGCATCATTAATGTCAAACACTACGGGTAATACTAACACAGCTGTAGGTAGGTCATCATTAGGTGAGAATACTACGGGTTGTAATAATACAGCAGCAGGACATTATTCTTTGTATTTTAATACTACAGGCGAACAAAATACAGCTTTAGGAGCAAGAGCATTGTTTGTGAATAACAATGGCTGTAATAATATAGCAGTAGGTCATCAGGCAGGAAGTTATTTAACTTCTGGTAGTAATAATTTACTAATTGAAAATATCACAGGCCAAAGTATCACAACTGGTAATAATAATATTGTATTAAATCCAATTCAAAAAACTGGAATAGTTACAGGAAGTAATAATACAATTATTGGAGGATATGATGGAGTTTTTAATTCCACTGACTCCGATTTAGTAGTCTTAGGAAATGGTGCAGGTGTAGTTGCCATCAGAAAAGAATCAAACAACAGGCTCTTAGCACCAACACTTACAAATGCTCTAATTGATGCAGGCGGAAATCAATCACTAGTCACTTTGGGATATTTTAAAGCAAATTCAGCCGTAAATGTTGTAGGGATATATCCTGACAACGCCACTGCTCTTTCTAACGGGAAAAAAGTGGGAGATGTCTATAGAAAAGCTACAGGAGAATTAATGATAGTATTCTAATTAAGATATTAATCTTACAACACAATGAATCGATTATAAAATCAAAAAAACTTATTAATACCTTCCACCTACTTCATCAACATTAAGTATAAAAAATGAGCTCCTCAATAATTTTTTTAAGGAGCCATAAAAGATAGGTTTCTGTAGAGAAACCTATCTTTTAAAAACCGAAAACTATTTTCAGCCCAATGGTAAAACTGCCTTTCTTTTACAGAATCGTCTAAAAAATCCTTCCAAACCTCATCCACTTTCTTTACAACTCTGTAAAGCTCCAGAACATCCATGTTAAACCGCTAAGCAGCTCTTTTTTAAGCTCCAATTTTAGATTCATCTTTACGCTGTCAAAAGAAAAAAAAACATTTAAAACCTCCTGAAAAACTAAATCTTTTGAAAATTATTAAGCAGACAAATTGTTAAAACTCCTTAGAAAAATCTCTAAAAAAAACTATGCCATTACACCCCAAAGATTGGTTCGATCTAACTACAATTTAATAAGTCAAAACACGAACAAAAAATTAAAGTCAAAAACAAATTAGAATATGCCAACTAATCCAATTCCTGCGGTTCCAATTCCTACAGCAAGATACTATCCCCGATTATCGGAGATTATTACTGTAGATGATTTACCTGAATTTTTATCGTTTGTTGAAGATGGTATGAAAGCCATTTTTGATAAAATTCATTATAAAAACTTACAATACTCAAAAGGATATCGCGGCGATTCTGCCTTTTATAGTCTTGATATTGTATCAAGCGAAAAACTCGCTATTCCATTACCGTTTAATCTTGGACTTGTCCTTAATCCAGACTTGGATGGAGATTCTTCGATTTCCTCTTTTCCAATCACTTTAGAATATCAGTGGGAAATTTTAGCTTTCTTAAAAACATTCCGCTCCAGCAGTTTCTCTTTTTCTCTGGAAGACTTTTATTCTCTGGGTCTTCAGGTTTTTCGCATCAGCGAGGAACAGGTTGTGGCGCACATGATGAATATTTTTGTAGAAGCTGAAGAAGGAAAAACAAAATACGAACAGCTTTTAGAAGATATCAATACGCTTCAAAATACCGATCTGGAATTTCCTGCTGGTGTAGAGCAATCTATCAGCGCTATTATTAACCTTATCAATACTAGCACCGTAATTACAAAATCGATTCCAGCACTTTTATTTGCTTCTTATATCGTCTCAGATGATTTAGCAACTACTAAAAGTAAGCTTCAGGAATTTTACAACATTGTAGTTCCTGACGGAATCGAGGCTCACATTAAAAGAATCATTACGCCAAAAGCCAAAGCTACTTTAGCTTTAAGCGCTGGTATCGAATTTCCAAGAAACATTTTAAAACCAGTCCAGCCTAATGGTTCTGATTATGGTAATGGAACTGAAAAATCAATATTTAAATTCGCTCAGGCACAATTATATGCCGACACCGAAGAAGGAATTGGTTATCAATTAGAGTTAGGCGGAACGCTAAAACCAGATTATGCCATGATTGGCAATACAGGTTTACTGCTTCAGTTAGACACTTTAAAAGTAGATTTAAGCAAGAAAACCAATATTCCAGAAGCCGATGCAGACGGTCGTCCAAATGATTTTGTCGGCGTTTATGCTCGTGCTGTTTCGGTAACTCTGCCATCGAAATGGTTTAATGAAATCCCCGAAACTCCAGGAAGCACTACTCCAACATTAAAACTAGGTGCTTCAGATTTATTAATAGGTTCTGGCGGTCTTTCTGGAAATATTTATTTGGAAACAGTTCCAAGTAAAAATGGTGCTTTTAGTTATTTCAATGATAAATTCAATTTTAATTATCCGATTACCATGTTCGAAAAAGACGAAAATGGTGTGGCCAATAAAAAAGAAATTGCAGATTACGCCTCTTTACTTGCCTTCTTACAGGAATTAAACAGCAAAAATTTGCCTTATGCTTTTGATTATCCGTTATCGTTAACGACACTTTCTGGAATAGTTTCAACAACTGTTGATCCTTCAACAACTTATATTTTTACGGAAGCCAAAGATTATCAAGCCTTTTTAGCAGAGCTGTATGACAATACACTTTGGAGAACAATTGGTCAAAAAGATAAAGGTTTTAAGGTTGGTTTCAACAAATTTGATATTTCCTTTAAACAGAACAAAGTAATTGGTTCTAATATCAAAGGGAAATTAGAAATTGATAAATTTAAAATTAAGAGAGAAAATCTACCTGATGTACCATTTACTGCTTTGGTTGAAGGCCACTTGCAGGATAATGGTGATTTTAATCTTACGGCTTCTTTCTCTAAAGAAAATGAACCGCAAGCCAACTTATTTGATCTTGTAAAATTCGATTTCCATAGTGTTGAATTAGGAAAACAAGATGATGACTATTATTTAGGAACTTCATGTAAAGTTTCGTTTGATGATGAAAGCTTAATTGGAAAACTTTTTAAAGGTCAGAACTTTGAGGTTGAAAAACTTCGTGTTTACAGCGACGGAAATATCGAGATTGAAGGCGGCTCTATTCCAATTCCTATCAGTCTTTCTATAAATCTTGGTCCAGTTCAAATGGGTGTAACCAACATTAACTTTGGTTCTACGCAGATTAACGGCCGTAAATATAATTTCTGGGGATTTGATGGAGCTATAAGCGTTAATCCACTTGGAGTTGATGCTCGTGGAGAAGGAATAAAATTTTATTACTCTACTGATCATAATGAAAAAGGTCTTGAAAAAGATACCTTTTTAAGAATTCAAACAATAGAAGTCGATTTAATTATTCCTGGAACTGCTACCGAGGCTTCGGCTATGGCAATTATTCACGGTATGATTTCGCTTCCTGAGCCAGGGAAATCTCAAGAATTTATAGGCGAAGTTGGTTTAAAACTTCCAAAAGCCAAAATTTCAGGAAGTGTTGGTATGCGATTTATGCCTAAGTATCCAGCCTTTTTACTAGATGCCAGTATCGAACTTCCTGTACCTATTCCGTTAGGATTTCTTGCTATTAATGCTTTTAGAGGTTTACTAGGGTTTAGATATGTAGCAACTAAAGAAGCCGCAGGACTAAAAAAAGACAATAGCTGGTATGAATTTTACAAACATCCAAAACCTGGAATTAATATTAGAAAATTCAGCGGTCCACCGGATTCGATGAAATACAATGCACCATTTTCTATTGGAGCTGGAGCTACTTTTGGTACAGTTGCAGACGGCGGACATGTTTTGTCTTTGAGAGCGATGTTACTGCTTTCACTTCCTACCTTATTTTACATTGAAGCAGGATTGAATATTATTGCTGGAAGATTAGGTCTTATTGAAG
Source organism: Flavobacterium quisquiliarum (assembly GCF_019308285.1). Classification (GTDB taxonomy): domain Bacteria; phylum Bacteroidota; class Bacteroidia; order Flavobacteriales; family Flavobacteriaceae; genus Flavobacterium; species Flavobacterium quisquiliarum. The sequence continues at coordinate 64,034 of NZ_WWEM01000032.1, forward strand.
ATGACCCAAGCAATCCGCCATTTTTTGCTATGGTTGCTTTTGGCGATGATTCGCTAGAATTGGCCGCTGGCGCAGATTTCAGTATTCCAAAAGACAGTGGGCAAATTTTCAAACTTCATGCTTTATTAGAAGCTGGATTTTTCTTTAAAAACCAAAAACCTTGGTATGTCAATCTTGGTTCTAAAAAAGACCCTATCGAGGCTCGAATTTTAACCTTGTTTACTGCCAAAGCTTTTATCATGCTTTCGGCTCAGGGAATTGAAGCTGGAGCACGACTAGATTTTAAACTACAGCAAAGTTTTGGCCCAGCCAAAGTCAAATTATGGGCGTATTTAGAATTAGGCGGAAAAATTTCGTTCAAGCGTCCTCAGATGGGAGGTTATATCGCCGCTGGAGGAGGTATTCAAATTAAACTTTGGATTATCAATATCGAAATTGTGCTAGATACTATTTTTTCTGTAGAATCCTTTAAACCATTCCTTATCTATGCCAAACTAGAGCTAAGTGTACGTGTAAAAATTGGTTTTGTAAGAGTTCGTAAAAACTTTAAAGTGGAGCTTCAGTGGGATATCAACAGAATTGTCGATCGTACACCTTACAGTCCGCTTCCTAAAGGTACTTTTGGAGATGGTGAAGATGACAGAACTTTAGAAAATGTCAAAGGGGTACACATGCTGACCAATGAAGCTTTTGCCCTTAATTATTTCAAATCTGAAGGAGAGAAAGACTACAATAGGAATGTATTCGATAGTAATGGTATGCCAAAAGCAACCTTGATTACTGAAGTAATTCCATTGGATACTTATATCGATATTAAAACTGCTAAAGGTTTACTGCCAGATAATTCGTTGTCTAAAATAATTGGAGGTTATACTGGAGAGGCTAAAAATTACACCGATATGATGCCTCCAGTTGAAAAAATTGCTGGAAGATCTTTACGCCAGGTAAAACATAAATACGGAATTAAAGATATTGAACTAAAATCTTGGAATGGTTCTGAATGGGAAGATTATCACCCGTTTGAAGCTGTTGTTAAAGATGTAGAAAGAACTACTGCTTTACAGAATTTGCCTTGGGCACAATGGCAGAAAGCAATTGACCAATATGATAGTATTCGTGTTTTAGCAACAGATCCTTTTTCATTTTTAAGCAAGGGAGAGCCAGGATGGCAGGTTCCGGAACAGTTTGGAATTACACCTTCTAAGTTATTCTGTAAATCTGTTGAAACAAAAAAAGAACATACTGATTTCCTAAATAAAAAAATCGGAAGACGTTATTACGTTCCTACACAATATGAAGCAGATAAAATTAGTGGATTGTTTTTTAAACTTATTGGCGAAGCTCCAGAAATTATAGAAAATAATAAAACTGAGGGTGGCGATTTTATGAGTATTACTGGAGAAAGAAATCCTCATAACTACAGCAAATCTTTAGCATTCCAGAACTATAATGAATTAGAAATTATTTTCCCGCAAGCAGCAATTGAGCCAATATTTCAATTGACAACACAAGCTAAGGAAGTAAAAATTAGAGCTTATACCTCAATCATTGAAAAAGAAGGTGATAAATTACCTGTCTACAAAGCCGTAAACATTAGAAAGACTGAAAACGGAGATTTCGCTGAAGAATTGGTCTATACTAAAGCTGAATTATTAGGAAATATAACCTTATACAATGAAGAAACAGATCCTAATTTAAAAACTAAAATAGATAAAATTGTAATTACTCCGATTGCAGCAAATGCTAAAAAGATTAAAGAAGTTAGAGATAAAATTGCTGCATTATTTGATAATACCTATACAAGTGCAAATGGAGATTTTACAATGTCAGGTCCTAGTGATATTAATCAATATGATTTGCTGATTGCCCAATTAAATGCACTAAAAGCTGAAGCTGGAAATGACAATGTACAAGCAGAAACGCCAGATCAATTAACATTTACGCATTATTATGGTTATAAAGGAAAAGAGCTATATGCTTTTGATAAAGTAATCAAATACAACGATACTTATCTTATTTCTTTCCATCCTCAAGCAGAAACAACAGTGTTGCTTCAAGTTGATTTAAATGGAACTGTTTTAAGAGAACGTTTAGTAAATGGAGTAGTTACCTCTATGCAGGTTGTAAATAATAATTTAGTGTTAACACAGGCCCTAAAAGCAAATCAATGCAAAGGAATTGGAAAAGCAATTGTCGATCTTGATTTGATTGTGGGTTGTGAATCTCCAATTGATGCGATGGCAATTATTGAGCTTGATGAGGAATTAAATCTAAATTCCGGTACTCAATATTTGAACAGTTATTCTTTAGGATTCAATAAAGTATTTTCTCTTGCAGGCAACGAATTACTTTGGATCAATACTTTAGAAAATGAAACTCAAATTAATTGGGTTGATGGAACCAATCGTTCTCTTGTGAAACGTATTAAAGTTAATGGAAATGCGATTAAAGTTTTACAGCATAGTACCACTGAATTCAGTTTGGTAACAAAAGACAAAAAAGTTATTCGTTTCAATCTGAATACAAATACAAAAGCAATTTCTGTAGTGGACACAAAAGTACTTTCTGATATAACTTTATCTGAAATTACTGATGCTGTAATCGCAAACGGAAAAACGCTAATCACTGTAAAGTTTTCTGATGAAAAATTCGGTTTAGCTCAAATTGATGGAAACACATTAAATATTGTAAAACTAGATACTGTTCTAGATTCCCCAATTTATTTATCTAATAGCACTTTAGCCGACAACTCAACTATTGCATACAATAAAGATTATTTGTTTGTTTTCAGTGAGACATTAGGACTTAGCAGATTAATTAAAAGAGGAACATCAATAGAAAATGCATCGATAATTCATATTCAAAATGAACCTTCTCAAAATGAAATTGCGATGCTTTCGTCTAAACCAAATGAAAAAGGAATTTATTTCTCATTGTTTAATAATCAGTTTGATAATTGCTCTTTATATGCGGCAGCAAGTATTTCGCTAATTTCTTCTGCTGGAACAATGACATCAGAAACAACAAGTTTAACGACGCTTACACCAGCTGCTAAAGTTGATTACAACAGAAGACCTAAAAATTCTCAATTAATTACAATTAATGATACAATTTGTGCCAATGGATATTCCGAAGAAGATCCTGAATTAGAGTATACAACCAGTATTCAAAGTGTAGAATGGTTAAGTAAAGAAAGCTATTTACACAATAGAACTATCCCAAGTGAAACTGCTGTAACTGAAAATCGTAAAGCTATGGAAGACGCAATACAAAATACGGTTCAGCCTATTTGGAGACCAAATACAACGTATTGTTTGAACTTTACTTTAACGGATACCGTGGATGATAAAACCCCAAATGTCTTTAAATATTTCTACGGTTTTAAAACATTGGGACCTGTTGGACACTATCCTATTCCTGATCCTGTAACGCCAGATGGCCAACAACCACCAACGAAAAATGAACTGACAGAATTATCCAAATCGCCTCTGACTTCGTTGAGACAATATTTAGATTACAACCGTTCTTATCCAAATGCCGATGGAAGTTTACTGCAGTCTAAACCTGTTTTCTACGGACACGATGATTGTAAAATCTCTATGTTTTTTACAAGTCCTTATGTCTATCATATGTTTAAAGGCTGGCCAAAGTACGGAGATAATAGGCTTGAAATCAACGGTTCTCTAAATCTGATTATCAAAGATCCTCTTACTGATATGCTTATTGATTATCCGCTTCCAGAAGAGACAGAAGAAATCAAAATAGATTATCCAAGAGCGATAGAAGTTGATAATGATGAAAAATGGAAAAGCGATAATGATCCGAGAATTCCACTTGGTATTCAGGTCGTGAATAATTTTATTAATTCTCATCCACAAATGGAATGTGGTATCCTTTTAGGAGATCCTTTAAAACCGAAATCATATAAATATGAAGTCAATCTAACCGATTTAAAACCTTCCAAATTATATACCATTTTAGCTAATAATTATTATGATGTCAACCAAAATAAGAAAGTCGATCCAGGCGAAAATGTCTTAGTACACCAATACGGTTTCCAGACTTCACGTTACAAAAATTTTGAAGAACAAATTCAAAGTTATACAACGGATCAAGATGCAAATACTAAAGCATTGTTTGATGTGAAAGTAAATGCAACTCCAGAACAAATTGATGCTTTACATGATGTAATTATCGGGAATTCAAATATTTTAAGTGATTCGATGACCTTAAAATATCAGCATGCTTTTGACCGTGCCATTGAAGGAATCTTAAAACTGTCTCCTCTTGACCCTGCTCAAAGTACTGAGGTAAATAAAATTATTGACAGCAATACGAACAAAGTTATAGCGCTTTTAGTTCGTAATCCCGAGCCATTCAATATTCCGAAAATACCATTGAAAGAAATTCAGGATACTATTTCTGTAGTGAATGTCACTTTAGATGAAAATCAAAAGAAAGTCTACACTAAAAAAGAGGCTTATAAAGTATTGCATTCTAAAGATTACGCACAAGTTTTGATCATGCATGATGATAAATTCATTTCAGAAAACAGTCTGGAAATCTTATTTGATTACAGAATGTGGAATAATGACGAAATCGCTGTAAATGAAACTAGACCGCTGACTTCGTCTCTTAACAAACAAGATATAACAATACAACTGCAACCAGAATTAGAAAATACAAATCTTTAAAAAACAATAAAAAATGAGTTCTATAAATCTTCAGGAAAATCAACTCTCCGGCTGCGAAACTTATATCGCGATTGTAGTAGACGAATCGGGTTCAATTGATGCAAATGAAGCACAGCAAATCAAAAGCGGGCTGACTTCCTTTATCAATTCGCAAACTCAAAGTAACATTACGCTATCTTTGATTGGAATGTCTCATAGTGATGTGAATTCAAGGCTGGATCATATTATTGAAAAAAGAATTTCAAGCAACAGTTCGGAATTTTTAACCTGGATTACTAATTTCAAACGAACTACTGCACCTGTTCCAAATCCACAATCTGATTATTGGGCTTCTGGTTTAGAAGCAGTAAATAATCTCTCTGTAACTCCAGATATCATAATCGTAATAACTGATGGTTCACAAGTCAATGACTTAAATAAACTGAAAAATCTATTCAATGTATTAAATACTAAGTCTCACGTTTTTACTTATGGAGTAACATCTAATGATTATCAGACAACTGGATTTACCAATTTGAATTCTGCTCTTACAAATTATCTAGGAAAAATACCTTTATTAAAATCTGCCAACAACACTATTTTAAATTCAGATTACATCGAATTATCAGATTTTACAAGATTAAATAGCGAATTAAATCAGCTTACTTCCGATTTAGCCACAGCAAATATTGGTTGTTTAGCGAATGTTGATATTCTTCAAAACAAAATCGAATATCCCATATTTAAAGCTGGAAGTTACATTAATGTTGATGCTGGAAGTTTAGTTCTCAAAAACAAAAGCCGTATTCCACTTACGCTTAATGCGGATACAAAAATTCATAGCGAAATAGCTGTTGAAGGCTTAAGTTTTATGATCAAAAATACGGTCACTATCGAAGCTGGCACAGAAATAGAAGTTTCTCTTTATGTAAAAGGTACACCAGTAAATTCTGGAAGTTTTTCAAAGTTAATTGCTATTAGTAATGTTAATAATACCAGTCAGTTTAAACTTAACTTAAATATAGAAAGTCGATCTGCAACCTGCGAAACTTACATCGCAATTGTAGTAGACGAATCAGGCTCTATCAGCACTGATGAAGCACAGCAGATTAGAGAAGGACTAACTTCATTTATCGATGCTCAGGCCCAAAGTAAAATTACACTTTCATTAATCGGAATGTCTAACAGCGATACTGCTGTTAGACCCGATGATGTGATCCAGAAAAAAATTGCAGCTAATTCGCAAGATTTCAAAGATTGGATCAATTTATTTGGCAATGGAAGAGCTTATATACAATCTGATTATTGGGCTTCAGGTTTAAATGTGGCTAAAAATCTAACCGTTACTCCAGATATTGTATTTGTTATAACTGATGGTCTTCAGGTAAATAACTCCGAATTATTGAAAGGATTGTTTACTGATTTAAATGAACGTTCCAAAGTTTTTGTATACGGTGTAACCAGTTCTACAGAGACAGCAGAGGAATTAACCGTTCCATTAAATACTTTTTTAGGCAGAACACCAATAGTAAAGGAGAATACAAGTACAGCACTTAGTTCAGATTATATTAGAGTTTCCGATTTTAATACTTTAGGAAATGAATTAAACCAGTTAGCTACTAATTTATCTGATGCTCAGATTGGATGTATTTCGAATGTAAGTATTGTTCAAGACAAAATTTCTTATCCTGCTTTAAAGAAAGGCATAACAGTAAATCAGCCGGCTGGAACTTTAGTCTTAAAAAACAAAAGCCGAGTGCCTCTTTCTTTAAGTTCAGGCATAAAAATTCATAGTATTGGTAGTTTGAACGGTTTAGTTTTTAAACTAAAAAATGCAGTTACAATTCCAGGTTCTGGCCAAATTGAAGCTGCCATTCAAATTGAAGGAAAACCAGTCGATTTAGGCACTTTCTCTACTCCTATTTTTCTAGATAACGTCTATAATCCTTCGGGATTTAGTATCAATTTTAATGTGGTGAGAGAATCTCCAACAATTGATATTACTTCAAATAAAACGAATCTGCAGTCGACTTATTTACAAATTGCAGCAGCAGGTTCAAAAGGAATTGACAGTACAAGAGGAATTCATCTTCGCTGGATGCTGGCTGGGAAATTGGGAGAAAAACATCTTCCAAAAGGAAACTTATATCAAGGTTCTGCAATCAATTTTAATAAACCAGACGATTTTGTCAAAGTATACAGAGCTCCTTATACAAAGACAAATTACAACTTAAATTTAAATGCACAGCCACAATTGGTTGACAATGATAATGCGCTTTGGATTTATAAAACAGCTGACGCAAAAAGAGCTATTTATGTTCATTTTAAGAATAAAGAGAAATACGCAGCAATCAAACTTTCTATTAATCCTAGAACAAATCCAGCTGCTTTCATTCAGGCATACGGAAACAATCTGATTGAAATTGAAAACAAAAATGAATTGTTTTTTGCTGCAGAATTGAATTTTACTTCTGTTACAAATTACAGCACATTGAAATTAGAAACATTGTCTGTTTCTGAAAATAACATAACGGCAGCTAAAAGAGTTACAAATCGTAAAACTTATTCTGCCACACAATTAAGCAATGTTCGTTTAGTTGCAGAAAACGGAAGAAGTATTCGATTGAAAGCCAACAATTGTCTTTTAAGCTCTATAAATTTTGAGTTTTATTCAGACTTCATTACAAAAGCAAATACAGATGGAAATTGGAATTTAAAAGGCAAATATGGTTTAGAAACCAATGATCTAAAAGTATTTGAACAACTGGAGCCAAGATTAAATGCTGTACATGGAAAATGGCTTAGATACAATGATGGGGAATATGTAAACATTGCCAACTATAAAGACAAATGGAATAGAACAACCAACATACAAGACAAAAGTGATAAAAACATCAAGCAAATTGTTGAGAAGTACATTGAATTAAGCGAAAAATCATTTAATCCAACAGCTTTAGAACCAATCAATTTTGGAGATCTTGACACTGCCAAAACTCCTGAAGAAATTGAAGAAGAACAATTGGATGATGAAAACCTAAACACAATATCTAATCTGGATTTACTGAACATTGCTGCCAATGATTATCATATTGCACGTATGTTAGGTTTAGGCTGTATTGATATTGATGATGACGTCTTTTCTGGAGATTATGTTTATTTAACAGAATATACTACGCTTGGAGATTTAGGCGATGGTTTAGGAGCTCGTGAAGTACAGCATCTTTCTATGAGTATTCCAACCTCTTTAAATACAGAACGTTATTCGCTTCCTATTCAATTAAACGACATCGTGCCGGGATTAAATGTCAACTCTGATGAAAATCAAACTGCTCCAATTACAGATCCTGATGGTTATAGTTTTGATGGAAAGAAAAGATATCTAAGTCTATTTATGGACGATGTCATGGATTACGACATTAATACCGAATTCTTTAAATCGTCAGCCGAATATGATGGAAGTTCCTTTACATTCCCCGTATATCTAGGTGTTAATTTTAAATTAAACGATGAAGAAGGCTGGCGAAAACCATCGCTGTCTCATGATTTAGATTATCGTAATGTCAACAAAAAACTTGAACCCGGATCTTATGAAGCGGTTCCAATTATAATTCCTGAATCTGGAAAATCTATTTTAAATGTCCGCCAGGAAGCAACGGGCAATAATACCTACAGCTATCAAGGATACGGAATCAACATTTTCTCAAGAGCTTCGGCAGGAAGGCAAATAAGTATTGAATCTGAAATAAAACCGGCAAACAATTTAATGCCACCAAGCAACATTAATGCTCTTTTAATTACAGAAGAAAATCCATTAATGTTTACTTCGGAGTCAGAGCAAATCCGTTTATCAAACATTACGGGAGACGATAAGAGTTTGGTTCGAATCTTATTTGATTATTATTCTGCTCAGGAATTATTGAGTTACACAATCCCTGAAGGAATGTCAATTGATGAAGCAACAAATGAAAATAGTATTTATCCTGATAGTGAAGAAATATTAGCTGATCATTTTAAACTATTCTATAAAGACGGACTTCCTGAAGTAGAATACGGAGAAATTGGAGAAATCGACAATTTATCCGACGTTCTTACAGCAACAATTACTATAAAAGAATATAAAATTCTTAGCAGTGGCGAAGAAGTAAAAATTTCTTTAACAGAAGAGAATAAAAAACGTTTTACTGGAGGAATTTTAACAGTTGGAGATGAAAATTATCTCATTCAAGACATCGAAGTTTTTACTAAACCTGGAGATACGGATAAATTTGACTATGCAAAAATAAAAGTATTAAAAAAAGAAGTGAGCGACAGTGCTCATGCTGATGGAGAAGCCACAATAGATTCTGATCAAATTAAATCTATTGAAATACCTGAAAGCAAATTATGTACAATGGTGCAAAACATGCAGACAGCCTGCAACTGGCATAAACCCGGAATTGATTTTAAAGTTGAATACCCTGCTGAATTCAATAAAATCCATCGTGAAGTCATTCAGCCAGAAAGCGAAAATTCAAGTGATTTACAGGTCGAGAAAACTAGAGGAATCTGGGAAGATGCTGTAATCGAAAGAGTTTTGGAAGAGACTTTTGAAATGAATGCTGATGGTTCTTACAAAGTAGACACAGAGGGTGCTCCTGTAAAATGGGAAAATCAGAAAAGACATTTGGGTCTTTACAAAATTACTTTTCCTAGTTATAATTTACCTCAAGATCCGCAGTTTAAATCTAGAAGTGAAAATTCTGTAGAATGGTTTAATGGTATTGTCCGCTTGTTTACTAAAAGTTCTTATAAGGAAGGAAGCACTATTCCAGTAAAATCAAGAAAAGAATTTAAAGTAGTCCGTACAGAAAAAGAAGATGTAACTGGCAATCTAGTTTTAATTGTCAATGATCCTGACTTCAAATTAGGAGATTATGTTAATCAAGTAATGGATGAGGATTATGATGAGATTATTATTGGATCCCGAATGGTAAACTATTATCCAAGTTATAGAGTGTATTTATATGCTAATCAGGCTTCTGGTATTACTAAAGAAAATATTCAGCCAAGAGCAAATGAAAGTACCCATTACTCTATCTTCGGAATCAGTTCTGGCGCAGTTCGACCAACATTCAAATACAAATCAAAGATTAGTATTCCTTGTCCAATGTATGCGGTTAAAATTGAAGAGCCTAAAAGACCGGAGAAGATAGAAAACGATAGTTTGTATGCTACAAGACCTGATTTTTACAATCGTTCGACTTTTACTTTTAAAACTACATACAATAAAGATCGTAAACCTTATGGTGCTTTGCATTACAGAGCCAGCGAACAAGACTTTTTAAATCTTTTGTATGAACCGGCAACAGTAAAAACAATTCGCGAAGAATTGAGAAAATTGGGTGGCAACGATGAAATTCAATTTAAGGCGAGATGGGACGATTTTTTAAATTTTAATGAGCTGGCAGAAAGAGGTAATTATAACGCTTATCCAGAAAATCAAACTGAAGCAAGTTATCAATTTCCAATGCCAGATAATGAAGAATTTAAAAATTTAATTAACGATTTTATTAAATGGCATAATGCGGCACAAACGCTGCCAGAGATGAAAGAAGTTGAAATTGATTCGATAACATCACTAAATCAAGTAATAATTTCAAAAGGAGTTGAAAACCCTGTTTTAGCAATACATTTTATCGAAGAAGCAATACAATCTGCCTTTGTTCCTTTGACTGAAGTTCCTGTCGTTTATGAGTATATAAAAGGAAGTGATTATGTTCCAACAAATAAAAAACAAACCATTAAAGACAAAAATGGTCATGCCTTAAAACCTACAGATACAGAATTCGATATTGCCCCAATGATGAAAATCGTTGATGAAGTTAAAAATATAACTCAGTTTACCGATTTTAATTTGGATGGAAATTCACAGAATGTTTATTTCTATGCGGTACGTGAAATGGACATTAAAATGAATTTCAGTCCGTTTAGTGATTTCTTAGGGCCAGTAAAACTAGTCGCGTCAAGTCCGCCTCAAACTCCGGAGATCAAAAGAATTATGCCAATTCTCGAAAATCAGGTTTTAGGAATTAAACCTTCAATTCAGTTTGAAATCAATGCTTATCAGCCAGAATACAAAATTGGCAAAATCAATATCTACCGTACCGATTCTATGCTGAATGCACAATCGATACGAACGATGACATTAGCAAAAGAAATTTTAATTGATGAGGATACTTTATCGAATGAATTTGACAATGTTTGGACAGTTTATGATGATTTTGAAGATCTAGAATCTGTTCCTTTTAGCGACGGACTTTTTTATCGAATTACCGTTTCAAGAAAAATAGAATATGCCGATTCTAGTTCAACAAAAGATAATCCTGTTCTTACTATTGATTATGCACCATCGCAGCCATCAAAAATTACAGCGACTGTAATAACTGACAATGTTTCCCCACAATCTCCGGTATTAGAAGCGTCTGCCAATGTCACTGGGACAAATGAAGAAATCTTAGAACCAGTTGTTTTCAATTGGGAAAAAACGACTCATAATGGTAAGTATCATCTTTACAAAATGAATAATCAAGGAAATTGGGAGAAAATTCATGAAAAAGTTTCAAACGAGCAGAACATTATACTGCCTTTACTAGAAACTAGACTACGAGTAGATGAATTGGTTACTAAAAATGAAAATGGAGAAAGAATCTACCATCATTTCAAAGTGCTTTCTGAAAATTCTTCAGGAATGTTCAGCAGTGAAGAAAAAATCTTAACACTTTAAAACTATTAAATACCAATGCTTAAAAACATTGGTATTTATCTCTCAGCTTTTTCAAATAAAATTTTACAGCAAGAAAAAAATTAAACAACATGGCAATAACAAGAAGTGACTTTCACAACAAATTCAACAATGGTGATATTCCATCACACTCAGACTTCGTAGAAATTTTTGACAATTTCGTAAACAGAGAAAGTGATAAAGCCGATTTTCAAATGATTGAAATTGGCACCGACAATGAACATTATGTAACCCCAGCTCTTTTAAGAAGTATTTTCCAAAATTCAGGAATTCTATCGGGAAACTGCTATTTTCCTTATAAAGAATATAGAGACGCTTTTACAGGTGAATTAATAAATTTAGAATATGAACCTATTGAAAATAGTGTCAAAGTATTCAAAAATGGACAGTTACTAAAACAAGTCGAAGATTATATATTAAACGAGAAACAAGGAACCATTTTTTTCCCTGATGGAGGAATTGCGGATAGAAATATTGAAATTAATTATTGGCACCAAAATAAAGATTCAGTATCAGGAAGTTTTGAGTCAATGTTTGGAAAAGCATCGATTCCGTTTAAAGAAAATTTTAGTGAAGATACTTTTAATAGCGACACCATTATTTTACAAAAAAAGCCTCTAAAATACAGTGCAAAAATCTACAAAAATGGGCAGTTATTAAGAGAAGATAAAGATTATTCTATTGTTGACGGAAGTAATGTAATAACATTTGCCTCACCTATCAGTAATCGTAATATCGAAGTAGATTATTGGTACGAAGGCCCTATTTCATTAACCGATGCGCAGCTGAATACAAAATATGTCGATTTAACTACAGCACAAACCATTGGTGGTAAAAAGACTTTTACAGAAAACACAGAAAGTAAAGGCTTTATTAAAACAGGCGGTACTGCCAACCAATACCTAATGGCCGATGGTTCAGTATCCACTTCTGCCGGCTCTGAATATGATGCAGGACATGCAGGTTTTGGTCTTCTTTCTTTTGGAAATGGAGGTTATCAAAAATTTAGTAATGGATTAATTCTTCAGTGGGCTTATTTAATAAATGGCACAAATACTTATAGTTTTCCTCTAACCTGGCCAAACAGAGCTTTAAGTGTTACATTATCAACTGTAAGAACATCTTCAGGAAGCAGAGGATTCAACCATGTTGCTAATCTTACAAGAACAAATTACTTCGCAGTTATCGATGGCGCAAACGGATACATGTTCGCTATTGGATATTAATAAATAAAAAAAATGAAAAATATGTATAAAGGAACTTACAACACTGATGGTGAATACACTGGTTTTTATGTAGAAGGAATTCATGAAAGTATTCCAGAACCGAATGTCGAATTAAATGAAGAAGAATGGCAGCAAGCTTTGTCAAAAAACTATAAAGTCATTGGAGGAAAACACACTTATTCTCCTTTTGTTCAAAGTCCTGAAGAACTTCTTGAAAGCATTAGAGCCACCCGCAACACCTTATTGATTGAGAGTGATTGGACACAAATGGAAGACTCTCCTCTTACTGAAACAAAAAAACTAGAATGGAAAAATTATAGACAAGAATTAAGGGACTTAACAGAAACTGATAATCCAGAATTTATTGTCTGGCCTTCAAAGCCATTGTAGTAAAAAAATAATTACACAATATTTTTTTAAACAAATCATCTCACTATTATAAAATAAATACATGGAAGAAAACACAACCTATAAGCCTTTTGCCTATCAAGAAAACTACATTCCAGCAGAAGGAGAAACAGTTTTTTATAATACGGAACAAACATTAACTAAAACTAAAAACGATTGTACAGCAGGAATCCCTAGTTCAGTAAATCTTACTGCCGAAGCAAACAAATTTGTATCAAATGAAAGTGTTGACGAGGCAAATGAACAGGCAGAGGCTTGGTTAAAAACGAATTCTCAAGCCTATGCCAATAATACAGGAACCTGCTTTATTGATAGTACTCCTCCTAGTACTATACTTTTAAGTACATCGAATATCACTCCAAATACAGTAGTATTATCATGGACAGAAGCAACAGATAATATTGGAGTTTCAGGTTATGATATTTATATTGATGATACTTTTTTAGACGCTACTTCAAATGATGTTTTGTCGTATACAGTTAACGAGCTTTCGTCTTCTACGTCTTACAGTTTTTATATAAAAGCAAAAGATTTTGCTGGGAATTCAAGCAATAGTAATGTATTAGAAGTTACTACATTACCTCTAACATTGACTCTCAAAGCGGTCAAATCAGTAATATTCGAGAAAAAATCGACTTCATGGAGCGGATGTAAAGACGCAGCTTCTGCAGATTTACAACATACGGATAATAATGTTATTGGCGGTGGAAAAGATGCTTCTTACTTTTATCTTAATAGATATAGAGGAGTTATTGATACTTCATCGATTGCAACAAAACCAAAAACTGCCAAAATTAAATTTAAGTTCGCCCAAAATACTGTCGGTGGTGCATTAACGTTTAATCTGTATGGTGCTAATATTCAAATTCCTGTCGGACAAAATTTCCAGCTTGTCGATTGGAACGATTGGGATTCAAGCACTTTTATAAATAGTGTTTCAGTCCCTGTTAATTCAACGTCTGAAAATGAAATTTCTTTAACTTCTTCTCAATTAGATCTATTGCTATCTCAACAAGCATTTAACTTTTTCCTTATTTCTAATGGCGATAGAAATAATTCAGATCCAAGCACAAACAACAGACCGACACTTTCTATAACTCCTTCAACTGGAGAAGTTTATTTAGAATGTGAGTTTTAATACTACTACCCCGTAAAGACTGAATAATAAAAACAAATTAAATACCACAAAAAATGAGTACAGATTATAACAGAATAAAAGTGGCTGATTTGGAAACAAATGAACCGAATAAAGTTTTAAAAACAAATGAAAATGGCGAATTACAATTCAGCGAAGTATCTTTGGATAATGATCTATTCTTTGAATCAGGATTAGAAGCGGACTCGATAGTATTAAAAAACAAAAACAATAATACCTCAACCGGAATAGGAGCTGTAGTACTGGGGCAGAATTCTGAAGCATCAGGTGTACATGCCTCAGCTATAGGCCTTAACACAACTGCGTCAGGATATTGGTCTCATGCTCAAGGAAATAACACAGTGGCTAGTAACTTTGGAAGCCATGCCCAGGGAGTTAGTACAATATCGTCTGGTTATGCGAGTCACGCACAGGGTGAAGAAACAGTAGCCAGTGGAGATCATTCTTTTGCAGGAGGATATTCAAGTACAGCCTCGGGAGAATCTTCATTGGCTTTTGGTTTCAATGCAATGGCTAATGCAACAGGAACAATTGTACTAGGTTCAAATATCACAGGAAATCAACCTAATACAACTTATGTAGATAATCTAAATATAAAAACACTGAGCAGTGGAACAAGTATAATGAATTTAGGATTAGATTCTAATGGCAACGTCACTAGTCATCCTCGACAAAATCTACAATCTATTCTAGACACTGGCAGTGGTGCTACCACAAACAATGAACTTACTATTTGGACACCAAATTTTAGATTTTTTAATTCCCAAAGTAAAGGAGCTATACTTACAGATGGACAAGGAATAAAAATTCAAGGACAAAATGGAGGAATTTATCTAGAAGGTCATTCTGGAGGTTTACACTTAGGCAATACTTCTATTATTGATTTTAGTGCTCCTGCTGAATTTTTGGCAGAAGCTTGGCTAAAATCGCCAACTCGAGTTAAAAACGGTAATGTTTTAATTTTTGAGGGCTCAGGCAATAACGGAGTTATCAATAAAGGTCAATATCCTGGAGATCCTTTATTGATAAATTGTGATGATGGTATATTAGTAAACAACAAATATATTGCAACCGCAGTAAATGGTGTTACAGCGGATCGTTCTGGTATGATTGTAACTATGGCAGTAAACAATACAACTACCCCATTAAGCTTATCAGACTTAAATTCAACTTATCCTAATGTTTTACCAGCTTACAGAGTACAATGTTTTGGTATAGAAAGTGGAGGAATTATTTATGAAAAAAGTAATATCTCTAGTAATGGTATTCCACAATGGTTTAAATATCCAGCCACAAAAGTATTGTAAGTTTTATAAAATGAGTTCTAAGTAAATGCTTTAATTTATAAAAACGGAACATATTATTCCACAAATAAACACAAACAAGTTTTAGTAGTAAATTTAAAAAAACTTGCTTTTATAAAAAACTCATAAGTTCTATAAGGCTTATGAGTTTTTGCAATCCATAGAAATAATAAAAAACATTTAAGTTAATTGTTACAGATGAACACAAACTATAACAGAATAAAAGTATCTGATCTAGAAAAAAATGATCCAGATAAAATTCTAATAACCAATGAAGATGGGGAATTAGAATTTAATGACCTAACCTCTTCCTTAGATTTCAAAACCATTAATGGCGAATCTATTATTGGAGATGGAAATATTGATTTATCAAATAAACAGGATATTTCAAATCAAATCACTGTAGCGTTACCCGCTACAGTTCAAGATATATGGCATGGAAAAACTATAAAATTCACAGGAACAGGAATATTAACTATTCCTAGTTCTTTCACCAATCCAGGAATGTGCTTTGAAGGAATTACAAAAACAGCAACTAATTTAAGCTGGTCTATT
>NZ_WWEM01000033.1:0-333675 GCF_019308285.1 Flavobacterium quisquiliarum
TTGATCCTTATTTCCTGTCAGTATTTCTGTGAACGTTTTTCGCTGTTGCGGGTGCAAAAGTACACAACAATTCCAGTTACGCAAGGCTTTTTCCAAACTATTTTTATTCTTTTTCTTAACACTCTCATAACTCGCAGGTTATAATCGAAGTTTTTTCTGCTCCTTGTGGGGTTTTTCCTCGTTTGGCCATTGTTTCTCTTGTTTTACCGCAAAGGCGCCAAGTCACAAAGCCTTCTTTTCTACACTTTTTGATATTGAAAACACGCAAAGGCGCTGGGTTTTTAATTCGCTTTCTTGTCAAAACGTCTTTTGCTTCCGAAATTTTCTTCTGAAAACTGGTGTCCCAGCCCCGATAGCAGTGGAAATCCTTTTGTTTTTTCCTTTAAAAAGCAAAAGATTGAAGCGCATAGCGGGAAATAGCTCCTTATTATAACAAAATTCAATTTTTAAATCCCAAATTCCAAAAACTGACCGCTGAAGGCTTCGACTTCGCTCAGTCTGACACCACTATATACTATAGAGTATTATATATACGTTGCGCATTAGACGCACTGCGGTGCGTCTCTACAGAAAGCCTGAATTTAATTACTCTTATATATATGTATAAAAAACAAACCTGACAGATTTTGAAAACCTGTCGGGTTGTGGGAATGAAATCTACTCTTATATATAGTATACTTATATATGTATACTTTCGTTTAAGTTATCGATAGCTTCTTTTGTGATTTGAATGCTTTTTAATTTTGCCTGATGATTAAAGATTGGGCTTGTTACCATTAGTTCGTCTATTCTTGCATAGTCAATGAACTTTTTCAAATCGGTTATTAATTGTTCTTTGTTTCCTGTGAAAGTTCCAGCTGTCATTTGATTCACATGGAAACGTTCTTGCTCATTCATTATATCGTCTAATGATGGAACCGGCGGCTGTAAACCTTTACGGTCGTTTCTTATTAAGTTCAGAAACATTTGATACAAACTTGTCGACAATAGTTCTGCCTCTTCGTTTGTGTCTGCTGCAATTATATTGACGCATGCCATTGTTTTTGGCTTGTCTAAATATTCTGAAGGCTGGAAGTTTTCTCTGTAAAATTCAAATGCTTGGATCATTAGCTTTGGTGCAAAGTGTCCAGCAAAAGCATAAGGCAAACCGTAAGCTGCCGCTAAAGCTGCGCTATCCATACTTGATCCTAAAATCCAAATTGGGACTTTTAAGCCTTCGGCTGGGAATGCACGTACTTTTCCTGTTTCATTTTCGCTTGAAAAATACTCTTGAAGTTTGCTTACGTTTTGCGGAAAACGCTGTGCCTGCTCAAAAAAGTCTTTACGAATTGCTTCGGCAGTTGGCTGATCTGTTCCTGGTGCTCTTCCTAAACCTAAATCGATTCGGTTGGGATAAAGCGTTTCCAGAGTTCCAAATTGTTCGGCAACTACTAAAGGAGAATGATTCGGCAACATAATTCCGCCAGAACCTACTCGGATGTTTTTGGTCTGACTTGCCACATAACCAATTAAAACCACTGTTGCTGTACTTGCAACGTGTGCCATATTGTGATGTTCTGCAAGCCAAAAACGCTTGTATCCTAAAGTATCTGCTAATTGCGCTATGTCTTTTGTTTTTTGAAATGTTTCTTTGGCATTGCTATCCTGAGTGATGATAGCGAGGTCTAATAATGAGACTGAAATTGAGTTTTTCATATAAAAAATGCTAGTCTACAAAATTAACTCATTTATACGGATGCCTTTTGTTTTCTAATGTTAATAGATTTATAATATTTCTAAAACTATTCAAAAGTGTATTTTTCAATAATTAATTATTGTTTTACAATAATTAATTATACATTTGCAATATCAATCTAACTTTTCATTATATGAAGACAACTCATATTGTATCTAGAATATTATTTTACTTTACTCGATTTTTGTCTGTGGTTTATTTCTTTTTGGCCGCATATTCTGTTTTCACTTTAACAACAGGATTGTTTTTGACATTTAAAGATAACGGAAAGTATTTTCAGGTTTGTTATCCGTTTACTACTCATCCAATAATGTTAGGTGATTACAATCTGCCATATATTCTTTTTGATTTTTTGGCTCCGCTGAGTTTATACGGACTTTTCTTTTTATTGAGCAGTAATGTCTTTAAAGTATTTTTTCAGCCTAAACTGTTTACTCAAAATGGAATTTCTCATTTAAGGCGTTTCTATTTATCCAATTTACTAATCCCGAGTATTGTAATTTTTGTGGCTTTCTTTTTTGTTCCGCTGGATAATGAAGTTTCGCTTTTTATTCTATTGCACGGAATGCTTGGTGTTTTCGCTTACTTTTTAGCAGCCATATTTAAACAAGGTTTAAACCTTCAGAACGAACAAGACTTATTTATATAACTATGCCAATAATTGTAAATGTTGATGTAATGCTTGCTAAACGCAAGATGCAGAGTAAAGAGTTGGCAGAAAAACTAGATATTACGCCTGCCAATTTATCGATTCTAAAAACTGGAAAAGCAAAAGGAATTCGATTTGATACTCTCGAAGCTATTTGTAAAATATTGGATTGTCAGCCTGGCGATATTTTAGAATACGTGGCAGAATAGCTTTCTTTTAAATCTTATTTCACTCTTAATAAATCGGTTTTTGAAGCCGACAGGTATTCTATTGCCTAATTTTTTCAAATCACATTTTAATTCAATCATCTAAATCAATCAAAAAATGAACAGTTTATCAATTCAAAATCTCAACAAAACGTATGAGAACGGCACAAAAGCGATTGACCAATTATCACTTGAAATTACAAACGGAATGTTTGGTTTACTGGGACCAAACGGCGCTGGAAAATCGACTTTAATGCGAACTATTGTCGCTTTGCAGGAACCGACTTCGGGAATTATTGAATTTAACGGAACTAACATTCTGGAAAATCCAATGTTTATCAGGCAAAATTTGGGGTATCTACCACAGGAATTTGGCGTTTTTCCTAAAATTTCTGCTTATCGCCTGCTCGATCATTTGGCGGTTTTAAAAGGAATCGTGGATAAAAAGGAACGTCACGATCAAATTTTATATTTATTACAGCAGACGAATTTATTGCAACACAAAGACAAAGCGGTTCATTCTTTTTCCGGCGGTATGCGTCAGCGCTTTGGAATTGCTCAGGCTTTACTTGGAAATCCGAAGATAATTATTGTGGACGAACCTACTGCGGGACTTGATCCGGAGGAAAGAAACCGATTTAACAATTTGCTGAGCGAAATTGGCGAAAGCATTATCGTGGTTTTATCGACTCATATTGTAGAAGACGTTCGTGACTTGTGTCCAAAAATGGCGATTATCTCTAACGGAAAATTGATTTTGGAAGGAAAACCAAATGAAGCGATCGATTCTTTGAAAGATAAAATCTGGATGAAGGCGATTGAAAAAGCAGAACTAAAGAACCATCAATCGAACTTTAACATCATTTCGTCCAACTTAAATTCAGGAAAAATCAATATTCATGTTTTTTCAGATGAAAGGCCAGATTCTGGTTTCGAATTGATCTCGCCCGATTTAAGCGATGTTTATTTTAGTGTTTTAGCTCAAAATCAACTTAAAAATCAGTGTTATGCTTTCTAAATTAATTCAATTTGAATGGCATAACAATACCAGAAGCTGGACTTTTTATGCCACTTTTATCATTTATTTGGTCTTAGGATTTTTTGTGAGTGCTTTTGCGAATTTCTCTTTTTCGGGTGCTTACAAAAATAGTCCGTATGTGCTTACTTATGCGATTGGTCTAATTTCGCTGATGACGATATTTTCTATTACACTTCAGGTTGCGCAAAGTTTTTTAAAAGAATATGAAACTAAACTCGATTCGATTATTTTCTCTGCTCCTATTTCTAAGTTTCATTATTTGGCTCCAAAGTTTATTACGGCATTTATAATCGCCGTAGTTTCTTTTGGAATGTTTATTGTTGGAATGATCGTTGGCCATCAAATGTCGTGGCTTTCTAAAAGCGAGATTGGTCTTTTTGAAATTATAAATTATCTCTGGCCGTATTTTGTCATTGTGATTCCGAATATTTTTCTGTGCCTTTCTATATTAACGGCTTTGGCCTGGATTACTAGAAGCAAACTCTTTATTTATGCTGGAGGTTTATTAATCTACATCTTATATATAGCAGGTTCGATTTTTTCTAATTCGCCCATCTTTGCAAATGCTTCTCCGTCTTCGGCGAAAGCCATGTCTTTATCGGCAAAAATAGATCCGTTTGGTTTGGGAGCGTTTTTAGAACAAACAAGATATTGGACTGCAATTGAAAAAAATACCGAATTGGTTTCGCTTTCCGGTAACTTTCTTTTCAATAGAATGCTGTGGTTTTCTGTTGCGATACTTTTACTTTTTGTTTCGTATCGATTGTTTTCTTTCCGAAAAACAAAAACTAAAAAGATAAAAACACCAAAAAACATTTCAAAAGAAACAAAAGTCCTTTCTTCGGAAATTCCAAAAAACATCGAATTCAAAACTTTCAGGCAAAATTGGGCGGTTTTTAAAAGCAATATCAAGCTGGATATTTTTTTAGTTCTAAAAGGAATTCCGTTTTTATTGATTGTTCTTTTGTTTTCGGGATTATTGGCAATCGAAATTTCGGATGAACTTGACGGCGGAATCCGATTAGCCGAAAAAATTACGGATACTGCTCTGATGATTTCAACGATAATGGATCGTCTACCGTTTATTCTAATTTTAATTCTCCTTTTTTACAGCAATGAATTAGTAAACCGAAGCGAAAATTCGAGATTTGAAATGCTTGAAAATACTGCACCGTATTCTCAATTTGTAATTTTACTATCAAAACTAACGGCACTTTTTATTATTCCGTTAATCATAATCAGCATTAGTATTTTGATTGGATGCAGTTTTCAAATTGTGAATTCGAATGCTCCAATCGAAATTGGTCTTTATCTTTCTTTGTTTTATTATCTTGGTTTTCCGTTGTTGTTGATCTCGATTTTGGTAATTGCGATTCAGACGTTTATTAAAAATAAATATATCGGACTTTCCGTTGCTTCTTTTATATGTCTTCTATTTTGCACCGGAATTGGAGAGCAATTGGGAATTTCACATCCTTTACTGCGATTTGGAGACGCTTTTAAAAGAGAGTATTTTGATTTGAATGGTTTCGGAAAATACACTTTCCCGTTTCATATTTCGATGCTGTACAATTTCGGATTGGCCTTACTGCTTCTTACTTTGACTGGAATTTTATGGAAAAGAAATGTTTCAATCGTAAAAACCTTTCGAAGAAATTCATTTAATGGCATTCAAAAAGTAACTTTCTTCTTGGGAATTATTCTTTTTATTGGTTTTGGAAGTTATCTTTTTTATAAAACGAATATCGAATATCTGTATTTGACCGAAGAAGATCAGAATAACTGGAGCGAGAAATATGAAAATCAATTTAAAAAATACACTAATCTGCCTCAGCCCACGATTGTTTCTGTAAAAAACAAAGTCGATTTATTTCCTGAGGAAAATCGTTATGAAGTAAAAGGCACTTATGAATTGATCAATAATTCTGAAAAACCTATTGATAGTTTACTCCTATATATAGATCGAAATTCAAAACTGACTTCTGTTGAAATTCCGCATTCGAAAAATCTGGACGATGTTTCGGTATTTCATCATTATTGGTATCGATTGGAAAAACCTTTACAACCTCAGCAGAAAATGAGAATGAGTTTTTCTTTTGAGTCTTCGTGGTCGCCATTTAAAGGACATACTTCTTTTAATTCTATAATCGAAAATGGCTCTTTTATGCGAATAAGCCGTTACTTCCCGCTTTTTGGTTATCAGGAATCGAATGAAATCAGCAGTAAAAAAGAGCGCACTAAAAGACATTTGAAACCACAGACGCCTCTTAAAAAGCTGGAAGACAAATCGGAAATTAAATATGATTTTGTTGATTATGATGCTGTAGTTTCGA
Organism: Flavobacterium quisquiliarum; assembly: GCF_019308285.1. Lineage (GTDB taxonomy): Bacteria > Bacteroidota > Bacteroidia > Flavobacteriales > Flavobacteriaceae > Flavobacterium > Flavobacterium quisquiliarum. The sequence continues at coordinate 5,963 of NZ_WWEM01000033.1, forward strand.
CTTCTAAAAATCAAACGGCGATTGGTGTTGGGGATTTAATTGGAAATTGGACAAAAAACAACCGCAATTATTTTCATTATAAATCTAATGGTAAGATTCCGTTTCGATTTGCTTTTTCTTCTGCGGAATATGAAATTCAAAAAACGAATTATAAAGGTATTTCGATTGAAGTTTTTTATGATAAAAGGCATTCTAGAAACATCAAAAAACTAATTCAGGATGTAAAAAACACTTTAGATTACTGCCAAACTAATTTTGGCAAATATCCTTATAAAACAATTCGTTATGCCGAAGTTTCTGCTTTCGCCGATGGATTTGCGGCGACTTCTTATCCGTCGACGGTTTTTATGAAAGAGAATTTCGGCTTCTACAGCAACCTCAACAACAAGGATAAGGAAGATGTAATTAATCAATTAACGGCTCATGAATTGTCGCATGAATGGTGGGGAAATTCACAGATCAATCCAGAACAAAAAGAAGGAAGCTGGATTTTGACCGAAACTTTGGCGCAATACACGGAATTGATGCTTTATGAAAAAGAACATGGTGTAGAAAAAGCACTCGAAACTTTAAAAATTCATCTGGATTTGTATTTGAGCAGTCGAAGTTACGATCCTGAAACACCTTTGTATAAAACGAATTACGAAACTCCGCATTTACCTTATGACAAAGGAATGCTGGTGATGCATCAACTTCGAATTTTAATTGGTGAAGAAAAAGTAAATCTTGCTTTGAAAAATTTTCTGAATCATAATAAATATCCAAATCCGTTTCCTGATTCTGAAAGTTTATTAAAGGAAATTTATGGGGTTACTGATCAAAAACTGTATTCTAAATTAGATGAAATGTTTAAGCAGATTATTACGTATTCGTCAAAAATAGAATCAGATGCAAGTAGTAGAAAGAATGGTTTTTATGAAGTTTCTTTTAAAGCAGTTTCTGAAAAATTCAGAGAAAATGCAACTGGAGAACGAAAACCAATTGCAAACGATGCTACAATAGATATTGGAATTTACGATGAAAACGGAAAATTATTTCGTTATCCTTTCGCTATCAAAAACAATAAAATTGAAGGGAAAATTAAACTCAAAACAAAACCTCAACGCGTTGTGATTGATCCGTATTTAATGAATATTGATACTTTTATTAAGGACAACGAGAAAGAAATAGATTAGTTTATTTCTTGTGCATAATTTTTAAACACATAGAAACATAGATTTTGTTACTGATGAAAGACGTTTCACTTGCATAAATACACATAGTTATCTATGTGTTAGAAACTAGTTTCTTTTTATTTCCTTTTTTAGATAAAGAAAAAACTATGTTTCTATGTGTTTATTTTTATTTCAATTGAATGAAAATCTGTTTGTGGGTTGTTTTTCCGTTGTCTTTTATTTTCAAATCTTTGGGTGATTCGATTTCAAACTTAGATGGCGTTTCTATATTTAATGAAATGTCTCTGTGTCGAAACGCTTCTGGAATTTCGGGAAGTATAATTGTAACTTCTATTTCTTTTTTGTTCTGCTTGTATTCTATTTTGATGCGGTCTCTTAACCAAATGTATTCGTAAACTTCCTGCCACGGCGCCATCCAGATAGAATCATTTCCTTTTTCTCCGTAGTTATTGGCAAGCATTGTCATATAATATTTAAAATCGGGAAAACGCATACTTAAATTCCACAGATTTCCATTTCCTGTTCCGTGCGTGAAATCATTAAACCAAACTGGTTCTGAATGTTTTACGATTGAATCTATGGTTTTTAAATAACGATCCATTGTTTTGAAACTGAGTGTATCTTTTGAACTCAACACAAAAGTTCTGGCAGAAATCATTTTATCTAAATCAACTTTTGAATTCACTTTATAAACTGGACCAGTACCTTTATAAGAAGCAACAGAAAGGAATCCGTTAGCCAAAGCTTCTTTTTCATATTCTAAATGATAATCGGGATCGCCTTCTCCGCCTGGAACTACAAAATGTGACATGGTGAATTTTAGATTTTGCTTTATTGAAGCTGTATTTTCGGTCACTTCTGTTTTGTAATTTGTTCCGTGTTTGGTTGCATGATGAAAACTATGGTTCAGAATATCCCAGCCAGCATTGTACATTTCTTTAATTTCTGACCATGAAAGATGTCCACGGTTTTCAGGTAGATCACGAACTGATCCGCCATTGATAGCCAAAGCCAGTTTAAACTGAATTTTATTTCCGAATCCGTCTGAATAAAAAAGTCCTTTTGAAGTTGTTCCATCTCCGCCCTGATCGACTTTCCATTCGTTTTTATCCGGATTACTGATTTTTCCACCATTCAATAACGGGAAAGCCGTTAAATAAGCTGAACGATATCCATCATCAAGTGTAAAACTGTAAGCAAAATGTTTGTTGAATTTTAATGGTGAAGCTTTTATTTCTACTTTGCTTTCTGATTTTAGTTTTATTTTAAAGGAAATATTTTGCGAATAAATAGTATTGAAAGAACATTGAAGTAAAAGAATAAAAACGAATAAAAGTGCTTTGATCTGTAAACTTGGTAATTTCATTTTTTAGGTTAGTTAGATTTTTTAAAGGTACATTTTCTTTAAAAACAAACTACCAAATGCTGTAGAATTGTACGCGGATGAGCCGGATTTGCTATCGCAAAGACATTGATTTACACCGATTTTTTTTAAGATGCGAATGAGAAATCCGTTTTTATCCGCGTTTTCGCAAAGCGAATCTGTCTCATCCGCGTCTAATTTTCCATTGTGAACATTCAAAAAAATGATATTTCAATACATTAAAAGGTATTTAACGAAATATAATAATTACAATTGAGTCGAAACCTCATCAACTCGGTAATAATAAGACTTTTTTAAACAGGCATATAGATTGTATCTTAAAATATAACCTAAAATTCCTGCTATGTATCTTTCTAATACAAAAACGATTGTGTTTATTTCGGGAGCTTTTGTGAGTCATTTTTATTGGGAAGCATGGCTTGCTTTTTTTGAAAACAAAGGATACAAAGTGGTCGCTCCGCCCTGGCTTCATAAAAATGATTCGGTAGAAAATTTAAAAAAACAGAATCCGTGTGCAAAAATTGGATCCATTACTTTATTTGATCTTTTGTGTTATTATACCGAAATCATTGAAAAACTTCCAACAAAACCTATTTTAATGGGACATTCGTATGGCGGACTTTTAGTGCAATTGCTACTACAGAAAGATTTGGCCGAAGCGGGAATCTGTATCAATTCTTTTCCTCCAAAAGGTTTTACAACTTCCAAATTTTCGTTCTATAAAACTATTTTAGGTTATACGTGGAATGTTTTCTCTTATAAAAAAACATTGATTCTATCTTATAAAGACTGGCAAAATAGCTTTTTTATTAATGTATCTGCCGAAGAACAGAAAAAAGAATACGAGAAATTAATTATTCCGGAATCTAAAAAAGCGCTTCGAAGTCTATTCTCAAAAAATGCTCAAATCAATTTCAAGAAAAAACATGTTCCGCTGTTTTTTATTTCTTGTTCAGAAGACGAAATAATTCCTCCAAAACTCGTTTTGTGTAATTTCAAAAAACATAGAAATGTGCATTCTATAACTTGTTATAGGGAATTTAAAAACAAAAATCATTTTGTAATTCTACAGCCTGAATGGGAGGAAGTCGCTGAATGTATTTCAAAATGGATTGAGAAAGTTAGTTGATTATTCTTTAAACACATAGAAACATAGATTTTGCTACTGTTGAAAGGCATTTCACTTTTAATAAAACACATAAACTAAGTGTTAGAAACTAGTTTCTTTTTGCTTTCTTTTTTAGATAAAGAATAAACTATGCCTCTATGTGTTTAATATTTGCACATCAAATTAACTTATTTCTCTCTTAATTTCAAGTTTTTTGATTTTCGAATTTAAAGTCGAAGGATGAATATCCAGAATTTCGGCTGCTCCGCCTGCTCCTGAAATTTTCCCATTACATTTTTTGAGTATATATAAAATGTAGTCACGCTCATTTTCCATGATTGTTTTAATTGAAAATGAATCGGTGTTTTGCTGTTGTGCGTGTATTTTGGATGAAGGCGAAAACTCGATATTTTTAATCGTATTGCCTTCGGTGAGTAAAATAGTGCGTTGAATAAGGTGTTCTAATTCCCTGATATTTCCTGGCCAGTCGTAATTCATAATCTGCTGCAAAGCATTTTCTGAAAGTACGGGAGCTTTTCGGTTCATTCTTTCACTGTAGATATTTATGAAATGATCTGCCAGTTCTGGAATATCTTCTTTTCTCTTTTTTAAGGACGGAACCATTATTGGAAAAACATGCAGACGATAATATAAGTCCATTCTAAAACGTCCTGCTGCGACTTCTTCTTCCAGATTTTTATTGGTTGCCGCGATAATTCGCACATCGATTTTTATAGGCATCAATCCGCCAATACGTTCGATTTCTCGTTCTTGTAAAACACGCAATAATTTGACCTGAAGTTCAAGAGGCATCTCTCCTATTTCATCTAAGAAAATTGTTCCACCGTTTGCGAGTTCAAATTTCCCGATTCGTTTTTCAGTTGCTCCGGTAAAAGCACCTTTTTCATGTCCGAACAAAAGAGATTCAGCGAGATTTTCGGGAATGGCACCACAGTTTATTATAATTAATGGTTTGTCTTTTCGTGGAGATAAATCGTGAATGCTTTTAGCTATCTTTTCTTTTCCTGTTCCGCTTTCTCCTAAAATTAAAACTGAAGTATCAGACGGAGCTACTTTTTTGATGTAATTGAAAACCGTTACCATTTGCGAACTGTTTCCAATTATACCTTCAAAACCTAATTTTACATTTTCTGTTTTTTCTTTTTTTATAGGAATCTCTTTTGGTTCAACACGAATTATTGGCTCAGCCAAATAAAAACGGGAAATAAACTGAGAAAAAATATTTTCAAGATTTAATAATAATTTCAGATTTTCATCTGAATACACATTAAAATTACGACTGTAAAAGGTAAAACAAAAACGCTGTGAAATCGCAATAGAAAGTGGGAAAACCAAATACGATTTAATTCCGAAATTATGCGAAATAATACCTTTTATCGGAGCCGCCTGAAAATTATTTATCAAAGATTCTTCGCTGTAAATAATAGGTTTTATATCTATTTGAGATTTGATATAAGTTTCATTTAATTCTCGAATGGATATTTCGGCAATCTGCGAAAGCTTTTCTATATTGATAATTTGATATTGATCGATATTTTTTCGGATGATTCCGAGGTTTGAATATTGTTCTGCATTTACAAATCCGGCTTCCAGATAATCAAAAGAAATAAAAGTCTGAATGCTTTTAGCGAAAGCTAACAAAGCGTCTTCGAGCTTTAGATTGGAATTGATCAATTCCGTTATCTCATTTTTCAAATCCAATTGTTGCATTAACTGAGATTCCAGACTGTATTTCTGTCTGTAAAAGGCAATCTCCAACGTGGTTAAAATATCTTGTTCCCGAAACGGTTTTACGATAAATCCGTATGGATGAGTTGTCTTCGCCTGATCTAAAATTCCTTTGCTCGAATTGGCCGAAACAAAAATAAAACCAATGTTTTTTTCTTTTAAAATATGAGCAAGATCAATTCCAGTTTGGTTTCCTTTCAGCATAATATCTACAAATACCAAGTCTGGTTTTTGGGTCTGAATTACTTCCAAAGCCTGATCAACAGAACGTACAATTCCGATGACACTATAGTTTGCCTTTTCGAGAATTAATTGCAGATCATGCGCTTCAATAAACTGATCTTCCACAATTAAAATTTGCTTTTGTAAGTTGTTATTTTCAGATTGGGTGCTTATTTCAGACACAGTTCCCATAAATGTAGTATTTGTAATATTATATTTTTATAATTATCTGGTATAAAATTAGTTAAATAACACAAGTAATTTCAGTGTTTCCGAAATTTTATATCAAAAAAATCATATTTAATGTGAATTTTCCTGATATTTTTTAAAAAAGTCAGACTTCTTTCTTTCTATATTTGTTTACCAAAACCAATCCAAAAAACTAATTTATAACCTGTTATGAAACGAATCATTTTCTATTTGATTTTGCTTATAAGTTATGCTTCGGCGGGGCAATTATCTTCAGCTGTTGCCAAATATGATCTTCCTAAGAAAAGATTATTAATCCAGGCCTGTTCTATGTATTTGTTCAATGCCAATCAAGGTGCTATCGATGTAGACAGTTCGGTAGTTTTAGCTTGTAAGGCTTATAAACTTCCTGTGGGTCTTGCCTATGATGAAGGTTTTAATGACGGCTCGTATCTTATTGGAAAAGATTTAATAGAAAAAGGAGATATCAATTCAGTAGAAAGACTTCTGGCAAAAACCAAAGGGGAAGACAGAATCAAATTATCACTTCAATTAGGAAATTTTTATCTTTTTAAACCAGGCACCAAACCCGAAGATCTTCAAAATGCCAGAACTTATATTGATGACGCTGTCCGCACAAGCAATCAGCTTAAAAATAAAAAATGGCAACATCAGAGTTTACTATTGCTGGGAAAATATTTTTATCAGGCCAATAATCAGCCGGAAGGCAAAAAAATATTTTTAGAGGTTATATCCGAATGCAGAAAACAAAATGACAAAAAAGCGCTTGCCGAAGCCTTGGACGCTTATGGAACTCTTTTACTCAATTTAGATCCCGAAAAAGAAAAGATTCTGCAAGAAACCGTTTCGCTTTATTCTTCTTTAGGATTGGAAGAAAAGAGAATCGAAAACTACATGAAAATCACCACCATTTATTTCTGGACAGGAAAAATAAATGACGCAAAAAAGAGGTTATATAAAAATTTAGTTGATTTACGAAAAATTGGTTTTACACATCAGCAGTTTGCTGAAACTACAATTGTTTTTATCGAATTAGCCCAGAGAAATATTCCAACTGCATTATACTACGCATTAAAAAGTGTAAAAAGAATGGAAGCAGAAAAAGATTATACCTTTGGCGACATTTTTTATATGCGTTTGGGCGATGTTTACAATCACTATGGCCATCATGAAGAAGCATTACAACTCTATAAAAAGAGTATCGAAATTGGGCAGCATACTTTTGATACTGGTACCTGGTATAAAAGTTTTTTCAACTCTGTTGCAGCTTTATCTCTAAAAGGAAAAACAAAAGAAGCTTTAGAGTATATACGTTTTATGACTACAAAATATCCTCCAAAAAGTACTTTTGATAAAATGTCGGTTGCTTATATTACAGCCAATTGTTACGATGAATTAGGAAATTTTGTTCAGGCCGAAAAGTATTTTAAAAAAACTTATCAGTACGCCGAACAACTACATTCACCTGAGACATTTAGAGAAGTGATGCATCAAAATACAATAATCGCCTTATTTTATATTAAAACTAAAAGGCCAAAAGAAGCCAAATTTTATGCTGATAAAGTCTTTGCTTCTTTAAAACCACATGATATAAGATATACTTCTGAAGCACTTAAACTTTTATCATACAAAACAGACTCTATTAATGGTGATTATAAAACGGCTTTAGAGCATTATAAAGAATATAACAGAATAAGTGATTCTCTTCATGGTGTAAATAAAAACAAACAAATTGACGAACTTAAAATTCAATACGAAACACAAAATCAAGAACATAAAATCAAATTATTAAATCAGGAATCTAATTTAAAAGGAATCGCTTTAAAGAAATCCAAAATGCTGAACAGTGTTTCGATCTGGAGTTTGGTTTTACTTTTAATTACTGTTGGATTATTGTACAATCGTTATCGTTTGAAACAGCGAAATAACGTAAAATTAGAATTAAAAGAAAAGGAAATCAGCAAAGTAAATGCCAACCTGAGACATTTACTTGAGGAAAAAGAATGGCTTTTAAAGGAAATCCATCATCGTGTAAAAAATAATCTGCAGACTGTAATTAGTCTACTTAATTCACAATCTGCATATTTGGAAAATGATATGGCTTTGTCGGCAATTAAAAACAGCCAGCACAGAATTCATTCGATGTCTTTGATTCATCAGAAATTGTATAATTCTGAGAATATTTCGACTATTAATATGCTAAATTATATTAAAGAATTGGTCGAATATTTACGTGAATCTTTCTCCCTTGGGCAGAGAATTCGTTTTGAAATAAAAGTTGATCCGTTAGAATTAGATGTAGCGCAGGCTGTTCCGCTTGGATTGATTTTGAACGAGGCGATTACGAATTCTATTAAATATGCTTTTCCAAACGACCGAACGGGAATGATTTATATTACGCTTGAAGCGAAAGACGAAAAACAATATGTACTGACTATTTCTGATAACGGAATTGGTTTTGACCCAAACCTTAACGATAAAAAAGCAAACTCTTTCGGAATGAGTTTAATAAGAGGTTTGAGTGATGATATTGACGGAAATTTGACCATGGAAAATAATAACGGAACGATTCTAAAAATTGAATTTTCGCAAGAATTTCCGTTGAACCCGAAAAGGAAATCGATTTAAACCTAAATTTGTACATCAAATAACTATTCGGTTTTAGCTTATCTGCAAATGACACACAAAATTTTAATTATAGACGACGAAGAAAAACTGAGAAGTCTGCTGGCGCGAATTATAAAATCGGAAGGATTTGAAGTTTTTGAAGCCAAAGATTTAAAATCAGGTTTTAAAAAACTGGAACAAACAGATATTGATGTTGTTTTATGTGATGTGAAACTGCCTGACGGAAACGGCGTTGATTTTCTGCAAAACATAAAAGGAAGTTTTCCATTGACAGAAGTTATTTTATTAACTGCTTTCGGAAATATTCCAGACGGCGTTCAGGCAATGAAAAATGGTGCTTTCGATTATATTGTAAAAGGCGACGATAATGATAAAATTATTCCGCTTCTTTATAAAGCGGTTGAAAAGGTTCATTTGCAAAAAAAGGTTCAGCAACTCGAAAAACGCATAAACGACAAATACTCTTTCACTACCATAATCGGAAAATCGAAAGGAATTGAACAAGTTATTGATCTCGCACAAAAAGTTGCTAAAACCGATTCGACTGTTTTATTGACAGGCGAAACCGGAACTGGAAAAGAAGTTTTTGCGCAGGCGATTCATGAAAACAGCAATCGTGTGGGAAAATCTTTTGTGGCATTAAACTGCAGTACTTTCACAAAAGAAATTTTAGAAAGCGAACTTTTTGGTCATAAACAAGGCGCTTTTACGGGAGCTGTAAAAGATAAAAAAGGGTTTATTGAAGAAGCAAACGGCGGAACTTTATTTCTGGATGAAATTGGGGAAATGCCAATTGATCTTCAAGCCAAATTATTGCGTGTTTTAGAAACTTCCGAATATATTCCGGTTGGTGATACCACTCCAAAAAAATCAAATTTCAGGTTAATTGCGGCTACAAACCGAGATTTAAAAACAGAAAGCGATGAGCATCGTTTCCGTTCTGATTTGTATTTCCGTTTGAATATCTTCGAAATTAAGCTTCCATCTTTACGAGAAAGAATCAAAGATATTGCGGTTTTGACAAATTATTTCGTGAAACAGTTTTCTGAAAAAACGAATAAAAAAACTTTACATATTAGTGATGATTTTCTGCAGAAATTAGAAAATTATTCCTGGCCGGGAAATATCCGCGAACTTAAAAATATTATAGAAAGATCGGTTATTTTGAGTAGTAGCGATACGTTGACTTCAGATGTTTTGCCGTACGAAATGCAGCATCAAACTGAAAAAAGCAATAAACCAATGTCGGCTTTTTCTATGCATAGTATTGAAAAATTGCATATTCAAAAGGTTTTAAATTATACGAAAGGAAATAAAGCGGAAACGGCTCGATTATTAGAAATTGGGATTGCGACTTTATACCGAAAATTAGAAGAGTATAATATACAGTCGTGATCCTGCAAGGTTTCTAAAACCTTGTAGGTTTAGATTTTTAAATACTTTCACTTTAAATAGAATACCTACAAGGTTTTGGAAACCTTGCAGGAACCGTAACAATCTTATCATTTCAATAAAAGCTTATCATTTTGATAGGCTTTTTTTATACCTATTTTTTGGCACAAAACTACATTTCTTTTATTGACAGCACTTTAGCTATAACTTGCATTTTTCGGAACATATTTTGGCATAAGGAGAGAGAACATTAAAAATTCATTCCAAATGAAAAATCAAGTAACCTCAATCTACAAACAAGCAGAACGCTTTGCCGAGATAACCAAAAAATCAATTATTTCTGGAAACATCGTTCGGGCAAAAAAATGTCTTGCTCTTGCCGAACGTTTATTTATAACCGGAAGCATCGAAACTAAAAATGCCATTTCTAATGTGTATGTTTTTTCAGTTTCTTCTTTTATGGAAGTGCGTCACTGCAATATTTCACATTTGTTTCCTCAAACGCTTAAAGCGGAATATATCAAGCAGGTTAATGCCTCTGGTGTTTAATCGGTTAACTGTTTAATTGTTTAATCGCCAAACGACAATCTAAAATCTGAATTCTAAAATAATCTCCTATGATCACTTTTCTTTTACTCGGGCTGGCCGTTGTGCTGTTTGCCATTTGTTTTCTTTCTGTCGAATTTTTTGAAAAAATCTAAATCATGACCGCATTATTTATCATTTCTATCGCCGTTTTCGTGTATTTGGTTTATGTACTAATCAAACCCGAAAAATTTTAATGATGTAAAAAGTTATAAGTGAGATGTTAGATGTTAAGCGTCGCTCTCCTTTTACAAATTACATTTTACATTTTACAAAAACTCACATATTATGAACACAGAATTATTAGGCGTCATTGGTATTTTTATCCTAACCATTGTTTTAGCGATTCCTTTAGGAAAATATATTGCTAAAGTTTTCTTGGGAGACAAAACACTTTTTGACCCGATTTTCAATCCAATTGAAAAATTTATTTTTAAAATAAGCGGTATAAATCCTGCTGAAGAAATGAACTGGAAACAACACTTAAAAGCACTTTTAAGTATTAATATGGTTTGGTTCTTTCTTTGCTTTTTTGTCTTATTATTTCAGGGATCTTTGCCATTAAATCCGGATAACAACCCGTCTATGACACCTGATCTGGCTTTTAATACGGCTATTTCATTTATCGTAAACTGTAATTTACAGCATTATTCTGGCGAAAGCGGGGTTTCTTACCTTTCACAAATCGTCTTGATGTTCCTTCAATTTGTTTCTGCTGGTATCGGAATGGCCGCTGCCGCTATGATTTTTACAGCAATGAAAGAAAGAACAACAGAACAATTAGGCAATTTTTATAATTATTTCATCAAAAGCTGTACTCGTATTTTATTACCACTTTCAGCAATTGTAGCTGTTGCACTAGTATTTAGCGGAACTCCAATGACTTTTGAAGGTAAGGATGCTATTACAACTTTACAAGGCGATCATGTAGAAGTTTCTCGCGGACCAGCTGCGGCTTTTATTGCGATTAAACATATTGGTACAAATGGTGGTGGTTTTTTTGGAGCGAATTCAGCTCACCCATTAGAAAACCCGACTTATTTTACAAATGGAGTTGAACTTTGGGCACAGATGATTATTCCGTTTGCGATGATTTTTGCTCTTGGATTTTACCTCAACAAAAGAAAATTATCAAATATTATTTTTGGTGTAATGACGGTTGGATTTTTACTTCTTGTAGTTCCAACAGTTATGAGCGAAATCAACGCAAATCCTGCTATCGAAAAAATGGGAATCGCACAAACAACCGGAGCGATGGAAGGAAAAGAAGTTCGGTTTGGCCCAGCAATGTCAGGTTTCTGGAGTATTGCTACAACGGTAATTTCTACAGGTTCTGTAAACAGTATGCACGATAGTTCGATGCCGGTTTCTGGCGCTATGCAATTATTATCTATGATGGTGAATGCCTTTTACGGCGGATGCGGTGTTGGTATTTTGAATTACTACATTTTCATTATTCTGGCTGTATTTATTTCCGGATTAATGGTTGGTCGAACTCCTGAATTTTTAGGCAAGAAAATCGAAGCGCGGGAAGTTAAAATTGCCGCTTTTATCGCCATACTTCATCCTCTATTGATTTTAGCCGGAACTTCTTTAGCTTCTTATTTTGCTGCTAATGATACCGCAATGGGCTATTGGTTTAGCGGTAACGCAACAGGCTGGTTAAATAACCCTGGAAATCACGGATTCTCAGAAATGTTATACGAATACACTTCAAGTGCTGCTAATAACGGTTCTGGTTTTGAAGGTTTGGGAGATAATAATCCGTTCTGGAATATCACTACAGGAATTGTATTACTTCTAAGCCGTTTTATTCCAATCATTGGTCCATTAGCAATTGCAGGTTTGCTGGCAGGTAAAAAATACATTCCAGAAAGTGCCGGAACTTTAAAAACGGATACATCAATTTTCGGAATCATGACTTTTGCCGTAATCGCAATTATCGCCGCTTTATCGTTCTTCCCAGCGTTGGCTTTAGGTCCATTGGCAGAATTCTTTACTTTAAAATAATAACTCATTTTTCAATGCTGAAAATATTTTAAACACATAGAAACATAGTTTTTTCTTAACCTAAAAAAGAAAATCAAAAGAAACTAGTTTCTAACACATAGCTATGTGAATGTATGCAAGTGAAACGCCTTTACCACAAAGTTAAAATCTATGTTTCTATGTGTTTTAAAAAAATCAGTTAAACAAAATAACATAAAAAATGACAACTAATAAATCCACATCATTGTTTGAAAGTAAACAGGTAAAAGAAGCCTTAGCGCAGTCTTTTGTCAAGCTGAATCCAAAAATGATGATCAAAAATCCGGTAATGTTTACCGTAGAAATTGGAACTGCAATTATGTTTGCTGTCTGCGTTTCGATATTAATGGGCGCAAATGACCAAGGAAGTTTTACCTATAACCTAATTGTATTTTTAATTTTACTGGCAACGCTTTTATTTGCCAATTTCGCCGAAGCCATTGCTGAAGCAAGAGGAAAAGCACAAGCGGACAGTTTAAGAAAAACTAGAGAAGAAACTCCTGCAAGACAGATTCTGCCTAACGGAGAAATCAAAAATATCAGTTCTTCAGCATTAAAAAAAGACGATATTTTCGTTTGCGAAGCCGGCGATTTAATTGCTGCCGACGGTGAAATTATCGAAGGTCTGGCTACCATTGACGAAAGTGCTATTACTGGAGAAAGTGCTCCTGTAATTCGGGAAGCAGGCGGAGATAAATCATCTGTAACCGGAGGGACAAAAGTATTATCTGATAAAATTAAAGTAAAAGTAACTTTTGAACCTGGCGAAAGCTTTTTAGATAAAATGATTGCTTTGGTTGAAGGTGCGAGCCGTCAGAAAACACCAAACGAAATTGCCTTAACCATTTTATTAGCCGCATTTACTTTAATTTTCGTGATTGTGTGCGTTACGCTAAAACCGTTTGCCGACTATGCCAACGCACCCATTACGATCGCGGCTTTCATTGCTTTGTTCGTTTGTTTGATTCCAACAACAATTGGAGGTTTGCTTTCTGCAATTGGTATTGCGGGAATGGACAGAGCGTTGCGTGCCAACGTAATTACAAAATCGGGGAAAGCAGTTGAAACTGCAGGAGATATTGATGTTTTGCTTTTGGATAAAACCGGAACCATTACCATTGGAAACAGAAAAGCGACTAATTTTTATCCGACAAAAGGAATTTCTTTTGATGATTTTGTGAAATCGGCTGTTTTGAGTTCGCTTGCTGATGATACTCCTGAAGGGAAAAGTATTTTAGAATTAAGTGAGATGATTGATGTAAAAAATGAAACGAAAGCAAGTTTCTTAAAGACTACTTCTGATATTTCACATACTATCAAATTTACTGCAGAAACCAGAACTTCTGGAGTCGTATTAAAAGACGGAACAAATATTAGAAAAGGTGCACAAGACGCTGCAAAGAATATTGCACAGCAAGCTGGAAATTCTTTTCCTGAAGATACTGCACAACAAGTAATTTCAATTTCGTCTAATGGAGGAACTCCATTGGTAGTAATTAAAAACAATGAAGTTCAAGGTGTTATCGAGCTTCAGGATATTATTAAAACTGGAATGAAAGAACGTTTTGAGCGCTTACGCAGAATGGGAATCAAAACGGTTATGGTTACAGGTGATAATCCGCTTACGGCCAAATTTATTGCCGAAGCTGCCGGTGTTGATGATTTTATTGCCGAAGCAAAACCTGAGGATAAAATGAATTACATTAGAAAAGAACAGGCTGAAGGAAGACTGGTTGCCATGATGGGTGACGGAACAAATGATGCTCCTGCCCTTGCCCAAGCCAATGTCGGCGTTGCGATGAACAGTGGAACTCAAGCGGCAAAAGAAGCCGGAAATATGGTCGATCTTGACAATGATCCAACGAAACTAATTGAGATTGTTGAAATTGGAAAACAGCTTTTAATGACTCGAGGTACTTTAACTACTTTTTCTATTGCAAATGACGTTGCGAAATATTTTGCTATTGTTCCTGCTCTTTTTATTACTGCGATTCCTGCGTTGCAAGGTTTGAATATCATGCATTTGCATAGTCCTGAAAGTGCGATTTTATCGGCTGTAATTTTCAACGCGGTTATTATTCCAATTTTGATTCCGCTTGCGCTGAAAGGTGTTGATTATCGACCAATTGGAGCAAGTGCCATCCTTAAAAGAAACCTTTTGATTTATGGTTTAGGTGGTTTGATTGTGCCTTTTATCGGAATCAAACTGATTGACGTGATTGTTGCACTTTTTATGTAAGATGCTAAGTTGCTAAGATTCTAAGTTTTTTCCTTAGAGTCTTTAAAACTTATTTATCACAATTAAAAAAACTTAGAAACTTAGAGGCTTAGTCTCTTAGAAACTTTAAAAAAATGAAAAATCTATTTTCTATAATAAAACTTACTGCGGTTACCTTAATCTTATTCGCAGTTATTTATCCTTTAGCGATTTACGGAATCGCACAAATTGCTCCGAATCAAGGAAAAGGAGAAACAATTTCGGTTAACGGAAAAGTGGTTGGTTACCAAAAAATTGGTCAAAAATTCGATAAGTCGAATTATTTCTGGGGAAGACCTTCGGCTGTTGATTATAATGCGGCGGGAAGTGCCGGAAGCAACAAAGGTCCAAGCAATCCTGATTATTTGGCTTTGGTTCAAAAAAGAATTGATACGCTTTTATTGGTTCATCCGTATTTGAAAAAATCTGATATTCCGTCGGATATGGTTACGGCTTCTGGAAGTGGTTTAGATCCGAATATTTCTCCGCAAGGGGCTTTGATTCAGGTGAAACGAGTTGCTAAAGAAAGAAAACTGGATGAAGCTAAAGTAAAATCTTTGGTTGAATCTAAAATTAATACTGCTGTCGTTGGTCCTGAAACTGTGAATGTTTTGGAATTGAATGTGGCTTTGGATCAGCTTCGCTAATTCCAAAGATGCTAAGTCGCTAAGGTCCTAAGATTCTAAGTTTTTCTCCTGCAAGGTTTTAAAAACCTTGTAGGTATGAAAAATCTGCATCAAGTATTATCATGAAGTAACCGCAAAGTTTGTCATTCCGAGGAACGAGGAATCTCCGCGAGTAGCTCGACAAAGATTGGCGAATTTCTATACGGAGTTTCTTGCGGAGATTCCTCGTTCCTCGGAATGACAAACAGAGCGTAAACTGAAACTTATAATTAATACCTACAAGGTTTTGGAAACCTTGCAGGAAACGAAAACGCCTTTTTACCCCAAATGCCCTAGCCCCGATAGTAGTGGAAATCCTTTTGTGTCTCGTTTCTTTAACGAGACACAAAAGATTGAAACGGATAGCGGGATTAGCTCCTAAAAAATCTACTTAATAAATAATAGAATACCACAAAAATGAAAAAAATAATACTTACTGCTTTAATCGCTTTTGGTTTTAGCAATTTACAAGCACAGTCAGCATCTAAAAGTCCATTGACATTTTCGGGATATGTAGACGCTTATTATAGTTATGATTTCGGGAAACCTGAAAATCATACTCGGCCAAACTTTTTTTACAGTTATAATAAAAGCAACGAGGTAAACCTGAATTTGGGAATGGCGAAAGTGAATTATTCGAAAGAAAATATTCGGGGAAATTTTGCCCTGATGGCGGGAACTTATGCCGAATATAATATGTCTGCCGAGCAAGGTTTATTGAAAAATATTTATGAGGCGAATGTTGGTGTGAAGATTTCGAAAAACCATAATTTATGGATTGATGCGGGAATTATGCCTTCGCATATTGGTTTTGAAAGCGCGATTGGAAAAGACTGCCAGACTTTAACGAGAAGTATTCTGGCTGAGAATTCCCCTTATTATGAAACGGGAGTTAAAATTGGTTATACTTCTGAATCTGGAGAATGGTATTTGGCGGGTATGTACTTGAATGGCTGGCAGAGAATTGAAAAAGTTGAAGGTAATCAAACGCCTGCTTTTGGAACTCAGGTTACTTACAAACCGTCTGATCGGGTTGCTTTGAACTGGAGTACTTATGTTGGAAATGAACAGCCGGATATTGATAAAAAGTGGCGTTATTTCAACAACTTTTATGGACAGTTTAAAGTAACAGAAAAGACAAATATTACAGCTGGTTTTGATATTGGATCACAACAATCGACTAAAAATAGTAACAAATATGACACTTGGTTTTCGCCAGTTTTGATTCTGCAATACAAACCAGTTGACAAGATTCAGCTTGCTGTAAGAGGTGAATATTATAGTGATGAAAAAGGTGTAATTATCGCAACTGAAACGCCAAACGGTTTTAAAACTTACGGATTTTCGGCTAACTTTGATTACTTAGTTACTGATAATGTTATGTTTAGGATTGAAGCCAGAAATCTTTCAAGTAAGGATGAAATCTTCACAAATAAAGACAATCTCCCAACGGATACGAATACGTTTGTAACGACTTCGTTGGCGATTAGTTTTTAGGGGAATATTTCTTGCCACAGATTACACCCATTAAAAAGGATTTTTTTTTGTGCTAATTTATTCGCCACGAATTCACGAATTATTTCAAATAAAAATTCGTGAATTCGTGGCTAAAAAAAATAAAACTTTGTGACTTAGCGCCTTCGTGGCAAAAAATATGGAAAACGAAAATAATAATGCACAGCACTTTCTCGATTTAATTCAGAAATCACGAAAGGGAAAGTTTAAAATCTACATTGGAATGAGCGCCGGTGTGGGCAAAACTTTTCGTATGCTTCAGGAAGCGCATTCGTTATTGAAAAACGGAATCGATGTGAAAATTGGCTACATCGAAACGCACATGCGAAAGGAAACGCATGAATTATTAGCGGGTTTGCCGATAATTCCGAGACGGACCATTTTTTATAAAGGAAAAGAATTAGAAGAACTCGATGTTCAGGCGATTATCAATCTTCGTCCGGAAGTGGTTATTGTTGATGAATTGGCACATACAAATGTTGAGGGAAGCAAAAATGAAAAACGCTGGCAGGATGTTTTAGAGATTTTGGAAGCGGGAATTAATGTGATTTCGGCAGTGAATATTCAGCATATTGAAAGTTTAAATGAAGATGTAAAACGCATTACAAATATTGATGTTCAGGAACGTATTCCGGACAATGTTTTGCGATTGGCAGATGAAGTCGTGAATATCGACTTAACATCTGAAGATTTGATTGCGCGTTTGAAAGAAGGAAAAATTTATACTCCGGATAAAATTCAGACGGCTTTAACGAACTTTTTTAAATCGGAACAGATTTTACAGCTTCGGGAATTGGCTTTGAAAGAAGTAGCGAGTCAGGTCGTTCGGAAAGTTGAAAATGAAGTTCCGAATCTTCATGCTTTACGACATGAGAAACTTTTGGCCTGCATTAGCAGTAATGATAAAACGGCTAAAATTGTAATTAGAAAAACAGCAAGACTTTCCAGTTATTATAACGGATTGTGGTATGTTTTATATGTAGAAACTCCGCAGGAAAGCAGTAATAAAATTGCCTTGGACAAACAAAGACATTTAATTAATAACTTTAAACTCGCCGTACAATTAGGCGCAGAAATTATTAAACTGGAAAACAGTAATATTACCGATGCAATTTTGGCAACTGTTGAAGAAAAACAAATTACAACTGTATGTATTGGAAAACCGCATTTGAATTTATTTAAAGTAATTTTGTCTACAACAATTTTCAGACGTTTGTTGAATAAACTGTCTTTATCAAATGTTGATCTTGTAATATTATCGTGAAATGTTTTATGTGAGATGTAAGATGTTGTTCTTCATTTCACATTTTACAAACAACATTTCACACAAAAAATAAAATATGAGAATTAAAACCAAATTGAATCTGGGAGTTGGATTGTTATTTTTAATGATCATCATACTTTCGTTAGTGAGCGGTTATTCTGTTTTTTTGATAAAAGCAGATACCGAGAATATTCTGAAAGCAAATTATAATACACTGGAATATTCGCGAAATATGATTTTGTCTTTGGATGAAATTAAAGCGAGCCCTGATAGCAAGATTCATGTTTTCAAGGAATATCTTGAAAAACAAACGCAAAATGTTACCGAACCGGGAGAAAAAGAAGCAACCGAAAACCTTGAAAAAAGTTTTACGCTTTTAGAACAAAACGGAGCAAACGAAGCCATAAAAGCAAAAATCAGACAGGATATTTTTGCTATTATGAAACTGAATCTGGATGCGATAAAACAGAAAAGCGATATTGCCAAACATACCGCCGAAAATGCCAATTTATGGATTGCCATTGTGGGAAGTTTATGTTTTTTGATTGCTTTTAATTTGCTGGTTAATCTTCCGAATAATATTGCCAATCCAATCAAGGAATTAACACTGAGTATTAAGGAAATTGCTAATAAAAATTATTCGGAGCGTGTTCATTTTACAAGTCATAGCGAATTTGGAGATTTGGCCAAATCGTTTAATACGATGGCGCAGAAACTTCAGGAATATAATGATAGTAATTTGTACAAACTCTTCTTCGAAAAGAAACGACTGGAAACTTTAATCAATAATATGAACGATCCGATTATTGGTCTGGATCATGAAGGAATTGTTTTGTTTGCCAATGATGAAGCGCTCAAAATTATTGGTCTGAAACTGGAAGATGTTATAGGAAAATCGGCTTCTACTCTAGCCTTGTCAAATGATTTGATTCGGTCTTTGATTTTAAAAGAGGAATCAGATGCTCCTAAAAAACAACCGCTTAAAATTTATGCGCACGGAAAAGAAAGTTATTTCGAAAAAGAAATTCTGAACATTACCATAATTCCAACAGGTGAAGAAAAGGAAATCAATATTGGCGATGTCATTATTCTGCGAAATATTACACTTTTTAAAGAGCTGGATTTTGCCAAAACCAACTTTATTGCGACAGTTTCACACGAATTAAAAACACCAATTGCTTCGATAAAATTAAGTCTGAAATTGCTTGAAAATGAAAAAACAGGCGACATGAACGAAGACCAAAAACAATTGGTTGAAAGCATAAAAGATGACAGTCAGCGATTATTGAAAATTACGGGCGAACTGCTTAATCTATCGCAGTTAGAAACTGGAAATATTCAATTGAATATCGAAAAAAGCAATCCGCATGAAATTGTAAATTATGCTGTTGAAGCGGTAAAAGTTCAGGCGGAACAAAAACAAATCAAACTGGTTATTGATGCTGATGAAAATCTTCAAGACGTAAAAGCCGACAGTGAAAAAACAGGCTGGGTTTTGATTAATTATTTATCGAATGCGATAAGATATTCTTCTGAAAAAAGTACCATTCACATCAAACTAAAAAAAGAATTAAATCAAATTGTGTTTCAGGTTATCGATACCGGAAAAGGAATTGATACAAGATATAAAGACAAAGTTTTTGATAAATATTTTCAGGTTCCGGGAAGTCAAAAATCTGGAACGGGATTAGGTTTGGCAATCAGTAAAGAATTTATTGAAGCTCAAAATGGAAATGTTGGTGTTGAAAGTAATTTGGGATTGGGAAGTACGTTTTGGTTTTCGTTGAAGGTTTAGATTTTTTTTTGCCACAAAGGCACTAAGACGCTAAGTTTTATTTTTCAGCCACAGATTAAAAGGATTAAACAGATTTTTGAATGACTTTGTATGTCTTTTTTCGCCACAAATTACACAAATTTTCACAAATTATATTTTAATAAAGTTTATCAAAAGAGCCGTAGGCTAGGTACATTTTGTAGGGCCGGATTTCAATCCGGTTGGCATAGAAATTCCGCAATACAAAAGAGCCGTAGGTTCGGCACATATTGAGCGCAACTATGAATCTCGTCTCTAAAGGACTTCTAGAACATGTTAAATCATCCTCAACGGATTGAAATCCGTTGTTACAATATCAATTATTCCTACGGAATTTTAAAATAAATTTAGCCAATCTTAATCCAATTACCCTATTTAAAACCAGCAAATTAAAGTTCGCTTAAGGTTCAATTAAGACCAAAATACCGACATTAAACATTCGTTACTATTGCAAAATATAAACGACAAAAACAATGTTCCGCAAAACAGTTTTCCTAGTATTCTTGTTCGGATTATTTTCTGCAAATGCACAGCAAAATGATTCGATCACAAAAATTGACAGTACTTCTCATAATTTAAAATTCAATTACAAACAATTGATTATTCCATCGGTTTTAATTGGTTATGGTGTTATTGGGTTAGAAAGTGATCAGCTTTTGAGTTTCAACCACCAAATTAAGGCTGAAGTTACTGAAGACATTGACAACAAAATTACGATTGATGACTTCTCTCAATATGCACCCGCCGCATCTGTTTATGCATTGAATGCTTTTGGCGTAAAAGGTAAAAATAATATGCGGGATCGCTCTGTAATATTGGTGACTTCGTATGCTATTATGGCAACAACAGTTTTAGGTTTAAAATCGATTTCACATGTAGAAAGACCAGACGGAAGTTCGAATAATTCTTTTCCTTCCGGACATACAGCAACGGCATTTATGGGTGCCGAATTTTTATACCAGGAATATAAAGACAAATCGATTTGGTATGGAATTGCAGGTTATGCCGTTGCTACTGGAACGGGACTTTTTAGAATCTACAATAATCGTCATTGGTTAACTGATGTCGCTGCTGGAGCGGGAATTGGGATTTTGAGTACCAAAATTGCCTATTGGATTAATCCATATATTACTAAAAAGTTATTCAAATCAGATTCTGAGAACAAATCAACTTCTATGATTATGCCTTTTTATAATGGACAGCAATATGGATTAGGATTTGCGAAGATCTTTTAGTTTTTTTGACACAAAGGCGCTAAGACACAAAGTTTTTTTGAATAGTTTTGTGTCTTAGCGCCTTCGTGGCAAATTCTTTTTATGTATTCGAAGTATTATTCTTAATCTCCCTAACTTCTCTTTTCAATTCTAAAAGCAAATCTTTCATTGCTCCGGTTTCTGTCGTTTCTTGTTTTTTATCCGAACGGCCGATGTTACATTCGTATTCCCAAATCTCCAGAATATCAGAAGCTTTCACTTCATAATTCGGGTAAAAATTGTTGTCGGATTCTAAAACCAAACTATTCTTTTTGTTTTTATTGAGACGTTTATACACCATTCCTTCATTCTTAGTAATAAGAATATAGGTTTTTCCGTCCATTACCTCTCCCAGCTTTTCTACATAACGACCAATAATAATAGAACCATCTTCGTGTGGAGGCATTGAATCGCCTTCAACGGGAAATCCGCGGTGTTTTCCTGGTCCTAAAAAAGGAAGGGTAATCTGCTGTAAACTTTCAATATATTCTGGATCAGCATATCCGTTGAGGTAACCTGCTTTTGCTTTTTGAGATACAATTTCAATAAAATTTTCTCCAAAACTATCCACTTGAATAGGTAAAATAAGTCGGTTGCCTTCTAGTTTTATCAAATTTTGCACATCAATTTTGCGTATATCGACAGATAATATCAAGTCAATACTCATATGAAAATATAATGCAATCTTCTTTAAAATGTCATACGGTGCTTCCGAAGTTCCATCTTCGTATTTCACGTATCTACCTCTGGTAATGCTAAGGTTTTCAGCTAATTTCTCCTGCGATATTTTATGCTTAACCCTTAATGCTCTGATGTTGTCTGAAAATAAGGACATAATTAATTTGTTATAATTTGGAACAGCAAATATACAAAAAATGTTATTATCTGTACTAATTTTGTTTCATACAAAACAAAAGGAAAAAATGGCACGGGCAATTGTACATATGGATTTGGATACCTTTTTTGTATCCTGCGAAAGACGCACCAACTCTGAACTTAACGGAATTCCGCTTATTATAGGTGGAGGAGACCGTGGCGTTGTGGCATCTTGTTCGTATGAAGCACGTAAATTTGGAGTTCGTTCTGCTATGCCAATTCGTATGGCGTTAAAACTTTGTCCTGACGCAAAAGTGATGAAAGGCGACATGGAATTGTATTCACAACTTTCTCATGACGTTACCGAAATCCTTCAGGAAAAAGCGCCTGTTTTAGAAAAAGCTAGTGTAGACGAATTTTATCTTGACATTACCGGAATGGACAAATTTCATGGCAGTTATAAATGGACAAATGAACTAGCACAAAAGGTAATTAAAGAAACTGGACTGCCAATTAGTTTTTCATTATCCATCAACAAAACCGTTTCTAAAATTGCGACTGGAGAAGGCAAACCTGTCGGAAATCTTGAAATTCCGGAACAAAAAGTTCAGGACTTTTTAAATCCGCTTTCGATTCAGAAAATCCCGATGGTGGGCGCTGTTACTTTTCAGCTTTTGTCTAGAATTGGCGTTCGTAAAATTCAAACTTTGGCCGAAATGCCTGCTGAAGTTTTACAACAAATGATTGGCAAAAATGGTTTGGAACTTTGGAAAAAAGCACACGGAATCGATCACACGCCTGTTGAACCTTATACCGAACGAAAATCAATTTCGACCGAAACTACTTTTTCACAAGACACTATTGATCTTGCAAAACTGAGAAGAATATTATTAGGAATGGTCGAAAAACTGGCTTTCCAACTTCGTGCTGAACAATGGCTGACTTCAACTGTTACCGTTAAAATACGTTACGCCAATTTTGATACCGAAACCAAACAATGCAGGGTTGCCTACACTTCAGCTGATCATGTTCTGACTAAAAATGTAATAGAACTTTTTGAGAAAGTGTATCAACGTAGGATGCGTCTGCGTTTGATTGGCGTTCGCTTTAGCGGATTGGTACGCGGAACCTATCAAATTGATCTTTTTGAAGACACTCAGGAAATGCTTTCACTTTATGAAGCGATGGACAAAATGAAAAGCCGTTATGGTTTTGATGCCGTAATGCGCTGTGCCGGAGCTCATTTTAAACCGAATACCAAAGACGAAATTTTAAAACGCAAGAAATAATGTATCTTAATTGTCATTCTTATCATTCATTACGTTACGGCACAATTCCGCTTAAGGATTTGATTGCCGAAGCCGTTTTGCATGGTATAAAAGCAATGGCATTGACGGATATTAATACTGTTACTGGAATTTATGATTTTATAAAAGCGTGTCAGGAAAACGGAATTAAGCCATTAGTTGGAACGGAATTTCGATACAATCATGAATTCCGATATATTGGCCTCGCTAAAAATGCTGAAGGTTTAGCTGAAATGAATCGCTTTTTAACGGATTATAATTTCAGCGGAGAAACTTTACCTTTACGTACTCCAAAATTCGAATCGGTTTTTGTGATCTATACTTTAGAAAATGCTCCTGAAACACTTTTTGAAAATGAATTTATCGGAGTTCGTCCTGAAGAAGTTTCAAGTCTTCTGACTTCAAAACATAAAAACAAAATCTCCAAAATGGTGATTTTACAACCTGTGACTTTTAGAAGTAAAAAAGAATACAATCTACATAAAGTGCTTCGTGCTATTGATACCAATATTATTTTATCGAAACTTACAGAAGCAGATTACTGCAAAGTTTCTGATGTGATGAAACCTGTAGAATCGATTCTGCCATTCTATGAAAAATATCCTGAAATTATTTTGAATACACAGCGTATCATTGACGATTGTAATTTTCAATATGATTATTCGGCTAAAAAGAATAAAAAATTCTATACTGAAAACCGTCAAAAAGATTTAGAAAAACTGACCGAATTGGCTTGGGAAGGATTTAAAGAACGATACGGAAACGAAAATCTAGAAGCAAAAGCTCGCGTCGAAAAAGAATTAAAAGTAATTGACGAATTAGAATTCAGCGGTTATTTTTTAATTACTTGGGATATTATTCAATATAGCAATAGCCAAGGTTTTATGCACATTGGGCGCGGAAGCGGTGCTAACAGTATTATTGCCTATTGTCTCGGAATTACCGATATCTGCCCTATTGAACTCGATCTCTATTTTGAACGTTTTTTAAATCTAAACCGTAAAACACCACCTGATTTTGATATCGATTGGAGCTGGCAGGAACGTAACACAATTTTAGAATATATCTTTGGAAAATACGGTAAAGATCATGTAGCGTTTTGTGGCACAAATGTCGAGTTTAAATACCGTTCTATTTTTAGAGAAGTTGGAAAAGTTTTTGGTCTTCCTAAAGAAGAATTAGATCTTTTGGCAAAAAATCCGGAAGAACTTCATCCAACCAATAAAATTGTACAATTGGTTCAAGAATACGGAAAAATGATGGGGAAATATCCCAATCAACGAAGCATGCATGCGTGTGGAATTCTAATTTCTGAAGAACCAATTACAAATTATACACCTTTGGAAATGCCTCCAAAAGGTTTTCCAATCGTACTTTTTGATATGCACATTGCCGAAGAAATTGGTTTTGATAAATTCGACATTCTAAGTCAGCGAGGTATTGGCCATATTGACGACAGCGTAAAACTGATTGCCAAAAACCGAGGCATAAAAGTAAATATCCGCGATACTTCGATTTCTAAAGACGAGGCTGTTTGCAATTCTTATTTAGCAAAAGGACATACAATTGGCTGTTTTTATATCGAAAGCCCTGCTATGCGTGGTTTACTGCGTCGTTTAAATTGCGATAATTATAAAATTTTGGTTGCCGCGTCGTCTATTATTCGCCCCGGCGTTGCACAATCGGGAATGATGAAAGAGTATATTTTTCGTCATAATAATCCAACTCAGTTTGAATATTTTCATGAGGTTTTCAAAGAACATCTTGGCGAAACTTACGGTATTATGGTTTATCAGGAAGATGTCATTAAAATCGCCCAGCATTACGGTGGACTTCCCGCTCCTGATGGCGATATTTTGCGCCGTGCTATGTCGGGAAAAGGAAGATCTCTAGAAGCACTTCAGAAAGTAAAAGATAATTTCTTTGCGAGCTGTGCTCAAAAAGGGCATCCTGAAACTTTGAGTCAGGAAATTTATCGCCAAATTGAATCTTTCGCAGGATATTCTTTTTGCAAGGCACACTCAGCTTCTTATGCAGTTGAAAGTTATCAGAGTTTATATTTGAAAGTCAATTATCCTGTTGAATTCATGACAGCCGTAATCAACAATCAGGGTGGATTTTACAGAACCGAAGTTTATGTACACGAAGCAAGAATGTCGGGCGGAACGATTCATAATCCATGCGTGAATAAAAGCGAATATCAGACTACTTTATATGGTACCGATATTTATTTAGGTTTTATGCACATTCAAAGTCTGGAATCTAAAATTGCTCATTTGATTGAAGAAAATCGAAACAAAAAAGGCGATTTTAGTTCTCTGGAAGATTTTATCAATAGAATTCCAATTGGAATTGAAGGCGTTAAAACACTGATTTTTATTGATGCTTTTCGTTTTACAGGAAAAACAAAAAATCAGCTTTTGGTCACTGCCAGTCTACTGTTGAATAATTTCAAACCTGAAAATAGAGATTTGAAATTACTGCAGGAACCCGTTAAAGAATACAAACTTCCAACATTGGAACGTTCCGTTTTTGAAGATGCTTTTGATGAAATCGAATTACTGAGTTTTCCTGTTTCATGCACTATTTTTGACCTTCTTCAAACCAAACATCGAGGCGATATTATGGCTAAAGATTTAGTAAAATATCATAAAAAACAAGTCAGAATGCTGGCCTATTTAATTTCCAGAAAACATGTTCCCACGAAAAAAGGCGCTATGTATTTTGGAACCTGGATCGATCATGAAGGCACTTATTTTGATACGGCACATTTTCCGGATAGTTTAGAAAAATATCCTTTTCAGGGCGGAGGCTGTTATTTATTATTAGGAAATGTTGAGGTCGATTATCATTTTCCAACCATCACAATTACTAAAATGGCAAAGATGCCTTTTATTCCAGATCCTCGTTATATGGATGCTAAAGATCAATACCGAACACAAAACCAGATTAAAGAAGATATAAGCCTTACACATCGAAAACCTTATCCGCAAGGTCACGAAATTAATCTGCCCAGACATAGAATGAAGTTTTAGTACTCAGTGTTCGGTATTTAGTGTTCAGGTAAACACTGTGGCTGAACACTAAATACCGAACACTGAACACTAAAAAAAATAACTAAAGAACAACTTACGTTATATAAAGATGAAAAATACGGAATATGCTATAGTCGATATTGAAACCACAGGCGGAAATGCCAGTGGAAGTCGCATTACTGAAATTGCAATCATTATTCATGATGGTAAAAATGTGCTGGATCGTTATGAAACCCTTGTAAATCCTGAACAGGACATTCCTCCATCTATTTTTGGATTAACGGGTATAAATAATGAAATGGTCGTCAATGCACCAATCTTTGATGACATATCAGAGAAAGTATTAGAAATGCTTACGGATCGTATTTTCGTGGCACACAATGTCAACTTCGACTATTCATTTGTTCATCATCAATTAGAACAGGCAGGCTTTAAATGGTCGGCTAAAAAACTTTGTACCGTTCGTGCCGCCAGAAAAATCAAACCAGGATTAGGTTCTTACAGTTTAGGAAATCTTTGCAACTCATTAAATATATCTTTAGAAAACAGGCACCGAGCAGGCGGAGATGCAGATGCTACTGCTTTACTATTTTCGCTTTTATTAGAATGGGACGATGCAGGAGAAATCGAAAAAATGATCAAAAAAACAGCGCAAGATCAACGTTTACCACCTAATCTTCCGCCAGATGATTTTAATAATTTGCCAGACAAACCGGGTGTTTATTATTTTTATAATCAGGCGAAAAAAGTGATTTATGTTGGAAAAGCGATTAATTTAAAGAAACGTGTGTCGTCTCATTTCACAGGCAATAATATTAATCCGCAGAGACAGCATTTTTTAAGGGATATTCACGGAATCTCTTTTGAAGTCTGTGCTACTGAATTAATGGCACTTTTACTGGAATGCACCGAAATCAAAAAACTCTGGCCAACGTACAACAGAGCTTTAAAACGTTTTGAAGCTAAATTTGGCATTTATCAATACGAAGCCCGAAACGGTTATAAATATCTCGCCATTGGGAAAGTGAGTAAATTTCAGGTTTGTATCCATGAATTCAGCAGTTTGTATGAAGGCATTAATTTATTGCGAAGTCTGGCCGAACGTTTTGAAATTGATCATCGTTTCTGCAAATATTCAAAATCCGAAGAAGGAGATTTTTTTCAGAATAATAATCCGCAAAGCCTGCCTGATGTTCTAATGCATAATGCCCAAGTCGACAACGCCATTGATTATCTCTTAAATAACAGACCTTCTTTTGCCATTATCGATAAAGGAAAATCAAAAGAAGAGCGCAGCTGTATCTGGATTGAAAACGGACATTTTTATGGTATGGGATATCTTCCTTCCGATATTTCGATTCATGAACCTTCAGATGTAAAAAATTACGTTACGCCTTATAAAAGCAATCAATATATCGAACAGCTGATTTTTTCATATGCTGAAAAGCATCCGAGAAAAGTATTCTTTAAAAAACATCTTTTAGCCTAAAATCAAATCTGAGAAAAATAGAGCTGTAAAAATTAAAATTATGACACTATTTAGCGATACCGAATTATTTACGACTGGACAAACAGGTAAAAAAATTTTTGATCTCCCAGACTGCGAACTGATTCTGATTGATAATTTTTTCAGCAAAGAAGAATCAGATTCCTTTTATGAAAGAATACTGCGTAAAACCAAATGGCGAGAATATGAAATGGAAGTTTATGATAAAACTTACACTGTCCCTAGAATGATTGCCTGGTATGAAGACAAAGACAATGCAGGTGCAGATCCCAAAGGGCCAGATTGGACGTATGAATTATTAAAAATCAGAAGCCGTGTCGAAAAGGAAACCCAACTTGACTTTAATAGCTTACTGTTAAATTTATACCGAAACGGAAAAGACGGTGTAGGCTGGCACAGTGACCGTGAAGACAATTCTGGTAAAGATCCAATTATAGCCTCAGTTACTTTTGGAGAAACGAGAATGTTTAAACTCCGTCATAAATTCAGGAAGGATATTCCACTGGTTGAGATTCCGCTTCATCATGGTTCTTTCTTACTGATGGCGGGCACTACGAATAGTTTTTGGCAACATCATGTTCCAAAAACGGCTCGTAAAGTTTTACCCAGAATTAATTTAACTTTTAGGCAAACGCAACGTAATGCGTAAGTCATTAGGAACTAAAAACTAGCTGATTTATTAGCTCAATTTTGACGAGGAAAATTCTGTCGAAAAAAGTTAAAATACTGATTGTATGAACGTTTTATTAGGCTGAACCTTCCTTTTTTACTATTTTTGCAAACTTTTAAAAATATATAATACCGTAATGGCTTATTCAAACAACGATTTAGCACGCTTCTTAGATGCGCAAAACAAACTTTATCTTACTGCTCTTTCTGAAATCGGAAAAGGCAAAAAAGAGACGCATTGGATGTGGTTTATTTTTCCTCAAATTAAAGGTTTAGGAAAAAGTGATACTGCAAATCTTTATGCCATTAACGATCTAAAAGAAGCTTCGGATTATTTGGAACATCCTATTTTAGGAAAACATTTAATTGAAATTTCAGAATTATTATTAACCTTCAAAATGAAATCTGCTGACGGAATTTTTGGCGATTTAGATGCTCGAAAATTACGTTCCTGTATGACTTTGTTTTCTTTGGTAGAAAATGCAAATCCAATCTTTCAGGAGGTTTTGGATGCTTTTTTCTCTGGAGAATTAGATCCTCTTACCATATCAATTATTAATTCAACTATAGAATCATCTCTTGAGCCTGCCGTTGTATAAATTACAGTCTCATCGATTTTAACATTCTAACACTGCCTAACCGCAGTGTTTTTTGTTTTTAAAAGTAAGCAGTCCAAACGTAATCCTTTATATTTGTATAAGTTTGATCTTCATTATCCCCAAAAAAACCAAAAATCATGAATGAAAAAATCAAAACCCTGCAAATTATCCATCTTGCCATTTGTGCTGGAACTCTTGCTGCCTATTTCTTTCTAATAGACTTTTCTTTGAAAACATTAGAAATCCCAAATATAGATTCATCGTCAGCTATTTACTTACTAATACCAGTATTAGCCTATATCTTGAGTACATTTTTATTTAAATCTCAGTTAAAACAAATTGATCCTAAATTGAAATTAGAAGAAAAAATGCCGATTTATCAAGCGGCTTCCATTATGCGCTGGGCAGTTCTAGAAGGTGCAGCATTTTTAATATTATTCTTAAAACCAGAATTTGTACTATTTGGAATTCTAATTATTATTTATCTTATTTTTTTAAGACCGACAGAAGAAAGAATTAATAACGATTTGAATTTATAATACAATAATTCTATCAGCGAAATTTCACTAAATAAAAATTCAATTTACGATATATAAAATCTTATTTAAATCTACAAAAGCTCTAAAACCCTTGTTTTTAGGGCTTTTTATAATTCAGCATCTTGCTAATTTTTCCTAGAATATTTTCTCATTAATTTTAGTTCGAATTTGTTTCAAAAAAAAGCGCCTTGAAATCATCAAGACGCTTTAATTATTTATAAATTTCTTCGATTTCAACATGAAACAAAAACTTATTCTTTAGGTTTCGTTAGATAATAAACTGGAATACCTGTCAGCATAATCAAAACTCCCCATCCGCAGGTTGAAAATTTTGTAATTAATAACGAGATACAAATTGCTGTCGCTGTAATGATGTAAAGCATTGGTAAAAACGGATATCCAAAAGCTCTATAAGGTCTTTCAACATCTGGCATTTTTTTACGCAAAATGAAGATTCCATAAATTGTTAGAATATAAAAAATCAGAACAATTATAATTACAAAGTCTAACAAATCACCATATTTTCCTGTAAGACACAAAGCCGAGGCCCAGATACATTGTGCCCAAAGTGCCCAAGCTGGCACGCTTGACTTATTTAAAACTGCTGCTTTCTTGAAGAACAATCCATCTTTTGCCATCGTATAATACACTCTTGCTCCAGCCATAATTAATCCGTTATTGCAGGCAAAAGTCGAAATCATAATCATTATGGCAATAATCAATGTTCCAATATTTCCAAAAATATACTGAGCAGCCACAACAGCAACACGATCAGATTTAGCTGTCGCAATTTCATCAAAAGGAACAACTGCCAAATACATAATATTCGTTAGAACATAAATTATTGTTACAATAAAAGTTCCTAGAAATAAACTCAATCCAACATTACGTTTTGGATTTTTAATTTCACCAGCAATAAAAGTAACACCGTTCCAAGCATCACTTGAAAACAAAGAGCCAACCATCGCAGCGGAAATCCCAGAAATTAATGCCGTTCCACTTATTGGTAACCAAGAACCACTGTCCTTATCAAATGTACGGGTAATCCATCCATCTGCCCAGTTGGCTTCCCAAATAGAAGCTTTTGCGCCAAGCGTTAATCCAAAAACTACTAGTCCAAGCAAAGACAAAATTTTAATGATTGTTAAAACTGTCTGTAAAATTTTACCATCTTTTACGCCGCGACTATTGATATAACTCAATAAAATAATAGTAAAAATAGACACTAACTGTGCTGCATTGAGTTTAAAAGAACCTAATTCATACAATATATTTTCATCACTAAAAGGTTCATACAGATAGGCTGCAAACTTTGAAAAAGCTACTCCAACAGCAGCAATTGTTCCAGTTTGGATTACGGCAAAAAAGCTCCATCCGTACAAAAAAGCAATAAGTTTATTATATGCTTCTTTTAAATAAACATACTGTCCACCTGCTTTTGGAAACATAGCGCTCAATTCGCCATAACTTACGGCGGCAATAATTGTAATTAATCCAGAAATCAGCCAGATAAGCGTCAGCCATCCTGCTGATCCGACTTGTCTGGCAATATCGGCACTTACAATAAAGATCCCAGATCCTATCATAGAACCTACTACAAGCATGGTTCCGTCTAATAATCCGAGTTCTCTTTTAAAATTTTCTTGGTCGTTTTCTTGCATTTTTATTGGTTTAGGGTTGGTTAAAGATATACTTTTTTTCAACAGTTTAGATTTTAGATCATAGATTTCAGATTACTAAAGTCTTTTTGGGCGTATCCCTCTGGGTCGGGCTATCCACTATATCTTTTATGGCGAACCCCGCCATAAAAGGATGCCGTTTCTATCCCTTACGCAAACTCGTTTTTATAAGAAGTTTTACACATTAAAGTTTTTTTCTATCTTTAAATAAAAACAACAATTATGACCTGGGATCCAAAAAAATACAACGAATTTAAAGAAGAACGTTCGAAACCTTTTGACGATCTGACAAGTCATATTATCGATACGCCCAACCTAAAAGTCATTGACTTAGGATGCGGAACTGGTGAACTAACCAAGAAACTATACGAAAAATTAACTAATCCAACAGTTCTTGGAATAGATAACTCAGCTGAAATGCTGGCCAAAGCTCCTATTCAAACAAATCTTCAATTTGAAGAAAAACCAATTTTAGATCAGCTAAACGATACAGTCAAATGGGATCTTATTTTTTCAAACGCAGCATTACAATGGATTGACAATCATTATGAACTTTTTCCAAAAATTATTTCCCGTCTAAATTCAGGTGGACAACTGGCAGTTCAAATGCCTCAGCAGAATGAAAATATTCTCAATAAAATACTTTTAAACTTGGTACAGGAAGAACCTTTCACTTCTTATTTAAATAATTGGACAAGACCTTCACCAGTTCTGACTTTAGATGAGTATGCTAAAATCCTTTTTGAAAATGGCGGAGAGGATTTGGTCATATACGAAAAAGTATATCCTATTATTTCTACCGCCCAAGATGACTTTTTCGATTTTATTTCCGGCTCCGCTTTAACCGTTTATCAAGAGCGTTTAAAAGAAGGCGAATTTGAAGAATTAACTGCTGAATTTAAAAAAAGAATAAACACTTATTTTCCAAATGTTCCTGCCATTTATGCCTTCAGAAGACTGATCATTTATGCCAAATTTTAATCAATTAATTGAGACAGACAAAACCTCAACTTCTTTTTTTTACTTTCTACTTTTTGTCTTTTATTCACTTCCAGATTTGGAAAGTCAAAATCTAATTCGACTTCAATAAAAGATATAAACAACATAAATAACTACCAAACAAGATGTTAAACAAAAAAGAATTAGTTTAAAAAATTTTCAATTTGAACTCATTTTTTTGTAAAACTTATAAGATAAATTTCACTATATTTGAGAGAATCATTCCAAATCTATTTTTTAAGCGCCGATAATTTTAACAAGTGTTTAATTTAAATTTTAAACAACCTTTCCCAAATAAGATTGTTTTCAGATTAAAAAAAAAGCACATAAAGACACTTTATTATTAACCTACTAATTATAAGATTATGTCTAAGTTACAAGCTTTAAAAAACTTTCGTTTTCCGAATGTTTTCATTCTTATTCTAATCGTTTTTATTTCCTGCGCGTTACTCATCTGCATCAATTTTTTTACCATTAAAATTTTATCGGCAAACCGGGCTTACGTCAATGGAGAATCTCATTATTCTAAAGGACAAAAAGATGCATCGAGACATCTTATTAGTTATCTATATACACAAAATCCAAATCAATGGAAATCATTCCTTGAGGAAATAAAAGTGCCGCAGGGAGATGGAATTGCACGCATCACTTTGCTAAAAGCAGGAGACAATCAAGTGGCAAGAAAAGGTTTTTTAACTGGCCGAAATCATGAAGACGACTTGGATGATGTAATCTGGCTTTTTGACAACTTTAAAAATGTTTCTTTTTTATCTAAGGCTATTCACGAATGGGGGAAAGGCGACAAACAAATTGTTAAGCTTTTTGTAATTGGCCAACAAATTCACGCTAAAATAGATCGTGAAATTTTGACTGGTACAGATCAAAAAAAGTTTATGAAAGAAATTAGTATAATTAGTGATCAATTAACTATTAATGAACGAAATTTCTCAAATACATTAGGAGAAGGAACACGAAAAATCAAAGACTTATTAATTTTTACCAATATCTTCTTCATCTTGGTCATAATCTGCAGTGTATGCCTATATTATTCCATTATGGTAAAAAGGCTTGTTGTTTCTAAAAAAGAAACTGAGGCTAAAAATGAGAACTTAATAATTGTAAACAAAGAACTAGATCGTTTTGTTTACAGTGCTTCACACGATTTGAGGTCTCCAATCACTTCTTTAAAAGGCTTAATCGAAATTACAGCCTTAGAGGATGATGTAAATCAGATTCGAAATTATCTTCAAATGATGCATCAAAGTCTGGCTCGTCAAGATCAATTTATCAGTGACATCATTGATTATTCTAAGAACAAAAGAAAAGAAATAATCATAGAGCCAGTTAGTTTAAAGGAATTGTTTAACGAAGCTATTTTACAATTAATGCATATTGAAAATGCCAGTAGAATCAAATTTACTCAGGAGCTTCAAGTAGATCAAATTAAGAGTGACGGTCTTCGTTTGAAAATCATTATCAACAATCTAATTTCAAACGCTATAAAATATGCCGATTGCAGTAAACAAGAAATGTTTATTACTATTAAAACCTACTTCAGTGAAGGTTTAAATAAAATTGAAATCGCAGATAACGGAATCGGAATTCATGACGAACATAAAGAAAATATTTTTGATATGTACTTTGGAACTAACAAAAATAAAGGTTCCGGATTAGGCTTATATATTGTCAAAGAAGCCGTCGAAAATATCAAAGGAGACATTTTTGTTTTTTCGGAAAGCAATGTCGGAAGTAAATTTATTGTAACTATACCTAACTCACATGCCGTTTAGATCTCAATTTATCATCATAGAAGACAACTTAATTGATCAGTTTGTCACTAAAAAATTACTTAAAAAAGGATTAGATATTAATCCACTTTACACTGCTAATAATGGAAAAGAAGGTATTGACTGGCTTATAAAGAATCCAAATCATCATTCCTTGATTATTCTTTTAGACATTCAAATGCCTATTATGAATGGTTTTGAGTTTTTAGATGAATTTGCTAAACTGCCAGAAATGGTAAAAGATAAAATTGAAATTTTTGTACTTTCTTCTACTTTAGACAGTGATGAGATTAAGAGAGTAAAAGAAAACAAATACGTCTCTGATTTTTGGAATAAACCTTTCAGACTGGAATTATTGCAAAAGACTTTTGTTTAAAAATTATTCTAAAACACGATTTACTTGAGAAAATGATCTAGTGTAATAAGGTTCTTTTGTAGAGGAGATTATTACACCTCCGTGTGTTGATGAATGTACAAATTTAATTTCCCCATCGATATTTTCAACCACCATACCAACATGATTTATATGACGTCTTCCGTTGGTTTTAAAGAAAATTAAATCTCCTTTTTGAGCTTCGTCTGAAGCTACCTTAGTTCCTATTCGAGATTGTTCTATTGAACTTCTTGGCAGTTTAATATCGAAGTTACCAAAGGTACAGAACATTAATCCTGAACAATCAAAACCTGCTTTTGTAGTACCGCCAGAACGATAACGTGTTCCGATATTTTCAGTTGCACTTGCTATAAGCTGATCTATTAAGTCAGAGTGGGCCCCTGTTGGTACTTTTACATAAGTAGAATCTCTTTTTATTTCTGGTGTCGTTTCTGCTATTTGCGTTGAAGAAGAAAGAATTGTTTCATTAGTAATTTGTCCTTCTTGAGATGCTTGAATTGCATCTGCTTTTTCTTTTGGAACACGAATTTTCAGAACATAACCGATAGGCATTTTCTTTTTGATTGAAGGATTTTGGCGCTCTAATTCTGCAACTGAAACTCCATATTCTTTTGAAATACCATACTTTGTTTCTTTTGCTTTAACTTCTCTAATTAATTCAACATCTGTAGAAACTATTTGTGGTATATTTTTACTTGATTTTTCTTCAACAGAAGCAATAGTCGAAGGAATTGCAATCTGTTGTCCTATTTTCAATCCTTCTGTCTCCAAAAGTGGATTGGCTTTCTTTAAATCATCAACAGAAACATTATATTTTTTTGAAATTCCCCAAAGTGTTTCTTTAGCAGTTACTTCATGTGTTTCGGGAGAACTAATATTAGAAGAAGTATTATTTAAAGCAAGTTCAGTAGTTTTAGATTTTGTCTTTGAAGTGCTTTTATTTTTATTCGGAATTAAAAGTGTAGAATTTAGTTTTAAGATTTTAGGAGCATTTGGGTTGGCATCAGTAATCTCTTTTACTTTTACCCCATATTTTTTAGCAATAACAGAAAGGTTTTCTCCTTTTGAAATTTTGTGCTTTACAAAGTTCTCCTGCGCGAAGGCTCCAAAACTAAAAAAAAACAGTGCTATTATTATCCTATAAACCATATTTCTTGAATTACATTTTTATTACTATTTCAAGAGCTCAAAACATTAATTTTTAAACTCAAAAAAATCATTTTTATTACGTGCATCGCGAATTTAACTTTTTAAAGTAAAAAAACCTCGATTTTTAACAACTAATTTTGGTCAAAAACCCAAATTTAAAGCTTAGTTAATATCAAAAAAAGCTTCTTGACTGAATTTCAAAACTTTATAATTAAGACTAAATTTCCTTCCAAAAACTAGCATCAAAACAAAACGCCCTGTTATCACAGAGCGTTTTTACTTATAATTAAATTCTAATAATTAAGCTTTTCCAGCAGCAATTAAGTTTAATGCAGAACCCGCAACAAACCATCCAATTTGTCCAGCATTATACGTATGGTTTGCCAAGATAATATCTTTAGTTCCATTCGCATGAACAAATTCTAATGTTAATGGTTTTCCTGGAGCAAACTCTGTCAAATCCAAGAAATTGATCGTGTCATCTTCTTGGATTTTATCATAATCTGCTTCGTTTGCAAAAGTCAACCCTAAAAGACCTTGTTTTTTAAGGTTTGTTTCATGGATACGAGCAAATGATTTCACTAAAACCGCTTTCACTCCTAAGAAACGAGGTTCCATAGCCGCATGTTCACGAGAAGAACCTTCTCCGTAGTTATGATCTCCAACCACAATAGACGGAACTCCAGCTGCTTTATAAGCACGAGCAACAGCAGGCACTGCATCGTATTGTCCAGTCAATTGATTTTTAACTGAATTTGTTTTTTGGTTATATGCGTTTACAGCACCAATTAACATATTATTAGAAATATTATCTAAATGTCCGCGGAAACGTAACCACGGCCCTGCCATGGAAATATGATCGGTTGTACATTTTCCGAATGCTTTGATTAACAATTTTGCACCTGTGATATTTTTACCGTCCCAAGCATCAAATGGAGCTAATAATTGTAAACGTTCAGAAGTTGGATTAACCACTACCTGAACTCCTGAACCATCAGCAGCCGGAGCCTGAAATCCTGGATCTTCTGCATAAAAACCTTTAGCAGGAAGTTCATCTCCAGTTGGAGCATCCAACATTACTTCTTCTCCATCTTCATTAATCAACTTATCTGTTAAAGGATTAAAACTTAAATCACCCGCAATAGCCATTGCGGTTACCAATTCTGGAGATCCCACAAATGCTAATGTATTAGGGTTACCATCTGCACGTTTCGAAAAGTTACGATTGAAAGAGTGAACGATTGTGTTTCTTTCTTCTTTCTCTGCTCCTTCTCTGTCCCACATACCAATACATGGTCCGCAGGCATTTGCAAAAACAGTTGCTCCAATTTTATGAAATGTATCAATAAATCCGTCTCTTTCTATAGTCGAACGAACTACTTCAGAACCTGGAGTAATAGTAAACTCCGCTTTTGTTTTTAAGTTTTTAGCAGCAACTTGTCTTGCTAAAGAAGCTGCACGGGAAATATCTTCATAAGAAGAGTTTGTACAAGAACCAATTAAACCAACTTGAATTTGCAATGGCCAATTATTTTTTATTGCTTCATCTTTCATTTTAGAAATTGGAGTCGCTAAATCTGGAGTAAAAGGTCCGTTTAAATGAGGTTCTAATTCTGATAAATTAATTTCAATAACCTGATCAAAATATTGCTCTGGATTTGCATAAACCTCTGGATCTCCAGTTAAATATGGAGCGATTTTATCGGCAGCATCTGCAACTTCTGCACGGTTTGTAGAACGAAGGTAACGTCCCATTGAAGCATCGTATCCAAAAGTTGAAGTTGTTGCTCCAATTTCAGCTCCCATATTACAAATAGTTCCTTTACCCGTACAAGACATTGCTGTTGCTCCTTCGCCAAAATATTCTACTATAGCACCAGTTCCGCCTTTTACAGTCAAAATACCAGCCACTTTCAAAATAACATCTTTAGGCGCTGTCCAGCCTGATAACTTACCCGTTAACTTTACTCCAATTAATTTAGGAAATTTAAGCTCCCATGCCATTCCTGACATTACATCTACAGCGTCGGCACCACCAACTCCAATTGCCACCATTCCTAAACCTCCTGCATTTACGGTGTGCGAATCGGTACCAATCATCATTCCACCAGGAAAAGCATAATTTTCCAAAACCACTTGATGGATAATTCCAGCTCCTGGTTTCCAGAAACCAATTCCATATTTATTAGAAACAGACGATAAGAAGTCAAAAACCTCATTACTTTGTGTCTTCGCTCTAGCCAAATCCGTTGCCGCATCAACTTTTGCTTGAATTAAGTGATCACAGTGCACAGTAGTTGGAACCGCCACTTTAGATTTTCCAGCATGCATAAATTGTAATAATGCCATTTGTGCTGTTGCATCTTGACACGCTACACGATCCGGTGCAAAATCAACGTAATCAACTCCTCTCTTAAACACCTGAGATGGATTTCCATCCCACAGGTGATTGTATAAAATTTTCTCAGTTAATGTAAGTGGACGACCAACAAGCTCACGTGCTTTATCAACACGTGACGGCATATTTTCGTACACTTTTTTAATCATTTCGATATCAAAAGCCATAAGTCTTACAATTTGTTTGTTTTCTGTTTTTTTTGAACTTCCTAAGTTACAAAAAATAGAGGAGGTATAAAAGAAAAAGCCCGAGTTTATTGCTCGGGCTTTATAATATTAATAATTGTAAGATTACATTACTAATGATTTATTTGAAGGTGCAAACTTAGTCAAGTTAATACCATCAACTGCAGCAGTATATTCTTCGATAGTAGGAGTTCTTCCTAAAATTGTAGACAATACCACAACTGGAGTAGAAGAAAGAAGAGACTCTCCTTTTTTACCTTCTTTATCTTCTACAACTCTTCCTTGGAAAAGACGGGTTGAAGTTGCCATTACTGTATCTCCTTTCGCTGCTTTTTCTT
This sequence comes from Flavobacterium quisquiliarum, assembly GCF_019308285.1. GTDB lineage: Bacteria > Bacteroidota > Bacteroidia > Flavobacteriales > Flavobacteriaceae > Flavobacterium > Flavobacterium quisquiliarum. The sequence continues at coordinate 44,612 of NZ_WWEM01000033.1, forward strand.
GGTTACCCATACAAAGGTTACACCCTGGACGCTCTAAATACAACATGTTTTCATACTCCGTACGTGCGGCACCTTTTGGAGCATCATCATTGAATTCGAAACCAGAATATTTTTGTAAAACTTCCCAGTCTCCTTCAGCTTTAAGTTCATCTACAATGTTGTATGTTGGTGGCGCTACTACAAGTGGCGCTTTAAACTCAACTTTACCTGTTTGTGCTTCAACATTTTTCAACATCTGAGCAAGGATTTTCATATCTCCTTTGTGAACCATACAAGATCCGATAAATCCAAGATCTACTTTTTTATCTCCTCCGTAGAAAGATAGAGGTCTAATTGTATCGTGAGTATATCTTTTAGAAACGTCAGCATTATTTACGTCTGGATCGGCGATCATTGGCTCAGCAATCTGATCTAAATCAACTACAACTTCAGCATAATATTTAGCATTTGCATCTGGAGTTAAAGCTGGTTTCTCAGCCGATTTAATTTCAGCAATTCTCTTATCTGCTTTATTGATTAATCCTTGAAGAACGTGTTTATCGTTATCCATTCCTTTGTCAATCATGATTTGAATTCTGCCTTTCGCAATTTCCAATGATTCGATCAAAGTTTCATCTTCAGAAATACAGATAGAAGCTTTTGCTTTCATTTCTGCAGTCCAGTCAGTAAATGTAAAGGCTTGGTCAGCAGTAAGTGTTCCAATGTGAACCTCAATGATTCTTCCTTGGAATACATTTTCTCCACCAAATTGATGCAACATCTGAGCTTGAGTAGCATGAACCACATCACGGAAGTCCATATATCCTTTCATATCTCCTTTGAAAGTAACTTTTACAGATTCTGGAATTGGCATAGAAGCTTCACCAGTTGCCAATGCAAGGGCAACAGTTCCTGAGTCAGCACCAAAAGCAACACCTTTTGACATTCTTGTATGAGAGTCACCACCAATAATAATAGCCCACTCATCAATAGTGATATCATTAAGTACTTTGTGAATAACGTCTGTCATTGAATGGTAAACTCCTTTCGGATCACGAGCTGTGATTAATCCGAAATCGTTCATAAATTTCATCAATTTAGGAATATTAGCCTGTGCTTTTTTATCCCAAACAGAAGCAGTGTGACAACCAGATTGGTAAGCACCATCAACGATTGGCGAAATTACTGTAGCAGCCATAGACTCTAATTCTTGAGCAGTCATAAGACCAGTCGTATCTTGAGAACCTACGATATTAACTTCAACACGAACATCAGAACCAGCGTGTAATACTTTACCTGGAGCAATTCCTACAGCATTTTTGTTGAAGATTTTTTCTACGGCTGTAAGACCTTGTCCTTCGTGAGAAACCTCTTTTGAAGGAGCATACACTAATGGAGCTTCAACATCTAAAACTTTAGCTGCTAATGTTTGAAGTTTTTTACCAAATACGATAGCATAAGAACCACCCGCTTTGATAAATTCCATTTTTTGAGGAGTAAATGCTTTAGAAATGTCGATCAATTCCTGATCTCCGTTATAAAGTTTTTTCTCTTTAATATTGATAGTTAAAACAGTTCCTGTAGCGACAGAATAAGTTTGCTCAAGAATTGGTTCGTCGTTTTCGTTACGAATAACATTTCCTTCCGCATCAACTTTTTTAACCCAGTTTTTAAGGTCTAAACCAATACCACCAGTAACGTCTACAGTTGTTAGGAAAATTGGAGAAATTCCATTTGTTCCACCAACAATTGGAGCAATATTTACGAATGGAATATAAGGACTTGCTTGTTTTCCTGTCCAAAGCGCCACGTTATTTACACCTGACATTCTAGAAGAACCAACTCCCATTGTTCCTTTTTCAGCAATCAACATAACGCTTTTATCAGGATGTTGTGCTTGTAATGCTTTAATTTCTTGCTGTGCCTGAGGCGTGATCATACACTGACCGTGAAGTTCACGATCTGAACGAGAGTGTGCCTGATTTCCAGGAGAAAGTAAATCTGTTGAGATATCTCCTTCACCAGCGATAAAAGTAACCACTTTAATTTCGTCAGCTACTTCTGGTAATTTTGTGAAAAATTCTGCTTGAGCATAACTCTCAAGAATTTCTTTAGCAATTTCATTATTATTTCTGAATGCCTCTACTAAACGATCTGTATCTGCCTCGTAAAGGAAAACTTGAGTTTTTAAAACTTTTGCCGCTTCTTTTGCAATAGCAGCATCATTACCTAATGCCAAATCAAGCAAAACCTTAATAGAAGGTCCTCCTTTCATATGTGATAATAACTCAAAAGCAAAAGCTGGAGTAATTTCTTTTACTATAGATTGACCAAGAATAATCTCTTTTAAGAAATTTGCTTTTTCGCCAGCAGCACTTGTTGTACCTGGCAAAGTGTTATAAATAAAAAACTTAAGAGAATCTTCTCTGTATTCGTTATCTAAATCTTTAATTTGTGAAATGATTTCGCTTACTAATTCAGCGCCATCAATTGGTTTTGGATGAAGTCCTAGGGCTTTTCTTTCTTCAATTTCTTGAATGTAATCTTTGTAAGTATTCATAATTAAGTAGAAGTATTTTTTTTTGTACGCAAATTTAAAGATTAAAGCTGAGAATTAAAAAAAATATAATAGAACTAGCCTTTTCAAAAATTATTATTGTTAAAAAACGATTTTCAATGCTTGTTTTTGATAAAAAATTAATTTTACATCAAAAAAATGATTTTTTGATATTTTAAAATCTTTTCTTTAACAAAGTCGAAATTTAATGTTACGAACTAAGTGAGATTTTACTTCTATTTTCGCAAAGAACAGTTCTAAATAATAAATTATAACGTTATAGTTGTGATTTTAGCCAACTGCTTCCTCCCTTTTTAGGCTTCATTTTTTACAGAAATCTTTCATTAAAAAAACTTCCAAAAAATGCTTGCAATTCAATTTTTCTTATAACTTTGCAATTCAAAGTTCTTTCAAAAACACATTACTATGGAATACAAATTTAAAAATGAGAATGATTATCTTAATAAAATTGGTGTTAGAGTTAGTCTCTTTACCAGTTTATTCTGTGGCTTTTTTTTATTGATTTTACTACTAAATGAAAACAGTCAATTTTTTGGTGTAGGAGTATTAGGCATCCTTACATTGATAATGGAATTTGCTTACGGAGTCACTGTTACCTTTCTTATTCTTAGAAAAAGGAAAAAATATCTTCATTTAACTCCTTTTCTTATACTTAATTGGTTTATTGGATGTTTTTGCCTAAATATTTTCGTGCCTATATTTGAAGATCTTCCATCATGGGTTTACCTTACCACTTTATTCTTTTTTATTAGCAATTTTTTCATTTACCTAAAGCCATCAGAAAATAGTTTTACTCCTTATCTCTTTTTTATAAATGGATTATCTTACAGTATAATATTGTATTTCACTTTCTATCTTTTACCTCTTACACCTTTTGCATGCATTGGAATTCTACTATTAGGAATTGGTTTTTATGCATTAGTTCCATTACTTGTTTCCGTTATCCATATAGCAACTATAGCTCGTTTTTTTCAAGAAAACAGAAAACATTTTATTTCATTCAGTGCAGGTTTTAGTTTTGTTTTAATTCTCTTATTTGCTTTTGTTGTAATGCTTGATAGAGAAAGCAGACTTATTAACGTTAGACGCCCCATTAATTCTTTTACTTTAAATGAAGATTTACCCAATTATATTGAAATATCACAAAGTCTTGATCCGAACTTTTTTAATGAAATTTTACTAAAAAAAGACATTGTTTATACAGGGCCTGAAAAATTTTTTAATTACGATCTTGGCTCTTTTGGAATTAAACAATTTAACGAAAGAAAAATCCATAATCCATTTATTACAATTGCATATATCTTTTGCGAAGAACTTGACCTGAGCCAAAATGACCGAATTAATATTCTTAAATCTAATTTTGACAAACGACTAGAAACCGAAGAACAGTTATGGAGCGGTGAAGATTTGATTACCAAAGACATCAAAGAAGATGTAAAATTATATCCCGACTGCAGACTTGCTTATACCGAAATTACCATGAATATTGCCTGCGATAAAGATTCATGGAGAGATCAGGAAGCTATTTATTCCTTCCAGCTTCCTGAAGGTTCTGTTGCAACTTCACTTTCATTATGGGTAAACGGTATGGAACGAAAAGGAGTTCTAACTACAAAAGAGAAAGCTGAAAAAGCATACAAACAAATTGTTGGCGTAGAGAGCCGTGATCCATCTTTAATGCAATGGAGAGAAGGAAACAAAGTTGTCGTGAGAGTTTTCCCTGTAAGTTATACAACCCCAAGAATGTTCAAATGTGGCTTTACTACTCCTTTAAAAGCTGAGGATAATGAGTTGAAATACGAAAGCCTTTCTATTAAAGGTCCAAATATTTCAAACGCTTCTACAGTTTCCAGAATACAGATTAAAGGAAAAACTACTGTCGAGACAAGTAAGAATTTTAAACTTCAAAATAATTTTTACATTAACGAATCAAAAGGTCTTGATGACTGGCAGGCAATAATACCTTTAAACAAAATATCAAAGCCAAACTCTTTTGCTTGGAAGGATAAAATATATGAAGTAAAAGAGAGTCAAAAAGAGAATGTTCCTTTTAATGCATCAGAAATCATTTTAGATCTAAACAGCAACTGGACAACTCAGGAAATTGAATCATTTGTAAACGTAAAAGGAAAAGAATTTTATGTTTATCATGACAAGGAAAAAAAAGCAATAAACAAAGAAAATTTCAAAACTATTTTTCTTGATTTTAAATACTTACATTATTCATTATTGCCTCTATATGAAATCAAAAAAAATAGTTTAATTATAACTAAATCTGGAAAATTTTCTGCAAATTTTGAAGAACTTAATGAATCTGAATATTTAAAAAAGATTCGAAACCTGACTAAATCACAAAATCTGAAAGTAATCAATATTTCTGTAAACATTAATCCGTTTTGGCAGACCATAAAGGAGCAAAAATATGTTGATTTTTACCAGACAAGCTTAAGAAATAGTTTAAGAATGCTGCATGAAAATTATTTCATCAAGTTTAAAACGGCTGAAAATATGGTTAATATTGAGACTTCAAATACTTCAATTCAGGAAAAATCACAAGACAGCACTTTCAAAAGTGATGGGCCAAATCATATTTACAGAATGTATGCTTTTGGAAAAGTTTTGGAAGAACAAGTAAAAATTCAGAGTGACACTTTAGCTTCAAATAAATACGTTACTCTGGCAAAAGATGCCAACATTGTAACTCCAATTTCATCTTTAATCGTCTTGGAAACTGATGAAGATTACAAAAAGAACGGAATTGAGAAAAATGTCGACACTTTAGGAAATGCTTCTATTAAAAATGACGGCGCTGTTCCAGAGCCACATGAATGGATACTTATTATTATTGGCTTAACTACACTTTTCGTTTATTATCGCAAAAACAAAACTCAAAAAGCATAATGACTTTATTGCTGCAATCTTATCAAAAATCAATTGCTATTCTGGCTATTACAATTTTGTTAGTTATAAACTACACTATTGTATTAGCTGGACTAGACAATAATTTCTTTGGAATCATTTTTTCCATTCTGCTATTTCTTAATGCAGGAAGAAAAACTACTCTAAAATTGAGCTACCCTCTTCTTGGAATGATTTTTTTATTGGAATTTATCAGCTACAGACTGCATACAAAGTCATTGCATTTTTATGCTTTACTATTACTGATATGTTTTATTTATTACAGTTTTACTAAAAGATTTTCCTTTATTGCTTTTATCTGTCTTTTTTTGTTTTCTTCGATTTTTGACCAATTATTTAATTATCTGACTGTCGAAATAAAACAAACACTTTGTTATGGAGTCTATCACACATTGAAAAACTTTCTTCCGATAACAAAAATCGAGGGAGTTAATTTTTATATTAACGATGCAAAAGTTTCTATTGATACTGCTTGTATGGGGTTGTCGATGTTTAAAACGGGATTACTTTCAGGAGCATTTTTACTGACTTTAGAAGAACGAAAACAACAAAAATATTTTAGCATACTGCAAATTTTAGTTTTTTGCAGTGTTTTAGTTATTCTAAATATTGTCTCTAATTATTTCAGGATTATCACTTTGGTCTTATTCAATTGTACCGAAGAAAATATCCTGCACCATACCATCGGAATTGTGTGTTTTGTCTTTTATCAAATTGCTCCCATTTTATTTCTCATCCGATTTTTTATTCCCAAAAAGGATGAAATAAACAGTGACAAGATTCAGCCAAAATTTATACCGATACTATTTGCCACTGGAATTTTATTTAGTACCAGTTTCGAAATTAAAAAAGAACAAAATTATTCCCTGTTAGAAAATCTAAATCCGTTTTACAATATCAAAAATGGTGTTTGGGTAACCAACGAAGTTTTTAAAATTGTAACTCCCGAAACTTTAACCTATATAAAAACTCCTATTCATAAACCTTTAATCTGCTGGACAGGAAACGGATATAAGATTATTGAATCTAAGGAAATCAGCAGAAACAAGGAGAAAATATGGCTCACGAAAATGGAAAAGAACAACATTAGGTATTTCTCTTACTGGTGGTACGAATATGATAATAAAAAATATACATCACTCACCAAAGTTTTGCTATTAAAGCTTTTTAACAACAAAACAGTACGTTTAATAAATGAAACGAGTATTAAAAAATAAAAAGGCCTGATTAATAAATCAGGCTTTTTAGCTATATCTTACATCAGCTTCTTGATAATAACCTCTTCAGTTATTCCTTCTGCATCTGCTTTGTAGTTTTTAATAATTCTATGACGTAAAATTCCTGTTGCTACAGCCTGAACATCTTCAATATCCGGTGAAAATTTACCATTAAAAGCGGCGTGTGCTTTTGCTGCTAAAATTAAGTTTTGCGAAGCTCTAGGACCTGCTCCCCAATCTAGATAATTTTTCACAAAATCGGTTGTCAGAGCATTATCAGGACGTGTTTTACTTACCAGAGTTACCGCATATTCGATAACATTATCTGCAACAGGAATTCTACGGATTAAATGTTGAAAATCGATAATTTCCTGTGCCGTAAACAATGGAGTAATCTCAGTTTTTACGTCAGAAGTAGTTCTCTTAACGACTTGAACTTCTTCTTCAAAAGTTGGATATTCTAATTTTATGGCAAACATAAAACGGTCTAATTGCGCCTCAGGTAACGGATATGTCCCTTCCTGCTCAATTGGGTTTTGAGTTGCTAAAACAAAATAAGGTAAATCTAATTTATGGTGTTGTCCAGCAATTGTTACCGATCTTTCCTGCATCGCTTCAAGCAAAGCTGCCTGAGTTTTAGGTGGCGTTCTATTTATCTCATCTGCTAAAATGATATTAGAAAAAATAGGGCCTTTTATGAATTTGAAATTTCTATTCTCATCCAAAATTTCACTCCCTAAAATATCAGAAGGCATTAAATCTGGCGTAAACTGAATTCTTTTAAAATCTAAACCTAAAGCTTGAGATAATGTATTAATCATTAAGGTTTTTGCCAGACCTGGAACACCAATTAAAAGTGCGTGTCCTCCAGAAAATATGCAAAGTAAAATTTGATCTACAACGGCGTCCTGCCCTACTATTATTTTCGCTATCTCTTTTTTTAATTCGTTTCTTTTTTGAACTAAATTGTGAATTGCTGTTACGTCAGACATTTATGAGTGTATTTAAAATTAAAAAGAGTTAATTCTATGAATTCATAAAACTAACTCTTTTTATTTATTTAATAAAAATTATTTTTTCAACCAGTTGTTTGCGAATTCACATTCTTTGTATTCGCCAATAATTTTAATGTAAGTGTCTTTAATTTTATTATCAAACCATTTTGCAATAGCATTAATCTGCTTTTCTTTTAATGCTAATTCTTTGATTTTAGTATAATCTTTAGCATAATCTGCAGTATGATCTTCGATACGGTTTGTAACTGTAATCAGCTTATATGTTTTCTTTCCTTTATCATCAGTATTTAAAAGTGGCTGAGAAACCTCATTTCCTTTTAAATTAGAAACTTGACTGTATAAAGTTGGATCCATTTTTGTCAATTCAAAACGTGTATCCTGAGTTGTAGGATTTACCAAAGTTCCTCCATTTGCTCTTGTCTCTTTTTCATCAGATTCTGTTCTAGCAGCATCTGCAAATGAAATCTCGTTACCAACAATTTTGTTTCTAATATTGATAATTCTCTCTTTTGCTTCTTTTAAAGCGGCATCAGAAACAGTTGGAGAAATCAAGATATGACGTAATTCAACCTCTTGTCCTTTAATTTTTTCTACCATAATAATATGATATCCAAAAGTTGTTTCAAACGGCTCTGAAATTTCGCCTGCTTGTAAACTGAATGCAACATCCTTAAATTCTTTTACGAAAGGTGTTTTTCTTGTCATTTTATAATACCCTCCATTAGGAGAAGACCCCGGGTCTTGAGAATATAAAACTGCTTTTGTAGCAAAACTAGAACCGTCCAGTACATCTTGTCTTATAGACTTTAATCTATCAATAACTTTTTGCTTATCTTCTTTAGAAACCTTAGGTTCCACAACAATTTGAGCTACTTCCATTTCAGCTCCAAATGTCGGCAATTCATCTTTTGGTATCTTTTTAAAGAAATTACGAACTTCTTCTGGAGTAATTTCTACATCTTTAATGATTTTATCTCTCATTTCTGAGGCAAGTTTCTGTTCTTTTAAGATGTCTGCAAAATAAGTTTTAAATTCCTCTACAGAATTTTTTTTATAATACTCAACAACTTTATTGATATCTCCTCCTACTTGCTGCGTCATATAATTTAAACGCTCTTCCATCATACCTCTAATTTCGGCATCACTAACAATAATACTATCCTGAATTGCCTGGTGAGCATATAATTTATCTTCAAGCAATTTTCCAAGCATTTGGCATCTTGTAATGTCTTTTATAGAGCCACCTTGCGCTGTAATTTCTAAAAATCCTTTGTCAATGTCAGAATCCAAAACAATGTAGTCTCCTACCGTTGCGATAATTCCGTCTACTTTTAATTTTCCACCAGTAGGTGTTTCAGCCGGTTTTTGAGCAACAACATCAGGAATTACTTCTTGTGCAGTGATAATTGGAGCACAAAAAAGAAAAAAACAAATTGCTAGTGCAAACTTGTAATCAATTGTTTTTAACTGGAACTTTTTTAATAACATTATTTTAAATTTTATTTGAATGTAAGCTTGTTTTTATATAATCTGTATTAGTTATGTTTTAAAATAATTCTTCAAACATAAATAATTAAAGTATAGTTCTTTTCTAACTTATAACGAACAAAAATAACAATTCAATTACATAATACAACTATCTGATATACTATTAACAAAAAATTATGGGATACTAAGATCTTGTTTAATTAACGTTCATTAGAAATTGGCTGAAACTTTTTGATTATAGAATTTCTTCTTTGAATAAAACACTAATTATAAGCGATATAAAAAAACTTCTCAACACTACAACGTTTTCGTAACAAACTATTTTCTTACAAATTGAAATGATATCAAAAAAAACATACTTTAGATGCGTAATTATCAATTTAAAAGCTTAAAAATGAAGATATGCCTGTTTTTAATGCGAAAGAATTCATTAATTACAAAAAAACTATTTAACTAAACCACAATCTATTATGAAAAAACCTATTTTAAAACTGTGCATGGTTACTATTATCTCTGGATTATTGTTTTCATGTTCACAAAATGAAATCAATGAAACTGACGCAAAAGCGGAAAGTCAAAATTTTAAAGTGATTGATGTTACGCATCATGACGGAAAACCTTTTAGCACAGGAACTTCAAATTCTTCTCCTACTGGAAAATATGTTGATAATCCCGGAGGCGGTGTCATGATGCAGGCTTTTTATTGGGATGTTCCTGCGGGAGGAAATTGGTGGAACACCATAAGCAGCAAAGTAACCGCATGGGGCAATGCTGGAATTGGTTCTATCTGGCTTCCACCTGCTTCAAAAGCACAGAACGGAGCTTTTTCTATGGGATATGACCCGACAGATTACTTTGATTTTGGAGATTACAATCAAAATGGAAGTACCGAAACTCGTTTTGGTTCTAAGGCTGAGTTGGTCAGTTTAATTACAGCTGCCCATAATGAAAATATTAAAGTTTATGCAGATATTGTAATCAATCACAACAGTGGTGGACAATCTGAAGCAAATCCGTTTACAGGGACAAATACTTGGACGAATTTTACTGGAATTGCTTCAGGAAAATTCAAACGTACTTATAATGATTTCTACAAAAACAGTTATGGCAATAATGACGAAGGTGCATTTGGAGGATTTCCAGATTTGTGCCACGCCGCTCCAAATGTTCAAGACTGGCTTTGGCTGAGAGCTGACGGTGTTGGTAAATATTATAAAAACACCATGAAATTTGACGGCTGGAGATTCGACTACGTTAAAGGTTTCGGTCCTTGGGTTGTCAATGCTTGGAATGCTAATGTTGGAGGTTTTTCTGTTGGTGAATATTGGGATTCTAATGTAAATACATTGGAATGGTGGGCTAATAACGCAAACAGTTCTGTTTTTGATTTCGCTTGTTATTACAAAATGAATGATGCTTTTGATGGAAATAATCTAGCCTTATTAAATGATGATATGATGTGGAAACGAAATCCATATAAAGCAGTAACTTTTGTAACCAATCATGATACCGATGAAATCTGGAGCAAAATGTTAGCATACTCTTACATATTAACTCACGAAGGTTATCCAACCATTTTCTACAGAGATTATGAAGAATGGCTGGACAAAAACAAATTGAATAACCTAATCTGGATTCACAACAACAAAGCAACAGGAACGACTTCTATTTTATATTCTGACAATGACGAATATGTAGCTAGAAGAAATGGTTATAACGGGAATCCTGGTTTGGTTGTCTACATCAACAATTCAGATGTTTGGCAGGAAAGATGGATTCAGACGAATTGGGCTAATACTCAAATAAAAGATTTTACAGGAAATTCTTCTTGGTATCCAACTACGCAAGCAGATAAATGGGTAAAAATACAATGTCCCCCAAAAGGATATTCCATTTGGTCAATTAATCAGTAATTTCAAAAATGACTATTTAAGGCTGTTGCAAAACAGCCTTATTTTTTTTCTAAAAAAACCTCGAATAAGAAAGACTTCCCAAATTTAAGAAGTGAATATTTTTATAAAGCCGTATTTAATAGTACTTTTGCAACCTATTTATACGAAATATGAGCTTTTTAAAAGAAATACAACGCAGAAGAACATTTGGAATTATCTCGCACCCCGATGCTGGTAAGACTACATTAACGGAAAAATTACTGTTATTTGGAGGAGCTATTCAGGAAGCGGGAGCTGTAAAAAATAACAAAATTAAAAAAGGAGCAACGAGTGACTTTATGGAAATCGAACGCCAAAGAGGTATCTCGGTTTCGACTTCTGTACTTGCTTTTAATTATAAAGACAAAAAAATCAATATCCTTGATACTCCTGGACACAAGGATTTTGCAGAAGATACTTTTAGAACTTTAACTGCAGTTGATAGTGTTATTGTTGTAATTGACGTTGCAAAAGGGGTTGAGGAACAAACGGAAAAATTGGTTGCAGTTTGTAGAATGCGTAACATTCCAATGATTGTTTTCATCAACAAATTAGATCGTGAAGGTAAAGATGCTTTTGATCTAATGGATGAAGTAGAACAAAAATTAGGTTTGAAAGTTACGCCACTAAGTTTCCCTATCGGAATGGGTTATGATTTTCAGGGAATTTATAACCTTTGGGAAGAGAACATTAACCTTTTTAGCGGAGACAGCCGAAAAAATATTGAAGAAACAATCGCTTTTTCTGATGTGCAAAACAATCCGGAATTGGATAAAATTGTGGGAGAAAAAGCAGCTAACAAACTTCGTGAAGAACTAGAATTGATTGATGAAGTTTATCCAAAATTTGAACGTCAGGATTATTTAGATGGAAAAATTCAGCCAGTTTTCTTTGGTTCTGCTTTAAATAACTTTGGAGTTCGTGAATTATTAGATTGTTTTATTACAATCGCCCCATCTCCAAGAGCAAAAGATTCTGAGACTCGCACAGTTGAGCCTACAGAAGAAAAAATGTCTGGATTTGTTTTTAAAATCCATGCCAATATGGATCCAAAACACCGTGACCGTTTAGCATTCATCAAAATCGTTTCCGGAACTTTTGAAAGAAATAAACCTTACTACCATGTCCGCCAAAAGAAAAATTTAAAATTCTCAAGTCCAAATGCCTTTTTCGCTGAGAAAAAAGAAATCGTTGATATTTCTTACCCTGGTGATATTGTAGGTTTGCACGATACTGGAAACTTTAAAATTGGAGATACTTTAACTGAAGGCGAAATCATGAGCTTTAAAGGAATTCCAAGTTTCTCTCCGGAGCACTTTAGATACATCAACAATGCTGATCCAATGAAAGCAAAACAATTGGAAAAAGGAGTAGATCAGTTGATGGATGAAGGTGTTGCGCAGTTGTTTACTTTAGAAATGAATAATCGTAAAGTTATCGGAACGGTTGGAGCACTTCAGTATGAGGTTATTCAATATCGTTTAGAGCATGAATACGGAGCAAAATGTACTTACGAAAACTTCCCCGTTCATAAAGCTTGCTGGGTAAAACCTGATGATGCTAAAAATGAGGAATTCAAAGAGTTCAAACGTATCAAACAAAAATTCTTAGCTCATGATAAATACGGACAATTAGTATTCTTAGCTGATTCTGATTTTACTATTCAAATGACACAAAGTAAATATCCAACTGTGAAATTATACTTTACATCTGAATTTGATTAATTCTTTTAGAAGAAAATAATATATAAAGGCTGTCAATTTTTATTATGACAGCCTTTTTCATTTACATTCCACAAAATGCAGATTTGAATATTATCGCGTATAATTAATTCCTAATCCTCCCGCTATATAAATTCTGTTAAGCTCTTCTGCATCAATAATTATGTTTTTTACCAAAACATCATTTTTAGCTGACTTTATATCAAAGGCTACTTCTTTTGAAAGATAATAATCGTTGGCCGTAATTGTAACCATTATCGTTTTACTGCCCTTTAAAACTTTGACTTCTATCGAAAATTCACCAGTTTTAGGATTCACTTTCAAAGGATTTTGCGAGTTATTAAAAGCAATCATTAAATTAGAATATGCTTCTTTATCAAAAGGTTTGTTTGTTTTTGATTCTAACAGTTTTCCTTTTATGATTAATGAGACTTCTTGATTTCGAGTCTGGCCATAAGCTACTTTACCTACTTTGTAAGTATTCGGTTTTGGGCAGTTTATTTCTGTTTTAACAACTTCTTTTTCTTGTGCTGAAAGATTTGACACCAGTAAAACTAATGCTGCAACTGCTGCGTATTTTAAAGTATTAATTTTAGAAGTTTCATTGTAAACAAATTCTTCTTCCAATTGAGTCGTTTTTAATCGTGCACAAATACTTTTATCCTTATTATCTGAAATAAATTTAGCTACTTCGGAGTTTGTTTTTTTACTTAAATCAATTACATTCTTCATACACGAACTACAAAACGAACCATTAGTATTTGGAATCATTTTATCAAAATTTTCAGAACAAGGATCTGCTATTTCTAAGGTGAATTTCTTTTTCATACTCTACTTTATTTATAAGTTAAAAACTTTATGGCGCTTTCTTACTTAGATAGAGTATCAATTTTATAAAAAGGTTGGGAAGCCAAGAATCTTTTTTTCAATATTCTTATAAAAACTTAATTTTTAGACATAAAAAAAGCGCTAATATTTAAATTAGCGCTTTCCTTTAATTTGAATTAAATCTAACCTTACTAAGTCATTATATTTCAAAAATTAATTCTTCATAGGATCGCAAATATACTCTAACACAGACAAGTAAAGAAATTTCATCGATAAAAGTAAATTAAATCGGACAAAGTGCATTTTATTATATTTTACTATATAAAAAAAGCCCCATTTTGAATGGGGCTTTGAAATTTATGCTTGTCCCGCAGGACCAAAATTAAGCGGAATTGGTGCTTGCTCTGTTTCTTTGATTTCGCCATGAGCTGCTTCAAATCGATGGATATTTTCACCTATTGCTCTTAACAATCTTTTAGCATGTTGTGGTGTCAAAACAATTCTTGACTTTACCTTGGCCTTAGGAATCCCTGGCATAATACTCACAAAATCTAAAACAAACTCTGATGATGAGTGATTGATAATTGCCAAATTAGAATAAATTCCTTCTGCAATTGTTTCGTCTAACTCAATATTAATTTGCTCTTGTTGTTGTTTCGGATTACTCATAGTTTCCTAAATTAATAAATGTATTCTTCTTTATTAGCCATCATTTCGTTGTAATCGTCTTTAGATCCTACAATAGTATGATCATATTCTCTCATACCAGTTCCTGCAGGAATTCTGTGTCCAACAATTACATTTTCTTTTAATCCTTCTAAATCATCTACTTTACCAGCTACTGCAGCTTCGTTAAGTACTTTCGTTGTCTCCTGGAATGAAGCCGCAGAAATGAATGATTTAGTTTGTAACGAAGCTCTTGTAATACCTTGAAGAACTGGCGTCGCAGTTGCAGTGATTACATCTCTTGCTACAACAAGATTTTTATCTGTACGTTTCAATAATGAATTTTCATCACGTAATTCACGAGGTGTAATAATCTGACCTGGTTTCAATACAGAAGAATCTCCAGCATCTTCAACCACTTTCATTCCGTATAATTTATCGTTTTGAAGGATAAAGTCTTTAGTGTGGATCAATTGATCTTCTAAGAATAGAGTATCTCCTGGATCTTCCACTTTAACTTTACGCATCATTTGACGAATTACAACCTCAAAGTGTTTGTCATTGATTTTTACCCCTTGTAGACGGTAAACCTCTTGAATTTCATTAACCAAATACTGTTGAACAGCTGCCGGTCCTTGAATTCTTAAGATATCATCTGGTGTAATTGCACCATCAGACAATGGAACTCCCGCTCTTACGAAGTCATTCTCTTGTACCAAGATTTGGCTAGAAAGTTTAACTAAATACTTTTTAATCTCACCAAATTTAGATTCGATAACAATCTCACGGTTACCTCTTTTGATTTTACCGAAAGATACAACTCCATCAATTTCAGATACAACTGCTGGGTTTGAAGGGTTACGAGCCTCAAGCAACTCAGTAATTCTAGGAAGTCCTCCCGTGATATCGCCTGCTTTAGAAGAACGACGTGGGATTTTTACTAATACTTTACCTGCTTTAATTTTCTCACCGTTTTCAACCATTAAGTGTGCACCTACTGGCAAGTTGTAAGAACGAATCAATTCTCCTTCTTTACCGTAAACCAATAAAGTTGGGATTAATTTTTTGTTTCTAGCTTCAGAAATTACTTTTTCTTGGAAACCAGTCTGCTCATCGATCTCCACCATGAACGATTGTCCTTGTTCTAAATCTTCGTAAGCAATCTTACCTGTAAACTCAGAAACAATTACACCGTTATATGGATCCCATTTACAGATTACAGTTCCTTTAGCTACAGTTTCACCATCTCCAACGAAGATACTAGAACCGTAAGGAATGTTATGTGTATTTAAAACAATTCCAGTTTTTTCATCAACTAATTTCAACTCAGTTGAACGTGAAACTACGATATCAACAGAGTTACCTTCTCCATCTTCTCCTTTAACTGTTTTTAAATCTTCAATTTCAAGTCTACCTGCGAATCTTGTAACAATACTAGACTCTTCAGAGATACCTCCAGCAACCCCCCCAACGTGGAACGTACGAAGTGTCAACTGTGTACCTGGCTCTCCAATAGACTGAGCTGCAATAACTCCGACAGCTTCACCTCTTTGTGTCATTTTTCCAGTAGCTAAGTTTCTACCGTAACATTTCGCACAAATACCTTTTAAAGCTTCACAAGTTAATGGAGATCTAACTTCTACTTTTTCAATTGGAGAAGCTTCGATAGTTCTCATAATTGATTCCGTAATTTGTTCTCCAGATTTAACCATTACTTCGTTAGTAAGAGGATTAATAACGTCTTGTAATGCAACACGTCCTAAAATTCTCTCTCCTAAAGATTCAACGATTTCCTCATTTTTCTTCAATGCAGCAACTTCAACACCTCTTAAAGTTCCACAATCTTCGATGTTAACAATAACATCTTGAGAAACGTCATGAAGCCTTCTTGTTAAGTAACCAGCATCGGCCGTTTTAAGAGCCGTATCCGCAAGACCTTTACGAGCACCGTGAGTAGAAATGAAGTACTCAAGGATCGAAAGACCTTCCTTAAAGTTAGAAAGAATCGGGTTTTCAATAATCTCACCACCACCAGCAGTAGATTTTTTAGGCTTAGCCATCAAACCACGCATACCAGTTAACTGACGAATCTGTTCCTTAGAACCCCTCGCCCCAGAGTCAAGCATCATATATACAGAGTTGAAACCTTGTTGGTCTTCTCTAATATTTTTCATTGCTAACTCTGTCAACTGAGCATTTGCTGAAGTCCATACGTCAATAACTTGGTTGTAACGCTCGTTATTTGTGATAAGACCCATGTTATAGTTAGTTGAGATACCTTCAACTTGCTCTCTAGCATCTGCAATTAACTTAGTTTTTTGTTCTGGAATTCTAATATCACCTAAAGAGAATGATAAACCTCCTCTAAATGCGAATTTATAACCCATATCTTTCATATTATCCAAGAAAGCTGCCGTTGTAGGTACATCAGTCACACTTAAAATGTGTCCGATAATATCTCTAAGGTTTTTCTTAGTCAATACGTCATTGATATATCCAGCTGCTTCAGGTACTACTTCGTTAAATAATACACGTCCTGCAGTTGTTTGAATAATTTTGTATACTAATTCTCCAGCGTCATTAAAATCTTTTGCTCTAATTTTCACACGAGCATTCAATTCTAATCTTCCTTCGTTTAATGCAATGTTTACTTCTTCAGCAGAATAGAAAGTCAAATCTTGACCTAAAATAATGTGATCTTCTGTAGAAATACGCTCTTTTGTCATATAGTACAGCCCCAAGACCATGTCCTGAGAAGGTACAGTAATTGGAGCACCATTTGCAGGGTTCAAGATATTATGAGAAGCCAACATTAATAATTGTGCCTCTAAAATAGCCTCTGGTCCTAATGGTAAGTGAACCGCCATCTGGTCACCATCGAAATCGGCGTTAAAAGCCGTACATACTAATGGGTGTAACTGGATCGCTTTTCCTTCAATTAATTTTGGCTGGAAAGCTTGGATACCAAGTCTGTGCAAAGTAGGAGCACGGTTCAGTAATACTGGGTGTCCTTTAATTACATTTTCTAAAATATCCCAAACCACTGGCTCTTTTTTGTCAATAATTTTCTTAGCAGATTTTACTGTTTTAACAATACCTCTTTCAATCAATTTACGGATAACGAAAGGTTTGTATAATTCAGAAGCCATATCTTTTGGCAATCCGCACTCATATAATTTTAACTCTGGACCAACGACAATTACCGAACGAGCAGAATAATCCACACGTTTTCCAAGTAAGTTTTGACGGAAACGTCCTTGCTTACCTTTTAATGAGTCAGATAATGATTTTAATGGTCTGTTAGATTCTGTTTTAACAGCAGAAGCTTTACGAGTGTTATCAAATAATGAATCTACAGATTCTTGTAACATACGTTTTTCGTTTCTTAAGATAACTTCTGGAGCTTTAATCTCCATTAATCTTTTCAAACGGTTGTTACGGATGATTACACGACGGTATAAGTCGTTCAAATCTGAAGTTGCAAAACGACCTCCATCAAGCGGCACAAGCGGACGTAATTCCGGTGGAATAACTGGAACCACTTTCATGATCATCCATTCTGGACGGTTTTCGCGGTTTTCGTTAGATTCACGGAAAGACTCAACAACTTGTAATCTTTTTAAAGCTTCAGTTTTACGTTGTTTAGATGTTTCGTTGTTAGCGCTGTGTCTTAATTCATAAGATAAAGCATCTAGGTCAATACGAGCTAATAAATCCATAATACACTCTGCTCCCATTTTGGCAACAAATTTATTTGGATCTAAATCATCTAAATATTGGTTTTCTTGTGGAAGAGTATCTAAAATATTTAAGTACTCTTCTTCAGTTAAGAAATCAAGTCTTTGTAAAGATTCTCCATCAGCATTTTTAGCAATACCAGCTTGGATTACTACGTATCTTTCGTAGTAAATGATCATATCTAATTTCTTAGATGGAAGACCAAGGATATAACCAATTTTGTTTGGAAGAGAACGGAAGTACCAGATGTGAGCAATTGGCACAACAAGGTTGATGTGTCCAACTCTGTCACGACGTACTTTTTTCTCAGTAACTTCAACACCACAACGGTCACAGATAATACCTTTGTAACGAATTCTTTTATACTTACCACAAGCACATTCGAAATCTTTTACTGGTCCGAAGATTCTTTCGCAGAAAAGTCCGTCACGCTCTGGTTTGTGAGTTCTATAGTTAATTGTTTCTGGCTTTAAAACCTCTCCTCTTGATTCTTTCAAGATAGATTCTGGTGAAGCCAATCCAATAGAAATTTTGTTAAATCTTTTTACTGGATTCTTATCTTTATTGTTTCTGTTATTCATCATAGTTTTTACTATTGATTTATTTGCAATTAAAAAATTGAATTTAGATTTATAATCTACTCTTAAAAATTTAAGAGTTAATCATTCAGCTACTACCTCGGGTTACTTCTCTAAACCTCAAATTCTTATTTGAAGTGCTAGTTATAAAATGCCTCGCATTGTTATAAAAAATCGGAACGGGTTACGGGTATAAATCTTTAAAAACTTGTAACATTTAGTAAACAATCGCAGTCCCAGTTTTCAGTGCTAAACTGAATACTGAGACTGTAACTGAAAACTTTATTTATTCTTCCAAACGAAGATCTAATCCTAGACCTTTCAATTCGTGCATTAATACATTGAATGATTCTGGTAAACCTGGTTCTGGCATAGTTTCTCCCTTAACGATAGCTTCGTAAGTTTTAGCTCTACCAATAACGTCATCAGACTTAACAGTTAAGATTTCACGTAAAGTACTAGAAGCTCCATAAGCCTCAAGTGCCCAAACCTCCATCTCTCCAAAACGCTGACCTCCAAATTGAGCCTTACCTCCAAGTGGCTGTTGCGTAATCAATGAGTATGGTCCGATAGAACGTGCGTGCATCTTATCATCAACCATGTGTCCTAATTTAAGCATGTAAATTACACCCACAGTTGCTTTTTGTGCAAAACGCTCTCCAGTTCCACCATCATAAAGATAGGTATGTCCGAAACGTGGTACGTTAGCTTCATCAGTCAAAGCGTTGATCTCGTCAAGAGAAGCACCGTCGAAAATTGGAGTAGCAAATTTTCTACCCAAGTTCATACCAGCCCATCCAAGAACAGTCTCATAAATCTGACCAATGTTCATACGTGAAGGTACCCCAAGTGGATTCAATACAATATCTACCGGTGTTCCATCTTCTAAGAAAGGCATATCTTCGTGACGAACGATTCTAGCAACAATACCTTTGTTACCGTGACGTCCCGCCATTTTATCACCAACTTTTAACTTACGTTTTTTAGCAATATAGATTTTAGCCAATTTCAAGATTCCAGATGGTAATTCATCTCCAACTGTAATAGTAAATTTCTCTCTTCTTAAAGCTCCTTGTAAGTCGTTCAGCTTAATTTTATAGTTATGAATTAAATCATTAACCATTTTATTAGTAGCATCATCAGCAACCCATTGACCTTTGCTTAAGTGAGCGAAATCTTCTACTGCGTAAAGCATTTTTTGAGTATATTTTTTACCTTTTGGTAAAACTTCTTCACCCAAATCATTCATTACACCTTGAGATGTTTTTCCGTTAACGATCAAGAATAATTTCTCAACCAATCTGTCTTTTAATTCAACAAATTTAGTTTCGAATTCCATTTCTAAAGCGCCTAAAGCATCTTTATCCTGAGTACGTTTACGTTTATCTTTTACGGCTCTTGCAAATAATTTTTTGTCAAGAACTACACCGTGTAAAGATGGAGAAGCTTTTAATGACGCATCTTTTACATCACCTGCTTTATCCCCGAAGATTGCACGAAGCAATTTCTCCTCTGGAGTAGGATCTGATTCCCCTTTTGGTGTAATTTTTCCGATTAGAATGTCGCCAGGTTTAACCTCTGCTCCAATTCTGATCATACCGTTTTCATCTAAATCTTTAGTAGCTTCTTCAGAAACGTTAGGAATATCGTTTGTTAACTCTTCATTTCCTAACTTAGTATCTCTAACCTCTAATGAATAATCATCAACGTGGATAGAAGTAAAAATATCATCACGAACTACTTTTTCAGAAATTACAATCGCATCCTCGAAGTTATACCCTTTCCATGGCATGAACGCAACTTTTAAGTTTCTACCTAAAGCTAATTCACCATTTTGAGTAGCATATCCTTCTGATAATACTTGTCCAGGAATAACTCTGTCACCTTTTCTTACGATTGGTTTCAAGTTAATACTTGTACCTTGATTGGTTTTTCTAAATTTAATAAGGTTGTACGTTTTCTCATCAGCATCAAAACTAACCATTCTCTCGTCTTCTGTACGATCGTATTTAATAGTAATGATGTTTGCATCAACATACTCAACAGTACCATGCCCTTCAGCATTGATTAATACTCTTGAATCTGAAGCTACCTGACGCTCTAAACCTGTACCAACAATCGGAGCTTCAGGACGGATCAAAGGAACTGCCTGACGCATCATGTTTGATCCCATCAACGCACGGTTCGCATCATCATGTTCCAAGAAAGGAATCAAAGATGCAGAAATCGAAGCGATCTGGTTAGGAGCAACGTCTGTATAATGAACTACTGATGGCTCAACAACCGGGAAGTCACCTTCCTCACGAGCAATAACATTGCTTGCTGTAATTTTACCAGAAGCGTCCATTTCAATGTTTGCCTGAGCAATCATTTTGCCTTCTTCTTCTTCAGCACTTAAGTAAACTGGAGTACTTTCTAAATCAACTACACCATTTGTTACTTTACGGTAAGGAGTTTCGATGAAACCCATTCCGTTAACTTTTGCATAAACACCAAGAGATGAAATCAAACCAATGTTTGGTCCCTCAGGAGTTTCAATCGGACATAAACGACCATAGTGTGTATAGTGAACGTCACGAACCTCGAAACCAGCTCTTTCTCTCGAAAGTCCACCTGGTCCAAGTGCAGAAAGTCTTCTTTTGTGTGTAATCTCAGCTAATGGATTCGTTTGATCCATAAATTGAGATAACTGGTTAGTACCAAAGAAAGAGTTGATAACTGATGATAATGTTTTAGCATTAATCAAATCAATTGGTGTAAACACCTCGTTATCTCTAACGTTCATTCTCTCACGAATAGTTCTAGCCATACGTGCTAAACCAACACCGAATTGTTGAGACAATTGTTCACCAACTGTTCTAACACGACGGTTTGATAAGTGATCAATATCATCAATCTCTGCTTTAGAGTTGATCAACTCGATCAAATATTTAACGATTGTAATGATATCTTCTTTGGTAAGCACTTGCTTATCCATAGGGATATCTAAATCTAATTTTTTGTTCATTCTGTAACGACCAACTTCACCTAAGTTATAACGTTGATCAGAGAAGAACAATTTATCTATAATACCACGAGCAGTTTCCTCATCAGGCGGTTCAGCGTTACGCAACTGACGGTAAATGTGCTCTACAGCTTCTTTTTCAGAGTTTGTTGGATCTTTTTGTAACGTGTTGTGGATAATAGCATAATCTGCTTGATTATTATCCTCTTTGTGTAACAAAATAGATTTAACGTTAGAATCGATGATCTCTTCAACATTATCTTTGTCGATAATTGTATCACGATCAAGGATGATTTCGTTACGCTCGATAGAAACTACCTCTCCAGTATCTTCATCAACGAAATCCTCGTGCCATGTGTTCAATACACGCGCAGCAAGTCTTCTTCCAATATATTTCTTAATACCTGTTTTAGAAACTTTAATTTCTTCAGCCAAGTCGAAAATCTCAAGGATATCTTTATCTCTTTCGAAACCGATAGCACGGAATAAAGTTGTAACCGGTAATTTTTTCTTTCTATCGATATACGCGTACATTACGCTGTTGATATCTGTAGAGAATTCTATCCAAGATCCTTTAAAAGGAATTACTCTTGCAGAATAAAGTTTAGTTCCATTTGCGTGGAATGACTGTCCAAAGAAAACCCCTGGAGAACGGTGTAATTGAGATACTACAACACGCTCGGCACCATTAATAACAAAAGTACCACTAGGAGTCATGTAAGGAATTGTTCCAAGATAAACATCTTGTACAATAGTTTCAAAATCTTCGTGTTCTGGATCTGTACAGTATAGTTTTAACCTAGCTTTTAAAGGCACACTATAAGTAAGACCTCTCTCTATACATTCTTGAATTGTATAACGTGGCGGATCAACAAAATAATCTAGGAATTCCAATACAAAGTTATTTCTTGTATCTGTAATTGGGAAGTTTTCCATGAAGGTATTGTATAACCCTTCGTTGCCTCTTTCGTCAGATTTCGTTTCTAATTGAAAGAAATCTTTAAAAGATTTAACCTGAACATCTAAGAAATCTGGATAGTCAGGGATGTTTTTTGTAGAGGCAAAATTCAATCTTTCAGTCTGATTTGTTATCATCAATGGACAAAATTTTGATTAAAAAAAAGTAATTTATTTTTGTGTAAAAACACACTGTTTAATCTATACTTTCTTAATTATAATCAATACATCTTTAAAAATAAAACAAGTAAAATAGGTTTGATTTTCTTTCTTCGTATTGATCAAAAACTTTTTCGTATTTTAAACTATGGGATAATAAAATTTAAATATTTTATTATACGAAAAATGGTTTAGGCCTTTGAGTGTTAACTCAAGGCCTAAACCTAGTTCTTAAACTGAGTTTAATTATTTAAGCTCAACAGTAGCTCCAGCCTCTTCTAAAGATTTTTTAAGACCTTCAGCCTCTTCTTTAGAAACACCTTCTTTAACGTTGCTTGGTGCACCGTCAACTACATCTTTAGCTTCTTTAAGACCTAAACCAGTTAATTCTTTAACTAATTTTACAACAGCTAATTTAGAAGCTCCTGCATCTTTCAATACAACTGTAAATTCAGTTTGTGCTTCTTCAGCAGCACCGTCTCCACCACCAGCAGCAACTACTACAGCTGCAGCAGCAGGCTCGATACCATACTCGTCTTTTAATATTGTTGCTAATTCGTTAACTTCTTTAACTGTTAAGTTAACTAATTGTTCTGCGAATTGTTTCAAATCTGCCATTTTTTCTATCGTTTAAAATGATTTGTAAAAATATAATTTATTTATTGTGCGCTAATTAAGCAGTAAGAAAGTATTCTTTCTTACGTTGATAATTACTCTGCTCCTTCTTCTTCGCTTCCAGCGAATTTGTTTTGTAAAGCAGAAATAATTCTTTGAGCTGGAGATTGTAACAATCCAATGATTTCTCCGATAAGCTCTTCTTTAGATTTAATTGTAGCTAATGCATCTAATTGGTTATCCCCAATATATACTTCAGAATTGATGTAAGCTCCTTTTAAAACTGGTTTATCAGATTTCTTACGGAAATCTTTGATGATTTTTCCAGGTGCGTTAGCAACATCAGAAATAAAGATAGCACTGTTACCTGATAAAACTGTAGGTAAATCACCATAATCATTATCAGAAGCTTCCATTGCTTTTGCAAGCAAAGTGTTCTTTACAACTTCTAATTTGATACCTGCTTTGAAACAAGCTCTACGTAAGTTTGAAGTTGTCTCTGCGTTTAAACCAGAAATATCAGAAATGTAAATGATATTTGTACCAGCTAACTGCGCAGTTAAATTTTCAATCGCGATTGATTTTTCTTCTCTAGTCATACTAAAAATTTTTAACTACCAATTATACTGCTTTTGGGTCTAATGCAATAGCAGGACTCATTGTGCTTGTAAGGTGGATACCTTTAATGTATGTACCTTTAGCAGCAGTTGGTTTAAGTTTTATTAATGTTTGAATAATTTCGTGTGCGTTGTCAACAATCTGCTCAGCTCCAAAAGAAACTTTACCGATTCCTGCGTGTACGATACCAGTTTTATCAACTTTAAAGTCAATTTTACCAGCTTTAACCTCTTGAACAGCTTTTGCAACATCCATAGTTACAGTACCTGTTTTAGGGTTTGGCATTAAACCTCTAGGTCCTAAAATACGACCTAATGGACCTAATTTACCCATAACAGCAGGCATAGTAATGATTACATCAACATCTGTCCAACCGTCTTTAATTTTTTGTAAGTAATCGTCAAGACCAACGTGATCTGCTCCAGCTTCTCTTGCTTCAGCTTCTTTATCTGGAGTAACCAATGCTAATACTTTAACGTCTTTTCCTGTTCCGTGAGGTAAAGTAACTACACCTCTAACCATTTGATTCGCTTTTCTTGGATCAACACCCAAACGAACTGCGATATCAACAGACTCATCAAATTTTGCAGAAGCAACAACTTTAATTAATGCAGCAGCATCTTTTAAAGAGTATAATTTGTTCTTTTCAATTTTTGAAGCAGCCTCTTTTTGCTTTTTTGTTAATTTTGCCATTTCTTTTTCTTAATTAAAAAGGAGCGTCTCCTGATACAGTTATACCCATAGATCTAGCTGTTCCAGCAACCATACTCATAGCTTTTTCAATTGTAAAAGCATTTAAGTCTGGCATTTTGTCTTCAGCAATAGTTCTAATTTGTTCCCAAGTAACACTAGCTACTTTTTTACGATTAGGCTCACCAGAACCAGATTTTAGCTTTGCAGCTTCCATTAACTGAACTGCTGCTGGAGGAGTCTTAACAACAAAATCAAATGATTTGTCTTTGTACACAGTGATTTGCACTGGACAAATTTTGCCAGGTTTATCCTGAGTTCTAGCATTAAATTGCTTACAGAACTCCATGATGTTAACCCCAGCAGCTCCTAAAGCAGGTCCAACCGGTGGCGACGGGTTCGCAGCACCTCCCTTAACTTGTAGTTTAACTACCTTACTAATTTCTTTAGCCATTTTTAAAAAATTTAACACTGTAATCAATGGAAGCGATTACAATGGTTTATTATAGTGTAACAAAAAATTATACTTTTTCTACTTGCATAAAACTTAATTCCAATGGAGTCTTTCTTCCGAAAATCTTAACCATTACCTCAAGTTTACGCTTCTCTTCATTGATTTTCTCAACAGATCCGTTAAATCCATTGAAAGGTCCATCAATAACCTTAACCGTTTCACCAACACTAAATGGAATAGAACGTGTATCTGTGTTTACAGCCAGCTCATCCACTTTACCTAACATACGGTTTACTTCAGAAAGTCTTAAAGGAACAGGTTCTCCACCTTTAGTTTCTCCTAAAAATCCAATAACACTAGTAATTGACTTAATAATATGAGGGATTTCACCAACTAAGTTAGCTTCAATCATAACATATCCAGGAAAATAAACTTTATCCTTAGATGATTTTTTCCCATCTTTTACAGTAACTACTTTTTCAGTAGGAACTAAAACTTGAGAAACATAATCCTCCATACCTAATCTCGCAATCTCAGTCTCGATATAAGCTTTCACTTTATTCTCTTGACCACTAACCGCTCTAACTACGTACCATTTTTTCACATTATTATCTGCCATCACAAAAAAATTATCCTTTTAACCAGTTAAAAAATCCAGCCAAAGCTTTTGCAAAAAATTCGTCCACTCCCCAAGTTGCCAAAGCGAATAAAATCGAAAATACAGCCACAACAATTGTCAATTTTTGAACTTCAGCCCAAGCTGGCCAAGTAACATTTGACTTTAACTCTTCGAAAGCCTCTGATAAATAATTAGTAACTTTTGTCATTTGATATATTTTTTATTGCACGGGCGGAGGGATTCGAACCCCCATCAACGGTTTTGGAGACCGCTATTCTACCCTTGAACTACGCCCGTAATTAAAGCCAGTGATTAAAAAATAATCACTGGCTTTTTATTAATTTTAATAGAATTACTCTACGATTTCAGTAACCTGACCAGCACCAACTGTTCTACCACCTTCACGGATAGCGAAACGTAAACCTACGTTCATAGCGATTGGGCTTAATAAAGCAACTTCAATAGTTAAGTTATCACCTGGCATTACCATCTCTACACCTGCTGGTAAAGAAATAACTCCTGTTACGTCAGTTGTACGTACGTAGAACTGTGGACGGTAGTTATTGTGGAATGGAGTGTGACGTCCACCTTCTTCTTTTTTCAAGATATAAACCTCAGCTTTGAATTTAGCGTGTGGTTTTACTGAACCTGGCTTAATAATAACCATACCTCTTTTGATATCAGCTTTATCAATACCTCTTAACAATAAACCTACGTTATCTCCAGCTTCACCTCTGTCAAGGATTTTACGGAACATCTCAACCCCTGTAATAGTAGAAGTTAATTTTTCAGCTCCCATACCAATGATTTCAACAGGATCTCCAGTGTTAGCAACTCCAGTTTCGATACGACCTGTAGCAACAGTTCCACGACCTGTAATTGTAAATACGTCCTCAACTGGCATCAAGAATGGCTTAGCAACGTCACGTACTGGCTCTTCGATCCAAGCATCAACAGCTTCCATTAATTCGATAATTTTAGGTACCCAGTTTGGATCATTGTTTAATCCTCCTAATGCAGAACCTTGAACTACAGGACCATTATCTCCATCATATTCGTAGAAAGATAATAAATCTCTAATTTCCATTTCAACAAGCTCTAATAACTCAGCATCATCAACCATATCCACTTTGTTCATGAAAACAACGATTCTTGGAATACCAACCTGACGACCTAAAAGGATATGCTCACGAGTTTGTGGCATTGGACCATCTGTAGCAGCAACTACTAAGATAGCTCCGTCCATTTGAGCAGCACCAGTAACCATGTTCTTTACGTAATCCGCGTGACCTGGACAGTCCACGTGAGCGTAGTGACGGTTAGCAGTTTCGTACTCTACGTGCGATGTATTAATAGTAATACCTCTTTCTTTCTCCTCTGGAGCGTTATCGATTTGATCAAACGATTTTGCTTGACAGTAACCAGCATCTGACAATACTTTAGTGATTGCAGCAGTTAATGTAGTTTTTCCGTGATCTACGTGTCCAATTGTACCTATGTTTAAGTGCGGTTTGGAACGATTAAAATTCTCCTTTGCCATTTTACTTAATTTTTAATCTTAGTTATATATTAATTTTCAATTTCCTACTTACTTGAGCCAATGTCGGGATTTGAACCCGAGACCTCTTCCTTACCAAGGAAGCACTCTACCCCTGAGCTACACCGGCAGAGAGTTCTGATTTTAGACTTATTAAAATCTAAACATCTTTTTTTTTGTGGGGAGAGCAGGATTCGAACCTGCGAAGTTCACACAGCAGATTTACAGTCTGCCCTCGTTGGCCGCTTGAGTATCTCCCCTGATTTTTAAAATCTCATTATTTTAAAGAACTTATTTCAAATCGCATTTGAAATATTTTGAGCCGATAGAGGGACTCGAACCCACGACCTGCTGATTACAAATCAGCTGCTCTAGCCAGCTGAGCTACATCGGCGAATGCATTAAAAAAGTCCGCTATTTCTAACGGACTGCAAATGTAGCTATTTTATCTTTTAATCAAAACATTTTTCAAAAAAAATTTCAATTAAATATGTGCTCTTATTTTTTCCTTCCTTTTCACAAGTAAACGTTCTAACGATTCTGCCGAAAGCTCAACCGCCTCTTCAAATGTTTTGCACTGTTTTTTTACCAAAAAATCATCCCCGGGAACATTAATCTTTATCTCCACAACCTTATTCTCTTTATCACTTGTCCTTTCCACTTTCAAAAAAACATCTGACGAAACCACTCGATCGTAGTATTTCTCCAACTTACCCATTCTTTCCTGAATAAAATCGACCAATTTTCTGTCAACAGCAAAGTTAACTGCATGAACATCTACCTTCATAATACAAATTTTAGGATTTAACATTTTAGAATTATCATTCACCTCTTGGATGTGCCCCTTTATACACTTTTTTAAGCTCCGCCAAACTATTATGAGTATAAACCTGTGTAGACGCCAAACTAGAATGCCCCAACAATTCTTTAACTGAATTCAAATCTGCCCCGTTATTCAATAAATGAGTTGCAAAAGTATGACGAAGCACATGCGGACTTTTTTTCACCTTTTCCGAGACCCTACTAAAGTATGAATTTATTAAACGATAAACAAAAGATTCACTCAATTTTAATCCTTTTTTTGAAATAAAAAAATAATCAAAATCCACAATATTATCCAAACCACCCCTTTCCCCTACATAGACCTTAATTTGATTTAGTATTACTGGCAGAACAGGAATAATTCGCTCCTTATTTCTCTTTCCCAACACCTTTATAACACCAGCAGAAAGATCTACATTCTTAATCATCAAATGAATCAATTCCGCACGACGCATTCCAGTCACATAAAACATCTCCACAATAAGCTTATCCCTCACTTCTTCAAAACCCACCGGCAGATCTATTTCACTCAGCAAATCCTTTAATTCTTTTTCAGAAAAAGGAACCTGAACCGCTTTCGGAACTTTTAAAGCCTTATGTTTCAACATTGGATTAATCTCAATCTGCTTGGATTTCAATAGAAATTTATAAAAAGCCTTCAAAGAAGCCATCTTTCTATTTATTGACACATTCGAAATTCCCTGATCAACCAAAAAAACAATCCAGCTTCTAACCTGACTATAATTCACCAAATCAATATTATCCTGATCAAAACTTTTATCAACAAAAGATTCAAAAGACACAACATCATTTAAATAAGCCTGCACAGTATGTGCAGAATATTTTTTCTCCAACAAAAGATAATCCTTAAAAGCTTCTTTATTTGTTTTCATAAAAATCAAAATTCTCAGTATTAAGCACAAAAAAAACCGTTAGCATCAAAATTAAAACATTTTGATCACTAACGGTAATTATTTTAAAAAGCGAGATATTAACTTTCTAAGCTATCTTTCAAACCTTGAATGTAAGCCGCTTTTTGAATTTGAGCTCTTTTGATAACAGAAGGCTTAATAAAAGCAGTACGTGCTCTTAATTGACGAACAGTTCCTGTTTTATCAAATTTTCTTTTATAGCGCTTTAATGCTCTATCGATATTTTCTCCGTCTTTAATTGGTATAATTAACATAATATAGACACCTCCTCTCGTTAAGGCTGCAAATGTAGAAATTAATTATTAATTATAAGCCATAAAATTTAAATTATTTTTCTTTAGAGAATAGAATATAGAAAAAAGACAATAGCCTAAATGTTTATTCTCTTAATAAATTTCTCGAGATAACTACCTTTTGAATTTCAGTAGTTCCTTCTCCTATTGTACACAATTTAGAATCTCTATAGAATTTTTCAACCGGAAAATCTTTGGTATACCCATATCCGCCATGAATTTGAACGGCATCATTGGCAATTTTTACACAGGCTTCAGAAGCATACATTTTTGCCATTGCCCCCGCTGTAGTCACCTCTTTATGCTTTTGTTTCAAAAAGGCAGCTTTATGAAGCAACAATTCTGAAGCCTCTATTTCTGTTGCCATATCTGCCAATTTAAAGGATATTCCTTGAAAATTACTGATTGGTTGTCCAAACTGATGTCTTTCCTTTGAATATTTTAACGCCGCTTCGTAAGCGCCTTTTGCAATACCTAATGATAAAGCCCCAATAGAAATCCTTCCTCCGTCTAGAATTTTCATTGCCTGAACAAATCCTTGCCCAACTTCTCCTAATCTGTTTTCATCTGGAACTCGGCAGTTATCGAAAACCAACTCTGCAGTTTCACTGGCTCTCATTCCCAGCTTATTTTCTTTCTTTCCTGACGAAAAACCTTTCATCCCTTTTTCAAAAACAAAAGCCGTCATTCCTTTTGAATCTCCTTTTTCTCCTGTACGAACCACAACAACAGCAATATCTCCAGAAATTGCATGAGTTATAAAATTTTTTGCCCCATTTACGATCCAGTGGTCGCCATCTTTTACAGCAGTTGTATTCATTCCGCCTGCATCCGAACCTGTATTATGTTCTGTTAATCCCCAAGCGCCAATATATTCTGCTGTTGCTAATTTAGGAAGCCATTTTTTCTTTTGTTCTTCGTTTCCAAAAGTCAAAATATGATTTGTACATAACGAATTATGCGCAGCAACTGACAATCCTATTGATGGATCTACTTTTGAAATTTCTTCAATTATAGTAACATATTCATGATAACCTAACCCAGAACCTCCATATTCTTCAGGAACTAAAACCCCCATAAATCCCATTTCACCCAATTTCTTAAATAACGGAATTGGAAAAATCTGCAACTCATCCCACTCCATTATATAAGGTCTTATATTTTTTTCTGCAAAGTCTTTTATAGACTGCGTAATCATTAACTGTGTTTCGTTATATTCAAAATTCATTAGTTGCTTTCTTTTTAGTACTCCAAATATAAACTAATTATTTTTGCTTTTTCAACAGGAAAATCTTTAATTTTTGACAAATCCTCAATATTATTAAAATTTCCGTTCATGCTTCTATAAGTTACAATCTGTTTTGCGAGTGCATATTTAAAATATGGAAACTGAGATAATTCTTTTAACGAAGCATCATTCACATTTATTTTTTTTAATGTTGACGGAATTACGACTTTAAAATGAGTCTTTAATTCATTTATAACTTCGGGCGAAAGCCCCCACACATCCTCCATTTGGTCCATTGAAACAAAACATCCCATAATTTCTTTTTGTTTTAAGATCCGCGTCGAAAGACCTTCTCCTATTCCGTATACTTTCATCAAATCTTCTTGAGTTGCCTGATTTATATCTAACACTTCAAGCTTTACCTTCTTCGGATATTCCTTCTTAACATAATTATCAGTGTGTGACTTAAATTCTGTTTTATGCTGTGCCCAATCTGAAAATTTAAACAACGGAGAAATTTTACTTAACAACGAATCCGAAACTCCAGTAACCTTTTGAAACTCTTCAGCTGAATTTACATATTTATTTTCTTTACGAAATGCCTGTAACCGGTCAATTTCTTCAACCGACATTCCGAGTTTATATCCTTTATAATCTGAAATAAAATTTGGATTGAACAGATAAACAGAAAATCTATTATTTCCTTTCAAGTTTTTTTTATTATCAATTTCTGATTGAAGAGCGAGCCATTTTTCTTTATCAGGACTTTTCTCTTTACTTATAGAAAAATCAGCTAACAAATAAACCAGCTGCAATACTATTATAATAAAGAACAGTATAGAAATGCCCGTTCTCTGATACTTTGTAAAATATAAATATTTTTTAAAATCACTAAAATTCATAACCAAAAAAGCTTTTCAATTTATTTCAAAACAAAAACTAAGAAAAAACTTTCAAAAATATCAATAAAATTAGTAAGAAAAGTAGTTTTTAAAAAATTATCAAATATTTTAGAAAACCTCAATTAATTTAATGAATATCAATACTTAACGAAACTTTCCTGAGAGTCCTCTAAAAAAAATAAAGATTTTATAACTTAAAACATGATAATTGTTTTTATTTTTTACAAAAAACAATACATTTGGCACTTAATAACAAATAAACCAATAATATAGTATGTCAATTTGGAGAGTTAAACCAATATCAGCTTTTGAAGCCGATATGAAAAAAAGTGATTTAAAGAGAGTCCTTGGAAAATGGAGTCTTACTGCCATTGGTGTTGGTGCCATTATCGGTGGAGGTATTTTCGTACTTACAGGTACTGGGGCTTATTATCATGCAGGTCCAGCATTAGCAATTTCGTTTATTATCGCAGGTATTGCTTGTGTTTTTGCGGCTCTTTGCTATTCTGAATTTGCTTCCATATTACCAGTTGAAGGATCTGCTTATGCTTACGCCTATGGTACTATCGGAGAAATTTTTGCCTGGATAATTGGCTGGGGACTTATTCTCGAATATGCAATGGGTTCTATGACCGTAGCGGTTTCCTGGTCCGGATATTTTAATAAATTACTCAAACTATTTCATATCAAACTCCCTGAATGGCTAACCACAGATCCTGCAAGCTACACTGGAGAAGGTTTTTCTATGAATCTTCCAGCTTTCTTAATCGTTATTTTGGTTATTTCATTACTTATTAAAGGAACAAAAAGCGCTGCAAAAGCGAATAATGCTATCGTAATTCTTAAAGTTTCTGCGGTTATCTTCGTAATTATTGCTGGACTTTTCTTTATTAATACAGCAAACTGGAGTCCTTTTATTCCTGAGGCAACTCAAATTATTGAAAAAGAGACAACTCACAATGCATATGGAATTGGAGGAATTGTTTCTGGAGCAGCTGCGATTTTCTTTGCTTACGTTGGTTTTGATGCTGTTTCTACACAAGCCGGAGAAGCTATTAATCCTAAAAAAGATGTTCCTTTTGCTATTATTGCTTCTTTATTAGTTTGTACTACTTTATATATTCTTGTTTCTCTTGTATTAACTGGAATGATGAATTACCAAGATTTTAATCCGCTAGGAAAATATCCTGAAGCTATCAAAGCGCCTGTTGCTTATGCATTTGATATTGCAGGACAACCATGGGCTGGATTTATTATTACTGTTGCAGCTACTATTGGATTAGTTTCTGTATTAATGGTAATGATTATGGGACAATCTAGAATTTTCTTAGGTATGTCTAAAGATGGTTTAATTCCTTCTGTTTTCTCTAAAGTAAACCCTATTTCTGGAACTCCAAAAACCAACTTAATGATTTTGGGTGCAATTATTGCAACAGTTGCAGCTTTTACCCCTATCAACAAATTAGCAGACATGACAAGTTTTGGTACTTTATTTGCCTTTACAATGGTTTGTATTGCGGTTTGGATTTTAAGAGTAAAGCAACCAGGTTTAAACAGAACTTTTAAAGTTCCTGCATTGCCTGTTATTGCTGTACTTGGAATTGCAATTAATACTTATTTGATTATCAATTTAAGTTTAGATGCTCAATTGTTATCGCTTGGATGGCTTTTAATTGGTATCATTGTTTATTTTGGATACAGCAAACAAAGATCTAAGCTTAATGACGCTAAAGGATTCGAAGAATAGAAATTATACTATTTCAATATAAAAAGAAAGCTCCAAATGTTAATTTGGAGCTTTCTTTTTATAAATCAAATACCGATGTTCTTTTGGAACGGATTAAATCCTTCAGTCTAATCCAAAATGCCAAAGTCAGATAGACTCCAAATCCTAAACCTGCCGTAACAAAAGAAATATAGATAAAAAACAATCTGACACTTGTTACACGCATCCCTAATTTATCTGCCAATCTAGAAGAAACATGGAAACCATATTTTTCAAAAAAGAATTTTAATTTTAAAATAGCTGACATATTATGATATTAGATTTTTGACTTAAGATTTTAGATTTCTACGTTGACGTGAATTGCAAAAATACAAAATTATCTAATTGTTTTTTAGAAGTTCCACTCCTATCGCACATTTTAAACAGGCTTTTTGATTACAATATTCATTTTTAAGTTCTAATAAAGTCTGGCTTTCAAATGCATTTTTTGGTTTTATTCCAAACGAAATAAACTTATCTATTACGGCATTTTTCTCTGATGCAACTTCATTCATGAAATCAATTAAATCTTCAACAATTGGCTCGCCTAATACAGTCGAATAAGCAAACTGAATTGGAATAATCGTATTGATCACAATCAAATCTAAAAACGCCTTCGATAATGGCTTTGATTTCTTTGGGCTTTCTTTATCAAACTGATAATGGTTCTGCCAATAACTACTTGCCGAAACATTAAAAAGATTATAAACACTCGCAAGAGACTTTAAATCATTTATCTTAGAAAACAAATTTTGATACTTATGATAAAGACCTGCCATTTGCGAAAGCCTTATGGTTGGAAAATTATCTGGGCGAAGTTTAAAAAATTGCACAGGTTCAACAAATGTTCTTTCCAATTGGTACTTATTCAATAAATAAAAATATCTGAATTTTAAATCTTTAAAATAGACATCTTCTTTTTCTCCATTAAGCAAACCAGCAGTTCCAAAAAATAATGCTTCCAGATTTTCGTTTTCGAAACTTTCTTTTCTTATGATTGAAAACGGAATTGATTTGGCAATTTGAAGAAAAGAAACTCCATTTGTATTCAAACCGAAATTCTTTGCCAAAAGAAAAAACAAAACCGCTTCCCAGTCTTGATTTGTTTCTTCTAATAATTCATAAATAAATTTTGATTTTCGTTCCAAACGTTCAAAAAACAATCTTTCCTGCCAGCTTTTAAAAACAAAACTGTCAATGCCTTTAATTTGTTTTTCGCATGAAATCCATGATTTAGGAGAAACCAATGCTGAATAATTAGCCAATATTTCTTTATCAACAAAGTCTTTGAGAACCAAAACGGGAATTTCCGTATTATCTTCTCTAAAAATAGCCGTATCATTCTCCCAAACTACATGAAGGATCACGTTTTGGTAAGCAGGATCTTTTTCGTGATTATGAAGGTACCAATCGGAGGATTTTAAATGAATCTCGACATTGCCTGCCCATTTTTGATTTCCAATTTCTATCTGTGCATTAAAAAAATCAGGCCCCGAAAGCTCCAAATAATCACCTGATTTCAAAATAGTAATTAATTCGCCTTGCGCGCTTTTTAAATTCAGAGTATCAAACTTCTTGAATTTCCAGAGATAATGAAGAAAGTCTTCTTTCATTTTTAGATTTTATGATATTTTACAAAATCTAAAAGTAATAAAATTTTAAAATTATTCTTACAAAATAAATTTATTTAACGAAGCATATACAGCTTTGCACATGCTCTTGCATCTGATAAAGCCTCGTGGTGATTAAGCTGAATTTTCATTTCACGACAGCAGTCACTTAATTTTGTTGGCTTTATTCCTTTTGCTTTATAGATTTTCACTGTGCATTCCCATTGTGAAGCAATGTTTAAATCTTCATAATTTAAACCGTGAAGCAGCATAGACTTCATTAAAACATTACGATCAAAACTTTCATTGTGTGCTACTACAACTCGATTTTTTAATCGCTTTTCAATTTCTGGATAAACCTGAAAAAAAGATTTAGAATTGACAGTATCCTTTGGATAAATTCCATGAACACGAGTCGTAAATGGATTATATTCATTATTTGGCGGTTTTATTAACGTTACAAATTCGTCAATAATTATTCCGTTTTGAACCGTCACAATTCCAACAGAACAAGGATGATATCCCGTGGCTGTTTCAAAATCAATAGCAGTAAAATTCATTTTATATTTTTAAAAGTAAAATCCATAAACCCAATTACCAAGGTAACAAGATTTATGGATTAGCTATATTTGTAAAGATTTATTTTATTGAGCCTATAATATCATATTTTGTAATAATGTGATGATGCCCG
Organism: Flavobacterium quisquiliarum; assembly: GCF_019308285.1. Classification (GTDB taxonomy): domain Bacteria; phylum Bacteroidota; class Bacteroidia; order Flavobacteriales; family Flavobacteriaceae; genus Flavobacterium; species Flavobacterium quisquiliarum. The sequence goes on from NZ_WWEM01000033.1 coordinate 80,167, forward strand.
TTTCCTAAATCAACTAGAACCGCATCATTTTCTTTGGTAAAAAGTTTTGAAACCTCTTCGATTGGAGTTCCTAATTTTACAATTGGAAAAGGTTTTCCCATTACCTCCTTGATTGGCTTTTCGGCAACATTTTTGTCAGCAACATAACTTCTAAACAAATCTGTTTCGTCTACAGAACCCACAAATCCGTTAATATCTACAACAGGAATCTGCGAAATTTTATATTTACGCATACGTTCAATTGCGTGCGAAACCAGTTCTTCTGTACGAACCACAATTAATTCTTTATCGATATGATCTTTAATAACATCTTCTGCTTTCGTGATGTTTTCTTCTAAAAATCCACGTTCACGCATCCAATCATCGTTAAACATTTTACCAACATAACGGCTTCCAGAATCATGAAATAAAACTACTACAACATCGTCTGGTTTAAAATGCTCTTTTAGTTGCAATAAACCTTTTATGCAAGCTCCAGCAGAATTTCCAACAAAAATAGCTTCTTCCAAAGCAATTTTTCTAGTGTAAACAGCAGCATCTTTATCAGTCACTTTTGTAAAACCGTCAATTAATGAGAAATCAACGTTTTTAGGCAGAATATCTTCTCCAATTCCTTCTGTTATATAAGAGTAGATTTCATTTTCGTCAAAAATCCCTGTTTCATGGTATTTCTTAAAAACAGAACCATAAGTATCAATTCCCCAGATTTTAATGTTCGGGTTTTTCTCTTTCAAATATTTTCCAACTCCAGAAATAGTTCCTCCAGTACCAACACCAACAACAAAGTGCGTAATTTTACCTTCAGTCTGTTTCCAGATTTCAGGCCCAGTTTGCTCGTAGTGCGCCAATGAGTTTGACATATTATCATATTGGTTTACATACCATGAATTTGGAGTTTCTTCTGCTAAACGCTTAGAAACTGAATAATAAGAACGAGGATCTGTTGGCTCAACATCTGTTGGACAAACCACAACTTTTGCACCAACAGCACGAAGAATATCCATTTTTTCTTTTGACTGTTTGTCTGAGATAACACAAATCAATTTATAGCCTTTTACTATCGCTACAAGAGCCAATCCCATTCCTGTGTTTCCTGAAGTTCCTTCGATAATAGTACCTCCTGGTTTTAATCTTCCATCAGCCTCTGCGTCTTCAATCATTTTCACGGCCATTCTGTCTTTTACAGAATTACCTGGATTAAAAGTTTCGACTTTTGCCAATACTAATGCATCAATTTCAGCAACAATTTTGTTGAGTTTTACCAATGGTGTGTTACCAATTGTTTCTAAAATATTATTTGAAAAGTCCATTTTTATTTAAGTTTAATATGTGGTTTAAAATAAAGTAAGTCTTTTTTATTGGAAGAAATTCCAAACTAAACCAAAACGCAATACAAAATCACGATAAGGATTATTAGGCGTTGCATAATAATTACTTTGTGTAAAAGCAGCATTAAAATGCTCTGCTTTTAAATAAAATCTAGTCTGACGAATTCTGGCATTAATAAAGAAATCAAATGTTGCAAAACCACCAATTTTTTTATCCTGCTGCACAAAGAATTCAGCAATAACAGGGTTATAATCATCCCCATAATATTTAGTAAGATAATTAAATACAAGTCCCGTCTGCATATATAATGCTTTCTTAAAAAAGTAACCTGAATAATAGAACGTGTTTCTTGTTACAAAGTCAGGAACATTTAAAATCAAATCAGACTGATCAACTTTCTGATATAAAAGTGTGTTATCTAAAGCGAATGGGCCAAATTTAAATTCACGGCTCGCTTTTATTTCCAAATAGTTAATTGTGTTTCCATATTGAAATGGATTTACAATTTGAATATTTGATGCTTTTTGTGTATCTGTGGCATCATCAGCAAAATACAAATGATCTTTTAGTACTGTGTACTGCACTTGTCCTGTTAACCAAGGAGTCTGAATCTCAGCACTAAGTGAGTTTATTTTTTCATTTTTAAAATCATTTGACCAATTGTATTGTACCCAGCTGCTTTGATACAAATTATAATTATTATTTGGAAGTTTATTAATGTTACGATATCTAAAATCAAATTTAATTTTATCATTTAAATCGTATCGTAACTTTGCATCTAAATCTGAAAGCGACTGATTCGTAATCGATCTAGAATACAAAAACCTACCATTCCATTTGTTTTTTTGGTATTCGTATTGCCCTCCTACATTATTAATTTGTAAAAACAGATTTCCTGGTACAGCAGTACCGTCTGTACGAATAATAACTCGTTCGTATTCATAATTTGATCTGTAGTCATCTATAAAAAAGTTAAACTTTCCTAGAAGCGAATTTTCATAAGCAAGTCCCGCTTTATTATATAACCTTTCATATTTTGTCTGATCGTTTATATTGCTGGATGCATACGAATCTCCAAAACGCTGAATTCTGGTGCTTACATTATTATCATCAGTAACTGTAGAAAGTACTGTTGGCTGTTTATACTCATAACTTTTATTTTCATAATTAAGCTGATGAGTTACATATAAATTATTATTCCCTTCAGTTGGATTTACTCTAAAAGCATGATCAAAAAAGATTCTTCTTCCTTTTAGCATTGATTCTGCATCAGTTAAATAAACCTGCAGTCTTTGTCTGTTCTTATAATCTTTATTATCGCTTTCAAAATTATTATCATTAGTAATACCGCCATTTTCTTCATTCAATACATCTTGAAAAGTATAATGGGCATTAATAGAATAACGTCTGCTTGTTGTGGCATAACTCGTTGTAAACCTAAAATTTCCCGCACTCACCAATTGATTAATATAATCACCTTCCGATCTTAAACCTCTATAGGCAATTGAAAAATTCAGATTTTTAGAAACGTTCAATGTGATAAAAGAATCTACATTTTGGCCTTTATTAATTGTCGTATTAAAAAACAATTCTGTAAAAGGTGTCGCTGCAGAATAATATCTAATTTGATCTGCTTGTATATAATTAAAGTGTTTTCCGTTAAAACCAATTTCTGGATATGGAGAAAAACTCGTTAGGCTGTATTGTAAGGTATTTAAAGGTTGTCCAATATTAGAAAATTCTTGATAACCGAAAAGATCTTTTCTAAGATGATTTTGTCTGTAAGCGTTTTTAAGTGTCAGTGAAGTATCTGCATAAATTGTATCGTGTTCAAGTGTAACTATTTTATATTGATCTATAGTTGCAATCTTAGCTTTTTTCTTTTTTACGGTATCTGTAATACTAGAATATTCCGTATTCATATCTAAATTATTTTTAGGAGCTGGTTTTACTTGAGAAAACAATAAAGTTGGTACAACTAATAGATATAGAAAAATGAATATTCTCATTTGATGGCTTTATATAAATTTATTTTGACAAAATTTGCTAAGCAAAGGTAAATTATAAAAACAAATAAAGAAAAAAACACTTCATTTTATACAATTGCCTTGGCTGACAGTGTCAAAACGAATATTTTTGCTGAAAATTTTATCTAATTTGTTATTTAAAAATTAAAAAAAATGCTCTCAAAAAATTTTTCTGGATTTGTTTTAGAAACTGGGACAGATGAAGCTGGACGAGGATGTCTTGCTGGACCTGTTACCGCTGCAGCCATAATTCTTCCTGAAGATTTTGAGAATATTATTCTAAACGAGAGTAAACAGTTATCAGAAAAAACTAGAGCACTTTTAAGACCTGTTATAGAAGAACAAGCTATTTGCTATTCAGTAACTCACTTGTTTCCTGACGAGATAGACGAAATAAATATTTTAAACGCCTCAATGAAAGGTATGCAGGAATGCATTTTAAAACTAAAACAAGTTCCAGAGTTTATTATTGTCGACGGAAATCGTTCTTTAAATGCTAAACTTGGACTCAAAAACACTTTTGGCAAACAATTTTCTGACGATGAAATTGCATTGTTAAAGTCGATTCCAAATCAAAGTATTATAAAAGGTGACGGAAAATATCTGAGTATCGCGGCTGCTTCTGTTTTAGCTAAAACCTATCGTGATGAATACATGGATCAAATTCATGAAGAATTCCCAATGTACAATTGGAAAAAGAATAAAGGTTATCCAACTAAAGAGCATCGTGAAGCTATTAAAAAATATGGGACTACAAAATACCACCGAATGAGTTTCAGACTTTTACCTGAACAGTTGGAACTTAATTTCTTCGAATAAAAAAAAGACCTGATTAGGTCTTTTTTTTTATTCGAAACAATTTTATTATTTCCTACTCTTTAAAAATTCTGCTAATTGTTTGGTGTCATAATAAAAAGGTCTTATTTCAACAATTTTTCCATTTTTCAAATCAAAATGTTCTGAAATTGGCACCGAAATAGTTTTTCCAGATTTCTTTGCAGTACATTTTATTGTGAAATAAATAATCACTTCATTTTTCGATGCATCACTAAAATAAACTGGTTCTTTTTCTATTTCAAAACTAGCAAACTCAGCTGATTTTGTGAACATTTTTGTCCATTCGTTAAACCCTTTGTAAGTTCCACCATAAGGAAGTCCTTCTGCTTGATTATAAACGGCTTGATCTTCAATTAGAGTTGACATTTTAATAAAATCTTTCGTTTTAAAAAGACATTCAAAATACTGATTTACAACATTAAAATTATCTGATTCCAGCTTTTTTAAACTGTCAGCTTCAGAAATGCTTATCTCTTTATCCCAAAAACCGATAATTTTACTTACCTGTCCTTTGCCGTTTAATCTAGCAAAATCACGTCCGGTCATTATAACATTATTTTTTGAGTCTTTAATTTTCCATTCCCAAGTCACATAATTGTCTTTTATAACTTTTGAGCCCGAAGTCAAAACAGCATCAGGATTCTTTTTGTAAAATTCATTTATAACATTATTAAATGCTACAATTCCTTTAACAGATGCAGATGGATCTTCGAAAGTACTGTCTTCTAACCAAATCGATTTTATAAGTTTTAATCTCGCATCGTTATTCTTTTCAGACCATGCTTTTTCATAAATACTAATTGGGTATAATTTATCTTTCTTTTGAGCAGAAAGACTGTTAAGTAAAAAAAGGAAGCAGAGTAAGTAAATTTTTCTCATAAGCAGTTTCATTAAATAATTAGAATATGTATCAACAAAGTCAAATATAACGTAAATACAAGATAAAACCGGCTTCTTCATGTAATTTGCTAACCTCTCAAAATCTTACCTTTTGCAAAATGTTTTTTGCTTATTTTGAATACATTTTCATAAAAAACCGCTTTCTATCTAAAAATAAGTTTTGAGTTACATCTTCAACTGTGTCTTGCTTATTACGGAAACAGTCTTATTTATCAAAATAAAAACCCGTTTCAGATGTTATCTGAAACGGGTTAATTCTTTATTGGCAATTCTTATTAAACAAATTCTGCTTCAAACAACACAGTAAAATGTTTGATGATTTTAGCTTTTACTTCTTCTTCATCAACCTTTTCTACTCCAAGTTCGACGTTTAAAGAAGTTACGCCTTTTCCTCGAATACCGCACGGAATAATATTATCAAAATATCCCAAATCGACATTTACGTTTAAAGCAAATCCGTGCATAGTTACCCAACGCGAAGCACGAACTCCCATAGCGCATATTTTACGGGCAAACGGAGTTCCCGCACCAAGCCAAACTCCTGTTTCGCCTTCACTTCTACCCGATTCTAAGCCGTATTCTGCCAAAGTAAGAATGATAGATTCTTCCAATAGACGTAAGTATTTGTGAATATCAGTAAAGAAGTTTTCTAAATCAAGAATAGGATAACCTACAATTTGTCCCGGCCCGTGATATGTTATATCGCCACCACGGTTAATTTTATAGAAAGTGGCTCCTTTGGCTTCTAGTTGTTTTTCGTTTAATAATAAATTCTCAAAATCGCCGCTTTTACCCAAAGTATAAACATGTGGATGCTCTACAAATAATAAATAATTTGGCGTCGGCAGATCAAGTTCTTCCCTTCTGTTTTTGATTTTTAAATCGACTATATCTTTGAAAAGTTCTTCCTGATATTCCCAGGTCGATTTATAGTCTTTATTACCCAGATCCTGAAGTTGGATTTTTTTATTCATTTTAATTATTTTTCAAACTCAACATCGAAGTTCAGTTTGTCTGGATTCTCCATATAATCCGTAAAAGAGTATTGAATTGTAATTGATTTTCGATCATCGCTAAACAATGCATTTGGATTAGAGACTTTCTTAATCTTTTTTGGAAAATTATATTTTACAATGTAATTAGACGAGGCAAACATCATTTTGCTCATATCTGGTGTAGAATCTTTTTTAATCTCAGCCAGTTTTTGCTTATCTATTACTGCTTTTCTGGTAAATTTCTTTCCGTCGTAAGTGTAACTTAGTTTACTATTATTGTTTCCGAAACCACTCCCAAGAGGACTAGCATTTGCAGTACCTTCTAATTTCTGAAGTGCACTTATGGTTTGTAAAATATCTTGTAATTCATTTACATTTTTAAAGTCTGTTGCAAAATTCATTAAAAACTGCTTTTTCTCTGAACTCATTTTAGTGCTCACTACAAAATTTTCCAATTTTTTTAATTCTTTTTGAGCTTCTGGGGACAATTTAGCAATACTGTCTTTTTTCTCTTCAAACAGTTGTTTGAAAGTAAATGTAGAATCAATGTCTTTTTTAGCATCAGCTCCCATTTGGCTTCCTATTTGGTCGCCCGCCATTTCCATTAAAGCAGAACCGTCCATATCTACAGAGAATTTTCCAGTTCCGTTTTCATTAATCGTAATGTTTTCAGTGAAAGTACAGCTAGTTAAAGTTGCTATTAAAAAAGAAAAACTAAGTAGTTTATATAATTTCATAAGTATCTAATTTTTCATCAAAGATACGAAGTTTTTTAGGTTCTGTGGTCCTAAGGAACTAAGCTTCTAAGTTTATCTAATCTTTTACCTATTTTATATTATTCTAAAATCACTTCCAGATTCGTCATTTCCGGATTGCGTAAACAATCTGACAATTTAAATTCTAATGTTAAAGATTTTTTATCCGAATTGATAACCGCTTTTGAGTTGGAAACTGATTTTATTTTTTTTGGAAAATGATACTTTAATAGATATGATTGTACCAGTTTTGAAGAACCGTACTTCTTCTCAAAATTTTCGGCTTGTGATTTTGCTTTTTCTAATTCAGCTGTATTGATAATTGAGACTGAACGTTTGAATGTTTTTCCGTCAAATTCATATCCTATTCTAAAATAATGCTCTTCTGCGGTTAAAGCATAATTGTGCTGAATATCTGATGTATAATCTTCTGTCTTGAACAAATCCGGAATTTCAGAAACTTTATCAAAATGAAGTGCAAAAGCGGTTCTGAATTCTTTTTCATAAGAACTTCGTTTGATCTGCGCTTTTACATTAGCATATTTTTGAAACAACTGCTGCTCTTCTGGTTTGTATTTCGCAAAATTCTCCTTGTATTTTGCGATGTAATCTTTAAAAACATAAGTAGTATCCTGAAACACATTTTCTTTCGAATATTCTTCGCCCGCCAATTGCATATAACTATTTTCTTCTCTCTGCTGTACAATTTCTATATCGCCACTCCCATCAGAATTGATTGTAATGGTTTCGGTTATTTGACAGCTTGATGCTAAAATTAGAATTAATACAATTAATAAATATTTCATTTTTTGTAAAAGGTTTTGATTTTAAAAGATGCTAAGATAGTTAGTTCTATATTTAATTTTCTTACAATATAAACTTCTTCTAAAAACAAAATCTTCTAATCTAGCCCCGATAGAAGCGGTATCCTTTTTCTTGCTTCTTTAGCAAGGAAAAGATACAAGCGGATAGCGGGACAGAACGTTCTTGATAAACCTTAAATTTCTGCTACAAAAAACCTTAACAGTTTGAGTGGAAACTTGAAACAAAAATTTTATCTTTGCACACTTAAAAAAATAGCACAAAATGGCATTATCAGAACAAGAAATCATCAGAAGAGAAAAACTTCAAAACTTACGCAATCTGGGAATCAATCCTTATCCAGCTAATCTTTTTCCTGTAAATCATACTTCGAAGCAGATAAAGGAAACTTTTGAGGAAGGTAAGAAGGTTATTGTTGCAGGACGTTTGATGAGTGTTCGTGATCAAGGTAAAGCTTGTTTTGCTGAATTACAAGACAGTGAAGGACGTATTCAATTGTACGTAAATCGTGATGTTTTATGCGAAGGCGACGATAAAACTTTATACAACCAAGTATTCAAAAAATTAACTGATTTAGGTGACTTTATTGGTATTGAAGGTGAATTGTTTACAACTCAGGTTGGTGCAAAATGTATCCGTGTTAATGGTTTTACTTTCTTGAGTAAAACATTACGTCCGCTTCCGTTACCAAAAGTTGACGAAGAAGGAAACGTTCACGATGCTTTTAATGACGCTGAGTTACGTTACAGAATGCGTTATGTAGATTTAACAGTAAATCCACAAGTAAAAGAAACTTTCCTTAAGAGAACTAAATTGTTCACTGCAATGAGAGAGTATTTTAACAATGCAGGATATCTTGAAGTGGATACTCCGGTTTTACAATCCATTCCTGGTGGTGCTTCGGCAAGACCTTTTATTACGCATCATAACTCGCTTGATATTCCGCTTTACATGCGTATTGCGAATGAGCTATACTTAAAAAGATTGATTGTTGGTGGATTTGAAGGTGTTTATGAGTTCTCTAGAAACTTCCGTAATGAAGGTATGGACAGAACGCATAATCCTGAATTCACTGCAATGGAAATATATGTAGCTTATAAAGACTACAACTGGATGATGGATTTTGCAGAAGGCTTATTGGAGCATTGTGCAATTGCAGTAAATGGCACAAGCGAAGTAACTTTTGGCGAGCACAAAATCAACTTTAAAGCGCCTTATGCGCGTGTTACAATGACCGATTCTATCAAACATTTTACTGGTTTTGATATTTCTGGAAAAACAGAACAGGAATTGTTTGAAGCGGCGCGTGGAATGGGAATCGAAGTTGACGAAACAATGGGTAAAGGAAAATTGATTGACGAAATTTTTGGGGCTAAATGTGAAGGAAATTATATTCAGCCAACTTTCATTACAGATTATCCTAAAGAAATGTCGCCGCTTTGTAAAGAGCACCGTGACAATCCAGATTTAACGGAACGTTTTGAATTAATGGTTTGCGGTAAAGAAATTGCAAATGCTTATTCTGAATTGAATGACCCAATTGATCAAAGAGAGCGTTTTGAAGATCAAATGCGTTTGGCAGCAAAAGGTGATGATGAAGCAAACGGAATTATCGATGAGGATTTCTTAAGAGCACTTGAATATGGTATGCCTCCAACTTCTGGAATGGGAATTGGAATGGATCGTTTGATTATGTATTTAACTAATAATGCTTCTATTCAAGAAGTTTTATTGTTCCCTCAAATGCGTCCAGAGAAAAAACAAGCTCAGATCGAATTAACTGAAGAAGAAAAAGTTATCATTACTTTATTGAAAGGTAACGAAAATAAAATGGATTTGTCTCAGCTAAAAGTTTCTGCTAATTTAAGCGGTAAAAAATGGGATGCTTCAATGAAAAATTTATCTAAACACGGTTTGACAAAAGTTGTCGTTGACGGCGAGTTTAAATTTGTGGAATTGGTGGGGTAAATTTTGTCTTATTTTATTATAAATACAGCCCAGCAGGTTCAAATCTGCTGGGCTTTTTTATATAAATTACCTAAACAAAAAATAGATTAATTATGAATAATAAAGAAATTTATCAATTAGATGAATACGAAATAGTTATCATCAAAAAAAGTGAAGATGATATAAAAAACGGAAGAGTTATATCACAAGAAGATTTAGACAGAGAAGATCTAGAATGGCTGTCAGAATAATTTGGACTAATACCGCAGTTAATCAAAGAAGAAAAATATTAAATTATTGTAATTAAAAACAAATCAAAATTAGGTAAATATTGAACACAGAATTGATTTTAATTTTACTTTTTTTTAGCAAACAAATTACTACATTTGAAAAATAGTTAGACTTGATATCAAGTCTATTTTTTTTTAACCCAAACCCATTCAATTAACATTTTTCAACCAATACTCTAAATGAAAATTAGAAAAATCGCCCCAAACGAAGACTTGGCATCAGCAACAAACAAGAAAAAAAGCAATCGCTACAAATTTGTAATCATTGGTATTATCTTTCTCGCAGCAGCAGGATTTTTAGGATTTAAATATCTAAAACCTAAACCTGAAGCTGTTTGTTTAGGCACAGATACCAAAATCTACGATGCTTATAAAGACGCAGTTGTACTTATAAAACATAGATATGGCTATTTTGCTAAAATTAACGGGAAAGAATTTCAGCTTACTTCTGAAGATGCTAAGGAAGAGACCATTTACGGAACAGGCTTTTTTGTAGACACAAACGGAGACATGATAACCAATAGACATGTTTTAGAGCCATGGTCTTCATCAGATGAAGAAAGCGCTAAAGTAAATGCTACTATGCGAAATCTAAGAATGAAGATTGCTTCTATTCTTACTAAAGAGGTTTCTGCAGATGAATATGAAAGCTTTATTGAAAGAAATTGGACACATGCTTCCATCTCATATAATGAAGGTGAAGAAGAGGGAGATTATGACGAATCGGGTGAGGAAACTACTGAGTCAGCGGGTGAAGAATTTGTTAGTTCAAACGAAACAGAAACCGCTACTGATACATCATCGACAGATATTGCAGCATCAATTCCAGTAAAAGAATATGTTTCTATTGATGAAATTGAAGTATTTGTAAAAACCTTGGATATTGAAGTGGCTCTACATGATTCTGATAGCGAATGGCTTAATTGTGAGGTTAAAAAAGTATCTGAAGACAGCAATGTTGATTTAGGCATTTTACAGCTGGCTGATCATAGAACTCCAGGAACTGTTAGCAACGTAATCGATCTTGAGAATGCTGTTGCCAACGATTCTACTTTAGCACCCGGTCAGAAAGCGATAATGGTAGGCTATCCTCTTGGAATGGATTTGGCACAAACCAATTCAGGTATAAAAGTACAACTTTACAATGGTCAGATAAGTAAAGAATCAGACGGCAATAAAATTCAATACAGCATAACTTCTACACATGGTGCCAGCGGTGCGCCAGTCTTTAATGAATGTGGCCAGTTGATTGCGGTAAATTTCAGTGGAGTCGATCAGGTTCAAGGTATCAATTTTGGAATTGTGGCTAAACATATTAATTCTCTTTAATTTAAAAAAAGATCAAAAATACTTTTTTAAAACAAATGAATTTTCCTACGTTTATAGCCAAATAAAAAATCACGTTTATTAATCATGAATAAAATTTTTACTATTTGTGCACTACTGTTTTCTAGTGCCGTTTTTTCACAGATTCCAAATCTGGATGTCGAAAACCAGAAAAAGAATTCTGTAACCTTGCAGGATTTAAAAATCGAAACTAAAATTTTAGGAAATCTTGCGGCAACAACTGCAACTTATATATTTTACAATTCTGGAGATAGAATTTTAGAAGGAAAACTTACTATTCCGTTGCCTGAAGGCGTAAGTGTAAGCGGTTATGCTTTAGACATCAACGGAAACTTGAGAGATGCTGTTCCAGTTCCAAAAGAACGAGCTAAAGAAGTATTTGAAAGTATTGAAAGAAGAAATGTGGATCCTGGTATTATTGAAAAAGTAGAAGGAAACAATTTCAGAACCAGAATCTACCCTATTCCAGCTAGAGGCAGCAGAACGATTCAGATTACTTATAATCAGGAATTAAAAAATACTGCTACTGATTATCTGTTTTTTTTAAGTTTTGCCAATGCTGTCAATATTCCAAAATTTAATTTAAAAGTATTGATTAATGAAAGTCTGACGACTCCTAAAATTACGGAAAATCCAGATGGAAGTTTTGCTTTTCAGAAAAAAGGAAATCAATGGATAGCTGAAATCAGTAAAGCGAATTTTACACCAAATGAAAGTCTCAAAATAACGATTCCAAAAGTTAATGAATCTTCAAGTGTATTGCTTCAAAAAGCTTCTGATAATAAATTTTATTTTGCGGCAAGTGTTTCGATGAATTTCCCCGTAAAAGAAAAAGCAAAATCTCAAAAAATTGCTATTATTTGGGACAACTCATTCAGTGGATCAAAAAGAGATCATCAAAAAGAACTGGACTTTCTTAATGCTTATTTTTTAGAGAACAAGAACATTGCAATATCTTTTGTCCTTTTAAATAATATTCTCGAAAAAACAGAAGAATTTACTGTTTCTGGAGGAAACTGGAGTGCATTAAAAGAAAGAATTCTTAACCTGAAATATGATGGAGGAACTGACTTTGGTGCTTTAAAAGAAATACCGCAAATAGATGAATATCTTTTATTTTCTGACGGAATTTCAAATTTTGGCGATTTAACTTTAAAATTTAAAAAGCCTATCAACAGCATTACAAGCACGCCAACTTCTGATTTTAATCTGTTGAAACTTTTGGCTTCACAATCAGGAGGAAATTTCATCAATCTTAATGAATTAGATACGCAATCTGCTTTAAAAACATACAATAGACTTCCTATTCTATTTTTAGGTTTTAAAGAAACCAATACTGCTCAGGAATTGTTTCCAAATGTTGGAACTGCTGTAAACGAACCTGTCAATATATTTGGAATCTCATCTTCAAATTTGGGTAAACTTACTGCTGTTTTTTCAGTAGGAAATAAGAAATTTGAAGTTCCTGTAGATTTTAGTAACGCGGTACAAGTAGATAATTGGCCTATTGCTCAATTTTGGGCACAGCGAAAAATTAATGATCTTGAACTTAATTCGACTCAAAACAGCGATGAAATCAGAAACTTGAGCGAGCAGTTTGGAGTAGTAAGCAAAAACACCAGTTTAATAGTATTAGACGACATTAATGATTATGTACGTTTCGGCATCACTCCTCCTCAGGAATTATTGTCAGAATACAACAAAATCGTTTCGCAGAACAAAAGACAAATTTTAGAACAAAGAAAAAATCTGCTGTCTAAAGCTTTTGATAAAACACGTGAACTAACAACCTGGTGGAATTCTGAATTTAAACCTACAGAAAAAAAACAATATCCTACAGTTTCTAAGCAGTCACAAAAATTGTCTTCAGAAGAAAGTGTTGTTAGCGATAACGCTGTATATTCCGCAGAAAGAGAGAGCAGGTCAAGCGATAAAAAAACATCCACTGGTAAAATAACTTTAGTAGATGTAGAAAGCACTCAAGAGTATATGAAGGATTTTCAGTCTTTACAATCTCCCGAATTGATTTACCAAAAATATCTTGAAAATCGTCCTAAATATGAAAAACAGGTAACTTATTATTTTGATGTTTCTAAACTGTTATTCAGAAAAGGAGACAAGGTGCTTTCTTTAAAGGTTTTAAGCACATTAGCCGAACTTGATTTAGAGAATGAAGAATTATACAAAACAATATCTTATCTATTGAAACAGAGAGGTAATTACGACAAAGAATTGTGGATTACCCAAAAGATTCTAGAATGGAGACCGTTTGATCCTCAAAGTCATAGAGACTATGCATTGGCTTTGGTTGACAATAAAAAACCTCAAGAAGCTCTTAATGTCTATAAATCTATGCTTTATCAGGAATATACGGATGAGATTTCTGTAAGAGATACTGGTATTGAAGAGATTTTGATCATGGAAATCAATAATATTTTGAGCCAAAACAAAAACGTTGATGCCAGCAAAGTTGATGATCGTTTAAAAGCAAATCTTCCTATAGATATTCGAATTGTGATTAACTGGAATAAAGACAATACAGATATCGATCTTTGGGTTACAGATCCAAGAGGCGAAGATTGTTCTTACTCTCATAGATCGACTGAAATTGGAGGAAGATTAAGTAACGATTTCACTCAAGGTTTTGGCCCTGAACAGTTTTTACTTAAAAAAGCGATCAAAGGGAAATATAAAATTAAAACTAACTTTTTTGGTGAGAGACAGAATGTTCTTTCTGGCCCAACGACCATAATGGCAGAAGTATATCTTCATTATTCTGATGGAAGACAAGAGCGAAAAATAGCTGTTTTCCAAAGTCAGAAAGAAAACAAACGTGAAAACGACAGTAAGATTCTAATTGGAGAATTTGAATTTTAGAAAGTTAACTGATTTCAAACCCGACAGGTTTTTAAAACCTGTCGGGTTTATTTTTTAAAACGAATACTTCTCACTTTTTTTATTCGTAATATCTAGAACTTTTGTATTTTCTTTTGGAACCCCTTTCACAATTTCGTGAACCGATGGATTCGAAGGATATTTTCCACTTTTCATTTTTAGAAGATGAAATTTCCCACCACTTTCAAAAATCAAATCATAAAATTTTTCAGTTGATGAAGTAGTTACATAAATTGGAAAATCGGTTACCGTGAATTTATTGATCAAACTTCCGTCATTATTCAAAATATATCCCGAACAGCCTCCGCTTCCGCAGAAATAGGAGTTGGAAAAACCAACAAAATATTCGTTTTTCTTATCGTTATTTAAATCAAATTCTTCGTAATAAAAGTAACGATCCTCTTTTGTCAGTGCAGGAAGATCATTTTTTAATAAAATATTTAATTCTTTCCTGATTAGTTTAACTGCTTTATCATCTCTTGGTGGAGCATCGCTTAAATCTGCTGTTCCTCCTATTGTTTTAGATAAAGTATCCTGCACAATCGTTTTGACAATATTTTTTGAATTGTCTTTATTTTGACAGGAATAAAATGCCACGATTCCGATTAGAATTAAAATTTTACTTTTCATAATAAGTTAATTTAATGATTTTCTAAACCGAAAGATTTTAAAAACCTGTCGGGTTTGCCAATCTAATTCAATTTCAATTTAGACTAACAACGCTGCTTTATTTTCAATATCATTTTTTTCCAACAATGACTTTATATTATTAAAAGTCACTAAAGCAATCTGCGTTAAAGCTTCATTGGTAAAAAACGCTTGATGTGCTGTCACCAAAACATTCGGAAAACTCATTAAACGCTGAATGGCATCATCTTGAATGATATCTGCCGATAAATCTCTAAAAAATAGTTTTTCCTCCTGTTCGTAAACGTCTATTCCTAAATAACCGATTTTTCCTTCTTTCAAGCCTTCAATAACTGATGAAGTTTCGATTAATCCTCCACGACTGGTATTAATGATCATTACGTTCTCTTTCATAAAAGAAAGCGAAGTTCTATTGATCAGGTGTTTTGTCTGATCGTTCAGCGGACAATGCAATGAAATTATATCACTCGATTTAAAAATCTCTTCTAAACCAACAAAAGAAACACCGTCTTTGACCATTTCTTCATTTTCTACAATATCATAAGCCAAGACTTTACAGCCAAAACCTAATGCTATTTTAGAAAATGCTTTTCCTATATTTCCAGTTCCAATAATTCCAATTGTTTTTCCAAATAAATCAAAACCTAATAATCCGTTTAAAGAGAAATTTTGTTCGCGAACTCTATTATAGGCTTTGTGTGTTTTTCTATTTAAAGTCAAAATCATAGCCATAGCATGTTCTGCAACTGCTTGCGGAGAATAAGCTGGAACACGACAAACTTTGATATCGTGTTTTTTTGCTGCTTCTAAATCCACATTATTAAAACCAGCACAGCGTAAAGCAATAATTTTTACATTTTTGTCTGCCAATTGTTTGATTACTGTTTCGTTCACAATATCATTTACAAATACGCAGACAATTTCGCATTCTTCAATTAAAGCAACAGTCTGTGAATTTAATTGTGTTTCAAAAAAATCTAGCTGAAAGCCAAAGTCAGCATTGTATTTATTAAAGAATGCTTTATCGTAAGGCTGCGTCGAAAAAAAAGCTGTTTTATTCATAAATGACTCGATTAAATTCTCAGTTTAAAATTTGTTTGTACCTTAAAAATAAGAAAATATCTTCAATACGACAGAAATAAAACCATTAATCAACTACTTTTCAATCTGTTAAATAAATTATAAATCTAATCTTCATTTTAAACCTATTGAATTTGATAAAGTCTAATCAGAAACAATTAAAAAAACTTGAATATGAAAAAATTATTTATCGCAGCTATGTTATTTGTTGGAATAGCAAGTTTTGCACAAGACATGGACCAAAAGCCATCACGCGAAGGCAGAGAAAGAATGACTCCAGAACAGCGTAATGAGAAACAGCTTCAAAAACTAACTTCAGAATTAAATTTAGATGCCAGCCAGCAAGCTCAGGTTAAACAACTACTAGCTGACAGAAGTGCCAAAGCTGAAAAATTTAGAGAAGCGAGAAAAGAGAAAAAAGATAGTAACACAAAACCAACTGCAGCAGAAAAGGCCGCTTTCAAAAAACAAATGGAAGATGAAGTAGCTGCAAATGATGCCAAAATGAAATCAATCTTAAAAGCCGATCAATACACAAAATGGAAATCTTTGCAGGAAGAAAGAAAAGACAAAATGAAGGATAAAATGAAAGAACGCAGAGAAGATAAAATCTAATTTGGTTTATAAAAAAAGAGGCTTAAAAAAGCCTCTTTTGTTTTTCTTACTTTACAGGATTCAATATCAAATCTATTCTTTTTATACAATCTTCATAATGATATTTTGTTTCCGTATTAATCCCTGTTGCTTTTGCCGTAACAAGCGATTTTCTTAATGTTGTTAATTCGCCGCGAACCAAAGCTCTTAAATCAGATTGTCCAGTGTTGTAATAAACAAATGATCTGTCATTTGGTTTAATTTCTTCTGTCATCAAATAGCCCATTCTGTCAATGTAGGCACGCTGTAAATTTCTTCGATAAACCGTTACATTTCCTGCAACTACAGATTCTTTCCAAATTCCTTTGCGAAGATCTTTGAAGAAATCTAAAGCTTTGTAATTATCTCCGCTTAAAATTTCGTTATCCATTAATCTTCCAATTCTTCCTAAAGTCATTAAATTATTCAGTTGTCGCACTTGAAGGTTTCTAAACTTTTCTGTATAACCTGCAAACTCTGTATTTTGCAAGGTTTTAGTATTTACAATCCAAGTTGGCGATTCAAAAGCATTTTTCTGAAGCCAGTTCATTGCTTCCATTTGTTTTACTTTTGGAACTACTTCATAAACGCTTCCTGCCTGATTTGGCTTTTTGGTATTTTCATAGATTCCTCCGACATTCGTTACCACATGACCAACATAACGACTCCAACAATCTAAAAGTTCCTTATATAATTCATCTAAATCTTCGTAATTATTAGTTGCGGTACTAGTCCATTCGCTAAGATGACCGGCAACGTATTCCAAATTTTTAAGTCCATAAGAACTTGCTTTCATGGAGTTATTTCCTATGTCTTCTGTTTGAGAAGACGGATCAAAAGCACTGCTTTGTTTTCCAAATTTATAAATCGGGTTTCCTGCTTTTTCTAAGATCCATTTATCCAGAGTTGGCACTTCTGCTTCAGGAGATTGTGCAGTCGGAATTACTCTGTATCCCCAATTTAAAGCATAATGATCATAAGCTCCCATTTTTCGTATAAAACGGATATTTTTATCTTCTGGTTGTGCAATATAATTGAAACGAGCATAATCCATTATACTTGCAGAAATTCCGTTTTGCTGGGTAAAATCTCCGTTTCTGTAACTTTCTACATCATAGGCACAGCTTGCTCCCATATTATGTGGAAAACCTAAAGCATGACCGACTTCATGAGCAATAACCATTCGCATCATTTCGCCCATTTCCTCATCGCTGGTCTGCAAAGTTCGTGCTGAAGGATTTGCCGCTCCTGTTTCTAATAAATATCTATTTCTGTAAGAACGTAAATGATTGTGGTACCAAATTACATCACTCTCAATAATTTCTCCAGTTCTCGGGTCAGAAACACTTGGTCCAACCGCATTTCGGGTTGTACTTGCGACATAACGAATCACAGAATAGCGAACATCTTCTGGGCTGAAATCAGGATCTTCTTCTTTTGTCGGAGCATCTTTTGCGATGATTGCATTTTTAAATCCTGCGGTTTCAAAAGGTTTCTGCCATTCTTCAATTCCTTGTTTAATGTATTTTTTTAATTTTTCAGGCGTTGCTGGATCTAAGTAATACACAATTGGTTTTATAGGTTCTACCAATTCTCCTCTGTTATACGCTTCCGGATCTTTTGGTTCTAATCTCCAACGTGTGATGTAGGTTTTTAAATCCGATTTTAATTCATTGCTTCCGTAATCATATTGACTAACTGTAAACCATCCTACACGAGGATCAGCCAATCTAGGTTTCATTGGAACTTCTGGCAATAAAATCATAGATTGATTCATTTGAATACTGATTGATTCTGATGCTTCTAACATTGAAGGCTTAGATGCATTGTAAGTCATATCTTGAACTACTTCGATATTCATTGGAAAACTTTTCATTGCTGTAATAAAAGTTCTCGAATCATCTAAACCTCTTACTTTGTAGGTTTCACGCATTTCTGCTGAAATACCACTGATTGCTTTTACATCTGTACTGTAAAATTTAGTGACATCAATAACTGTATTTGCAGAATCTTTACTGAAGGCAACAATATCAAAAGCATATAAAGTTGGCTCATAATTATTGGCTTTAACTGAAATGCTAATTGGCAGTGTATCATTGGCCACCGAATTATAAGATTTTGATTTAATTAAAATTTTATCCTGAAAACGCTGCCAGACAATTAACTGCTCATTGGTTTCAGAACCTGCATTGACATAGCCTCCTCCAAGATTAGAAGGTAATTTTGCAAGTCGGCTTACTAATAACATGTCTTTGTTTAAATATTTATTCGGAATTTCGAAATAGTATTTTTTATCAACTTTATGAACTGTAAAAAGTCCTTCGTCTGAAAGGGCATCTTTAGTAATTACTTTGTTGTAATCTTTGATTGAAGATTCTGGTTTCTTTTCTGGCGGAGCCGCAGTTACTTCTTTTTGATCTTTTTTCTTTTTGCTTTGAGCAAATTGTTGTGAAGGTAATAGCGTAAAAACAGCTATCGTAGATAAAATGAAAAATTTCTTCATTTCAATGTTGGTTTAGTAGTTATTTGACAAACAAAAATAAATTTTACTTACAATTTTACAACAGCCTCTTCTTGTATTAACTTTTTATTAACTAAAAAAATCGGACATAAAAAAGGCTCAACTTTTAGTTAAAGTGAGCCTTTATAATTTATTTTTGATTGATCTTAGAATGTTTTCGAAACTTTATCAATTGCATTAATCGTAAAATCTAAATCTTCATAAGTCAAAGCATCTGTAATAAACCAAGTTTCATACGCCGATGGTGCGATATAAATACCTTCCTGCAATAATCCGTGGAAGAATTTCTTAAATGTTTCATTATCTCCTTTTGCAGCAGTTTGAAAATCTGTAACTGGATCTGCATCAAAATGAACCGAAATCATAGAACCTACTCTATTAATAGTAAACACCACATTATTTGCTTTTAAAACTCTATCAATTCCCGCTTCTAAATAAGCTGTTTTTTCTTCTAAACGAGTAAAAATTTCTCTGTCATTATCTAAAGCTTTCAACATTGCCAATCCGGCAGCCATTGCTAACGGATTTCCAGATAATGTTCCTGCTTGATAAACTGGTCCAAGAGGCGCTAAATAATTCATGATTTCTTCGCGGGCAGCAAAAGCTCCAACTGGAAGTCCACCTCCAATTACTTTTCCAAAAGTTACAATATCGGCATCAATTCCATATAATTCCTGAACGCCGCCACGAGCCAAACGAAAACCTGTCATTACCTCATCAAAAATCAGTAAAATTCCGTTTGCTGTGCATAATTCTCTCAAGCCTTCAAGGAAACCTTTTTGAGGTGGAATACATCCCATATTTCCAGCAACAGCTTCGATAATAATTGCTGCAATTTCTCCTTTATTTGCTTCAACCAATGTTTTTACATTTTCTAAATCATTGTATTTTGCCAATAAAGTATCTTTTGCAGTTCCCTGCGTAACTCCTGGACTATTTGGCGAACCAAAAGTTACCGCACCGCTTCCTGCCTGAATCAAAAATGAATCAGAATGTCCGTGGTAACAACCAGCAAATTTTACAATTTTATCTCTTTTTGTAAATCCTCTTGCTAAACGAATCGCGCTCATACAAGCTTCTGTTCCTGAATTTACAAAACGTATTTTATCTATATTCGGAACCATAGAAACGGCTAAAGCTGCGATTTCTGTTTCCAATTCTGTAGGCATTCCGAATGAAGTTCCCAGTTTTGCTTTTTCGATTACGGCATCTACAACGGGCTGATACGCATGGCCTAAAACCATTGGCCCCCAAGAGTTGATGTAATCTATTAATTTATTTCCATCTTCATCATATAAATAAGCACCTTTGGCACTTTTTACAAAAATTGGAGTTCCGCCAACGGCTTTAAATGCTCTTACTGGTGAATTTACTCCTCCTGGAATTACTTTTTCTGCTGCAGCAAAAAGCTGACTACTTCTTTTATATAACATTATAATATTAGATTTCTGATATTAGATTTTAGATTGTTTGAAAACTGAGAGTGAACACTAAAAAATTGAATACTGATTACTTAACCTTAAGCCTCTGTCCAATCGAAATCGCATTATCAGTCAGATTATTTTTTCGCTTTAAATCCTCAACCAATAAATTGAATTTTTTTGAAATCGAATACAAAGTATCTCCTTTTTGAACCTCATACAAATTCGGATCGTATTGATTCATATTGATCTTTGGATCAGAAGCGACATCATAAGATGATTTTTTTGGTGGAGTCGAAGTATTAATTGGCACGTAGTTTCTTCCTGTAACTTGACAATCATATTGATGCAGATTATATCGCTCAATATAACTGATTAATTTATCTGGATATTTGGGATCAGTAGCGTAACCTGCCGCTCTCAAACCTTTAGCCCAAGATTTATAATCGTCTTTTTCGTAAGTAAATAAGGTGGCATATCGTTTTTTTCCAACCAAAAATAAAGCGTGATCTCTATACGATTCTGATGCCTGAGGATATTTTCTAAAACATTCCTGAGCCGAGTCATCGTCGTGGCGAACACTTTCTCCCAGCCAGTCATTATGGCATTTTATTCCAAAATGATTATTAGCATCTACTGCTAAATCTCCTTTTCCTGCACCCGATTCCAAAATTCCCTGCGCCAAAATAATACTCGCTGGAATTCCGTACGTTTTCATGTTCCCCATTGCAATGTCTTTGTATTGCAAAACATAATTATTTATCAAATCACTTGTTACAACTGTCTTTGAAGTAGATTGAATAACCTCAGTTGTATTATTGGTAGAAGGATATTTAGCTGTTGGTTTAGCATATACAGGTTTTTTCGCCGCTGCTGTTCTTGTTTGGTGTACAGCCGCTTTTTTAGTCGTTGCGATAGCAGGTTTGCTCGACGAGCAGCTTGCCAAAACTAATATTACGACAAGTAATACAATTTTTTTAATCATTGGTTTTGAGTATTGGTAATTTCTTCTGCTTCAACTTTATATTCATTCCTTCAATTCCCTGTAATCCACCAGTATGAATGAGTAAAATTTTTGAATGTGCAGGAAAATAATTTTTGCCGATTAAATCTATAACGCCAAAAACCATCTTTCCTGTATAAATTGGATCTAAGGGCACTTTTGTTTTTTCAAAAAAAGCATTAATAAATTCAACTAACTCTAAATTTATCTTGCCATAACCTCCAAAATGATAGTCAGAAATTAAATTCCAGTTATCTTTTTTTGCAAAAATACGAATTTCATCGTTTAAAAAGTCACCTTTTAACGCCGGAAAGCCTAAAATTTGCTGATTTGGCAATGCACTATTGATTAATCCCGAAATCGTACCGCCTGTTCCAATCGCACAACATACGTAATTAAAACCTGAATCTTCATTGGTTAAAATCTCTTCACAGCCTTTTACAGCGAGTTCATTTGTACCGCCTTCTGGAACTAAATAAAAATCGCCAAACTTGTTTCTTAGCTTTTCAATAAAAGATTCTTCATTTTTTAATCGATACTCTTCTCTTGAAACAAATTCAAATTGCATTCCGTTTTCCTGAGCAAATTTTAAGGTTGGATTTTCCTGTATTTTATCCAGAAGTTCCTCTCCGCGAATGATTCCGATAGTTTTAAGACCTTGTTCTTTTCCAGCATAAGCTACAGCTGCAATATGATTGGAAAAAGCGCCACCAAAAGTCAGTAAAGTATCTTTATTTTCGGCTTTCGCCTGAAGTAAATTGTATTTCAGTTTTCTGAATTTATTTCCTGAAACAAAAGGATGAATCAAATCTTCACGCTTTATAGTCAAAGAAATATCATTTGGAAATTGAATATTTATAGATTGATTGAAAACTGGATTCATTTTGATTTGATGTAATGTAAAAACTGAAAAAAGGATCGGTTTTTCAGATAATTTAAGTCTCTTTCTTTAGTATAAGCTTCTCTTTCGAAACTGATATTTCGATACGCCAATGCTCCATTTTTATATTGAATCAGGCGAATTAAATATTCTAAAAAATACCAGACAAAAAACGGAATTACTAAAAGTTCTAATTGTTGTCTTAAATGAATTTTTTCATGATTGACGAAAACTTCGTTCGTCTTATCAAAATCATATTTTGCAATTATAAACGGAAATACAGCCATTCCTCGATATCCTTTCGGAATTAAATATTTGGCAACAATCAGAAACATTGGCTGTAAAATTTATAAATTTGTAGCTATATAATTGTTCGATTTCGATAAAAACACAATCAAATATTTATATTTTTGATTTTAAAGTTTAGAAAAATAGAACACGAAGCAGATTTATGAAAGAGCAAAGTAATGAAAATAAATTAATCGAAGGAGAAGATTTTTACTATACGCCCGAAGGTTATAAATGCTTTACTGAAAAACATCATTTAAAAAGAGGCTATTGCTGCAAAAGTGGCTGCCGTCATTGTCCGTACGGATATGATAAAAAAACAGGAAGAATCAATAAACCTTCATAAAAAATTAAAACAACATACATGAACGTTTTCATCAATAAAAATATACCAGAAGCCGGCATAAAATTGCTTCAGGAAAAAGGCATCAACCTTACTATAAATCCAAAGGAGAATATATTATCTAAAGAGGATTTTATAAAAATCTGTCAGAAAAATGATGCTCTTTTAAGTGTTGGAACTCAAAATCTTTTAGACGAAGATTTTTTTCAGCAATGTCCACATTTAAAAGGAATCGCGTTGTTTTCTGTAGGGTTTGATTCGGTTCATATTCCTTCAGCAAACAGTAGAAAAATTCCGGTTGGAAATACGCCTGATGTTTTAAGCAGAGCCACTTCGGATGTTGCTTTTTTATTGATGCAAAGTGTTGCCCGAAAATCATTTTTTAATCATAAAAGAATTTTAAATAACGATTGGGGCAGTTTTGATCCATTGGCCAATTTAGGACAGGAACTTTATGGAAAGACATTAGGAGTATTCGGTTTGGGGAGAATTGGTTTTGAAATGGCGCAAAAGTGCAAAGCTGCTTTCGGAATGAATATTATTTACCACAATCGCTCTCGTAAAGAAGATGCAGAAAAAGAATTGGATGCAAAATTAGTAGATTTTGAAACTCTACTTGCTGAAAGTGACGTTTTAAGTGTTCATGCTAATTACACAATAGAAAATAACGAACTCTTCAATAAAAATGCTTTTGCTAAAATGAAATCGAATTCGATTTTCATCAACACTGCAAGAGGGAAATTTCATAATGAAAATGACTTATTTGAAGCTTTAACAAATAATATAATCTGGGGCGCGGGACTGGATGTTACCAATCCTGAACCGATGAAGTCTGATAATCCGTTATTGTCTCTGTCAAATTGTTGTGTTTTACCACATATTGGTTCTGCAACTTATGAAGCAAGAAACGGAATGGCTGTTTGTGCTGCACAAAATATAATAGCGCTTTTTGAAAATAAAAAAATGCCGTATTGTGTTAATGAGGAAGTCTATTTTTAAATTCCAATTTTAAAATTCCAAATTCCAATCTGAAATCAACAATCTAAAATATCATATATGGATATTCGTTCAAGAAAATTTAAGATTACGATTTATAAATCTTATCATAGGTCGGATATCCGTTATCCTTAGTTTTTTTATTACGCAATTATCACAATTATGGCACAATGTGATAACATAATTAAAAAAACAAAAAATTAATCTGCTGTTAATCTAACCGCAATACCTTAGCGTCTTAGAATCTTAGCAACTTAGCATCTCTAAAAGAAAATGACCTTTCAAGAACAAATACAAGAAGGAATTCCAAATATCTTACCTCAAAAAAAGGACTACGATCTGGCTATTAATCATGCGCCGAAAAGAAAAGAGATTCTTTCGGCAGAAGAGAAAAAGCTGGCTCTTAAAAATGCCTTACGTTATTTTGATCCAAAACATCACGCCGAATTAATTCCTGAATTTTCAGAAGAACTAGAAAAATACGGGCGTATTTATATGTATCGTCTTCGTCCAGATTACAGAATGTACGCAAGACCAATTGACGAATATCCAGGAAAATCATTGCAGGCCAAAGCAATTATGCACATGATTCAGAACAATCTGGATTATACTGTGGCGCAACATCCGCATGAATTGATTACGTATGGAGGAAATGGAGCTGTTTTCCAAAACTGGGCGCAATATTTATTAACGATGCAATATTTGTCTGAAATGACAGATGAGCAGACCTTAACCATGTATTCAGGTCATCCGATGGGATTATTCCCTTCTCACAAAGAAGCCCCAAGAGTTGTGGTTACAAACGGAATGGTTATACCGAATTATTCTAAACCTGACGATTGGGAAAAAATGAATGCGTTGGGAGTTTCGCAATACGGACAAATGACAGCGGGAAGTTATATGTACATTGGCCCGCAGGGAATTGTACACGGAACTACGATTACCGTTTTGAATGGTTTCAGAAAAATAAAACAAAATCCCGAAGGAAGTCTATTCGTAACTTCTGGACTTGGAGGAATGTCCGGGGCACAGCCAAAAGCCGGAAATATTGCAGGATGTATTACGGTCTGCGCCGAAGTAAATCCGAAAATCACCAAAATCCGTCACGAACAAGGCTGGATTAATGAAGTTGTAACTTCGACTGATGAATTGGTGGCCCGAGTAGCTTTGGCAAAAGCCAATAAAGAAACCGTTTCGATTGCTTATTTAGGAAATGTGGTGGACGTTTGGGAACGTTTTGACCAGGAAAACATTAAAATTGATTTAGGCTCAGATCAGACTTCACTTCATAATCCTTGGGCTGGAGGTTACTATCCAGTTGGGATTTCATTTGAAGATGCCAATAAAATGATGGCCGAAAATCCAAATTTATTCAAAGAAAAAGTTCAGGAAAGTTTACGCCGTCACGCAGATGCCATAAACAAACACACTGCAAAAGGAACTTACTTTTTTGATTACGGAAATGCCTTTTTATTAGAAGCTTCACGCGCTGGTGCAGATGTAATGGCTGAAAATAATATTGATTTTAAATATCCTAGTTATGTTCAGGATATTATGGGGCCAATGTGTTTTGACTACGGATTTGGTCCTTTCCGTTGGGTTTGTACTTCTGGAAAACCGGAAGATTTATTAAAAACGGACGCCATTGCCTGCGAAGTTTTAGAGAAAATGGCAGAAACAGCTCCAAATGAAATTCAGCAGCAAATGCAGGACAACATTAAATGGATTAAAGGCGCACAGGAAAATAAACTGGTTGTCGGTTCACAAGCCCGAATTTTATACGCTGATGCCGAAGGAAGAATTAAAATTGCAGAAGCTTTCAATCAGGCTATTGCCAAAGGTGAAATCGGCGCAGTGGTTTTAGGCCGTGATCATCATGACGTTTCCGGAACTGATTCTCCATACAGAGAAACTTCAAATATCTATGACGGTTCTCGTTTTACAGCCGATATGGCGATTCATAACGTAATTGGAGACAGTTTTAGAGGAGCAACCTGGGTATCCATTCACAACGGCGGTGGCGTTGGCTGGGGAGAGGTTATAAACGGCGGATTTGGTATGGTTCTTGATGGTTCTACTGAGGCTTCAAAGCGTTTAGCATCAATGCTTTTCTGGGATGTTAACAACGGAATTTCAAGACGAAGCTGGGCTCGAAATGAAGGTGCTGTTTTTGCCATAAAAAGAGCAATGGAAGTCGAACCTTTATTAAAAGTAACTTTACCGAATATAGTTGATGAAAATTTACTAAATTAATAGAACATTTAATTCCTAAAAATATGAAAACACTTAAGTTAATTCCGATTTTGCTGCTATTAATACTTACTTCATGCAGCACTGTGACTGTTTATTCTGATTATGACAAAACTGTCGATTTTGCGCCTTATAAAACATACGCTTACTTTAAGCCCGGAATTGACAAGGTCGAGATATCAGATTTAGACAAAAGAAGAATTCTTCGCGCTATTGATGATCAAATGCAGGCTAAAGGTTTTACTAAAAGCGATAATCCTGATATGTTAGTAAACATCTTTACAAAATCAAGAGAACAAGTTGATGTAAACCAATTTAGTGCTGGCTGGGGTTACGGCTGGGGCTGGGGCTGGAATCCATGGATGATGTACGGTGGTAATCAAACCACAGTTTCTACTTCTACTGAAGGAACTTTATACATTGATTTAATTGATGCTAAAAAGAAAGAAATGATCTGGCAAGGTGAGGGAGTTGGTACTTTAACTAGAAACATCGATAAAAAAGATGAAAGAATTGCTGAATTTGTAGGCAAAATTTTGGCTCAATATCCGCCAGTTAAAAAATAGTTTTCAGTCACAGTTTCAGTTTGCTGCTTTTTATAAAAATTCAAATAGTTGTAAACTTTTCAAAAAAAAAATAATACTTTTGCTACTCAATCAGCTTAAAAAATGAAAAACTTTAACAACATTATTATCGCTATTATTAGCATTATTGCAATTCAGCAGTAATGGCGAGGTGTTATATAAGTTTGTAAAGTATAATTTATAGAAACCTCCCAATTGGGAGGTTTTTTATTTTAAAAACAATTTTAAACAGCCACGAATTCACGAATTCTTATATTCAAAAATTATCAAAAATAATTCGTGAATTCGTGGCGAAAAAAAAACAAATTCTCATGAGTTTATTTAATGAAGTACTTAATGCAAAAAAGCAGCTTGAAGATGTAGTTGCAGCTACTCCTCTAACCCAAAATTTGAATCTTTCGGACGAATTCAAATCGACTATTTTATTAAAAAGAGAAGATTTACAAATTGTGCGGTCGTATAAAATTAGAGGAGCCTACAATAAGATTTCTTCGTTAAATGAAAAAGAAAAAGCAAGCGGAATTGTTTGTGCCAGTGCTGGAAATCATGCCCAGGGAGTTGCTTATTCTTGTAATCTTCTTAAAATAAACGGCAAAATCTACATGCCAAAAACCACTCCAAAACAAAAAGTAAAACAAGTACAATTGTTTGGAAAAAAATTTGTTGAAATTGTTTTAACCGGAGATACTTTTGATGACGCTTATGCTTCAGCCACTGCAGATGCTATTAAAAATCATAAAACCTTTATCCATCCTTTTGATGATGAAAAAGTGATTGCAGGTCAAGGAACTGTTGGATTGGAAATTCTAGAAAGTTGCAAAGAACCAATCGATTATGTTTTTGTACCCATTGGCGGTGGTGGACTCGCATCTGGTTTATCTGAAGTTTTCAGACATTTAAGTCCAAACACTAAAATAATCGGAGTTGAGCCAAAAGGCGCTCCTTCGATGAAAACTTCGATTGAAGAAAATAAAAACACGCCGTTAAAAACAATTGACAAATTTGTTGATGGTGCTGCTGTAAAACAAGTTGGCGATAAAACCTTTGAAATCTGCCGTTATAATTTGGAAGATATTATTTTGGTTCCCGAAGGAAAAGTCTGTACGACCATTTTAAGATTATATAATGAAGAAGCTATGGTTGTAGAACCTGCAGGCGCTTTGACTATTGCTGCGTTGGATTTTTATAAAGATAAAATTAAAGGCAAAAATGTAGTCTGCATTGTAAGCGGAAGCAATAATGATATTGAAAGAACTGCCGAAATAAAAGAACGTTCTTTATTGTATGAAGGATTAATGCATTATTTCATGATTCAGTTTCCACAGCGTCCAGGAGCTTTAAAAGAATTCGTAAATAATATTTTAGGTCCAGATGATGATATCACTTATTTTCAGTTTGCTAAGAAAAACAGTCGTGAAAAAGGTTCTGTTGTTGTTGGTTTAGAATTGAAAAATAAAAAAGACATCATGCCTATTAAACTTAAAATGACACAAAACGGATTTGAATTTCAATATTTGAATGATAATCAAGATTTGTTTACGCAATTGATTGGATAATCGTTTTCAAAATGATAATTGTCAATAAATAAAAAAACTTATGGCGTATTTTTGCAGCTTAACTTTAGAATAAATAAAATGGCAGATTTAAAAGATATTTCCACTATAGAAGACATTCAACAAATGGTTAACAGCTTTTATGCTAATGTTAGAAAAGACGATTTGATTGGCCCGATTTTTAACGATAAGCTACAAGACCGTTGGGAACCGCATTTGCAAAAAATGTATAATTTTTGGCAGACCATTCTTTTCGATGTTCGTGCCTATTCTGGAACACCTTTTCCGCCGCACAAACAATTGCCTGTTGACAAAACTCATTTTGACCGCTGGATCGCCATTTTTAATACGACAATCGATTCTCAGTTTGCTGGGCCAATTACAGAAGAAGCTAAAATGCGTGCTACAAATATGGCTTTTATGTTCAGCCATAAAATTGAGTATTTTAGAAACGCTGAAAATGAAATGAGAGATGCCACAAAAAAATCTTAAAAAATTTCTTTCAAATAACAGGCAGAACTTTATATTTGACTAAATGAATTAAACCCAAATCTATATTTTTAGTTATGAAAAAAGCAATCTTATTTGTTATCATCTGTTTTGCATTTACAAATCAATTAGCAGCACAATCACAAGCACCGTTTTCCAATTTATATAAAGGAACGGTTGATGGAAAAACTCCCGTTACCTTTTATATTAAAGCAACAGAAAACCAATGTACAGCTGATTTAAGTTATGTCGCAATATACCGCTATAAATCAAACAAATGGCTTCATCTGGATATTACACAGAACAGAAAAGCTGAAAATGAATTTATTATGGTTGAACACGGTTTCAGCGGTGTTTTGATTTTAAAGAAAACTGGAAATACTTTTGCTGGTTTATGGATTAGTCCCGATACTAAAAAGCAGTTAAAAATCGATTTAAAAGAGGTTTCAATGACTAAAAAAGAAATCGAAAACTACGAACAAACACTGGAAAGAGTAAGTTTTGAAAATAATGACTGCTAAAAACATTAATTCTATACTTTACCCTAAACTTACAAAAACGCAATAAAAGTTAATTTGGAATAAAAATATTGTGATAAAATGCAAAAAATAGCGGTCTAAATTCGTAATTTTACATTCTAATCTACAACGTTTTCGAAATGAATCCAAATATTGAAACCAATCCGTTATTAGAAAGATTGCCTAAACATTTACAGCAATTTATCAAACCTCAAGATTATAGCGATTATTCTCCTATCAATCAAGCAGTTTGGCGATATGTGATGCGCAAAAATGTAGATTATCTTTCTAAAGTAGCACACCATTCTTATTTGGAAGGTTTACGAAAAACGGGAATTGAAATTGATTCTATTCCGAGCATGTATGGCATGAACCGAATTCTAAGTGAAATTGGCTGGGCTGCCGTTGCTGTTGATGGATTTATTCCGCCAAATGCTTTTATGGAATTTCAGGCTTATAATGTGCTGGTAATTGCTTCGGATATTCGACAGTTGGAACATATTGAATACACTCCTGCTCCGGATATTATTCACGAAGGTGCTGGCCACGCTCCTATTATTGCTAATCCTGAATATGCTGAATATCTAAGACGTTTTGGAGAAATTGGCTGTAAAGCAATTTCTTCTCATAAAGATTATCAGATGTATGAGGCAATCCGACTGCTTTCGATTTTAAAAGAAGCCGAAGATACGCCTCAGGAAAAAATCGACGAAGCAGAAAAAGCAGTTGCCGATTTACAAAATGATATGGGCGAATTATCTGAAATGGCACAAATTCGAAACCTGCATTGGTGGACAGTGGAATACGGCTTAATTGGAACAGTTGAAAATCCTAAAATATATGGTGCTGGACTACTTTCTTCTATTGGTGAAAGCGCACACTGCATGACCGATAATGTGAAGAAAATTTCTTATGATATTTCAGCAGCCAATCAGAATTTTGATATTACGCAATTACAACCTCAATTGTATGTAACACCGACTTTTTCTCATTTAAGTTTGATTCTGGAAGAGTTTGCTAATAAAATGGCTTTACGTACTGGAGGTCTTTCTGGAATTAAAAAACTGATTCAATCGAATGCTTTAGGAACAATTGAATTGAGCACAGGTTTACAAATTTCAGGAGTTTTCACGAATGTAATTGAAGAAGAAGGAAAACCGGTTTATATTCAGACCACTGGAAAAACTGCTTTGGCTTACCGCGAAAAAGAATTAGTAGGACACGGAACTCTAACACATCCACATGGATTTGGAAGTCCGATTGGAAAATTAAAAGGCTTTAATCTTGCTATTGAAGATATGAGTCCGAAGGATTTACAGGCTTACAGCATTGTTGAAGGCGAAAAAATAAAACTGGAATTTGAAGGCAATATTATTGTGGAAGGTGAAATTATTACCGGTTCTCGAAATCTTCATGGAGAAATCATTTTAATTAGTTTTAAAAACTGCACGGTTACTCATGGCGAGACGGTTTTATTCCAACCTGATTGGGGTAATTATGACATGGCAATTGGTAAGAAAGTCATTTCTGCTTTCTCTGGCCCAGCCGATGTTAATAGTTTTGATTTGATTAATATAGTTCCGTCAACCAAAACCATCAAAGCAAAACATACTGATGAACGTGATGAATTAGAACATTTATATGCGACTGTTCGTGAAATCAGAAATAATAAATCTTCTAAAACAGAATTGAAAGCTGTTTTTGAAAAACTTAAAAATAATCATTCAAACGATTGGCTTTTGTCTGTTGAAATTACAGAACTTTTGAAAGATTCTGAAGAGAAACAGCTTTTACAGGAAGTATTGGTTCATTTAGATCAATTGAAAGTCAAACGTCCTGAAATTGCACATTTGATTGCTGGTGGATTGGATTTGATTTTTGATAATTTGCCACAAAGGCGCTAAGACACAAAGTTATTTTGAATTGCCTCCTGCTTTAGCTGGAGGAAAACAAAAATCTATCAGAAAGGGCTTTAGCCAAATGTCATGATTTGGCTAAAGCCCTTTTTAAATTTCTTATGAATACCTCCAGCTAAAGCAGGAGGCAATTGAATAAATAATTTGATCTATTTTAATAAAAAAACTTTGCGGCTTAGCGCCTTTGTGGCAGACCTTAGAGCTTCAAATCCTGACTTAACTCAGTCTCAGACTCGATAGTTTTTCCGTTGTATTCCAACTTCCAGCCCATCGAGTTTGTCAGAATCAGAATTTTAGACAATTCACTAATTAGTCTGTTTTGGGCGTTTGTTTTGAGCGTTGATTTTTCGATTTTCTTGGCTAAGTTCGCCTTTACCGATTTGTTGATTTTATTGTAATCGTCTCCTGTAAACGGATTCAGTTTACTTTGTTCTACATCATAAAACTGAATATCCGGGTTGATTGTAATTTCTTCTTTCGGAATGTTTAAAATAGTAATGGTTTTATTTTTCTCATCAATATCATATTTCATTTGATGCAAATCATAAGCAACCGTTACGTTTGCATTGACTACAATAAGCGCTTTCTTTTCAAAAGAAATCATGTCCATCAAATACTTCTGTTGGTTTTTATAGGTAACCACTTCCGAAAAATGACCTTCGGTTACCACTAACTTTCCAACATTAAGAATCTGCTGTTGAATTAAATTGGTATTGTATTGAATATCCGAATCGTCCTCTTTTTTAAACTGGCAGTATTTAAAAGCCAAAACAATGACTAAAACGATTACACCAATACCAATAATTCTTTTGATTAAGTTTTGCATTCCTCTAAAATATTTTAGACCAATTTACTTCTTTTTTTAGTTTTTTTCGCCACGAATTCACGAATTTTCGGTAATCTATGCGGATACTTACAACTGAATTTCACCAATTTTGATTTGCGAAATTAGAAAAAATCTATAGACAAAGAAATTAGCGAAAATTCGTGAATTCGTGGCTGAAAAAAATTAGAAAGGATAGCCAATAGCAATATTCAGAATGAGATTGTCTTTTCTCCAAGAACTGCTTCCAAAATTAATATCATCAATAACCCATCTTTGTCCGTCTGGAAGAGCTGGATTTCTTAGTGGAATGGCTAAATCTGTTCTTAAAATCAGGAACGACAAATCAAAACGTAAACCTGCTCCTGCACCAACAGCAATTTCTTTCATAAAATCTTTTGAGATTTCAGCTCCGGGTTTATTGGGATCGGCATGTAAAAGCCAGATATTACCGGCATCCAAAAATACTGCACCTCTCACTATACTAAAAAGTTTTGCTCTGTATTCGGTATTAAACTCCAATTTCAAATCGGCTGATTGATCTGGTGTATAATTAATATTGGTTGTCGTTTCAGGAATCACATAACTTCCTGGCCCGAGCGTTCTGGCTCTAAAAGCTCGAATACTGTTTGTCCCTCCCACTACAAACTGTTTAGAAGCTGGCATTGTATTCGAATTTCCATAAGCAAATCCTGCCCCTACAATTAATCTACTGGCTAATTCGCTCTCTTTTCCTAGTTTTAAATAATGCCTGAAATCGGTTCTTATTTTTACATATTGTCTAAACGGAACATCAAATATCGTTTTAACCTTATCCGGATAATCTGCACCGGTAACCAAACCGGTAATATTCCCAGCCAAATCCAATTCTCCATTAAAATAGATCGTGTTTTTTCGGCGTTTCTGCATGGTATTCGTATAGGTATAATTGTAAGTTGGCCCAAAGATTAACTGTTTTTCAATTACCTTTCCTAATGCAGGATCTTGTTGAATGTCTTCTAAATATTCAGCCGTAACATGATTCGGACTAACATACGTCACATCAATTACATTAAGCTGATGTTCTTTTCGGATGTTTTCCTTCCATAGATAACCAAAAGAAGTATTAAAAGAATTCAGTGCATACAATTGGGTTCGTTTTTGATATTCATATCGAAGCGTTGCTTTGGTTCTTGGCACATATTCACTGTTTCCTTCAATATTAAAAGGCGTAATAAATCTTGGCCATGTTAGACTAACTTCCCCTCCAAGTTTATAAATATTTTTCCCCTTATTCACGCCACCCAATTGAAAATCGGCACCTCCAAAAATCGAGGCTGTAAACAATTCTGCACCGCGAAGGAAGTTTCTATTATTCCAGTTCAAATTAAGTTCTGTACCCGTATAACTTGCTGAATTGGTTTTACCCAAAACCTCAACACGAATAAACTTTTTAGGCAAAAGCGTTAGATAATAATAGGAATCTAAAGCATTATCAATACTGTCTGAAGGCTTAAATTCGTTTTTAACAAAGCTAAAAGTTCCCAGATTGACGAAACGATTCAAAGTCAAATTGTGATCGGTTCTGTTATATAAATCCCCTTTTTTGAAATAGATGGTTCTGTCGTAAACTCTTGGCTTAAAAGTTTCTGCCGTATCTATAATAGTAAAATCTTTATACTGAGTAATATTCTTTTTTCTATAAACCATACTGTCGTTTGACAGCGAATAATTCGGATACACAAATATGTTATTTATCTTATAAGCTCTTAAAGCTTTTGCAGGAGTTTCATCTTTAATAACCAATCTGATTTTTACTTCATGATCGCCTTTACTACTGTCTACTTTTGCCAGAAGATAATCGGGACTAAAATAATAGTAGCCTTTTTCTTTAAGTCTTGCATCGATGCGTTCTCTCTCTGCTTTTATAAGATCCAAATCATACGGTTTACCCACTTTCAATAAACTGCGTCGGCTTGATCTGGCGATTATTTTTGACATTTTTAAAGAATCATCCGGAAAAATCACACTTTTAATAATGTATTGTTTTTTGGGAATAACGGTATATTCTGCTGTTACTCTTTTATTATTTACAGTAGAATCTGCGCTGACACGAGTTTTAAAATAACCTCTGTTTTCTGTAAAATTCCGTAAAACCGAAGCATTATAATCTAAATCGACTTTGCTAAAAAGCACTGGCTCTTCTCCCACTTTAGTTCGAAGCCAATATCTAAATCCTTTTTGTTTTTTGGGCTCGCCGGCAATATTATAAAACCATAATTTTGGACGTAAACCTAAAAACGTTTTATTTGGTTTTGGACGAAGAAGACCTTCCATCTCCGTTTCAAGCGCTTTTCTATCTTTCTTTTTCATGATAGAGTCCTTCACTTCTACTGAACCGCCCGTGTAAAGCAAATCGCCTTCTGGAAGATATTTTGTATTACTGCATCCGAAAACAAAAAACAGGGATAGCAGTACAAAATACTTTGCAAAATGATTTTTTATATGATTACGTTTTTTGTTCATTTCCTTCAATTTGATTTTCCTGCAATTGCTCCTTCTCTTTCTCTTCCTTTTTTTTCTGTTTTTCTTTTTCTTTTCGAAGCTTCTCTTCTCGAATCAATTCTTTTTCTTTTTCGGTGCGATGGAAAAGTTCTCTGAATTTATTGTAACTCATTGTGATAATAAAAGCAACTCCTGTTTCTACAACCTGTCCTTCTACTGCTACCTGATATTGATTTTTTCTATAAGCACGAACAATATATCTGCCGTCTTTTGTAAGCTGATAATCTAAAGCTACATCACCGGCAATATTAGTGCTTTCTTCATTGGCCCGCTCTGCACCTTCTACTCCAAAACTGCTTCCAACAGTTACTTTCAATCTGTCATCCAACAGTTTTTTAGAAACTTCTACATTCAGATCTGTTCTGTTTTGCATGGTTCCAGAAGTATAATCTTCAGAGGATTCTAAATCAAAATTGACTTCAAATCCTGTAATTAATTCACCTGCCAGATTATTCAATTGCTGTGAAAGAATCTTACTCACACTTTGTCTTGCGAAAGATTCTGCGTTAACGCCACCGCTTTCACTTTGAAAAGGGTTTTCTCCCACAAATCGGTTTAATAATAAAAGCGCAAAAACCTGTTTGTTCAATTCGGCAGGATCTTGTTCTAACTGTTTCAATTTAGTTTGTGTTAATGTAACTACATCTGTAGAAACATTATAATTTCCATCTGGCAATACAATTCCAAATGAAATTTCAGGTTTCATCAGTTCTCCGTTCATTTTCAATAAAGTCTGAAACGGAAGTTTTTGTTTGTATGTATTTCTTTCTGCTGTATTATCAGTTGGAATTTGGTTACCTAATAGATCAATCGGAGCAGCATCAACCTTATAAATAGCCGTAATGCTTACATTTGCCATAGTTGGTTCGCCATTCCAGGTAATATAACTTCCTTCCTGAATATCGAATTTTCTTTTGATTCCGTTAAAATTCATTTGATAAGCTCCATCCGAAAACTCATATTTTCCAGTTAAAGTTGTTTTTCCCGATTGATCAATTCCTCCAACTAGTTCGGCTTCGCCTTTTAAGTTCAGATAATCTCCGTTTGCTTTATCAATCAGTAAAGTCAATTCGGCCTCTTTATCAATCGTAATAGCAACATTTACATCCATTCCTTTCAATTCCGATTGATCTAATTTATTTTGAAGATCAACTGTTTGTTTGAGGTACATATTGTCTTCATCAACAAACTCTACAATTCCTTCGCGGTCTGCAATCGAAGGATCTGATTGTGGCATTACCACCGTAAATTTAGTTTCTTTATTGATTTTGATTGTTCCATCCACAACCGGACTTTCTAAACTTCCTTTGATATTTAATTTTGTATCCAAAAACAAATCGCCGTAGAACAAATCATTATCTGTAGCTTTAGAATTTATGGCTCTAAAATCATTAGCCTCAACCAATAAATTAAAATTATATTTTACAAAATCAACAGATTGAATGGTTCCATTGACAAACAATTCATTATCATTTTCATCAAAAAGAGAAAATTTGTCAAATGAGATTGTTTCATTAGCGAAAGTGATTTTTTCGTTTTTAGTTTTAAAATAAGAATTGAGCTGTGTCACTCTAAAACCAGCATCATTAAAAACCAATTCACCATTAATTTTTGGAGCCGAAGTATTTCCTGTTATTTTAAAATTTCCAGACAGAAACCCCTTTCCTTCGGTAATATTTCCCATGCTGAAACCTTGAATGCTTTTGATGTTCAGTTTATTAATTGCGACATCCAAATCAAAATTACCTTCTTCTATTTTATATTCTCCGGTAAGTTTTACATCATTTCCTTCGTCACTTAAAGCCACATTTGCTACAAGTGTATCAGTCGTTTTGTTGTCTACTTTTATTTCTAAATCGCCAACTTTTTCTCCTTTAAAAGTAAAATCATCAATTTTTAAGTCCGAAGTAAAAGTCGGGCTGGTCATTACATTTTCGACTAACGCATTTCCGTTAATCAATCCCTGCATTAACAGCTCATCTTTTTTGACCATATTCATA
Organism: Flavobacterium quisquiliarum; assembly: GCF_019308285.1. GTDB lineage: Bacteria > Bacteroidota > Bacteroidia > Flavobacteriales > Flavobacteriaceae > Flavobacterium > Flavobacterium quisquiliarum. The sequence goes on from NZ_WWEM01000033.1 coordinate 116,801, forward strand.
ATGGTTTCGATTTTGAAGTTCACAAAATCGACTTGCAAGGGTGCATTATCCTGTGTTCCTTGTGACTGAATTTTTAACTCATTTCCGTTATTACTCAAATTGAATTTATTGACATAGAGTCTTTTTTCGCCAAATTCGATTGCATTTTCCGGATCAACATTCCACTTATCATAATTTAAAATGAAATTTTCCGCATCCAGTTTTACAATGTTTTTTGAATCTTCTGCCTTAAATTCACCTGCAATATAATATTGCTGTTTTTCTTTGGCATCTTTTACTTCAAGAGCATACGTCAAAATATTATTCTGCACATTTCCGGACAAACTTGTAAACGGAATTTTAAGCGAACCGCTTTCGATTGTCGCCACAGAAACTGCATATTCTAAAGCATTTTCTTTGGCTTCGATATTTATTTTTCCGTCTGAAATGGTATTACCTCCATAAACAATTCTTGGAATCGTTCCTTTCACATTTAGAGAATCGGTTTTATTATTATAATTCCCTGTTATGGTAAAAGGCTCTAAGTTTGTCAATTTTGGTAATAATTTTAAAAGCACAGGATCATTGTCGACTTTGAGCATAAAAGCCAGCCTTTGTTCATCTGATTCTGCGTTGACTTTTGGATTTTTAAGATCAATATATTTTGATAATGATTTTTGAATTGAATTGGACAAAGTCGTCAGTTTGTACTTTCCAGTCATTTCTGCTTTTAAAAACTGCGACGAAATCTTAATTGAATTGCTGTCTTTATCTGCAAAAGCAATAACACGAATCGAATCTAAAACAATTGGCTCTTTGTCCTGCAAAATCTGAATATTGGACAGAAAAACTTTTCCGTTTAAAAAATCGGGATTACTGTTGGTAATAGCAGCATCTACATTTCCGCGCAGTTTCATTGGACCTGCATGCAGATTTAGTTTTTCTAAATCGGCTATATCAAGATTTAATTTCAGTTTTACGGTTGGATATTTGTCTTTTGTGTCTCCGCTAGCCGTTAAATTAAAATTCAGATTCGGGTCTTCCATTCCGGATTTTACGGCAAAAGATCCGTTTTCGATGTTTCCTTTCAGCGTTAAATCTTTATATGTATATCTGTTGAAAACTGCTTTCTGAACAATTCCGTCAATGACAGCATTTGCCGTTTTAGGATCTAAACCGTTTCCTTTAACTTTCGCATTAAGCGTTATTTTTCCAATCGAATCATTTTTGATTAATCGTCCAAGATCAAATTCGTTTAAGGAAACTACAGCATCATACTTTTCTCTTTTTTTAACACGCTGGTCAAATAAAGCATCCACTTTTGCATTTCCAAAACTGCTATTTAAAGCTAAATTGGTTTTGAAGTTTTGAACTGAACCTTTAAATTTTCCCTGCAAACTCAACTGCGAAGGAAGCTGAATGTTTTTTGGAATTGTTCCTGCCGGCACGAACATATTAATATCTTTTGCTGTGCTCGAAATCTTTTTAATATCCAAATCGTAATACGCTTTTTGCGCATCAGGCAATCCGGCAATCTTCCCCGAAAGGGAAACTTTTGTCGTTCCTATTCCGCTCATTTCAAATTTGGAAATATTCAGATCTTTTACTTTTCCGCTTACACGACTGTCGACATACAAAACCGCGTTTGGATTACTCTTAAACGGATTAGTTTTTTGAAGCGTTGGAACAAATAATAAAATGTCTTTGAAACCAATTTTAGATTCTTTCAGATTGGCATCAATAGCCAGATTTCCTAAATCTTTCTGCAGTGCATCAAGCGATTTGTATTCAACTTTAATTTTATCCTGAACAAGTGTTTGAGGTGTTTTTAAATACAGATTTTCTAAGGATGCATTTTTTGGTCCGTAGAAAAAATTAGTTTTTAGAGACTGGATTTGCAAGCCGCTTTTTTCGTTGACTGTAAGTTTGTTTATATTTCCTGAAATAGTATCATTTCCATAATACAATTTCTCTGCTTCGAAGTTGAATTTACTCAAATCCAAATGACTGTAATCTAAACCTTTTGCAACAGGTTTTGACTGCATATCATCAAATTTGAAGGCAACATTCTGGATATCAACCTTATTTAATTTTGCTTTCCAGCCCGCTTGTTTTATGGCTGTTGTATCCAAGTCAGGGGCTTGAATCTGCTTATCTTTTGCGCCAAGACGTAAATTTCCTTTAAGATTTTTAACTTCAAAAGTATTAAAATCCAAAAACTGTTTATTAAGATCAATCTCATTTACTATTAATTTTAAATTTCCTAGGCTAATGCCAGAATTCAATTTCGAATCTTTATTATCATATAAAATATCGATTTTAGACAAAGCTATTTTGTCTAACGCCAATTTAAAATCAGGACGTTTCGAAATCGTATCAACTGTTTTTACTGAAACTTCAGCAATTTTCTCGACTACATCCTGATCTAAAACTACTTTTAAGCCATTTAAATTGATTGTCGGAATATTAAAATCCATCTGATCCAAATCAAACTTCTTGAATTTGGTATCAAAATGCGTCAGGTTTACCCGAATATCATTTTTAGCGAAATCATCCTTAAAGTTAAATTTAACCTGATCGAGGTTTACTTTGACAACCGAGATTTTGAAAGGTTTTGCATTTGGATCCTCTACTTTTGGTTCTTTGGATTCGAATGCTTTTATGATGTAATCGAAATTAAAAACACCGTCTTTATTTCGGGAAATATTGGCTTTCACATTTTCAAGTGAAACCGAATTGATTTCAAGTTCACTGCTAACGAGTTTAAAAAGATCAACATCAACCTCTAATCGTTTACCAGCCAGCAAAGTATCTTTTTTTTGATCTTCAAAATAAAAACCTTCCAGAACTACATCTTTTGGAAATTTTATCGAAATATAATCTAAAGAAACTTTGGTTTTTATTTTATCCTGAAGGTAAGTGATCGCTTTATTTTTAACGAAATTCTGAACCGAAGGAACCTGAATTAAAATGATAGCAAGTAATAAAAGTGCCACTACAGAAACCACGCACCACATGAGGATACGAAGTATTTTTTTAATAAAATAAGCGGGTTTCTTATTCATACGTCAATAAAATCGATTAGATTAATTGCTTCTGAAAAAAGCAGGGTTACACATCTTACAAAAATGTAAAATTTAAACCTTAACAATTTACATAATTATCAGGAATTATTCTAGAATTTTATTGTTGTTTTTGCCACTAAGGCACTAAGATCCGAAGTTTTTTTTATAATAACTAGTTAGAATTTGATATGAGAAATCTTTTTCTCTAAGAGATTTATTTTTTGCTGGAGTTTAGCTAAGAATTTCTGATGCTGTTCTGATTCCGGATTAAAACTTCTATGTCGAAGACTTTTTTGAATTTCGTCTACTTCTAGCATTGTTGAAAGGCTGTTTTCTGAAATATAATTTTCGCTGAAAAGCTTCCAGATATAATCGATTGCGATTTGATTTGGGTGTAACATATCTTCTCCATAAAAACGATAATCGCGAAGCTCATCCATCATGATTTCGTAAGAGGGAAAATATGCAGTGTTCAGTTTTGAGTGTTCAGTTTTTAGAACAGAATGCAAAGCCGTAAATAAGTGCGATTTGCTTAATTGATTTTCTACAAAGCCGTCTTTAATATGTCTTACCGGAGAAATGGTAAAAATGAAGTTGATTTTTGGATTTAAAGCCTGAACTAAATCAATTGTGTTTTGAATGCTTTTCTGAATTACTTCAACAGATAACAACTCTTTTGAAAATTGTTTCTGTGGCACTTTATGACAATTGGCAACAACTTCATCTTTCTCTAAAACTTTGTAAATCCAGGAAGTTCCAAAAGTGATAATGAGATGCGTTGCTTCTTTTAATTGTTTGTTCGTTTCTGAAATAGCTTTATTGAGCGTTTCCAGTAATTCTTGTCGGTCGGCATTACTTAAATCAGAATGTACTTCAAAAGAATGCCAGCGTTCGTTATGAAAGAAAACGTCTTTTTCTTCAAACCATTGTTCTTGACAAACTCTCTTAAATAATTTTTCTATTGAAACTGGATTAAAAATAATCCCAAACGGATTGGTTTCGTTTTGAAATTTAAAATAATCAAATTTCTCCGCCATATTTTCTGCAAAACAAGAACCCATTGAAAGTACTTTCGAATGATAATCGATTGGCGAATTACTTTTTGAAATTAGGATTTGAGTTCTGAATTGCATAGAATTATTTTCTGTAAATTTCGGTTATTTTTTACAAACAAAAAAGCCAGCGGTATACAACTGGCTTTTAATTACATTCTTTAAAATTTCAACACTTAATAAGCATATCGTGTTTCATATTCAATTGAATTTCCACTGCTATCATATGAAAACGCTCTTATTGGATAACCATTTTCATTATAAGTATAGCTTTTTGTATAAACGGCAGGATTAGGAAATTCTGTTGATGTTCTAGTCATTTTTACAATGTTATTTTTCCCAAACCCTGCTACTTCATTTAGTAAAAGATCAAATCCTAAAACGTTCTTCAATGCATTAGGTTTAGTGTCGTATTCATACATTATCAATGTTTGGGAAGCCCCAAATGTTGTACTTTCTTTTATTACATTCCCATCTTTCAGTTCTAAACTTCCTTCTCCCTGTTTAATATTTGAATCTGAATAATTAACATAGGTAATTAGTCCATTAGACAAGTGTGTATATATAGTTGTGTTTATCGATAAAGCTTCTGAGTTATTATCAGGAAATCCTTCTTTAAATGTCCTGCTTTTCAATTTTCCATTTTCATAAATATAGACAACCTCTCTACTTTTATACTCTTTCCCTTTAGTGTCTACATCAAATTCCGTCTGTTTTGTTATTCTGTCTCCCTCATAAGTGTATACGAATTTTGAATATTCTCTAGTAAGACTTACAATCTTGTTTCCGTCATATACAATAATCCCTACACTATTAGTGCCTAATTGTTCATTTGGAAATATAAAAGAAACTGCCTTAGGTAAAATTAAGTTGTTTTGAGCAGAATTGTCATCACTCGAACAGGATGTTATTAAAATAAAAGCTGTAAAAAACATTAAAAGCTGTTTCATGAATTTTGTTTTTTTTAATATTCAAATATAGAATAATTTATATTTTTAATAACAGAAATCAACTTCACAAACTAAAACAATTCCTTACTTTTGCATCTTCCATTTTTTTAAATCATTTATGAAATTATTATATACTTACATCATCAAACATAAAATGCTTTTATTTTTTGCTTTGATAATGGCTACTATTAACATTTGTTTCAGTTTATCAGACTCCGTAATTACCGGTAAATTAATGCAGGACTGCGGTGTCGGAATCACAAAATATAAAGGCAATGAAATTGGCTTTATAAAATCTTTAGCTTTCTGGCTTGGACTTTCGCTTGGTGCAGCAATGATCTCTAGAATTACCAAAAACTTTCAAGATTATTTTACCAATGTTGTCATTCAGAGAACTGGTGCTCAAATGTACACAGACGGAATTAAAAAATCTCTAGATCTTCCTTATGCAGAATTCGAAGACCAACGAAGTGGTGAAACTTTAAGCAAATTGACTAAGGTTAGAATTGATTCTGAAAAATTGATCACACTTTCAATTTCTTTAATTTTTCAAACCATCATCGGCTTCATTTTCGTAATTGTTTATGTTGCAAGAATAGATCTTCGCATTTCGATTATCTTTTTAATTACTGCCCCAATTATTGCTTTGGTCAGTTTGTATCTAGGTAAAAAGATCAAAATTGTTTCCCGAAAAATTGTGAACCAAACGAATGCCTTGGCAGGTTCTACAACAGAAAGTTTACGAAACATTGAATTGGTAAAAAGTCTTGGTTTGACATATCAAGAAGAAAAACGTTTAAATCTGAATACATTTAAAATCCTTCAGTTAGAATTAGAGAAAATACGTTTTATTAGAAGTTTAAGTTTCATCCAAGGAACAACCGTTCACTTTTTAAGAACCTGCGTTGTTTTTGCTTTATATTACTTTCTATTTGGCGGAAAAATTATAGTTGGAGATTTATTGACAATGGTATTTTTTACATTCTTTATTTTTGGCCCTTTACAGGAATTAGGAAACTTTATCATTGCTTTGAATGAAACGAAAGTTTCTATGGAGAACTTTAAAACCTTATTAAGCGCTCCAAAAGAATTTCGTCCTAAAAATCCAAAACATATTGGGGCAATTCAGAAATTGCTTTTTTCTAATGTAACTTTCCAGCACAGAACAGCTAAATTTAAAGCGGTCGAAAATATCAATTTCGAAATTAAACAAGGGCAAACAGTAGCTTTTGTTGGGCCGTCTGGGTCTGGTAAAACTACTTTGGTCAAATTATTAGTTGGGTTATATACACCCGCTGAAGGCCATGTTACATACAATGATATTGACTCTACAGATGTTGATCTTTTAGATTTGAGAAAGCAATTAGGATTTGTAACTCAGGATGCCCAATTGTTTTCTGGAACAATCCGTGAAAATTTATTATTCGTAAAACCAAACGCAACCGACGAAGATCTGTACGACGCACTAAAACGTGCAAGCTGTGATAAATTGCTTAGACGTGCCGAAGATGGTTTAAATACTACAATCGGAGAAGGCGGAATCAAAGTTTCGGGTGGAGAAAAACAACGCTTATCTATCGCCAGAGCAATTCTTAGAAATCCAAATTTATTAATTTTTGATGAAGCCACTTCTGCATTGGATTCTATTACCGAAGAAGAAATTAATGATACCATTAGAAACATCTCAGACAAAAACAGAATCACAGTTTTAATTGCACACCGTTTATCAACTGTAATGCACGCCGACAGAATTTTTGTCCTAGAACAAGGAAAAATAATTGAGCAAGGAAAACATGAGGATTTAATTGTAGAGAAAGGGCTGTATTATGCTATGTGGCGCCAGCAGATTGGCGAACGAAAATAGCTTTTTTTAAGTTGCTAAGGTTCTAAGTTTTTTAAAAACAATCTATAAACGTCCTATTTGTCATTTCGACTGAAAGGAGAAATCACACGCGTAAATCCGCAAAGTGAGTTGCCAATCTTTGTAGAGTTTCTAGTGTGATTTCTCCTTTCAGTCGAAATGACATAAAATACGTAAAAACTAAAAATACAAAACCCGACAGGTTTGAACCTGTCGGGTTTGTTGTGAGTTATAAAAACTTAGTCCCTTAGTATCTTAGAACCTTAGCATCTTTAATTATTTTACAAAATCCACAGCTTTAGTTAAAGCCTCAGCAATTCCATCAACATTTTTACCTCCTGCAGTAGCGAAGAAAGGCTGACCTCCTCCTCCACCTTGGATATATTTTCCTAATTCGCGAACCACTAGTCCTGCGTTTAGGTTTTTGGCTGCTACAATTTCTTTAGAGATATAACAAGTTAACATTGGTTTTCCTTCGTGAGCCGTTGCGAAAACTACAAATAAATTGCTGTAAGAACCGCCTAATTCATAAGCTAAATCTTTTGCTCCTTCTGGATTTAAATCTACTTGTTTTGCTAAAAATTGAACACCATTGATTTCTTGTAATTCTTTAGCCAAATCAGCTTTCATATTTTTCGCTTTATCTTTTAACAAAGCTTCTAATTGTTTTTTAAGCTGTGCATTTTCGTCTTGTAAAGCCAAAATTGATTTTACTGGATCTTGAGCATTTTTAAGCGCATCTTTAATTTCAGCTAAAGAAACGGCCTGCGATTCAAAATATTCTTTTGCAGCTTCACTTGTAATTGCCTCTATTCTTCTGATTCCAGCTGCAACAGCTCCTTCAGAAACAATTTTAAAATGCCAGATATCAGATGTATTCGCAACGTGAGTTCCTCCGCATAATTCAACCGAATCACCAAATTTAATGGTACGAACTAAATCGCCATATTTTTCTCCAAACAAAGCGATTGCTCCATCTTCCAAAGCCTGCTCTTTTGGAATTCCTCTTTTTTCGATTAATGGCAGACTCTCGCGAATCCTTGCATTTACGAAGTTTTCAACTTCAACCAATTCTTCATCAGTTACTTTAGAGAAGTGAGAAAAGTCAAAACGTAATGAAGCATTACGAACCATCGAACCTTTCTGCTCAATATGAGTTCCTAAAATCTTACGCAAACCTTGGTGCAATAAATGCGTAGCCGAGTGATTTGAAGAAGTTTTAGCTCTTTGATTGGCATCAACAACTGCATTAAAAGTTCCAGTAAGATTTTCTGGTAACGATTTTGCTAAATGTATCGTTTGATTGTTCTCTTTTTTAGTATCTATAATGTAAACAATGTCACCGTTTTGAGCTTCTAAATATCCTTTATCTCCTGTTTGTCCTCCGCTTTCTCCATAAAATGGAGTTGCATTGAAAACTAATTGGAAAATCTCACCATCTTTTGCACTTTCAACTCTACGATATTTCGTGATTTTTACCTGTTGTGATAATCTGTCATAACCAACAAATTCCTGAATATCATCTTCTACAAGTACATTCCAGTCTCCAGCCGTTACTTTTGATGCCGCACGAGATCTTTCTTTTTGCAATTGTAATTGCTCTTGGAATCCTTCTTCATCTAATTTCAATCCTCTTTCAGAAAGAATTAAAGCGGTTAAATCAATTGGGAATCCGTAAGTATCATACAATTCAAATGCTTTCTTACCATCAACAGTATCTCCTGTATTATTTAAAATTACAGCATCTAAAAGAATCAATCCCTGATCTAATGTTTTAAGGAATGAATTTTCTTCTTCACGAATTACATTAGAGCAAAGTGCTTTCTGCGTTCTGATTTCCGGGAAAGAATCTCCCATCTGCTCGCTTAAAGTTTCAACCAATTTAAAAATAAACGGCTCTTTTGTTCCTAAGAAAGTAAAGCCGTAACGAATAGCACGACGTAAAATTCTACGAATTACATATCCTGCACCCGTGTTAGAAGGCAACTGTCCATCAGCAATAGCAAAAGCCACCGCACGAACGTGATCTGCTACTACACGAATCGCAATATTCATTTTATTTTGTTCTTCACTAATGCCTGTTACATCATTAGTTGTATATTTTGCTCCCGTAATGGTTTCGATTTCTCTAATTAAAGGCATGAAAACATCAGTATCATAATTTGATGTTTTTCCTTGCAATGCCATACACAAACGCTCAAATCCCATTCCGGTATCAACGTGTTGTGCCGGAAGTTTTTCTAATGAACCATCAGCTTTACGGTTAAATTCCATGAATACGTTATTCCAGATTTCAACTACCTGAGGGTGATCATTATTTACTTCTTCTTTACCTGGTTTTAAAGCTTTTTCTTCTTCAGAACGTAAATCAACGTGAATTTCAGAACAAGGTCCGCATGGTCCCTGATCTCCCATTTCCCAGAAATTATCTTTTTTATTTCCAAGAATAATTCGGTCTTCATCAATTAACTCTTTCCAGATATCCCAAGCTTCTTGGTCAAACGGAACATTATCTTCTTTGCTTCCTTCAAAAACAGAAACATAAAGATTTTCTTTAGGAATTTTGTAGACTTCTGTCAATAATTCCCAAGCCCAGTTGATTGCTTCTTTTTTGAAATAATCTCCAAAAGACCAGTTCCCTAACATTTCAAACATTGTGTGATGGTAAGTATCAATACCAACTTCTTCAAGATCATTATGTTTTCCTGAAACACGAAGACATTTTTGCGTATCGGCTATTCTTGGACTTTTTGGAGTTCCGTTTCCTAAGAAAAATTCTTTAAACTGGGCCATTCCCGAGTTGTTGAACATTAAGGTTGGGTCATCTTTAAGTACAATAGGAGCTGAAGGAACAATAGTATGTCCTTTACTCTCAAAAAAATCTAAAAATTGTTTACGTACGTCTTGTGATTTCATATTTAAATTAGAAAAAATGTGTCTGTTTAATGTGTCAATTTGAAAATTAGACGATTAGATATTTATTCATTCCGTAATGCGTTAAGTTTTTTATAATGAATTCAAAAAACTTATATTATAAACAATAAATTGCCTATTTTGCGCATTATCTAATGATAAAATAGCCCCAATATCTAATCATTAATTCTTGTAAAAAAAAGTGCCGAACTGCTGAAACATTTAGCCATTTTGTTCGTCTAACTTATTTTACAAGCTGCAAAAATAGCGTATTTTAAAATATGGCGAAAGTAAAATATTATTACGACTCAGAAAATCTGGCTTATACGAAAATAAAAACCAGAAAAAGAATAAAAATTGGTTACGCATTACTGTTTTTACTGGCTTCAGCATTGTTTGGTTTTTTAGTTTTCGTTCTTTTAATTAATACGCCTTATTTTGAAACTCCCAAAGATCGTTTGCAGGCACGGGAAATTGAAAATTTAAAACTTCAATATTCCATTCTAAATAAAAAATTAGATGAAATTGATGCCGTTGCAGATGCTTTGGAAGAGAGAGACAATAATATTTACAGAATTTATTTTAATAAAGCTGAAATTCCGGATTCGATTAGAAAAGCTGGATTTAGAAATCCGGAAAGATACAAGATTTTAGAAGGTTATAATAATTCACAATTGGTTTTAAATACCACTAAACGAGTCGATAAACTTTCAAAAGAATTAGCTATTCAATCAAAATCGTTGGATGACATTTTAAAATTAGCTGGAGCTAAAGAAAGTTTATTATTAGCAATTCCTGCCATTCAGCCTGTTCAGAATGAAAACTTAAAACGAGTTGCCTCAGGTTTTGGATACCGAATTGACCCTTTCACAAAAGTACGAAAAATGCACAATGGAATGGATTTTACTGCCAATACAGGCGCTCCAATTTATGCTACTGGTGACGGTGTCGTAGCAAGAGCTGATAATACAGCATCTGGCTATGGAAACCACATTGTGATCAGGCATGGTTTTGGATACGAAAGTTTGTACGCCCATTTAAGCAAATACAACTGCAGACCTGGACAAAAAGTCAAAAGAGGAGACGTAATTGGATATGTTGGAAGCACTGGAAGATCCGAGGGGCCACATTGTCACTATGAAGTACATAAAGACGGAAAAGTCGTAAATCCGCTGAACTTCTATTATGGAAACATTTCGGCTGTAGAATATGTGGCAATTTCACAAATGGCGAATCAAGAAAATCAATCATTAGATTAATATTGCGAAAAAATAGTATTTTTGAAGTAAAATAGTAAAAAACAAATCATGCATATTGAACTTTCTAAAGACAAAAGATATTACAGTATTGGCGAAGTAGCCAAAGCTTTTAATGTCAATGCCTCTTTGATACGATTTTGGGACAGCGAATTTGATATTCTAAAACCTAAAAAAAATGCAAAGGGAAACAGAATGTTCACACCCGAAGATATTACCAACCTGCAATTGATCTATCATCTTGTAAAAGAGAGAGGTTTTACCCTTGAAGGCGCCAAAATACACTTAAAAGAAGGACAAAAGAAAACGTTAGATAAATTCGAAATAATACGTAAATTAGAGTCCATAAAAACGCAATTGAACGACATCAAAAACGAATTGTAATTAAAAATTGAAATAAACTTAAATCAAAACAAATATGAAAAAGTGGTTAATCCCTGTAGGAATTATTATAGCACTTATTGCTATTATCGCATTTTGGTCGATTGGTATTAAAAATACTGCTTTACAACACAGTCAAGCTGTAAACAAAGAATGGGGAAATGTTCAGACGGCTTACCAAAGACGTAATGATCTTATTGGGAATTTAGTAAACACTGTAAAAGGAGCTGCTGACTTTGAAAAAGGAACTTTAACAGCTGTAATCGAAGCTCGTGCAAAAGCTACTTCTGTAACAATTGACCCAAGTAATGTAACTCCAGAACAATTAAAGGAATTCAATCAGGCCCAAAGCGGCGTAAGCTCATCATTATCAAGATTATTGGTTTCGGTGGAGCAATATCCAACTTTGAAAGCAAATGAAAATTTCTTGAAATTACAAGACGAATTAGCAAGTACTGAAAATCAGATTTTAACTGCCAGAACTCGTTTTAATGAGGCCGTACAAGTTTACAACGGATATGTTTTGAAAATTCCAAACAACTGGTTCTTGAGCGAATACAAAGAAAAACCATACTTTGAAGCTTCTACAGGTGCAGATAAACCAGTTGAAGTAAAATTCTAAAAAGTTCTAGAAACAATCTATAATATAAACTCTAAAATCATTTCCATGTCAAAAGTAGAAGATTTTTTAACCAAAGAAGAAGAGTACGAAATTGTTGAAGCTATTCGTATGGCTGAAAATAATACTTCTGGCGAAATTAGAGTACATATAGAAAAAACAACTTCTAAAGCTCATTATGACAGAGCTTTAGAAGTTTTTCATGAATTACGAATGGATGAAACTAAATTGCAAAATGGCGTATTGCTTTATTTTGCAGTTGAGGACAAAAACTTTGTAATTTGTGGCGACAAAGGAATTAATGATTTAGTATCTGATGATTTTTGGGATTGTACCAAAGATGTTATGGTAAATCATTTTAAAGCTGGAAACTTTAAACAAGGCATTGTTGACGGTATCTTAAATGCCGGAGAACAATTGAAAAAATATTTCCCTTCTCAGGAGGATGATATCAACGAATTATCAAACGAAATTTCAAAAGGATAAATGATGAAAAATTCCAAAAATAAAATCTCAAATTCCAATAGAATTTTTCAGTTAACCTTTTTGTTTGTCGCGTTTTTTATCTGCAATACTATTTTTGCACAATTTGATATCCCGAAAAAACCTGATTTCCAAACTTCTGTTTATGATTACGCTAATGTTTTAAGTGCTTCAGAAAAAACACAATTAGAAGAAAAACTAGTTCGTTATTCCGATTCTACTTCTACTCAAATTGTAGTTATTACTATCGAAAGCTTAAAAGGTGAGGATATTGGTATTCTTACGCCAAAATGGGCTCAAGAATGGGGAATTGGCCAAGCAAAAGAAGACAATGGTGTTTTAATTTTATTAGCTAAACAGGAAAGAAGAATATGGATTTCTCCTGGTTATGGATTAGAAGATCGTTTAACTGCCGGAATTGGCGGAGAAATTACTAGAAATATAATTATTCCTGAATTTAAAGCTGGAAGTTATTATAGAGGACTTGACAAAGGGGCAGATGCACTTTTCGATGTCTTTAAAGGAAAATACAAAGGAGAACGTAAAAAAGCCAAAGGACAAGACTTTCCAATCTTTCCATTTATCGTTATTGTCGTTATTGTTTTAATCCTTCTTTCCCGAAATAAAAGAGGAGGAGGAGGAAATTCTGGAAGCAATGGCGGTGGTCCTAGCCTACTTGATGTTATCATTCTAAGTAATCTTGGAAGAAGCGGCGGAGGTGGATTTGGCGGTTTCGGTGGCGGATCATCTGGAGGTGGTTTTGGCGGTGGCGGTGGCTTCGGCGGTGGATTTGGCGGTGGCGGATTCTCTGGAGGAGGTTCTGGAGGAAGCTGGTAATTTAGTATGTTTCTAATTTTCTTTGTTTCAGACTTCGAGTTTAGGTTTCAATATTAAAAAATCATACATTTACATTTTACAATTTATTAATAGATGTTATCACATAAAGCAAAATACGCCCTTAAGGCCTTACTTTATTTAGCAGAACAAGACGAAAATCACATTTCTAGAACTGTAGAAATTGCTGATGGAGCCAATATTCCTAAAAAGTTTTTAGAACAGATTTTATTGGATCTGAAACGCGGCCGTTTTGTAAGCAGTAAGCAAGGGAAATTTGGTGGATACTATCTAATTAAATCCAAAAATGACATTACTTTGGCAGAAATTCACCGATTATTTGACGGTGCAATTGCTCTTTTGCCATGTGCTTCACTAAATTTTTACGAGCCTTGCTCCGATTGTAAAACCGAGTCTGAATGCAGTCTGCGTCACGGTTTAATGCTAATTAGAGACAAAACTTTGAAGGCTATGGAAGGCATTACAATCGCTTCATTAGTAAAGAAATAAAAAAATATTTTATAATCCCTAGTAAATCGATAGAATTAATTATATATATTTGCAAAAAATAATTAACAAACCAATAACAAAATTCTATCTCATGAAAGTACATTTTAATCCCTCGGGTGTTACAAAACTTTTGCAAAATAAAACTAAGCTTTTCAGAACTGCTTCTGGCAATTCATGTATGATGTGTATGTGCTGTTAAAAAATTTATTTTTAAACTCTACTAATCATATATACTTAATATAAAAATGAAAGCATCTATAAAAAATATCTTTACAATATTATCTTTTTTAACCTTCTCTATCTCATTTGCACAAAATATTGAAGGTGTAGTTACAACAAGTGAAAACATTCCTTTAGAAGCAGTAAACGTGGTAATTAAAGGAACTACTCATAGCGCTATCACAGACAACAGCGGTAAGTTCGTCATCGATTCTGAAGGAAGACTGCCATTGACTCTTTTAATTCAATATGTTGGATACAAAACAACAGAAATCGAATTGACTGCAATTCCTGTAAATCCAATTCAGGTTGCCCTTAAAGAAGAAAACGAACTTGTCGAAGTTGTGGTTTCTTCTAGAAGAAGAATAGAAAAAGTTCAAGATGTGCCAATTGCTATTTCTGTAATTACAGGAAAGCAAGCAGAACAAACGGGTGCTTTTAACGTAAACCGCATTAAAGAATTAGTACCATCTGTTCAGCTTTATTCTTCGAACCCAAGAAATACTGGAATCAACATTAGAAGTTTAGGTTCTCCTTTCGGATTAACCAATGACGGTATTGATCCGGGAGTTGGATTCTACGTTGATGGAGTATATTTTGCCCGTCCAGCTGCTACAACACTTGATTTTATCGATGTAGAACAAATCGAGGTTTTACGTGGCCCACAAGGTTCTTTGTTTGGAAAAAACACCACTTCTGGAGCCTTTAATATTACAACTCGTAAACCAAGTTTTACTTCTGGTGCTGATTTTGAACTTAGCTATGGAAATTATTCTTTCTTGCAGGCTAAAGCATCTGTTACTGGAGCTTTAGGAAGTAAAGTTGCCGGTAGAATATCTTTTTCAGGTACTTCTCGCGATGGTTTAGTGGACAACGTTGCAACTGGAAGACCTACAAATACTTTAAGCAACCAAGGAATTAGAGGACAATTGCTTTGGACTCCAACTGTAAACACCAATGTTATTTTTGCTGCTGACATCACAACACAACGCCCTGACGGATATGCACAAGTTATTGCAGGTGTTGCACCGACACAGAGAGCAGCTTACAGACAGTTTGATGCCATCATTGCCGATTTAAATTATCAGCTACCAAGCTTAAATGCTTTTGATCGTAAAATTGATCACGATACTCCATGGAGATCAAATCAAGATATGGGAGGTTTTTCTTTGAATGTTGATACTAAAATTGGAGGTGGAACTCTTACTTCTACAACGGCATGGCGTTTCTGGAATTGGGATCCGTCGAATGATAGAGATTTTACAGGATTACAAGTATTAGCTAAATCTCAGAACCCAACAAGACAAACACAGATTACACAAGAAGTTCGTTACGCTGGACAAATTACTTCGAAAATAAGTGGTGTTGCTGGAGTATTCTTTATCGATCAAACATCGCAAACTGATGGAACAGAAGAATCTGGAAATGCACAATGGAGATTCGCACAAAGTTCAACAAGTGCTCTATGGAAAACTCCAGGTCTTTTTGAAGGATACGGAATTAAAACAGATGCCAATATTAGAGCTTCAAGTGCTGCAGTATTTGGTCAAATTGACTGGGCTATTACAGATCGTCTACATGTTTTACCAGGTTTGCGCTATAATTTTGATAAAAAAGATGCACATTATGCTCGTACAACATACGGAGGTTTACAAACAACAGATCCAGCGTTATTGGCTTTGAAAAAACAAGTATATTCTGATCAGGCATTTGATTCTGCTATTGATAACACAGACTTTTCAGGGAACATTACAGTTACTTTTAAAGCTTCGGATAAAATCAATGCTTATGGAACTTTTGCAAAAAGCTACAAACCAGTTGGTGTAAACGTTGCGGGGCTTCCAACAAACTCGGCGGGACAACCGCTTCTTGAATTGGCTGTTATTAAACCCGAAAAAGTATATCATTATGAAGTTGGAGTAAAAACTTCTCCTTTCAGAAATTCAATTTTCAATTTAGCATTATTTCAAACGGATATAAATGATTTCCAAACTAACGTTCAGGCCGCTGAATTGGGTGTAAACCGTGGTTATCTGGCGAATGCTGATAAAGTACGTGTACAAGGTGTAGAAGTAGATGCAAGTTTTGTATTTAGCGAGCACTTAACTATTAATGGAGCTGCAACTTATACAGATGGTAAGTATGTGAAATTTACAAACGCGCCACTTCCGTTAGAAGAAACTGGAGCTCCAGTATCATTTAAAGATGTTTCAGGGACAGCACTTCCAGGTGCTTCAAAATGGGCAGGATCTTTAGGAGGAGAACTTTCTGATCGTGCTAAATTCTTTGGAAATGCAGGAAAAATTTTCTTAGCGGTTGATTCTTATGCTCGTTCTGAGTTTTCATCAAGCCCTTCAGCTTCTAAATATTTGGTTGTACAAGGTTATGCTATTTTTAATGCTCGTTTAGGTTTCCGTGCTTCACAAGGTTTATCTGTTCACTTTTGGGGACGTAACTTGTTAAACAAAGATTACTATGAGCAGCTATTACCAGCAGGTGGAAATGCTGGACAATATGCAGGAGTTTTAGGTGATCAAAGAACTTATGGAGTTACATTAAAATACAGTTTATAAAATAAAAAATTAGAACTAAAAACTAAATCAACGAGATGCTTAATTGTATCTCGTTTTTTATTTTGCAAAAGATCAAAATCACAAATTAAATTTTAAAACCATTTTTATTCTTCTGTAATTCAGTTTTCGTTTTTCTATATTCGCAGCCTGAATTTTATTGATTGAATGAAGATTTTCAAATTAATACTTATTTTAATCTTAGCTGGTCCCATTTTATCAGCACAAAATATAAAGAAGACCGATCAGCAGACACTGACCTGGATTCGTTATTATAAT
This sequence comes from Flavobacterium quisquiliarum, assembly GCF_019308285.1. GTDB lineage: Bacteria > Bacteroidota > Bacteroidia > Flavobacteriales > Flavobacteriaceae > Flavobacterium > Flavobacterium quisquiliarum. Next base: position 133,772 of record NZ_WWEM01000033.1, read on the forward strand.
ATCTTTCCTTTAAGTGAAAAATGGGCCATTCATTCTGAATTTGATAATCGAAGTTTTTTAAATCCTATTCATGAGAATCTTTTTGTCATTAGGTCTCAAGTTCGTTACAGAGCAACTAAATTAATGGATTTTGGTGCAGGATTTGCTTATTTTAATATCAATACACAAAACCCAAATGTTGATCCTGACTATTCTATTCCAGAATATCGTGCACAGCAAGATTTGACTCTTATTAATGATATTGCTAAAATAACTTTTCATAATCGTTTTCAATTGGAAGAACGTTTTATTCAGAAAGCAGACAAAAATGGTCTTTTAAACGATTTTTCATTTGCTTATCGATTTAGATATCGGCTGCAATCTACCTTTACGCTTTGGGAAAAAGAGCAAAGCAGTTTAAAAGGTACCATATCTGATGAAGTTTTATTCAATTATGGAAAAGATAACAAGAGAAACACTTTCGATCAAAACCGTTTTTATACAGCATTACGCTATCACTTCACTCCTAATCTTGGTTTAGAATTAGGTTACATCAAAAACTTTCAAAGACGTGCCAGTGGCGTAGATTTTTATGATCGAGATATTATTCGACTTACCGTTTACCATAGAATTAATCGGAAATTTTAGATTTTAGATTTTAGATTTTAGATTTTAGATTTTAGATTTTAGATTTTAGATTTTAGATTTTAGATTTTAGATTTTAGATTTTAGATTTTACTATAAAAAAACGGCAAATCATTGTATGATTTGCCGTTTTTTTATTCTTTCTCCCTTTGTGACTTTGTAACTTTGCTACTAGAATCCTCTCTGTCTTCCTCTTCCTCCTTTTTTACTTTCAGCGAAGTTTCCAATTTTATATGCTAGAGAAAACATTACATAGCGTTTTAAAACTGTATTTTCCTCATCACGAATCGAAGTTGCAGAAATAGTTCTTGTTGCACTTTGGTTCTGATTTAAAACGTCATATACTTTTACTTTTGCATATAATTTTTTATCTAAGAAACCATAAGATAAACTGGTATTCCAAAGAAAGAAATCCTTTTTAAAATTACCTGAAATGTTCGAATTATAAGTATATCCAAAATCATTTCCGAAAATTAAATTTGCCGGCCAATATGAAGTGGTTTGCAGGTTTATTCTGTGAATTACATTTGAAGTTGCATCTCTAGAAAAATTCTCATATCGTGTTTCGTTGTATGATAAGCTATAAGATGGTGCGATAGAAAGTACTTCCCCATAATCGTAAGAAGCATAAACACTTGGTGTTACGACAATTGATTTGGCACTATACAATTCTGCATTTGTAAATCCTTTATCAAAATTATAGTTTCCGCTTAAACGCAAGCCGTAACGTAAAGTATGCGCATCTTTTTTAATCTGCTGATTCCAGTTTCCACCAATAGATGTCGAATAAGTTCCTGAAATATTCACATAAGTCGTATTTCTTTTCCCGCTATCATCGTAAATTGAAGTTGAAACTACGTCATTATTATAATAATCTCCTCTAATGTAAACACTATACCCTGAACGTGTTCTAAAATCAAAGTTTTTAAAGTCGATTCCTGCACTGTTTTTTTCAATCGGATTTAAATCTGGATTACCTATTACACTATTTAATGGATTATTTAAATTGGCTACAGGCATTAACTGGGTTGCTGACGGAAGCGCATTAGAATAATCATATTTGAAAGTCAAATTCTTTGATCTATTAAATTTGTATCGAAGCTGCGCATTTCCATAAGGAAGCAGATATCTTTTATTCAAATCAGTTGCTTGATTCAAATAAAAAGAGTGGTTATCAAACTCCACAATTGAAGTTCTTGAGTTTAAATTCAGTGTAAATTTACTTTTCTGTAAAGTGATCCCAACTTTTGGAGAAATTGAATTCTGCTTTGAAGTTGTATAATTTGTCAATGATAAATTCAAATCAGAATATTGATCAGTATCTTCATCAAAATTGAACGTTTTCTGATCATTTATAGAATTTTGCCAGTTAAAATCGGTTCCAAAACGTACACGAAGCGAATCTGTAATTGGCTCTGTATATTCTAAATCAATTGCATAAGTATCACTTTTTGAAGTGTTTTTTGCATTCTGATTTCTCTCATCGTTCGGTTTTCCATCCTGATGAAAAATAGTTTCAGAAATATTAATTCCGTTCGAGCTATTTTTTGAATTATTGTTATTAAAAACAATACTTAGATTTCGTGACTTTTTTTCAAATACTTTATTAAAATTAATGCTGTTCGCAAAATTCGTATTAGATCCTGTAGAATGAGAGCTAGATGTACTTTCGTTTAGTGCTTCACCATTTTCATCTACTGAAGAAGTAAAAGAAGAATTATTATTAGTCGAATTGGACTGATTTAAATTTGGAGCCACAACAAGACGCATTGTCGGATCGATTTTGTATTCCAGTTGAAAATTGGCATTATTCCCCGTATTTTCATTTTTGGTTTTAGAATCAGCCTCTGTTACGATATTTCCTGTTGGCAAAAAACTAACTTGGTTCGATTTACTATCATTTTTAGTTACCGCATTCGTAAAATTGTAACTACTCATAAACTCCAAATCTTTCGTCCAATCGTCAGAATAATTAATACCAGCTAAAGTAGATTGTGTGATTCCTCTACCGCCGCTGCTCGCACCCTGGCCTCCTTTTGCATTTCTTCCGCCTCCCATATTATCAAAAACCTCATCCATCGAAAAGCCAGTTGAATTAATATTATTGGAAGAAGCTAAAACACTAATTTTTTGTTTGTTTTTGAAAAAGTTCATCATCAAACTGCTTTCATAATGCTCGTCCGAACCATATCCGCCAAGAACTTTTCCAAAATATCCTTTATTTTTCTTTTCGTCAATAGTGATATTAATACTTGAATAATCTGAAGTCGATTCTTGTTTAGCCAATTCTTCTTTCTTTGTTTTAAAGTCAGAAACTTGAACTTTTTTAATGATATCTGCAGGAAGATTTTTAATGGCAATAGCTCCATCTTTATCAAAAAATGCTTTTCCATTCACTAAAACCTGATTGACTTCTCGTCCATTTACCGTGATTTTTCCAGAATTATCAACATCAAATCCAGGTAATTGCTTCAATAATGTTTCAACATTCGCATCTGGGCGAACTTTGTAGGAAGGGGCATTAAATTCTAAAGTATCTTTTTTAATGGTAATTGGTGGTGCTTCAGATTTCACGATTACCTCGTTTAAAACATTAGCATTTTCAATCATATACAATTTTCCAAAGTCTTTACTTTCTGTAAGTCCTTTTTGTTCTTCGAAATAAGCTTGGTATCCTGTGTAATTTACTTTTAAGAAAACTGGTTTTTCAAACTTTTTAGTATTGATAATAAAATTTCCGTTTTTATCCGTCGTAGCATATTCAATCATAGTAGAATCTTTTACGGTGGTAAAATAAACGGTAGCAAGTTCAAGTGGAAGCTGTGTATTGATATCAACCACTGTACCTTTAATAACGATATTATTTTGGGCATTTGCCGAATAAACAAAAGCTAAAAACAATAGAAATGAATAAATTTTGGTCATAAAATTAGGTTAGTTAGAGCATTAAGACTTTAAAAAATGCAAAAGGTTTAATTGTGTTTTTCACATTTATTCAAATATAATGCCAATAAAAAACTGATCTTCTAATTTTGTAGACACTAAACATAAAAAAGTCCCCTATTATGGGACTTTATCATCTTATTTTTCTCTAATATAGATATCTATTGGAACTCCAGAAAAATCCCATTGTTCTCTAATTTTATTTTCCAGATATCGTTTATAAGGTTCTTTTACATACTGTGGTAAATTAGCAAAAAACACAAATTGCGGTGTTGCTGTTGGTAATTGCATGCAATATTTAATTTTCACATATTTTCCTTTTGTTGCTGGCGGCGGATAAGCCTCGATTACCTTCAACATATATTCATTGAATTTTGAAGTTGAAATTCTTTGTTTTCTATTTTCGAAAACCTGAACCGTAGCTTCCAATGCTTTTAACAAACGTTGTTTTGTTAATGCCGAAACGAATAAAATTGGCACGTCTGTAAAAGGCATTAATTCTTTTTTGATTTTTTCTTCGTAATCACGAGTTGACATGGTGTCTTTTTCTACCAAATCCCATTTGTTTACTAAGATTACAACTCCTTTTCTATTCTTTTCAGCCAACCAGAAAATACTCTGATCCTGACCTTCAAATCCACGAGTTGCATCGATAACCAAAATACAAATATCGGCATGTTCGATTGCACGTACAGAACGCATTACAGAATAAAACTCTAAATCTTCCTTTACTTTTGCTTTACGGCGAATACCAGCAGTATCAACCAAGTTGAATTCGAAACCAAAACGGTCAAATTTAGTATCAATAGCATCACGAGTTGTTCCTGCAATATCAGTTACAATATAACGATCTTGACCAATCAAAGCATTGATGAAACTAGATTTTCCAGCATTCGGGCGACCTACAACTGCAAAACGAGGCAAATCTTCTTTAACCTCAACTTCTGGTTTCTCTGGAAATGCATCGATTAAAGCATCTAACAAATCTCCTGTTCCACTTCCAGAAATACTTGCGAAAGTGAAATAATCTCCTAAACCAAGATTATAAAACTCAATCGCATCTTTTTCACGCATTGCATTATCAACCTTGTTTACAGCCAATAAAACTGGTTTTGTTACTTTACGAAGTAATTTTGCAACGGTTTCATCCATTGGCGTAATTCCTTCTTCAACATCAACCACAAAAATAATAACATCGGCTTCGTCGATAGCAAGCTCTACTTGTTTACGGATTTCACCTTCAAATACGTCATCGGATCCGCGAACGTATCCACCGGTATCAATTACAGAAAACTCTTTTCCGTTCCACTCGCTTTTACCATAGTTTCTATCACGGGTAACCCCAGATACTGAATCTACAATAGCTTCTCTTCTTTGTATCAGCCTATTGAAAAGGGTTGATTTCCCCACATTAGGTCTTCCTACTATCGCAACAATGTTATTACTCATTTTTTTTGAATTTTAGATTTTAGATTCACAATTCCGATTTCGTTTTTGACTAAATCACAATAAATTATAAATCCAAAATGCCTTATTTAAATTTTTTGCAAAGGTAGTTAAAAAAAGTTGCTGAGACGCTAAGTTTCTAAGTACCTAAGTTTTTTATCACTTTCTTGTTATTTTTCAGGAGCTAATCCAGCTATCCGCTATATCTTTTTCTGGTCTCGTTATAAAAAAACGAGACCAGAAAAAGGATGTCGCTCCTATCTGGGCTAGGATTTAAGGTTTCGAGAACGTTTAATTATTTCTCTTTTCTTAGCCAACCCAAAAGCCTTTCATTTTTGATTTTATAATAGCCTTTTTCCTTTTCTAATTCAAATTTCTCTCTGGAATCATTAAATGGCCCTGGATTTTGCTGAATAATTTCGATTTCATTTTCAGAAACTTTGGATATTATCGCAACATGTCCAAATCTATTTAATATTGATCCTGAAAAAATCATCAAATCCCCAACTTCAGGTTTCTCTTTACTTGGATTTGTATATTGAGTTAAATCTCTTTTTGAGTTCAATTCCCCATCTTTTACTCTTGGATCAAAAAAATCCTTTGCATGTCCGTAAGCATCAGGCATTTTATGTTTGTAATGTTCGTAATAATAACGTTTTACAAATTCAACGCACTGATATTTAAGTCCTAAATTGTAATTATCTTTTGTAACGTTTCTTCCTGCGATATGATCTACTCCTCCGTTATAATAAACTTTTACTCCATTTAAGCTATCCAGCGCCTGACCTATTTTATAATCGGAATTTAGATTTATTTTCTTTACTACTTTTAATCCTGCGTAGCCCAAAACCAAAATGGAAACAATTAAAAGCGTAATTTTTCTAATTTTCATTTGTTTGTTTAAACTTAAGACCTGAAACTTGAAACAATTAAAAACTACTGATTATAACCAAATCGTTTCAGCATATTGGCGTTGCTTCTCCAGTTTTTATTCACTTTTACGTAAAGTTCAATGTGAATTTGTTTTCCGAAGAATTTCTCCAAATCGGCACGTGCATCGGTTCCTACTTTCTTTAAAGCGGCACCTTTATGTCCGATAATAATTCCTTTCTGTGTATCGCGCTCCACCATAATTACAGAACGAATTCTGATAATTTTTTCGTCTTCAAAAAATTCTTCTGTTACGATTTCAACTGCATACGGAATTTCTTTAGCGTAATTCAATAAGATTTTCTCACGGATGGTTTCATTCACAAAGAAACGTTCTGGTTTGTCTGTTAATTGATCTTTTGGATAATATGCCGGAGATTCTGGCAATAATTCTACAATTCTCCCGAAGACTTCTGGAACGTTAAAGTTCTGTAAAGCTGAAATTGGGAAAATTTCTGCATTTGGTACTTTTTCTTTCCAGAAAGAAACCTGCTGCTCTAATTGTTCCTGATTCGAATTATCGATTTTATTTAACAGCAATAAAACAGGGATTTTAGCGTGAATAATTTTCTTGAAGAAATCTTCATCTTTTAAATCTTGCTCGCCTATTTCGACCATGTAAATTAAAATATCAGCATCTTCAAAAGCTGATTTTACAAAGTTCATCATCGATTCCTGCATTTCGTAAGCTGGTTTGATGATTCCAGGGGTATCAGACAATACCAATTGAAAGTCTTCTCCGTTTACGATTCCAAGAATTCTATGACGAGTAGTTTGTGCTTTTGATGTAATAATTGACAATCGCTCTCCAACGAAAGCGTTCATCAGTGTTGATTTTCCAACATTTGGATTTCCGATAATGTTTACAAAACCTGCTTTATGTGACATTTGCGTAATATTTTAGTCTGCAAAGGTAATCATATCAAGTCAATACAGGAAATAAAACATTTTTTAAAGTTTTCGTTGCATTTCTAAAAAATCGGCGTATCTTTGCACCCGAAACATCGCGGGATAGAGCAGTAGGCAGCTCGTCGGGCTCATAACCCGAAGGTCACAGGTTCGAGTCCTGTTCCCGCTACAGAGAATGACCCATCAAATTTTTGATGGGTTTTTTGTTTTTTACTGCCTCTGTCAATGCCTGTAAACGTTTGGACTAATCCAAAAATCGAGTTTACTCGTCCAGTTAGATATTCCCTGTTTTCAGCCCTGATTGACAATCCCTCTGGAAATACCAGATTCTGGATTCTTATCTTGCTATCAATATCGCCTTCTTTCCAGCATTTATTGATGTTTGTAACTTTCTCTATTACTTTATCGATATGTCTGCCGTGGTTAGATATTTTTTTGCTGTTTACCGTAATCTGAAGCTCAACTTCTTTTAATTCCATATCAAACTGAAGCGAGTATCTATTGTATTTTTCATCTCCGAAATTCGGATTGTCAAAATAGCGTTTATCCAGATTTTCAATTTTGGTTTCCAAATCTTTTTTCTTCGAAAGCAGACCTTTCATTTCCTCCCTTCCTTCATTTTCCATGATATCAAAAAGCTTGTTCAGCTGAAGTTTGAAAGGCTCTACAAATTGGGAACTTAGCGTGTATCTTGATAATAGCTTTTCAAAAGAATCATTCAAGCCTTCCGTTTTTGAATATGGCGTGGTCAATGCGTTGAAACTGGCATTTCTGCATTTCTGGCATTTATAGTAGTGCGCATTCTTTTTTCTCACCACATAGCTTGTCAGAAGACATCCGCATTCGCATCTTAAAAAACCTGTCAATGGTCTGAACTCATTGATCCTGCTTTTGGAATATTCCTTGATTGGCACTTTGCTTTCAGAGAGCATTCTGTCAACCTTCAGAAAATCTTCTTCGCTGACCAAACCTGTCCAGTTTCCTTTCACTGGCTCTTCAAGCAGTGCATTTACCGATATTCCGCAGTAAAAAGGATTGCGCCACATAGCACCTAGCGACTGTTTTGTAATATTTAAATTGAGTTTTGCCAGTTTCTCCCTGATTACATAATCCCTCTCACCCGCAAGCTTCCACTTCCATGCTTTCTTTAAAATCTCTCCTTCTAAGTTTATTGTAATAGACTGCTTCTCCTGCATTAGGGCATAATCCCCTACCTTCTTTCCTCTCATTGTGTAGCCTCTGGGTGCTTTGCCTAGCCAGTTTCCCGCTCTGAGCAGTGCTTTCATTCCAGGAAGTGTTTTTTCAAGCCTGTCCATGTTTTCCCTTCTGGCATCTAAAAGCTTGCTGTATATATCAAGTTTGCTATACTCATCATTCGTGCAAAGACCAGAAGAAGTTTCAATCAGATGCACGCCGAGCTTATCCACAAGTTCATGAACAATGCTTATGGCGTTTCCTCCTGTTCTGGAAAACCTGCTGATAAATTTTATGGCGATTGCAAAAGGTTTCTGTTTTGCGCTTTTAACCTCTTCCAATAGCCTTGTAAACTCTTTTCTGGTAAAATCTCCCGAAGCACTTTCATAAGTGCCTCCAAGCATATTTTTGAGCGTATAGCCGTTTTTGGAAGCAAACTGTATTATTTCTATACGCTGTTCTTCAAGACTGTTGTTTACTAACTGCAGTTTGGAGCTTACCCTTGTGTAGCCCCAAATTTCTTTTACCTCAGCTCTTTGTGCTAATTTCTCTTTCTGAAATTTTTTAAAACTTTCAATCCCCATAATCTACATTTTAAAATTATATACAATCACTGCCAATTGAAATAAGCTTTCGATTATCTCATTCCCCTCCGATTCTGAAATTTCTTCAAAACCTCTGCACTTTCTTAATTCTTCAACTGTTAATTTTCCTTCATTTGTTTTAGTTTTTTCTTCTGCATCACAAATACCACTCTCTTCTTTACAGAATCTAACCCCTTGTTTTTCAATTTGTAAATTTACAAAAGTTTTCCCTCGGGTGATTCTTCTTCTCTCATCCGTTGCTCTGTTTTTCATTATACAATTCCTCTTCATTAAAAAAAGACCAGTACTGGTCTTTTTTATTCCACAATCACTATCCGCTATAAAGTTAAAACACTTTTTTCATTTTACCCTGATCAAAATTTGGTGGGGATAAATACAAATATAAAACCTAATTCACTGAGGTTCATAAGTAAAATTTACCTATCATCACCCAATCCATTTTCATGTTCTCACAAAGATAAATCGCTTTTGCGTCAATCTCATGGACATAATATGTCCATAAAACTTTTAAGCAGTGTCTATGCTAAATACGAATAATTTAACTGCTTCATATTATAAATAAGCCAAAAGAAAAAAGAAAAGCAAGGTATTGGACACAGCCAGAGAAGTGCCCATAACGTATTTTTATCGTCCCTCAAAAAATCCGCCCTCCAGGACTTATGGCACTTCAGCTGTCTGCCTGTCCAATTTCAGACTGCTTTCTTTTTTCCCTTTTTCTTTTTTTAAGCATTTATCCATTGTAACAGCCTACAGCCATCATGGACATATTTTAAACATGATAGATTCAAATATTTTTTCTAAATTAGAAGCCTGCTTTTAAAAATCTCCAAAGATTGCCACGTTCCTGCAATCAGCAAGATGAACAGTTGTTAAACAACCGCCTATCTTGCCACCCATTGCCTCGGAACTCGGCGGTGGAGAAACTTAAAATCAGAGAGTTTGATAACAATGAAAATGATAGATGATGAAAAGAGAAAATTCAAACAGAACACGAATCGTGGGACTGCGATTCACTCCTTTGGAGTATGCCGAGCTGGAAAAAAGATTCAGAGCAAGCACCTGCCGAAAATTAAGCGACCACATCAGGAGCCACTTATTCAACAAACCAATTGTAGCCACTTACAGAAATCAGTCTTTAGACGATCTGATGGAAGAAACAGCCGTACTTACCTCCGAATTGCGGGCAATCGGCAATAATATCAATCAGATTGCCAGAAAGATAAACTCATTGCAAACAGTTCCCGATTTTAAAGGACATCTTTACCTATTCGAGATTCAGAGAAAAAGGCTTTTTGATAAAATGGAAGAGGTCTCAAACCACACACAGAAAATCGCAGAAAAATGGTTGCAGTGATAAAAACAAGCTCGTCCATAAGAGGAATTCTGAATTACAATGAGAATAAAGTTGAGATCGGAAAAGCGGAATGCATCAGTGCGGTAAATTATCCGCTGGAGCTGGAAAAACTGAGTTTCACCTCAAAATTAAACCGCTTTCTAAAACTGGCAGAACTCAATACCAATACGAAGCGAAACACGGTACATATCTCGCTCAACTTTGATCCTTCGGAGAATCATTCAAAAGAAAAACTGGCTGAAATTGCAGATACTTATATGGAAAAACTGGGATTCGGCAGACAGCCCTATCTGGTGTATCAGCATTATGATGCGGGGCATCCGCACTGCCATATAGTGACAAACAGCATCCAGAGAGACGGAAAAAGAATCGACCTGCATTTATTAGGGATCAGAAAATCAGAACCTGCCCGAAAAGAAATTGAAGAAATTTTCGGGCTTGTAAAAGCCGAAGGAAGAAAACAGAAAGAACAATTTTCGTTAAATCCCATAGATGTCGGCAGAGTCCAATACGGAAAAACAGAGTCCAGAAAGGCGATCAATTCAGTTTTAAAAAAGGTTTTATTTGATTACAAATATTCAAGCCTGCCTGAACTCAACGCAGTTTTAAACCTCTATAATGTTCATGCGGACAGAGGAAGCGAAGAATCGAGAGTTTTTAAAAACAATGGATTGCTTTACAAAATACTTGATGAAAATTCAAAACCGATCGGCGTGCCTATAAAAGGCAGTGAATTCTACAGTAGACCTACATTAAAATTTTTGGAAGGAAAGTTTAAGTCTAATGAGGCAGAGAAAGAATCTTGTAAAAAATATGTGAAAAATGCCATAAAATTGGCTTTCACTCATGAAAGCATATTTTCTCCCGAAAAATTATCCAAGATATTAGAACGAGAAAGCATCCACATGATACTAAGAAAAAGCAGGGACGGACAGCTTTACGGAGTAACCTACGTGGACCACAAAACAAGATCCGTTTTCAATGGAAGCAGTCTAGGAAAAGAATTCAGTGCAAAAGGAATTCAGGAATACTGTGCGATAAACATTCTGGCACATGAAAAAAAATGTGATAATTCTATTTCAAATAATTTAGAGAACTTCCAAGATATTGAATCAAGAGAGTATGTAAAAGAAAATCTTGCAGACATCCTGCTTCGTGGAGAAAAAATATATGACTATGTTTCAAAACAATTTATGCAGAAAAAAAGAAAGAGATTCTATAAAGGGAGATAAAATAAATTATAGGTTTTAATAACACAGTCTTAATTTGTTTAGAAGTTTATTATAAAATCCAGAGTGTTTTTCTTTATTTTTTTCTCTTCTTAACTTTTATCAAATATTATCATCTACCTTACCCTCAACAATTCTATTGTAAATTTTCAAAACATCTGCTGGAAGTTTTTGGGAATTGAAAAAATCTTCACCTACAGGATTAAGATCTGTATCTATCATTATACGCAAACATTCTTCTATAATATACCAAGCCATATCTTGATTTTTAAAATCAACAACAGGTTTCGCTGAATAAGGAAGAGCTGTAAATTGACTTAAATCATTATTTTCAGTTGCCCAACGACAAAAATTTAATATTATTGGAACTATTTTAAAATTTTGATCTACAGCTTTTCTCTCAAAAACCTTCTTAATTTCATGCTCATGAATATAATCAGTTCTCATGAAATTTGGACTTATCATAAAACATACAATATCAGCTTCCGCTAGATGTTTCTGAATCTCCTCATTCCAAACTGAACCTGCTTCAAGTTCACTACAGTACCAATGAGAAACTTTACCATCTCTTTGTAAAACAGAAAGATGCTCAATAAATTTATTTACTAATCGTAAATCCTGTTTAGAATATGATATAAATATTTTTTTCATTTTCAAAGGTGTATTTAAGTACTTTTTATATGATGATAATCTATAGTACTTTTTATCATGGTAGAACACTTGATTTTGTTCTTTTTCGTTCTCATGAATAATGTCCAAAGGAATAAAATCTTCATAAAATTTATTCGGAACAAATTTCTTCACATTTATTCCTTGATTAATCTGATCAATATCGTTGACAATTTTTTTTATGAAAGAGTCGCTCGTATTATTTATGGCATAAATATTAAGTGAAGCACATTTGTTATTACCATTCCATGGAACAAACTTTACCATCACAATATCATTACTACTCTCATCTTTAATTATTATACCATTCTTCCAAAAATAAAACGAAGAATCATCACTTGTTTCACTCAATGCTTTTGAACCATAAATATGAAAGAAATCTAATATTACACTTTTATGAATAAATGTCTCATAATCAAATCTATATACTGGCTTTTCAAAAAGTGACTGGAATAGCTTAATACTTTGAGGAGGCTCTTTAGGTAAATAAAGAGGAGCTACATAGGATTTTTTTACCTCCTGAGGGTGTTTAAATAAAATTTTAAAGTGAAGCATAAGATTAATTAAATCTTTAACTTCATTGCTTGCTACTCCTTTCTTTAAAATGTTCGAAATATCTGTTTCACTAATCTCACCCGTAACTTTATTAATTTCAAGAAGTACTTTATTTAAATCGTTCATTATCTGAATTTGATTTAAAAATATTTTTTCTTTTAGCAGAATATTTTCAGGATAATATAAGCATAAACCAATATCAGCTAAAAATGAAGCAAACACTTTAGAATCTTCTAATGTAAAAAGGACATTTTTAATTTGTGAATTCGATTTTCCAGCTAATTCGGGTAACTTTTTAATTATTTTATTGCAATACTTCATAAATTCAATATCCGAAAAACTTTTATTAAAATTCTGTTTTTCGATTTCTTGCTTTATGTAATTCCACGTCCCTAAAAACTGTCGATTTAAAAGCTCTAAACTATTAAAAATTTCAAAAAGAGTTTCTTTTGCTATTTCTAATCTCTTGTTTTCATATAGTGAAATTTGTCCAAAATCATATATTTTTGGATAATTTCTACGCAGCTCTTCCTCATTAAGAAATAACTTAGCTTTTTTTGAATCGACCTTGTTTTGTAATATTAATATATTTTCTTCCTCTTCCTTATTTACCTCTATTACTTTATTAGTTGATTCGATTACTGATTTTGACCAATTTCTTCTCGTTCTTAATGATTTTTCAATTTGTACGTCACGGTCATCTAGAATTTTTGATATTGATTTTTCTGTCTGAGTCAACTTTCTTTTCTCTGTATGATATCTGACAGAATCTAGCCAATATTCAAGAGGAAAAGTCTCAATCTTTACTAGCGCTTTTTCGCCTCCTCTCTGTATTTGTTCTATTTCTAAATCTCCAAAATGATTAGACTTTTCATCCCAAATTAATGCGTACGCTGTTCTATTTGTAAAAAATAGATGATGAGTATCATGATAATATTCCTGACCTCCAAAATCAAATATTCTCACAGTATAATTTTGCCCATCTTTTTTAAAACTCCATACTCCTAAATCTAGCCAGTGCGTTGTTGCTATTGTTCTGTCAACATTGTCATTTTTCAGCCAATGAACAAAAGTTGATTTCCCAACATTACTATTTCCTACCATTATTAGCTTTATGTCGGCATTTTTGTATGGCTTAATTTTAATTTCCTTTTCAGCTTCAAGTTTTGAAAAATAAGCCATAACGTTATCTTTTCCCTTAGCTACCACTTCTGATGGTGGAACTGATAATGGATTACGAGCAATACTTATAGTTGCATTCTCCCATTTTGAATCTTTAATACCAATTTTAGAAATCAAATCCTTTATAGGGGTTAAATCAACTATGTTATTAGAATGCAAATCAACTGTTTGAAGATTCACTCCTACGGAAGACAAGAAGTTAATATTTTTTAGTAAATTATTACTTAGATATAAATCTTTTAAATATGGAAATTTACCAATAGATACAAATGTTTTTAATAAATTATTGTTCAAATACAACCTAGTCAAATTATATAAGCCTGAAAGCGGTGCAATCGTTTCTATTTCATTATTACTTACGTTAACTATTGTTAGCTTTTTTAACCCTGACAAAGGCTTTAAGTCAGTTATATGCCAATTTGAAGAAAAATATCTATCCTTTCTTCTATTATTTTTCCAATTTCCACCAGCGATAAGGATTTCTAGATTCTTTAAATTTGCAACTTCTTTTGGAAATCCAAAAAATATATTGGGTTCAAAATTATTATCGCTAACTTCTCTTATCCAACGCCCATCTTTAAATTCTCCCCATTCATTACTAAGTATCAATTTTTTTAAATGAGTATTTTTAAATAATTCCTTTACATCATTTAAGCTAGTTAATCCACAATTCCCCAAATCCAAAATAGGATTTTCATTTTTAAAATTCTCTGTAATTAATTTTCTTGCATGTGCAAGTGAATGAGGGTGAGAATTTATTATTATTTGCCTTAATAAGTAGCTAATTTGAGACAATCTTTCAAATTCACGATAATAAAATTCATAGATAGGAATTACATATTCTATAAATGGTAAAAGTTTTTTTATATGATTGAGATTTACTTTTTTTTCTTTATCATAATAACGAGAAGCTGACGCTAAAATAACTGTCGCATCCTTCGAAAGAATTTTCAAATGTTCAATATCTTTTGGATTTATCGAATAATCCAAGTTATCATTATAGTTTTCTGTAATATATATATAAATGCTCTTTACTTCTTTTAAATCACGCTCTCGAAAGGCAAAATCAAAATTCCTAGTTTCTTTTATTTCAACTTCTATTTGAAGATCTTCTGTATTTATAGTCCAATCAGCACCTTTAAAGATATCTCTAGCTGATTTTTTATCATTATAAAAAAAATCCTCTAAAGCTCTTCGTAAAAAAGTCTTTCCTACTCCAGGAGCTCCAATTATATATAAATTACATTTAAAAAATTCCATAAAAGTTTTTTGTTTTCTTTAATTGCTCTTGAAACTAAACCTACATTATACTATCATACAAATATTTTTTTGCCGTATTTACATACTGACTCAAACGTTTCAAAGATTACATCCTGATTTTAAAGCATATATTGTAAAACCTAATATAACAATCATTGAACCAAAAAAAAGTAATTTAGAAATGGAAAAAAAACAAGCTAAAAAACTGTATTTCCCCTCTTTATAGTGTTGAGTTGGCATTTCATAAGATAGAACTGTACGTGTTGAAGTAACACCACTGACATCATTGTATATGCCCCTAAATTTTCGTTCCTGTTGAAGATAATAGCCGTCCAACAACCAGAAAAATAGTACTTGAGGTATGGTAATATATATAAGAAAAATTTTTGGTGTACTAGCATACACAGCAAGTAGCCCTGCTGTTAAAGTTATAGTTAAAGCTTTTATCTGAATAGATTTATCGCTTAGTCTGTTAATTGTATTATGAATAAATTCTAGATGTTGTCTTTTTTCTTCTGACATAGTAATTATAATTTTTAAATTAGTTTTTTTTGATTTTAATTGATAAAGTACGTCCAAACTGTATTTTTCATTATGATATCTGTTCTTCCATTTTATTATATCACTATTATCAATTACCGCTAAATGGTTTAAATCTAATGGATATTCAAAATATTCGTTAAGAGAAAGATCTTTCTCGCCTTCTAATTAACTCATTAATTTCATAATTTTATTTATTCCTTTTAGGCAATTCCATATCATTTATTTTCATTCTGCATCGGCATTCTTAAATTCATCCAGAGTACGTTTTGAAATCATCCTTACAACTAAATTTGACCAATTTAAATCGTAAAGCCAAAAATCTAAGAGGATTCCTGACTCATAAAATAATATCGTAACCATATAACCACCTCCTAAAAATGGATGAATAGAGAAAACAACATATTCTTCTTTGAAGTAAGCTTCTTTAAAATCTATTTTATATTCTTTTGGTTTGTTCTCTAAGTAAGTGAGTTTTTTACCAAATCTTATCTGTTCAATTGTTATTGCCACTATCGGTTCGCATGCTATTGAAGAATATTCTTCACAATAAGCGATTGCGTATGCAGTTCCTATTTTGAAATCTACATATTCTTTGTCTGGCTTATCTCTCCAAATAGCTACAGTAAGAAACCGACTATCGATTTTGTAAAAGGCATAAGATGTAAAAGTATTAGGTAAGCCCCAGTTCAATGGATTTCCCAATTTCGCTTTAATTTCTGCAAAGCTTTCACCTAAAAAAATACCATTAATTTCATAGTCAAAACTTATACCCGAAGGTTGCCTTTTTGCTAAAACACCATCAATTTTATTAGGTGAATGTTTATTGTAAAAAAGTTCCAGGCCATGACTCCAATAAGTTTGCACTACTGTACCGTCTGTATCGGGTTTACCCAAAATCTTTTTTGCTTGATTACGGGATAATCCTAATTCTAAAATATCCTTAACAGTTTTCATCTTTGGTAAGGGTTTTGAATTTACGAAATCAGGTTTCTTGCCAAGTGAAGGCTTAGAATTTATTGGTTCATCATAAATATTTTTTAACAGTTCAACATACAATTGCTCAAAAGAATTATCATTTCTGAGGTCAAGATAAAGAAATCCTTGAAGAAAAATAGGAATACTCGACTCGACATTTCCATCTCTTAAAATAGGGAAGAATTTTCTGTTTGTAGAAATACTTTTTGCAAATTCAGAACTTATTACTTGATACTCATATCCAACTCCTGATATTCGCTTTTCTGCTTTGAGTTTATAACTTGGAGTCATAATCAAAAGAACTTTCGACGCTGTCGAAATCTGCTCCATGAAATAAGTATTATTTGCTCCCAATTTTAAATCATAAAAATCAATAATAACATCTACTCCATCAGAAATAAGTTTATTTGCCAAATAAAGCACCCAATTCTTATGTAGCTCACTATCCCAAGAATAATGGATGAAAACTTTTGGATTATAATTCATTAAATTTAATTTATTATGCCATTATGAATTCAAATAAAAAATCTTCTTTTATAACAAAAATAGCTGTCATTACTTTTAACTTGTTTTTGGCTAATATAGGAAAAACTTCTTACAAATACTCATTAGAAAAAAATGTAATAAATTAGTTTAAATATTAAAAAAAATACAATTTTATCAACAAGAAATTAAAATCTAATTAGATGAAAAATTTAAACATGGAAAATTTTACAAGGCTTAAATCTAATCTATGCCTAATTCATTAAAGATGCGAATAATTTCTTCTATAGAGTGTTTATTCGACTTGAATTTTTCGCCAACAGAATTTGTAATAAATGACTGGACTGTTGCGTCTTTTGGAAGTTTATTCCAAAGTTTAATTGTACCAGATTTAAGAATATAATTTACATCAAATGACTGTCCATATTCTAATTTAATTGGAAATTTAACATCCTGAAGTTTTTCTATCAGAAAAAATGTTTTTGTGCCAAAGCCCTCAATTTCATCACTAAGTTCAAAATATGGTTCATTCACATACCTATGTTCTTTGTTTTTATTGACGAAATTTATTCCAAGCGCCAAGCCTCGATAACTTCCATAGTTTGCAAGCATTTTTATTCCCAAGTAGACATCTTCGACATCTTCTTGCTCTTTTTCTTGTAAGGGAACCGTAGGTTCTTTTTCAAGCTTTTTTATTATTAAATGGGCTAATTCTTCAGGAGTAACATTTCTTAAATCTATGAATCCTAATGTTGGTCTAATCCCGTCAATTTCAGTATCATCAAATCTTGCAGGCAATATGTATTCCACATTTGTTTCGATCGCACGAGATATAGCAGTTTTTATTTCATGATTTGCCCAGATTTTTTTTTTGTAATATTGAGAAATGAATGGGACACAATATTTTGCCCCTTTTCGATAAATATAATCAAAATGCAAACCTAAGTCTTTACCCCATAAATCAACTTCCTCAAATTTATCGTAAAAAACTTTTACATTATTCTCTTGCAAAGTTTTTGCAACTTTATTTACATATTCTCTATCTTCTCCTGCAAAGGACAGGGTTACGTCATATTGATAACTCATTTTTTACTTTATTAATTACTAAATTCTTCGAATATAAATAATTTTACTGATTATTAGATCTTAAGCTATAATATAATTAACGAGGTTCAAAAAGGATGAAGGCGCCTTGTAGGCGCCATTTACTATTTTTTATACTGTTTTAAGTCATATTCTGTAAAGATGTCATCAGGAGCACATATGAGGGGATCCATCCAGTTGATCTTTTTTTCAGCCCAAATTATCCATTGCTGAGTCTGTTCATCTAGTGGATCGGTCTGCTTTTGAACAGCTTTTACATAATTCCGTAGTTTCGTCACCTCATCAAATCTGTGTGCTTCCTCAAGCAAGGCTTTGAAATCCTGTACCTCTTTTTGCTTTATCTCAGCTTTATTCCTTTCAATTGCTTCTTGTTTTTCCCGTTCTATCTGTCGCAGTCTGCTTTCTTCCTGCCATTTCTTTTCCTTATCTGCCATTATTTCCAGCTTGGCAACAATCCTCGCAAGTATTCCTTCCAAGGGTGTTGTACCGTCTCGCCATTCTTTCTGGTCAGAATATTTTCCTACTTGAAAGACAAAGACACCCGTTGGTATTAGTTCCGTTGCGCTGAATCCTTGTTTCGAAGGTACACGTTTGTTCGCTTCACGAAGATGCACCTCGATTTCGATGCCATCCACCACTACGACCGTATAGCCGTACTGGTTCTTTCTTAATTCATGTCCACGGTATTCAAGCAGTTTGATCAATGCATCCATGAAGCGAAATGCCCTGGGCATAAGCGAATCAGCTACATGCAAGAATAGTCCTTCCTTATTCGGCTCCCAGTAACTTTTGCTTTTGTCGCGTTTTTCCCAGTTATCTTTAGTAATCTGTATGAGTCTATGAGGCTTATTTAGTTTTTCCAAAACTTCAAGAGGAGCTTTCGGGTCTTTTTCAATTTCTCTTGTAAGCAATAATATAGGCGGAGGAACCGGTATATGTTTTTCGGTTTCAAACTTCTTTTTCAGGATCTTCACTGTCTGGGATCCCGTATAATTCTGCGGCAGTTTTGTCTTCCACTCCCTGCCGTACCTTACCTGTACCCAGTAGCTGGCATAAGGCAGAGGAACCTGTATTTCTTCGCAGGCGTTACGGAGATTGTAACTGGATATACCATAGAGTCTTGTGATCTGCTCCATGGTCTTTTTCCACACCAAATCGTATAACTCCTCGCGTGTAAACGTGATTGTTTTCATAAGCACTTTGTTTACAACCCAAAACGGCAGGAACTTAGTTCATATTTTATCAGAAAAAATTAAAGTCTTGATAGATAATAGCAGATCTTCGTTAAATTACAAGATTTTTTATGACTCAAAGTGCAAGATTTTAGAGTAAACCAAATATAATTTATCAAATCCCAGAGAAAAGTGGTTCAAGAAATTGACATTATAAATAGGAATTTCAATTTTCTCTGAATCTTTTGCTCTTCAAATGCATTTTTAGAGAAAGTGTTGGATATTGCAGTTATTCCTTGCTATGTAATTGAGCTTAAAAATTGATCAATTCCGTAGTAAAACTACCAAAATTTGTATCCTGTCACTATTAAAAGCATTCTACAAATCAAAGTCTTTCTGAAGATTTATAAGTTTATTATTATATATTTGATAATAAATAAACTCTGACGTTTATCAGACATATCTACCTAATTTAAATGAGATAAATCTGATGTAGTCAGTGATACGTACTAGTTAGTAGCAATACCTGAAAAAACGTAACAATTTAACATTAAATATAAATATGTATAGAGGTTTTAATTTAAAAATTCCAAATGATTTAAACACATCTTCAATTGAAACAGGAAGACAAATTTCAAAAATCAATAATGACAACGTAAAAAAATCTTTAGATAGTTTTTTATTAAATAATGGTTCACTAGATGGAACCAAAATTATGGAAGAATGGTTTCCTGAAATAAAATCGCATATATTTCTTTCACACTCGCACAAAGACGAGGAAAAAGCATTAATTATTGCAGGAATGCTATATGAAGAATTCAAAATATGGACATTTATTGATTCAACAGTTTGGGGATATTCAAATGAATTATTAAAAAAAATTGATGATAAATATTGTCTTCAGTCAAATGGCGAAATGTATGATTACAATAAAAGAAACTATTCAACGGCTCATGTTCATTTAATGCTTTCTTCTGCTTTAAACAAGATGATTGATACAAGTGAATGTTTATTTTTTCTCAATTCACCAAATTCAATCTCAACTTCAACAGAAATTAGTCAAAAAACTAATTCTCCATGGATTTTTTCAGAAATTGCAACAACAAAAATTATTCGAAAACAAACGCCAAAAAGACTAAAACGAGAAACAAGACTTTTTTCTACTGAAGAAGTGAAAAACTTGAACGAAAGTGCTCTAATAAAGTTAAATATTGAATATGACTTAGAACTTTCACATTTATCAACATTAAACACTGTTGATTTAGTAAAATGGTATAAAACTTATGCAAATTCGCCAGAAGAAGCTCTTGATAACTTATACAAACAACATCCTATCAATACAAAATTCTTAATATAATGTCAGAAAATAAATTAAAACATTTGGAATTTATACATAACACAATAAATAGAATGAGTACAAACTCATTTATAGTTAAAGGATGGACTATCACGCTTATTTCTGCGCTTTTTGTACTTGCGCAAAAAGATTCAAATATAACATACGCAATCCTTACCTATATTGCAGTACCAATATTTTGGTATTTAAATGCGTTCTTCCTTCTTCAAGAAAGACGCTATAGAAGTTTATATGATGATGTAAGACGTAAAGATGACAATGCTATTGACTTTTCTATGGATGCTAAAAATTACAACACAGGAAAAAATACAATAATCAAATGTCTAAAGGCCAATACAATATGGCCAATTTACTGTCTTATGCTACTTATTCCATTAGGTATATATTTGTGCGAAAATTCAAATAAGTACTGCTATTAACACGCGCTACAAGCAATTTGGGCATTTGGTTTAATGGAAAAATTGGTTTGTATTTGGAAGATTTGGCAAATCCGAAGGCAAGGCTTAATTTAATCCCAAACTGCTTGTAGTGCAAGAACGTTAGCGGTCAGCATAAGAAAGTCCGTCGTTAAAAACATGATAAGACATTATGGTTAATTTGGAAAACTTTAAACAAGAAAACGAATGCGTTTATAAAAATGAACGCTACCGTGTTCGTGACAACGGAGCGGTATTTCGTTATCCAATAGAAGGAAAACGACCAAGACCTACAGACAGCAATTGGAGTTTTGGTAAACTAAACAGCAAAACGGGATATTTAGAAATTGTCTCTGTCGTAATTCATCGAATAGTTGCAACCGCATTTCATGGCGAACCGCCAACAAAAGAACATGTTGTTGACCATATTGACACAAATAAACAGAATAATCGCCCCGAGAATCTACGTTGGGTAACAAGATTAGAAAACATTTTGCTTAATCCAATAACAGCAAAACGTATAGCCTATATCTGTGGTAGTGTAGAAGCATTTTTAGCTAATCCAGCGCAATTTCAAGATAAATTTCAGAATCCAGATTATAAATGGATGGCAACTGTTAGTATTGAAGAGGCACAAACAAGTAAAGAAAGATTATTGGCTTGGGCAAAAAGCGATAAACCATCGCACGGTGGTTCATTAGGTGAATGGATTTATAATCGAAGTCTGTCAAATCAATTCGTTGATTATGTTGAAACTGAAAAGGAATTCATAAATTCTCTAACTCCATATGCTGTTCAAAAATCTAGGAACTGGAAAACACCGACTGAATTTCCTTGTTGTCCACAGGAAAAAATCGAAAATCCGATAAACGCATATGCTACAAACCTAAATTTAGGAAATGTATTTTCCCGAAACCAATACACAAGTTCAATTGTTGAACGTTTTGCAATTTCTGATGACGAAACCACATTGTGGATTATGTGCAAAAGCGGTGATGAAAATCCAATAAAGCCTTATTCATTGGCAGAAATAACTTTTCAAAACAACGTTTTCATACATAATAGTCTTGGAACTTTTTTTGAAAAAATTGGAGCTGACAAACAATTTATACTTGCGCAAGGATTGGAATGGACAGGCGGAGATTCTATAGATGATTATTGTTAAATATTATACTGAACCGCTAACAGCCTTATTTGGCAAATCCCAAGAATGGCTTGATTTACTAAACCTAATGTAGTGCCACAACGTTATTGACAACCTTACAACAACATCGCAATTTACAACCAAAATAAAAAAATAAATGGATGCTTCTTTATCACTTAGACGACCAAATAATTGGCAAGACTTTGAGACACTATGTAAAAAATTGTGGGGAGAAATTTGGGATTGTCCTGAAATAAAAAAGAACGGGCGTACAGGACAAACTCAACACGGAGTTGACGTTTATGGAATTCCATTTGGCGAAGACAAATATTATGGCATCCAATGTAAAGGAAAAGATGAATACACGAATAAACAGTTCAGTGAAGAAGAAATAAAAGATGAAATTGAAAAAGCGAAATTGTTTCAACCTCCATTAAAGAAACTATACTTTGCAACAACAGCAGTTAAAGATGCTGGAATAGAAGAATTTATCCGAAAACAAAACATTGAAAATATTACCTATGGACTTTTTGAAGTTCACATATTTTCTTGGGAAGATATTGTTGATTTAATTGACGAAAATAAGCGTACTCACGACTTTTATGTAAAAAGCCAAAACTTCAAAACGAAGAAAAGTGTTGCTGTGACATTCAAAGACAGCTTACCTGAAATTACTCTTACACCAAGATACAAAAAGACCATTACTCATTACAAGCAAAAAATTGTTCCAGCACAACCTTACAACAATCCCTTGGCACATATACTTGCGCAACAAGAGAAATTTAATAAGCCCTTAAGCGGATTTAATGTTCCCACTGTACTTTCAGGGACAAAAATCAATCTTAGTTATTGCAGAATACTCTTCGAAATTCACAATACAGGAATTGACCCTATTGAAGAATACAAATTGTTTTTCAGTTTTGATGGTGAAGTTCTTGACTTAAAAGAAAGTAATAAAGAAAATTATGGAATAGCTATGATTTCAGCACATCAGTATGTAACAGACGTGTATCTATGGACAGAATCTATGTCAGGGAAAGTGGTTCCTAAAAAAACAATCTTAGTTGGAGACGATACATTTGTTTCTGACGATATTTTCATTAAAACCGTACCAAATGAAAATGAAATAATTGTTAATTGGAAACTAATCTCAAAAGACTTCAAAGACGAAGGGCAACTTAAAATTTTAGTCAAACCAGATTTTGAAAGAGCATATCAAGAATTTTTAGTTGAAGACCCCTTGAAAGTAGGAACAAAAGAAAGTGATTTTGAAGAAATGATAATTGATAAATAAGATGATAAGTAAAGACAGTCACCAATAAGCTACTACAGCAGATTTTAGCAATTGACTTTATAGAAAAATTTGTTTTTGAATGATTTGGCAAATTCGAAGAATGGGCTCAATTTATCTACAAACTCGCAGTATAGAACGTTTCATAAAACTAAATTAAGACACAAAAAATTCTTAATCATAAAAAAGTCTAAGAATCTAAAATCTCTATTTTTTATTTTCTGGTGACCTTCTTAGAATTGGAATACTTGATTTATATAAACTCTAAAATAGCATTTTAAGATGCGAATGCAAAAATCGCATAATAATCTGCAATAATCTGGTTAGATAATTGAATGCTTCCCGCTACATAGACAAAAAGCTTCAGAGAAATCTGGAGCTTTTTTTTTTTACTTACCTTTGAACATTCGTCTTGTTCACGAGCGTGATGTTCCTGCCAGCGAAGGAAAACAGAGAAGCTGTTTTAATTTCCGAATAATTATAGAATTTAAAAATATGGTTGGAATAAAATACGATTCGGAATATTTTCAAGGGATAATAGCACCTTATATTGATTGGGTTGGAGGAGGAAACTTTGACGGATACTTGATACAAAAAAGTCTAATATTCAGAGAACTTGATAACAAGGTTGAACTACATTCGAAAGTTATTAACGTCAAAAGATATGATAGAAATGTTTCAGATACAGTATTGACAGGACATTACCGAGAAACTGAAAAAGAAACGCTAACATTATCTTTTGATAATTTTGAAATGCGAGGGAAAATATTGGGCGATAACGAAAATATAATGGCATTCTCTGTTTGGGGCGAAACGCCTAACAAAAACGAAGTCTATAAAATAAATGAATAAAAAAACTGGCTACAACCCCTGGTTCCGCAAAGTCTTATTCGCAAAGCTATGCAATCCAGAAAGCTCTCGGGATTGCGTAGCATTTCATTTGAATTATTAAGAGAGCAAGGGGAAACATCACCTAAATATTAGAGTGATTGAGTTAATATTGTATAAACCTGAAAAAAACCAATTAAAATATAAATTATATAATTTCTAAAAAGGCCAAACCCTTTGACTAAGTAATTAGCTTGAAAAGTATCATTTTTATTTAAAAATATAGACAATATAAAATTGATACCATAATGAAATACAAAAACAACAAAACTAAATGCTAACAAGATAAAGAATTTTTCATTATTCATATAGCCTAACTTACTAAGCAAACTAATTTGCAACAAACAAAACACAACTATTAAGATTGAAACTAAAATTTTGAATCTTAAGTTTAAAATTTGTTTGGATAAAATATTGAAAATAACAAAATTTAATGAAGTGAATAATAATATATATAATATTTTCATTTTTAATTTATTGGATTAAATAATAATCTCGCCTGCTCCGCGAAGCATTTTATGAGTAAAGCTTCAGAGTAATCTGAAGCTTTTTTGTTTTCTAAACCTTGATTAAAACTTTTACATCTGGTAATTACAGCAATTCTTTCAATACTTTTTTACCATTTTCATTATCTGGATTTAATTCAACAGATTTTTTATACATCTTGATTGCATCCTCTTTTTTACCGCTTTGGAGCAATGCTTCGCCATAACTATCATATACATTTGAACTGTTTGGAAAAAGTAATACTGCCGAAGCGAATGTCAGCAAAGAATTGTCTGTTTTTTGGAGTCTAAGAAATTGATATCCCAATCTATTAAAATCTCTTTCTGATGCTTCGTATGTGTCTGGATTTTTTAAATATCCTTCAATTAACTGATTTGCTTTTTCTTTATCCCCGCTTTCAAGCAGACTGCCATAGATTCTGGAAAGATTCTGCAAAGGCATTTTATAAGGTTTATGGTCGATTAATTTCAAAACTTCATTGGCCGTAAAAAAAACTGGACTTGCTGTATTGGACAGCAAAATAACCGTGTTGTTCCTAGTAATATTACGCATCAACATTGATGTAAGCCCAGTATTGAGTCCGTCGTGAAAAACTATTCTTTCATTAGCATCATTAGTGTACATCGCCCAGCCCAAACCATAAGCAATCTCTTTTTCGTCCATTCGAAAAGAAGCCATTTTTCCATCATTAAGTTTTGCTGGTGTCAGCGCTTCTTCTAATTCTTTCTTTCCTAAAAGCTGATAGCTAAATAATGCTTTTTGGTACTTCTGTAAATCTAGAGCCGTACTTACAATGCCTCCAGGCCCATAGAAATTGCTTTTCTCATCTATTAAAGAGGTTTCTTTTAAGGTTTGAACATTGACTAAATTCGTTGAATAAAAGTTTGGATAAGTATACAATTCGACCTGATTTGGTTCTTTAATCCTTCTATCCTTAGGAAGAAATGAATCTTTCATTTTAGCAGGATCGAAAATATTTTTTTTCAAATAATCTCTAAAACTAATTCCAGTTATTTTTTCAACTATCAAAGCCGCAAGGCAGTAATTAACATTATTATATTCCCATTTATCTCCTGGAACAAATGAAAGCGGTACTTTATTTTCAATTAATGCTGGTATGATATCTTCATTAGAAAAAGTTTTCTCTGGATTTTCTTTTATTGCATTATCAAATAGACGATAGTAGTGACTTATTCCAGAAGTATGGCTCAACAGATGTCTAATACTAACATTAGGATAAGGAAAATCCTGAAGATATTTTTGGACAGGATCGTTAATATTCAGTTTTCCTTTTTGTTTAAGCTGCAGTATTGCTGTCGCAGTAAACGTTTTGGATACTGATGCAATTGTAAATTGAGACTTTTCATTGATTTTTTCTTTCTTCTCGATATTAGCATATCCATAAAAATCAGAAAAAACGGTTTCTCCTGATTTAGAAATTAAAACACTGCCGTTAAAAAGATTATTTTTAGCAAGGGTCGAAAAGAAATCTTTTATCTCTTGTCCTGAGATGGTACTTGTAAAAAGTAAAGCGGTAAAATAAAGAAAAATTTGTTTTTTCATTTTGATTGATTTGATTGATGATTGATGATTGATGATTGATTTTTAAACGAAAATAATGAAATATTATTCTTTCAGATTTAGATTCTGGTTATTTTATCAATCATTTATAAAGATATATTAATTCAAATGTTCTTGTATTAATGCAAAAAGCTCCCGATTTCTCTGGAGCTTTTTTAATTATTTCTTACGCAGGCTTTATTAAATTATCTTTTATTTTAGCATAAATATCAAGACTTATAAATTTGCCTTTTTTAATTTCACAGTCTTTCATAGTTCCTTCGTATTGAAAGTCAAGTTTAGCCATTGCTTTTTTGCAATTTTTATTTTCCGACTCAACAAATCCTTCAATTCTGTTAAGTTCTAAATTATCGAATCCATAATTACAAATTAACGGCATCGCTTCTTTCATAATTCCATGTCCCCAAAAATCTGGAATTAACCAAAAACCGATTTCTGCTTTTTTATGCTCTTTACTTAAATTATTTAATCCGCCCGCTCCGTAGAATGTGCTGTTATCAGCCGAGCAAATGGCAAACCAAATTCCCGTATCGTTTTTTTCAAGGTCGGCAAAAAAAAGTATTTGTTCTTTAGTCGCTTCCAATGTTTGAAAACTCACTCCATAATATTTAATGACTTCAGGATTTGAAAGTCCTTTAAAAACATTTTCAAGATCACTATCTGCAAATTGCCGCAGTAAAAGTTTTTCTGTCTTTATAGTTGGAAATTCTTTCTTCATGATTTTTTGTTTGTTTCTGATTATCGTTTTTTGTCGTCAAGGACTGATTGCTAACTTATTTTTATGTGTTACAAAAATCACAAAGTTAATCCCTAAAGCTTTCGGGATTACATAGCTTTTAAATAAATACTTCGTAGAGCAGAGAAAGCTTTTGAAATAGTTCTATTTTATCAAACTATCCGTTTTTTAGTTAATCATTTCTTAATCCATTTAGAAAGTCATCTGCATTACTATAAATTCGTCCTGTTATTTAATATGAAATTAGCTATGTTTTAAAAAACGGTAAATTCGAATTATACCCCTCTAAAAAAACTTTACAATAACCTTTAGCTTAGAAAATTGATTTATACAACACTTTTAAATATTGCTATTTTTCAGGGAATAGTTTTAGGCTTCATTATTTTAAAGTCCTCTTTATTCAATAGTAAATCGAATAAATATCTCGCTTATTTACTTTTTACACTTTCCATCGTTTTACTAAATTATGTTTTTGAACTTCAAGA
Organism: Flavobacterium quisquiliarum; assembly: GCF_019308285.1. Taxonomy (GTDB): domain Bacteria; phylum Bacteroidota; class Bacteroidia; order Flavobacteriales; family Flavobacteriaceae; genus Flavobacterium; species Flavobacterium quisquiliarum. Next base: position 161,354 of record NZ_WWEM01000033.1, read on the forward strand.
TGTATTTAAATCCTATCCTTTATTATGTTTTGTAGATGCTTTCGATTGGATATTTCTATTACCTGTTTTTACATTTCAGTTTATTATAAACCGCATTGATGAAACTGTAAAAAACAGACAAAAAACCTATTGGTATTACATTCCATTTGTCTATAATAGTCTTCTTACTGTTGCTGTATATCTTGACATTAAAGCAGGAGTTTATAAAATTCCTGAGTCTTTCATGTACCTAATTAATATCCTTAGGATGATTCAATTTTTATTGGCTATTATTATCGTCTTGTTTCTACCTCTTTACTCCTATTTTATGATAAGACATTTAAAGGATCCGCAAGAGAAAAAATGGGTTCTTACTTTATTAACTTTCATGTATATGCTGTTAGTTTTCTGGTTAACTACTTATATGGTTGGCTGGTTTTTTCAATTAGATGTTTCTTTTATCATGAGTGTTCTGGGTTTAGCTGTAACATTTGTAATTCACTGGACAGCTTATATTGGTATTTACAAATACAAATTGGCAAAAAACAAAGAAGCTATTTTCAATTTTCTAAACAACGATTTGGCTATTTCGACTGACCAGTTACATATCATCGAAAATAATACCTTGGAAGAATATCGAGAGTCAATAACGGCAGATAATCTTTATTTTCAAAAACTGGAACTTCTTTGCAAAGAGGAGCACATTTATACCGACAGTACATTAAATAGAGAAAAAGTAGCACAACAACTCTGTATAAGTCCAGGATATCTTTCGCAAATCATAAATATTATAACAGGAGATAACTTTGCCAATTACATTAATCAATATCGCGTTGAAGCGGTTAAGGAAATGATCTCAAATCCTGAATACGAAAACTACAATCTGCTCGCAATGGGGCTAGAGTCTGGTTTTACTTCTAAAACGACTTTTTATAAAGCCTTTAAAAAAGTTACTGGTCTAACACCAAATGAATACAAAAACACCAGCAAATAAGTCCCATTTTATCCAATTTTAAGCTTTTGAAACCTCTGCTGATTTTGCTTTTATGAATTTTGGCACCAAATAATTCAAATCACTTTTTATGAAAAAAATTTTATTACTAACTGTTTTTACAGTTTTAGGATTTATGAATGTAAATGCTCAAAAAATTAAATTTGGAGCTAAAGCGGGTTTAAACTTTTCAACTGTCAGCGGAGATAACACCAATAACATTGATTATGTAACATCTCAGCATGTTGGCCTTGTATCGGAAATTCCAATCTCTGAAAAATTTTCTTTCCAACCTGAAGTAATGTATTCTCGTCAGGGATATAGCTTGAATACAGATGTTGTTGCTATGAACTATCTGAACATTCCTTTAATGGGAAAATATTATGTAACAAAAGGATTGAGTCTTGAAGCAGGACCGCAGGTAGGTTTTTTACTTTCTGCTAAAAATGAAAAAACAGATGTAAAAGATTTGTTTAATACTGTTGATTTTGGTGTTAATTTTGGTATAGGCTATAAACTAGAAAACGGACTTAATTTTGGTGTAAGATATAATTTGGGATTAACTGACATTAATAATGTAGAGGGCTCTTCTGTTAAAAATAAAAACAGCGTATTTCAGGTATCCGTTGGTTACTTCTTTTTCTAAAACTTGATAAAATAAAAATCCTTCTTTCATTTATTGAAGAAGGATTTTTTCTTTTTGAAACAGCAAAATTAATCATAACCCTTTTTTATGAAAAAAAACTATTTACTACTTATCATTTTACTTGCCTTTTATTCCGCCAATGCTCAAAATGAAACCGAATCAAATCCTTTTGAGAAAAAAAATGACATTACCATAAATGCAATTGCGGCCTTTAACAAAACCCTAAACGTAAGCTACGAAAGACATTTAAACAACAGATCGTCGTTAGGCATTTATTATTTTCATGTATTAACAACCGACACAAGCAATGACATGAATTATTCTATTTCTCCCTATTACAGAAGATATTTTGGTAAAAAATATGCATCGGGCTGGTTTGTGGAAGGATTTGGAATGCTAGCTTCAACAGATGGTAAAAAAATATACACTTCAGAAGATCATTCCATATATGCCGAAAATCCCGACGTTATTAATTTTGCTCTCGGTGCCGGCGGAGGCTGGAAATGGGTTAGTAAAAGCGGATTTCTTTTTGAAGCAAATATTGGTTATGGCGGTATATTAATCAATGCTGATAAAACAGATCATACTATTGTTGCAAAATTTGGACTTAGTGCTGGATATCGATTTTAATAACCTTCAAGAATTTGGTTATATATTTTCAATGCTTCACCTTACAAAAGCCTAAGAAATTTATATTTCTCAGGCTTTCTTTAATTTGACAATAGATTAAAGATATTTCTTATATTCGTCATTACTAAATACCCTATCAGCTTATAATTTAAAAAACAGTCATATTCTTTTGAATTGTTTTTAAATAAGTCCAAAAATGAAATTAATATGAAAAAAATGAGAATTCGTTTCGCTTTATTACTTTTTATTTGTTTTGCCTCTTCGGCATCATTTGCTCAATTATCCTCTGCAAAAATTGATTCTTTAATGCTAAATACGCTGCAAAGATTTAAAGTAGCTGGAGCATCAATTGCGGTGGTTAAAGATGGAAAGATAATTCACTCGAAAGGTTACGGAGTCAATTCTATCGAAACCAAAAAAGCAGTAGACGAATACACCAATTTTCAAATTGCATCCAATAGCAAAGCTTTTACAACAGCTGCTTTATCAATTTTAGAAGACGAAGGTAAATTGAAATGGACCGATAAGGTTAAAAATTATCTGCCTGAATTTAAAATGTATAACGATTATGTTACAGAGAATTTTAATATTCAGGATTTAGTAACGCATCGCAGCGGACTTGGATTAGGTGTTGGCGATTTGATGTTTTTTCCCGACGGATCCAACTTTACAATACAAGACGTGACAAAAAGTTTTCAGCATTTCAAACCTGTTTCTGCCTTTAGAACAAAATTTGACTATGATAATTTACTTTATATAATTGCTGGAGAAATAATCGCAAAAGTCAGCGGAATGCCTTATGAGCAATTTGTACAACAAAGAATTGTAACTCCTTTGCAGATGAATCATACTTTTGTTGGAAGTCTGCTGAAAGACAAAACAAATCTTGCCGTTCCGCATTCTTCCGTATCTGGAACCATCAAAACAATCGAAGCTTATGATATTGGAATAGCAAGTGCCGCAGGAGGTATTTACTCCAACGTTGCCGACATGGCAAAATGGATGATTGTGCGATTAAATAAAGGTAAATATGGCGAAGATCAAAAATCGTCTTTGTTCTCTTTAAAAAATCATGACGAAATGTGGCGTCTGCATACCATTATGCGTACAGATTCTGATCCGAGATACAATTCTCATTTTAATGGTTATGGTTTAGGATGGTTTTTATCTGATGCAAAAGGGAATCTTAAAGTGGAACATACAGGCGGTCTGCCAGGAATGTTATCCAAAGTAACACTATTTCCTGATTTAAATTTAGGAATTGTTATTCTGACGAATACTGAAAATGGTGGCGGCGGTCTTTTTACAGCGGTATCCAATACTATTGAGGACAGTTATTTAGGTATGGATGATTTTGGCTGGACAGATAAAGTTGCCCAATGGCTGGATGACGATAAAACGGAAAGCGATGAGGTAACCAAAAATGTCTGGAAAAAAGTTGCTTCTGCAAAAAACACTAAAATAAAAAATGAAGATTACGTTGGCATTTATGAAGACCCTTGGTTTGGAAAAGCAGAAGTGTTTTTAAAAGACAAACAGTTGTGGATCAAATGTCTTCGTTCGCCAAAACTAAATGGGCCAATGGCTTTTTATAATGCCAATACATTTGCAGTAAAATGGGAATACCAAGCCATGAATTGTGATGCTCTTGTTCTATTTTCTCTTGACGAAACAGGTAAAGCACAGTCTATTAAAATGAAAGGTATCTCTCCAAACATGGATTTTAGTTTTGATTTTCAAGATTTAGATTTCAAAAGAGTAGAGAAATAGAGAGTCAGGAGCTTTACAGTAAAGCTTCCTAATTAATTATTACTTGATTTTTGGAGTATTGAGAAGTTCGTTCAACCCTATTTTGTCAAATAGCATTCTGCTGGCTTTAATATTCATACTTCTGTCATAAAGTGAATAAAAAAACCTTATTGATAGAATATTATGCAACTCAAAACTTAATGGGAACATTTAGAAAAAAGAACCATCATTTTTACAAGAGCAAGTATGATAAAAAAAATAGTTTTTCCAGATATTCCTGATGAATCGTTTGATGAGTGTCTATCATTTTCATTCGCAAGGACAGCTTCTCTATTTCCTACCAAAACATCTGTCAAATACGGATCATAAGCTACATATCCTTCCATCGACATTATACAAGCCATATAAAAACTAGACAGTTTATTAGCATTATAACGTGCCGAAACTATGTTTACAAGACTTCTGATTTTATCATCCATCTCAATAGAACTAAAGTAAGACAGTAAAACATAAAAACTTCTATATTCAATGTACGAAATATCAATGTTTTGAAAATTATTTTGGTTCAAATGCACCAGTATGACATCGAGTTTTCCGCTTAATTTTTTAGTCAATTGAAAAAGCGCATCTTCTGGAAAACAGTCTTTATAATCAAAAATATCACTAATGATATCAAATTTATTCTGAGATAAATTCTGGTCAAAAAACAGCACCAAATCATCATTAAGGAATTGATTTATGAAGTGCTGAATCTTTTCAGAATCATATTCTCTCTGTGGAAAAGGAAAGTTATTACGGGAATAATTTTTTTTCGAAAAAAGATTGTACAAAATTCGATTGGAGACTACAAAGTGAAGTTCTTCGCGATAGTCTTTTATAGCCAAAATCAAATTATTGGCTACATTAACATCAATATCCGTATTGATTCTTTTCTCAACATTGATCTGCTTTTCTACTCGGATTATGTCTTCTGGGGAAAATAATAGAATGTTGTTTTTATCTATTTTTAACTCTTCGAATAATTCTATTATGTTCATCCTTAATGAAATTTTAAAGCACAAACATAATCTTTTTAACTCTTTTTCAAAAGATTAAACAAAATAATTTAAGGAGCATTTCCCTGTTAAAAAAAGCATCAAAATAAAAACTGCAGCAATTATTACACTGATACCACGATGTGTTTTTTCATTTTCAATATCTGCATCTAATTCAGATAAAATATCTCTGTTTTTTGCCAAGGTCTTACTCATATTTTCATTGTACGCATTATAAAATGACATTGCTTTTATAACAGAAGTAAAAAAATAGATATCTGTATTATTTTTATAATGCTTAACAACTAAAGGCAAAAGGTTCCCCATTTTTTTATCTAATTCAATTGTGGCAAAATGAGAAAGTAATTTATAAAAAGTTTTGTGTTTAATATAAATAATGTTGGAAAATTCATTAGTATTTAAAACTGCTAGTTGAGAAACAGCAAAATCAAGTTTAGAATAAACAAGTGGAGATATTTTGTAGATAACTTCTTCGGGAAAATACTTTTTTAAACCTAAAAGAGCATCGAGTTTTTTAAGTCTTTTAAAAGTACTTTTTGATAAATTTAAACTAAAAAAGAAAACTAAATCATCTGCCAAAAAAAGACTTATAAACTGTTTCATTTTTTCTTCAGAAATAGTCAGATTGCAATCTGAAAAATGATTTTTGTCGAGATTATTATGAGTGAAAAAATTAAATAACACACGATTTGATAGTACAAACAGCAATTCTTCTTTATAGTCTTTTAATGCAATAATTAAATTCTCACTTGTCTGAGCATTTATTTCTAAGTTTATCTTTTTCTCAACATTAATCTGCTTTTCAACTTTTATTATATCTTCTGGCGAGAATAATAGAATATTGTTTTTATCTATTTTTAACTCTTCAAATAATTCTATTATATTCATCCTTAAGGCTAATTTTAAAGAACAAACATAATCTTTTCAACTCTTTTTCGTAAAGATTACACAAGATAATTTTATGAGCATTTACTTAGTATAAGAGGCATCAAAATACACATTACAAAAATAAATGCATGCAGAGCCGAATACTCTCCTTCAAGTTCAGTCTTTTGTCTGGAAACCGATAGGGCATCTCTATTTTTGATAAGAGTTTCATTCAAAGTTCCATTAACAGCATTATAGTTTCCCATCGATTTTATGACAGAATTATAAAATAGATAATTTACGTTTTTCTTATAAAAATCAACAACCAATGATAAGAAATTCGAAACTTTTCGATCTAATTCAATCGTTGCAAAATGAGACAATAAATCATAAAAAGATTTAAATTCAATATAATAAATACCAATATGTGCCTTTTCATCCAAAGTGGATAATTTAGAAATAGCAAAATCAAGTTTGTAAAAAACAGATGGCGTTATTTTATAGATAACCTCTTCTGGAAAATACCTTTTTAGACCTAAAAGCAAATCAAGTTCTTCTAAATCGTCATAAGAAGTTTTTGAGAGTTTTAAAATGAAAAAAGAAATCAAATCATCGGCTAAAAAAAGACCTATAAACTGTTTCATTTTTTCCTCTGAAATGGTCAGATTATAATTTTGGAAATGATTTCTAGCGAGATTATTATGGGTAAAAAAATTAAAAAGTATACGATTTGAAAGTACAAAAAGGAATTCTTCTTTGTATTCTTTCAAAGCTAAAATTAAATTTTCACTTGTGTTAGTATCTATTTCTGAATTTATCTTTTTTTCGAAATTTATTTTTTTCTCAATTCTAATATAATCTTCAAAGCCAAATTCTAAAATCTGCCCCTTCTTAAATTCTAATAAACAAAATAATTGAATAATATTCATCAGTAATGCTTTTAAAGTATAAAATATTATTTTTTGCTTTTTTATTAAATTGAGTTAAAAAAAATTGAGAGTTATTTACTTATCAAAAAAAGTATAATTGCAAAAATCATAATTGCTATTATTATTTTGACTACAGGAGGCATTTTTGCATTTTCAACCTCTTCTGGCAACAAAGGTACCACAGTGCTGTTTTTAGCAAGAATTTTAGTCAAATTTTCACTAAAAGCATTATAAAATGCCATCGATTTTATAACCGAACGAAAAAAAATACTACTTGTATTTTTATTATAAGAATCAATAACCAATGACAACAGATTACTCATTTTCTTATCTAATTCAATAGTTGCAAAATGGGATAATAAACTATAAAAAGCTTTAAATTTAATATAATTGATGCTGGAATGGTTATTACTATTCGGAATCCCCAATTGAGAAACAGCCAAATCAAGTTTAGAGAAAACAAGTAATTTCATTTTGTAGATAATCTCTTCAGAAAAATATGTTTTAAAATCTAAAAGAAAATCAAGTTCTTCTAGATCTTCACCAGTACTTTTTGAGAGTTTTAAACTGAAAAAAGAAATCAAATCATCTTGTAAAAAAAGTGTGATAAAGTGCTTGACCTTTTCATCGGAGATAAACAGATCATTATTAAAAATATATTTTTTGGAGAATTTATTTTGTGCAAAAAAATTAAAAAAAATACTATTCGACATCACAAACAAGAGTTCTTCTTTGTATTCTTTCAAAGCCAAAATTAAATTTTCACTCGTAATAGAGTCTATTTCTGAATTTATCTTTCTTTCGAAATTTATGTTTTTCTCTATTCTAATATAATCAGTAGAACCAAATTCTAAAATCTGATCTCTTTTTAAATCTAACAAAGAAAATAATTGAATGATATTCATTGTGTTGCAAAGAATTTTAGGGCTAATAAAAAATAATATTTATAATTAATATCGTATTAAATAAATTGTAAATTGCTGATCATAAAAATCCGATTTTAGAAATGAATACAATCATAAACCAACTGTTTGAAATTGAGAAAAAAGCGTTAGAACAAAACTTCACTGGTTTGGAGCGCAATCTAAAAAGAATTTATAATGAATTGGAAGAAAAAGGATATAAAATTATAAATCCTTTAGGAACAAATTATGATGAAAGGGACAGCTCTATTGATGCCAATATTCTGAATTCAAATTCGAAGAAAATAACCAAAGTAATCAGGCCTACAATTTATAAAACAGAAAACGACACATTGCAGCTGGTCCAAAAAGCAGTAGTTATAGTAGAATAATATCAGTAATATGAAGAATATCAATATCGGAATTGATTTAGGAACAACGAATTCAGGAATTGCAAAATATGAAAACGGGAAAATCAGTATCTATAAAAATCCTGTCGGGTTCAAAGATACTATTCCGTCTGTGGTTTCATTTCGAAAAGGACGCATTCAAATAGGCGAAAAAGCAAGAGAACACAGTGCTACAAATGCCGAAAATGTATTTTCCTCTTTTAAAAGAAAAATGGGTTCTGATGAAATGTATTTCATTAAAGACCTGAACGAAAATCGTAGTCCTATTGACCTTTCTTCAATGGTCTTGAACGAATTAATTAATTTCGCTCAAGGCGAAAGTTTAAGATCGGCGGTTATAACAATTCCGGCTTCTTTTGATACAATTCAATCTAATGCCACCAAAAAAGCAGGTTATCAAGCCGGTTTTGAAGAAATTGTTTTGCTTCAGGAACCTATTGCTGCTTGTTTGGCTTATTCCAATTCATTAAATCTTGAAGTTGCATCAGATAAAAAATGGCTTGTATATGATTTTGGAGGAGGAACTTTTGATATTGCATTGGTAAACATTAACGAACGCGACCTTAAAGTATTCGATCATAAAGGCAATAATTTTTTAGGCGGAGTTGATTTAGATACCTTGTTTGTTGAGAAAATTATATGCCCAAAAATCGAAAAGCAGACACAGGAAAACAACCTTTGGTCAAAACTAATTTCTAAAGAAAATCCTGTTTACAATAAACTCTTTTTTGAACTTCTTTATAAAGCTGAAGAAGCCAAAAAAGAACTTTCGATAAAAGAAACCTCCAGTATTGAAATCGATTTTGACGAACTCGAAATTTCATTAGACATTGATATCAGCCGAAAAGAATTTGAATTTATTATTCAGCCTAAATTTGAAGAATCATTTCATTTGGTCGAAAAATTAATTAAAGAAAATTTCCTTAGTTTTTCAGATATAGAACGTATTATACTGGTTGGAGGTACTACTTACATTCCGTACATAAGACAACAATTACAAGAGAGAACCCAAATTCAAGTAGAAACAAATTTGGATCCTACAACGGCAGTAATGATTGGAGCGGCTTATTATGCAGGTTCAAAACCTTCAGAATTAAGCGACGAAGAAATTGTAAACGAACCCGCAGCTGAAGACAACAGTATTCAGGTTGAAACTATCTACGAACCGCATTCTAAAGATTCTGAAGAATTAATCGTGATTCTTTTAGAGGAATCTTTTGATGGCTACTACAGAATTACTCGAGCTGATGGCGGTTTTGACACTGGCCTTTTAAAAGCCAATAAAAAAATAGCTGAGTTTGTTCCGTTATTAGAAAAAACGACCAATCAGTTCACGTTGTTTTTATTCAACAATCAACAGAAACAAGTATATAGTAATTCCAATATTCAAATTACTAACGGATTATACAGTATTCTGGGACAGCCCATTCCGAACGATATTTGCCTAGAACTTGATGAAGAAACAGGAAAAAGCCACATGGAGGTTATCTTTAAGAAAAACGATATTCTGCCGCTTAAGAAAACCATTTACAAAACCTGTTCTAAAAACATCTTAAGAAATTCTGACCAGAAACTAATCATAAATGTAGTCGAAGGAAATGCAGGAAGCATGGTGGGCAGTAATCTTTCTATTGGATATATTGAAATATCAGGAAGCAGTTTTGAACAGGATCTTTTAAAAGGAATGGATATTGAGCTGAATTTTAAAGTTTCGGAATCACGAGATTTGAGCATTGATGTTTACATAAGTGCCTTGGATCTGGAAATAAGCGAAGTCTTTAATCCGCATCAACGAAAGATTTCTATCGAAAAATTGGCGTTAGAAATCAAAAATGCTCTTGATACCATTCTTGAAGAAATAAGAACCGAAGAACAAAGTGAAAATTATGAGTATTTAGCCAAATTAAAAAGATCACAGGAATCCTTAACGGTTCTATATAATGAGGCATTAGAAAATAAAAATGATGCTCTTACAGATAAAAAATATCAGATCGATGAATTGAAGAAAATCTACATTCAGGAATTTGATGATCTTGTACGACACAAACACATACTATTTGAGCTTGAAGAATACAACAATATGAAAGATAGCCTTTCTTTTTATCTAGAAAAAGGAAGTCCGCGTCAAAAAGAAGAATATGAAAAGATTACAAAAAATGAGAAAGAATTCCTTCAATCCAACAATAAATATCTGATTCGTAAGAAGAAAAAAGAACTGGAAAATCTGTTAGACAACATCTACGCCAATCAAGACGAAAGCTATATCGAATATTTCTATTATTTCCGACTTGAAGATCCTAACGCTTTCAAAGACAAATCAAAACATAGCAAATTGATACAATTAGGAGAAAGAGCAATCGACAATTCTAATTTAATGGAATTAAAAACAATCTGTCATCAACTCTATAATTTATTGATTATTAAACCAAAAAGAAAAGACGACTTCAATACATTTGATGGCAATCTTGGAATAAAATAACTTGTTGATATACCTCTACTAAAAAGGCTTCAGAGAAATCTGAAGCTTTTTTCTTTATAAACCAATTTCAATTTTAGATATATAATCTTCATTTACATCTAAAACATTTGGCTTCAATTTTAAAACATCTTCTAAAAAAGCTTCGGTTCTATTAATATAGAATTCTACAACGGTATCGATTTGTTTATTGGCTACTAATTTCAAAGCATCAATTGTCAAAACCTGTTTCTTGAAATTTCCTAAAATAATTTCTCTTTGATACAACGATTTACTTAAAGTCTTGTCTAAATTCAATTCTTCTAGATTATTTGACCGAAAGAAAAATGGCTTCTCTAATTCATTTCTACTATTATAGTTTAGGGTCGTAAAAAAATCAGACTCTACTTTTACAATCGCAATATTCTTATCGTAAATCTTGAATTTTGAAACAAAACTCAAATTAGCATCAGTAAAAATATGTTCTAAATCTAAAATTAGAATTGCATATAGATTAGACACATCAAATGTTTTAAAATATGACTTTATATAATCTGTGTCAAACACTTCAATAAAGACATTATATTCTCTGCTGCTTTTACTGTTGGTTCTAATAAAAGGGATGTCTTTATCTGTTGCAATAAATTTTTGGGATATTATATGATATTTCAGTTTCTTCATTTGGTTTTACGTATTTCTTATTGAAAAAATTAAAAAACTGCCTAGACATCAAACCTAAATTAAAAATCATAAAGTACTTAGAATTTATGTTGTGTTAAATTTCTTTCTGTAATTGCAAAACTTAACATTGTTTTCTTACTAACTGGCTTTTCATTAGTAAATGTTTTTTATAAATTTGCAATCCTGTAATGAAACCTATTATTTTCAATACAAAATTATGACTTTCACATAAATACCACGAAAAGACTTTGCAATTTTTTAAAAACAAATTATATTATAATTACTAATTCAACACAATGATTAAAAAAAACAAACCCCAAGTTCTATTTTTTATTCTCTTCAATTTATTTTTCACTCTTAATTCATTTGCTCAAAAAAGTATTTATGCTGGAATTGAAATTGGAAGAAGAGCCATCAAAGTTTCTGTTATTGATGTAAGTAACATAAAAAAAGCCGATTACAAAATCCTTTCTTTTTGGACTGAAAGAATCCCTTTTGCAGATCACATTGGTGCTAATGGGCAACTTACTCCAGAAGACATCAGCAAAACAAGCATTACAGTCGTTGATCAGTTGAAAAAAATCAGAACCGATTACAAAATGTTGGATGAAAACATCTTTATTGTTGCCGCTCCAGTTTTTGCTTCTGCCACTAATGTTGATGTGCTAAAAAATAAAATTGCTACTCTTACCAACAAAGAACTTGAAATTCTTGATGTTAACGAAGAAGCAAAAACATTGGTAAAAGGTGCAATTCCTCCAGTTGATTACGCTAATGCATTCCTTTTAGATATTGGTGCTCAAACTACTAAAGGCGGTTATATTGACGAACTTAAAGATAATAAATTAGAGTTTATTCCTTTAGAGCTTAATTTCGGTACAATGACACTTACAGATGCTGTAGAAAAAACAGTAGTAAACAAAAGCCAAGCAAATGATATGTCTGCTTATCAAGAAAAATCGTTTGACTATAACACCATCCTACGCAAGAAAACACAAGAGTTATTTGCTGCAAATCCGCTTTTAATGAAAAAAGATAAATTGTATTTGTCTGGCGGAGCTGTTTGGGCTTTTTCTACTCTTTATTATGATGAAAATGTTAAAGACCATTACATTCCTTTGACATTACAAGATGCTGTAGATTACGATGCTATCTTAAAAAATAACTTTGGTAAGTTTACCAACCTTGCAAAAACTAATAAGGAAGCAGCGAGAGTTTTAAACACATACGATCAAAAATATCTTATTTCGGCAAACAACATTTTAATAGCGTGTCTGGAAAGTATTCCAAATTTAGCGACCAAGAAAGTCTATTTTGTAAAAGAAGGACAGGTTACTTGGCTAATCTCTTATATTGCAGAGCGTTCTAAAAAAATTAATACTAATTTCTAAAAAGTATTTATTTTACAAATCATCAAAGCTTCAGAGAAATCTGGAGCTTTTTTTATTCTTTAAAATCACCAAAACGCTTCAAACTCGAAATATTTTTAAATTGACTTATACATAAAAGCCTTATATTAGCAATTGTAATCGATTACATTAATCTTTAAATGCATATTGTCATGAGAATTAAATGTTATACCATTAGTTTACTGAGCCTCTTTATTACTTCAGTTTATGGTCAAAAAGCCGTGCCTGTAAAGCCAAGAATACTAATCAGTACAGATATTGGCGGCACAGATCCAGATGATAATCAATCGATGACGCATTTACTGATGTATAGCGATAAATTTGAAATTGAAGGATTAATTTCATCGCCTTCTTATGGAAACGGAAGCAAACAGGAAATAATTCGAATGATTGATTTGTATGAAAAAGATCTTCCTAAACTGCAAAAACACCAATCCGGATTTGCATCTCCGGATTATCTTCGTTCTATAACCAAACAGGGATATCACGGAAATGTATCTTTTATTGGTTATTCTAAAGCTACAGAAGGTTCTAACTGGATTGTAAAATCAGCTCAGAAAAAAAGTTCTCAGCCTCTATGGATATTGTGCTGGGGAGGTTTAGAAGACTTGGCGCAAGCATTGCACGACGCACCTGAAATTCAAAATAAAATCAAAGTGTATTGGATTGGCGGGCCAAATAAAAAATGGAGTGCTAATAGTTACGCTTATATTGTTGCCAATTTTCCCAATTTATGGTTTATCGAAAACAACTCGTCTTATTATGGTTTATTCTCTAAAAGTGATGAGCCCGATAGCGTAGCGATTTCAAATTATTACACGAATCATATTAAAGACAAAAGTTTTTTGGGGAAAGACTTTATCAATTATTATAAAGGAGAAGTCAAAATGGGAGATACGCCTTCCCTGCTCTACATGATGGACGGCGATCCCAATGATCCAACACGTGAAAGCTGGGGATGCAGTTTCGAAAAATTCAATCATAGTCCGCGAACTGTACTTGATCGTACAACAACTATTAACGATACGATTGCCTACTGTTCGATTATGGAAATGCGATTTACTGTACCCAAAACAAAAGCTAAAAAAGAATCTATTGGCTTTTGGATGGAAGTGCCTTATGGAAAAACAATTCAGAAATGGCCAGGATATTACATCGGAAATGATGTTTATGCCATACGGTATATTCCAAAGAAAGCAGAAGTTTTAAATTATAAATTGTCCTCGGATATTCCGGAAATTAACGGAAAAACCGGTGCATTGGTGGCGACAAACTTATGGCCTGGAAAAAGAAGCTCAAAAGATGATCAGTTAGGCAGTAATTGGTTTACAGATAAACACGATCCTGATCTTTATTTTGGTAAAATTCAGGGCGGTAAAACCATTTCAAAATGGAGAGATGACATTCTTCTGGACTGGAGTAAAAGATGGGAATGGCTTAATGAATAAGTACTTAAAAGAGTTTCTCAGTATAAAAAAGCTTCAGAGAAATCTGGAGCTTATTGTTTTATGCTTCTTTAACTAAAATTTCCTGAACCAAATCCAGCAACTCCATTTCGTCTGTTGGAAATAACTGAAGTGCTTGTTCCAAAATCAATCCAACATCAATCGCTTTGTTTTTACCATTATCCTGTTCCAATGCTAAAATACAAAGCTTTAGCATGTTGGTAATAACACAGCCTAGCTCCGAATAATTCAGCATTTTGATTTCTGCATTATACCCTTTTTCTATTTTTGGCTTTAGCGTATTTAAATATCGAACTGACATTTTTCTAATATGCTCTAAGTTTCTTAATTGCTCCGTTTCCATGATCATAATTTGATTAATTCTCCATTAGCCAAATCTCTATAATTCTTTTCAGAAAACGGTTATCTTACATGATAACTCAGAAAAAACCTAAAAATGCAACTTAGTAGACTGCTTAATATAGCTCATTACAAAAGAACTCTGCACTTTACTAATATTCGGAATGTTCGATAGTTTTCTAATAAAATCATTAAATGCTTCCGGATCTTTTACCACAACTTTCAAAACATAATCGAAGATTCCGCCTGTTACATAACCTTCTACAACCTCATCGAGTGCCGAAACTTGTCGCGAGAATTCTTCGACCAATTCTAAACGCTGGCTTGTTAGAGAAAGATTTATAATTACCGTGAAATTCAATCCTACCTTTTTCGGATCAATTATCGCGACATAATCTTTGATATAACCTTCATTTTCGAGTTTTTTTATTCGGTCGTAAACAGAAGTTCGCGACATATTTAGTCTTTCGGTTAAATCTGTAATATCGAATCTGGCATTCTGCTGTAGGATTCGAAGTAGTTCTATTTCTTGTTTGCTTAATTCTTGCATCGGATTTTTTCCAGTTAAAGTATAAAAAACAATTCAATTTAGGACAAAAAACATAAAATATTACATTTTACAGAATTAAATACATATTTAATTCTAAAATTTCGTTCATAATTCTACAATAAATACTTTTGAATGTACAAAACATATTTTTAGAATACAAAATGAACAAATATATTATTATTGTCGCTTTGGGCGCTTTGAGTTTCGGAATGCTGTCTTCTTTCGCTAAAATCGCTTATGGAGAAGGTTACAGTCCAGCTGAAATTACGTTGACGCAAGCCCTTGTGGGAACTTTGATTTTATGGTCGATTGCTCTTTTCAAAAAACTTAAAAATGGTAATAAATTAGTTTTAGACTGGAAATTACTTTTGGCAGGAACTACAATGGGTTCTTCTGCTTATACTTATTATTTATCTGTTGCCTATATTCCGGCTTCTCTGGCAATCGTCTTATTAATGCAGATTACATGGCTAAGTATTTTGGTCGAATGGATTGTTTTTAAGAAAAAACCAAGTACCGTTGAAATCG
Organism: Flavobacterium quisquiliarum; assembly: GCF_019308285.1. Taxonomy (GTDB): domain Bacteria; phylum Bacteroidota; class Bacteroidia; order Flavobacteriales; family Flavobacteriaceae; genus Flavobacterium; species Flavobacterium quisquiliarum. The sequence goes on from NZ_WWEM01000033.1 coordinate 176,940, forward strand.
GTTCTTCGTTATTTATCATTTTAGGAACTGTATTAGCGGGCAATCTTTTGGAACTAAACAACACCAATATTTCTTTTAAAGGAATTCTTTTAAGTTTACTATCAGCTATACTTTACACTTTGTATATCGTTTTTACGAGCAAAATCGGAAAAGAAACCCCAATGTTCGAAAAAAGCGCTTTAATGACAAGCGGATCTGCTATGATTATATTTTTAATCAACTGCGAAGCGATAACTTCAAGTACACATTTAGATTTTGGTTTACTGCAATGGGGAACATTTTTAGCAGTTTTTGGAACTGTGATTCCACCAATTTGTTTTACTGTCGGAATGCCTAAAATTGGTGCAGGTTTAAGTTCGGTTCTGCTGACTTTAGAATTGCCGGCAGCGGTTTTCTGCGCCCATATTATTTTGGGCGAAAAAGTAACTTTACCACAGCTATTAGGAATTGCTATAATGCTTGGTGCCATTATCTATCTTAATATTTCTAAAGCCAAAAAAGAAAAAGTAATGCAAAACGAAACAGCAGTATGTTAATACTTAACAGCATTGCTGCAAACAAAAGATATACCTCACAAAGAAGCTCCCGAAGTAGTTTTAGAAAAAGTTACGGCCTTTATAAATTGTTATTTTTAAGCAGCTTTCTTTGCCCGTCGTTTTTTCTTTTCTATTAATTGTAGATGATTCTCGGCACACAAAATATTTTCTGTTGTACCATTTTTTTGAATTTCAATCAGATAATGAAAATCTCTCTGTTTTGAAGTAGATTTTATTATCAGCCCTTTTTTGAAATCCATTTTTCTTTCTATCACTTTCGCCTCATAAGACCTCCCACTCAATGCTGTGTAGGAGACATCTTGTCCTTTTACAAATTTCATCGTTTTAGCTATTCGGTTTATAAAATAGTCGCTAATACTAGTAAGTCTTTTTACAGACAAAAATCAATTGTTAAGGGGGATAACGGATTTTTTTCTTACTGAGGCGCAATATATAAAGTTTGCAAAATCCGAAAACACGTATTTATACCTGTTTTCAAATCTGGAAAAGTTAAAGTTTTGAAGCTCGTATTTTAGGCTGATTCAAATTTGATACAATTTGGAACACCCATTTTCAGGTCTTTTTTTCGTCAAATGAGTAGTTTTGAAGGAATGAATTTTCATTTCCAAAACAACAAATTAAGATCAAAATGGTACACGAAAGAGTAATGGAGAAACTGGCGATCTTAGCGGATGCAGCCAAATATGACGTTTCTTGTTCTTCCAGTCAAAGCACTCGAAAGAACCAAAACAAAGGATTGGGCGATACTGGAAATGGAATTTGTCACGCTTATACCGAAGACGGACGCTGTGTTTCACTTCTCAAAATTTTACTGACCAATCATTGCATTTTTGACTGTGCTTATTGTGTGAGCCGAAAAAGCAACGACATTAAACGTGCCGCTTTTACGGTTCAGGAAGTTGTAGATCTTACCATAGGTTTTTATCGAAGAAATTATATTGAAGGTCTATTTCTGAGTTCCGGTATTTTTGATAATGCCGATTTCACTATGGAACGCCTGGTTCGAATTGTCAAGAAATTACGACTCGAAGAAAATTTTAATGGTTACATTCATTTAAAAGCCATTCCAGGCGCGAGTGAAGAACTTTTAAAAGAAGCAGGATTATATGCCGATCGTTTGAGTGTTAATGTCGAAATGCCAACAGAAAAAAGTCTAAAATTACTTGCTCCCGACAAAAATCATAAAGACGTGATTCAACCAATGCAATATCTAAAAAATGAGATTGTCGGTTACAAAGAAGAAAAGAAATCCAACTACAAAGCACCACTATTTGCTCCAGCAGGACAAAGTACGCAGATGGTTATTGGCGCCACGCAGGAAAATGATCTTGAAATTCTGGGAATGGCTAATTATTTCTACGACACCATGCAGATGAAACGGGTTTATTATTCGGGTTATGTACCAATAAGTTACGACAACAGATTGCCTGCCATTGGAACTCCCGTTCCCATGATTCGGGAAAATCGTTTGTATCAAGCCGATTGGTTAATGCGTTTTTACGGATTTAATGTCAATGAAATTGTTGGTTTTGACCAACCGAATTTGGATTTAGATATTGATCCTAAATTAGGATGGGCATTACGAAATCTGCATCAATTTCCTGTTGACATTAATACTGCTGATTTAGAACTGATTCTTCGTATTCCAGGAATCGGAGTTTTGAGTGCTAAGAAAATTGTCGCAGCCAGAAAGTTTAAAAAATTACAGGCTGCCGATTTACAAAAATTAGGAATTGCGTACAGTCGTTCCAAATATTTTCTGGCTTTTGCTTCTCCTTTTCAGCTCCAGAAAGACCTGACTTCGGCTCAGATCAAAGAGCATATTTTGAATTTTCAAAAGAGCAAATACCAAAATAATTTCTCCAATCAGCTGGCTTTATTTTAATCAAAATGACACAGATAATTTATGACGGGAGTTATGAAGGCTGGCTTACGGCAGTTTTTGAAATCTATGAATACAAAATCAAAGATGTTGCTTTCGCAAAAGACGAAAATTCAAATGCTTTGCTTTTTTCGAATACACATTTCGTCACTACAGATAATGCAAAAGCCGATCGAGTTTTGAATGGTCTTCAAAAACGTCTTTCCAATAGTGGATTTTCGAATTTGTATTATGCATTTTTATCTGAAATGAATCAGATTGAAGAAATACTATTTCAATATGTACAATATGTTTTAGCAAGTCCAATTAATATCGAACAGGATTTCAGCAATAATAATGTTTTAAATGTGCAAAAAGCAACGCATTTAACAGGCAGAGAAAGCCACAGAATGAAAGCTTTTGTTCGTTTTAAACTCACTAAAGACAACTTGTATTATGCCATCGTAGAACCAGATTGCAATGTATTGCCTCTGATAGAAAATCATTTTAAAAACCGTTACGCCGACCAGCGCTGGTTGATTTATGACGCCAAACGCAAATACGGAATTTACTATGATCTCGAAAATGTATCAACAGTCGAAATACAGTTTGATGCTAATTCTTCTTCCTCCAAATTCCTAGCTGAAATAAGTGATGATAACGAAGAGTTTTTTCAGAGTTTATGGCGTAATTATTTCAAAAGTGTCAATATCGAATCCCGTAAAAACACAAAGCTCCATATTCAACACATGCCCAAAAGATATTGGAAGAATCTGACCGAAAAGATTCCTGATTTAAAAAGCAGAAAATAGATTTTTTGTTGATCTTCATAAAATCTGTATAATCAGACGCGGATGATACAGATTCGCTAACGCGAAGACGCGGATTAAAACAGATTTTTTATTAATCTGTCTAAAAAATTTAATAAATAAAAAATCTGTTTTAATCCGCGTTTTTACGAAGTAAATCCGTTTTATCCGCGTTACCAATATGCCTTACATTGAATTATTAATTTGTTTAGCGGATAGCCTTATTATTTTAAACACATAGAAACATAGTCTCTTTAGAAATTAAAAAAAGGAGTTTCATTAATTTAAATGCACATAGTTTAGCTATGTGTGGAAACTTGTTTCTTCTAATTTCTTTTTTGACACAATCCTAATCTATGTTTCTATGTGTTTATATATTTTTTGAAATTTGCCCCAGCTAATTGCTATTTACTTTTTCGAAGTGCATCCAATAATTCGGCCAAATCAACAACCCCATAAGTAGAACAGTAATCGGATACGGCATAAGGCAAAATCAAACTGTTGTTGTGAATTATCGCACCGCAAGAATACACTACGTTGGGTACATAACCTTCTCGTTCGTCTTCCAATGGAGCAAGTAAAGGCTCTGTAAGTCTTCCTATTTCTTTAGACGGATCTTCTAGATCAAATAAAGAAGCACCAATACAATAACGTCTCATGGTTCCTACTCCATGCGTTATTACGAGCCAGCCTTCTTCTGTCCAAAGTGGTGATCCACAATTTCCTATCTGCGTTAATTCCCAGGTAAAACGAGGTTCCTGAAGCAGAACTGGCGTATTCCATTGTGTTGCTCTGTCAGAGTACATAATGTAATTATTCACACCATCTATTCGGGCTAACATGGCATATTTTCCTTTAATTTTTCGTGGAAACAAAGCCAGATTTTTATTCTGTGCTCCCTCGCCATGAAGCGGCATTACTCTAAAACTATAAAAATCTTCGGTAGAAATTAACTTTGGTAAAATCGTATGTCCGTTATAGGCCGTGTAAGTCGCCATTATTCGAACAGAATCATCATCATCAACAAAACGAACAAAACGTGCGTCTTCTATTCCTCGGCTTTCAGATTCTGAAATCGGAAAAATAACACGTTCCGTAATATCAGAATCATGTTTGAATTGTAAATCGTAAAACGAATTGGCGAGCCATAATATTTCCTGTAAAGCCGTTTTTCTTTCTTCTCGGATAGACGGATCGCTAAGTGCTTCTGTGAGCGTATTTTTAAGAACTGCAAATTCAAATTCATCCGGCAGATCGTGCATAATTTGTTCGATATATTTATCGGTCGTATGCATTTCTGCCAATTTCGTTAAAAAACGTTCTTTATTAAATAAGGTTTTATGTTCGATTTCGGCCTTATCAATATGATTTCCGATTTTCATGATATGCAGGTCGTTGTTTCTATCCAGAATTCCTCTTCTAAAAACAATCGACGAAATATGACCTTCTCCCGTAGCTCTAAACGAAATTACAACACGTTTTTCGCCTGCTTCCAATCCCGTTTGATCAAAATCTTCTACAATGGACGGATTAAAAATAGCCGCCGATTCAATTGCATATTCCATGGTGCAATAGGAACCAATAAGCATTTTTCGATCAGAAGACATGGCTTCATAATCAATCTGTAATTCTTCTATTATAGGTCTAATTCTTTCGCAATGTTTAAAGAAAACTGCCGATATATTTCTGTGACGTCTGGCGAACTCACGAAGTGTTTGTTCTAAAGTTTGTGATACTTGTTTTTCGTCGAGCATCATGATCCGAAGCACCATTTGCTGGGTTCTTTCATGCCCGTTCATAAAATATCGGGCAACAACTCTTCTGGAATCTGGTGTAAATTTTATGCTTTTTCGAACTACTGATACGCGCATAGTGGTATTTTTTAGGATATTTAGTATCTGTGAATCATTATTCTACAACAAGTTAATCATTTTGTTAAAGAAAAAGGCTTAATTTTTATTAAACTTTAACTTTTGAGATGCTATTTATAAAGATTGTATTCTGTTAAATATACCCTTAAGAGTACTTAAAATAGTTTCACGCAGATTTAAAAAGATTTGAGCAGATAAAAGCAGATCATCATAAATCCGCTGGGTATAATTAATAGAAAAAATTAAACACATAGAAACATAGTTATTTGTTTACCTAAATAAGGAGACAAAAAGAAACTAGTTTCTAACACATAGTTTGCTATGTGTATTGATGCAAATGAAATGCCTTTCAGCTATTGCATAACTATGTTTCTATGTGTTTAAAATAATTACGCTCAACATTAAATCTGCCTAAATCTGTAAAATGTGCATGAAATAATTTAAAAACAAACGATAAAAAACTTTTTTATATTTTCGTCTTTAAACTGCCAATCCTAAAACATGAAGAATAACGTAAAATTTTTGAGAGAAACCCAAAATATGACTCAAAATGAACTGGCCGAAAAATCAGGACTTTCGTTAAGAACAATCCAGAGAATCGAAGCCGGAAATATTCTAAAAGGATTTACACTCAAAACTCTTGCGCAATCTCTGAAAACTGAACCGGAAAATCTTATCATTAACAAAAACGAAAAAAGCGAAGTTGAAAGAGCCAAAATTATTAATCTTTCTGCTTTAACAGGGCTTATTATTCCGTTTGGGAGCATCATTTTTCCTTTAATTATAACTTATAAAACCAAAGATTATAAAAATCGTGAACTGGGGAAACAGATTATTACCATTCAAATTTTTCTAAGTCTTATCCTTTCCTTTTTATTAATCTTAAGTCCGTTTGTTCAAAACGCTTTTTTGATAAAATTCCCTCTTTTTCTTATTCCATTAATTACGATTTTGTGTTTGAAATTGGTAATCGTTATTCTAAATGGTATTAGTTTGAATCAAAACCAAACCTTATCTATCAAATTAAAACATAACTTCTTATAACCAAAGTCATAAAACTGACGTAAAAATGTCGTATTGTTTTTGCACGAAAATCGGAAGCTAAATCCGAACGTTGCAAAAAAATCAGTCATGAAATTATTTAAGAAAGTTGCCCTTATAATTCTAACGATTATCGTTTTATCTTTATTGGGAGGATATTTTTATTTCCAAAAAAAATTCACACCACCGGAGAATTATCTGAATGTTTCAGGAACAACAGAAAACATTCCCATAAAATGGATTTCAGGTAATGAAAATCAGCATGTAGCTTTACTTATTCCTGTAAAAATTCAGGGAATAAATAAAACATTATACATGCAGTTTGATTCTGGTTCAGCGATTACTGTTTTTTATAAAAAATCATTAGAATCAATCTCAGAAAAATTTCCGAATCAAATAAAAATTAATATTGAAAAAAATCAGATTTCAACAGGTTTTACGATTGGAAATATGAAAGTGAATTCGGTTGTTTTTCAGTTTTTAAATTACGGCAGTATAATCGATTTTGATAATCCAGATGCAGAAAACATCATTGGTACCATTGGAACTGATTTACTCGAAAAACGAATAATTATTTTAGATTTTAAAAACAGTAAATGTTCCTTTCTTGAACAAATATCAGAAGAAAATTTTACAGCTTTTGAATTCAAAAAACGCAAAATATTGATTCCTTCAAAAATTGAAAATCAAGATTTGAAATTGCTGTTTGATACAGGAACAAGCGGTTACGAATTGATTACCCAAAAGGAAATTTGGGAAAAATACAAAATCGAAAATAGTCCGATAAAAGCCGAAAAAGGAAATTCTTGGGGAAATACACTGGATGTATATTCCGCTTCCGCGAAAAAGAAAATAGCGTTTGGAAACTTGTCCTTAAATCTTTCTGAAGTTACTTATATCGAAGGTACTTCAAAGCTTCAAAAGTTTTTAATGAAACGTTCGGGAATGCAGGGAATGATTGGAAATAAACTATTTCTCCAACATAAACTGATTCTGGATTGCAAAAACGAAAAATACAAATTGGAATAAAAGTAGTTTTCTTGCTATAGAATAAAAGTTAAGAATTGATGTCAATAATGTTTTTGACATTTTGTATAAAAGTTTCAGTGTCTTTAATTTCTTGTTTGATAGACAAATGATGATCCTCCAAATTGTATTGATCCAGCATATCTTTTTTGAGATATTTAATCATAGATTCGATGCTTCTGGAATCATTTTCGCCTTGTCTATTTAACTCACGCTGTTTACTTTGCAAGTAATCTAAAGTCTCTTTTAATCTTTGAACGTTTAATTTTCCTGTCATTTAGTATTCTTAAAATTCATAAAAAATAGTAGCCAGAAATGCGGTAAGATTCAGTATGTTCCAAAAACTAATTATCATTCGAATTTACCTCATTCCCGACCACTATCTTCCCACACTTACGTTCAAATTGACCATTTGGATTTAAGGCAAAATGTTTTTTTTGAAAAATTTTAAACCGTAAAAAATAAATTACTGAATTACAATTATTTACACTCATAAATCATTTTTATTTTTTTTAATTTTAAAAGAATGACAAAGCTTACAAAGCCTTATTTAAAAGTAAAAACACAACATTCAGATTTTCAAAATGTTATCAAAAATGATCTTAAATTGTGAATATCTATTTCGATATTTAACTATTTATTTTGCAGTATAATCTATCTTTGGCATCCTTAAAATTTAGAAGAAATGAGCGTAGTTTGGTACGAATGCAAAGTAAAATATAGAAAAACAGATGAAACTGGAGGACAAAAAGTTTTAACCGAACCTTATTTGGTTGATGCATTGTCTTACACAGAAGCTGAAAAAAGGATTAATGAAGAAATGGCAGCTTATATTAGTGAAGAGTTTAAAATCACAAATATCAAAGTGGCAAATTATGCAGAAATTCATCCGTTTGAAAATGCCGACAGATGGTTTAAATCTAAAATTTCTTTAATCGCCTATGATGAAGAAAGCGGAAAAGAAAGAAAAACCGGTATGTACATGCTTGTGCAAGCAAATGATGTTCGTGAGGCTTATGACAATACACTTCACATCATGAAAAATACAATGGGCGAATATTCGATTCCTGCTATTGCAGAATCCCCAATTATGGATGTTTTCCCTTATTTCAGCGGAGAAGAAGGCGAAACCGAAATGCTAGAAAGATTTAATGCCCTGAAAGCTTCAAAACCAGATAAACCAGAAGTTGAAATGATCGACCACATGGAATTTGAAACTGCAACAGAGGAATAAAATTCAACAAAAGCTTCAGAGAGAAATCTGGAGCTTTTTTGTTTTCTTTAAACACATAGAAACATAGATTATACCGTTCGTTAAAAGGCGCTTCACTTTCATAAATGCACATAGTTTATGCGTGATTGATATCTCATTTATTTTAATCTTTTTCAAAAATAAAGTCTATATTCGTTAAGCCTTTTAACTGAAACAAAACCATTTACGCTTAAACCAAAACTTCATGAATAAAAAAACACTGATTTTAATTGGGTTTATTCTGCTCAAATTTGTTTTACAGTACGCTTTAATTAGTCCAGAATATGATTTACAGCGTGATGAATATCTGCATCTGGATCAGGCGCATCATTTGGCTTGGGGCTATTTATCGGTTCCGCCGGTTACTTCTTGGATTTCGTGTCTTATTTTATTGCTCGGTAATTCGGTTTTCTGGGTTAAGTTCTTCCCTGCCCTTTTTGGCGCTTTGACTCTCGTAATTGTTTGGAAAACTATCGAGCTTTTAAAAGGAAATCTTTATGCTTTGGTTCTCGGATCTTTGGGTATTGTATTTTCTTCTTTGCTGCGCCTTAATATGCTTTATCAGCCAAATTCGCTGGACGTGTTGTGCTGGACGTTATTTTATTATATTCTGATTCAGTATATCACTTCAGAAAAAAACAATTGGCTCTATTTAGGCGCTTTTGTTTTCGCATTTGGCTTTCTTAATAAATACAACATTTTGTTTTTGTTGCTGGGATTAATTCCTGCTATTTTACTTTCGAACCAAAGAAAAATAGTAACAAAAAAAGAGCTTTATTTTGCTTTGATTATGGGCTTTCTTTTCATAATTCCGAATCTTTTATGGCAATACAGAAATCATTTCCCGATTGTGCATCATATGAAAGAACTGGCAGAAACACAATTGGTCAATGTAGAACGAGTTGGATTTTTAAAAGAACAGGTTTTATTTTTTATTGGAAGTTTTTTCGTCATACTGGCTTCTTTATATGCATTACTATTTTACAAACCATTTGAGAAATACAGGCTGTTCTTTGGTTCGCTCATTTTTACTTTAGTTATCTTTTTATACTTCAAGGCAAAAGCGTATTATGCAATTGGTTTATATCCAATATATATTGCTTTTGGATCTGTTTTTCTTTCAGACATTTTACAAAACGGATGGAAACGCTTTTTAAAACCTGTATTTATTGCGCTTCCATTATTATTGTTTATACCAATGTATTTCATGGCTTTTCCTAACAGAAGTCCAAAACAATTGGTTGCCGAAAAAATAGAAACCCATCGTTGGGAAGATGGAAAAGAACACGACTTAGCACAAGATTTTGCAGATATGCTGGGCTGGAAAGAACTTGCCCGAAAAACAGATTCTATTTATGCTTTGTTTCCGAAGACAGAAAACACTTTGGTACTTTGCGACAATTACGGTCAGGCCGGAGCCATAAATTATTACAGCAAAAAAGGAATTAAAGCCGTTTCTCTCAATGCCGATTACGTGAATTGGTTTGATTTGAATGTGTACTACAAAAACTTAATTCGCATTAAAACTTTTGAAGAGAACAGTGACGAATTTAAAACAACAAGTCCGTTTTTTGAAAAGGCTTTTACAGGTGGTCAGATTACCAATAAATATGCGAGAGAATACGGAACGACTATTTTTGTTTTTGCAAATGCTAAAATCAATATCAACAAAAGATTAGAGCAGGAAATTGCCAAAGAAAAAAATTATAAGGATTAACAAAAATGACCGATTTCAAGAATATAGCGTATTTAAAAACAGGAAATCAAAAACAGCAATTAGCTTTTGAAGTTTTAACGAAACACAAAGTTCTAGAAAAATTGGTTGATTTTGATCCTCTTTTAGTCGGTACTATTCCAATAAACATCGATATCGAAAACAGTGATCTTGATATTGTTTGTTACTGGAAAAATAAACTGGATTTTATTGAGAGAATTAAACAGCTTTTTGAAAAAGAAACTCATTTTACAATCAGAGAATTTGTAATTGATGATAAAGAATCTGTCATTGCAAACTTCTTTATAGACGTTTTTGAAATAGAAATCTTTGGACAAAACATACCTACTGAACTTCAAAACGGCTATAAACACATGATTATTGAAGATAAAATCCTACATTCTAAAGATGAATCCTTCCGACTAGAAATTATCAAACTAAAAGAAAAAGGCATCAAAACAGAACCTGCATTCGGCTTATTACTAGGCTTAAAGGGAAATATTTATCAGGAATTACTGGATTTTAAAATCTAAAAAAAACAACACTTCTCAAGAAATATAAAAAATAAAGTACAAAAATTGTTTGCATAACCGTATTTAGTGTGTATCTTTGCACCCGAAACATCGCGGGATAGAGCAGTAGGCAGCTCGTCGGGCTCATAACCCGAAGGTCACAGGTTCGAGTCCTGTTCCCGCTACAACGATAAAAGCTTCAGAGAAATCTGGAGCTTTTTTTGTTTTCTAACCTTTTGTTTAAAACTGAAAATTCGAAATAATTAAAAAATAAAAGTCCTTGAAAATATCATACGTTTAAACAGGCTTAATTGATTAAGAGTTTATTTTACTTCGATCTAATTGCTTTGATAAGTTTGGCATTACGTCTGTCTGCCCTCGAATTCTGAAGCGACAGAACTGCCCATATTGCTGCCGGAATCCATCCTATAAGTGTAATCTGCAAAATAAGACATAATAAGGCCGTCAAAATTTTTCCTCTCAGCAGAAAAGACAACGAAGGAAAAAATATAGCAATTAAAGTCATCATAAGTTTTAGTTTTTAAAATAATAGCAATTAACAGCCGAGTAAAAATTACCTTAAAACATTAGTCTTAAATAAAACTGTTTTGTTTCAAAAACAGCATTAAATAATTATTCAAAGTTTAGTCAGACTGGATTTTTCATCATTTTCTCCAGCGTAATAATGGCTGTATTATTCTTAAAAAAGTACACTTTAATAGCATACACATGTTATACAAATATCTTCGTTTTATTACTTTTAAATAATACCAAAAAACTTTCACGTCATAAATTCCCTGACTTTAAAGCAAACCTCGTTTACCTATTTCAAATTGATTTTTCAAAAAGAATAAACTTTAAAAAATTATAAAACTGCTCAAAATTAAAGACAATTCCACTGTTTTTTACAACATAACTTCAAAAACAAGGGGATAAAATAGAACTTACAGGAATTAAACATAACAAATCAGACAGTATATTCCAAAACAGCTTATTTAGGGCAGTAAAAGCATTTTTAGCATTTTTTGATTTGTGAACAAATTCGCATCTTTATGTAATATACAATCGATAAACGGTTAAAAAAAACCGATGTAATGCGTTAAAATTAAATTCAACTTTGTTTTTTACAGCACATCATTTTTTTATTAATAAATCAGAACAAATTTTAAAAATTATCCATATAGAGAAAAAACTACGCTTCAATTTAATTTTTTATTTAAGTTTCAGTATCGACCAACCATCGATTCTGTTTGTGTTTTTCTGTGGAGGATAATTAAAATTTACTGAAAGCGGGTATCGACAAAGCCTTTTTTATTATTTTTTTACATTATCTAGATTATGAAAAAACTTTACTTATCCTATGCGCCTTTTTTTGCATTACAACTTTTCCTTTTATTATATCCTATGACTGCTCAATATGCAGCCGTCCCTTCGGAACGTTCTTTCAAGGATTTAAAAACTTTATGCTTTCCTAGTTCAATTAATAAAGCTCAAATAGAAAGACATCGTGTCTGGCTTAATTTAACCAATGAAGACGGTATTTTCAAGCAACTTTTAATTGGTTATATAACGGGAGCTACCAATGGTTGGGATGTTAATTTTGACTCCTTATCAATGGATGCTTATTTACCTGCAGATTTTTACAGCATTAACGAAAACAAAAAACTAGTCATTCAGGGACGCGCTCTGCCATTGAAGCAAACAGATATAATTACACTTGGATACAGATCATCAATTAGGGGAAATCTTAAAATATCGATTGATCGTGCTGATGGAGATTTAACCAATATGAATATATACATATTAGATAAGGAGACAGGTACAATCCATAATCTAAGAAACGGCGGCTATAACTTTTTTACACAGGAAGGAAGGTTCGATAATCGTTTTGAGATACGATATCAAGAAAACAAGAATTTAGGACTAGAGGAATCTGGCACTATAACACAAGAATTAACCGTGGTTTCAAGAAACAACATCATCAGCATAAACTCTCGTGACACTCTCTTAAAAGAGGTTTTTGTTTTTGACATCACTGGAAAATTACTTCACAACAGTCAAAAAATAGATGCATCCAACTTAGAAATCAACAACATTCAAGCTGAAGCTCAAATATTACTCGTTAAAACAATATTAGAAAATGGAAAAACTATAACGAAAAAGGTCATTTTTTAATCATACAGTCAAATACAAATAACATCAAAGCCTGCAGAAAAATTCAAAATTCTGCAGGCTTTTTTTATAGTATTGGATTTTTGATTCTGTCATTTTTACTTCATTTTTATCAAAGATTTGAAAAAATTACAAATAAAATCGCTTACAAAGATTTCTATTGGAATTTTCGAAAAACAAAAGCAAAAGAATATTCTTTCAAAACCAATAATATTCTTTAAAATTTAAAATTTCAGAAAAAATTTTAATCTCAATAAAAATTCTCTTTCTCATTACCTAAACATTCAAGAAGCAATTACAAATCAAATAAATACATTCCAACTAACTATTTCCATTTGCGAATTGACCGCTTTAAAAACGATATTTTAGAAATAGTAAAAGAATTTTTTTTTCAAAAGCCTATTGTATAATTCAAAATTAGTTCTAATTTTGCACCCGCAATAGCAAAGAAGGTCCGTTCGTCTATCGGTTAGGACGCCAGGTTTTCATCCTGGTAAGGGGGGTTCGATTCCCCCACGGACTACTTAACAAAACAAAAGCTTCAGAGAAATCTGAAGCTTTTTTATTTTCGAAACCCTAAAAAAAAGACCATCTATCTAGACGGTCTTTTTTCTTCTTATTTTGAGAAAAATTTATGCTCTAAATAAAGCATATTTATTGTAGTTGTACAACACTTTATCATAAGGAACAAAAAGCGAAACAATCTTCTCTGTTGATTCATCAAATTGGATTCCATTATATTTTCTAAACAAATAGATTTCTTTTAAGCAATTCGAAAGACTCTGATGAATCTCACTTGTAAAAGTTGGCACTTTTTTGTCGCCAACTAAAAGATCGATTTGGTAATTTGAACTACTTTTTGACAAATTGTTCCCAATAATTCTAATAGTAAAAGTGGTCTTTTTTCCGTATTGCTCACCTTGATATTGCAGTGTCATAATTTCTGTTTATTAAAGTTAGTAATAGCGCGGTTTTTACAAACTTTGCTGTTTTGGATACTTGTATTAAAGTTATAAAATTTTAGACAAACATAAAAAATTCCTTTCTAAATTAAATGTTATTTTTTTAAAGAAGTGCTTCTGTCCAAAAACAAAAAAACCGTAACGAATTACGGTTTCAGCAATTAACTAAATATATTTAATCAACTTTTTTAACGAGTGTAAAATTCATTCATAAGCACGATTAATTTTTGGTAAACATTGTAATTTATTTTTTGGTTTTGGTTAAAATAACAGCTTATATATACTTGGCTTTTATTGCAAGATTTTAGCTCTTAATTTATTTTACGAATTTATATATTTCATAGATAATATTCGCATAATATCGATAAACTGTTAATAAATTTCTTATTAACAAGACTTATAGCACTTTACAAAAATCTAAATTCAGTATCTGTTTTTTAACTACATTTGACTAACTAATTCTAAACCCCTCATATTATGAAAATTAACTTCTTCGCATTGCTTATCTCTGCAATTGTTACACTTGTTGTCGGTTTTATCTGGTATAGTCCAAAAGTGTTCGGAACCATCTGGATGAAAGAAAATAACCTGACACAAGAAGAACTTAGAAAAGGCAGCATGTTTAAAATTTTCGGATTAACGTACATTTTTTCGTTAATGATTACCATGACTTTAATGTCGCTTACCATTCATCAATCTGGTGCCATCGGAATGGTTGGAGGCCCGCCGTTAATGGACAGTGCAAAACCTTCTTTTGCCGCTTTTATGGCCGATTATGGAATGGCATATAGAACTTTTAAACATGGTGCATTACATGGATTTATGTCTGGTTTATTTTTTGCGTTTCCGTTAATCGGAATTAATGGTTTGTTCGAAAGAAAATCTTGGAAATATATTTTTATTCATACTGGCTATTGGCTAATTACGCTTACTTTAATGGGCGGAATTGTCTGCGGTTTTGCCTAAAAAAACAAAATATTAAACCCCCGTTTGAAACCAAAAAATCAAACGGGTTTTTCTTAATAATAACTTAAAGAAAGTGAGTTATTCTAAATATTATCTAATTTTGACGAAATTAGTTCACACTCTTGAATACAACTTATTCTTTCCAGATTTACAAAAGCGCTTCATTACTGCCATTAGAATGGAATTCGCTTGCTGCTGAAAATATCTTTTTAACTCGTGAATATTTAGAAGTTCTGGAAAATTCTTCTCCAGTAAACATGACTTGCCATTTTATTGGACTCTTTGAAGAAGAAAGGCTCATTGGTATTGTTTTAACGCAATTTTTATTTGCAGAAAAACTGGAATCGTTTGGAGAGCGTGATAAATGTTTAAAAACTTCTGTTCGAAATTTTGCATTGAAGAATTTTGCTTCACATGTTTTATTCGTTGGCAACAACATGCTGACGGGACAAAACGCTTTTATTTTTGATAAAAATATCAAAGAAGCAAAAGCAATTAAAACCCTTCACAAAGCCGTAAATCAGCTTAAGAAAGACCTAAAAGAAAACGGAAAAAAAGTTCACATTACAAGCATAAAAGATTTTACTGCTGAAGAAATAAAACCACTGCAAGCCGAATTTAAAAACAATTATACGTTTTCGACTCAGCCTAATATGGTTTTTGAAATCAGGGAAAACTGGAAAAACGAACAGGATTATATCGACGCTTTATCCAAAAAATATAGAGATCAATATAAAAGAGCCCGAAAAAAATCAGAAGGAATTGTAAAACAGCAAATGTCATTAGCGGATATTAAGCAATATGAAGATGTTATTTACGATTTGTATTTTCATGTCGCTAAGAATGCTCCGTTTAATACTTTTTTCCTCGCTCGAAATCATTTCAGCTTTTTCAAAGAAATCATGGGAGACAACTTTTTGTTGTATGGTTATTTCATTGACGAAAAACTAATTGGATTCAATACACTCATCAAAAATGGCGATACCATAGATACTTATTTCCTTGGCTATGACGAAAGTATTCAGCGCGAAAAAATGCTGTATCTAAACATGCTTTACGACATGATTTCCTATTCTATCAAAAAAGGATTCAAAGAAATTGTATTTGCCAGAACAGCACTCGAAATCAAAAGTTCTGTCGGCGCAAAACCGGTAAAAATGTATGGTTTAATTACGCACAGCAACGCTTTAATAAACCATAATATTTCGAGGTTTTTCAATTATCTGGAGCCTAAAACAGAATGGCAGGAACGCAATCCTTTTAAATAAGAGATTCAATTGCAATGACAATGACAATTGCAATAAACGAATATTCATTTAAGGAACCGCAATTTTCATCTGCTTATGCAAAATATGGATTTCCAAAGAAGTCTGTGCGCCACAATATTCTCCGTCAATTTGAAAGTTAACAGGATAATCGGTTTTTATTTCGGCTTTTTCTGTTGAAATAATGACAATATCATCTGAATCAATTGGCATATTTCCGGTAATAATTTTACCAATTAAAAGCAGATCAAGACTTTTTAGAATTACCAATTCGAATTTGCCGTCATTCATTGCTCCGTTTGGATTTATAATTACCCCTGTTCCATATTTCTGCGAATTGGCAATTACAATCATTCTTGCGGTATGTTCCACTGTTTTATTGTTTGCCGAAATAGTGGCTACAAAAGGATCTTCAGATTCTTTTAAAGTTGTAAAAGCCTGCAACGCATATCCCCAAAAACCTCTCACATCACTTTGTTCGTAATTTTTAACCAAGTTTGCATTCAATCCTAAGTCGCTTAAATGAATGCTTTTTTTACCGTTAATACATATCATATCCATTTCGATATAATGATGCAGAAAGGCTATTTTGAGGTTTTCCTCGATTCCGTCGGGAAGATTCAAATCTACCGAAAGCCCGTTTGCAGAACCTGCTGGTAAAATACCAATTATGACATCCTGCTCTTCCATAGCTTCGGCAACCATTTTTATGGTTCCGTCACCGCCAGCGACAACAATTCGCTCTGGTTGATATTGCTTGTATATAGATTGTATTTCTTTTGGGTCATTTTTTCCAGTGGTTTCATACACTTCCAGATCAAAATGATTGGTCGCTGCAAACTCTTCTACAGCTTCGATTAAGTCTGATTTATCAAGATCTCCCGATATCGGATTTACAACAAATAGTATATTCTTTTTCAAAATTTTATTTTTAAAACCAATTTAAATTAAGTAAATTACAGTTACCTAAATATACGTAATTAATGAAACCAATTCTACAATTATATCGCGGTTATGCAAATGAGCAAGAATTAATTGTGATGGGGCACGTTTTAAAGAAAGAGCACAATTACGATTTTGAAAAAAGAAAATTAAAAAACGCTACTTCAATCTTAAAGTTATTCCGAATCAAAACCATTAAAAATTTTGATGTTTATCTTCATTATAATAACGAAATCATTCACACCAAAACTCTAGATGATGGTTATTTCAATTTTTGTATTCCGTTGGAAAAAGAAACGCATTTTGGCTGGATGCCATATGAAGTTAGTTTGAAATACAACGACGAAACTATAGTGTGTAAAGGCAGTTTTATACGACCGCACAAAGGCAAACTCGGAATCATATCTGACATTGATGATACTTTTTTGATTTCGCACACCAAAAATTTTTTCAAAAAACTTTATATTTTACTTTTTAAGAATGTAAATGACCGTAAGGTCTTTAAAGATGTCGTCGCTCATTATCAAGCCTTAAGTCAGGCAGGAAGAGACAAACCTGAAGAAGAAAATGCCTTTTTCTATATTTCCAGCAGCGAATGGAATTTATACCGTTTTATTGCAAAATTTACCAAAATCCACAAACTTCCAAAAGCTGTAATTCTCCTGAAAGACATCAGAAGAGGAATTACTGATTTCTTTATGAGCGGAAGAGGAAGCCACGATCATAAGTTTGAAAAAATCAAACATGTTGTCGAATTCTATCCTACTTTAAAATATGTTTTATTAGGTGATGATTCACAGCACGATCCTATTTTATACGAACGTATCTGCAAAATATTTCCAGTTACCGTAATTGCGGTTTACATTAGACAAACTGGTAAATCACCAAAATCTGAAGTCCAAAAAATTCTAAAAAACCTAGAAAATCTGAATGTTTCTGTCTGCTATTTTAAAGAAAGTGGCAAAGCTATTGAACATTCAAAATCTATTAGGATTATTGAATAGTTTTTTTTTGTTTCAGGTTTTGAACTAATGAATATTTAACCGCAAAGCACGCTAAGTTTTTTAAGCGAGAGGTTTTATAAAACACAAAGTTCGCAAAGCTATATAAATAAAGCTTTGCGAACTTTTTACATCTTAAAGGCAAACTATAAAAAAACTTAGCGTGCTTTGCGGTAAAATTTAGTTACCAGGATTACAACTTGAAACCTAAAACAGAATATTAAGCATTAAAACTATCAATCTCTTCCTGAACGATTTCCCAATCCATTAATAACTGCTCTAAATCTTCTTTCTTTTTATTATAAGCAGTAAAGAATGAGGCGTCTTCAATATGTTTATCGTAATTAGTTTCCAGCATTTTATCGTCATGCTGAATTTGTTTTTCTAATTGCTGAATCTGACTCTCGATTTTACTTAATCTGTTTTGAAGTGATTTTCCTTTTTTCTGGTCTTCATAAGATAATTTACTTGCTTCTTTTTCTTTTGCAGCTGGTGCATTTTTTACCACATCTTTTTTCTCCACTTCACGCATATTTTCCATATTACGCTGTTCCAAGAAAAAGTTGATATCGCCTAAATATTCTCTAATTTTTTGGTCTTTGAATTCGTAAACGATATTCGACATTCCCTGAAGGAAATCCCTGTCGTGAGAAACTAACAACAAAGTTCCTCCAAATTTTTGAAGCGCGGCCTTTAAAACGTTCTTAGACTTAATATCTAAGTGATTGGTAGGCTCATCCATCAGCAGAACATTAATTGGCTGTAATAATAGCTTACAAAGCGCCAAACGGTTACGTTCTCCTCCCGAAAGTACTTTTACTTTTTTCTCTACATCGTCTCCGCGGAATAAAAATGCTCCCAACATATCACGTACTTTCATACGATTGGTGTCGGTTGCGGCATCTTCCATAGTTTGAAGCAGTGTAATTTCTCCGTCCAAATGTTCCGCCTGATTTTGGGCAAAATATCCTAATTGTACATTATGTCCTAATTTGATATTTCCTTCGTATTCAAATTCGTTTACCAAAGCTTTGATAAAAGTTGATTTCCCTTGTCCGTTTTGTCCAACAAAAGCAATTTTACTTCCTCTTTCAACCAACAAACTGATGTCTTTCAGAATCGTTTTATCGCCATAAGCTTTGGTTACATCTTCGGCTTCGATCACAACTTTTCCTGGTTCTTTTGAAACAGGAAAAGAAATATTCATTACAGAATTGTCGTCTTCATCAACTTCGATTCTTTCAACTTTATCTAATTTTTTAATCAACGACTGCGCCATCGAAGCCTTTGAAGCCTTGGCACGGAATTTCTCGATTAATTTTTCTGTTTCTTCAATTTTCTTCTGCTGATTTTTTTGAGTCGCCAATTGTTTCTCACGAATTTCATGACGCAATTCTAAATACTGAGAATACGGTTTATTGAAATCGTATGCTTTTCCTAAAGAAATTTCGATTGTTCTATTCGTAACATTGTCCAAGAACATTTTATCATGCGACACAATCACAACTACTCCAGGATAATTGCGAAGGAAATTTTCTAACCAAATAATACTTTCGATATCTAAGTGGTTGGTTGGCTCATCCAGAAGTAATACATCATTAGACTGTAAAAGTAATTTTGCCAATTCGATACGCATTCTCCATCCACCAGAAAAAGTTTCGGTTTGGTTATTAAAAACTTCTCTTTTAAAACCTAAACCTAAAAGAATTTTTTCTGTATCTCCAACATAGTTATAACCACCTAAAAGTTCAAAACGGTGCGTATAATCAGATAAATCCTCAATGATTTTAGCGTATTCTTCACTTTCATAATCCGTTCTGGTAACCAATTGATGATTGATCTCTTCCAGCTTCTTTTCTACAACCTTGATTTCAGTAAAAGCTTCATAAGCTTCCTCTAATACGGTTCTTCCCTGTTCAAAATCAATATCCTGACGTAAGAAACCCATCTTGATATCTTTCTCTTGAGAAATAACTCCAGAATCCGGTTTAAAATCTCCTGCCAACATTTTTAGCATGGTAGACTTACCTGCTCCGTTTTTACCAACAAGACCAACTCGGTCTCCAGCTCCTAAACGGAAAGTTACTTCTTCAAATAAATAGGTTCCTCCAAAAGAAACGGAAAGATTGTGTATATTAAGCATAATTTATAACTATTGTTATCAGCAGTAAAGGTTGAAAAATCGTACCTTTGTTTAAATTTTTTGCAAATGTTAAAAAAAGGATCGAAACTAAATAGTATTTTAACAGGAAGTTGTCCAAAATGCCAAAATGAAAGCATGTATGAAGACAAAAACCCGCTTCATTTGAGTAAAGTTCTAAAAATGAATGAAAACTGCAGTCACTGCGGCTTCAAATATCAAATTGAACCATCGTTCTTTTATGGCGCCATGTACGTCAGCTACGGATTGAATGTTGCTGTTGGAATTGCTGCCTTTATTGTCTCTTTTGTCTTTTTTGGAGCCAATATCGAGCAATCATTTATCGCCATTATCGTGACTTTGGTCGTTTTGTTTCCTTTTGTACTTCGTCTGTCTAGAAACTTATACATTAACATGTTTGTTTCTTATGATCCTAACGCTGGCCGAAAGTAATCCCTTTTAAATATCTTTTATGGAATCGCTTAATATCGGCTTCTCGGTCTATAGGCGTTCCGTTTTCAATATGCTCGTACAACATTTTTGCCAATGCCGGCCCGAGCATCACGCCTCGCGTTCCTAATCCGTTAAGAACATGAATAGAACTGTATGCTTCGTGAGTACCAACTAAAGGTCTTCTATCCGCAACTGTTGGTCTTACTCCAGCAAAATGCTTTATGATCTCAAAATCGCAGGTAATAATTTCTTTTATTCGATCTATAAGTTCCTGTTTCCCTTCTTCTGTTGGAAGATCCGTCTTATCATGCCAATTGTAAGTTGCACCAACTTTAAACAAATTACCACCTACTGGTAAAATAAAGACACTTGTATTCACAATTAGGTCTAATTTTAAATCAGGTGCTTTTATCAAAAACAATTCTCCTTTCGTCCCATCCAAAGGAAGATAATTAAAATATGGATTTTTATGTAGTCCAAAACCTTCTGCAAATATGATATGGCGGGCTTTAATACTTTTATACTGAATTCCAGATTCAAGAATTTCCAAGAAAGAACTATGAAAAGATTCTTCCAGAAGCAAATTATTATCTTTTAAATAAGCTTTATAACTCTCCAACAGCTGTCCAGTTTTTACATAGCCTGTATGCAGCACTTCTCCATAATTATGAGGAGAATCGATACCTTGATACTTTTTAGTAATGAGTTTGGTGGATAAAAACGGAGCTAAGTTTATTTTATCAGAAGCAGCAAACCAATTATTCTGTTCTTCAATCGAAAAAAACTTTCGGAGAATAGGCATTTTATAATTGAATTTTTCCTGCAATTTGTCCTCAACTTGATCATAGAATTCGTTCATCAAAACCAAATGCTCTTTAGCATTCCAAACTTCGCTGAAACGTTTCAGAATAACTGGATTGTACAAACCACCTGCAATTCTAGATGAATTTTGAGATTTGTCATCTATAACTAAAATAGATTTATTGTTTTTAAGGGCAACTTCGGCAAAAGAAATTCCAGCCAATCCAGATCCGACGATTAAATAATCAAGCATTTGCAGTGTAGATAAAATAAAAAAACTCTAACTACAAAGGTAGCAAGAGTTTCTCTTATAATTTGATTCATTACTTAGTAATTCCACATATCTTCTTCGAAATTTCGAATCTTCTCTTTTACACGTTCAGATTCCAATAACTGACTTTGCGCATTATCTCGTATATAGTCTTTAATTTCACGGTCCCCATATACATTTTCTTCTTTATAAATCACGGCATTAAACCTTCTGGAATCTAATATCTGATCAAATGAGATTGGAAGAGCTGAATTATATTCATTAAAGGCTTTAGCTTCATGCAGTACATCGCGCGCATTTGGAAAGAAAACCCAGAATAATTCAATATAATCTTTTTCATCACTATTCATCGTATAAACATCCGGAGTGACTGGGCAGATTCCGAGTAAACGATATTTTAATTCACTTTGACGTTTATCAAAATACCAAAATCCTTTAATCTTATATTGACTTACATCTGCCGCAGTAAGATCTTGTTTTAAAATATACTCAGCAGGAACAGTTCTGGTTGGCCCAACAGTTTCTTCAACATAAGAAACACTTTTCTTTTTCCCTTTGCCAGTAATTACCTTTTTCTTGACCACACGCGACCTATAGTCGTCAGGATATTGATTAATAAGTTCTCTTCCCGCGTCCGTCGTATCTACACGAGATAAAGCACCTTCGATATCTTTTAAAGACTTTTTGGTATTAAAATAACTATCGGTATACACTTCAGTTATTTTACCTGTTTTAATTCCCTTTGTTAAAACATCATAAAGAGAGCGTCTATCCTTCCCGATATTTACACTATCAACAGGAAAGTATAATGGAAAATTTATTCTTTGGTTTAAATCAATAATTTCCCAAACCATTTTACCCATTAAAATATCCCGATCATCAACATAACCATAGGCTAAAGGTTTATCGTTATCAGACATCATTTGTGCAGGTGTCTTAATTCCAATCTGATCAGCAGTTTTGGCATTAAGTAAATTAGACTGCGCATAAGAAACCAAATTTCCAGCCACAGCAACAACAGCAATTAAAAAATTTCTCATTTTCATAATCATAACAATTATTAGACATTAAACGAAATTTTATTAAATATATTGTTATTTTTCCTACATAAATAAATTAAAATAAAATTATATCCTATCCAATCTCTTTTTTTAAAAGAAACATGTGAACTATTTACATAAAAAAAACTCTTACTACAAAGGTAGTAAGAGTTTTTAAATATTTGATTATGTACAACTTAGTAGTTCCACATATCTTGTTCGAAATTGCGAATTTTCTCTTTCACTCTTTCAGATTCTAACAACTGGTTTTGAGCGTTGTCTTTCATGTAATCGCTAATTGCTCTATCTCCGTAAAGATTTTCTTCTTTATAGATTACAGCATTAAAACGTCTTGAATTCAAAATCTGATCAAATGAAATTGGAAGAGCTGAATTGTTGTCGTTGAAAGCTTTTGCTTCATGAAGCGCTTCTCTAGCATTTGGGAAGAATACCCAAAACAATTCAATATAATCCTTTTCATCACTATTCATAGTATAAA
The DNA here is from genome assembly GCF_019308285.1 of Flavobacterium quisquiliarum. GTDB lineage: Bacteria > Bacteroidota > Bacteroidia > Flavobacteriales > Flavobacteriaceae > Flavobacterium > Flavobacterium quisquiliarum. Next base: position 200,095 of record NZ_WWEM01000033.1, read on the forward strand.
CGTCCGGAGTTACTGGGCAAATACCAAGCAAACGATATTTCAATTCACTTTGACGTTTGTCAAAATACCAATATCCTTTAATTTTATACTGAGTAACATCAGCCGCAGTAAGATCTTGTTTTAAGATATATTCAGCAGGAACTGTTCTTGTTGGCCCAACTGTTTCTTCAACATAAGATACACTTTTGTTTTTTCCTTTACCAGTAACTACTTTTTTCTTCACAACGCGAGATTTGTAATCGTCTGGGTATTGGTTAATCAACTCTCTACCAGCATCTGTTGTATCAATACGAGATAATGATCCTTCGATGTCTTTCATAGATTTTTTAGTATTAAAATAACTATCTGTATAAACTTCAGTTACTTTTCCACTTTTAATAGCTTTAGTAAGAACGTCATATAAAGAACGTCTGTTAGAACCAATATTAGCTGTATCTACCGGAAAATACATTGGAAAATTGATTTTTTCATTTAAGTCAATAATCTCCCATGTAGTTTTTCCCATCAAGATATCTCTATCATCTACATAACCATAGGCTAAAGGCTTATCATTATCAGATATAAGTTGAGCAGGAGTTTTAAGTCCAATCTGATCAGGTGTTTTTGCGTTAAGCAAATTAGATTGCGCATTAGAAGCAAAACCTCCAGCGATAGAAACAATAGCTATTAAAAAATTTCTTACTTTCATCATGATATCATTATAAGATATTGAACGTAGCTTACACTACTTTATTATTGTATTTCGTAGATTACCGGAGCAGTTCTTGGCAATAAATAACTACCAGCACCAACCAGTTTAGTTTTAATTTCAGAAATAGTAACTTGGTCTCCTTTACCAGCTCTTGAAAGTACTTGTTTACATTGTGCATTTAATCTGTTTCCAGTAACAACAACTGTAGGTTGTCCAGGAATTTTAAAGTTAAATCCAACAACATCTAAACCAACTTCAAAATCAAAATCAACCAATTTAGCACCAATAGTAGCAATCTCTAAGTTAGATTTAGGACCTTTTACAACTCCGTCTTCTCCTCTAATTGTACCTGTTGGCCCAGGAATTCCTTTAATTCTGAATGTTTTCTTATCTGTTACTTTGTCTCCGTTTGGTAATGTTCCTGTAACTGAAATTGTTGTCTCAGTACCTGAACCTGGGCTCATGTTATATTTTCCTGGTTTTCCAGCAGAAGATAACCCTGGAGCACTAGCAACAATTTTGTTAGCATCAACACCAGCGAAAGATACAGAGATTGGGTTAACAACTCCTCTATATACAACATTCATCTTGTCTGCAGAAATTGTAGCAGAGTTTGGTCTTGGAACTACAACATATTTTCCAGAGAATTTCAAAGGAATATTTTTACCATCCTCTAAGAAAGTAAATTGTCCATTGATATCTTGTTCTCCAACTCCACCAGCGGTTAAAGAGATAACAGCTTGTCCGTTAATGATTTGTCCAGGACCTTGGAATGAAGTAGGTTTAGTGTTTTCGTCATAACGACCTAAAACTACTTTACCTGTAACTTTTTCTCCTTGGAAGTAAGCATTTTTGTCTAAAACAACAATCGCTTGGTAGTTACTGTAAGAAGCAGCAGCAACTGCAGCTTTTCCTAAAGCACTATTGTAAACGTCAGCTTCTGTTTTCTGAACGTCATTCTGCCAAGCTGAAAGTTTAGCCGCAGATGCGATTGCAGGGAAACCTTTAAAATGATAAGCTAAGTATTTTTCTTTTATACCGTCTTTGTTTTTTACATCAGAAAGATCAAATTTTTTATCAACCTCAGAAATGATTGCTGCATATTTTTTATCTGTTCCTAAAGCTGCTTTTAAATCCGCTTTATATTTTTCGATTTTAGCGATAATTTCGTTACCTTTTTTAGTGTAACCGTCTCCTGTAAACCAGTCGTCGATGTTATCACCTTTGTCCATAGACTCGTAAGGCATTTTTCCAGTTGCTTTATCAACTTCAAAACCTTGTACAGCCTGAGTTTTTAATGTACCGATATAAGCATAAAAATCTTTAGAAATTGCTTCAACTTTATGAGCAGTTTGAGCTGCAATAGCAAACTCTCCTTTTGCTTCAGCCGCTTTTTGATCTAATGCTGTTAATAAAGAGGCATTGTTTGTGATTGATGTTGTATTAGAAGCTTCAAATTTCTCGTTAAACAAACCGAAACCTGAAATAACTTCTTTTGATACGTTCATTGCCAACATTGCGATGAAAACCAGATACATCAGGTTGATCATCTTCTGTCTAGGGGTTAATTTTCCTCCTGCCATTTTTTCTAATTAGTTCTTTTATTAATAAATTTAATATTAGTTAAAAACTAATTATCCTTTGTTACTCATTGCAGAAAGCATACCACCATAAACACTGTTTAAAGAAGCAATGTTTGCAGTCATAGACGCCATTTGTTCTTTTAATTTAGAAGCATTTTCAGCGATCTCTTTGTTAGCCTCAGCGTTTCTAGAAGCGCTTTCTAATTGTACTTTATAAAGACCATTTAATGATTCCATTTGAGAAGCAGCTAAAGCTAATTCATCAGAATATTTCTTTTGACCTGCAATTGAATCTACAGTTGGAGCAATTCCTTTAGCAGCTGATTCGAAGTTTTTGATGCTATTTCCTAAACTTGACATTAATTCACCGTCAATTTTAGCTTCTTTTAATAATGTATCTAATTTTTGAGATAATAATCCTTGAGCGTCTGTTGGAGTTTCAACTTTGTCAGCTTTTTTTCTAGCTTGTCCATTTGCTAATTCAGGGTAAACAAGAGTCCAATCTAACTCGTCTTCAACAGGTTCGAAAGCAGAAAGCGCAAAAATCAACGCTTCAGTCAACAATCCCACTGAAAGCATAACTGTTCCTGTTAATGGTCCAATTTCAAAGTGAGTAATTTTGAATAAAGCTCCAACGATTACCACTGCCGCTCCCATACCATAAGCGAAATTCATTGCTTTTTTACTTAATAATGCCATAATACTTTTTTTTTAGGTTTAAAATAGATTTGTTGGATATTGATAAAATTATAAATTACTTTCTTTTACTTCCATTACCTGTTGACTGAGTCCCCATGTAATCTTGTACTGTTCTGAATCCGATATAACTTCTAGCTGAATCAGCATATTCGTGGTCACGAGTGCTTACTTGTAGGAAATAAGCAACGTCTTTCCAAGAACCTCCACGAACAACTTTTCTTTGATTTTTACCATCAATTACGTTTGGATTCATTGTAGAAACATATTCGTAAGCGTTTGGATTGTAAGCAGAATCAGTCCATTCTGAAACGTTACCTGCCATATTGTATAATCCGTAACCGTTAACTTCGTATGATTTAGCTTCTACAGTATATAAAGCTTCGTCAGCAGCGTAATCTCCTCTACTTGGTTTGAAGTTTGCTAAGAAACAACCTCTATCACTTTTAGTATAAGGACCTCCCCAAGGATAAGTTGCAGACTCGAGACCTCCTCTAGCAGCATATTCCCATTCTGCTTCAGTTGGCAATCTGAAAGAGTTAACTAAGTCACGACCTTTTTTCTTAGATTTGATATAACTGTTTTTGTATAAAGTTCTCCAAGCACAGAATGCTTTAGCTTGTTTCCAAGTAACACCTACTACAGGATAATCTCCATAAGCTTTGTGCCAGAAATAATCGTTATGCATTGGTTCGTTGTATGAATAAGCGAAATCTTTAATCCAAACAGCTGTATCAGGGTAAACATTAACCTGTTCTGTTTTTACGAAATCACTTCTTTTTCCAACTTTAGCTTTTGCAGCAGCCTGAATATCCATCCAAGAATAACGGAATTTCAATTTATTTACATCAATTGTTCTTAAACCATTATATGATTCTTCAATTGGTAAATACATAGAATCCATTACCTCAGTATAATATTCGTCTGGATATGCTTTTGTATCTTTAATTAATTTAACTTTTCTGTTTAATTTTCTCCCAGCATACGGATCGTCTTTTGTACCTACACTATAGTAGTTGTCGTACATATACTTATCATAAGCTGTCATTTTTTCTGGATCAGAGTCATTAAATGCGTAGTCAGCAATACTTCCGCCTTTTTTTCCTTTACCATCAGTAGCTTTCTGTCCTGTTTCATCAGCTAAGATTGCTAAACGAACTCTCATTGTAGAGTCTTTTACCCACTCCACAAATTGACGATACTCACTGTTAGTAATCTCAGTTTCATCCATGTAAAATGAACGAACAGTTACCGTTTTAGTCGGAGCATCTTCTACGTTAGCTAAATCAGCATCTGATTTACCCATAATAAAAGATCCACCCGGAACTAATGTCATTCCATAAGGCTTCTCGGGATGCCATTTCCCTCCTGTAACACCAACTAATTCACCTTTGTCACCTGACTTACCACAGCCGATTACCAGTGTTAACATTGCTGCAAATGCAATAAACTTCTTCATATAAATTTGGGATTATCTATTCATTATTAAAAGTCCGTAAACGTATTTATTATTTATCTAAAAAACAATACTACTTGCGAATTTATTTTACCGTTCAAAAATAATGTTAAATAAAATAAAAAAAAAATATTTTATCGATAAACTGTGACAAAAAATCGATGTAAAACGTTAATTTTTATACTATATAATTATTTTCTTACTAATTAAATTTAACTTTTTCCTACCGTTTTCAAAAACCTAAGATTTACCTTAAGTTTTAATCTTATAAAGCATTTTTTCGCTGTGCTTTCCACCATCTTTCTGGTAGTTCTTGGTTACAAGCAGCCAAATATTCTTCATAAGAACAGGGTAATAACGTATTTCTTTTCAACTTATTGTGACCATTTGATTGAAATGGAATTTCAATCCACCAACGATCCGTTTTATCACTCTTATAAAAAATCAATTCCTCCTCTTCTAAAGGAACAATATATTTCAAATAATTAGCACGGCTTCCAAAAGGATATTCTTTGGAACGATAATGATAACCCTCGATAAAATACCAGACAATCTGAGCAATAATTACCGCTTCAGCCATTGTACTGTTATGATTAAACACTCCAAATGCCGAAACTTTATCGCTGATTCCTGCGTATCTTGACAAAGCACAAATCTCCTTACCATTGAATCCGTTAGGCTCAAAAGTCACATTGTTTCCTGAAGCTGAAGACTTTACAGAATTCAAATCAAAACTAACTAGATCTGCATCTCTAAAAACAGGCTCCGCCAAAGTAATTTTATTTGAAATTTCACCTAAACGATAAGCATCAAAGAACAGCTTTTCGATTAAATCAATTTCTTCTTGAGAATTATAATAGGTCTGATACCCAATATTACAGTAATTAAACAAGTTATTAGGCTCGTCAATAATGATTTTCGTCAAATAAGAATTAGCCGAAACTGATTCATTTTCTTTTCCGAAATCAAATTTATTATCAACTGCTACCAAATTAACCATCTGCTCCAAATCATCGTAAGCACGATATAAAGCATAAGTCAAATCCTGGGAACCTCCTAGGACTATAGGAATAACTTTTTTCTTGATCAAAGAAGCTACAACCTTCTTTACAGCAAAATAAGTATCTTCTACAGAATCACCTGCAAGTATATCACCTAAGTCTGCAATTGAAGCATCCCAATTCCCTGGAAACATACTATACAGCTTTTTACGAACTGCTGAAAGATTAACTTCGTTCACCATATTGATGTTTGTACGATCTTCTAAAACACCAATTACAGCAATATTAATCTGATCAATATCAGGAAACTGATCTTGGGTATGAAAAACAACTTTACTTCCAAGTTCTTGGGAAGACAGTGAACTGACGAATTTTAAAATCGCATCATTAACTGGTTCTAGAAAATCAAATTCCATCTATACTTATTTCTTTTTAGCAGCTGTTTTTTTAGCTGGAGCTTTTTTTACTGCAGCTTTCTTTGCAGGAGCTTTTGCTTCTATCATTTCTTGAACCTGAGCCAATGTCAACTTCGTTGCATCAACATCTTTACTCAATTCAATTTTGATTTTACCTTTTAAAATCACAGAACGTCCCCAACGGGCTTTCTCTACCACAATTCCTTCATCTTCCCAATTGTGAAGCACTTTATCGATATTTTTTTGAAGCTTATCTTCAATAAGCTCTTCTACATCTGCTTGTGATAAATTGTCGAAATTATATTTTTTGCTCACATTCACAAAAAGTCCATTCCATTTAATGAATGGTCCAAAACGTCCCACGCCTTTTTGAACACCTTCTCCTTTATAAACAGCTATCGGCGCATCTGCAAGTGCTTTTTCGTCAATTAGCTCTTGAGCTCTTTCTTTAGAAACACTCAATGGATCTTCCCCTCTTGGCAACGAAATAAAAACACTTCCGTGACGAACATAAGGACCGTAACGGCCGTTATTCACTTCTACTTCTTCTCCTTTATATTCTCCTAAACTTTTAGGCAGCAAAAATAAATTTAAAGCTTCTTCAAGCGTAATGTTTCCAATATTTTGATCTGCCATTAAGCTGGCGAATTTTTTATCCTCATCATCTGCTTCTCCAATTTGAGCCATCGGACCAAATTTTCCTAAACGAACAGAAACCTGTCTTCCATCAGCATCTTTTCCTAAAATTCTTTCACCGCTTTCACGTTCCGCATTTGCCTCAACTTCTTTTACATTTGGATGAAACTGATTATAAAAATCCTGCATCATTTTTGCCCAGTCAATATTTCCTTCGGCAATTTCATCAAAATCCTGTTCTACTTTCGCAGTAAAATTATAATCTAAAATGTTTCCAAAATTCTTCACCAAGAAATCAGTTACAATTGTTCCAATATCTGTAGGAACTAATTTTCCTTTATCCGAACCTGTATTTTCTTTTAGAACTTTCTCTCCAACTTTGCTGTTTTGCAAGGTAAGCTGTGTATAATTTCTTTCTACACCTTCCAAAGTTCCTTTTTCAACATAATTTCTATTGATAATAGTAGAAATCGTTGGCGCATAAGTAGAAGGACGACCAATTCCAAGTTCTTCTAGTTTTTTAACCAAAGAAGCCTCTGTATAACGAGCTGGTGGTCTTGAATATCGTTCTGTAGCTGTAATATAATTATTCGCTAGTTTTTCGTTTACTTTTAATGCTGGAAGCATCCCTTCTTGCTCCTCTTCATCATCATCGTGTCCTTCCAGATACACTTTCAAGAAACCTTCAAAAAGCAATACTTCTCCAGAAGCCGTAAAAACTTCATTATGATTATCAGCCTCGATTTTTACATTTGTTCTTTCTAACTGTGCATCGCTCATTTGCGAAGCTAAAGTTCTTTTCCATATCAAATCGTATAAACGAGCTTGGTCACGATCGATATTTACTGTATGACGAGACATATCTGTTGGACGAATTGCTTCGTGCGCTTCCTGCGCTCCTTTGTTTTTGTTGGCAAAAACACGAGGTTTCGAATATTCTTTTCCGTATGATTTTATAATTTCTGCTTCAGCAGCATCCATTGCTTCTTTTGAAAGATTCACAGAATCCGTTCTCATATAAGTAATAAGTCCGGCTTCGTAAAGACGCTGTGCTAACTGCATGGTAATTCCAACTGGCAAGTATAATTTTCTTGCTGCTTCCTGCTGCAACGTAGAAGTTGTAAAAGGAGATGTTGGGGATTTTTTGGTAGGCTTAGTTTCTAAATCGGCTACCTTATATTTAGAACCGATGTTTTGATTTAAGAAATCTTCGGCTTCTTTTTTAGTATTGAAGTTTTTTGGAAGCTTTGCTTTAAAAGCTTTTCCAGCTTCGTTTACAAATTCTGCAACAATTGAATATGTTGCTACTGCATTAAAACTTTGAATTTCACGTTCTCTTTCAACGATCAAACGTACAGAAACCGACTGCACACGACCTGCTGAAAGTCCACCTTTGATTTTTCTCCATAAAACCGGAGATAATTCGTAACCTACTAAACGATCCAGAACACGACGTGCTTGTTGTGCGTTTACTAAATTATAATCAATTTCTCTTGGATTGTCGATTGCTTTAAGAATCGCAGATTTTGTAATCTCGTGAAAAACTATACGTTTAGTCTTTTTTGTATCCAGTTTCAGTTCTTCCGCCAAGTGCCATGAAATAGCCTCCCCCTCGCGGTCCTCATCGGATGCCAACCAAACCGTTTCGGCATTCTTAGAAAGTGATTTTAGTTTCGTTACCAAGGCTTTTTTATCAGGAGAAACTTCATATTTAGGTTTAAAACCATTTTCTACATCTACTCCTATTTCCTTTGATGGTAAGTCGGCTATGTGACCATAACTTGACTCCACCTGAAAATCGCTTCCGAGAAATTTCTCGATCGTTTTCGCCTTTGCAGGTGACTCCACTATAACTAAATTCTTTGCCATTGCTCTTATTTTCTGCAACAAAAGTATCTATTTTTTTTAAATATTAACCTTACGAACGCATTTTTGAAGTATTTTGATATTATGAAACTTAAAATTGCAGATTTATCTGTAATAATATCGATTATATATATAGGTATAACTTTTAATGATTTCTGACCGAGAAATCTCCTTTTTTAATGTAGATTTTAGATTTCAGATTTTAGACTGCAAAAAACATACACTTAAATTAAAATTTAATTCTTTCTTTTAAAACTGTTTGACCTAGCCCAGATTGAAACGGATTGCCCGGAGTAAAAAAAGCAAAAGTTTCTTGTTCTAAAAAAGCGACCAACGGAAGCTCTTTTTAGAACATTAGAAACTTTGCTTTTTTTATGAGGACAAGAAGTGGAAAGCTGGAAATAGCTCCTAAAAATTGTAAAATGTGAAATGTAGGTAGCAAAATGCTTAGAATAAAATGCTGGAATTTACTATTTACCAAAACATTGTTAATTCTTCATCTGCCATCTTGTCATATTAGATGCAATTACCCTATCTTTGCACTTTGAAATTTTACAATGGAAAAGATTATTGAAGAAAGCAAGCAGGGCGAAAGTCTTGTTCTGGAAAATAAACCTGAGAATACTAAAAAACTCTTTATAGAAAGTTACGGCTGTGCGATGAATTTTTCGGACAGTGAAGTCGTAGCTTCCATTTTGTCTGACGGAGGTTATAACACCACTTCTGTTCTGGAAGAAGCCGATTTGGTTTTAGTGAACACCTGCTCTATCCGTGACAAAGCTGAACAGACTATTCGTAAACGTTTAGAAAAATACAATGCAGTAAAACGTACGAATCCAAAAATGAAAGTGGGCGTTTTGGGCTGTATGGCCGAACGTTTGAAAAGCCAGTTTTTGGAAGAAGAAAAAATAGTTGATCTTGTTGTTGGTCCTGATGCTTATAAAGATCTTCCGAATTTATTAGCAGAAGTTGAAGAAGGACGTGACGCTATTAATGTAATTTTATCAAAAGAAGAAACCTACGGAGATATTTCGCCGGTTCGTTTAATGAGCAACGGAATCACCGCTTTGGTTTCAATCACTCGTGGATGCGACAATATGTGTACGTTTTGTGTTGTACCTTTTACACGTGGACGTGAAAGAAGCCGTGAACCTCAAAGTATTATGAATGAAATTAAAGATCTTTGGGAAAAAGGTTTTAAAGAAATTACACTTTTAGGACAAAACGTTGACAGTTATCTTTGGTACGGTGGTGGTTTGAAAAAAGACTTTGTAAATGCTTCTGAAATGCAAAAAGCAACTGCTGTTGATTTTGATCAATTATTAGAAATGGTTGCTGTTGGTTTTCCTAAAATGCGTATTAGATTTTCGACTTCAAATCCGCAGGATATGCATGAAAGTATTTTACATGTGATGGCGAAATATCCAAATATCTGTAAACATATTCACTTGCCGGTTCAGTCTGGAAGTAACAGAATTTTAAAAGAAATGAATCGTCTGCATTCTCGTGAGGAATATATGGCTTTGATTGATAAAATTAGAGCGATTGTTCCAGATGCTTCGATTTCACAAGATATGATTGCTGGTTTCCCTACAGAAACGGAAGAAGATCATCAAGACACCATGAGTTTAATGGAATATGTAAAATATAATTTCGGTTATATGTATTCGTATTCTGAACGCCCGGGAACTTTGGCTGGAAGAAAAATGAAAGATGATGTTGAAGAAGAAACTAAAGCCAGAAGATTACAGGAAATTGTTGATTTACAACAAAAACATGCCTGGTTTAGAAGCGAGGAATTTGTTGGAAAAACAGTTGAAGTTTTAGTCGAGAAAGTTTCTAAGAAATCTAAAGACGAATTCTCAGGAAGAAATTCTCAGAGTATTACGGTTGTTTTCCCTAAAGAGAATTATAAAATTGGAGATTTCGTAAACGTAAAAATCACAAGCTGCACTAGTGGAACTTTAAAGGGTGAAGCCATTGGATATTCTGAGATGAATTAGTTTTTATAACCGCAAATTTCACAAATTTCCGCAAATTAACTATTCATGATCGATACAAACGAATATTACTACAAGAAAGATCAAAATTATCAAATTGTAGGCATATGCATGGAAGTACATAGATTACTAGGCCCTGGATTACTTGAAATTGTCTATAAAGATGCATTAGAAATTGAATTCAAAAATAACAACATTCCTTATCATCGAGAAAAGGAATTTTCAATAGAATACAAAGGAGTTATTTTGCCTCATAAATTTTATGCCAATTTTATAGTTTATGAAGATATAATATTAGAAGTAAAATCAGTTAGAGAAATCAGTAATGATCATCTTGCTCAAACATTAAATTACATGAAGCTTGCGGATACTCCCGTTGGAATAATTGCAAATTTTCAAAACAAATCATTAGTACACAAAAGATTGATAAATTCATAAACAGAATTTGCGCTAATTTGTGTAATTTGTGGTTAATTTAATAATACACATTTCTAACGGATTTAAAAGAAAACTTGAGTTAATCCGCATTAATCTGTGGTAAAAGAAAAAAATACAAGCCAAAGTTTTAATTTTTAGGCATAACCTGAAACTTGAAACAAATAAAAAACTTGAAACAAAAACTACATGGAAACAGTTCAAGCAATAAAACAGCGATTCGAGATTATTGGTAATGATCCGAAATTAAATCGTGCTATCGAAAAAGCCATTCAGGTTGCTCCAACTGATATTTCGGTTATGGTAACTGGGGAAAGTGGTGTTGGTAAAGAAAATATCCCTAGAATTATACATTCGCTTTCACATAGAAAGCATGGTAAATATATTGCCGTAAACTGCGGCGCTATTCCGGAAGGAACAATTGACAGTGAACTTTTTGGCCACGAAAAAGGCGCTTTTACAGGCGCTACAAGCACTCGTGAAGGCTATTTTGAAGTGGCTGACGGCGGAACAATATTTTTAGATGAAGTTGGAGAATTACCTTTGACAACTCAGGTAAGATTATTACGTGTTTTAGAAAATGGCGAATTTATAAAAGTTGGTTCATCCCAAGTTCAAAAAACAAATGTCCGTATTGTTGCAGCAACAAATGTGAATTTATTTAATGCAATCGAAAAAGGTAAATTCCGTGAAGATTTGTATTATCGTTTGAGTACAGTCGAAATCACTTTACCGCCCTTACGAGAAAGAAACGATGACATTCATTTGTTATTCAGAAAATTTGTTGCCGATTTTGCTCATAAATACAAAATGCCTCCTTTAAGACTGGATGATGATGCTGTTCAGCTTTTACAGAAATTCAGATGGAGCGGAAACATTCGTCAACTTCGAAATGTGGCTGAGCAAATTTCTGTTTTAGAGACCAATCGTGATATTACTCTCGCAACTTTACAATCGTATTTACCAGCCGAAGGAAGCAATCTCCCTTCTGTTATAAGTGATAGTAAAAAAGAAAGCGACTTTAGTACTGAACGAGACATCTTGTATAAAGTCCTTTTTGATATGAAAAGCGACTTGAATGATTTAAAGAAACTGACTTTAGAATTAATGAAAAACGGCACTTCTAAAGTACAGGATATCAATCCTAATTTAATTCAGAAAATATACGGAAATCAAGAAACTGACAGCGAAATTGATTTTGAAGAAGAACCAAGAACTGCGGTAATGACAACACCAGCCGTTCGTGAAGACAGCTACCAAATACAGGATGACAACTATTTGTTTGCCGAAACTATAGAGGAAGAAGAAGTTTTACGTTTAGAACAAAAAGAAATCGAAATGATCAAAAAATCATTAGAAAAAAACAAAGGAAAACGAAAAGCCGCGGCAGATGAATTAGGTATTTCTGAAAGAACGTTATATCGTAAAATCAAACAATTCGATCTATAATAAACCTCAATACTAAAATTCCAAATACCAAATGACTATATTTGGCGAAATTTGGATTTTGAACCCGAGCGATAGCGAACGGGCGCAACAATTTCGAAAATTGGAATTTGACCAATAAACATTATGAAAAAAATATATTCTCTTTTTGCATTGTTAAGCCTTTTCATGCTAAGCGGCTGTACTATAAAATATAATTTTACAGGAACTGGAAAAATCGATGCAAAAACCTTTCAGGTTAACTTTTTCCAAAACAATGCAGACTTGGTAGAACCTGGAATAGACAGAACATTCACATTGGCTTTACAGGATTTGATTATGAATCAGACCAATTTAAACTTAGTGAGTGTCAATGGTGATTTAACTTACGAAGGAGAAATTGTAGACTATAGAATCACTCCAATGACTGCAACAGCTGTAGGATCAAATGGTGATGTTGGAGCAGCTCAGAACCGTTTGTCAATTCGTATTAATGTTAGATTCATGAATAAGAAAAAGGAAACAGATGATTTCGAAAAACCTTTCGAATTCTACTATGATTTCCCAGGACAAGATCTTCCAACTGGAGCAGTATTAAATGATGCTCTTAAAACAATTTTCGAAAGAATCACGCAGGACATCTTTAATGAGTCATTGGCCAAATGGTAAAGTATTGATTTATAAAATCGGTTAATGCTAATCGATTTTCAAAAAAAATTAAAGAACTAAGCAGTTAAACGATTAAACAAAAAAAATGAACGTTACCGATTATACCTACTTAATGAACAAACCGGATGCTATTACAGAAAGGCAGGCGGATGCATTAGGAAGTGTTTTGAATGAATTCCCCTATTTTCAAAGTGCCCGTGCACTAAGATTAAAAGGACTTTACAATCAAAACAGTTTTAAGTATAATTATGCTTTAAAAGTTACAGCAGCACATACTTCGGATCGTTCCGTTTTATTTGATTTTATCACTTCAGAAGTCTTTACATCTGTTCAAAATGATTTCTACGAACAAAAACTAAGAGATCTTTTAGAAATTACGGTTTTTGACAGCGAAATTATTTCTCCTGAACAAATTAGAAAAGCACTTCAAAAAAATGATCCAGAAGAACAGCCTGTTCCTGACAATAAAGAAACTCAATCCGTTTCTAAAGTTTCAACTGAACAATCCTTAAAAATTGAGGATTTTGTAAAACCAGAAGAACCGATAAAAATAGAGGAATCTTTAAAAACTGAAGAACCTTTAGTTGCTGCTGAAGTCAAAAATATTCCAGAAATAGATCCTTCTATTTTTCTTGCTATTAAAGAAGCTCAAACGGTAACTTTTGAAAAACCAGCAATAGAAGAAAAACCTATAACAATTCCTGAAATAGATCCTTCTATTTTTATGGCTATCAAAGAAGCACAGTCGGTAACTTATGAAAAACCAGTTATTGAAGAGGAAAAGAAAATAGAATCTATTATCACTTCTGAAACTATAGAAAATGTAACTTCCGAAACTACAGAATCTTTAGAAGAAATTGATATTCCTTCTTTTACTGAATCAGAAAAAACAGAAGAGCCCGAAATTGAAAAACCTAAAATTGATCGTATTGAAAATTCCATTTTAAGTTCTATAAAAGTTTCTGAAACTCCTACTATATCAGAATCAACAAAATCAGAATCAGCAAAAGAAATTGAGGAAGAAACAAAATTTGATCGTATTGAAAATTCGATTTTAAGCTCTATTAAAGAAGCTGAGGCTACAATTTCTGAAGAACCAGCAATTATAGAAGAAGTTAAAGTTATTCCTGTTATTGAGCAACCTATTTCAAGCACTATCGAAGACGAAGAAGAAGGCGTTATTGAGGAAATGATAATTCCAGAACCTAAATTTAATACAATCGAAAGATCTATTCTTTCTTCAATTAAAGAAGCAGAAACTGTAATTCCTAAAATCGAGCTTAAAGAAGAAACTGTTGAAGAAATTACTGCTGAACAACTTCAGGAAGAAATTGAAGAAATTGTAGAAGAAACTCCTAAAGAATTTGAAGAAGAAAGAACCGAATCAGTAAAAACTGCTGCAGAACATTTGGAAATTGGCAAGCCTTTAGATTTTTCGCTAAGAGAAAAACACTCTTTCCAAGAATGGCTTCAATTATCTAGAACAGAACCAATTGATCGTTCAAATGATCTTTCTCCCGAAGAAAAAGCAGCAAAAGAAGCTGCAGAAAGAGCACAACAAGAAGAAGAAAGACAAAAAAAGGCTAGCATAATCGATAAATTTATCGAAAATAATCCGAAAATCTCTCCAATTAAACCTGGAAATAGCGCTCCGATTGTTCAGATTGAAAGTGCTCCAGAGGACAATTCGTACCTAATGACAGAGACTTTGGCTAGAGTATATCTGGAACAAAAGAAATATACAAAGGCAATTCAGGCATATGAAATATTAATTTTGAAATATCCAGAAAAAATTACTTTCTTTGCAGACCGCATATCGGATATAAAGATTTTACAACAAAATAACAATAACAATAATTAAGTAATGAGCACATTTTCAATTTTTTTAGTTTTAATCACAATAGTTTGTTTTCTATTGATCGTAGTTATCATGGTACAAAACCCAAAAGGAGGCGGATTGTCTTCTACTATCAGCGGAACGCAGATGTTAGGTGGAGTACAAAAAACAACTGACTTTTTAGATAAAAGTACTTGGACTTTAGCTACTGTTTTAATTGTGCTAATTTTACTTTCTAGCTTAAGTTTCTCTGGAGCTTTAAGCGATACAGACTCTAAACTTATTGACAAAACTGAAGCTCCAGTAAATACACCTGTAGCTCCAGCACAAGGAAACACTCCTGCTCCAGCAGTACCAGCAGCTAAATAATTTTAGCTCAATATAAAAATCTAATGCCAGCCTGTCAAAGCTGGCATTTTTTTTAAGAAATAATGTCAGTTTTAACAGCATGGCACAATTTCTGAAAGTTTATAGAACATAAAAAAATGTATAACTTATAATAATATAAAATCATGGCTTTAAACATTAAACCGCTTTCAGACCGCGTACTTATTGAGCCTGTTGCAGCTGAAACCAAAACTGCTTCAGGTATTTTTATTCCAGATACTGCCAAAGAAAAACCACAAAAAGGAACTGTGGTTGCAGTAGGAAACGGAACTAAAGATCATACTATGACTGTAAAAGTTGGTGATACTGTTCTTTATGGCAAATATGCAGGAACTGAGCTAAAATTAGAAGGTACTGATTATTTAATTATGCGTGAGGACGATATCCTTGCAATTATCTAAAAAAAACATATTGTATTAAGTACGAAGTATTAAGAATTAAGAACTTCATTAACTTGAAACAACTCAAACTTTAAATAAAAATATTAAAATGGCAAAAGATATAAAATTTGATATTGAAGCACGTGACGGATTAAAACGTGGTGTTGATGCATTAGCAAATGCTGTAAAAGTAACGCTTGGACCAAAAGGTCGTAACGTAATCATCGGAAAATCATTTGGTGGACCTACAGTTACTAAAGATGGTGTTTCTGTTGCAAAAGAAATCGAATTAAAAGACGCACTAGAAAACATGGGTGCGCAAATGGTGAAAGAAGTGGCTTCTAAAACCAATGACCTTGCAGGTGACGGAACTACTACTGCTACAGTTTTAGCTCAAGCAATCGTAAAAGAAGGTCTTAAAAACGTTGCTGCAGGTGCAAATCCAATGGATTTAAAACGTGGTATCGACAAAGCGGTTGAAACTATCGTGGCTGACTTAGCAAAACAAGCTAAAGTAGTAGGAAGCGATTCAGACAAAATCAAACAAATTGCTTCTATCTCTGCTAACAATGACGAAGTTATTGGTGAGTTGATCGCTACTGCTTTCGCTAAAGTTGGAAAAGAAGGTGTTATCACTGTTGAAGAAGCTAAAGGAACTGACACTTTCGTGGATGTTGTTGAAGGAATGCAGTTTGACAGAGGATATCTTTCTCCTTACTTCGTAACAAATCCTGAGAAAATGGAAGTGGAACTAGACTCTCCATACATTTTATTATACGACAAAAAAGTATCTTCTTTAAAAGAATTACTTCCAGTTTTAGAGCCAGTTGCTCAATCAGGAAAACCATTATTGATTATTGCTGAAGATGTTGATGGAGAAGCGCTTTCTACATTAGTAGTAAACAAATTAAGAGGTGCTCTTAAAATTGCTGCTGTTAAAGCTCCAGGTTTTGGAGACAGAAGAAAAGCAATGTTGGAAGATATCGCTATCTTAACTGGCGGAACTGTAATTTCTGAAGAAAGAGGTTACACTCTTGAAAACACAACTATCGAAATGTTAGGAAACGCAAAAAGAGTTTCTATCGATAAAGACAATACAACTATCGTAAGCGGTGCTGGTGAAGCTGATATTATCAAAAACAGAGTAAACCAAATTAAAGGTCAGATGGAAACTACTACATCTGATTACGATAAAGAAAAATTACAAGAGCGTTTGGCTAAATTAGCTGGCGGTGTTGCGGTTCTTTATGTTGGTGCTGCTTCTGAAGTTGAAATGAAAGAGAAAAAAGACAGAGTGGACGATGCTTTACACGCAACTCGTGCTGCTGTTGAAGAAGGAATCGTTGCTGGTGGTGGTGTGGCGCTATTAAGAGCTAAACTTGCTTTGGCTGACTTAAAAGCTGACAACGCTGACGAAGCTACAGGAATCCAAATCGTTTCTCGTGCTGTTGAATCTCCATTAAGAACTATCGTTGAAAATGCTGGTCTTGAAGGTTCTGTTGTTGTGGCTAAAGTTTCTGAAGGTTCAGGAGATTTTGGATACAACGCAAAAACTGACGAATATGTAGACATGCTTACTGCAGGAATTATCGATCCTAAAAAAGTAACTCGTGTAGCATTAGAAAATGCTGCATCTGTTTCAGGAATGATCTTAACTACAGAATGTGCATTGATTGATATTAAAGAAGAAAATGCCGGAGGCGGAATGCCAATGGGAGGCGGAATGCCAGGAATGATGTAATTCATCCTCTTCTTAAAACTTAAAAGCGTCGGATTCACTTCTGGCGCTTTTTTTGTTTGCCACGAATTCACAAATTATTTTTTTCTAATCTTTGTGGTTATTTTTTTTTAGCCACGGATTACACAGATTAAAGGGATTCCTTTACTTAGGTGCCGCAAAGTTTTTTCACGCAGATTTCACAGATTTAAGCAGATTAATATAAATTTTATATTAATCTGTATGAAATAGAAATCCTTTTAATTTGTGTAATTTATGGAAAGCTTTTTTTACACAACGTATTTGCATAAATTCGTGAATTCGTAGCTATTCTTCTAGTCGATTCGTGACTTGCTTTTTTATTTAACATTCTCTTTTTCTTTAAAAAATCTGTTATCTCTAACTTTGCAGTTATAATAAATTCAAAAAATGAAAAAATATTCTACTGCGCTCCTATCTTTATTTTTCTTCGCAATTTCATTTATTTCACAAGCCCAAAACAACAAAGACAATTATGTTGTTTTAGTTTCTATGGATGGATTTCGTTGGGATTATGGCAAAATGTATAATCTTCCAAATCTGAAACAAATTGAAAAAGAAGGCGTTCATGCCAAATCAATGAAACCTTCTTATCCAAGTAAAACTTTTCCAAATCATTATTCAATCGTAACAGGACTTTATCCAGATCATCATGGAATTATTAATAATGTTTTTTATGATGCGTCTTTAGATCAGGCATTTTCATTATCAAGCAAAGCAAAAAATGATTCTCGTTTTTATGGTGGAAATCCTATTTGGAATTTAGCAGAACAACAAGGAGTAAAAACAGCTTCTTTCTTTTGGCCAGGTTCTGATATTGATAAAAGAAATCCAAGTTATTTTAAAAATTATGATGGTAAAATTCCATACGGCGCAAGAGTTGATACGGTTTTAAAATGGTTACAATTACCCAAAAAACAACGACCTCATCTGGTTACTTTATATTTTGATGAACCCGATCATTCTGGTCATAATTTTGGTCCGCTTTCTCCTGAAACCAAAAAAGCAGTCACTAAAATGGATTCAATTATGGGAGAATTATCTCGAAGATTGGATAAACTTTCTATTGGAAAACAAATCAATTTAATTATCGTTTCTGACCACGGAATGGCCAATATCAGTAATGATAAAAAAGTAGCAGTTCTAGATTATTTAAAACCAGAATGGCTCGGATATAAAGATGTCGTAAACCCAATTATGAGCTTACAGGCAAAAGCTGGATTTCAAGATTCTATTGCTAAAGCCTTAAAAAAAGTACCACACATTAAGTTCTGGAAATCGACTGAAGTTCCAAAAAGATTGCACTACGGAACCAATCCAAGAGTACACGATTTCGTCATAGAGGCTGAAAAAGGATGGAGTCTTGTAAGCAAAGAAAGCACTCATATAAAAGGCGGAACTCATGGTTATGATAACAACGAGAAAGATATGCATGCCATTTTCTATGCAAAAGGCCCTGCTTTCAAAGTAGATAAAACTGTCCCTACTTTTCAAAATGTTTCCGTTTACCCTTTAATTGCTCATATTTTAGGTTTACAAGTAGGAGAAATTGACGGAAAGTTTAGCGACGTAAAATCAATGCTGGTTAATTAGATAAATCTTTAAATTAATCAAATTGAATTGCCTCCAGATTTATCTGGTGGTCTGCTTTCTCATTAACCTATTCTTTCCTCTAGCTAAAACAGGAGGCAAAACGATAAACCGGACAGGTTTTTGAAACCTGTCCGGTTTGCCACAATATTTTGGAAATGGAATTATTTTACCTGAATTTTTCAATCATCAAATTATCCCATTATCTAATTAAAGGATTGCTCTTTCGCAAAATAATTCCCTTTAAACGTTTGCTATTTTTTTGATTTACAATATCAAAGTATATCAATTTGATAAATATTCATTTTATTTAATAAATTTCTAAAATATTATGAATGCTTTAACTTTTACAGATTAATATTACAATTAAATTTAAACCTATTATTACGAACATCATAATAGCCTTTAATATCTTCTTTGTATGAAATTAATCATCAGGTTTTTTAGTTTTCTATTCTGTCTACAATCTTTCGCACAGGCTATTTCCAATCAAGAAAAAATCACGAAATACCTTAATGATTATTTTTCTCAGGACCGCGAGATTATCCATGTACAATTCAATAAAAAGTTGTTTACAAATAATGAAGATATTGCATTCAAAGGATACGTTCTCAGTAAAAACAACAACATCCCAAACAGCAACACTGCAAATATTCAATTAGTTGTTTATAATGAAGACGAGCAAATAGTTCAGAAACAGTTACTTTTTGCCCAATACGGTATTTTTTCTGGTGGGATTCATTTAAATGAAAAATTTAAACCTGGTAAATATCATTTTCATTTCTATACCAACTGGATGAATAATTTCAAAGAAGACGATTCCTTTAATCAGACTATTGAAATTATCGACAAAAACATTCCTTATGCATTTCAAACCAATGAGCCTAACTGGAAAACAGCAGAAATAAACTTATTCCCCGAAGGAGGAATTATATTAAACGGCATCATTAATTTGATTGGAATTAAAATTACAGATTGCAATAAAACAGGAATAGAAGTAGCAGATGGCGTTGTTTTAGATTCCAAATCAAATGAAATCACACACTTTCGCACCAATCAAATGGGAAATGGCGTTTTTTATCTAAAAGCCGATTTAAACGAAAAGTATACGATTAAAATAAGTAATGACAAATTAAAAGTAACACAACTCCTTGGGAAAATTACAGAAACCGGGCTTGTATTAAGCGCTCCTAATAATCCTGGAAGAAACAATTTACTTGTTATTCTAAAGACAAATGAAAAAGGACTTCAAACTTATCAAAATAAAAAATTCACAGTACTGATTCAACAAAATGGAAATTCAATGCAACAGGAAGTTACCTTTAACAACAGTAAAACGGAACAACCATTTTATTTTGACAAAAAATATTTACCAAATGGAGTAAATACGATTAGAGTTTTAGATGAAGATTTAAATGAAATCACAGAAAGATTGACTTATATTGAAGAGGGTAAAAATCCATCCACAACACTGAATGCCAAAATAATAACCAACGATAGTATTGTATTATCTGGAAAAACAGATATTGCCAAAGCCCATTTAAGCATTAGTGTTCTTCCTGAAAAAAGCGTATGCATCGACCAAAAGAAAACACTTTTGGGTACTTTTTACCTAAATGCCTATTTAGAAAAACCAGAACCTGACACTTATTTTTATTTTAATCCCGACAATAAAACCCGAAGACAAGATATAGAGTTCTTATTGCTTAATCAGAACAAAGGAAAATATCTATGGGAAAATATCAAATCGGGAGCACCGAAAATTAGTTTTGAATTTGAAAAAGGAGTCACAATAAATGGAAAAGTAGAGAAAGAACTAAAACCCAATTCTCAAAACAAAATTTCTCTTATTGCATTAAAAAACAATTTATTTGATCAAACTACTATCGATCAGAATAATGATTTTAAATTTGAACATTTTTTTGTTCAGGATTCGACTGTTTTAGCTTTGCAGATGACCAATGAAAAAAATGTTACTCAGACTACTAAAATAGAAGCACGAATTGCCCGAAATGAACCTAGATTTGTTTTAGGGCCATCATTCGAAAAAACATTTTGTCCTGTAATAAAAAGCTCAGACACTATTTTTAATTTCGCACCTCCTAAAACGAAAGCGAGTGAATTAAAAGAAGTTGCAATAAAAAACACCTATAAAAAAGAAGTTTTTACTCATAAAGCTGATATGAGTCCTATGGCGAGAGCCTTTAAATTTGATGGCAAAGAATATGGAACTGTGCTAAATTTTCTCTCTTCAAATGGCTATAATACAGGCATTAACCAAAGTGACTTCAGTGTATATATTAGAGAGAGAAGAGGTTCTTATCTGGGTGAATCAGCGAGTTCTCCAAATGTATATATTGACAATGTTTTAGTATTCGATTTCAATCAGCTTTTCAATCTTACTTTAGATCAAATAGATGAAATTTACATTGATCAGACTGGAAGCTCTGATATGACAAGCGCAGGACATGGAACAATTAAAATTTTCATGAAAACCGGACAAAAAAATGATTATTTCAAAGTGAAATTTACAACACTCATCGTAACAAAAGGTTTTGCACAAAACTTCACTTACAAAACTGCTCCATTTGAAAATCAGGATGAGTTTAATTATTTTGGTACTTTGGGCTGGTTCCCAAACATTGAGCTGGATGATCATTTGGACTATCAGATTAAAATCCCAAAGAATCAGCAAAAAGAAATACAGGTTGTAATTGAAGGTTTTACTAATGACGGACAATTAATTTCAGAGATTAAAAAAGTACCTATTGCAGGAAATTTTAATTAGAGAATGTGCCAATTAGAAAATTTGATAATTAGAAAATTCTTTCAATTAATAAAATTTAATTGCTTTCAGATTTATCTGGAGGTTTATTTTTGAGACATAAAAAGGAGCTTTAGCCAAACTACTTAGTTTGGCTAAAACTTTCTCATTAATCTATTGTTTTCCTCCAGCTAAAGCAGGAGGCAATTCAATAAAATGATAAACCTACACAGTTTTTTTTAACCTATCGGATTTATCATTGCATTTAGAATTTCCTATTTAAAGTGCTGTTGAAACAGAAACTGCTTTCCATTGTTCTAACTCTGCCTGAACACTTGCTATTTTTTGGTTTGCCATAGTATAAGCATCTTCTCCTAAAAACAAATGGAGCGGTGGATTTTGATCTTCGCTTGCTTTAATCAACGCTTCGGCTAATTTTACAGGATCTCCCGGTTGATTTTCGTTGATATCATCTTTATGAGCACTTTCAGATTGTCTTACTTCTTTATAATCTGCAATTGGATTTTGAGGCAATAACAACGAACTGTCTTTTAAGAAATCGGTTCTAAAATAACCCGGATAAACGATTGTTGCGTGAACTCCAAACGATTTTACTTCTGCAGCCAAAGATTCTGTTAAACCAGCAACCGCGAATTTTGTAGAACAGTATATTCCCCAACCTGGAAACTCTCCATAATATCCTCCAACAGAAGAAATATTAAAAATATGTCCCGTTTTATTAGCGCGAAGAATCGGCATTGTATTTCTAATTACATTCAATAATCCAAAAACATTTACTTCGTAATTTTTTCTAGATTCAGCATCTGTTAACTCTTCTAATGCACCTAGTAAACCATAACCAGCATTGTTTACTAAAACATCAATTGTTTTAAAATGATTTATAGTTTTGCTGATCGCATTTTTGACACTTTTTTCATCAACTAAATCCATTTCTAAAGGAAGAAAACTTTCAGACGAATTTCCTAAAACTTTAATCAAAGCTTCTTCGCTTCTAGAAGTTGCAGCTACTTTAAATCCTTCTGCTAATAATTTTTTAGCTAATTCTAATCCAAGTCCTTTTGAAGCACCTGTGATAAACCAAACTTTTTTATTGTCCATGATTTTAATTTTTAAGTTTTAAATACAGGACAAAGGTATTAGTGAAGTACTTCTAAAATATTAAAGCAATCAAACAAGAAGTTGCAAAAATCAAACAATTTCTGTCAAACGATAAATTTTAGGCGAAACCTGAACATTCTTTTTAAAGAAATTGATAAAATGCGACAATTCTTCAAAGCCTAAGCACCATGCAATTTCATTAATATTCCAATTGGTCTGTTTCAATAAAATCATTGCTTCTTGAACAATTCTTTCTGCAATAATCTGCGAAGTTGTTTTTCCAGTTGTTTCTTTTAAGGCTTTATTTAAATGATTCACATGAACATTTAACTGATTCGCATATTCTGAAGGGGAACGAAAATTAATTTGCTGCGAAATCGATTCAATCGGAAACTGGCGTTCTAACAATTCCAAAAATAACGAAGAAACACGAATTGTAGCATTCGATTTACTGTATAATGAAGCAGTTACAGTCTGTGTTTTTAAGGCAAGATGAATAATCTCGAAAACCAGATTTCGGATTACATCATATTTAAAAGCGTAATCAGAATTAATTTCATCGAACATTCTTAAATAAACCAACTTCAAAGATTCAGCCAATTCTGGAGAAACCGAAACGACTGGATTGCCACCGGGCTGAAATAATGGGTATTCTTTTAAATTCCCAAACTGATTAAAAAAAGCATCTGTAAAAATGCAGAAAAATCCCGTTTGTTGTTCATCAATATGTTCCCAGCTGTAAGGAATCTGCGGATTAGCAAAGAACAAAGCCTGATCTTCAATCGCAACAACCTTATCGGCATAATGCACTTTGTTTTTTCCAATGATTAAACTGATTTTGTAAAAGTCTTTTCGCGTATAAGGCAAAGGATTACAAGTACTTCCTATATAATCATCCAGTTTAAAAACATTAAAATGTCCGATTTCTTTTTTAAGATTTTCGGGCATTCCATTTATTTTTACGGTGTAAAAATCTTCTAAAGTTTCTGTTAGTTTCATTTTACAAAGTTACAAAAATCAATCTTTGGTTTTTCGCCACGAATTCACGAATTTAAATAAATTATCTTTCTTTATTATGATGTGAAAATTACACCAAAATCACAACGTATATCTGTAAAGACGCACCACAGTGCGTCTTGTGTGCAACGATTGGCCACAGATTATTTTTCGCCACGAATTTAAATTTTTCTAATAGTTGTCTTGTATGTCACCCTGAGCGGAGTCGAAGGGCGCTCCAATTGGTACGCGGGCTTCTCCCGAAGCCTCGGAATCGCTCAGCCTGACAAAACTGAATCAATTATAGAGAACTAAACCCGACAGGTTTTTGAAACCTGTCGGGTTTGTCATCGTATTTGGAATTTTGCATTTGGAGTTTCAGCAATTGGAGTTTCAGCAATTGGAATTTCAGCAATTGGAATTTCAACAATTGGAATTTCAACAATTGAAGTTCCTAACTTACCACTTTATAAGTCGGATCTTCAATAACATTCACATGAATAACAGCATTGGCATTTTTGAGTAATTGTTGGCAATCTGCACTTAAATGCTGCAATTCTACAGTTTTATTTTGAAGACCGTATTTTTTAGTAATATTATTTAACGCTTCGATGGCAGACATATCGGAGACCCTGCTTTCTTTAAAATCTATGATAACATGATTTGGATCGTTTTGTACATCAAATTTTTCCATAAAAGCAGCTATAGAACCAAAAAATAATGGACCGTATATTTCATAATGTTTTATGCCGTTTTCATCAATATATTGACGTGCTCGGATTCTTTTAGCACTTTCCCAAGCAAAAACTAAAGCCGAAATAATAACCCCGATTAAAACCGCTAAAGCCAGATTATGAAGCACAATAGTGATAACGGCTACTAAAATCCCGACGAAAATATCATGTCTTGGCATTTTATTAATAATTTTAAAACTAGCCCATTCAAAAGTAGTAATAGCCACCATCATCATTACGCCGACTAAAGCCGCCATAGGTAATTTCCCAATTACAGGAGCACCAAAAAGTATAATAATTAAAATCGTTAAAGCTGCGATAATTCCGGAAAGCCTCGCTCGTGATCCAGCTCCAAGATTTACTAAAGTCTGCGCAATCATAGGACAGCCTCCCATTCCGTAGAAAAAACCATTTAAAATATTTGAACTTCCCTGCGCAATACATTCACGATTACTGTTTCCACGCGTTCCTGTAATTTCATCCACTAAATTCAGCGTAAGCAAACCTTCCGTCAAACCAACCGCTGCCACAATTACTGAATAGGGAAAAATCACTTTTAGAGTTTCAAAAGAAATTGGAATATTCGGAATATGAAATGGAGGAAATCCTCCTTGAACAGAGGCAATATCTTCGACTGTTTTAGTATCGATATTAAATATAATTACTAAGGCAAAAACAATCATAATGGCAATCAGAGAAGCTGGAACTGCTTTGGTAATTTTTGGAAAAATCAAAACAATTGCGACAGTCAGCGCAACCAGACCCAACATAATGTATAATGGAGTTCCCTGAAGCCAGGAAACCTGACCGTTTACTACAGTTTTAAACTGCTCGAGCTGTGACATAAAAATTACCACTGCCAATCCGTTTACAAAACCAAACATTACAGGCTGTGGCACCAATCGAATAAACTTTCCGAGTTTAAAAAGTCCAATACAAATTTGGACCACACCGCCAAGCGCAACGGCTGCAAAAACATATTCTATTCCGTGAGATTTCATCAAAGCAATCAAAACAATTACTGTTGCTCCTGCCCCACCTGAAATCATTCCAGGCCTTCCTCCAAAAATTGCCGTTACCAATCCCGCAATAAAAGCGGCGTATAAACCAACCAAAGGCGGAAAACCAGCCAAAATAGCAAATGACAAGGATTCTGGAATCATCGTCATCGCTACGGTTAAACCTGCTAAAATTTCGTTTTTATAATTGACTTTCTGACTAAAATCGAAGAGTTGGAATGCTTTTTTCATAGGGCACAAAATTAGAAAAATAATGCCCAAAAAAAGCACAAACCTTTCCACAAAGGAAAAGTACAAAAGAAGACTTAAAAGAAGTAAAACTGTTAAACTAGAACAGCTGCTCCAAAAGAAAAATGAAAATCGAAAGAATAAGATCTAACATCTGTAAATAGCTTTAAATATAAACCAAAAATTACCGTACAAAATTATAAAGAAAGTGAAAGATACAGCTACGTATTTTTACCCTTTTTCAATGACAATGGCAATTACAAAATTCAATGGCAATGCGAAAAGTAATTTTTAATCGCTCAATCCAGCCTTACACAGGTGTAGCCAAGACAGTGCACATAATCTATAATATTATCGCATTGAATATCGATTCCTTCAACCCTTAATATCTTATCGCAGTCTTCCAGATCAAAATTAATTTTATAGTCTGGAAACTGAATTTGTATAACCGCAATGATGTAATCTTTCTCAGATTCTTTCTGAACATTTGTTTTAAAAATCTCCACAACCATAACTGTTTCCTTTAATTCTTCCAACTTATCCATCTCTATTTTCGATTAAAAAGATTATACGATATTCCAAATCTAATATACCCTTGTGCATCTTCTTTCTGGTCATAAACATAGCGGTTGGTTCGTTCACCTTTCTCTGTAATTCTCGCACTTACCACATTATTTATACCACCTTTAGCAAAGGCAATCAGCTTTGGTGTAAAACTATATTCATAGGTAATTCCAGACTTTAACTCCAACTGATTCAGTTCGTATACTCCTTTTAAATTTGAGCTATTTAAATTTAAGTAAAAACTTTCAGTATTTAATTCTGTTCCTAAGGAAATTCTTCCGTTTTCCAACAATTCTCTTCTAAACAATAAACGCTGTGGCAGAATAAAATCCATATCCCATTTAGAGTTTTTAAACTTATGATTTATAGACAGTAAAGGTGTCATTGGCACAATTGAAGACGGATCCAGTAATACTAAAACCCCAGCAGTAATTGTAGTTGACGGCGTTCTTTTAAGTACCAAAACTGCTGAAGCAAATCCTTTTACACGCTGTAGTTTTTCTTCATCGCCGTCAACGGTTACAGTGGCACTGTAAATTGAAGGTTTTCCAAACAATGTTCCCATGTAAGTTGCCGTTAAAGCACCCGCCCAAAAATGGATATCCTGATTTTCTCTTCTGTAAGTCTGATTGTTGCCATAATTATAAATATCCCCAAATTCATAACTTTCATATTTATAGCGCAGTGAAGCCGCTAAAACAAAACGTTTTGATTTTGTAGCATAAAACGGAAGATTAAAAGCTGCTTTAAATCGGTTGTGGCTTTCTACTCTTCCTCTTTCAAATTTATTTCCAAACAATTCCGAATCATAATTAGACGGCCCAAGGTTTTCGTACTGTACATCAAAAGTTCTGGTTGTCGGAAACTTATTTACTATTGCTTTTCCTAAAGTTTTCATGCCAGGTTCTTTTTCCTGAGCCATGGTTTTCAAGGAAATAAAGACAACTAAAACGGAAATGATTTTGGATTTCATAAAATGGAATATATAAAATTTGTTTTGGGATATAGTGAAACTTGGATCCAAAAGTAAATGAGGCATTCTTATTATAATAGTATTTTTATACCAACGGCGTATGATTTATACGAACGGCGTTAGTATAATTTATCCTTTACAAAGAGCTAAAAACTATACGATTATATTATTTTTGCCGTTATGACGATCTCCAAACTTTATCAAAACTTTTTCCTTCGAAACCTATTCGTAAATACACTGGTTTACTTAGTCATTTTAGCCTGTGTTTATGACGAAATAAAACTGGACGGACACAGCTGGTCTTACATTCTAAGCAAAATTGCAGTAGGTTATTTTCCTTGTATTGTATGGATTACCATTTTCAATATCTGCATCATCAAACCTGTTTTATTCAAAAGAAAGGTTAAATCGTTCTTTTTTCTACTTGCCGTTTATTGGACATGTTTCTACTTTTTTATGAACTGGTTTTTTCCTCTTGTTGGTTTAGGAAATTTTAAAACACTGCAAATATTATCGTTGATTATAAACGGAATGTTTTTCTATTTCATTCATGTGGTTATTACCAAAAAAATCATGGATGCTGATAAAGATATCATGAACTATAAATCGGAACTTTCGTTTTTAAAGCAGCAATTGAATCCGCATTTTTTATTGAATGCTATGAACAACCTCTACGGCGAGGCACTGGCAGAACCGGACAAAGTTCTAGACAGAATCCTGAATCTTTCAGATATGCTGCGTTATCAGATAGAAGCTTCTAAAAAAGATTTTGTTTCGGTCGAAGAAGAAATAGATTTCATTAAAAAGTACATCGAATATTATACGTTCAGAAACGAAAGATTAACGGTCAATCAAAACATTGAAGGCGTTACTAAAGAAACCGAGATTCCACCTCTATTCTTTTTGCCTTTGGTAGAAAATGCTGTGAAATTTTCTTCTGAAATGGCAGAACCATTTATTAATCTGGATTTAAAAGTAAAATGTCGAAATTTGACTTTTACCATAAAAAACAATTATCTCGATTCGGGCTCGCGCCTTTCGAGTACGGGAATTGGAATTGAGAACCTAAAAAGACGTTTGGAAGTTTACGGCTTAAAACACAATTTAAGCTGCCAGAAAGAGAAAAATTTATTTGTTGTAAAATTGAGTATATGGCACTTACCTACCGCTGTCTAATAATTGATGACGAATCACCAGCTCACAAAGCCTTGATTTCGCACATTTCGAAATTTGACGAACTGGAACATTCCGGAAGCGCTTTTAATGGTATGGAAGCTATAAAACTACTCAATGAAAATCAATATGATATTATTTTTCTTGACATTAATATGCCTGTTATTTCAGGCGTAGAATTAATGGAATTACAGCCCAACCGACCGCTTACGATTGTTACCACCGCCTATTCAGATTTTGCGCTTTCTGCCTATCAAAACGATGCAATTGATTATTTAATGAAACCTATTTCATTAGATAAATTCTCTAAAGCCATTGAAAAAGCCAAAACGTATCATTCTGGAAATACCATTAAAAAGGAAAACAGCAGTTCTGAAAAAACACTTTCATATCGTTCTAACGGACAGACAATAGAAACTCCGCTTTCGGATATTTTATACATCGAAAGTTTGGGCAATTACATGAAACTCTACCACGGCAAACTGAAATCGCCTATTGTTATTTACGGTTCACTCGCCAGCATAAGCGCCGAAATTGAGTGTTCGCATTTTGTACAAGTGCATCGCTCTTTTATTGTTAATACAGCTAAAATTACCGCTGTTACTTTTAAAAATCTTACAATGTCTAATGGTGATGTTATTCCTGTGGGAAGGAAATATCAGATTTTGTTGGATAATCTTGGGATGAAATAGTTAGATGTTTTTTATAAAAGTTTAACTATTTTTTTTAGTTCATTTTTTTTTATTAAATAATTACTTTAACAGAATAGAAAATCAAATAAAAATGAACTGGATAATTCAAAAAACGGAAAAATTAGAATTTCACACTGACCTAAAAGAATTATTAAAACCAATTCAAAAAGAAATTGAATATTATAATTGGGTAATTAGTGATTTCGAATTTATATCCGACAAAGAACTTCCAATACATCATGAAGAAGATTTTTTTGTTTTATCAAGTCAAGAGTTTAATGATATTCTAAATTCTCAAACACAATTTATCTGGGGCATAATATGTGGTTTCCCTAAAGATCAAGAAATAATAGTTAATGAAAATAATATTCCTTTTGCTGAAGAAAATGATTTAATCTGGAAAAACGAGAACTTTCAAATTCCTAATTCATCAATTGAAATTATTGCATTTGACAGCTCTTACACCATTATTAAATTTAAAGAGAAAAATCTATCTAATACTTTTAAAAGATATTTTATTGAAGCAATCAAATTAGAAGATTTTAATTCGTAGAAAAAACTACCAAATTTTTACCTTCCTAAAATACCCAACTCCACCCGTAGACCACAAAGC
This sequence comes from Flavobacterium quisquiliarum, assembly GCF_019308285.1. Taxonomy (GTDB): domain Bacteria; phylum Bacteroidota; class Bacteroidia; order Flavobacteriales; family Flavobacteriaceae; genus Flavobacterium; species Flavobacterium quisquiliarum. The sequence goes on from NZ_WWEM01000033.1 coordinate 229,794, forward strand.
CAAAAAAATCAAAACGGGTTGAAAAAACAATCGAATCAAACGAGCTTGATCTGTATCTAGTCCAAAGGCCGAGGTTCCGTTTAAATATTGTGCAATATTACCCGGAAAAACTAAGACATAAAATACCGCCAGCGCAATTCCCACTTGCACTTTATACTTCGTTAGAAATAACATACTAAGCCCTAATGCTATTTCTACAATTCCAGAAAGAATAACTACCAAGTCTTTATCCAAGGGCATCCAATTTGGTACCTGCGCCTGAAAATCCTGTCTTTGAAAAGTAAAATGACCAAAAGCGGCCGTGATCATAAAAATTCCTAAGAGAATTCTAAAGAAGTTCTGCGTTTTAGTAGTCTGTATATTTTCCATAAAAATGAATTTATTTTAGAGAATCTTTGATATCAAATTTAAGGTATAACATGATACTCTTTGTTTCATAGTGTTCATCATTTAATTGTATAATATCTATGTTAAAATCTAGTTAGAAAAATAAATCAACAATCTTTGTTAATTCTTTTCTTTAAAAAAAAGATTTATATGAATAACTTTTCTTACTTAATTATCTAAATTAGCATAATTCACAACCATTAAGATTATTTTATAACCAATGAACATTTTTAACTTCTTTAAACGATCAGATATAAAGTGTCCTAGATGTCTTGGAAAGGGATTTGTAGACTGGAAAGATATTGTTCGTTTAAAAAGACAATTGAAATGGGTTCCTGCACCCTGTGCTTACTGCAATGCCACAGGAAGAGTTGAAAAAGAAATGCTCTCAAAAGTGGCTGTAGACTGCATGTATCTCACTATAGACTTACCAGAATCGATAATCGAAAAAATAAAAGAAGGTGATAAGGAAACTATTGAAAAAGGCAAACAACGCGAACGTTTTGTAGACTATCTTATACAGTATGCAGAAGAACTTTACCTCAAGCAAAACATGGATGCCGAAAGCATTGCAAATCTCTATTTAAGCACAGAGGAAGAAAACGCTACTTTTTCAGTTACTAAAGAAGAACTCATTAAATATGTTCAAGGCGTAATCGAATTAAAAAATTCTGAAAGGAATTAAGCAGAAACAAAATACCCCTGAATCTTTGTCTCTTTGTCTCTCAAAAAGAAAAATACCGTATAAATACGTATAGCCAGCCAAATTTATAGTGGTAATATTGCTATGAATAATTTTTAGTTTAAAATTTAGTTTTCACCAAGAGAGCTTTTTTAAATTTTTGTCACTTTTTTTGGAACATAAAATGGGATTTCAAATCGCTGGTAACGATTGGAAATCCCATTTTTTATTTTACTCTTTTTTGCCCTCCTAAAATTTTAAACTTCAAACCTGAAACAAAAAAATCAAACCTTTGTATCTTTGCAGCTTCCACGCCAGAAAAAATTAAAGCCTAGAATCGACATGATGCGAGAACATTATATTCCGTTTAACAAAGAGTTTTTATTAGAACAGCAGATTGCTTTAGCAAAAGATCCTAAAAGTGCAGATGATTTCAAAAAGTTATTCGATATCATCGAACATTATTATCACTACGAATCTTTTAATCTAAACCGAAATTTAAAACAGCACTATGCACTTTATGATCCTGATTTAAGCGAAAGAGAACGTGAAGGTTTTATTGGCAAAAGTGATTTCAGCATTTTCAAAAAAACACTGCTTACGGTTTTAGAGCGAGGCAATTATTACAGAATCGACGAAGAAACCTTAAAAGCCGCTTTTGAAGAATCGGACTTGATTGGCTTAAATCTCGCAATAGATTTTAATACTTTTAAAGATTTCGAATTATATGCCCGAGGTCATCATAAAGCGAAAGAAAAAGTTAAGAAGTTTTTTTTCTGGAAAAAAGAAGTTGAAATCGAATATTACGATCGTGTTTTAATTTACCTCAATTACAGCGATGCAGATTATCTCGCCGCTAAGAAAGTTAAACTAGGAAAAATGCCGATTGATCCAGGTTCTATCGCTTTGAAAATTTTTAAGCGTGTTCCTAAAAATGACCTCGAAACTGTATTCCCAAATGCCGTTCCTAAAATGTCTTTTAAAGACAAAATGCTGCTTTGGGTTCCTGGTGTTTTTGGCGGAATTTCACTCTTAAGTGCCAAAGTAATTCCGGCTCTTATCAACATGTACGAAGCTTACCAAACTGGTGAAACTATCGATTTGTTGAATAGTAAAACTTCATTAAATCAAGGTTTAATTGCACTAGGAATTTTATCAGCTTACTGTTTTCGCCAGTACAATAATTTTGTCAATAAAAAAATCAGATATTCTAAAACTCTTTCTGATAGTTTGTATTTTAAAAATGTCGGTAATAACAGCGGTGCGTTTTATTCACTTTTAAATTCGTCTGAAGAAGAAGCTTTAAAAGAAACTGTTTTAGCTTATGCCTTTTTAAACAGAAGTCAAAATTCTTTGACTGCATCTGAATTAGATTCTCAAATAGAATCTTGGTTTGCCTCTCATTTAAAAACAGATCTAGATTTTGATGTGAACGATGCTTTACTGAAACTAAAAAGCATTGGTTTAGGAATAGAAAATGATGGGAAATGGAATGTCATTCCGTTAAACGAAGCTCTAATTAAAATTGATGAACTATGGGACAACGTTTTTGACTATAATCAGAATTAGATTTATGATTTATGGTTAATAGTTTTAGTTTGTTGTTCTGATAATGTATAAGAAATTTCATTAGATTTACAGCAACTAACTATAAAACCACAAAAATGAGAACCTTAGACCAATGGTTTACAGAATATGCTGTAAGCCACCAAAACCCGACCAATAAAGCCATACACTATATTTGTGTTCCAGCTATTTTCTTTTCTATTGTAGGACTTTTAATGAGTATTCCGAGCGGGATTATTGCCAATATTTTAAAACTAAATTTACCCATTATCGAAAACTGGGCTTTTGTGGTTTTATTATTTGTTTTGGTTTTTTATATTCGGTTATCCATTGCAATGGCATTTAAAATTGCTTTGTTCTCAGGAATCTGTTTGATTCTAAATTATTATATCGGGCAAGTTGTGCCGTTATGGATATTTTCGATAGCTGTTTTTGTTATTGCTTGGATTGGGCAGTTTTACGGACATAATATTGAAGGTAAAAAACCTTCTTTCTTAAAAGATCTCCAGTTTTTATTAATTGGTCCTGCTTGGGTTGTAGAAAATTTATTTTCTAAGAAATAAGATTCCAATGAAAGCAGAAAAAACAAGTAGAACGGCACAATACATGGCGTTCTTTCGAGCATTGGAAACACAGCAAAAAAACAGCTTATTTTCAGATCCTTACGCTATACATTTTATAGATTCAAAACTGAGACTTGCAACGCGATTGTACCACTATCCAATTGTTGCAAAATATATTAATAATACAATAAACAAAAAGATTCCCGGTGCTTTCTCTTCTGGAATTGCGAGAACAAAATATATCGATAGTTTACTGGAAAATGCCATTTCAAAAGGAGTAAAACAAGTAATAATTCTAGGTGCTGGTTTTGATACGAGAGCTGTACGTCTTGATTTTTTAAAACCTATTCCTGTAATAGAAATTGATCATCCCAATACTTCCAATTTTAAAGCAGCAATCTATAAAAAACGAATTGGTAAAATACCGCAAAACGTAACCTTTCTTCAAATTGATTTTAACAAGCAGGGATTAGATCAATTAGCATCAGAGCACAACTTAGACTTTTCAAAACCTACAGCAGTAATTTGGGAAGGTGTAACGAATTATCTAACGGAAGAAGCAGTAAAAAGCACGTTTTCTTTTATTTCTAAATTCGCGAGCGGAAGTCATATTATTTTCACTTACGTACACAAAGATATTCTTCAAAATCCCGATTCTTTTTTAGGTGGAAAAAAATTACTAAAAGATCTCGAAAATATAGAGGAACATTGGACTTTTGGCTTTTTTCCTGAAGAACTTCCGGGATATTTACATCAATTTCATATTGAACTTTTAGAAGATTTAGGAGCCAATGAATATCGTGAAAGATTTCTTGCTAAACGTTCTGAAAGCGGCTATGAGTTCTACAGAACTGCAGCTGGGATAAAAAAATAATGATCCGTTTTCCGTTAAAAAAATATACTTTAAATACATAAATAAGCAAAACTATTCCATTCATATTGCTAATATTTTCTTAATAAAAAAACAACTGAATGTATAATATTTAATTTTACAATTCGTTAAACAATTAAGAAACAAACAAATAAAAAACTACAAAAAGATGAAAAAAATCTACATTTTGTTATTCTTTACCGTTGTTAGCAATCTATTTTCTCAAAGCGGAAAAATCTATCTAAAAAATTCAAAATTTAAAATTGGTGCCGAAAATACTTATGTTTACGAGCCTCCACAGGGAATCACTATTAATGATAATTTTAAAGCTACTTTTATAGATTCTTATTACGATTCTCACTCTCAAAAATTAATTAAAAAAGGAAAACTGTATGAGTTTTCAGCAAAAGTTGCCGACTCTGCAAGAACACTTCTGGTTATCATCACTAACGCACAACAAGTTATAGATAATAATAAAGACCAAGGTTATACTGTTTATCTAAAAACTCAAAATGCTTCCGAACTTGGCAAAACTCTGGCAAGTGAAATTAATATGAGAAATTATGCGAACTATTTTTTAAAACTAAAAATAGATATCAAACCTGAATCTCAGATTGCAGCGTACGATAAATTATTTGAAAAATATCCAGAGCTAAAAAGTGATAAATCGTATATGAGCTATCTTTTTCAAAAAAGCTTAATCAACAAAGAAGAAAGCAATAGAGAAGCTTTAATTTTTGCAGAAAAGTGTCTTAAAAAAGATAAAGAGGAATATTACATGCTGGCTAATGATGCCTATTCTATGAACAAAATGTCTGATGAAAAAGCTAAATTAGAAAAAGAAATTTTAGCCAAATATCCTTCAGGTACATTAGCAAAAAATCAATTTATTAATCGCTTTTTTGCTAAAAAAGATAAAACAGAAGATTACATTTTAAAATGTATTGACACTTGCCAAACAAAGTATAAAGGAACTTCGAGGAGAACTTTAGGCCTTTTTTATAACAGTTTAATGGTACAATATCTTAATGACAAAGATTTTGAAAAAGCACAAAAAATTGAATCCCAAACAGATAATCCTGCAGGGCTTTATAATGATTTTGCCTGGGGATTAACGGGAGGCGATTTAAGCTCTTCTGGAAAAGACATTGACTTTGCTTCCAAGATTTCTAAAAGATCATTAACTCTTCTTGCAGAAAAAGAAAAGGAAATCTTTAATCCGCAATACGAGTCACAATTTAATATGTATGCCGATACTTATGCCCTAATACTTACAAACAAGGTAATTATGAAGAAGCTTTTAAATATCAAGACAATATTAGAAAAGCGAACGGATTTGATTCTGGCGGAAAAGAACGTTATGTGGGCATGATGGAAAAAGTAAAAAGTAAAGATGAAGTAAGAACTTATCTTGAAAATGAAATTAACAGTAATACCGTTCCTCCTTCACTGGTTGCTAAATTAAAGGAGATTTATATTGCCGAAAACCTTCCGATTGCTGATTTTGAAAAACTAAAAGAAAAGTCAGACAAATTAAATGAGGAAGAAAAATCTAAAAAAATTATGGAGCAATTTGGAGGTACAACCCCTGCTGATTTTGCGCTGAAAAATTTAGAAGGTAAAGAAGTTAAACTTTCTGATTACAAAGGAAAAGTTGTGGTTCTAGACTTTTGGGCAACTTGGTGCGGTCCTTGCAAAGCTTCTTTCCCTAAAATGCAAGAATTAGTTACTAAATACAAGGATAAAGATGTGACTTTCTTATTTATAAATACTTGGGAAGATAAAAAAGAAGAAGAAGTCTTAAAAAACGTTACAAATTATCTAACGGAAAAAAAATACACTTTTCATGTAGTATTTGACTCCAAATCTGAAGTAGTAACTAAGTACAAAATACAAGGAATACCAACCTCTATTCTAATTGGAAAAGATGGAAATATTTTATTTTCAGGGCATTCTAATAGCAACTTAGGAGAACTTATTGATCAACAATTAAAATAATCTTTAAGAGTTTGAAAAAACTCTAAATGCGCAATAAAAACCTATTGCGCATTTTTAATGGTATCTTTATTGAATTCAAAATCAATAACTTATTAATCCTAAAAATATATTTTTATGAAAATAACTTATTACGGTCATTCTTGTTTTTCTGTTTTTGCTAATGGAAAACACCTTCTCTTCGACCCTTTCATCACGCAAAACGAATTAGCAAAAGATATTAATGTCGATGAAATAAAAGCCGATTATATTTTTATTTCGCACGCCCATTACGACCATATTCTAGATGTGGAAAGAATTGCTAAAAATACCGGAGCCAAAGTCCTTGGAAACTTTGAAATCTATAACTGGCTCTTAAAAAAAGGAATCGAAAATGCGCATCCTATCAATCCAGGCGGAAAGTTCAGTTTTGATTTTGGAACCGTAAAATGTGTCATTGCCCAGCATCCAAGCAGTTTTATGGATGGCAGTTACGGTGGTATTGCCTGCGGTTTTGTGTTGACAACTCCAGATGGAAATTTCTATTATAGTGGCGACACCGCTTTGACTTTTGATATGCAGTTTATACTGAAATTTACCAAACTTGACTTTGCCGTTTTCCCAATCGGTGATGGTTTGACAATGGGAATTGAAGAAGCTATTGAAGCTTCAAAACTGGTGGAAGTCAATAAAATTTTAGGCGTTCATTATGATACTTTTGGTTTCATTAAAATGGATCATCAAAAAGCTTTAGACGAATTTAAAAAAGCAAATCTGAATCTTTTCCTGCCTAAAATTGGCGATACAATCGAATTGTGAGTTGCTGTATTTCGTGAAAAGGTATTTTTTTTAGCGAAATAAAACCAGAAAACGGGCATCAAATTCTGTCAAACCCTGATATCCATTATTTTTTTCAGAAGGCATTAAAATTGTTTCTTATTTTATTATTAATCAAAACTTTAAAATAATGAACACATCAAAAATAAATGCCACCAATTCAGAAACGCAATATGCTGCTTTTTCAGACCGAACAATTGCGTATCGATCTATTGGCGAAGGAAATCCGATTATATTAATTAATCGTTTTAGAGGAACACTTGATACCTGGGATCCTCTGTTTTTAGATCTTCTTGCTGCAAAACATCAAGTCATTACTTTTGATTATTCAGGAATTGGATATTCAACAGGAACACTTCCGACTGATGTAAAAGTAGTTGCAAAAGACGTAAAAGATCTGGCCGATTTTCTAAAAATCAAAAGTGCCATTTTTATGGGCTGGTCTTACGGTGGCTTGGTTACGCAGGCTGCAACACACCAATATCCAGAATTGGTTACCCATACTATATTGTTAGGAACAGGTCCAATAGGAAAAAGAGTGGCGCCATTGGAGCAATCCTTTTTAGATCATGCCTTGAAACCAATCAATGATTTTAACGACGAAGTGATTCTTTTTTTCGAACCAGAATCTGAAGAAAGCGTAAAAGCGGCAAAAGCTTCTCATGACCGTATTGCGCAACGAATCGATGTCTCTAAAATCCCTTCGACTATGGAAGTGTTCCAACTGTATTTTGCTGGAGGCGAAAATGCTGCTGAAGACAAAGAGAACTACAGGGATAAACTGAAAACAACCCAAACACCAATATTAATAATTTCCGGAGATCACGATACAAGTTTTGCTGTAGAAAATTGGTATCCGCTGACCAAACAGCTTCCAACATCACAGTTAATTTTACTGCCGCAAACTGGGCACGCTCCCCAGCATCAAAATATTCCACTGGTAGTAAATTACATCGATAATTTTTTACAGTATACAAAATAGATTTCCAGAATTTCTTTTGAAAATAAATCCCTTATTTTAGAGGTCTTCTCTAAAGTTAATCATTGTTTTTACATTTTTATACAACTCCGGAAATTCAATTTTAAAGATTTCCGGGGTTTCAAAAAAATGCTCTAAAATCACTGCCAAAAATTCAAATTTATTAGTGTAGGCATACTCTCTAAAATACTGTTTTTCTCTAAGTTTATTCGTTAATTCTTCTTGATCAAAATACTTTTCAATTTCTGTAAATTCGTCATGAAAAATAAGTGCGCCAGGATAGGAACTTCTTCTGGAATGAACATGCAGTACATGCGTAAATTCATGTAAACCTAGATTGATATTGTCCTTGGTTTCATGTCCGCTTAAAAAATCTTCCCACGAAAAAACAATCGTTTTCATCCTTGGATTATATTCTCCTTTATGATACTCCTGATTTATAGTAGAATAATATACTGAGGGATAAACAACTATATTTTCGAATAACTCAAGAAGATAATTTCGCATTCCAAAAGTGAGCATAACATAAGTTCCGGCAATAATCAGTTTCATTTCCCTAGTCACTTCAATGCCTTTTCCTTCAAAATTATAATACTCAATAAAACTTTCTACGCGGTGTTCGAAATAACTTTTCTTTTTAACAGACAAATTAGAATAATACGAAAATTCACGTCTCAGCAGTGCTTTATCTTCTGGATCTAATTTCTTCAAAACGGGATACCAAAATATAAATAATGGTTTATTGAACAACATTAAATACATTGGTTCAATAATCCTGAATACAAGTATGAAAAGAAATAAGATTCCAATTAAAAGGAAAAACAGCATAGCTATAATGGCATGAAAAAGCAGAAACCTTTAGCGGTCTCTGCTTTGCTAAAATATAAAAATATTGAACAGTTTTAGTTAAAAAGATAGATTGCCTCAATAATCTTTTAATAAAAATTAGATTTGTTTGCTAAATTTGTATACACAAAACCATTACTATTATGAGAAAAATAATTGTTTTGTCCATGATTTCTTTAGACGGCGTCATGCAGGCACCAGGCGGACCAAAAGAAGACAAATCAGACGGTTTTAAATACGGAGGATGGACAGCTCCTTATGGTGACGAAGTGTATCGTAAAGCCGTAGAAAATGAACTTCAACCTTCGGCTTACCTTTTGGGGAGAAAGACATTTGAAATCTGGGAAAATTACTGGCCAAAAAACAAAGAATTCTGGCCAGGAATTAATGAAGGCAGTAAATATGTTCTCTCAAAAACCAGAAAAAAATCAGACTGGAAAAACACTATCTTTATCAAAAGTCTGGCAGATATAAAGAAACTTAAAAACTCGGATGGTCTAGACATTCAGGTTTGGGGCAGCAGTGAACTTGTTCATCTTTTATTAAAGAATGATTTAGTTGATGAACTTAGATTGAAAATTCATCCATTAATCCTTGGAAAAGGAAAAAAGCTTTTTGCTAATGATGCCCATCCGTCAGGATTTAGTTTAACAGAAAGTGTTGTTACAACCACAGGAGTAATTCTTGCCACTTATAAACGAACTGGCAAAGTAAAAACAGGAAATGCAGAAGATACTATTAAATAATCCTCTTTTATAAATCAAACCTAAAAAATGGAGAATAAAAATAATGCACCAATATTTACTTTACGAATTGTAGCAATCATAGTTGGAATAGCTTTGTATAAACAATTTGATTTTCAAACGATGCAGTTTCAAAAACCTGCATTAGCAGCCGTTTACGCCATTACTTTTCTGTTTTCAGTTTATGTTATAATAAAGGATTTTAGAAAAAAACGATCTGAGAAATAAACCTGATAAAATATAATAATTAAATAATCAAAAAGTTATAAAGAAATATTACAATATTTGTTTTTTTTGAAAGAGTAATTTTCTCTGCCTCAAAATAAAAATATCAACCCCAAATCTTAAAAATGAAAAAAAAACTAATAACTCTTTTATTTATATTTAGTGTTTTAAATATATTTGGACAGGCACCAGCGACTTCCAAAACGGGAAAAACCATTACTTCTAATGCAGGTTTATCTCCCGCTGAAATGGTTACCAATAAAGCCATTCGCCCGATAAAAAAAATTCCTTTAGACGATACCTCTATTCTGATTTATGATTACGACGGTTCTCTTTTTTCATTTGATTTAGTATCTGAATCTATTAATTGGACTGTAAAAGCTACAGATGCTCCTTCCGAAATGTGCGCTAATAAAATAACGCTATTGAATGGCGTTTTATATGTTCCGTTTATTAACGGTGAAATTTTTGCCATAGACAACCAAAGCGGTGATCTTTTTTGGAAATCAAGATTAGGCAATATTACAGATCAGATTGTTCTTAAAGATCAAACACCAATCATAAACGATGGAAAATTATTCATAACAGCTCAAAATCAAAATCAAGGCAGTAACCTTTATGCTTTGGATATAAAAGATGGCAGTTTGGTATGGAATTACAAATTAGATTCGGCACAAAACGACATTCAGCCTCTTTTCTTCAACAATAAAATTTTCCTTCCAAGTGCAACAAATCTTTATAGTTTTGATGCGAAAACAGGAAAAGTGCTTAGCCAAAAAACTTTTGAAGAAAATATAACCGGAAAACCAATAACGGATGGCGAAAATATATTTATCGCAAGTGAAAAAAATACTCTTTACGCCTTAAGTCCTGAAAAACTAGATATTTTATGGCAGTTTAAGTTTGATGAAAATCAAAATAATGTGAAGGAACGCATCTTATATAAAGACAAAAAAATCTTTATTGGCGTGCAAGGTTCACAAATTAGTTCGGTTTACGCTATTGATTCAAAAGCAGGAACACAAATCTGGAAAGTAGATTTTAAAGACGACAACATCGAATACATTACCGAAGAAGTGAATAACATTTGGGGCTATACCAAAAAGAAAAAACTTTTCCAATTAGACTTCAATGGCGAAACAGTATTCGAGACCAAATTGACAACGCTTCCAGTTTCAAACATTGAATTTCCTGCTGATGACAATTTACTTTATTATTATTGCGACGCTGGTTTAATTCAGTTCGATTTAACCGAAAAAGATGAAAACGTATATTATATGCGAACTACTCTTGGTGATAATGTTTATACATCATATTTGAAAATAATTCGATAATACAAAGAGCCACTTACTTAAGTGGCTCTTTTCATAAAATAACTTATTTAGTGTTTTTCTTCGAGATTTCCAGATGACTTTCGGTTCTAATTTTATCTCGATGTTGCATTCCCCATTTTTTCATCGCTTCTACAACTTCTTTCAGTGTTTGACTGTAAGGCAATAATTCATATTCAATAGTTACAGGATAACCTACAGCAACTTTCTTTACAATAAAACCATTAATTTCTAATTCTTTCAGTTCATTTGAAAGTACTCGAGCAGAAATACCATTCACCTTTCTTTGAATTTCTGTAAAACGTTTGTTTCCTCTAGCCATAGCAATGATTATCATCAATTTCCACTTACCTCCAATTGCATAAAGAGCATCAGATACCGCCATTAAAACAGTGTTACATTCGTCAGTAAACTCTTTATTATCAACCACTTCTTTTAATATTTTTTTCATAGATTCATTTTTATAAGCTACTAACCTTTAAGTAACTACTAACAAAAAGTAAGCTAATATACTATAATTTTGGCTTAATCAATTTTAAAAAATTAAAATCATGACATTAGAAATTTTCAAAGCTAAAGAAGAATTAAGAAACTTAATTGACAGTTATGCCTCTCTAGGAGATGAGAAAAAAATTGCAGCAGTAATGGATTTATTTACTGCTGATATAAACTACAAAGTTTATATGAATAACTTTTTAGTCTCAGATGTTTCTGGAAGAGAAAACATGGAAAAGGACTTTAATAAACATGCAAGCGAAGTAAAAACATATTTTACATTGAACGGTCAGCATCAAGTAGAAATTAACGGTAATAATGCAAATGGTGTTTCTTTTTCGCAACTAAAAATGGTTAGGGAAAATGACGGAAAAGATATATTAACAGATTATAGTGTTAAGTATGAGGATACCTATGTTTTACAAGATGGCAAATGGTTAATAAAAAATAGAATTGGCTATTTTTTTATTATTGAATCCAGAGTTCTAAATAATTAGACAAAAAAAGCCTGAGAATATAGATTCTCAGGCTTTCAAAATTTATAGTGACCTTGACGGTACAGAATTCGAACCTTTTATTGGGAGATTTAAAGATTTCAAATAAGGTGTAATTTCCTGTTTGATCGTTTATAAAATAAAAATCCTATTTTTGAAAATAAATAGCACTGACAATTGTCAGACATGGTGACCCAATCCAGCGTAGATAAGTCGTATGTAATCAGGCATATATGTAAGTTTCGTGATATTAAAGAAAGATAGAATGAAAACAAGATTTTTAATAGTAATATTGATATTCAGTTTAAATACAAGTTTATTTGGACAATCAGATTATTTTTTAGGTAAATGGACATACTGTGAGATGCCTTCTGATAGTAAAACTAAAGAATTATTTAATTTAGGTATGGATTGTATTAAACAAAACTACGCCATTGGAGCTGCAAATAATATTTTTCAAGATTTAATAAAAAAAGATAAAACATTTTGTGACGCATATTTCTTTGCAGGTTATACTTTTCGTTTAAGTAATATGAATAAAGAAGCGGTCGTAATGTATTACATGGCGGATAGTTTATCACAAAATAAATCAATAGAATTTAAACAAAATTTGGCAACAACAAGTATGTTAGTTGGTAAAATTGATTTATCAAGAAAAAAATTTAAAGAAATAACCACATTTTTTCCTGAAAGTCCCGAAGGATATTATGGTATTGCTTTGACAAGCACTGTAATTGGTGATATAGATTATGGATTAGAAAACATAAATATTGCGGAAAAAAAATATGCAACGGAAAATAAAGATGTTTATTTTCTAAAAGCCGTTTTACTTACTCTCAACAATAAGCATAAAGAAGCAATTTACTATTATGAAAAAGTAAAATCAAAATTTTCTAAAGATGATAATTTTAATGGAAATTATGCCTTGAGTCTTTACGAAGTTGGATTTATTGCAAATGACGAACAAATGCTAAAGAGAGCAACCAAACATTATGAAAAAGTGAAAGACAAAAGTGCTTTAACAGAATATGCGAAATCAAAATTTGAAAAAAAATAAACATCGTACGCCACACTCTACAAGCAAGCTGAGCATTTGGCTTAATTTAAAGTTGGTCTTGTACTTGGAGAATAGTTTTTAGCGAAAGTTTAGGCTTTCTTAATCCCTGCCTGAGTGTAGCGCCAGAACGTTATGGGTAAGCTAAAAACTAGATGTGCTAACATAGCATAGAATTCAAGTTGGGAACTAAATCTAAACTTTAGAACCTGAAAAAGAATCGTAAAGCTTAACAGATCCATGATGGGATTCGAACCAAAATCTCCTTTAAATACAGAACTCTTTCAAACTATAAAAAAATCTTAAAAATTTTCAAACCATAAAAAAAGCCTGCAAAATATACACTTTGCAGGCTTTCAAATTTTATAGTGACCCCGGAGGGGTTCGAACCCCCAACCCTCAGAGCCGAAATCTGATATTCTATCCAGTTGAACTACGAGGTCAGTTTTATTTTAGATTTATAATTTTAGAATTCAGATTCAATCTAAAATCTGAACTCTAAAATCTAAAATTATATTTACGAAAGTAATTTTTTCACAATTGTAGAAATGGTTTTTCCTTCAGCAGTTCCGCCTAATTGAGCAGATGCTAATCCCATCACTTTACCCATTGAAGCAATTCCAGAAGCGCCTGTTTCAGCAATGATTTTTGCTATTACAGCTTCTACTTCTTCTTCGCTTAATTGAGCTGGTAAAAACTTCTCGATTACCGCAACTTGCGCCAATTCTGGTTCAGCTAAGTCTGGACGGTTTTGCTCGGTAAAGATTCTTGCGCTTTCTTTACGAGTTTTAACCAATCTCTGCAATAATTTAATTTCTTCGTCTTCTGATAAATCTTCTTTAGAACCTGAAGCCGTTGAAGCTAATAACAATTCAGATTTTACTGCTCTCAAAGCTTCTAATGCTACTGTATCTTTTGCTTTCATGGCCGCTTTGATCTCGTCCATGATCTGTGTTTGTAAACTCATCTTTATGTTTTATTTTAAATAAGCCAACGCTTATTAATTGATATATTAATTTGGAATTCGTTCTTGACTCCTATCGAGCTGACAATAAGATTCACTTTAAAAACCTATTTAGGAAGTCAAATTTTTAAATTCTGTGCGAAGATAAAAAAAATAACCCGAAAATTAAATCCAATTTTCGGGTCATCCTATATTATGATGCTAAAAATTAATCTACGTTATCGTGCAAAAATGAATTGTTTGAACGCAATTGTAAATCATTATTGCTATCGGTTCCAACAGAGATTCTAGAATTTGTATTATTTGATTGCGAATTTGACAAATCAATTCCTAATCTTTTGTAAGCTGGTTCTTTTTCCAACTCATCAATTCTAGAAACATTGTTATGGAATTTATAGTTAAACTCTTTTAGTTTCTTTCTTCTTTCTTCAGCTCTTAAACGAAGCGTTTCTTCAATTGTCAATTCTAATGGAGAAACTTCAGAAGTTGTTGAAAAATCAGGCTGGCTAGCAAAATCAGTTCTTGGTTTCAAAGTGATATTCAATTCTTCTGGAATTGTATCTTCAACCTTTTTCTCTACTGGTTTAGAAGACAATAAGTCATTCTCCACTTCCATATATTCTTCAAGAGAATATTTGATGATTCCGTTCTCAGAAACTTCTGTTACAGGAACAAACTGTACTGGATCGTTTACTTTAATCTCACGAGTTTCATTTGTCAATTCAAACAAAACTCTGTTATCCTCAACAACTGGCTCTCTTTTTACAGGTTCTTGTTTAAACAAAGGAAGATCAAAAGAAAAAGCAGTTTGTTCTTCTTTTTCAAATACTCTTTGCTGCTGTACTGGCTGTTGTTGTACAGGTTGCTGTTGTTGAATTGGCTGTTGTTGCTGAAATTGCTGAACAGCTGGTTTCTCTGGTGAAGAAATTGTAAAATCAATATCCGTAATCGGCGAAACAATTTCAAAAGTCACATCTAGATTTTTAATAAACTCAGACATAACCACCAACTCTTCCTGATTAATTGCTGGAGCAACAGCATTTGTAGGAGTTGGAGTAAAAGTTTCATCGTCGTCTATTAAATCAAAAACAACTTTGTCTTCTACTTTTGTAGTTGGAGTATCCACTGTTAAGTCGAAAGATGAAATCGGTCTGTTTGTTAAATTATGAACACTTCTCTGCTCATCTTCTAACGTATGAATGATTTTCTTTGGTTCTGTATTTACAATTTCATTTTGTTGTTCCACATCAAAACCTGTAGCAATAATAGTTACAGCAATAGCTTCCCCAAGAGATTCGTCTTCACCAACTCCCATGATGATATTGGCATTGTAACCTGCTTCGGCCTGAATGTGATCGTTGATTTCTCCGATCTCATCAAGAGTAATCTCGTTAGTTCCAGAAACGATAAGCAACAATACGTTTTTGGCACCTGTAATCTTATTATCGTTTAACAAAGGAGAATCTAAAGCAGAAACGATAGCGTCTTTTGCTCTGTTTTCACCTTCTGACACAGAAGATCCCATGATCGCAGTTCCACTGTTAGCCAAAACAGTTTTTGCGTCACGTAAATCGATATTTTGAGTATAGTGGTGCGTAATTACTTCGGCAATACCTCTAGAAGCAGTTGCCAAAACTTCGTCCGCTTTAGAGAATCCTGCTTTGAAACCAAGATTTCCGTATACTTCTCTTAATTTATTATTGTTGATTACAATTAAAGAATCGACTTGCTTACGCAATTTTTCAATTCCAATAATCGCCTGCTCCTGACGTACTTTCCCTTCAAACTGAAACGGAATCGTCACGATACCAACTGTTAATATTTCTCTTTCTTTTGCCAACTGAGCAATTACCGGAGCTGCACCAGTTCCAGTTCCTCCACCCATACCAGCAGTGATAAATACCATCTTAGTATTTTTATCCAACATTTTTTCGATATCAGAAATACTTTCGATAGCCGACTGCTGTCCAACGTCCGGGTTTGCTCCTGCACCTAATCCTTCAGTTAAATTAAGTCCTAACTGAATCTTATTTGGTACTGAACTATTTTGAAGCGCTTGCGAATCGGTATTACAAACGATAAAATCTACGCCTTTAATACCTTGCTTAAACATGTGGTTAATTGCGTTACTTCCGCCTCCACCTACACCTATTACTTTGATTACATTTGATTGATTTTTTGGTAAATCAAATGAAATACTTCCAAATTCTGAGTTGCTCATCATCTTTTTGGTTTTTTGAAATTCTTATTAAGTACATTTTTTACTTCTTGACTTGGGGCCAGAAAGTAATTTCCTTCTTCTTGTTTTATTCTAATTACTCTGCGTTGTCTAAAAATTCTTTGATTTTGTCGACGTATCGATCAAAAAATGATCGTCTTATTTTGGTTTCGGTAGATTCATCTTTAGATGCCTTCTGGCTTACAACCTCTCTAGTTTCTTCGATAGTCTCTACTTTCTCAACGTAGTTTTCTTCCACTTCGTATCGCTGTACTGGCGGAGCATTTCTGTAAACAACTTTTGGCTGTTCATTAACCAACTCCATTCTAACAGCACTTTGAGAACTATTTTCAATACTATTCATTACTAATCCGACTGCTGTTGCAAATAATGGACTAGAAATTTCTTCTCCTGAGTTTCCTGCCAAATGCTCATTAGGATAGCCAATTCTAGTATCCATTCCCGTAATGTATTCAACCAATTGTTTGATGTGCTTTAATTGTGCACCTCCACCAGTTAAAACAATTCCGGCAATAAGCTTTTTGCGAGGATCTTCGTGACCGTATGCTTTTATTTCTGCAAAAACCTGTTCTACGATTTCCACTACTCTTGCGTGGATAATTTTAGAAAGATTTTTTAGTGAAATCTCTTTTGGCTCTCTTCCTCTCAGTCCAGGGATAGAAACAATCTCGTTGTCTTTATTCTCTCCCGGCCAAGCAGATCCGAACTTTATTTTTAGAAGCTCAGCTTGTTTTTCAATAATCGAACATCCTTCTTTAATGTCATCTGTAATCACATTTCCTCCAAAAGGAATTACAGCTGTGTGGCGAATGATGCCATCTTTGAAAATAGCCAAATCTGTTGTTCCACCACCAATATCGATTAATGCAACACCCGCTTCTTTTTCTTCCTGACTTAAAACAGCATCTGCCGAAGCTAATGGTTCTAATGTCAATCCAGACAATTCAATTCCTGAACTCTGAATACATCTTCCAACATTTCTGATAGATGATGCCTGACCAACTACAACGTGAAAACTAGATTCTAATCTTCCGCCGTACATTCCGATCGGCTCTTTAATTTCAGACTGTCCGTCGATTTTAAATTCCTGAGGTAAAACGTGAATGATTTCTTCTCCTGGTAACATCGCCAGTTTATTTACCTGATCGAT
Source organism: Flavobacterium quisquiliarum (assembly GCF_019308285.1). Lineage (GTDB taxonomy): Bacteria > Bacteroidota > Bacteroidia > Flavobacteriales > Flavobacteriaceae > Flavobacterium > Flavobacterium quisquiliarum. The sequence goes on from NZ_WWEM01000033.1 coordinate 247,194, forward strand.
TAGAAGCTGAATATCATTTTCGCCAATTACTTCTTCAGGATTGTTTCTGCTGATGTAATCTGTATGCTGAATACTTCTGATGTGCTGTCCGGCAATACCCACAACCACATCTTTAATTTTGTAACCCGAATTATTTTCCGCTTCGATTATAGCCTGTTGAATAGACTGAATCGTCTGCGTAATGTTGTTTACTACTCCTCTGGCAACACCCAAACTTTTGGATTTACCAATGCCCAAAATCTCCAACTTACCATACTCATTTTTTTTGCCAATCATGGCAACGATTTTGGTTGTTCCAATATCTAGACCTACTGCAATATTATCTTTTTCCATTTTCTATTATTTAGTGCAAACTACTTGTTCCGTAAACCTAAGGTCAATTTTTTTGTATTTGTATAACGAACTATCTAAAACTGCTTTTTGAAAAAACGCTTTATAGTTTCTAAATTTCTTATCAACATTCATCGTTCTGCCAAAATCGATGAAGTAATCGAAGTTTCGATTAAACATTTTTAAGCTTCCATTCGGCATAATCTCGATTGCAATGATGTTTTTTTTCAAAAACGCATCGTCGTAAATTGTGCGAAATAAAGCTGCTAAATCTTCGTTATTTTTTTCATTAATTGCCCCTGAAACAAGAGGAACTCTTGCAGTGAAATTGTCAGACAAAGGCATTTTATTACCCTCGTAATCAATATAAAAAGAAGCGCCGCCGTCATAAACTCTTGCTATGGGCGTCTTCTGTTTTACTACTGCTTTTAGAACTCCATCGATACTTACAAAAACATTTGACTTTTCAATCATCTCTTGTGTATCGAGGGTTTTCTCTATCTTATTCAAATCTAGTTCATCTTTTCTAATACTGGAAGCGTCTCTTTTATTTTCTATCAACAATTTATTAACCGTTTCCGGCTTCACAAAAAGCGTATTTTCTCCTACAAAAACGACCATTGATTTTTTCAATTTTCGATCGCCATTTCGATGCTGTGCGAAGGAATATAGAAACAAAACCAATCCGAAAATTAGTACTAATCGAATATTTGTCCAATTAAATATTTTCATTTAAAACCCTTTTAATTGACGGAACCATTTCTCCCAGATCACCAGCTCCAATTGTTACAATAATAGGTGCATCGCTGGCTTTGATTTCACCCAATAAATCTTCTTTTGCAACAATTTTTTTGTTCGAATTTGTCATTTTACCCAAAAGCCACTCAGAAGTTACTCCTTCCATCGGAAGCTCTCTTGCAGGGTAAATATCCATCAAAAACACTTCATCAAACTTTGACAAACTTTCTGCGAATCCATCCACAAAATCTCTTGTTCTGCTGAATAAATGCGGCTGGAAAATCGCTAAAACTTTCTTACCTGGATAAAGCTCCCTAACTGCTTGATGAACAGCATTTATTTCTGTTGGATGATGCGCATAATCATCAATATATACTAAATTTTCGCTCTTAATCTGATACGAAAAACGTCTTCTAATTCCGTTGAATGAAGCAATGGCTATTGCAATAGAATCGGTCGGGGTGCCGAAAGTTTTAGCCATTGCAATAGCCATCAATCCATTCATTAAATTGTGTTTACCAGGCAGTCCGAAACGTAAATCCTTCATGATTTCTGATGGCGTCTGCACATCAAAAACATAAGCCCCATCTTCAATACGAACGTTGAAAGCCTTATATACAGCATCTTCATTTATAGCACATTGAACTCCGTCAAGCGGTAATTCTTTTGTTATGAAGAGATTATTTTTATCTTCTACTTTGGAAGCAAATTCTCTAAAAGAAGCCTGAATTGCCTCACTGGTTCCATAAATATCCAAATGATCAGCATCCATAGAAGTCACACAAGCGATATCTGGACGCAAATGCAGAAATGATCTGTCAAATTCATCTGCTTCTACCACTGTTACCGTTTTACCGCTTCCAATTAAATTCGAATTATAATTTTCTACAATTCCACCAATAAAAGCAGTTACATCAGCACCACTTTGAAACAAAATATGTCCCAAAATACTTGATGTTGTTGTTTTTCCGTGTGTTCCCGCAACGGCAAAACAGAAAGTATCTTTACTTATAATTCCAAGAACTTCAGCACGTTTTTTAACCTCGTAATGTCTTTCTATAAAATAATTCCATTCTGAATGTGTTTTTGGAACTGCTGGCGTATAAATCACCAACGTATTCTCCACATAATACTCTTTTGGAATTAAGTTTATATCGTCTTCAAAATGAATATCAATACCGCTTTCTATCAATTCATTAGTCAGCATAGAAGGTGTTTTATCGTAACCTGAAACTTGTTTTCCAATAAATTTGAAATAACGAGCCAAGGCACTCATTCCGATTCCTCCGATACCAATAAAATAAACGTTCTGTATTTGATTTAAATTCATTCTAATTTGCTTTAGCCTTACTTATTTTATTTTTTAATTAACTTAACAATTTCTGCCACAATATCCTGTGTAGCTTTTGGTCTTGCCAGTTTTTTAATATTATCACTTAGTTGTTTCTGTTTTCCAGAATCTTTCAGCAGCGCTTCAAAAACAATGCTAAACTCGCTCTCTAATTCAGATTCTTTCAACAAAATTGCGCCTTTAGCATCAACAATTGCCTGCGCATTTTTAGTTTGATGATCCTCAGCCACATTCGGAGATGGAATAAAAATCACCGGTTTTCCAACAATACATAATTCTGATACCGAAGAAGCTCCTGCACGTGAAATTATGATATCTGATGCCGCGTAAACAAAATCCATTCTTTCAATAAAATCAACCACTTTTACATTTGGCTGATTGTACTTTTTATATTCTTCAAAATATAATTTCCCGCATTGCCAGATTACCTGAACATTTTGCGAAAGGAAATTTTGCAATTCTTTTTCAATTAACTGATTGATTCTTCGTGCACCTAAACTTCCTCCTAAAACCAATAATGTTTTTTTGTTTGAATCTAATCCATAAAAAGTAATTGCTTCATCACGTTTGCTTTCGATATCAATTAAATCCTGACGGACTGGATTTCCAGTTAAAACAATTTTCTCTTTTGGAAAAAAACGTTCCAAATTTTGGTATGCTACGCAAATTGCATTGGCTTTTTTACTTAGCAATTTATTGGTTATTCCAGGAAATGAGTTTTGCTCTTGAACTACTGTCGGAATTCCTGCCGAACCTGCCGCTTGTAATAATGGCCCACTAGCAAAACCACCCGTACCAATTACTACATTTGGCTTGAACTTTTTAATTATTCTTTTTGATTCCAATAAACTGCTTGCCAATTTAAGTGGAAACATTAAGTTTTGTAAAGTCAGTTTTCGCTGTAAACCCGCAATCCAAAGACCTTTTATTTCATAACCTGCCTGAGGCACTTTCTGCATTTCCATTTTATCTCTAGCACCTACAAAAAGAAATTCAGCATCAGGGAATTGTAATTTTAATTCGTTTGCAATCGCAATCGCAGGATAAATATGTCCTCCTGTTCCTCCTCCGCTAAGTATGAATTTATACTTTGTCATCTTTCTAAAAATTACAACTTTTTAAAAAACTTTTATATTTTAACTTTATTTGTTTAAAACCGCATTCATTGGATTTCTTGAATTGTCTTCTATCGAATACACTGGTTCATCTTCATATATTTCTTCAGAAACCAAATCTTCTTCTGCCAATTCCTTATCAATCAATCGCTGCAATGCTTCTTTTCGTTTTGCTTTTTCCTGTTTCTCCTCGGCAATTTCTTCTTCTTTCTTCGTTACGCTAATGATAATTCCTAAAGAAAAACAAGTCATCCAAATCGAACTACCTCCAGAACTTATTAATGGCAATGTCTGTCCTGTTACTGGCAATAATTCTACTGCAACCGCCATATTAATCATCGCCTGAAATATCATCGGAAATCCGAGGCCAACTACTACTAGTTTTCCAAATAATGTATTGGCTTTATGCGAAGCAACCACAAAACGGAATAACAACAACAGATACAAAACTAATATTGCAACTCCTCCAACTAAACCATATTCTTCAACTACAATTGCATAAATAAAATCGGAAGAAGATTGTGGTAAAAAGTTTTTTTGCACACTTTTACCTGGACCCAATCCTCCTAATTTCCCTGAAGCAATAGCAATTTTTGCTTTTTCAATTTGATAATCATCTTCATCTGGTTTATCCGTGGTAAAGTTCATAATACGACTTTCCCAAGTGGATACCCTGCTGAAAAACCTTGACTCTGGAAATGCTTTTGCCACCAAAAGGAAAAACGCCAGCATGGCAATTCCTGACCCGATAATAAAAGCAATATATTTTAATGGATATTTACCAATAAACGTTAACATCATTACCATCGAAAAAATCAACGCTGTGGTTGAAAAGTTCGCTGGTAAAATCAACGCCAAAGTGATAAACACCGGAATCCAAAGCTGAATAAACGAAGTCTGAAACGGCTCATTTTCTTCTTTGGTTTTCGACAAATAACGAGCTACGTAAATAAATAATACGCTTGCCGCTAAAGTCGAAGTCTGAAACGTAATTCCAATGAATGGCACCTGAATCCAACGACTTGCATTGGCTCCTGCGATTACAGTTCCTTTTAATAAAGTGTAAAGCAACAACAGCCAAACTACCGGAAGCGCAATTTTAGAAATCGCTCTAAAATAATGATACGGCACTTGGTGAACCCAATAAATAATCAAAAAACCGATACAAACGTGAGCTAAATGTTTAACCAAATAACCCAATGTATTTCCAGTTCCATGCCCTATATAAGCCAAATTACTACTCGCACTAAAAACAGGCATAAACGAAAACAAAGCCAATAAAGCCACGAATGACCATATTACCCTATCTCCTTTTAGTTTGTTTACCAGCTCTTTCATAATCGTTTTGTTTCAGGTTTCTTTTGTTTCAAGTTTCAGGTTCGGCTTAACGTGAAACCTGAAACTTGAAACTTTAAACTATCATCTATAAATTGTGCACCGCTTGCTTAAACTGTCTTCCACGATCTTCGTAGTTTTCGAATAAATCGAAACTTGCGCAGGCTGGAGATAATAAAACGGCATCTCCTTTTTCTGTTAATCTTTGAGCCGTTTTTACAGCATCATTCATATTGTTCACTTCAACCATAATATCCACTACATTTCCAAATGCATCAATAATTTTACGGTTGTCAACACCTAAACAAATAATTGCTTTTACTTTTTCACGAACCAATGACATTAATTCGTTGTAATCATTTCCTTTATCAACACCACCCACAATCCAAACTGTCGGTACATTCATACTGTCTAAAGCGAAGAACGTTGCATTTACATTTGTCGCTTTTGAATCATTGATATATTGGACGTTTTGTATTTTTAATACTTTTTCTAAACGGTGTTCAACACCTTGGAAATTAGATAAACTTTCACGAATCGTTGCATTTCTAATTTGCATCAACTTTGCTACAGAGCTTGCTGCCATGGCGTTTTTCATATTATGTTTTCCTTCTAACGCAATGTGTTCTGTATCCATTGTAAACTCTTCTTGGTTGATCTTTATTTCCATTTTGTTGTTATTTATAGAAGCTCCTTCATCAAATGTTTTTGTCAATGAAAAAGGAATTAATTTTGCTTTTGTTTTGTTGTTTTTTAACCATTCTACACTTGCCACATCATCTGCATCGTAAATGAGATAATCGCTTTCCGTCTGGTTCATCGTTATTCGGAACTTTGAATTGATATAATTTTCATATTTATAATCATATCGATCCAAATGATCCGGACTTATATTCGTTATTATCGCAATATCTGGCCGGTAATTTATTATTCCATCTAACTGAAAACTGCTTAATTCAAGAACGTAGGCATCAAATTTATTTTCAGCTACCTGCCAGGCAAAGCTTTTTCCTATATTTCCTCCCAATCCGACGTTTAATCCTGCATATTTCAGCAAATGATGTGTCAGCATCGTTGTGGTGGTTTTACCATTACTTCCGGTAATTCCGATTGTCATTGCTTCTGTATAAGGAATTGCAAATTCAATTTCCGAAATCACTTTAATTCCAGCTGCAATTAGTTTTTTTACTATCGGAGATTTATCTGGAATTCCGGGGCTTTTCATTACCACGTCTGCATTCAGGATTAAATCTTCTGTATGCTGTTCCTCTTCCCAGGCAATTTTATTAATGATAAGAACTTCTTTATAACTCTCTTTTATCTTTCCGAAATCGGATACAAAAACCTCATATCCTTGTTTCTTTCCGAGGATTGCAGTTCCAACACCGCTTTCTCCTCCACCCAATACAACTAATCTCATCTATCTTAGCTTTAAGGTAATGATTGACAATATGGCTAACATTACGGCTACAATCCAGAAACGGGTTACGATTTTACTTTCGTGATATCCTTTCTTTTGGTAATGATGATGCAAAGGCGCCATCAGGAAAATTCTTCTTCCTTCACCAAAACGTTTCTTCGTATATTTAAAATAAAATACCTGGATTACAACTGACGCACTTTCTGCTAAGAAAATTCCACAGAATAAAACAATCAGTATTTCTTTTCGAACTGCAATAGCCAAAACTGCAATGATCCCACCAATTGTTAAACTTCCAGTATCTCCCATAAAAACCGATGCCGGATAAGAGTTGTACCAAAGAAAACCAATCAATGCTCCCACAAAGGCCGATATAAAGACCGTCATTTCTCCTGAATTGGGGATATACATAATATTCAGATAATTCGAAAAAATGATATTTCCCGAAACGAACGTGAAAATCCCTAGCGCGAGGACAGAAATTGCGGAGGTTCCCGCCGCGAGTCCGTCAATTCCATCTGTTAGATTGGCTCCGTTTGAAACTGCTGTAATAATAAAAATTACTACAGGAATAAAAATTAACCAAGCCCATTTTTCGTATCCATTCCCCATAAAAGATAATACTTCAGCATAATCAAATTCGTTGTTTTTTACAAACGGAATTGTTGTTGCTGTAGATTTCTCTTCAATTGGCGCAGGAAGTACAACCGTTGTATTAGCAGCTGTTCTAAAAACATCCGTACGTCCCGTATCGGTTCTTACTGTAACTGCAGGATTAAAATAAAGAACTGTTCCTACAATGATTCCTAAACCAACCTGACCAATTACTTTGAAAATCCCTTTTAATCCTTGTTTATCTTTTTTGAATATTTTGATATAATCATCTACAAATCCAATCGTTCCCATCCATAACGTAGTTACAATCAGCAATACGATATAAATGTTATGCAGTCTTGCGAATAACAAAACCGGAATCAATGTGGCAAAAATGATAATTAGTCCCCCCATTGTTGGCGTACCTGCTTTTTCATTTTGACCTGCAAGACCAAGCTCACGAACCGTTTCTCCAACTTGCTGACGGCGCAAAAAGTTAATTACCCTTTTACCATAAATAGTTGACAAAAGCAATGAAAGCATAAATGCTAAAGCCGATCTAAATGTGATGTACTGGAAAACTCCTGTTCCAGGAACGTCCAATGTTTTGTCAAAATATTCAAATAAATAGTACAGCATAGTTTTCTATTTTTTAAATTCCAATTTTGAAATTCCAAATTCCAATCATTTTGGTGGTATTTGAACTTAATAATTGATTGTTATTTGTTTAATTGTTCTAAAATTTCTTTAATTGTTTCCATATCGTCAAAATGATGGCGAACCCCATTTATTTCCTGATAAGTCTCGTGTCCTTTTCCTGCAATTAGAATAATATCTTTTACTTCTGCTAATTGACAAGCGGTTTTAATTGCCTGTTTTCTATCTGTAATTCGAAGCATTTTTTTATAATTCTGAGGTTCCACTCCCTGCTCCATTTCATCCAAAATAACCTCTGGATCTTCATTTCTCGGATTATCTGATGTCAAAACTGCTTTATCACTTAAATCTGAAGCAATCTTAGCCATAATTGGACGTTTCGTTTTATCTCGGTTTCCGCCACAACCCACAACCGTAATTAATTGTTCGTTTTTAGTACGGATATCATTTATTGTTTTTAGAACATTTTCTAAAGCATCTGGCGTGTGCGCATAATCTACAACCGCTGTAATGCCACCATCGGAAACGATGTACTGAAAACGACCTGAAACACTTTCTAAATCAGACAATAATCGCAATGCTTCAAGACTGTCAATTCCAAGCTCTACAGCCGTTCCGTAAATGGCTAAAACATTGTACGCGTTGAAAGTACCGATTAGTTTTACCCAAACTTCATTATCATTAATTTTCAACAACAATCCAGATAATTGGCTTTCTAAAATCTGAGCTCTATAATCTGCATACGATTTTAAAGCATAAGTCAGTTTTTTTGCCACTGTGTTCTGAAGCATTACAGAACCATTTTTATCATCAATATTTGACAATACAAATGCTGATTTTGGAAGCGAGTCAAAAAATGATTTCTTAACATCTCTATATTCTGCAAACGTTGGATGGTAATCCAAGTGATCGTGAGAAAGATTCGTGAAAATGCCGCCCACAAAATGCAAAGCTTCTGTACGTTTTTGGTGGATTCCATGCGAACTTACTTCCATAAAACAATGTGTCACTCCAGCTTCAATCATTTCATTTAAATAATGATTGATGGTCAAAGAATCTGGCGTTGTATGTGTTGCAGGAAATTCCGTTTGATCTACTACGATTTTTACAGTTGATAATAACCCTACTTTAAAACCTGCTTTTTGAAACAATTGAAACAATAATGAAGCAATTGTTGTTTTTCCGTTCGTACCCGTTACACCGACTAATTTTAATTTTGCAGAAGGATCTTCAAAATAATTAGCGGCTATAAAAGCCAAAGCTGTGTTTGTATCTTTTACCTGAATATACGTTACTTCACTTGCTATATCCTCTGGAAGTGTATCGCAGATAATTGCTTTTGCTCCAAGCTGAATTGCTTTTTCAATATAATCATGTCCATCAGAAAGCGAACCTCTGATTGCCACAAAAACATCATTTGCTTCCACTTTACGAGAATCAAATTCAATTTTAGAAATAGCAATATCTGTTGAACCTTTAACAGATTCAATAGCTACTTTGTATAATATGTCTTTTAGTATTTTCACGATAATTCTAATACTATAGTTGTGTTTTTATTAATAGTCTCTCCCGCCTGAATAGATTGTTTTTTAACCTTTCCAACACCAATAATTTTCACTTTGATCTTAGTGTTAAGGTTTTCTAACAAAGCTACCGCATCCATTCCCGGCATTCCTTTTAAATCAGGTATCTGATTTGTTTTTTTACGTGATTCTAAATCATATTTATCATAACTGCTTTCTTGTTTTGCAATTTTAGAATCAAGTTGTTTTATTTTATTAGTTGAAGGTGCATCTGTAAAAATTTTTTGAGCAATTCTTTTAAAAACTGGCCCTGCAACGTCTGCTCCGTAGTAGTTATTCTTTGATGTATTTGGTTTATGAACCACTACGATACAAGAATATTTTGGATGATCAGCTGGAAAATACCCCACAAAAGAAGAGGCATAATACAAAGCTGATTTCCCTTCTTTTCCTCCGTAATTCATTTGAGCCGTTCCTGTCTTTCCTGCCATTGAAAAATCTTTCGAATACAACTTAGAACCTGTCCCTTTTTTTACCACATTAAGCAGAACCGCTTTCACTTTTTTTAATGTTTCTGGTGAACACACTTTCGGATTTATAACTTCAACATCAAATTTTTTAATGGTTTTGTTCCATTCCTTAATTTCGGATACAAACTGTGGTTTTACCATCACTCCACCATTTGCAACTGAATTGTAAAATGCTAAAGTCTGCATTGGCGTTACCGAAACTCCATATCCAAATGCCATCCAAGGAAGTGAAACTCCTGACCAATGTTTATCTCCTGGTTGCGGAATGTATGGTCTTCCTTCTCCTTTAAAATGTAACCCCAGCGTTTTATTTAGCCCGTAACTATTAATATGATTTACAAATTTTGACGGATTGCTTTTATATGCCTCATAAACTGCCTGAACCATTACAGTATTTGACGAAAGTTCGAATCCGCGGGCTAATGAAACTTTTCCATAACCTCCGTTATGCGAGTCACGCACAGATCTTCCATAATATTTAACTACACCATTGTGACTATCATAAACCGTACTTGTGTCAGCTACTTTATCTTCTAAAATCGCCATTAAATCAACTAATTTAAAAGTTGATCCTGGCTCGTGAGATTCAGCAATTGCATAATTTGTTGTTTCATAATATGATCCGTCTTCAGCTCTTCCTAAATTTGAAATTGCTTTTACATGTCCCGTTTCTGTTTCCATTACTACCACACAACCGTGATCTGCTTCATAATCTTCCAATTGTTTCAGCAAAGCATGATGCGCAATATCTTGAATAAAAACATCTATCGTAGAAATAACATCATAACCATCAACTGGATCTACTTCGTTTACATCACGAATAGGTTTCCACTGCCCTTTTGCAATTTTTTGTTTTAAAATTTTACCATCTTTTCCGTTCAGGTAATTTTTAAAAGCCCACTCAATTCCTTTTCCAACTTCTACACCAGTTGCAGGGTCAATTTTGTCATAACCAATAGTTCTTTCAGCAATTTTACCTATTGGATGTTTTCTAACGGTTTCTTGTTCAACTATAATTCCCCCTTTAAAAGCTCCTAAATTGAATAATGGAAAACTTTTAATTTTCACATATTCAGTATAACTCAATTTGCGGGCAATCAAATAATAACGGTTCTTATTCTCACGTGCTTTTCTTAATTCCTTTTGAAAATAACTGCTCGGTTTATCCAAAACTGTTGCCAATGAATCTGACAATGGTTTTACATATTTCTCAAACGTTTCTGTTTTTGGCGCTTTGGCATCAAAACGAATCTCGTAGTTCGGAATTGAAGTTGCCAGCAAACTTCCATCAGCAGAATAAATATTTCCTTTGTTTGCAGGGATTACAAAGTTTCTAACTGTACGCTGTTTTGCCAGTTGTCTGTAATAATCTCCCTGAACCCATTGAATATTGGTCAATTTAACAACAATAGCAATTGCCATCAAAAAGATGAAAACTGCTACGAGGTAAATTCTGTAGGATATATGTTTATCGTCTACTGCCATATTCTTTTAAAGAAACTTTTTTCTTCTTCTTTTTTAACTTCTATTTTCACTGGAGGAACTGTCGACGGAAAAATTTGCTTTTCTAACATTTTATCCGAAATGGTTGACTCCATTTTTAACTTCATCAATTCTGAACGTCGATCCACAAACTCTGATCTAAGTTCTTTTACTTCATTGTTTAATTTTGCAATTTCAAAAACCTTCTGCTCATATCGCTGTGTATTGGCAATCATCAAAATCGCCAGCAGAATTATAAAAACAATGAATCTCCAGTTTTTTACCGCATCTTCATGAATAAGGAATCTTGCTTTTAATATGCTAAATACACCACTTTTCATTCTTCTTTATACCTTAATATATATTATATCTTTTCTGCGATTCTTAATTTGGCACTTCTGGCTCTATTATTTATCTTGATTTCCGCATCATCCGGAACAATCAATTTCCCTATTGTTTTGAATGGAACTGAAAAATTTCCGTAAAAATCTCTTTCTGGTTCTCCTTCAAACATTCCGTTTTTGATAAATCTTTTCACCAATCGATCTTCTAAAGAGTGGTATGAGATCACCGAAAATCTTCCGCCCGGTTTTAAAATCTCTAATGATTGTTCAATAAACTCTTTTAAAACATCCATTTCCTGATTTACCTCAATTCTGATAGCCTGATAAATCTGAGCCAAGATTTTATTTCGAACTTTCTCCGGAAGATATTTCTTCAAAACTTCTTTTAATTCATCTGTCGTTTTGATTGGGAAATCTTTTCTTGCCTCAACAATTGTTCTTGCTAAAACCGGTGCGTTTTTCAACTCCCCATAATCAAAAAAAACACGACGTAAATCCTGTTCTTCATATTCGTTAACCACCCGATAAGCATTTAAATCATTTTTCTGACTCATCCGCATATCTAATTCGGCATCAAATCGGGTTGAAAAACCTCTTTCCGGAACATCGAACTGATGTGATGAAACGCCTAAATCTGCTAAGATTCCGTCAACCTCTTTTACTCCGTGAAAACGTAAAAATCTTTTTATGAACCTAAAATTCTCATTTATCAAAGTGAACCTTTCGTCTGGCAATGCATTAGCAAGCGCATCTTCGTCTTGGTCAAATGCAAACAGCCTTCCGTTTGGTCCCAATCTTTTTAAAATCTCTTTTGAATGACCACCGCCTCCAAACGTAACATCTACATACACACCATCAGGTTTAATATCTAAACCATCAACTGTTGGATGAAGCAAAACCGGATTATGATATTCCATTGTCGTCGTCATTAATATTTCCCATTACTTCTTCGGCTAAATCTGCAAAATCCATATCTTCGCCGCTTATTGATTTTTCGTATAAATCCTTATCCCAGATCTCTACTATATTAACCGCCGATGAAAAAACCACATCTTTAGAAATACTGGCAAACGTTACCAAATCTTTTGGAACTAGCAGTCTTCCCAATGCATCAACCTCAACCACTTTAACACCAGCAGTAAACCTTCTAATGAAATCGTTGTTCTTTTTTACAAAGCGATTAAGCTTGTTGATTTTTTTCATCATTGCATCCCACTCTACCATAGGATACAACTCTAAACACGGCTGAAACACAGAACGCTTCAAAACAAATCCGTCTTGAAGTGAAGCTGTCAACTGCTTTTTCAAAGGCGCAGGCATCATTAGCCTTCCTTTAGCATCGACTTTACACTCATATGTTCCAACAATTGTGTTCAAAAAAACTAGTTAACATGTTATACAGCAAAAATATAAAAAAAAATACCACATTTTACCACTTTATACCACTTTGTTAATAAGTTTAACCACTTTACTACCACTTCTGGTAATCAACAATCAATCAATACCTTAACTATTAATTAACAGATTCCCAGATCCATTATTCATTCAAAAAAATAATGCGCTAATTTTCTTAAAAAATTGATTATTATGCAGTTTCCTTAACATTTAGATAATTTAACAAACAAGACATTAATTACTGATTTTTAGTTATTTATAAATTCTACTGAAATTATGTAGTTAAAAAATGGCAGCAAAAATTCATTTTTATTTATTTAACCCTATATTTGTCGAAATTGAAATTGGCATAAAACTAGATGGACAAACACTACAAAAAAGAAGGCAAATACAGCTATTTTGAAGCTGGAGAAGGTACACCTATCGTTATTTTGCATGGGTTAATGGGAGGTCTAAGCAACTTTGATGGTGTAGCACAATATTTCCCAACAAAAGGATATAAAGTTGTTATTCCAGATTTGCCAATCTATACACAAAGCATTTTAAAAACGAACGTAAAAAGTTTTGCCAAATACGTTAAAGACTTTATCACATTTAAAGGTTTTGATAAAGTAATTCTTCTAGGAAATTCTTTAGGAGGACACATCGCACTTTACCACACAAAGCTTTACCCTGAAAAAGTTGCCGGCCTTGTAATAACCGGAAGCTCTGGACTTTATGAAAGCGCAATGGGAGACAGTTATCCGAGAAGAGGCGATTATGAATACATCAAAAAGAAAGCAGAAGAGGTTTTTTATGACCCAAAAATTGCCACTCCCGAAATCATTGACGATGTTTATGCAACTGCAAACGACCGAATCAAACTGATCAAAACTTTAACGATTGCCAAAAGTGCCATTCGCCATAATATGGCTAAGGATTTACCAAAGATGGACGTTGAAACTTGTATTATTTGGGGTAAAAACGATTCTGTAACACCTCCGAATGTAGCCGAAGAATTTGATAAATTATTACCAAATTCTACTTTATACTGGATTGATAAATGCGGACATGCCGCAATGATGGAACACCCTCAGGAATTTAATGAAATTCTTGAAAAATGGCTTACCGAAAAGAATTTATAAGCCATTAATTACTATTTACTTTTTAGGAGGTTTTAAAACGAAGAAACATGAAAATTAATACCGCCGAATTTATTGTCAGCAATTCTGATGCCTCAAAATGTCCGAAGGATTTTTTACCAGAATATGCTTTTATTGGAAGATCAAACGTAGGTAAGTCATCCTTAATAAACATGCTTACCAACAATAAAAACTTAGCGAAAACATCTGGAAAACCAGGGAAAACACAATTAATAAATCACTTTAAAATCAATAATAATTGGTTTTTGGTCGATCTTCCTGGTTACGGTTATGCTAAAGTTTCAAAAAAAACAAAATCAATTTTCCAGCAATTTATTACAGATTATTTTGAAAATAGAGAACAACTCGTATGTGCTTTTGTTTTGATTGACATTCGCCACGAAGCTCAAAAAATAGACATTGAATTTATGTCTTATATGGGGGAAAGTGAAATTCCGTTCTGCATTATTTTTACTAAAGCAGATAAAATCAGTAAAACAAAAATTGATTCTCATATTGCCGCTTATAAAAAACAAATGTTTGCAAACAACTGGGCCGAAATGCCACAATATTTTGTAACCTCATCTACAGAATCAATTGGAAAAGAAGACCTTTTATCTTATATTGATGAAGTAAATCAAGAGGTTTTTAAAAACAACAGCGGTTTTTTAAATTCGAATTAAGACAATAATTCCAAACATAAAATCTCTAAATTCCAATCGGTGCGATTGGAATTTTTATTTTAGAGAAAAATCTTAAACAAAATGTTTTTAGGTTATATTTGAACTCAATCAAACTTAACCCTATGCGTAATTTTAAATCAACTGGTTTTACACTTTGCATTTCTTTTATATTACTATTTTCTTCCTGTCAATCATCGCATTTTATGTTTACAACAGGCCAACGAACTGGAGTTGATTTTTCTTCTGGAAAATGGCTCTTAAACGAATTGGACTGCCCAAAAAATTCAAAAGAAAAATTGACCGAGGAATCCTTAAAATTCTTCAAAAAAAATGTAGGTGATCGAGTAACTTATATTCATGATGCAAAAGGATTACTCATAACCCGAAAGATTCCCTTAAACCCTAACAGCATAAAATTAAAAGAGCTAAAAGACGGAACAGGCTTTGATTTCTTCATCAACATTTCGACTAAAAAAGACAGAAGCGATTTATCTTCTATCGAACTTTATCAAACCGAATACGGTTCTGAGAAAAATGAAGCTTCGGTAACTTTGGAAATATACGATTTGAATTTACAGCAAATTATCTATTCTCAAAAAGTTGTAGGGATAACCAACAAAGGCAACACAAAATCAATGTGGGAAACTCAAAAGTCGGATAAACTTATAGACAATATAACCCTTTACAAAAATTCAGACGCTTTGATGACAGGTGCTTTAAAACGTATTTTTAAAGATTTAAATAAAAGATCTATAAAATAATATTCGAAAATATTCAATAATAAAAAATCCAAATTCTAAACTACAAGCAAGTTTTAGGAATTTGGATTTTGCTTTTCAGCACTTATCATCTTATGATTTTGTCATTTTTATATGCTTCAAAGCCTGCCATTCTTTAAAAATTAAAAATTGGTACAAGATGTAAAACAATGAATTAAAAAACCAAAAATCAAGCAGAAATGGTTCAGTAAAAATTACAGAATCTGTATTTCCGCTCAAGAAAATAGTCGAGCTACTTACTAGATAAATAATTAATCCATTAGAGAAATAAATATAGTTTGATTTGATATTCTTGAAATTCTGAAACAAATAAATAATTGCATACAGAACAAGCAATATTGATGTTGTGCCAATTTCAAACAAATTAAACTCCCAATAAAGACTGGGCGTTCTACAATATTGCACAGCCAACAAAACTACAACCAAACCTAGAAAAAAAAGTATTGTTTTCTTCAATATTGCATTTGTAAACAAACCACGAAAAAATATACTTAAAAGAATAAATTGGAAAATGAAATAATAATGTGAAAGGAAAAAATTGGATCCGGGAGCATAAAACCCAATAATATTACAGAACAATTCATTTACGAATAAACAAATCAAATAAACCATTAATACAAAATAATGGGAATCTTTATCTTTTCGTGTTCTATAAAAAGAAACAGTGTTTACCAATAAAAAAAACAATCCGACAAGACTTACGAGAAATGGGAACAACATACTATAAAATTTACTTCACTAAAATAACCTATTAAACATTTTTTTTCTAAAATCTAAGATCAAATTCTTTTAAATACTGTATTTAAACATTAACACGGGAAAATAAACTAAAAATTCTGACCTTCTCACTTCAAAACAAAACAATAAAAAAATCCAAATCCCAAGCTTTACAATTGGAATTTGGAATTTGATTTTCATTGCTTTTTAGACTTTTTACTGTTTTGTCAACTCCAGTTTCTCTGCAAAATAATCACAGAAATCTTTCATAGTGTCAGACATTTTTTCGTCATCTGTTGCACGTTTAAAAGTATCCGACATTGCCACTAAAGTTTGGTGAAAGAAAATCTTCATTTCGTCTACTGGCATATCTTTTGTCCATAAATCGATACGCATAGTTTCTTTTGCTTTGCTGTCCCAGATTGACAACATAATTGCCTTTGCTTCTTCGGCTTGTACACCGCCATCTTGTGCGCTCCAAGTTAATTTTTCTGGAACACGGTTTTCATCTAATTCTATATTGAATTTAATCTCTGAGTTTATATTTGCCATTATTTCTTAGGTTTATATTTTGATTTTTCGAAGATTTCTTTTGGCTCAATTTTAAATAATTCTGCTAAAGAAACATCACTATTGTTTTTCATGTAAGAACGTACCATCTGCCATCCAATCCAAGCGCCAACGCGGCCGGGAGAGTCGTTATCAATCTCT
This sequence comes from Flavobacterium quisquiliarum, assembly GCF_019308285.1. Lineage (GTDB taxonomy): Bacteria > Bacteroidota > Bacteroidia > Flavobacteriales > Flavobacteriaceae > Flavobacterium > Flavobacterium quisquiliarum. Next base: position 264,019 of record NZ_WWEM01000033.1, read on the forward strand.
AAAAAGAATTTAGAAAAAGGCGCAGGAGCTATAAATCTTGATGTCAATTTCTGATCATCACTGTAAAGCATTTCATTTTCTATAAAATAACGCCACATGTAGGCTTCATTTTCTTCACACCATTTAATTTGTTCTGGTGTGTATCCCATTTTTTCTGCATCCGTATAATTTGGAAGAAGCAAATCTTTCGCATAAAGCTGTTTTCCTTCGAAAATCATTTTCGAAACCAAACTTTTATCTACTGAATTTGAAATATTTCGGTAAGAAAAACTAGAAACCACATCTGGCATAATCTGTTTTTCTTCAAAATTCTGTTTTAAATAATTCGGAAACTCATAAAACTTATGCTCTTTTCCTAAATACAATTCCAAAGCTACTATAACAAGGCTGTCTGCATAAATTGCCTTAGCGTTATAATCCATTTCTCCAATAACGGTAATCACTTTTGGAATTTTAGTTTTTGGAAAATAATATTTTACGTGCTGAAAAAGATTGTTGAATTCTTCTCTTACAGGTTCAAAGTTACCGTACTTTTTTTGCACTTCATCATACACTTCCCTCCAAATTGGTTCTTGCATTTTTTGCAGCCAAACATTATCATCATTCCCTGCCGGAAAGAAAAAAGGATATTGTTTTTTAATCTTTGCCAAATCTTCAGGTTTGGTTTCAAAAAACACCTTATCAAAACGTTCCACCTTAACATCTACAGGAATTTCTTCCACTTCTTTTTCAACCTTAGATTTTTGGCCGCAAGACAAAAAAAACAGGCATAGAACCACTGCAAAGCGATATAATTTCATTTTATTTTAATTAGATTTGTGTTACCAGAATTTTAAGCGACTATAGACTTAAAAATAATTCTGCAAATATACATCCCTGTACTTTAAAACTTAAACTATTATGGCTAAAAAAAGCACAATTCAGACAGAAAAAGTAAATACGCATATTGTAGAGTGGCTAAAAGATTATGCTGCTAATGCGAAAGTAAACGGTTTTGTAATTGGAATCTCTGGAGGCGTAGATTCTGCTGTAACCTCAACTTTATGTGCACAGACTGGACTGAAAGTTTTGTGTGTAGAAATGCCAATTCATCAGGCAGAAAGCCAAGTAAACAGAGCAAAAGAACATATTGAACAACTAAAAAAACGTTTCCCAAATGTTTCTGACGTACAAACGGATTTAACTACAGTTTTTGAATCTTTTAAAAGTGCCGTTCCAAAAACAGATGAGGAGGCAAAAGTAAGTTTAGCGTTAGCCAACACAAGAGCACGTCTAAGAATGACTTCTTTATACTATTTAGCAGGTCTTCATGGTTTACTGGTCGCTGGAACAGGAAATAAAGTAGAAGATTTTGGAGTAGGATTTTATACAAAATATGGAGATGGAGGTGTCGATTTAAGTCCGATTGCTGATTTAATGAAATCTGACGTGTATGCTTTGGGAGAATTTTTAGAAATTCCGCAATCAATTTTAACAGCAGCACCTACAGATGGATTATTTGGAGATAATCGTACCGATGAAGATCAATTGGGAGCAAGTTATGATGAATTAGAATGGGCAATGTTAGCCGCGGAGTCAGGAAATACGGCGTCTGACTTCGAAGGGAGAGAAAAATCTGTCTTTGAAATTTATAAACGATTAAACACCAACAACAAGCATAAAATGGACCCAATTCCGGTCTGCATTATACCAAAAACGTTAAAATAATTTTTTTTAACATTTGTCAGCTATAAACTACAGAATTTATTTATTAATTTTACAGTTCCAAAAACATGAACAATTCTAAAAAAGGTAAAAATTATGATTAAAGTATGTCTAGCAGACAATCATCCTGTGACGCACTTTGGCGTTAAGTCTTATTTCAAAGACCACGATCAAATTTCAATTGTTGCCAATGTAGGCAATTTTTCAATGGTTAGAGACATCCTTCAGACGAAGGAAATCGACATTCTAATCTTAGATTTAGAGCTTGAAGGTCTTTCAAGTATCTTCGAAATCAAATCGATTTTGAAAAATTTCCCAAAAACAAAAATTGTTATTTTCAGTGATCTTGCTGAGCAAATGTACGCTCCAAACGCAATTAAAGCAGGAGTTTCCGGGTATGTACACAAAACAGAAAAACTAGAAACTCTAGGACATTCTATTATTAAAGTACAAGAAGGAAAAATTATCATCAACGAAACAGTACGCAAAAACATGGCCCTTATCGCGAAACAAAGCAAAAGCGAGCGTCTGTACAGAAAACTTTCTAATCGTGAGATTGAAGTTTTACGTTACTTAAGTGATGGAAAGAAAAACAATGAAATCTCTAAAATCTTAAATCTGAACGAAAAAACGATCAGTACTTACAAACTAAGATTATTGACTAAATTAAATGTTACTAATTTAGTTGACTTAGTAAACAAAGCTAAGACTTTAGAAATTATCTAAATTTAAATCGAAAAGCTTAGTTTTAGGCTTTTTCAAACATTTATAAAACTCTATCTATTTTGGTCCCTCAAAAAAGATAGAGTTTTTTCTTTTTATTGGTAGTGGTAAGGTACTACTACACGACCTAATTTCTTCGAAAAATTATTCAATAGTTTAGAATAATCCATAACCATGCTCAAAGTTTCTGAGTTATCTTCTTGCGGATTGGTTAAAAGAGAATTCTTTAATTCTGCAATAATTGCTGACACCAAATACCATCGCAAAGCAAATATGGTCTCCGAAACATTCTGTTCGATTGTTTCACTTTTTTGTTTCGGAAAAATATTTTGCCCTTCCCAATTATGGATGGTCAACCTTTCGTCTTCCATTAAAATGTTGGTTACTTCCTGAGCAAATTCAGGTTCAAGACGCATCAAATATTTATCTAAACTAAAGGTCTCATTCTGATTGTAAAAATCAATAATATTATTGTAAATGTTTTGAAATAAAACATTTGACAATTGTATCTCATCTTCCTGAAGACTTAAGTATATTTTTTCGAATACTTTATATTGTCTTTTTTCCGAAACCTCTTTTACATTTCCTTCTTCATCTGCTTTCAAGAAAACATCTTCAAAATCTTCTACTACACTTCCATACAAAAGTAAAACCTCAATGACTTTCCTTTCGAAACCATATAAAATATCAACTTTTTGATTTTGTTCTTGCGGATAATATCCTGGATCTCCTGGATAATCATAACCTTCCGGCGGACCAGTTCTTGGATCTTCTGGATCTCCTCCGGAAAATGAGCCTGCATTTGGAGATTGGTTCCTATGAACTTCAAAAGGTTTTTGTTCTTGTCTTTGCTTTTTGTTCGCATCGGCAAGATCTTTTTGAATCAGCTGTGCTAATGTGCTTACTAAAACCTGCTCCGAAATATCCATAATCCGGGCACATTCCTGAATATAAACTTCACGCTGGATACGGTCTGGTATTTTTGAAATACTCGATACCATATCACGAATCAGGTCGGCTTTTTTGATGGGATCGTTTTTTGCTTCATCCATCAAGATAGAAGCTTTAAACTGTATGAAGTCTTTGCTGTTTTCTTCTAAATAAGAAACCAATGCATCGTGCGAATTTTTGCGGGCAAAACTATCAGGATCTTCTCCGTCAGGAAAAGAACAGACTCTTACATTCATCCCTTCCTCCAAAATCAAATCGATTCCTCGAATAGAGGCACGTAATCCTGCCGCATCTCCATCAAAAAGAACGGTTATGTTTCTTGTCAAACGATTTACTAAACGAATTTGATCCGGCGTTAAAGCTGTTCCAGATGAAGCCACCACATTTTCAATTCCTGCCTGATTAAACTGAATTACATCGGTATAACCTTCAACTAAATAACAGTTGTTTTGTTTAGCAATAGATTGTTTAGCGTGATAAATTCCGTAAAGCACTTTACTCTTATGGTAAATTTCGCTTTCAGGAGAGTTTAAATATTTAGCCGCTTTTTTATCATTGGTTAAAATACGTCCTCCAAAACCCAAAACACGTCCCGACATACTTTGAATAGGAAACATTACACGTCCTTTAAATCGATCAAACGGACGGTCTTCTCTTGGAATGGTTAAACCTGTACCTTCTAAAAATTCTAATTTGTATCCTTTTCCAAGGGCTTCTTTCGTCAAAGCGTCCCAGGTTTCTGGAGAATATCCTAAATTGAATTTTTTGATGGTTTCGTTTGTAAATCCTCTTTCTTTGAAATAAGAGTATCCAATCGCTTTTCCTTCTTCACTATTTAAAAGTACGTCGTTAAAATATTTAGCAGCAAATTCAGAAACCAGATACATACTTTCGCGAACATCTGTCATTGCTTTTTCTGCATCTGTCTGTTCGGTTTCTTCTATTTCTATATTGTATTTTCTGGCCAAATATCGAATGGCTTCCGGATAGGTAAATTGTGAATGTTCCATTAAGAATTTAACGGAATTTCCTCCTTTTCCTGTGCTAAAATCTTTCCAGATTCCTTTTGCAGGCGAAACCATAAACGAAGGAGAACGCTCATCTGAGAACGGACTCAACCCTTTGAAATTACTTCCTGCGCGCTTTAAATTCACAAAATCGCCGATAACCTCCTCTACTCGAGCAGTTTCAAAAACAGAATCAATGGTGGCTTGTGAAATCAAAGTGTATTAAAATTTAAAAGTTGAGAGCTTGCAAAAATACGCAAATCCTACTGGAATTTCGATGCTTTTTTAAAACAAAAAAGCATCTCGATATAAGATGCTTTTTTCACTAACTAAACGACCAATTTTTTAGTTTAAATCTACTCGAAGTCCTAACGATATGTTATTCTCTTTGATTAAATTATCCTGAAACAATGGGTTTAAATCGTATTTAAAATATAAACTCAGTTCTCTGTAGCCGATATACGAACTCAGACCATAAACAAAATTGTTTACATTGTAATCGCCTTTTATTCTCGTTTTATATTTCAAATCTTCTTCTTCATATTTTAAAATCTGTTTTGATTTTACATTGATTCCTGCATAACCTCCAACTCCAAAACGGAAACTTTTATGGGTTTTAAAATATTTTACACCATCTTTTTCTGTTGGTCTTGTAAAATCGAATTCCAAATGCACCGGTGCAACCAAATAAACATTTCTAAAACGAGATTCAGTTAAATGAATTGGATTTTCAACCAAATTGGTCTGATCTCCATCAACCACAAAACTTTTATTATTTGTTGGACGAATATTGTTATACATTAACGACAAACCATATTTTGCATGAAGCAGATTATCGTTTTTCATTAATCTTGAATTATACGTAAAACCCCATTCGTAAAAATGTGAACCTATAAAACTGTAATTGGAATCCTGAAGTTTTCCGTCGACAAGTGTATTATTTAATCCCATTGCAAAAACAAACTGAGATGTTGTTCTTCTTTCACCGCGAATAGAATCTTTATTACGATCTCCTGGTTTCCAGCGAATCATATATACTTTAGAAGAATCTTCTTTGATTTTTCCGTCGACTTTTTTCTGAACCAAATCGTTTAATTCATTTTGAGCCAGTGTAATTTTCTCTTCCATAATTACAGCTCTTGCTTCTGCTAATTCTTTTTTACGCTTTTCAGCCTGTTCCTGCGTAATCTTTCCTTCAGACAATTGAACGTTTACAGCTTCAACCTCTTCTTTTAAGGCTTCTTTTTCTTCTTTTGTAATCTTCTCGATTTTATTAGCAATTCTTTTCGTTTCAGATTCAAAAGTTTCTTGTCCCATTACTTTACTCACCAAAAGGAAAAAGAAAAGAATGAAATAAATAGTAAAATTTTTCATGATTGATTGATTTTTTAAAATGATTGATTAGTGATTGATGATTTTTTTTAATTGAGATTGACATTGGTATTCCAACTATTCCTGTTTATTTCTGTTTGATAAAGCGACTTTTACCTCTTGCAGGTTTTTATTTACTTTAGTAATTACTTTTTCTCTAAAAGAAAGTTCCAATTCGCCGTCTACCTGATTTAACAAATCGGCGGCATTGATTTTTACTTTTGCTTTTTTGGCACCGTTTTGAGCCAAAACTTTTTCTTCAGCAGTTTGTAATAATTGGTCAACATTTTCTTTTTTAGGAATTTCCGGAATTACAGTTTGATTGATTGTTGATTGATTGTTTTCGATGATGATTGAAGACTCCGCTATTTGATTTGATTCATTTTTACTGGTTTTATTTGAGATTGGATGGTTTGCTTTTTTTACTGTGTTTAAAGCCTCTTTCGAAGTCTCCTCAGAAACAGCAACTTCCGTTTTTACTGAATCCTCTATATCTAAAACAGGCTCAGTAACCGATTCTTTTTCAACCTCTTTTTCTACAACTATAGTTCTTGGCGTTTCAACAACATTTTTATTTTGATTAAAAAATAGAGTTCCAATCAATAAAAAACCTATGAAACTTGCTGCTATATACAGCCATTTTCTGTTTTTCTTTGTTTTCTTTTCTTCTTGAACGCTTAACATAGCATCCAATCGATCCCAGGCTTTATTGCTTGGTTCAATTCTGCGTTCGTTTAGCTTTTCACGGAAATCCTTTTCAAAATTATTCGGTTCCATTATCTTGTTTTTTTAAAATAGTAATTTGTGTTTGCAGCATTTTTCTAGCGTGCGATAATTGCGATTTTGATGTTCCTTCATTAATTCCTAACATCTTGGCAATTTCATTGTGTTTATAACCTTCAATAGCGTATAAATTAAAAACCATTTTGTACCCATCCGGCAAAGCATCAATTAAATACTGAATCTGTTCTACGGTAAACTGGCTGTCGATTTCATTAAAGCTTTCTTCAACAAAAAACTCATCTTCTGCAAATTTTACTTTTTTCTGAACTCGTAAATAAGAAATACATTCGTTAACCATAATTCGGCGGATCCAGCCTTCAAAACTTCCTTTGTGTTCAAAGTTTTTCAAATTTGTAAACACTTTCATGAAAGCCGTTATCATTACATCTTCTGCCAATTGAATATCCTTTATATATTGACGGCATACACTCAACATTTTTGAAGAATATTTACCGTAAATCTGCTGCTGTGCCTGACGATTGTTCTCGACAGCCAGCTTTATAATTTTGGTTTCTTCTTGATGTAACGAAATAATTTTCATTAATAAGCTTTTGGTTTTGGTTTTAGAAACAGACTTCTATTAGCATAGACGATTGTCGATTTGAAATGGTTGCATGAGGTTTGAAAAATTTCAATAAAAAAATTCCAAATACCAACGTACACAAAACAAACAATTGATTTACAACAAAGTAAACCAATTATCTAATTGACAAATTTTCTAATTATTTAATTGTAGGAATTATTTTTTTCTTTCAATGACGTAGTTAACCATCAAAGTCAAAGCGTCTTTGTATTCAGAATCTTCGAAGTTTTGAAGTAATGCAAGCGCTTCCTGCTGGAATTCGACCATTTTGTTTTCGGCATAAGCCAAACCATTATTATTTTTTACAAAGGCAATCACTTCTTTTACGCGTTTTTTGTCTTTGTTGTGGTTCTTGATAGAGTTAATCAACCACTTTTTTTCCTGCGGTGTACAAGTATTTAAAACATGAATTAAAGGCAAAGTCATTTTTTGCTCTTTAATATCGATTCCAGTTGGTTTTCCGATGGCTTCTTCACTGTAATCAAATAAATCGTCTTTGATTTGAAATGCCATTCCGATCAATTCACCAAACTTTCGCATGTTTTCTACCTGAACGTCGTCTTCGATTACGGCTTTCGCGCCAAGCGCACAACAAGCAGCAATAAGCGTTGCGGTTTTCTTTCTGATGATTTCGTAATAAACATCTTCCGTAATATCTAATCTTCTGGCTTTTTCTATTTGAAGTAATTCTCCTTCGCTCATTTCACGAACAGCAACCGAAATGATTCTTAATAAATCAAAATCGCCATTATCGATAGAAAGAAGTAATCCTTTAGACAATAAATAATCGCCTACTAAAACAGCAATTTTGTTTTTCCAAAGTGCATTGATAGAGAAAAATCCACGGCGGCGATTACTATCGTCTACCACATCATCGTGTACTAAAGTTGCGGTATGAATTAATTCGATAACCGAAGCTCCGCGATATGTTCTTTCGTTTACAGTTCCTCCAGAAACCATTTTTGCAGTAAGAAAAACAAACATCGGACGCATTTGTTTTCCCTTGCGGTTTACGATATAATAAGTGATTCTGTTTAGTAAGGCAACCTTGGAAGTCATCGATTCATGGAACTTCTTTTCAAAAAGTTCCATCTCGTTAAAAATAGGTTGCTTTATTTGAGACGTAATATTCATTTAGATTTCAAATATACTATTTTAAATAAAAATACGTTGTGTATTTTAGGTTAGGATTTAAAAAAAATACGCCTTAATCTAAAAATAACCACCAAAAATAGCTCTAACTAATACTGATTTGAATTCATTAATTAAAAGAAGAACCCAAAACTATTATTTATGAAAACAAAATTTTTATTAATTAGCACTTGTATTACGATGTCTTTTTTTATCAGCTGTAATTCTGATGAAAAAACAAATGATGGATCAGGAACAGCGATTACCAACGATGAAATTATCACCAATTCTAAAATCGATGCCACTGTAGATGATGTTACCAATATTGCCGAAGATCAATTTACCTCACAACTGAATATAAATTCAAAATATGGAGGACCTAAAAAGAATTTTCTTCCAAGCTGTGCCACTATAACAACCGTTTTAACCAATAATACTTGGACAAAAACAGTAGATTTTGGCGTTGAAGGTTGTACTTTAAATAATGGAAATACGGTTAAAGGAAAAATGATCGTTTCTTTTTCTAACGATTTTAGTTCTTCGACTCAAACTATTAGTTACACTTTTGAAGGATTTTATCATAACGGCAAAAAACTTCAGGGAAGCAAAAGTATTGTTCGAACTATTAAAGAAACAAATTTGTTAGTTACGCCTCATCCTGTATCTACCGCATCGATAGATTTAACGATTACATTTGATGATGGCGGCGTTTATACTAGAAAAGGAACTTTGGTTAAAGAAATGACTTCCGGATATGATACTTGGTACGATTGGGATGATAATGTTTTTATGGTTACTGGAAGTGGTTCTACAACTTTTCCTAACGGAGATACATACTCAGCTGAAATTACAACTCCTTTACAATTCAATGCTTCTTGCAGAAAATCTTTTGCGGTAAAAGGAATTGTTTCTATTACTAAAAATAGTGCTTCGGCAACTATAGATTACGGAAACGGAGATTGTGACTCTCTTGCAACAGTAACCAAAGATGGGGTTACAGAAGAAATTGATTTGAAAAAATAGAATCCTTTTTGCCCAAAAAAAGCATTAAAAACGAGGCTTACGCCTTGTTTTTAATGCTTTTTTTTTGATATTCCAAATATGTGAACGGACATATTTTTCTACCGATGAGATACTCCTAGCGGAGTATATTCTGGCGAATATTTATTCTGCTTCTTTGTTGGCTAGTTGTCCGCAGGCAGCGTCGATGTCTTTTCCTCGGCTTCTTCTTACTTTAACCACCACTCCAATATTTTCTAATGCTTTTATGTAGGCCATAATAGCTTCTTCTGAAGCTTGCTGGAATTCTCCGTCATCAATTGGATTGTATTCAATTAAGTTTACTTTGCATGGAACATATTTACAGAATTTCACTAAAGCATCAACCGAAGCTTTGTCGTCGTTAATTCCTTTCCAGACTACATATTCGTATGAAATTTTACTTTTGGTTTTTCTGTACCAATATTCTAAGGCTTCTCTTAGATCTTTTAACGGAAAGTTTTTACTGAAAGGCATGATTCGCGCACGAGTTTCATCAATTGCTGAATGCAGAGAAACGGCTAATTTGAACTTCACATCATCATCTGCCATTTTTTTGATCATTTTCGGAATTCCGGAAGTCGAAACCATAATACGTTTTGGAGACATTCCTAAACCTTCTTCTGAAGTAATCATATCAATTGCTTTAATGACATTATTATAATTCATTAAAGGCTCTCCCATTCCCATGAAAACAATATTCGAAAGCGGATGATTGTAATACAAACGGCTTTCTTTATCAATAGCCAGAACTTGATCGTAAATTTCGCCTGGTTCTAGATTACGCATTCTTTTTAATCTAGCTGTAGCACAAAAATTACAATCTAAACTGCACCCAACCTGACTCGATACACAAGCTGTAGTTCTGGTATCTGTCGGAATTAAAACCGATTCCACTACAAGTCCGTCATGAAGTCTTACGGCATTTTTTACAGTTCCGTCACTACTTTTTTGCATGGTATCAACCTTAATATGATTGATAACAAAATTATTCTCCAGCATAGACCTTGTAGTCTTGGCTACATTAGTCATATCTTCAAAACTGTGAGCTCCTTTGCTCCACAACCATTCATAAACCTGATTGCCACGAAACGCTTTATCTCCATTTTCAACGAAAAAATCGCGAAGCTGGTCTTTTGATAAGGCGCGTATGTCTTTTTTCTCCATTTGCATGCTGCAAAGTTAATCACTTTTGTCATTTTTCTTTGCATTTTAAATACATTCTTAAAATCTCATTCAAAAAAAGCGAATCATTACAGTTTTCGTAAAAAACACACAACTTAATAAAAGACAAATATTTACAACCGAAATTATTCTTCATAAATCCTACCTATATATATAACCTCAACAATTCATCCTTTACAATAAAGATTTAATAAAACTTTTGTCATGATTTTTATCATTCCGTTTGTTTTATGTCAGTCCTAATTTTGACCCAAGAAATAAGGTTAGTTCTCAACCACTTCATTGAACTCTCCTGATTAAAATTAACCTAACATAATCAAGATGAAAACAATTAAATCAATCCTATTAACGGTACTATTCACAACAGCTACTTTACAAATAAATGCACAACGAACTTATAGTGTAAATGCAAGTTCAACTTTTGAAGTTGCCGGAACTTCAACTGTACACGATTGGGTAATGAAATCTTCAGAAGGAACAGGAACGGCAAATTTAACTATCAAAGATTCTAAACTAACAGGGATAAACAGTTTAAGCATTTCATTATTAGCAGAAAGCTTAAAAAGCTACAAAGCCAGTATGGATAAAGTCGCTTATGAAGCTTTAGACACAGAAAATCATCAAAACATTGAATACGTTTTAAAATCTGCTGCTAAAATTGACGATACCACTTGGAACCTAACAGGAGTTTATACGATTGCTGGCGTAAGCAGAGAGTTTGTCACACAAGTAAGAATAACCTATAATAATGGAATTTTCACTTTACAAGGCTCAAACCAGATCACTTTCGCCGATTTTGAAATGGCTCCTCCAAAAGCAGCTCTTGGTGTTGTAAAAGCGGGAAAAGACTTGACAGTAATCTTCAACATCATTTTAAGCTAAACAAAGCACTTTTTAATTGTTAAAAATCCTCCAAATTATCCCTAGGGATTCTTACTTCTAAAATCTTAAAAATTCATAATTCAACAAATTTATACGTTCTTTTTTGCCTTAGTGATCGATTTCGTAAAAAATGAAAACGTTGTAGTTATTAAATACCTATTTAATAAAATTTTAACAATGATTTTTATCATGTATTTCTCTGATTTATAGGGGGATCTTTGATACAAGTTAAAACAACATTCTTAGTACTAAATAGAAACTGGCCGACTTATTAACTTATTTTTTTACAATAAAAAAACATGACTAACATGAAAACAAGTACAATAAAATTTTTCGCATTAGTAACAGCTTTCTTCGGAATTACATCAATTGTTACCGCACAAAAATCATACAATTTAGACAGCAAATCTACTTTCTCTGTTGCAGGAACTTCAACACTTCATGACTGGGAAATGAAATCGGCTTCTGGAACAGGAACTGCATCCTTAAATATCGCTAACGGAAAATTAACTGATATCGATGCATTAGCCATAACGCTTCCAGCAGAAACCGTAAAAAGCGAGAAAAAAAGCATGGATAAAGTAGCTTACGAAACTTTAAAAACAGACAAAAACAAAAACATTAAATATGTTCTAAAATCTGCTGAAAAAGTAAATGAAACTACTTGGGAACTAACTGGAACATATACTATCGCCGGAGTCAGCAAAGTGTACAAAACAACTGCAAAAACAACTGTTACAAAAGACGGTTTGAATCTGCAGGGATCTAATAAAATCACTTTCACAGATTTCGGAATGAAATCGCCAACTGCAATGTTGGGAACTATTAAAACAGGTCAAGACCTAACCATAAAATTTAATTTAAACTTTAATCTATAGCCGCCATGAAGAAGATTTATATCCTATTTATTACATTAATAAGTACGTTTGCTGTTAATGCACAAGTTAGCTTTGGAAACATGCAAAACCAAATCTCTAGAGGGAAAGACGGTATCAATGTTTTCGATGTACAAAAAGACACTAGAGAATTTAAAGGCCTTAGCATTGATCTTGGTGGTGCTTTCAACATGGATTTCCAGGCAACAAATTCATTCAACGACCAACCTGCCAGCATTACGACTACGACCACTACAGCTACTGGAACTACGACTAGATCAATTACAGGATATCGCTTAATGAATACTGAGAACAATTTTACCCTTCCTGCTGCTGATATGTATATAGGCGCTCAATTGTTTGACGGAGTAAGAGTAAACTTAGATATCTATTTAGCTTCAAGACACCACAATGATTCTTATGTAAAAGGTGGATACTTACAAATTGACAAGTTAGACTTCATCAAAAAAGACTTCTTAGCTGATTTCATGAAATATGCTACAATTAAAATTGGACAAATGGAGAACAATTTTGGTGATGCTCACTTCAGAGGTTCTGATAATGGTAATACCATCCGAAATGCATTTGTTGGGAACAACGTGATGTATTCTTTCACTACAGAAATGGGTATGGAGGTTTACTACAATAGAAATGGATTAGTAAGTATGTTAGGTGTTACAAATGGTAATTTAAATCAAAGTAATGAAGAAGTTTTCTACACTACTGGACCAAACACCAATACAACACACAGCCCTTCAATTTTAGCTAAATTGGGTTATGACAAACAGCTTAATGAAGATTTAAGAGTGAGATTAACGGGTTCTCTTTACCATAATGCAAATCTGGGAAATGCAAACATATATTCTGCTAATAGATCAGGATTTGGTTATTGGGGTATCTTGAATAACAACGCTTATAAAAATACCATTACTAAAACTGATGCTAGTGGTACTGTTATTTCTACCACTACTACTGATGTGGCTACTACTTTTAGTAAAACATCTACTCCAGAAGCAACGTTCAATCCTAATTTCAAAAACTGGGCTACTACGTACATGATTAACCCTTTTGTTAAATATAAAGGACTTGAATTCTTCGGAACAATCGAATTAGCTTCAGGAGGAGATAAAGCTGGTACTGATGACAAACGTACTGCTAATCAATATGCTTCAGAGCTTATTTACAGATTTGGAAACACTGAACAATTCTATATCGGAGGAAAATACAATACTGTATCTGGAAAATTATCTAATGCCGATGCCAAAAAGGTTACCGTAGATAAATTTGAAGCAAGTGCTGGTTGGTTTATGACTAAAAACATTCTAGCTAAATTAAACTACGTAAATCAAAAATATAAAGATTATTCACAATTTACCGGAGATCCTGCTACAGGAAATCTAAACAACTTTTACGGTGGTAAATTTGAAGGTTTAGTATTCGAAGCAACCATTGCGTTCTAATATAAAAAAAATGAAAACAAGATTTCAAATATTAATTATGGGTTTAGTACTATTCTTTTTACTAGGAAGTGCTAAACCCACTTTTTTCCCAGAAGATAGCGCTGTGGTAATTAATAAAATTAAAATAGAAATCACAGGACTATCTACAGTTGGCAAATACAATTGCTCTAATACCTTTACTATAAAGGATACGGTTTATGTTAACTGCATTAAAAAAAATACGTTTAATACCGAAATTAAAATGTCTGACTTTGATTGCGGCAACAAAATCATGACCAAAGATTTACAGGGAACTGTCAAAGTAAAAAAATTTCCAAACAGTACGGTTTCGATTTCAGACATTAAACCAAGCGGTAAAAATTACAAATGCAGACTTAATTTCTACATTACAGATAAAACTTTAAAATACAAAGATTTCATTTTATACAATACAGATGATAAAATTCAAGGAACATTGAGTTTAAAATTCTCTGATATCGAATTAGAACCGCCAGTAAAAATGGCTGGTTTAATCAAAGTAAAAGACGATATTGTAATCAATTTTAGTTTATACAAAAAATAACTTTTTTCTTCATAAAAAAATTAAATAGCGAACAGACAAAAATTAAAAATTTGGCACAGGAATTGTTTTGCTCTCAAAAGAAAAATAATCTTACAAAGAGCTCAATCATTTTAAAATTTGTATTTTTATTTTTCAGCCATATAACCTTTAAGTTTTATCAACCTAACAAAAATGTAATTATGAAAAAACAAATTTTAAGTTTAGCTGTTGTTGCTTTATTAACGTTTGCTGTTCAATCATGCGAGAAAAAAGAACCTAAACCAGCCGAAGATGAATTAACTCTTGGAAACAAAGTAGATTCTCTAACCACAGACATCAAAGAAGTAAAAGACAGCGCTGTAAGCAAAGCCGAAAGTGCAGCCACTAAAGCCAAAGACGCAACAGAAACTGCCGCTCAAGATGTAAAAAACGCAACTAAAAAAGCTGCTGAAGATGTAAAAGACGCCACTAAAAAAGGGGCTGAAAAAGTAGAAAATGCTGCTAAAGCTGCCAAAGACGGAACTGTAAAAACAGCTAAAGAAGTAAACGACGCTTTGAAAAAATAACCAAATTAAAAAAGCTAATAAACAGAAACCATTCGCTACAACGGATGGTTTTTTTATGCACAATAGTTCGTTACTATTTTTTGTATTTTTGCTTTTCAAATTACAAGATACTACAATATGCATTTTATATCACAAGAACTCGAAGATTACATCGAACAGCATTCTGAAAACGAACCAGAATTATTGGCAAAACTCAACAAAGAAACGTATCAAAAAATACTTTTACCGAGAATGTTAAGCGGTCATTTCCAAGGACGTGTTTTAAGTATGCTTTCGAAATTAATCCGTCCTGTAAATATTTTGGAGATTGGAACTTATACGGGTTATGCGGCGTTGTGTTTATGCGAAGGAATGCAGGAAAATGGGCAATTGCATACGATTGATATTAAAGAAGAATTAGTCGATTTTCAGCGAAAATATTTTGACGCATCACCTTGGGGGAAACAAATTTTTCAGCATTTAGGCGAAGCCGTAAATATTATTCCAGATTTAGATGTGAAATTTGATTTGGTTTTTATTGATGCCGATAAAGAAAACTACCTTAATTACTGGGAAATGATTGTTCCAAAGATGAATAAAGGCGGTATTATTTTGTCTGATAATGTTTTATGGAGCGGCAAAATTCTAGAACCAGTTCATCCAAATGATGTTAGTACAAAAGTGCTTTTAGAATACAATCAGCTTTTGAAAGATGATCCTAGAGTCGAGACGGTTTTACTGCCTATTCGTGATGGACTAACTGTTAGTCGAGTTCTATAATTTTTTAGTTTCTAAGTTGCTAAGATGCTGAGATTCTAAGTTTTTTTCTTTTCAGATTTTAAAAATGATTCACTCAAAACAAATTCATAGCGAAGGTTTTTCAATTATAAACAACATTTTTACTGAAAATGAGATTGAAAATTTGATCTCATTAATTGAAAATGCAACCAAAAATGATTCTGATAATGCTACTTTCAGAAAATCTCAAGATTTATTTGCTATCAGACAATTTCACAAAGAAGTCCCTGAGACTTTAGCTTTTATTTTTAATAAAAATTTAAAAGAAATTATCGAGTTAAATTTTGGAAAGAGATATTTCATAACCAAATCAATTTATTTTGATAAACCAGAAAAATCAAATTGGTTTGTGGCTTATCACCAAGATTTGACTATTTCAGTTGACAAAAAAATTGAAGTTGAGAATTTTGAGAATTGGACTTTAAAACAAAATCAATTTGCGGTTCAGCCTCCAACAGAAATTTTAGAAGATAATTTCACTATCCGAATTCACATTGATAAAACGACTAAAGATAACGGAGCTTTAAAAGTCATTAATAATTCACATTCAAAAGAAATAATCCGAATTGAAAATATGGATTTTGAAAATGAAAAAGAGACAATCTGTGAAGTAGAGAAAGGCGGTATTATGATTATGAAACCGCTACTTTTCCATGCTTCAAACAAAACCACAAACAACGAACGAAGAAGAGTGATTCATATTGAATTCAGCAAACAGCAACTCCCTAACGGCTTAGAGTGGAGCGAAAAAACATTTTTTGAAAATTAATTCACATAAAAAAACCTCCAGTTAAAGCTGGAGGCATTTTTTTATAATTTGAAATTTTCCAATCTAATGTTAGACGCACTGCGGTGCGTCTCTACAAAAAACCGTACTGAAAAGAAAACTTAGAATCTTAGCACCTCAGTATCTTAGCATCTTAAAAAAACTATCCTGGAAAATATTGTGGTTTAAGCTTTTTGTAAACTAAATAGATTAAGAAACCGAAAACAGCTCCAAAGAAATATCCTGCTAGAATATCACCCGGATAATGCAATCCTAAATAAATACGGCTGTAAGCAAAAATTAACGGCCATAAGAACAAGAATCCTAAATATTTGAAGTAACGTTTTAAAACCAAAAATAAGAATGTTGCAACAGCCATTGTATTAGCGGCATGTCCTGAGAAAAAGCTAAAGGATTTTCTAACTTGAACAACTCTAATAATTGTATTTACTTCTGGATCATTACATGGACGTAAACGCTGAAAAGTGTGTTTGAATAAATTACAAGTTTGATCTGTAAAAGCAATCAAAATAGCTATAAAAAGCAATAAATACAAGGTTTGTTTTCCTCCTATTTTTTTATAAATAAGATAGAATAGAAATAAGAAAAATGGCGTCCAATACAACTGATTGGTAATGACCAACCAAAGTTTATCGTATGTTTCAGAACCTAATCCATTAAGAAATATTAAAAGATCTTTGTCTAATTCCTGTATTTTTTCAAGCATTATCGTTGGCGTTTAATAGGTCCGGAAAGAGAATCAATATCTTCTTTTACTTTGTCAATTTCAGTCGCTGTATCTCCCAACAAGTTTCCTGTATCTCCAAGAAGATTTGATTTTGCATTGTTGATTTCTGCATTGATATTTCCAGTGATATCATTCAAAGATTTAGAATCAAGACCGTTAGCCTCGGCTCCTTTTTGAATTTCACTTTTAATATCATTAGTTGCATTTTTTAACTGAGCCATAGCTTTACCCATTGTACGAGCGATTTCCGGCACTTTATCTGAACCAAAAAGCATTAGCACTATAAATAGAATAAAAACTAATTCTCCTCCTCCTATACCAAACATAACTTTTATTTTTGTTGTCGCAAAGATATTAAATTTTGAAGCTTAGAGTTTTAAAATTAACTTAAAAAGTCCTTTAAAATTCATTTCTTCAAAAATAAAAAAGTTCATCAAGCTTTCCAGCCTGATGAACTTTTTCTATTATTCTATTTCTTTTTAGTCAAATTTTGACTTAGTCTCTACTTTTGGCCAAGAGTTATTGGTTACATCGATATCTGCTGTTAACAATTTTGGATCGATTTGAATACTCTTAATTGCTTTTGTTGTAGCATATACTTTTTTAGCCGTTTCGTTACTTTTTCTCCAGATTTGTGCTGGATATTGGTAATTATCTTTAGAACCATCTTCATAAGTAATCTCAACTAAAATTGGCATAATCATTCCGCCTGGTTTATTGAATTCTACCTCATAGAAATATTTAGGCGATTTGATGCTTGCTTTTTCTTCAGCTGTAAAAGTTTGATCTACATAATCTGCTAAAGGTTTGAAATCTTCAATTTTTAAAGCTTTTTTCTTAGATTGATTTACCTCTGCATTATCTCCTGCAACTAAGTAAACAAAAGGCCCTTTTTCATAACCAAAACGTCCTTTTCTCACTTTTACATCTTTAAGATCTGCTGTTGGAGTATCTGAAACGTAATATTGTTTTACATCTTTAATTCCGATATCTACAAAATCAGTTGAATAGAACCATCCTCTCCAGAACCAGTCTAAGTCTACTGCAGAAGCATCTTCCATTGTTCTAAAAAAATCTTCTGGTGTCGGATGTTTGAATTTCCATCTGTTTGCGTATGTTTTAAAAGCATAATCAAACAATTCTCTTCCCATTACCACTTCTCTTAAAATATTAAGACCTGTAGCTGGTTTTCCGTATGCGTTATTCCCAAATTGGTGAATTGTTTCAGAGTTAGACATAATTGGCTCTAAGAACTTTTGATCACCGCTCATATAAGGAACAATATTTTTTGCCGGCCCTCTTCTTGAAGGGAAATTGGGATCTAATTCCTGCTCGGCTAAATATTCTAAAAACGAGTTCAAACCTTCATCCATCCAAGTCCATTGACGCTCATCTGAGTTTACAATCATTGGAAAGAAAGTATGTCCTACTTCGTGGATAATAACTCCAATCATTCCGTTTTTAACTTCTCTACTGGTTACACCATTTTCGTCAGGACGACCATAGTTCCAGCAAATCATTGGATATTCCATTCCTTGATCTTCAGCCGAAACTGAAACCGCTTTTGGATAAGGATAATCAAACGTATGAGAAGAATAGCTTTTTAAAGTATGCGCTACAACCATTGTTGAAGTTTCTCCCCAAAGCGGATTAGATTCTTTTGGATAAACAGATTCTGCCATTACAGTTCTGTTTCCAATTTTTACCGCCATTGCATCGTAAATGAATTTTCTTGAAGAAGCAATTCCGAAATCACGAACATTTTTGGCACTGAATTTCCAAGTTTTTTTCTTTTCAGAGAAACCTTTTTCTGCCGCTTCTGCTTCTGCCTGTGTTACAATAACCACTGGTTTATCAAATGATTTCTGTGCTTGTTCGTAACGCTTAACCTGTTCAGCAGTAAAAACCTCGCTTCTATTCGTTAATTCTCCCGTTGCATCAATTACGTGATCTGCAGGAACGGTAATATTTACATCAAAGTTTCCGAAAGGAAGAGCAAACTCTCCACTTCCCCAAAACTGCATATTCTGCCAGCCTTCAACATCATTATAAACTGCCATTCTTGGATAAAACTGAGCAATAACATATAGTTTGTTGCCATCTTTTTCAAATAGTTCATATCCAGAACGTCCGCCTTCTTTTCTGTAATTATTGATATTGTACCACCATTTTATAGAAAAAGAAATTTTTTCACCAGGTTTTAATGGAGAAGCCAAGTTGATACGCATCATCGTTTCGTTGATTGTATAAGACATTGGATTTCCTTTAGCATCTTTTACCTGATCAATATTAAAACCACGCTCCAAATCTTTTTTCAAATATTTAGAAGAAAAACCTTCTAGCGGCAAAACCTGATTGATTTTTTCGCCTTCAGCCAATGAAGTTTGTCCATTTGCCTTTGCTTGATTTTGATCCAGCTGAATCCAAAGATATTCTAAACTGTCAGGTGAATTATTAGAATAAGTTATAACTTCAGATCCAGTTAATTTTGAATTTTTATCATCTAATTCAACATCGATTTTATAATCTGCTTGCTGTTGATAATATGCTGGCCCTGGAGCTCCAGAAGCAGTACGAAACATATTTGGAGTCGCCAGCAAATCATACATTTGACTGAACTTATTTGTATCGTATTTACCCTGCTGTCTTGTAGGTGTGGTTGTTGCTTTTTCCTGCGCAATCAACATTGCTGGAAAAAGCAATAATAATGAAATTTTTTTCATAAAAATCGAATGGTAATTTATCAGGGTGTGAAAATAGCAATTAAAACCATAATTTAACCCCCTATTTAATACTTTAACACTTCTTTCCTTGAAGATTCTGTAAAGAGAACACTCTTTTTAGTGTCAAATGCTGTAATATGTGTAATGTTTTGCTGTTCTGAGTTCCAATCTACCAAAATAGTATTTGCAATTTCCAGTGTTTTAAATTTATCTACATTTTGAATTCTGGAATAACAAACCAAAACATCATCTGCTTCCACTTCTTTAGACAAAAAAACTATTGTTTTGGATTGTCCGTTAACTTTGACTGAAAAATGTTCTGAGAGATATTTTTTTAATAATTCTACATCTTCCGGTCTTTCTTTACTTGTACCCGCAAAAGTCTTTTTGTGATATTTCTTTTCCATTGCATTATTCAAATCATCAATAAAAATGCGGGAAGTAATTTGCAACATCTTTTTTTCAGCAGCATAATTTACCTGAAAAACACCAACATAAAACTTATGAAATGCGAATGATGAAGACAATACAAATAAGACTGCCAGAAAACAGTAAACTAATTTATTTTTCATTTTTTAGAAGCTACAGCTTTCTTAAACTCTTTATTCTTGTTCACCATAAAGTCCATTAATTGAAATTTTTGGTCTGGATTAACAAATTCTCTTGAATGCGGGTCATTTGAACAATACATTAAAAACAACTCAATTTCATCATCTTTAAGCCCCAGTGTTTTGTTATAGAAGTCTTTTGTGAAATTATCTTTAGCATATTCCACAAAAGCAATATCTGTAATTTCTTCTTCTTTAACTTCATCTTTTTTGCTCAAAAGTTTTTTGACATCTTTAAAGATTCGAACAAAATCAGTTCCATATTTTATGGTTTGATCTGAAAGCATTGCTTTATTCTCTGGCGTAGAAAGATTATCACCTTCAAACTGCATATCAACAATTTTCTGAGAACCGCCCTGCAATGATTTTACTTTTAATTCTTTATGAACTACAACTTCTTTAAGCTGATTATTGACTAAATCTAATTTTGCTTTAAAAAGAATCTCAGCACAGTCTTTTTCAGTTAAAACAATTTTCTTTGATTGAAACGTCAGACCAGAGAACAGCAAAGTATCTTTTGGCTGTGCCATAATATCAAACAAACCGCCAGCACCAATAAATGTCCGAACATTTGCATTAATATTCATTACATAACCACTTTCTATGGTTAAAAAATCATTGATAACTTGACCGTGTAATGGTTTCCTGAAACCGTTTTGTCCTAATACAAATTGACAAAATAAGCAGACAACGAGTACTCCTAATTTATTTTTCATTTTCGAGAATTGTTAGATATTTTCTTGCTAGATCTGTGATTAAAAACATACTCATTGTTTTGTTTTTAGTATTCAAAGATACAGCAAAATCGGTATCTTCTATACAAAATAATTGAAATCCTTTTATATAATCCACAGGTATTTTCAATCTATCTGTATAATAATTCTCATCAAAAACGTATTCTAGTTTTCTAAAAAGCGCCTCTTTTTCCTCTACCTTTACTTCTTTTTTCAACATTGCAGTTCTTCCCGACATAGCATTCAAAAGCTTATCCACTGAGGTTGAAGTAGCGGTGTAAACTTTTCGTTCTGCAGGTGTATATTTTTTTTGTCCGTACGGAATAATCCCAAGATTCTCTGCTGTAATATTGGCATTTTCATTTACAATCACTTCTTTCAATTCGACTTCCTTTGCCGTCATTTTAACCACCAACAAACTAGAATTCAAATCTTCCAAAGTAATTCTCCGTCTAAGCGGATCTAAGTTTACTGCAGAAAAAACCAAAACCTCACCTTCACGCACTGAAATCGAAAAATTACCATCAGAATCTGAAACTGTAGCTACTTGAGTTGTATTATTAATAATATTCACCCCTTCAACTGGAGTGGATTGTTCCATTACTCTTCCAAGCAATTCCTTCGAATTTCCTTTTTGCCCAAAACCAAACTGAACAAAAAAGACAAACAGGACAATTAATATATTTTTACTTATTCTCACTCGAAATTATTTCTTTATACTTCACAGCCAGTTCTCCTAAAAGAAATTCAGTGGATGTTTTATTTTTAGAATTCATTACAGCACAAAAACGCTCGTCTTCCACCGCATACAATTTAAATTCGTTTATATTTTGTTCTGGTATTTTTAATTTTTGAATAAAATAACCCTCATCAAACAAATAACTCAATTTCGCAAAATTCTTTTCTTTTTTTTCTATTCCAACATTCGCTTTCAGCCGTTTTGTCCTGCCGTTTATTTTATTTATCAAAGGATCAAGTTGCATAGAACCACCTAAAAGCCCCAGTAATATAATTGGCTTAAAATCTCCTGCCGTTGCCAATTGTCTTTCGGCCTGCGTAAACTTTTTTTGACCATGCGGAACAATTCCTAAATTTTCAGCGGTGATATTAGTCTTTTCATTCACAATTACCTCATTCAATACCACTTCTTTTGGAATCATTCCTACTACAAATTTTTCTGAAGATTTCAAATCATCAGCACTAATTCGTCGTTTAATGGCTTCTAAATTGACAGAAGAAAAAATCAAAATCTGCCCTTCTTTGACAGGTATCGAAAAATTACCATCGACACCTGAAACAGCAGTTGCCTGAGTATCATTATTAACAATATTTACTCCTTCAACGACGTTCGAAAGAGCAGTTATTTTACCATATAGTGGCTTCATTTCTGTCTGCCCAATACTACTTTGAACAAAAAACAGAAAAAAAGCAGCTGATATGGTTTTATTTGTTTTCACTAGCAATTATCTCTTTATACTTCACAGCTAATTCTCCTAAAAGAAATTCAGTGGATGTTTTATTTTTAGAATTTAAAACTGCCGTAAACTTATCATTATCCACAGCATAATACTCAAAGCCTTTTACATATTCTGCTGGAATTTTCAATCGCTCAATAAAATGCTCTAAACTAAACATATTCTCCAAAAGCCTCATAAAGAACTCTTTTTTCTCTACCACAGCTTCTTTTTTCAGCATTGCCGTTCTTCCTGAGAAAAAATTCAGTAAAGGATCTGCAGAGATTGATCCACCAACCATTCCTCCTCCATTTGCCGTAGCATCTAATGCCGTTGCTGTTCTTAATTTTCTTTCGGCAGCAGTATATTTTTTCTGACCTTCAGGAATTATCCCGAGACTTTCAGCATTAATATTATCATATCTTTTTATCACAACTTCTTGCAATTGATACATCACCATATTAAGCGTAACTGTAAAATTAATATTTGAAAAATCCTCTTGTTTCACCATAATTCTTTTTTCTTTAAAAGTTACCGAAGAAAAAACAAGCACATCGTCTGCTTTAGCCATAATTGAAAATGATCCAGAGGCATCTGAAGTTACTGTTTCTTCTGTCTGCGCATTGATAACATAAACCCCATCGGCGTTTGAAACACTCGATACAATCTTACCATTTAAAACAGAACGATCCTGGGTTTGAGCTAAACAAGCCTGACCCGCAATAACAACTAAAAAACAAGTGATTTTCTGAAACAAAATGAAATAAATTAAAAATATTCTTAAAACGGTAAAAATATCTTAATCTCATCCAAATTTAATACTAATGAGTTGGTAAAAATATGTTAATTAAAATCTTAAAAAAATACGCCAAGAAAGAGTTTTTAATACCTTTATCGAACAAATTTTGAGTCAAAAAATCATGAAAAGCATTATTATTGCAAGCACCTCTACCTTGCACGGAGGAAAATATCTAGAATATCTTTTACCAACTTTAAAATCGCATTTTAAGAACTGTAAAACCATATTATTTATTCCTTATGCACGTCCAAGTGGCATATCACATGATGAATATACACAAAAAGCAAAAGAAGCTTTTTCATCAATCAACATAGAAGTAAAAGGGATTCATGAATTTGAAAATCCGCAAGATGCTGTAAAAAATGCAGAAGGAATTTTTACCGGCGGAGGCAACACTTTTTTATTGGTCACACAGCTTTATAAAAACAACGTCATGCAATTACTTTCCGAAACAGTAAAAAACGGAACTCCTTATTTAGGATCAAGCGCAGGAAGTAACATCTGTGGTTTATCAATGCAGACCACAAACGACATGCCTATAATTTACCCTCCAAGTTTCCAGACATTAGGATTAATTCCTTTCAATTTAAATCCGCATTATTTAGATGCCGATTTACAATCTAAACACATGGGAGAAACGCGCGAAACAAGAATTAAAGAATTTCATGCATTCAATGCCATTCCTGTTTTAGGATTAAGAGAAGGAAGCTGGCTTGACGTAAAAGGAGACAAAATCATTTTAAAAGGAGATTTATCTGCAAGATTATTTAAACAAAATCAAGAGGCTATAGAATTAAACCCAGAAAGCGACTTAAGCAATCTGAACTAATTTTAAACCATATAAGTCATATAAGTTCTTTAAAAAATTAAGCTTCAACCAAAACTTAATTTACTTATATAACTTATATGGTTCAAAAAAGAATAAAAACAAAAAAACCTCAAACAATGTTTGAGGCTTTTGAAGAGCGAAAGACGAGGCTCGAACTCGCGACAACCAGCTTGGAAGGCTGGAGCTCTACCAACTGAGCTACTTTCGCATTAACAGGGTGCAAATATAAATAATTTTTTATTATTAAAAAATAAAAATCAAAAAATATTTATTTTTGACAAAGAAATCAAAACTTATTTATTTAGATTTCTTAGAGCGAAAGACGAGGCTCGAACTCGCGACAACCAGCTTGGAAGGCTGGAGCTCTACCAACTGAGCTACTTTCGCATTGGTGGTGCAAATATAAAAAGAAAGTTCAGTTCAAAACAAGCTTTTGGGCAAAAAAAATCAATAAAAAACAACATTTTTTTATAACTAATTTAAAATTAAAAAGTTATAAATTCGCTATTTTTAAAAAAAATCATGATTACAATTAAAGAAATCCCATCCAAAGAAACTTATGCCGTTCGTCAACCTGTTTTAAGAAAAGGAAAACCAATAGAGAGCTGTATCTTTGATGGAGATGATCTAGAAACGACGCATCATTACGGGTTATTTGATAATAAAAATTTAATAGGAATTATTTCGTTATTCAAAAAAATCAATCCTATATTTGCCGAGCGAAATCAAGCACAAATTCGAGGAATGGCAGTTTTAGAAACCCACCAGAAAAAAGGATTTGGAGAAGCTTTGGTCAAACATTGTGAAACCTACTGCAATGAAAACAAAGTTGATTTGATTTGGTTTAATGCCAGAACAGCAGCTGTTGGCTTTTATCAAAAAATGAATTACCAGCCCCAAGGTGATGCTTTTGATATTAAAGACGTTGGCGAACATTATTTGATGTTTAAAAGATTATAATTATGAAGAAACTTTACTCTTTAGCAGTAATATGCATTTTTGTGAGTTGCAAAAAAGAAACTCCAAAACCTACTCCTGTCATCAAAAAACCGGTGCCAGCAATCATACTTACTGACGAAAGGAAAGTTGAAATAGATACTGCCGCAATTGGCACTTTTAAAAGCGAGACGCTGAAACAATTTTATATCGCTTCAGAAAACCAAACAGTTTGGGGAAATCTTGCAAAAAGAAAATACGTTTTAGCTCAATTAGAAAATTCAGATAAATTGGGTTTAAATCCTGAAGACTATAAAGCTTCTCAATTGAAGAAATTCGAAAGTAAAATCAGCAAGCTGAGCGATAAAGATTTAGCCACTTATGACATATTATTAACCTATAATTTTGAAAAGTATCTAAGTCATTTATATAAAGGAAAGCTAGATCCTAAAAAACTTTATAACAATTGGGACTTGGAAGAAAAAACATTTGATGTAAATAATGTTTTGATTAAAGCGTTCAACAAAGACAAATTAGACAGTATTGTTGACAACATTCAGCCAAAAACACAAACTTATAAGCAATTATTAAAAGCCCTAGAGATTATCAATACCTTTCCAGATGATAACATAAATAGTATTGAAGGTGTAGAGAAAATAGTTTTAAATGATACGAATTCAGCTTTAATAAATATCAAGAAAAGACTTTTGTATTGGAATGATCTATCAGGAAAAGATAGCCTTACAAAGATATACAACCAAAAAACTTTTGAAGCCGTGAAAAGGTTTCAGGAGAGACACGGACTTGCTTCTGATGGAGTTATCGGTGTTGGAACAATTAAAGCTTTAAATTTTTCAAAGGAAAAAAGAAAAGAGCAGATTATAGCCAATTTAGAGCGATGGAGATGGTATACAAGCGAATTAGCCGAAAACTATTTCATTATAAACATTCCAGATTATAGTCTAAATGTTGTTGAAAGCCAAGACACTACTTTGGTTCGAAATGTTGTGGTTGGAACCAGCAAAAGGAGAACTCCTGTGATTACTTCTTTTTTGAAAACCGTTGTTTTTAATCCGACTTGGACAGTTCCACCAACAATTTTAAAAGAAGATGTTGTTCCCGCAATGAAACGAAACCGAAATTATCTGGCTAAGAAAAACATCACTATTTATGATACTTCGGGAAATGTTGTTGATCCAATTGCTTGGAACGAAAACAAACCCAATAATTACCGTTATGTACAAAGCCCTGGATATTCTAATTCATTAGGACTTATGAAAATCTTATTTCCAAACCATCATAGCGTTTACCTTCATGACACTAATCATCGTAATATTTTTGGACGTAATAATCGCTCGATGAGTTCAGGATGTGTTCGTGTTGAAAATCCGCTTGAATTAGCGCAGCATATATTGGATGTTGATGGAAACTGGCCTCAAGACAGAATCGACACTATTATTGCATCTAAAAAGACGATGAGTTTCAAAATCACAAAGAAATACTCTTTGTATCAATGGTATTGGACTGCTTGGAGCAAAAAAAATCAGCTCCTGTTCAGAGCTGATATTTATAATTTAGATTCGGATTTATATGCTAAATTAAGAAATTAGCTTTTCCTCCATTGAGAAACTTCTTGATGGATGATAAATATATAAACACGATTTATCTTTTATTACTTCGATAATCTCATCAGTTAATTCAACTGGAACTGCAGGACAGCCTTGGCTTCTGCCTAATCTTTTATGATCTCTGATAAAAGACTCAGAAACATAATCTGCACCATGCATTACAACACCTCTTTGACGTGCATTGTCATTTACACCATCTTCTAATCCATCTAAACGTAATGAAGCACCATGTTTTCCTTGATAGATTTCGCCTGTAGCATAAAAACCTAAACTGCTTTTAAATGAAGAATTCAGATTTGAAAATGCCGTAGCAAATTCTTCTCCTGTATTTCTTCCATGCGCCACAAGAGAATTAAACAAAATAGTGTTGGTTGTTAAATCAATCACCCACAAACGTTTTGTGTTTGATGATAAACTGAAATCAATAAGAGTCAAAATGTTCTTCTTAATAACTCCTTTTTCTTTCAACAAATAAAATCCCTTTAAAGCTTCCGTAAAAGTTTTAAATTCTGGCATTTTAAAATTGTTTGAATTTAGGGCATTGTAAACGCTTTCAATTTTGGAATCAACTGTTACTTTTTCAACTTTAGCAATCGATTTTACAGTAGCGTTCTTTTTAAGATCTGTAGTGTTTTTTGAATCTTTTCCAAAAGACAATAGCAAAAACACAAATAGCGGATAAATTTTGTAAATCATTGAATTTCTTTAGGTTAAACAAAAATTTGGGTAAGACAAAAGTATAAAAAATTCATTCCTTGCAAAATACAACCCTGATTTTCAGGCCTTTTTTGTTTAAACTTTAACATAATTAACATAAAAATGTTATTTCTGTAAGATTTTTTCTTATGCTAAAAAACATAACATTTTAGCTGATTTTCTTAAAAAAACATCAAAAAAGTGGAAATCTTGAAACAAAAACTGTAACAAGTGAAAGAAAATGTAGTCTATTCTTTCTAAATTAAGAGAGTTTCCACTATTTCGGGTCAAAAATCGATGAAAAAAACATTTCTATTTTGTTTTCTATTTGCTGCTTTGTGTAGCTACAGCCAAAAAAAAGCACTTAAGGCTCAGGTAACTTCACAATATATTTCTGTTGACGGAAACCTAAATGAACCGGCTTGGGAAAATGCATCGATTGCATCAGATTTTGTAATGCTGGAGCCAGATAACGGAAAACCTATACCCCACGAAAAGAAAACAGAAGTTAAAATACTATATGATAATGACGCCATTTATATTGGCGCTATGATGTATGATAATGAACCTTCTAAAATTTTAAAAGAAATTTCGCAGCGAGACAACTTCGGAACAGCAGACCTTTTTGGCGTTTTTATAAATGGCTTTAATGACGGACAACAAGACTTTATGTTTTATGTTTCAGCAGCAGATGTACAGGGCGATTGTATAATGACCGATGCAAATGGTGAAGATTATTCCTGGGATGCCGTTTGGATCAGTAAAGCTTCTATAAAAGAAAACGGATGGGTAGTCGAAATTAAAATACCTTATTCTGCTTTGCGTTTTTCAGCAGAAAACAAACAAACTTGGGGAATCAACTTTTTCAGAGATATAAAAAGAGACCGTTTTAAGTATACTTGGAATTTTGTAGATAGAAAAATAGGCACTTTTACGCAACAGGCTGGAACTTTGGAAGGAATTGAAAACATTAAACCTCCTACTCGATTGTTTTTTATGCCTTACGCCTCTTATTATTTGAATGCGGCAGACGGACAAAAAACGTACGGAACCATGAAAGGTGGCATGGATATTAAATACGGAATTAATGACGCTTTTACTGTCGATGCGATTTTAATTCCTGATTTTGGGCAGACAAAATACGACGATCAAATTTTAAATCTAGGCCCGTTTGAACAGCAATTCAATGAAAACAGAGCCTTTTTTACTGAAGGAACAGATTTATTTAGCAAAGGAAATATCTTTTACTCCAGAAGAATTGGCGGCATACCATCAACAGAACCTGAACTTAATGAAAATGAAGAGATAACAGAATTTCCAGCAAGTGTAAACCTTGTAAACGCGCTTAAAGTTTCAGGAAGAACTAAAAATGGATTGGGAATAGGAGTCTTAAATGCCGTTACCGAAAAAACTTTTGCTACTATAAAAGATACTATTACAGGAGAAACTAGACGTGAAGTTGTAGAACCTTTGACTAATTATAATGTATTGGTTTTAGATCAGCGCTTTCGCAAAAATTCCTCTGTAACCTTTATTAATACAAACGTAACCCGAAATGGTCATTTTAGAGATGCCAATGTTACAGGTTTGGCTTGGAATTTAAATACAAAAGCCAACACTTATAGTTTGTTTGGAAATGTAAAATACAGTCAGATTAATGATATTGAAGACAAAAACGGCGTTTATTCTACAGTAAGTTTTGCAGAAACAAGCGGTAATTATCGCTATAGTGTTGGCACCGATTATGTCAGCAAAGGTTATGACCCTAACGACCTTGGCATAAACTTTTACACCAATTATTATAATTTTTATGGAAATGCCAATTACAGAATTTTAAACCCAACTAAAAAATTCAACACTTTCAGAATCAATTATAATATGTATACCGAATTCAATAAAGAATCCGGAAAACTACAGGATAACAGTATCAATGCTAATCTTAATTTAACTACTGTAAAAAACAATTATTACGGAACCGGAATTACTTTTTATCCGCTTGAAATTTACGATTATTATGAACCGAGATCCGAAGGAAGATATGTTGGAATTCCGAGAAGAATAGAAACTTGGGGAAGCATTTCTACCAACTACAACCATAAATTTGCCATCGATTTAAACGGAACTTTTAATATTTTTGACGAATCCGAAAGAATCACTTATGGCTTTGATATTGGCCCAAGATACCGTTTCAGCGATAAATTATTATTTACTTATTTCTTTAGTTATTTAAGAAAAAACAATAACAAAGGTTATATTGACCAAATCGATGATGACAATAATGAAACCACTCCAAACCAAATCATCTTTGCTAACCGAAATGTTATTACATATTCTAATACTTTAGGCGGAAAATATGCTGTAAACAGCGCTATTACGATTAATCTTGCGGTTCGTCAATATTGGTCTTATGCGGATAATAAAGACATTTTAATTTTAGAACCAAACGGAGATTTAGACCCTTATCCACAATATACCACGAACAAAAACTCAAGCTTTTATTCCTGGAATACCGATTTGTCTTTTTCATGGTGGTTCGCGCCTGGAAGTCAACTTTCTGCTTTGTATCGAAATAATGCTTCCAATTTCGAACGAATTATCGATAAAGATTTCAGACACAATGTTTCAGGACTTCTTAATAATGATGCTTTAAAACACATTTTTTCTGTAAGCGTAAAATATTTTATTGACTATAATGCTGTCAAAAATAAAGTCAGAAAGAGAGCTTAGCGTGAATTAATTTTAAAAAATAAAGACTTCTTTAATTAAATTAATATTTTTTATCTGAGTTCATTTTATTAAATATAAATGTCGTTATGCTTTCTCTTCAAAGTTTAGAAATGACTTATCTTTGTAGAAAACAAAAATATAATGAACAAAAAAGTTATCCTTATGATTTTAGATGGTTGGGGAAAATCTCCTGACCCTAAAGTATCTGCAATAGACAATGCAAATGTTCCTTTTATAAACAGTCTTTACAAAAATTACCCAAGCGCACAGCTTAGAACTGACGGTTTAAATGTTGGTTTACCTGAAGGGCAAATGGGAAACAGCGAGGTTGGACACATGAACCTTGGTGCTGGAAGAATTGTATACCAGGATTTAGCCAAAATTAATTTAGCTGTAGAACATAAAACTTTAGCAAAAGAACAAGTTTTGATTGACGCCTTTACTTATGCTAAAGAAAACAATAAAAAAGTACACTTTTTAGGATTAGTTTCAGATGGTGGTGTTCACTCACATACTTCACACCTTCGTGGCTTAATCGATGCTTCTCAACAATATGGTTTAGACCAGGTTTACATTCACGCTTTTACAGACGGACGTGACGTTGATCCAAAATCTGGAGCAAAATACATTCATGATCTTGAAGATTATATTAAAGATACTCCTGTAAAAATAGCTTCTATCATTGGTCGTTACTATGCAATGGATCGTGATAAAAGATGGGAACGTGTAAAATTAGCTTATGACTTAGTTGTAAACGGCGTTGGAACTCCATCAACAAATCCCGTTTCTAGTGTCTTGTCAAGCTATGAAAAAGATGTTACAGACGAATTTATCGAACCAGTTGTTATGGTTGATGCAAATGCAAAACCTCTTGCAACTATTGTTGAAGGTGACGTTGTAATCTTCTTCAACTTTAGAACAGACAGAGGACGTGAACTTACTGAAGCACTTTCGCAACAGGATTTCCACGAACAAAATATGCATAAACTAAACTTGTATTATGTAACATTGACCAACTACGATGAAACATACCAAAATGTAAAAGTGGTTTACAATAAAGATAATATCACTGAAACTCTTGGTGAGGTTTTAGAAAAAGCAGGTAAAAAACAAATCAGAATTGCGGAGACTGAGAAATATCCTCACGTAACTTTCTTCTTTTCTGGTGGTAGAGAAACTCCTTTTGAAGGCGAAGAAAGAATCTTAAGAAATTCTCCTAAAGTTGCCACTTACGATTTAAAACCAGAAATGAGTGCTTACGAATTGGCAGATGCTCTTGTTCCTGAATTGAACAAAGGTGAAGTTGATTTTGTTTGTTTAAACTTTGCCAACGGTGACATGGTGGGACATACTGGAATTATGGAAGCAGCTATTAAAGCTTGTGAAGCAGTTGACGCTTGCGCTAAAAAAGTAATCGAAGCCGCTCTTGCAAATGATTATACCACAATCGTAATTGCCGATCACGGAAACTGCGAAACGATGATTAATCCTGACGGTTCTCCAAATACAGCACATACAACAAACCCAGTGCCGATCATTTTGGTTGATAAACAACTGAAAAGTATCCAAGATGGTGTTTTAGGTGATATTGCTCCAACAATTTTAGAATTAATGGGTGTACAACAGCCAAATGCAATGACTTGTCATTCATTATTATAGAAAATATTTTTCTTAATAAAAAAGAGGTAAGTTTTTAAAATTTGCCTCTTTTTTTTATACCTGTTTTTTGTCATTTAGACTGAAAGGAGAAATGACAAAAATTACGAATATCTTATTATAAAAATAAATTATACAACTGTTCTACACCATAAATAATTAATCCAATAATCCCTCCAACCAAAGTTCCGTTGATTCTAATATATTGAAGATCTTTTCCAATTTCAAGTTCCAATTTTTCCGAAACCTCTTTTCCATCCCAAGATTTTACAGTTGACGAAATCAAATCTCCAATTACCTTTTTATTATTTAATAGAACCGAAAGCAGATCGTTTTTAATGAAATTATTGATTTTATCAATCATTACTGGATCTTCTTTGATTCCGTTTCCAAAGGTTTGAATTAAACTCGAAATACTATTTTTGATAGAAGATTCCTCTCCTTTATCCAAATCATTTGTGATTGAAAGTTTGATTTCGTCCCAAATTCCATTGATGTAATCCTGAACTTCTTTTTTTCCTACGAAACCTAAAATCATATCGTTGATTTTAACTCTCATTTCTTCTGAGTTTTTTACTTTCTCTAAAAAGTCAAAAATATATTCATCAATCTTTAAACGAACTGCACTTTCAGGCTTTTTGGCTTCATTTAAAAAATCCTGTAAACCATTAAAAACACCTTCGGTAATACTTTTATCGGCTAAACCAAAACTTAAAAGTGGCGTGGAAGCTTTTACTTTCTGCCTAATTAAATCTTTATTATTGGTTAATTCGGCGCTCATTACTTCCAAAAGATTCGTCAGCATCTGATTTTTCAAATCTCCCTTTTGAAGAGGTTCTAAAGCAACAGCAACCCAATTTCCGAAATTTATTCCTTCCATTTTTTCTTTGAACTGGACCTGAATAAATCTTTTGACATCTTCATCTTTTATAGTTCGCAAAATTCCCGGAATGATATTTACTGCAACAACATTGGCAATTTTATCTGCATTTTCTTTTTGCGAAAGCCAATCTGAAGCTTTTGTTGCAAAATTGAATTCATCCAGTTTAATTTCCAGTTTTTCTCGGTTTAGAAATTCTTCTGAAACAAAATTCCCAAGGTTCTCTCCTATTTCATTTTTTTTCGTCGGAATAATAGCCGTATGCCAAATCGGAATTCCCAATGGATGACGAAATAATGCCACAACCGCAAACCAATCGGCAATTCCGCCTACCATTGCGGCTTCACTAAAAGCCTGAAGAATTGGAATTTTATAATATATTGCTACGATAAACAATAAGACTGCAATGCCTAAAAGCGACAAAGCGTTTCTTTTCATTTTTTTTAAAGCCTTTACTTTTACTATATCCTGATCTGTAACAGTTTCCATAATTACATACGTTTTTACTACTAATTTAAGCCTTTTTTCTGAGACCGTTCTTCATTCTTTGTCTTTAAATAGCCACGAATTCACGAATTTTATTTAAAAATTAATTCATTAATTCGTGCAATCTGCATTTTTAAAAGTTTTGTTTTGAGATAATTCGTGAATTCGTGGCAGAAAAAAATAACTCAAAAAAAATTAATTAAAAATTGTACTTTTGCCAACTGAAAATCTGAAAAAATATGATCATCCAAAAAACCAGAGAGGAAATCGAATTAATGCGCGAAAGTGCTTTAATCGTATCAAAAACATTAGGAATGATTGCTTCTGAAATTAAAGAAGGAGTGACTACATTATATCTTGACAAATTAGCTGAAGAATTTATTCGTGATCACGGTGCGGTTCCAAGTTTCCTTGGACTGTATGATTTCCCGAATTCACTTTGTATGAGTCCAAATGCTCAGGTTGTTCACGGTATTCCTAATAATGTTCCGCTTAAAAATGGTGATGTTATTTCAGTAGACTGTGGTGCTTTTAAAAATGGTTTCCACGGAGATCATGCCTACAGTTTCGAAATTGGTGAAGTTGCTCCGGAAGTAAAAAAACTTTTAAGAGTGACTAAAGAATCTCTTTACGTAGGAATCACAGAATTTAAAGCTGGAAATCGCGTTGAAGATGTTGGAAATGCGATTCAGAAATATACCGAAGCTCACGGTTACGGAGTGGTTCGTGAATTGGTTGGACACGGTGTTGGACAAAAAATGCACGAAGAACCAGAAATGCCTAACTACGGAAAACGCGGACGTGGAAAACTTTTTGTAGAAGGAATGGTTGTGGCGATTGAACCGATGATTAACATGGGAACAAGAAACATCAAACAACTAAAAGACGGTTGGACAATCCTAACTGCTGACGGAAAACCAAGTGCACATTTCGAGCACGATGTAGCGTTAATTGATGGAAAACCAGAATTATTATCGACTTTCCAATACATCTATAAAGCTCTTGGAATTGAGAGTAATGAAGAAGATGAATTTAGAAAAGTGCCGTTAGTACTATAAAGTTCATTCCACAGAGATTCACTAAGATATACGCCGAGATTCACAAAATTTATTTATACGCCATTTGAAATGTATTCTAAAAATGTATTATCTCAAGAGGAACTAGATGCTATTTCGTATAAATTATTGGTTTAGCAATTGAAGTTCACAGACAACTTGGTCCTGGTTTATTAGAATCCGCTTATCAGGAATGTTTATATTATGAACTGGCAAATGCTGGCTTAACTGTTGAAAAACAAAAAGCACTGCCAATAATTTACAAAGATGTAAAACTGGATCATGGATATAGAATTGATTTACTTGTCGAAAATAAAATAGTGATTGAATTAAAAACTGTCGAAGCTTTTACAGATGTGCATTTTGCACAAATATCAACTTATCTGAAACTTGGAAATTATCCTTTGGGATTACTGATAAACTTTGATTCAAAAATATTAAAAAACAACATAAAAAGATTTATAAACACTTTGTGAAGCTCTGTGTCTCCTTTGTGTAACTTTGCGAAATAGCCCCCATGAAGAAACTTTTCAAATTAGTCCTTAATACAATCCCACGTCCACTATTAATTCGTTTGAGTTATGTGGCACGTCCAATTTTGGCTTTCTCTTTAAGAGGAGATAAATTTACTGATCCTATTGACGGAAGAAGCTTTAAATCTTTTCTGCCTTACGGATACGGAAAGCAACGTAACAATGTGCTTTCACCAAGTACACTTTCGTTAGAAAGACATCGTTTACTTTGGTTGTATTTAAACGATCAGACTGATTTTTTTACAGCTCCAAAAAAAGTATTGCATTTTGCACCAGAGCAAGCTTTTTACAAACTTTTCCGAAAACAGAAAAATCTGGATTACACGACAACTGATTTGTTTTCGCCTTTGGCAGATGTAAAAGCGGACATTTGTAATTTGCCATTTAAAGACAATGAATATGATGTGATTTTATGCAATCACGTTTTAGAGCATATTCCGGATGATACGAAAGCAATGCAGGAATTATTCCGTGTTTTAAAACCAGGCGGAATGGCTATTTTGCAAATTCCTCAGGATTTAAATCGTGAAGTTACCTTTGCTGATGATTCTATTACAGATCAAAAAGAGCGTGCTAGAATTTTTGGACAATACGATCACGTTCGTATTTACGGACGCGATTATTTCGACAAATTAAGAAGCATTGGTTTTATCGTAATTGAAGAAGATTATACTAATAAAATAGCACCAGAACTGGTTGAAAAATATTGTTTAGCAAAAGGAGAAATTATTCCGCTTTGCTTTAAACCTGAAAACTAATTTTTTTTTACCATATAAGTGATATAAGTTCATTTAAAAGAGTTTTCAAAATAGAAATAATTTGAAAACTCTTTCTTTTTTGCCCGATTCCCAAAATACAAGCCTAACCAAATCCCTAAATCTTGGAACCTACAAAATCATTTCAATTTTGCTTTGACATCAGTTTAGAAAAAAATCTAAATACTTATATTCCAACCGCCTACATTGTTGAGAATTCTGATGAAATTAAATATCTGGATAAAAAAGCAAGTCCTGGCGTAATACAAAGTTTCGGGATTGTTTACGATAATCTGGATTCTAATTCAAAAAAAATACTGACCGCCTGCGAATCTTTAAAACCTGAATTTATTTTCAAAAAATTCAGTGCCAAAATCAAATCGGCTAAGACTATTGCCGATTTGCAGAAAGATTCCAAAATTGATTTTGCAATTCGTCAGCATTTAAAATTTCATTTGGGTTCATTTTATGATTTAATTGTAAAAGAGCAATTTCCGTTGTCATTAAACCTTGGGCCTGAAAAAGATTTTTATCGTTCCAGAGTTGATGTGAGTCCGCTTTATTTTGAACCTCACATTCAATTTGACAAACACGACGAAGGAATTACCTATACCCTTTCTCTAAAAGAAAATGAAACTGCCTTTTTACCTATGGATAAAAAAGCCGAGATTCTTTTAGACGAGCCAGGCTGGTTAATTATCAATAAAAAACTGGGTCAGTTAACAGCGCTTAACGCTAAAAAATTGATGCCTTTTTTAAAGAAAAAATCAATTGAAATTCCATCAAAATTAGTTGATGATTATTTCAAAAGTTTTATTCCCGAAATCGCTAAAAAAATAGATATCGAATCGACAGGTTTTGAAGTCGAAAGTCGTGATCAAATTATTTCCTGTACGATTCAGCCGGTTCATGATTTCTTTAAAAACTGTTACTATCTTAATCTTTATTTTGATTATGATGGTTATACATTTGATGCTTCCAAAACAAAAAAAACACATTCGTTTGTTGATTTCAGCATTGCCAATCAGCCTAAAATAATTCAATTTAAAAGAAGTTCTGAAGAGGCTTTTTATACCGATAAATTGACAGAACTTGGCTTGACCATAATCAAAAATGAATTCTACGGACTAGACTCTGAGATAGAAACCCCAGATCCTTATATTAATATTCAATTCATTATTAATCATAAAGAAGAATTGGAGAATCTGGGCTTTACAATTGAAAAACTAAAAGCGGAAAGCAAAGAAATTATCACTGAAAATCATATTGTTTCAGCTTCAAAAGAAACAGCCGGAGATTGGTTTGATATTAAAATTATCATTACAATCGGAACGTACAAAATTAATTTCAGTGAAATTATTCCGAACATAAAAAGCAAAGAAAGACTTTTTCAATTGCCTGACGGAAACTATTTCCTGATTCCATTAGAATGGTTCAGCAAATACAGTTCGTTGGCAAAATTAGCCAAAACGGAAAACGGAAATCTTCTTTTACGCAAAAGCAATTTTACGGCGTTAGATGCTATTCCTGAAATTAAAGACGATATCACTACAAAAGCCGAATACAAAGCTTCTGATTTATTAAAAGCGACTTTAAGACCGTATCAAATTGAAGGTGTACAGTGGCTTTTAGGGCATTTCAACTCCAATTTAGGCGCTTGTTTAGCCGATGACATGGGACTTGGAAAAACCTTGCAGACTCTAGCTGTTTTGGTTGCCGTTCAAGAACAATTAGGCTTCACTACAAAAACAACAAATTTTGATCTGTTTTCGAACGAAACCACCATCGAAAGAGAACCGCTCAAAACACTGATTGTTTTACCTTCATCCTTAGTTTTTAACTGGTATAATGAATCTTTGAAATTCACTCCGCATTTTTCAAAAATGCAATATGTTGGCAATGACAGAAAACAATTAGCCAGCAGATTAGCCACAACAGATTTGATTTTTACGAGTTACAGCATTGTTCATCGTGATATTGCTATTTTAGAAAAATATGATTTCCGTTATTTGATTTTGGACGAAAGTCAATATATTAAAAATAAAGATTCTAAGATTTTTAAAGCAATCAACAAGATTAGCACAGCTCATAAAATTGCTTTGAGCGGTACGCCGATCGAAAATTCGCTTGATGATTTATGGTCGCAGATGCAGTTTATAAATCCTGATATTTTAGGAAATTATAAGTTTTTCATGTATAATTTCAAAACTCCAATTGAAAAAAGACAGGATGAAACTATTTTATCAGAATTAAAAACTCTTGTTCAGCCTTATATTTTGCGACGAACGAAAGAACAGGTTTTAAAAGATTTACCTGAATTATCAGAACAAATTTACTATTGTGAAATGGATCCTGAACAGGAGAAACTATACGAAAAAGAAAAATCGAAAGCCCGTAACTTTTTATTGAAAACAGATGGTTCAAGTCCAGATAAAATCAGTATCATTAATACGTTGATGAAATTAAGGCAATTGAGTAACCATCCGAAAATGGTTGATCAGGAATCAGAAATAGATTCCGGAAAATATATTGCGGTTACCAATTATCTCGAAACTTTAGTCCACGAAAAACAAAAGGTTATTATTTTCAGTTCGTTTGTAACCAATCTTGGATTTTACACCGACTGGTGCAAGCAAAACAAAATCCAATATTGTGAAATCACGGGAGAAACTCCGGCCAATAAAAGAGAACAACAGGTAAAAGTTTTTCAGGAAAAAGAAGAACCGTTGTTGTTTTTCATTTCGTTAAAAGCGGGAGGCGTTGGTTTAAATATTACTAAAGCTTCTTATGTTTTATTTTTAGATCCGTGGTGGAATCCTTTTGCAGAAAAACAAGGAGTTGGACGAGCACATAGAATTGGACAATTGAACAAAGTAAATGTTGTTCGATTTATTTCTAAAAATACGGTTGAGGAAAAAATCATTAAACTGCAGGAAAATAAAAAACTGTTATCTGATTCGCTTTTAGAGGAAAGCTATATTAACGATGAAATCGAAGCTAATTTAGAATACATTTTGAATTCGTAATACGTTAAACCAATAAATCTGGCTATTTTTCGTTGTATAAAATTGTTATATTTACAATCTTACAACATAAATAAGATGTCAAAATTTTTATATCAGAGCCTTTTATTTTTTTTCTTCTTTAGTTCAATAACTGCACAGCAAGTACAAAACGAGGTTGAACCACCTTATAATATTAAAACCGTTTCTTTTGTTCAAAACGGAAGTAATGTTGTTCCTATTTTTGAATTAGGTTCTTCGTTTGCTTTTCAGTTTGATGATTTATTTGGTAATGAAGCTAATTATTATTTTGAAATTCTGCATTGTGACTATAACTGGATACCAACCGCTATTCCGAAAACGGATTATATTGGCGGTTTAGACAATCAGAGAATTAATGATTATTCTAATTCATTTAATACACTTCAGATTTATTCGCATTACAGACTATCTTTTCCGAATCAGTTCACAACACAAATAAAGTTTTCGGGAAATTATATGTTGAGAATTCTAAATGAAGACCGAGAATTAGTGCTTTCGAGAAAGTTTATTTTATACGAAAATCATTCAACCGTTACAGCACAGGTAAAAAGAAGCCGAAACCTTAGCAATATCGACTATAAACAAAACTTAGATTTTGCTATTTTATCTAATGATATTGTATTTCAGACGCCTCTACAAAATGTAAAAGTTCTTTTATTACAGAATGGAAATTTCAATACAGCTATAAAAAATATTATTCCTCAATATACTATTGGTAATCAACTGGTTTATAAATACGATAAAGAAACTCAGTTTTGGGGTGGAAATGAATTTTTGTATTTTGAAAATAAAGATATTCGCGCTGCCAATAATAATGTTGCGAAAGTAGGTTCCAACGGCGATATTTATAACGCTCATTTATATACTAATGCCGCAAGAGGAAATCAGATCTACACGAATTATGAAGATGTAAACGGAAACTTTGTGGTTAAGAACATCAATGCATCTAACAATGATATTGAAGCTGATTATGCTTGGGTTTACTTCACATTATCTGCTCCAGCATTTCGATTAAACAAAGACATTTATATTACCGGAATGTTTAATAATTACAGCCTTTCGCCAGAATATAAAATGGATTACAATACTGATAAAGCAGTTTTCGAAAAAGCCATTATGATCAAGCAGGGGTTCACCAATTTCCAGTACACTGTTGCTGATAAAAAAGGTGCTATTGATTATGAAAATGCTATTGATGGAAACTTCTATCAAACTGAAAACGAATACACAATTTTGGTCTATTATAAAGAGGCAACAGACCGTTATCAGCGCGTTATTGGTAAAGGAAATGCAAACTCTATCAATATAGTCAATTAAAACAATGTTAAGGTTCTAGATTAAACGATTTTTTTTCTTAACTTTGCCACTATAACAACCACATATATACTGCGTTAGTATGGTTTCTCAAATTACACGAGGCATAAAAATATCCGTTTTGACTAGTTTTGAAGGTACTTACTTCAAGAACTACAAGATACATTTTGCTTTTAGTTATGTAGTTACAATTGAAAACCACAGTAAAGATTCTGTGCAGTTAACTTCACGCCATTGGGAAATTTTTGATTCTCTAAACGATCTAGAAGTAGTAGATGGTGAAGGCGTAATTGGTAAAAAACCAGTTTTAAAACCAGGTGAAAATCACACTTATAGTTCTGGTTGTTTATTATCATCTCCTTATGGTGCGATGAAAGGTCATTTCAATATGATCAATTTTACTACAACAAAAACATTCAAAGTAATTGTTCCTACTTTTAGAATGTGCGCTCCTTTTGCTTTAAATTAAAGACATCTCTTTAGTACGATTCTTTTTATCGTTATCTTAATCATAAAATTATCAATTTATTAATTTATCCTTTGTACTTTTGTGCAGCGTTAGATTATTCGTAACAAATCAAATTATCTAACTATAAATTATCTAATAATCTAATTTTAAATAACATGCTTAAAGGATTTTTTCATGTACCAAAAGCGGTAAACGAGCCCGTAAAAAGCTACGCGCCGAACTCTCCAGAAAAAGCAGCTGTTCAAGCAGCTTACACTACAATGTGGAATTCTCAAATTGACGTTCCTTTATATATTGGAAGCGAAGAAATCAAAACTGGAAATACAAGAAACATTACTGCTCCACACGATCACAAACATATCGTTGGAAAATACCACTTAGCTGAAAAACAACATATCGAAAAAGCGATTGCTAATGCACTTGAATCAAGAAAAGCATGGGCAAATATGGCATGGGAACAGCGTGCCGCTATTTTCTTAAAAGCTGCTGAACTTATAGCTGGCCCATACAGAGCTCGTATCAACGCTGCTACAATGATTGGTCAATCTAAAAATATCCACCAAGCAGAAATCGATGCTTCTTGCGAATTAATCGACTTTTTACGCTATAATGTTGAGTTTATGACTCAAATCTACAACGATCAGCCAAAATCAGATTCTTCTGTTTGGAATCGTGTAGAATACAGACCTCTTGAAGGTTTTGTTTACGCTATCACTCCATTTAACTTTACTGCTATTGCTG
The DNA here is from genome assembly GCF_019308285.1 of Flavobacterium quisquiliarum. Taxonomy (GTDB): domain Bacteria; phylum Bacteroidota; class Bacteroidia; order Flavobacteriales; family Flavobacteriaceae; genus Flavobacterium; species Flavobacterium quisquiliarum. Next base: position 305,177 of record NZ_WWEM01000033.1, read on the forward strand.
CAAACTTACCTGCAAGTGCTGCAATGATGGGGAACGTTGTAGTTTGGAAACCAAGTGACAGCCAAGTATTTTCTACGAAAATCATTTTAGAAGTTTTCAAAGAAGCTGGAGTTCCAGACGGTGTTATCAATGTAGTTTTTGGAGATGCTTTAATGATTACTGATACTGTTTTGGCTAGCCGTGATTTTGCTGGAGTTCACTTTACAGGTTCAACTCACGTATTTAAAGATATTTGGGCCAAAATTGGTGCAAACATTCATAACTATAAAACTTACCCAAGAATCGTTGGGGAAACTGGAGGTAAAGATTTTATCATTGCTCACCCAAGCGCAAACGTAAAACAAATAGTTACAGGAATTACTCGTGGTGCTTTTGAATTCCAAGGTCAAAAATGTTCTGCTGCTTCTAGAGCTTATATCCCGCAAAGTTTATGGCCAGCTGTAAAAGAGCAATTGATTACTGATGTAAAATCTATGAAAATGGGTTCTCCAGAAGATTTTGGAAACTTCATTACAGCAGTTATCCACGAAGGTTCTTTTGATAAATTAGCTAGTTACATTGACCAAGCTAAAAAAGATGCTGATGCTGAAATTATTGTTGGAGGAAATTATGATAAATCTGTTGGATACTTTGTTGAGCCAACGGTTATTGTAACTACAAATCCAAAATATACTACAATGGAAACTGAGTTGTTTGGACCAGTTATCACAATTTATGTTTATGAAGATGCTAAATGGGAAGAAACTTTAGAATTAGTTGATACTACTTCTGAATATGCTTTAACTGGAGCAGTTTTCAGCCAAGATCGTTATGCTATTGAAGTAGCAACTACGAAATTACAAAACGCTGCTGGTAACTTCTATATCAACGACAAACCAACTGGAGCCGTTGTAGGAATGCAACCGTTTGGTGGAGCAAGAGCTTCTGGAACTAACGACAAAGCAGGTTCTGCATTGAACTTATTGCGTTGGGCTTCTCCAAGAACGATCAAAGAAACTTTTGTAACTCCAGAAGATTACAGATATCCATTTTTAGGATAATTTCTATTTCAAATTTTAGATTTCAAATTTTGAAATCTGTCAATATAAAAAGCCGAATCTTCAAAAGATTCGGCTTTTATTTTTTTTCCTTTTCACATTCATTTTACACCGTTTTTTTTTAGTAACAAGACATAAAAAAACAAATTATCTACATTAAAACAACTTAAATATAGTTTTGTAGTAATTTTCTTATTTAATTGATTACCAACCATATAGCTTCTTAGAAAAACTTATTTTGATACTTTTAAAACCTCTTGTTCCTTTTCAAAAAAAAACATCATAATACATTTGTTCTACCAAAATCAATTAGTATTATTTAAACATTGTTTAAACTTATGAAAAATTTAAACAATGTTCCTAAAGTCATTTTAGAATCAAAAAGTATTGGACACGCTATTGATTTTAAATGGAATAAAAAGAAAATAAATGAATTATTAGATCCTTTTGAAGAAAACGAAGATCTCGAGAATTTATTAACTCAAATAAATCATAAAGCTTCGGTTGGACTTGCTGCCGCCTTATTAGAATGGATTTATTGGCGCTTTACTGGATATACAAAAGACACAAACGATACCCAAAAACGCATTGAGGCACTTTGGTGTTCTGTTGATAATCCTGAACAAACAAATCCATTGTTATTTGATATCGATTTTGAAATTCCAGCTTCAGGTTGTGTTAATGGAGCACTTTGGATCGCCCATATGAATGTTAGAATGATAGATACTCTATATAAAAAGGGTTCTTATCATCTTCAGAACGAACTTATTGGGCTAGTACTATTAGTGCGTCATGTCACTCCTAAAAAGAAAGTATTTGATCATTGGTTTAATCGTATTATGATAGAGCTTATTTGTTTATATCCTTGTGAATATCAAAATTTAGATTTAAACGAAATAGATGAAGAAATATACGATTCTTCCAACGAGCCTGTAATATGCCGTGATTTTTTCTTTGATTCAGAATTTAAGGCGACTACTGAAGCATCTAAAAACGCAATACATAGCTTTATTGATAATCTAAATTATCAGGCAAACCAATTTTTGAATCTTTCAAGAGTACATTCTTAATTTTTTAATAGTTTTTATTTATTCAAAAAAATAACCCGGAGAGTAAAATCTGCCGGGTTGTTTCTTTTTAAGGTTTAAATTTTAGTGGTAGATGCACCACCTTTTTAGTTTCAAAAAACTCATCTTCAAACACATCTGCTAAATCATATAAAGTGGCATTTGGAAAATCTTTTAGTTCTTCTGTCAAATCACCACCTTTCAAATAAAGAATTCCATTTTTTAATTTATGTTTATGCTGTTTCTTTATTTTATCATGTATCCAAGAAACAAAATCAGGCATATTGGTAACGGCACGGCTTACGATAAAATCGAAATCGCCTTTGACTAATTCGGCGCGTTTTTGCTCTGCTTTTACATTCTTTAACTCTAATGCATCAGCAACACCTTGAACTACTTTTATTTTTTTAGCAATTACATCAATTAAATAAAAACGAGTTTCCGGAAAAAGAATCGCTAACGGAATTCCTGGAAAACCGCCTCCTGTTCCAACATCCAAAACTGTTGTTCCAGGTTCAAATTTCATAATTTTAGCAATCCCTAAGGAATGTAAAATGTGTTTTGTATATAATGAGTCGATGTCTTTACGAGAAATAACATTGATTTTCTCGTTCCAATCGTGGTATAAAAAGTCTAATTTTTGAAATTGTTCGATTTGAAGATCGGTCAAATTTGGAAAATATTTCAATATCTCATCCATTGCTGTAAATTTTTAACAAAAGTACTACTTTACGATTGAAATATTTAACTCAATTTTGCAAATTGAGAATTTATAATAATTACCTTTGAAAACTATTTAAATTAATTATGAATAACACGGCTCCGACATTTGCTAGGCAAGACAATCTGAAGTTCTTTAGAACACTTAATTCTCGGGTAAACAATTACTTCAAGGAAAATAATATTCAGAAAACCGGAAATTGGAAATTACACCTAAAAGCTGTTATTCTATTTGCTGTTTTCTTAACTCCCTATTTTTTAATCCTTACACTTGGCATGCCTTTTTGGTTAATGTTGTTGCTATCAATTGTAATGGGCGTTGGAATGGCTGGTGTCGGAATGAATGTAATGCATGATGGAAATCATGGTTCTTACTCTAATAAAAGCTGGATTAATAAATTCATGGGTGGAACCATTTATGTTTTGGCTGGAAACGTATACAACTGGCAGGTACAGCACAATGTATTGCATCATACTTATACTAATATCCCTGGACATGACGAAGATTTAGATGCTGGAAGAATTATCCGTTTTACAGAGCATGCGGAATGGCATCGTTTTCATCGTTTTCAGCATTACTATTCTGTTTTCTTATACGGTTTATTGACTTTTAATTGGGCATTAACAACCGATTTTAAGCAGATGAGAAACTATTTGAAAAGAAAATTGTCTTACGGAGAACCAAAGAATCCTAAAATCTTGTGGACTACTTTAATCATTACTAAACTTATCTATGTTTCAATTTGGATTGTTCTACCAATGGTAATCGGAATTACATGGTGGAAAGTACTTATTGGATTTTTCGCAATGCACTACACAGCAGGATTAATCTTAAGTATTGTATTCCAGTTGGCACACGTAGTAGATCATACTACAAATCCAACTCCAAATGATTTAGGTGAAATGGATAATACTTGGGCTATCCACCAATTGTATACCACAACTAATTTTGCACCAAAAAATGCAATCGTAAACTGGTACACTGGCGGATTAAACCATCAAATCGAACATCATATTTTTCCAAATATCAGTCATATTCATTACGGTAAAATTGCCAAAATTGTAAAAGAAACAGCAAAAGAATGCAACTTACCTTATTACGAATACAAAACAATGCGAAGTGCTGTTATTGCTCACTTCAAGCATCTACGTGATTTGGGAATGAAACCTGAATTATCAGTTTAAAAACTAAAAAAAATCTATTAATAATTAACCTTCCTTAAACAACACAGCAAATTTAAGGACATTCAAAATTTTTATAATGAATCATATTCTTTCGGACAGAATCAACAATCTTGCGACTTCGCAGACATTAGCAATGGCCGCTTTGGCAAGAGAATTAAAAGCACAAGGAAAAGACATTATCAGTTTAAGTTTAGGTGAGCCAGATTTCAACACACCTGACTTTATTAAAGAAGCTGCTAAAAAAGCAATCGATGATAATTACAGCACTTATTCTCCAGTTGATGGATACCAAGATTTAAAAGAAGCAATTTGCAGAAAATTCAAAAGAGATAATGATTTAGATTACAAACCATCTCAAATCGTAGTTTCTACAGGAGCAAAACAATCATTATACAACATTGCTCAGGTAATGTTAAACGACGGTGACGAGGTAATTTTACCAGCACCTTACTGGGTTTCTTATTTCGAAATCGTAAAACTTTCTGGCGGAGTTCCAGTTGAAGTCCCAACTTCTGTTGAAACAGATTTCAAAATCACTCCAGAACAATTAGAAGCTGCCATCACACCAAAAACAAAAATGATGTGGTTTTCTTCTCCATGTAATCCTTCAGGATCTGTTTACAGCAGAGAAGAATTAACAGCACTGGCAAAAGTGTTAGAAAAACACCCAAATATTTACGTAGTTGCTGACGAAATTTATGAGCACATCAATTTCTCAGGAACTTTCTGCAGCATTGGTTCTATTCCAGGAATGTTAGAAAAAACAATCACTGTAAACGGAGTTGCAAAAGCATTTGCCATGACAGGATACAGAATTGGTTACATTGGAGCTCCTGAATTTATTGCAAAAGCATGTACAAAAATCCAAGGGCAAGTAACATCTGGAGCAAATTCAGTTGCTCAAAGAGCTACCATTACCGCTGTAGATGCTGACCCTAGTGTATTAAACGAAATGGTTCAGGCTTTCCACGGACGTAGAGATTTAGTAGTTGGATTATTAAAAGAAATCCCAGGTGTAAAAATCAACGTTCCAGAAGGTGCTTTCTACGTATTCCCAGACGTTTCTTCTTTCTTTGGAAAAACATTAAAAGGACACGAAATTAAAGATGCAAACGACGTTTCAATGTATCTTTTAGCTGAGGCAAATGTAGCAACAGTAACTGGAGATGCTTTCGGAAATCCAAACTGTATTCGTTTCTCTTACGCAACAAGCAACGATATTTTAAAAGAAGCATTACGCAGAATCAAAGAAGCTTTGACTGCATAACAATATTCTAAGTTTTATTAAAACGGCTTAAGGTTCAAAAGTTTCATCACTTTTATACTTTAAGCTGTTTTTTTATGGGCTTATTTTGGGCGTGTCCCTCCGGGTCGGGCTATCCGTTACAAGTCCTCGCCTGTTCGTTCCTCACGGCTGTGGGCTTTTCACTCCTATCCCTCACGCAAACCGTAAAACGAGAAAATTCATTTCCAAAAGAAAAAATCAGCTAAATCTCCAAAATCTGCGGGAAACATAAAATATAAGTTTCAAAATTCCCATTCTACAATATTGTAAAAGCTCAATCGTAATCCTGTAAGACATAACGTTTTAGAAATCGACAACTTTGTAATGTATTAATTTAAAAACTATTACGTCATGATACATACAGATGAAACCACAAAAGAAGCAGTTAAAACTCTGGAAGGATTAATTTCAATTCTTGAAGATGGAAAATTAGGATATACAAACGCGGCCGAACATGTAAACAACGCGGCAATGAAAACTGATTTTCTGGAATACGCACGCGAAAGAGCCTTATTTATTGTAGAATTACAAGACGAAATCAATAAACTCGGAAAATCAACAGACACTTCTGGCGGAGGTCCGTTAGGAGCTTTACACAGAACTTGGATTGACATCAAATCGTCCTTTACTGATGGAGATCCTGAAGCTATCATCAACGCCTGTATTACTGGAGAAGAAGCCGCGATTGAAAAATACAAAAAAGCACTCGATGATAATGAATTGGAACATAGTCAAATTTATGTTGTTTCCAAACAATTAAATAGTATTCAAAATACTTTATCCCAAATTAAAATGAAAGGAATTTAATATCATTGTTTTTTTTGTTTTTTTTCATTTTAGAAAACTACTTAGTTGAAAAACTGGGTAGTTTTTTTTGTTTTGTAAAAATTAAAAAATAAATCTTACTTTCGTCACAACCAACATCTAGCCAAAACTCTTACGTGACTATAACCTTACGCAGTTTATCTACTTCTTTTCTTTTATGACAAATGCTCAACCAAGAGTAGTACAATTTAATAGATTATGGTTCAAGCACCTCGCATCATGAAGAAGAAAACCCAGCCTGAATACTTTTTTCCTTGTAGATTAATTACTAAAGTTTAGCTTTTTGTAAAATTCATAAAAAAATGACTCAACAAAAATTTCCAATTGCTATTTATCAAAAACCAACTATAATTGAAGGCTTCTTTGCTATTGTTTTAACATTAATCATTTTCGTTCCTTTCATTTACGGAATAAATACTAAACAGCCAATTTTCTGTTTCAGTATGGTTTTAGGACTTATTGGTTTTAAAATCTTTAATACTATTACAAAAGGCAAATACTTACCTTTAGGAATTATACAAAAAGATATGCAAATTAGCTTTTCTGAAAATGGTATTGAATTTTGTAATAATCAAGAAACTACAATACATAAATGGAGTAATCTCGAAAAAATTCAAATAAACATTTACGCTTATAAGGGAAGATTGTTTTCAGGAAGTAATAGATCTTCTTATAATGGTTTTGAAAATTCAATCCATTTTATCGAAAACGGAGAAAAAATTAAATACCGATTTTATATTGAAAACGTCAATCAATTCAAAGCATTAAAAGAACAGTTTCATAAAACGATTTTACCATTATTAAATCAATATCAAAACTTAAAAGAGGAAAGCTATTTAGATGCTCAATTGAATTTTGCAAGAAATTACAATAATTTAAACAATGATACACATTATCTTTAAAAACACTTTTTAGAATTACTGAAGCAAAAAATTAATCTATTAATTTTTAGTATCATTCCATATTGCGTTAACAAATTCAAAAAAATCGCTTCATCACTAGCAAACTCGGAATATTTATTAGACCTTTGCACACTTTTTTTCGGGAATACCACAAAAGTCTAAAGTTTTAGTAATGAAGAAGAAAATCGAAATATTAGCTCCTGCTAGAGATTTAATTGGAGGAATCGCAGCCATAAATAGTGGTGCCGATGCCGTATATATTGGTGCACCGCAATTTGGCGCACGTTCTAATGCTAACAACTCAATCGAAGATGTTGCTGAACTAGTAAAATATGCGCATTTATTTAACGCACAGGTTTTTGTGGTAATGAATACCATTTTATACGACAACGAATTAGAAACGTGTCGTGCCATGATCTGGGAACTGTATGATATTGGTGTTGATGCCTTGATTATTCAAGATATGGCAATTATGGAAATGGACTTGCCTCCTATCGTACTTCATGCCAGTACACAAGCCAATAATCGTGATGCTGATAAAATCAAATTCCTGAAAGACGCTGGTATCAAACGTGTGGTTTTAGCACGTGAATTAAACCTGCATCAAATTAAAACAATCTACGACCACGCAGATGTTGAATTAGAGTTTTTCGTAACGGGAGCTTTATGTGTATCCTTCAGTGGAAACTGTTATATGAGTGTGGCAAACGGAGAACGAAGCGCAAATCGTGGTTCATGCGCACAAAACTGCCGTTTACCTTATAACTTAATTGACGGTAACGGAGATACTTTAATTAGAAACAGTCACTTACTTTCGATTAAAGATTTAGATATTTCAGATCAAATTCCTAATTTGATTGAAGCTGGAATTGTTTCTTTCAAAATCGAAGGCCGTTTAAAAGACGTCGCTTATGTTAAAAACAACGTTTCTTATTTACGTCAAAAATTAGACAGCTATCTAGAAGGAAGCGACAAATACATTAAAGCTTCTTCTGGAAAATGCACTTATACTTTTGATTCTGCATTAAACAGGACTTTCAATCGTGGTTATACCGATTATTTCGTAAACGACAGACACAGTTCAATTGGTTCTTGGGAAAGCCCAAAATCAAAAGGACAATATATCGGTAAATTAATCCGAACAGTTGGCGGTGCTTACGAAATTGAAAACGGCGAATTATTAAACAACGGTGACGGACTTTGCTTCATCAACGAAAATAACGAAGCCGACGGAATCTACGTAAACAAAGCCGAAAACGGGAAGGTATATCCAAACGTTTTAAAAGAAGTAAAAGATGGAACTTTCATATACAGAAATAACGACGCTGCTTTCATCAAAATTGTCGAAAGAGAAGATAGTGCCGTTCGTAAATTGAGCACGACTTTATTGCTTACAGAAACAGAAAATGGTTTCCAATTAATCGCAACTGACGAAGACGGGAATGTAAGTACCGTAGATTTAGAACATCCAAAAGAGCAGACAAAAACTGGCGAGTCTATCGAAGAAAACATTAAAACACAATTAGCAAAAACAGGTTTTACACCTTATACTGCTGACGAAATCAACATTATGTTTTCTCAAAACTGGTTCCTTCCAATTTCAAAAATCAATGAAATGAGAAGAACGGTTTACGAGCAATTATCAGAAATTCGTTTGGCAAATTACAAACGCGAAGAACACCAATTGGTAAAAACGTCACATCCATATCCTGAAACCAAATTGGATTTCATGTACAACGTTTCGAACAAAACCGCTCGTAAATTCTACGAACGCCACGGTGTAACTGAAATCGAAAAAGCATTCGAATTACAATGGGATCCAGGAAAATCTCGTGTAATGACAACCAAATATTGTATCAAATACGAATTAAAAAAATGCCCGATTCACCAAAAAGACATAGTTGGTGTTAAGGTAAAAGAACCATTAGTATTGAAACAAGGTGAACTTGAATACAAATTAAAATTCAACTGCAAACCCTGCGAAATGGAAATCTGGGAAAAAGATGCCGAATTTGAGATTGAAGAAGATCATTTTCATTAATATTATTTAACCGCAAAGAACGCAAGGACATACGCAAGGTTCGCAAAGATTTTAAAATTAATCTTTGCGAACCTTTTCTTTTACTTAAAAACGAAACCTTGCGTTCTTTGCGTAATTCTTTGCTCCCGATAGCTATCGGGATTGTGGTTAAATAATCTGTTATTTCCACAATCTTGTCATTTCGACGAAGGAGAAATCTTCGCAAGTAACTCCGTTCCAATAAGCCAATCTTTGTAGAGCTACTCTTAGAGATTTCTCCTTCGTCGAAATGACAAACTGTATGGTGACTTTGTCTTAAAACTAAAATCAATTACAAAATTAAATCTGCTGAATCTGCAAAATCTGCGCGAGAAATTCGTTGAGCACTTCTTTAACTTTAAAACAAAAACTTAGCGTTCTTTCCGTAAATCTTTGCGAACTTTGCGGTTAAAAAAAGCTTTTTCCCTACTTTTACTACTCAAACATTACAACACTACAAAATGAAAATACTACTCCTAGGTTCAGGCGAATTAGGCAAAGAATTTGTCATTGCCGCACAACGAATCGGACAAACTATAATTGCAGTTGACAGTTACGAAAATGCACCAGCAATGCAAGTCGCACACGGCTTCGAAGTCATCAATATGCTCGATGGCGATGCACTTGACCGAATCGTAGCCAAACACCAACCCGATTTTATAGTTCCCGAAATAGAAGCCATTCGTACTGAACGTTTTTACGATTACGAAAAACAAGGAATCACGGTTGTACCTTCAGCGAAAGCGGCAAACTTTACCATGAATCGCAAAGCCATTCGTGATTTAGCCTCGAAAGAACTTGGGCTAAGAACTGCTAAATATCAATACGCAACTTCAGCAGAAGAACTACAAAAAGCCGTTCAGGAAGTTGGAATTCCTTGTGTAGTAAAACCATTAATGTCTTCATCTGGAAAAGGACAATCAACCATCAAAACAGAAAGCGATATTGAAAAAGCATGGCAATATGCCGTTGCAGGTTCCCGTGGTGATGTTATCGAAGTTATTGTAGAAGCTTTTGTTGATTTTGATTCGGAAATTACGCTTTTAACGATCACTCAAAATAATAACCCGACATTATTCTGCGCTCCAATTGGACACAGACAAGAAAGAGGCGATTATCAGGAAAGCTGGCAACCGGCTTTGGTTTCAGAAAAAGATTTATACGAAGCGCAGGATATGGCCGAAAAAATTACTGAAGCCCTTGGCGGTGCCGGACTTTTTGGCGTTGAATTTTTCCTAACCAAAGAAGGCGTTTATTTCTCAGAACTTTCTCCACGTCCTCATGATACTGGAATGGTAACGTTGGCCGGAACACAGAATTTTAACGAATTCGAATTGCATTTAAGAGCTATTTTAAGTCTTCCAATTTTCGAAATTACTTTAGAAAAAGTTGGAGCAAGCGCCGTAATTTTAGCATCAGAAGATTCGACAAACCCAACTTTCAGCGGAATCGAAAAAGTAGGTGCTTTACCAAAAACTGATTTCAGGATTTTCGGAAAACCAACTTCAAGACCTTACCGCAGAATGGGAGTTGTTTTAAGCCATGATTCGCTTTCAACTCCAATAAACGAAGTAACCGAACGCGCTAAAGAAACAGCAAAATTAATAACTGTAAATTCTTAGAAAATGAAAAAACTTATATTTATGATTTTCCTTTTTATTGGAATTTCAGTACAAGCACAAGACAAAAAGAAATTTGACAAACCCACAATTGTTGAAGCTTCTTGTGGAGAATGCCAATTCGGAATGAAAGGCAAAAGCTGTGATTTAGCAGTTCGCATTGGCGGAAAATCGTATTTTGTTGACGGCACAAAAATCGATCAGCATGGCGATGCTCACGCAGAAAACGGCTTCTGCAATGCTATCAGAAAAGCTTCTGTTACTGGAGAAATCAAAGGAAACCAATTTATCGCCACTTCATTCACTTTAATAGACGATAAAAAATAATGGCATTAATATTAGAAAACATTGCTAAACACGTTTCTCTGACACCAGAAGAACAAGAACTGTTTTTATCTAAATTAGAAACCAATACATACAAAGCCAAAACACTTTTATTAAATGCTGGCGAAGTCTGCAAACATTCTTATTTTGTAAATTCAGGAATTTTAAGAAGTTTCAATATCAACGATAATATTGTAGAACACGTTCTATCATTTGCCTGTGAAGGCTGGTGGATGAGTGACATGTACAGTTATTTTTCGCAGAAACCAGGACAGCTTTTCATAGAAGTTTTAGAAGAAGCTGAAGTTGTTTCTTTATCTAAAGAAAATCAAGAACAATTGTATCTTGAAATCCCAAAACTGGAACGTTTTTTTAGAATTTTAATTGAGAATTCTTTAGTTGCGAATCAACAGCGATTAATGGATAACTTGAGTTTGCCTGCGGAAGAACGTTTCGAAAAATTCACTAAAAAATACGGAACATTAGTTCATAAAGTTCCTCAAAAACAAATCGCTTCTTTCATTGGCGTAACACCAGAATTCTTTAGCAAAATGAAAGCGAGACTTTTGAAAAAATAAGATTTTCCGCCACGAATTCACGAATTATTTTTTATAATCTTTGAGAATAAAAATTCGTGAATTCGTGGCGGAAAAAAAAATTAAAATTGCTCAACCTCCGTAGAATGTTTCATCGCTGTTATGGTTGATTTTCCAATCATAACGGTATTTTGAACCGCATCAAAATAAGAAGTCCCAACAAAAGCCTGGTGTTTTACCGCTCTGAATCCGTTTTTTTGCAAAGCGAATTCACGTTCCTGCAATTCAGAATATCCTGCCATTCCGCGTTCTTTGTAGGCTTTAGACAATTCGAACATACTTGTGTTTAAAGCATGGAATCCTGCTAAAGTGATAAATTGGAAACTATAGCCCATTGCTGCCAAATCTTCCCTGAATGTTTCCATTTCTGCAACTGATAATTTTGCTGCCCAATTGAAAGATGGTGAACAATTATAAGCCAACATTTTATCTGGAAATTCTTTTTTCATTGCTTTTGCAAACTTTCTCGCATAATCTAAATCTGGATTACTGGTTTCCATCCAGATTAAATCGGCATAGGGAGCATAACTTAAACCTCTTGCAATTCCCTGCTCTATTCCGTTTTTTACATAGAAAAAACCTTCAGCTGTTTTTTCTCCCGTTAAAAACTTTCTATCTCTTGGATCTGCATCGCTCGTTAATAAATTAGCCGCATCCGCATCTGTTCGGGCAACAATTAATGTTGAAACTCCCATAACATCTGAAGCTAATCTTGCCGCAATTAGTTTATTAATCGCCTCTTGCGTTGGCACCAAAACTTTTCCGCCCAAGTGTCCGCACTTTTTAGCAGAACTCAACTGATCTTCAAAATGCACTCCAGAAGCTCCAGCTTCAATCATCGACTTCATTAATTCGAAAGCATTTAGGTTTCCACCAAAACCAGCCTCGGCATCAGCCACAATCGGAACTAAATAATCTTTTCTATTTTCAATATTATTTACAGTCTGAATTTGATCAGCGCGCAGTAAAGCGTTGTTGATTTTTTTCACCACCATCGGAACGCTGTTTACCGGATAAAGTGATTGATCAGGATACATTTCGCCTGCTAAATTTGCATCAGCAGCAACTTGCCATCCGCTTAAATAAATCGCTTCTAAACCCGCGTCAACTTCTTGAATCGCTTGATTTCCAGTCAACGCTCCCAAACCCGCAACATAATCCTGACTTTTTAACTTTCTCCATAATTTCTCTGCACCCATTTTTGCAATAGAATGCTCAATATGATACGATCCCTGAAGCGTCACAACTTCAGTCGCAGTGTAAGGACGTTCAACGCCTTTCCATCTTGGGTTCGTAATCCAATCGTTAATCAATTCCTGAATTCTGTCTTCTGTTGTTTTCATAAATAGTATAGTTAAGTTGGTTAGTAAGTAATAGTGTTCAGTTCACAGTTAAAAGTGTTCAGTTTTTAACTGGATGCATTTTTTAAACACATAGAAACATAGTTCATCTTTGTGGTTAAAGGCGTTTCACTTGTTTCAATGCACATAGCTATGTGTGAAAAACTAGTTTTTTTCTTCTTCCTTTTTATGTAAAAACTAAAACCTATGTTTCTATGTGTTTAAGCTATTTAAGACTAAATTTTATCTGCCTGATCTGCTAAATCTGCGGGAAAAAATTATTCGCTCGCAGATTTGGCAGATTGAGCAGATTTTAAAAAAGCTTTTATAAATATTTATAGCATGGAATCGTCAAGAAATCCACAAAGTGCAGGTTTACAACCAATCTTTCCAGCATTTTTTCAGCTAATGGAAATTGCTGTTTTTCGTGATTTTCTGTTCCTAATTCTTCCTTGATTTTTCTGAATTCATCTAAAGCCAATTCATGATAATACGCTAAATCTAATTTTCTACCATTATCCAAAATCACTTTATTCTGAAGCCATTGCCACAATTGCGATCTCGAAATTTCCGCAGTTGCTGCATCTTCCATTAAATTGTGCAAAGCTGCAGCGCCTTGTCCGTTCAACCATGAAGCCAAGTACAAAATCGCAACATTGATGTTTTTCCTAACACCGTTTTCTGTAATCAATCCAATTGGTGGTTCGATCAAATCTGTTTCTGTAATTCTTCGATGTTCTCTTTTTACATGAATCTGATTTGGCGTTGGCATTCCTTTATCAAAAATGGCTTTCGCTATTGCAACTAAATCTGGATGCGCGACCCAGGTTCCATCGTGGCCGTTTCGAACTTCACGTTCTTTATCGGTTTTTACTTTCGCGAAAGCGACAGCATTTGCTTCTTCATTATTCTTAATTGGAATCTGTGCTGCCATTCCGCCAATCGCATGAATACCACGTTTATGACATCTCTGGATAACCAAATTGGAATAGGCATTCATAAATGGCGAAGTCATATTTACCTGATCACGATCTGGAACGATGAATTTTGGATTTTTTCTAAACTTTTTGATATAAGAGAAAATATAATCCCAGCGTCCACAGTTCAAGCCAACGATATGTTCTTTTAATTCATAGATGATTTCGTCTAACTGAAAACTTGCCGTTATGGTCTCAATTAAAACCGTCACTTTTACTGTACCTCGTTTCAGATTCAGATAATCTTCTGTAAAATCAATTACAGTATTCCACCATCTTGCTTCCAGATAATGTTCCAATTTCGGAATATAGAAATATGGGGCAGAGTTGTTTTCTAGAAGTTTTTTATGATTATGAAACACATACAAACCAAAATCTACCAAAGAACCCGAAACTTCATTTCCTTCAATTAAAACATGCTTTTCAGGCAAATGCAGACCTCTTGGTCGAACAATCAACGTAGCAATTTTTTCATTCAAATGATAGGATTTTTGTTTTACCAAATCTGTAAACGTGATGGTCTTGTTTACTGCATCAATTAAATTCACTTGTCCGTCCATTAGATTTTGCCAGGTTGGCGAAGTGCTGTCTTCAAAATCGGCCATGAAAGTTTTTGCACCGGAATTCAATGCATTGATAATCATCTTGCGATCAACCGGGCCGGTTATTTCTACTCTTCGGTCTAATAAATCTTTAGGAATTTCACCAGCAGTCCAATTTCCTTCTCGGATACTTTTTGTTTCCGGAATAAAAACCGGCATGATTCCCTGATCAAAAGTGACTTGTTTTTGTTCTCTCTGTAAAAGCAATAGTTTTCGTTGTGATTCGAATTTTCTATGCAATTCGGTTATAAAAACAATCGCTTCTTCTGTCCAGATTTTTGGATAACGAAGCTTTTTTTCGGCTAAAAATTCCATTGCCGTTTCGATAATTTCAGTTTGGTTTTTCATAGCTGTGGTTTTATTTTTTTATTGACCAGCCATTGAATTGTTTTTGAGTTCGACTTGCCTTAAAAAAGCAAAAACAACTTAACAAATTAATAGCTAATAAGTTTTACACCACAATGTTACAAAAAGTTTTTGATAAAAATAGCGAACGTTCGCTAAAATTTAAAAATATTTTTTTGGCGATTATTTTTAAATCGATTACATTTGATATTATGGATATCGAAAAAGACTATATAAAGCTGATATTTGGGCTAAAACTAAAGCAGGTTAGGATTCAAAAAAATCTTTCGCTTTTTGGCTTAGCCAAATTGACCAATCTTTCAAAATCGTACTTAAACGAGATTGAAAAGGGAAAAAAATATCCAAAAACAGATAAAATTTTGCTGCTATGCGAACATTTGGACGTGACTTACGACCAAATGGTATCATTAAAACTTGATAACAACCTTGCTCCTATTGGAGAAATCTTAAAATCCGGAATTTTAAAAGAGATTCCGCTAGAGTTATTTGGAATTCAGGAAGCCGATTTAATTGATATTATTGCCAATGCTCCGGCAAAAGTTAATGCGTTTATCAGTACAATTTTTGAAATTGCCCAGCATTATAATTTAAGCCGTGAAAGTTTCTTTTTGGCTTCTTTACGTTCGTATCAGGAAGCGCACAGCAATTATTTTGAAGATTTAGAAGAGAAAGTAATTTCGTTTTCAAAGTCTTTTCAGATTAATCTGGATTCTAAAATCAGCATTGAGGAATTAGAAGCCATTTTAAAAGAAGAATACGAATACATCATTAAAGACATTGCTTTTACCGATCAGGAAGCATTGGGCGATTTACGTTCGATTTATGTTCCAAAAAGCAAGACTTTATTACTTTCTACAGAACTCGATGCGCCGCAGAAAGCTTTTATTTTAGCAAAAGAAATTGCCTATAATTATCTAAAAATATCAGATCGTCTACTGACTTTCAGCTGGATTAAATTTGACAATTTTGATCAAGTTTTAAACAATTTCTACGCTTCTTATTTTGCAGGTGCTTTAATACTTCCCAGAAAATTAGTTGTCGATAAAATCAATTCTTTTTTAGAAAATGAAAATCCAAAACCCGAGGAATTTGTTCAGTTAATTGAAAGTTTTGAGGTTTCGCCTGAATCTTTTTATCAGCGATTGACTAATTTACTGCCAAAGGATTTCCAATTAAAGAATCTTTTCTTTTTAAGATTATCACACCGAATTGGTTCTGATGTCTATCAAATCAACAAAGAATTACACATTACACATCAGCAGGAACCGCACGCTAACGAAACCAACGAACATTATTGCAGAAGATGGGTTTCAGTAAAAACAATTGACGAAGCCATCAAACAAAACAAATCTCATTTTTTTGATGCACAAATATCTAGTTACGCGAATAGCGGAAACGAATATTTAGTATTTTCATCGGCTACAAAAGATCCTTTTTTGCATGATACTATTCGAAGTATTTCTGTTGGGATCTTGATAAATCCAACAATGAAAAAGAAATTCAAGTTTATTGAAGGCAAACCTTTGGTCAAAAGAATTGTTGGTGTAACTTGCGAAACCTGTGCCGTTCAGGATTGTTTAGAAAGAGCTGCTCCTCCTGTAGTTTTAGAAAGAAAAAAACGCCATGAGAATACAGATTTGGTGGTGCAGCAGTTTATCAATCAATACAGTTAGAATCTTATGAAATATTTTGCTTTAATAATGACTCTGTTTTTCATCAACTTCAACCAGAAAACAGATAAGCTCACTGGCCGTTACAATTATTTGATTGAAGACGAAGGTTCTTATATCCTGAAAGACAAAATTACTTTTAACGATAGTGTTTTTAAGTTTGATAACAAATTCCTGCCAAAAGGAAAAGTATCTTATGGCAATGCAATATTGCTGGATAATTTCATTAATACCGATTTGATTATTACCATTCCAAAAGATCAGATTACAAAAGATACGATTCCTTTTTTTATGCACGACAAGCAAAGTCCTGTTGCAAATTATCTTGATGTAATAACCGGAAAAGGAAAATTGATTAGGATTAAATAGTTTATTCTGTTTCCTATCCGCATACTTGTCATTCCTGACAAACTATACGATTATACTTTACGTCCAAAACAAAACTTCTGAAAACAAAAACCTCTAATCTAGCCCCGATAGAAGTGGAAATCCTTTTGTGTCTCGTTTCTTTAACGAGACACAAAAGATTGTAACGGATAGCGGGACTAATGGTCTTTTGAAAACTAAAATCTCTGCTCCAAAAAAAACTTAACCTTTCAGCACCTTAGCTCCTTAGAATCTTTTCTTAACCTAGATTAAGTGCTTTTCGCTTACCGTGGTGGTATCTTTGTACTATCAAAATAAATAAAAGACAAAATCATGGAAAATATAGTATTGCACAAAGCAGAATCAAGAGGAAATGCAAATCACGGATGGCTGAACGCTTATCATAGTTTTAGTTTTGCAAGCTGGTACAATCCAGACAGAATTCAATTTGGAGCGCTTCGTGTTTTGAACGATGATACGATTGCGGGCGGAATGGGCTTTGGAACGCATCCTCATGATAATATGGAAATTATTACGATTCCGCTTGAAGGAGATTTGGCTCATAAAGACAGCATGGGAAATACTGAAATTATCAAAAATGGTGATATTCAGGTTATGAGTGCTGGAACTGGAGTTCAACACAGTGAGTTTAACCCAAATGCAGATCAACAGACTAAATTGCTGCAAATATGGTTGTTCCCAAACAAAAGAAATGTTACGCCACGTTACCAACAAATTACTTTGGATGTTGCGGACAGACATAATAAATTATCTCAAATTTTATCTCCAAATGCTGATGATGAAGGAGTTTGGATTCACCAAAATGCTTGGTTCAACATGGGGAATTTTGATGCCGGAATCGCAACTGAATACAAAATCAAAAAAGAAGGAAACGGAGTTTATGCTTTCGTTTTAAAAGGAAATGTTACGATCAACGGTCAGGAATTAAAAAGCCGTGATGCAGTTGGAATTTCAGGAACTGACATTTTAAACATTAAAGCGAATACAGATGCTGAATTTTTATTAATGGATGTTCCGATGAATTATTAATTCGTAAAACAATATTTTTACCTGTACCTTGAAACGATAAAAAATCTGTTAATCAGACTATTATCGTTTCTTTTTTGTGCAATTTTAAAAAAGAAAGGCTAACTTTATAATAAAAAAATTGGTCTGACTTTAAAATTAAACTAATCCTTAAAATTTTAAACCATGAACCCAAATAACCTCACTAAAGAATATACAAACGGAGAAGTTACTATTGTATGGCAATCTGGAAAATGTATTCACTCGGCCAATTGTGTCAAAAACAATCCGGATGTTTTTCGCCCAAAAGAAAAACCGTGGATTACTCCAGAACAATCTACAACTGAAAAAATAATTTCTACTATTAACAAATGTCCATCGGGAGCGTTGACATTTTATATGAATAAACAATAAATAACCAAAAAACCTAACAGATTTTAAAAACCTGTTAGGTCTCTACACAAAATGTGATAACCAAAAACTTATCGCATTTTTTATTTCTTAATCTAGGTTAAGTGCTTCAGGACAACTGTCACCGTAACTTTGTCCTATCACAATGAAATTAATTATTTAAAAAATAAAATTATGGCAACTACAAAATGGTCAATTGACCCAACTCACTCAGAAATTGGTTTTAAAGTTAAACACATGATGTTTACTAATGTTTCAGGAAAATTTGGAACTTATGATGCTTCTGCAATCACAGAAGGAGATAGTTTTGATAATGCAGATTTCAGTTTTTCTGCGGATATCGCTTCAATCGACACGGCAAATGCAGATCGTGACGGACATTTAAGAAGCGGTGATTTCTTTGATGCTGAGAATCATCCAAAATTAACTTTCAAATCTTCTGCTTTCAAAAAAATCAACGATGGAGAATATGAATTAACTGGAGATTTAGACATTAAAGGTGTTTCTAAAACAGTAAAATTCCCGGTTGAATTTAGCGGCATCATGACTGATCCTTGGGGAAATACAAAAGTAGGTTTAAGCATAGAAGGAAAAATCAATCGTAAAGATTGGGGTTTAAACTGGAACTCAGCTCTTGAAACTGGAGGTGTTTTAGTGGGCGAAGAAGTTCGTTTGAACATTGAATTACAATTTGTAAAACAAGCCTAATCAGGTTTTAGATTTAATTGGTTGGTTATTAAAAGCTCTGCATTTTGCAGAGCTTTTTTTGTTAGCCACGAATTCACGAATTTATTTATCCGAAATGCTGGAAATATTTAATGCCACAGATTAAAATGATAATTTGGATTAAATCTGTGAAAATCCTCTAATCTATGGCAAAATAAAAAATAATTCGTGAATTCGTGGCTAAAAAAATCAACGCACAGTGTTTCTAAATTCTGTTGGCGAGATTCCTGTTTGTTTTTTGAAGAATCGGGAGAAATAGGAATAATCTTCGTAGCCTACTTTAAAAGCTACTTCGTTTACCGCTAATTGTTTGTCGATTAGCATTCGTTTTATTTCTAGGATTACGCGGTCTGTGATCACTTCTGTGGCTGTTTTTTGAAGAATTTCATTGCAGATTCTGTTTAGATGTTTTAGCGTGATATTTAATTTTTCTGCGTAGAAAGAGGGCAGTTTTTCTGTTCTGAAATATTCTTCTAAAAGCGATTCGAACTTGTTGATTTTAATGTTGTACGAATGAGTTTGATGCGAATAAGTTTCACTGTATTTTCTTGACACTTCAATATGAATACAGTCTAGCAGATTTAGTAATTTATCTAACTGAAATTTATTGTCCTGACTGTTTTCCTGAATCAGCAGATCGAAATACGGAAGGATTTTTGGAAGTTCTTTTTCTTCAAAAACCATTTCCGGTCTATTATGAATAGAGTGATAAAAATTATAATCGTTGATTTTTTTCTGTCCGAAATACAAATTATACAATTCCTGCGAAAAGATAATTACAAAGCCTTCAATATCTCCGGACAAACTCCAATGATGCATTTGTCCTGGCTGTAACACAAAAAGACTCCCTCTTTTTATTTCAAACTGATCAAAATCGACTTCATGCAATCCAGAGCCTTTAGTAAAAAACACCATCAAATACGAATCGTGCCGATGCGGTTCTTCGACAAAACTGTGGCTTTTTAAATGTTCTTTAAAAGTATTCACATAAAAATCCCTGTGAATATCGTTACAGCTAAAGCTCTGAACACTATAAATGGGATACTTTTTCATTTTGGAATTTGGATTTTATTTTTTGAAATTTAAATCAAAAATGTCTTTATTGTGCTATAATAAGCGAAGATATAAAAAAGAGATTTATAAAACTCTGATTTACTTTTGTATAAACAAAAAATAGCAAGATCATGTCAAATGCATTAACTCATATTTTTAAAAACGAATGTCCTGTTTGTCACAAAGGAAAAGTATTTACAGATAAAAACATTTTTCTGAATTTTAGCTTTCCCAAAATGAATGAATACTGTAGTCACTGTCATTACAAATTCCAAAAAGAACCAGGTTATTTCTTTGGCGCCATGTACGTAAACTACGGATTAACCGTGGCTCAGGGAATTGCAACGTATTGCATTGCACAGTTTTTCTTTGAAAAGAATTTTGATTTTAGAATCTTTCCAATCATCGTCGCTGCAATTGTTTTATTCACTCCTTTTAATCTGAGATTTTCAAGATTAGCATGGATTTATATGTTTAAGGATTATACAAGCTAAAAAAATAGTACTTTTGCGCACCAATTGAAACTAATTTTCAATTTTAAAAAAAAGCAAAAATTAAATTAGACAAATGAAAGCATACGTATTTCCAGGTCAAGGTGCGCAATTCACAGGAATGGGTAAAGACCTTTATGAAAATTCGGCTTTAGCCAAAGAATTATTTGAAAAAGCTAATGAAATATTAGGTTTCAGAATCACAGATATCATGTTTGAAGGTACTGCCGAAGAACTAAAAGAAACTAAAGTTACACAGCCAGCTGTATTTTTACACTCTGTTATTTTAGCGAAAACTTTAGAAGATTTCAAACCAGAAATGGTTGCAGGACATTCATTAGGCGAATTTTCAGCTTTGGTTGCTAACGGAACTTTATCTTTTGAAGATGGTTTAAAATTAGTTTCTCAACGTGCTTTAGCGATGCAGAAAGCCTGTGAAATTACTCCATCTACAATGGCGGCAGTTTTAGGTTTAGCTGATAATATTGTGGAAGAAGTTTGTGCTTCTATCGACGGTGTTGTGGTTGCAGCAAATTACAACTGCCCAGGACAATTAGTAATTTCAGGAGAAACTTCAGCAGTTGAAAAAGCTTGTGAAGCGATGAAAGCAGCTGGAGCAAAACGGGCGCTGATTTTACCAGTTGGAGGTGCTTTCCACTCTCCAATGATGGAACCTGCAAGAGAAGAATTAGCAGCTGCAATCGAAGCAACTACTTTCTCTACTCCAAGCTGTCCAGTTTACCAAAACGTTACAGCAAACGCTGTTTCAGACGCTACAGAAATTAAAAAGAACTTAATCATTCAATTAACCGCTCCTGTAAAATGGACGCAATCTGTACAACAAATGATTGCCGACGGTGCTACTTTGTTTACTGAAGTTGGTCCTGGAAAAGTTTTAACTGGTTTGATTAACAAAATTGATAAAGAAGCTGCTACGGCTAATGCTTAATTAGTATTCAGTCGCAGTCACAGTTTTCAGTTACTGCTTTATAAATAAAAAATCCTCATAGCCTTTAATTGGTTTATGAGGATTTTGTTTTTATAGCTCTTTTGCTTCTTCGTTATGATTATTTAAAATTCCGGTTATTAAATAATTTTGATTTCTTTTTTCAAAGAAAATATACCAAGTGGTTCTTGAATTGGATTTATAAAAAATATAATCAGCTCCTAAATACTGCAACGAATACGGGGTTTTCTTTTGAGGAAATTTCTTTATTCTTTCCGAAACAGCATCGTAGATATTAGAAACATATTCTTCCGCAGATTCTATGAAGCCAAAATACTCTTCTTTATATAAAGTTATAACCAAATCATCTAAAAATTGTATTACCTCTGGCGTATAAATAACTCCTATTTCCCCCACCATTCTCTAATCCTTCTAATCGATTCTGCTTTTGCCTGCTCTGGAGTTAATCCCTTTGCAAATTCAGCATCAAAATCAAAAGTTTCACGGTCAATTCCTTTGAATTTCGTTTTTTGAGTTTCGTAGTCAGTTGCAGGTTCTTCAACCTTATTTTTCTTTTCATTTTCATTATCCGAATTCATAATTCCTACATTTTTAATTCTTACAAATTTATAAAAATAAATTGAATCAAAATTTACAAAGCTTTCTTTTCCTTCTTCTTATAATTTACAATAAAAACTCCAAGAATAATAAGCACGGTAGCAATAATAAAATCAACTGTAATTATTTCATCCAAAAGCAACCAGCCTAGAAAAACAGCAATTATTGTATTTACATAAGATAAAATAGAAACCTGAACTGCTGTAACATGTTTTAAAGCGTAATTATAACAGAAAAAAGCAATCACCGAACCAAAAACAGATAAATACAAAGCCGCAAAAACACTCTTTGAACTCCAAGAATTAAAGTCTGGATTTGGCGAAAAAATCGAAGCCAAAACTAACTGAATACAAGATGCGATTATAAATTGGTAAAACAAATTGAGCGTTATATTTTTCGATTTATTAGCATGCGTTTTGGTATAAATTGTTCCAGCTGCCCAAGCTAAAATTGCAAATCCCATAAACATCATTCCTGTTCTATAATTAGCATCTAAAAATGATCCGAGTCCATCTTTAAAGATAAAAACTACTCCTGAAAATCCAATAATTACACCTACAAATCCTTTTAAACTCATTTTTTGCAATCTAAAAAGAATACTTCCTAAGAAAATAAGAATTGGAGTCAGCGCATTTATAACCGATGCCAGTCCACTAGGAATATTCTGCTCTGCAATTGTCGTAAAACCATTTGCAATCACAAGCATTAAAACTGAAGCAATAAGCTGTTGTTTAAAATTCTCCCATCCAATCCATTTTAATTCTTTTTTGAATAATAAAATGGTCATCATAATTAATCCCGCAAGACCCTGACGAATTGAAGTTACAAACCAAGGCGGAATAGTTTCAACCGCAACGCGGATTCCTAAAAACGTTGTTCCCCAAATAATTCCAACAGCGGCAAGAGAAAATATTAATTTATAATCTAAATTTTGTTTCATAAAAATACCATTAAAAAAAGATCCCAAACTATATTACTATAATCTGGGATCTTAAAAATTTATAATTTTATTAAAAATTATTTATTCCTCACTTTTTGTTCCCATTTCCAAGCACTAGCCATAGCTTCATCTAAACTTAGTTCAGCCTTCCATCCTAAGACATTATTTGCTTTATCTGTATTTGCATAAGCTTCCGTAACATCTCCCTCACGGCGAGGCATAATTTTGTACGGCAGTTTTTTATCGCTAACTTTTTCAAAACTATGAATCACTTCTAAAACAGAACTTCCCGTTCCTGTTCCTAAATTGAAAGTTTCAACTTTTGCTAAATTCTTTTTATTTAATAATCGTTGTAAGGCAATTACGTGGGCTTTTGCTAAATCCACTACGTGAATGTAATCACGAACAGCTGTTCCGTCTGATGTTGGGTAATCATTTCCAAAAACAGATAATTCCTGGCGTAAACCAACTCCTGTTTGTGTAATAAACGGAACTAAATTCTGAGGAACTCCCAAAGGCAATTCCCCAATTTGAACTGATTCGTGTGCTCCAATCGGATTAAAATAACGTAATAAAACAGCGCTGATGTTGGTAACTTTTGCAGTATCTGTAATAATTTCTTCTCCAATCTGTTTTGTATTTCCATAAGGAGACATTGCTACCTGAACTGGAGCATCTTCTGTAATAGGCATTTTTTCGGCTTGTCCGTAAACTGTACAAGAAGAGCTGAAAATAAAACTAGCTTCTGGTTTTTCTTTCAATTCCTGCAATAAATACACTAAACTGTTGATATTGTTTTCATAATACAACAATGGATTTTCAACACTTTCACCAACCGCTTTTGAAGCAGCAAAATGAATTACTCCTGTAACATCATTGTGTTTTTTAAAGAAATCCTGAACGGCACTTTTTTCTCTTAAATCAATTTTCTCAAACAAAGGTGTTTTTCCCGTAATGGCTGTAATACCACCTAAAACATCTTCTGAAGAATTGGAAAGATTATCAATTATCACTACGTCATAGCCTTCATTTTGCAATTCGACTACAGTATGAGATCCAATAAACCCAAGTCCTCCTGTTACTAATACTTTCATTTTGCGGTTGTTTTTTATGTAGTTAATTTATAAGCCTGCCTAGCAATAAGAATCCATTTGTTTTTTTGCTTTTGCCAAACCAGCATTATCCCTATTTTAATATCTCTATCTATTCCATCATCTTTGGTATGAGCCGACAAAACATGCCTAACTATAGCCACATCATTCTGAACACTTATAGTCTGATTCTGAAAATCAATTGACACAAAATCAGATTTACCACTTACGATTCCGTCTATAAATTCAGCTTGGTTTTGAAAATTACCATTAGAATGAACGTAAGATAACTGAGCTGAAGTTAAAGCTTTTAATTTTGCACCATCAGCATCAATCATTGCTTGACGCAATATTTCCACTTGACTACTCACAGCGTTCTCTTCTTTAGAATTCGTTTTTTGAGCCAAAACCGAAAACTGAAGAAATACCATCAAAATTAAAAGACCAGCTCTTCTCATATTTTATTTATTTAAAAATTCTAAAACAGAATCAGTTATAAATTTAATCTGCTCATCATCAAGCTCTGTATGCATTGGCAAAGCGATTACTTCCTGCACTAATTGATTTGTAACAGGAAACTGTTCTTCTTTGTAACGAGGATCTAGATATGCTTTTTGAGAGTGCAACGGAATTGGATAATAAATAGCACAAGGAATTCCTTTGTCTAACAAATGCTGCATTAAAGCATTTCTATCAGCATCTAAAATTCTTAACACATATTGATGGAAAACGTGATCATTTTCGTTTGCATCAAAATCAGGAGTAATAATTTTTGCATTTCCAGCAAAAGCCGCATTGTATTTGGTTGCAGCTAAACGACGCGCCGCATTATACTCATCTAAAAGAGGAAGTTTTGTATTTAAAACTCCAGCCTGAATACTATCTAAACGAGAATTTACCCCCACAACATCATGATGGTAACGCTCGTACATTCCGTGATTTACGATTCCGCGGATGATGTGAGCCAATTTATCATCATTTGTAAAAATTGCTCCTCCATCTCCATAACAACCTAAGTTTTTAGAAGGAAAGAATGAAGTTGCCGCAACATGTCCAATTACACCAACTTTTGTTTTTGCACCAGATTTAGAAATATAATCAGCACCAATTGCTTGTGCATTATCTTCAATTACATATAAATTATGCTCAGCAGCAATTTCCATAATCGCATCCATGTTTGCGGCACGTCCAAATAAATGAACCGGAACAATTGCTTTTGTTTTTGGTGTAATAGCTTTTTTTAGTGCTTCAACATCAATGTTCATGTTATGCAAATCAACATCAACCAAAACTGGAGTCAATTGCAACAAGGCAATTACCTCAACTGTAGCCGCAAAAGTAAAATCGGCTGTAATAACCTCGTCACCTGGTTTCAAATCTAACCCCATCATGGCAATCTGTAAAGCATCGGTACCATTTGCGCAAGGAATAACATGTTTCACCCCCAAATAGTCTTCAAGATTTTTTTGAAACTGATGAACTAAAGGTCCGTTAATATAGGTATTGGTATCTAAAACTTCTTGAATTGAAGCGTCTACGGTAGATTTTATTTTTTCGTATTGACTCTTTAAGTCAACCATTTGTATTTTTTTCATTTTTGAATAATGTTTAAAATTAAAGACTCTATTTCAGACAGAAATCTCTAAAAGGAGGAACAAAAATAGTTATTAATAGCTTCAAACCAATGAAAATAGTAGAAAGAAATGTAATTTAGCCACAAAAAAAATTACATGCTTTTTTTATACAACCTAACCCTATACGTCGCAGGATTTTTCTTAAGAATAATAGCACTATTTAGTCCGAAAATTAAGCTTTTTATTGAAGGCCGAAAAAACGTCTTTTCGATATTGGAAGAAAAAATCAAAACAGAAGACAAAACCATTTGGTTTCATTCTGCTTCGCTTGGCGAATACGAACAAGGCCTGCCTGTTATAGAAAAAATCAAAGAAAAATTCCCTTCTCATAAAATAATTGTAACCTTTTTTTCTCCATCTGGATACGAAGTGCGTAAAAATAACACAGTTGCTGATGCTACAGTCTACCTTCCTCTTGACACTAAAAGCAATGCCAAACGTTTTTTAAAATTAGTACACCCAGAATTTGCATTTTTCATCAAATACGAATTTTGGCTCAACTATTTGAAAGAGCTGGAAAAAAGCAAAACCCCAACTTATTTAATTTCTGGTATTTTCAGAGACAACCAAATGTTTTTTAAATGGTACGGCGGATTTTATCGAAATGCCTTAAAAGCTTTTACTTATTTCTTTGTTCAGAATGAAAGTTCAAAACAAAAAATTGAAGCTATTGGTTTTAATAATGTAATTGTTTCTGGCGATACTCGTTTTGATAGAGTTGCCGCAATTTTAGAAAGAGATAATTCTCTTGATTATGTCGAAAATTTTAAAAACAATCAACAAACTATTGTAATTGGAAGTTCTTGGCCAAAAGATGAAGTTTTAATTGCTGAATACATTAATCAAGCGCCTGAAAACGTAAAATTTATCATTGCACCGCATAACATTAAAGCAGATCAGATTTCAAATCTTAAATCACAACTTAAAAAACCGACTATTTTATTTTCAGAAAAAGAAAATAAAGATTTATCTAAGTACAATGTCTTTATAATTGATACTATTGGAATTTTAACAAAAATCTACAGCTACGGAACAATTGCTTATATTGGAGGGGGATTCGGAAATCCAGGAATTCATAACATCTTAGAACCAGCGACCTTTGGAATTCCAATAGTAATTGGCCCCAATTACGCCAATTTTGCCGAGGCCGTTTCTCTGGTAGAATTAAAAGGATGTACCGTTATTTCCAATACAAATGAATTAAAAGCAATTTTTGATAAATTACTTTCCGACAGTTCTTTCTTTAAAGAGAAAAGTGAAATATGCAAATCGTTCATTCAAAGCAACAAAGGAGCAACTGAAACCATATTAAAAAACGTCTTACAGGCTATCAAATAGTAAATTACAAAGCAATCTAAGACGTTTTTATGAAAATTAAACTGACTAAAACCTGTTTTCAGAAAACATGATTATTTACAAAAACGCTTAAAAAACAAAACAAACCACAACAAATCCAATTAAAAGAGCCAAAACAACGATAGAATTTTCAACAAAAAATAATTTACACAAAACATACAATAATATATATTATTTTTCATATTTTGGCATATTATTTGATAACTAAGATAATCGTGAGTAAGGAAAATATTTTAAAAAAAAAGTGAAAAAATATTTTACGTATTAAAAAATTTATATCTTTGCCACGAATTAATAATTAACCTTTTATAATAAAGTAAGATGAAAAAAGTATTTTTAAGTTTAGCTGTTGTTGCTGTTTTAACTGTTGTATCTTGTAAAAAAGCTGACGCTGCTGCTACAGAAGCTGCTGTAGATTCTACTGCTGTAACTGTTGATTCTGCTGCTGCTGTTGTTGATTCTGCTGCTGCAACTGTTGATTCTGCTGCTGCTAAAGTTGATTCTGCTGCTGCTAAAGTAGAAGAAGTAAAAAAATAATTAGAACCTAAGTTCTAACGATTTTAAAACCATCTTTAGAAGATGGTTTTTTTTATGATCAATTTTAAAAAAAAATGATCAAACCCAAATAAAAAAGCGTCTGCAACTGCAAACGCTTTTTTTTCTATTCCGCCGCCTCTTCAAGTTCCTCTTCTATATCTTCATCCCCAAAAATTGATTCACTCGAAGAAAAATCTAAAATTTCCGACCTAGAAGAATAAGTCACAATCTCTTTAATTCCTTTCTGCAAAAGCAATTCCGTACTATATTTTCGACTTGTAGCAAAGTGAGCATCCCCAAGCATCAATTTAAAAAAATACTTCCCTCCAGAACCTTTAAATTTCAAAAACCTTGCCTGCTCAATATTTGCTTTAAATTTCTCAATATCTTCTTCACACTCAAATCGCAGCTCATAACTCAAACTCGTAAAAATTACTTTTCCTCTTCGAGAAGTAAACGTAAATTTGTATTCATCATTAAACCGCTTACTAATTACAAAAGCACCCATTTAGAAATTTTAGATTTTAGATTGTTGATTTTTTCTGAGATTCTGAGATTCTGAGATTCTGAGATTCTGAGATTCTGAGATTCTGAGATTCTGAGATTCTGAGATTCTGAGATTCTGAGATTCTGAGATTCTGAGATTCTGAGATTCTGAGATTCTGAGATTCTGAGATTCTGAGATTCTGAGATTCTGAGATTCTGAGATTCTGAGATTCTGAGATTCTGA
>NZ_WWEM01000033.1:333693-390914 GCF_019308285.1 Flavobacterium quisquiliarum
TTCTGAGATTCTGAGATTCTGAGATTCTGAGATTCTGAGATTCTGAGATTCTGAGATTCTGATAAATTTACTGCGTAAATTTATTACCTGCAAGTCTGCAAATAAAAAAAGCCTCTTCAAAAGAAGAGGCTTTAGTACTCAGAGCGGGACTTGAACCCGCACGAACATTGCTGTTCACTGGATTTTAAGTCCAGCGTGTCTACCAATTTCACCATCCGAGCATTGTATGGTTTTAGAGCGAAAAACGGGGCTCGAACCCGCGACCTCGACCTTGGCAAGGTCGCGCTCTACCAACTGAGCTATTTTCGCATTTCAAATTTTATTAAGAACTACAACACTTGATTTGTTCTGTATTGCGAGTGCAAATTTAGGACATTTATTCAATTAAACAAGCGTTTCTCTAAAAAAAAATCCACTTATTTTATAACATTCTGATAACCTAAACTTTAAAATTGAAATTTTTCTGAAATTTATTTTTTAACCAGCATCCTTTTGATTTCATTGAGCTTCATCAATGCTTCGACTGGTGTAATTGCATTAATATCGAGGTTTAAAATTTCCTCTTTTATTTCTTCCAACAACGGATCATCCAAGTTAAAGAAACTCATCTGCATTTCATCGTTGGACGATTTTATTCCGTTTAAAGCATCACTCGAATGATTCTTCTCCAATTTTTTCAAAAGTTTCTGAGCTTTCGAAATTACCAATTGCGGCATTCCAGCCATTTTAGCAACATGAATACCAAAACTATGTGCACTTCCTCCTTTTACCAGCTTTCTAACAAACAAAACCGTATCCTTAAGCTCTTTTACTGCAACATTAAAATTCTGAATTCTCGGCATCGACTCTGTCATTTCATTCAATTCATGATAATGTGTCGCAAAAAGCGTCTTTGCTCTTCCTGGATGTTCGTGTATAAATTCGGCAATTGCCCAAGCAATCGAGATTCCATCGTATGTACTGGTTCCTCTTCCAATTTCATCTAACAAAACCAAACTTCTATCTGAAATATTATTCAAAATCGAAGCAGTTTCATTCATCTCCACCATAAAAGTAGATTCTCCCATTGAAATATTATCCGAAGCTCCTACTCTGGTAAAAATCTTATCTACAATTCCCATTCTAACACTGTCAGCAGGAACAAAACTTCCCATTTGAGCCAGAAGAACAATTAAAGCCGTCTGTCTTAAAATAGCCGACTTACCCGACATGTTAGGACCAGTAATCATAATAATCTGTTGCGTTTCTCTATCCAAGAAAACATCATTTGCAATATAAGGTGTTCCAACTGGCAATTGTTTTTCAATTACAGGATGTCTTCCGTTTTTGATATCCAATTCAAAAGTTTCATCAATTTCAGGCTGTACATATTGATTTTCAACTGCCATCTGCGTAAAAGAACACAAACAATCTAATTGCGCCACCAAATAAGCATTCATTTGAACTGGCTTAATATAAGTAGAAATCCATGCTACTAACTGCTCAAAAAGCTCACTTTCGATTTTATAAATCTTTTCCTCGGCGCCTAAAATTTTCGTTTCGTATTCTTTTAACTCTTCCGTAATATAACGCTCCGCATTTACCAAAGTCTGCTTACGAATCCATTCTTCTGGAACTTTATCTTTATGCGTATTTCTAACTTCAATATAATATCCAAATACATTATTAAACGAAATCTTCAATGAAGAAATCCCCGTTCTTTCGGATTCCCTTTTTTCGATTCCTTCTAAAAATTCTTTTCCCGAAGTTGAGATTGCACGCAACTCATCCAATTCTTCATTGACACCTGCAGCAATTGCATTTCCTTTCGAAATTGCAACAGGTGCATCTTGATTTAGAGTGTTTTTTATCTTTTCGCGAAGCAAATCACAAGCATGAAGACTATCTCCGATCACTTTAACTGCTTCCTGCGGACTCTCGAGCGCAATTGTTTTTATCGGAATAATAGCATCCAGTGATTCTTTTAAATAAACCACTTCACGTGGCGATACTTTTCCTGCTGCAATTTTAGAAATCAGACGCTCTAAATCCGAAATCTGCTTGATTTGATATTGAATATTATGTAAAATCTCAGGATTTAACTTTAAATAAGCAACAACTTCATGTCGACTCTTTACTTTATTTGCATCTTTTAATGGCAACGCCAGCCAGCGCTTAAGCAAACGTCCTCCCATTGGAGAAAGTGTTTTATCAATAACATCCAAAAGTGTTACTGCATTTGGATTATAACTGTGGTATAATTCTAAGTTTCGAATCGTGAAACGGTCCATCCAAACATAAGCATCTTCTGCAATACGTTGAATCGCCGTAATGTGTTGTACACGATTATGCTGTGTTTCGGACAAATAATATAAGATAGCTCCAGAAGCAATAATTCCTTCTTTCAATTCTTCAACCCCAAAACCTTTTAACGAATTGGTCTGAAAATGCTTCGTCAATGTTTCTAACGCATAATCTTCTTTATAAATCCAATCTTCCAGATAGAAACTATGAAAATCTTCGCCAAAAGCATTCTTAAAATCACTTTTATTGTGTTTTGGAACTAAAACCTCACTCGGGTTAAAATTCTGCAATAATTTATCAATGTATTCAGCGTTTCCTTGAGCAGTCAAAAACTCTCCCGTAGAAACATCTAAAAAGGAAATTCCGATATTTTTATTAGCAAAACAAACCGAAGCCAAAAAGTTATTGGACTTAGATTGCAAAACTTCATCATTCAAAGAAACTCCAGGAGTTACAAGCTCAGTAACTCCCCTTTTCACAATCGTTTTAGTCATTTTTGGATCTTCTAATTGGTCGCAAATCGCAACACGAAGTCCAGCTTTAACTAACTTTGGCAGATAAGTATTTACAGAATGATGCGGAAACCCAGCAAGTGCGGTTTCTGTATCAGACCCTGCACCTCTTTTAGTCAATGTTATACCTAAAATTTTAGAAGCCCTTATAGCATCTTCACCAAAGGTTTCATAAAAATCCCCTACTCTGAAAAGCAGACATGCATCAGGATATTTAGCTTTAATTTCATTGTACTGTTTCATTAAAGGTGTTTCCTTCACCACTTTCTCTTTAGCTGCCAAATTATTATGTTTTAAATGAAAAATTAAGACAGCGAATTTATGATTTTTTGACGGTATATCGAAAACTTCAAAAATTAAAATATTTTAAGATTTTTTTAGTTTGCAGTTGAAGTTTTTTACATAGCTTTGTTTATCATTAAAAAAAGACCCTTAAAGATGAAAAAAATAATTTTATTCGCTATGTTAGCTGTAGCTGGTATTACAGCTACTAATGCACAAACAACTAAAAAAGCTAAAGCTACTAAAGTTGCTAAAGTTGAAGGAGCAGGGATGCTTTTCGAAACAGAAACTATTGACTACGGAACTATTGCTCACAATGCTGATGGAAAACGTGAGTTCGTTTTTGTAAACAACGGAACTAAACCATTAATCATCACTAACACTCAAGGATCTTGCGGATGTACTGTTCCAACAACTCCAAAAGAACCAATCGCACCAGGTGCAAAAGGTGTTATCGGTGTAAAATATGCTACTGACAGAGTTGGTGCTTTTACAAAAACTGTAACTGTTACTTCTAACGCTGAAGGACAACCTACAAAAATCCTTACTATTAAAGGTACTGTTTTACCAGATCCAGTAAAAAGCTAATCTGAAAAACACCTAAATAATCAAAAAGCTTCCTTATCTTTGGAAGCTTTTTTTATGACTAGAATTTAACATCAATGAGAAAACTCGAAAACAGCGAACTAGACCGTAAATCTATTGAAGATTTTAAGAAATCTGAAAAAACACCTTTAATATTAGTTTTGGACGATATTCGAAGTCTGCACAACATTGGTTCTGTTTTTAGAACCGCCGATGCGTTTTTGATTGAAAAAATAATCTTATGCGGTATTACTGCAACTCCTCCTAACAAAGAAATCCACAAGACTGCTTTGGGCGCAACTGAAACCGTAACTTGGGAACATCACGAAAATGTGCTTGAAGTTATTGAGAACTTAAAAAAAGAAAATGTTCTTACCATGGCAATCGAACAAGTCGAAAGCTCTATTTTCCTTCAAGATTTTCAAGTCGAAAAAGGACAAAAGTATGCTTTGGTTTTTGGCAATGAAGTTTATGGTGTAGCTCAA
The DNA here is from genome assembly GCF_019308285.1 of Flavobacterium quisquiliarum. Classification (GTDB taxonomy): domain Bacteria; phylum Bacteroidota; class Bacteroidia; order Flavobacteriales; family Flavobacteriaceae; genus Flavobacterium; species Flavobacterium quisquiliarum. The sequence continues at coordinate 337,841 of NZ_WWEM01000033.1, forward strand.
GAAGCTGTTGCTATTTGCGATGGATGTATTGAAATTCCACAACTCGGAACAAAACACTCTCTAAACATTTCGGTAAGTGCCGGAATTGTCGTTTGGGATTTATTTCAAAAAATGAATTGGCCAAATAACAATTAAAACAACATTGCTGAAAAATTGTGATTTTATAATTATTCCAAACACATAAATGTTATAAATGTAAAAATATTTTTTTATCATTACAAAATTGATACTTTTATAAAATGAAAAGTGTCAATTTCTCAAAAATATCCTTTTTATTTTTTTTACTGCTTTCAAGTTTTTTTGGATTTGCCCAGCAATATACTGCAATTCCAGATCCAAACTTCGAGAAAGCTTTAATTGATCTTGGCATTGACTCAAGCCCTATTGACGGAAGGGTTTTAACTGCAAGTGTTACTGGTGTGATCTCTTTAAATATTTCAAGCAAAGGATGTACAAATTTAACAGGGTTACAAGATTTCACCTCGTTGCAAGAATTATACTGTGTCCAAAATGCATTATCTAATTTAGATGTTTCACAGAATACTGCTCTTGTTAAGTTAAGTTGTGGCCTTAATATGGTTACAAGTTTAAATACTTCTAACAACACTGCTTTAAAAGAAATCGATTGTCAAAAAAATCGAATAACGAGTTTAGACCTTTCTAAAAACACGGCTCTTACTATTCTTTATTGCAATGAAAATCAATTAGCTGATCTGGATGTTTCTAAAAATACAATGCTTAATTTTTTACAATGTGAACAAAATCAAATCATAAATCTAAATGTTTCTGCGAATCCTTCATTAAATCATTTAAGTTGCGAAAATAATCTAATTACAAATCTAAACATTGCTGCAAGTACGATTTTAACCAATTTAGAATGCAACAATAATAGATTATCTAGTTTAGATGTTTCTAAAAACACTGCTTTAGTCAACATATATTGCAACAATAATCAAATAACCGAACTTGATTTTTCCAAAAATCCTGCTATTCAACGTTTAATCTGCGATAACAACCAGCTTAGTAAATTGAATTTTAAAAACGGTAAAAACACCTATCTTTCTCTTGGTGCTTTTCAAAAAAATTCTTCTCTTACTTGCATAGAAGTTGATAATGAGAACTACTCCACGATAAATTGGCCAAGCTACAAAGACGCAACTTCTGTTTATTCGAATGACTGCAACAAACCTTCAGCTGCAACTGCTCCAATTGTTAGAGCAACTGGAGATCAGTTATACTGCCCACAAAATGCAATAAAAATTGTAACTGATTTTAGCATTACACACGATCCTGCAGAAACAGGAACTAAATCTGTTTATATTCAAATCTCATCTGGCTATTCAAGTGGTTTAGATCAGCTTATGCTTTCAAATCCAGCAGTACATCCTAACGTAACGACAACCTGGGACGTTACAGCAGGAAAATTAAACATAACAAGCCCAACAGGTACTGATGTTTTATATTCCGACTTAGTTAACGCAGTAAAAGATGTAGTTTTCACAAATTCTTCGGCCACAGCTTCTGGAATAAGAACTTTTTCAATAACAATTGGCAATGCCAATTATTTACCTTCAACACAACACTTTTATTTATTTGTTCCAAGTATCGGAATTACATGGAGCGCTGCAAAGGCTGCTGCAGAATCAAACACATATTATGGTCTTAAAGGTTATTTAGCCACAATATTATCTGCTGATGAAGCTAAATTAATTGGCGAACAAGCTTCTGGAACAGGATGGATTGGCGGAAGTGATGCCGAAACAGAAGGTGTCTGGAAATGGGTTACCGGCCCCGAAGCTGGAACTATTTTTTGGAATGGCAACGCTAACGGCTCAACACCAAATTTTGCTTTTTGGAATACTGGCGAACCAAACCAACAAGGTGATGAAGACTACGCACATATAACACAGCCAGGCGTAGGAATCAGAGGTTCTTGGAATGATTTATCAAATACCGGATCAACAATTCCTGGAGACAATTATCAGCCAAAAGGGTATATTGTTGAATATGGCGGAATGCCGGGCGAAGCACCTTTAGAAATCGCTGCAAGTACCAAAATTACTATTCCTGCCGCAATACCAGCAAACCCGCCATCTCCAATTTGTGACTCTGGAAGTTTTATCCTTAACGCAACGGCAACAGACGGAACAACAATTAGATGGTTTGATGCTCCAACGGGAGGAAATTTATTGGCAACAGGAACAACTTATACTACTCCAATTATTAATGCAACTACAACTTATTATGTTGATGCTGGCTGTGAAACGAATAGAAAATCTGTAACAGCTTCTGTTAATATCACTCCAAATACGCCGATTGCAGAACAAAGTTCTTATTCAAACTGCGGAACTGGAACTGTAACTATTCAAGCCACTTCCAATATTGGAAATATTAATTGGTTTACAGGTCCAACAGGAGGCACAAGCATATTCTCTGGAAACAATTTTACAACCCCCACCCTATCAACTAATACAACGTATTATGCTGAGGCTTCAAATAACGGATGCATTAATCCCAATCGAACTCCAATAAACATTATCATTTATACTCCTCCTGTTGTTACCAATGAAAATGTAACATTATGCCAGTTTCAAGATGTAACCTTAGATGCTGGAATTTCAGGAATGAATTATCTATGGTCCAACGGAGCTACAACTCAAACAACCACTGTAAATTCGGGAGGAACTTATACTGTTAAAGTCACAAGTCCGAATCCTGAAAATTGTTCAAGTACAAAAACCATAGTGGTTGAAGAACATAAAACTCCACAAATCGACCGTATTGTAGTCGAAGGAACAAGAGTAATTGTTTATCCTGTAAAAGCAGAAGAATATTATGAATATTCTGTAGACGGAACCAACTTTCAAGATTCTTTCATCTTTTACGATGTTCCAGCTGGGCTACAAACAGCTTACATCAAAGAAAAAAACGAATGCGGACAAGTTACAAAGTTATTTGTAGTTCTTGTTTTTCCTCCATTTTTCACTCCTAATAACGATACTTTTAATGATGTTTGGGAAGTAACCGGAATGGAAAATTATCCTCAGGCAGAAGTCACTATTTTTGACCGATACGGAAAATTAATTGCACAATTAAGCAGATTCAAAATGAGCTGGGACGGAACTTTAAATCAAGTACCTCTTCCTGCTTCAGATTATTGGTATGCACTAAAAATTGATGATACTATGCCCGTTTTAAGAGGTCATTTTACATTAAAAAGATAATTTTTCAATTAGAATGCAGCAATTTGATAATTAGAAAATTCAACCAATTCTTTACTAATTAAATCATTTTACACTTGATTTCATTCAGTATAAAAATATAATCTTCATGTTTTTTCACAAAATCACGATCTGAAACATCTATGATTAAAACATTCAAATCAGTTTGGGATTTAATGTATTCCAAATAACCGTTATTGATTTTTTCTAAATAGGAAGCTTCGATATTTTGTTCGTAAGTACGGCCGCGTTTTTTAATGTTCTGCAAAAGACGTTTTGTATTTTGATATAAATAAACATACAAATCAGGCTTTGGCATTTCTTTGTAGATAATATCGAATAGATTTCTGTACAAACGATATTCGTCTTCCTGCAACGTAATCTTGGCAAAAATGAGCGATTTAAAAATATGATAATCCGCTACGATAAAATCTTTAAACAAATCAAACTGTGCTAAATCATCTGATAGCTGCTGATAACGATCAGCCAGAAAAGACATTTCCAACGGAAAAGCATATCTATTTTGATCTTTGTAAAACTTCGGAAGAAATGGGTTATCTGCAAATCGTTCTAAAACAGTTTTTGCATTAAAATCCTCCGCAATTTTATGCACCAGAGTAGTTTTTCCAGCACCAATATTTCCTTCAAAAGAAATGTAATTAAACTGATTTAAAGGAATTTCGTCAAGCGGATTTTCTAAATCCTGAACGACCGTGCAGACACTTTCGTCTGGGCTAACCGCAATCAATTCGACTATTGTTTTGTGTAAAATAGGATGTTTCCAATTTAATTTTAAATCCTGCATTGGCAGTAAAACAAAATTCCTGTTTTGCATGAAAGGATGCGGAATCTGAAGTTTTTCAGAATCGATAATCTCATCATCAAAAGCAATCAAATCAACATCTATGATTCTAGATTGATAACCTTCTTGATTAGAGCGGATTCGTCCTAATTCTTTTTCAACCTTTAAAACCTGATTTAATATTTTCTGTGCAGAAGAATTGGTATGCAACAGCAGTGCACAATTATAAAAAGCATCACTTTCAAAACCCCAGGCCGGAGTTTCGTAAAGTTTGGAAACCTGAATGACAGTACCTACATTTTGATGGATTAGATCAATACAATTTTGGATATTTTCTAGTCTGCTGCCTTGGTTGCTGCCTATCGATAAAACGACTTGATGCTGTAATTTCATAATTAATGCAAATTAACTAAAACTATTTTAGAATTAACCAATATATTTGTGAAACGACGACTAAGGTTGAATTACAATTTTAGAAGTCTAATTTGTAACATTTTGCCCTTTTTCGCTACTTATTAAAAAAATATACACATGAAATTTTTAGGAAATGTACTTGCTACAGTAATTGGTATTTTTGTTTTCATCATGCTCTTTTTCTTTGGAGTAATATTTATTGCAGCACTTTTTGGTGGAGACGACTCCGTTTCTGTTAAATCTAATTCGGTTATCGAATTGAATTTAAAAGAAATCAAAAACGATTACGCAGGAAAATACAAAGATCCTTGGGTGACTCGTTTTTCTGAACAAAAAGGTGTTGGTCTAACTGATGTACTTAATGCTATCGAAGCGGCCAAAACGGATGACAACATCAAAGGGATTTCGATTTTAAACGACGAATCTTCTCTTGGTCTGGCTCAATACAAAGACTTGAGAAATGCTTTGGAAAGCTTCAAAAAATCAGGAAAATTTGTTTGGGCTTACGCCAATGATTATTCTCAGAAGGAATATTATTTAACTTCTGTTGCCAATACAATTTATATCAATCCAGCGGGAGATTTAGATTTTAAAGGTCTTTCTTCTGAAGTTATGTTTTTCAAAGATTTTCAAGATAAATCAGGAATTCATATGGAAGTAATTCGTCACGGAAAATATAAAAGTGCCGTTGAGCCTTTCTTAGAAAATAAAATGAGTGATGCCAACAGAGAACAAATTACTGCTCTTTTAAATTCAATTTGGAGCACTATTTCTACAGACATATCAAAAAGCAGAAACATTCCGCTTACAAAATTAAACGAAATTGCAAACGGACTTTTAGCCAGAACTCCCGAAATGGCAAAACAACAACATTTGGTTGACGTTATTGCTTATGAAGATGTCTATCACGATGCCATTAGAAAAGCTTTAAAAGTTGATAAAAACGAAGATTACAACAAAATTTCGATTTTAGATTATACTCAAAACAATGTAACAACTGCCTTAACCAATACTGCAACCGATCAGATTGCAATTATTTACGCTCAAGGCGAAATCGGAAGTGGTGAAGGAGATGTTAATACTATTGGTGAAGGTTCAATGCGCCGTTCTTTACAAGAAGCAAGAAAAAATGACGATGTAAAAGCAATTGTTCTTAGAATCGACAGTCCGGGAGGAAGTGCTCTTACTTCTGATTTAATCTGGAGAGAAATTGAAATTACTAAAAAAGTAAAACCAGTTGTAGTTTCTATGGGGAATTATGCAGCATCTGGAGGTTATTATATTGCCTGCAACGCTAACAAAATATTTGCCGAAAACAATACCATTACAGGTTCTATTGGAGTTTTTGGAATGCTGCCAAACTTTAGCCCATTAGCCAACAAATTAGGAATCAATTCTGAGCAGGTTAAAACACACGAGAATGCAGCAAATTACAGTCCGTTTGTTCCTGTCGACGAAAAATTTAAAGCATTCACTTTAGAAGGAGTTGAAAAAATCTACAACACTTTTGTTACTCATGTTGCAGAAGGACGAAAAATGACTTTCGAACAAGTTGATGCTATTGCACAAGGAAGAGTTTGGTCTGGAACAGAAGCTGTAAAATTAGGATTAGTGGATAAAATTGGAGGTTTAAACGATGCTATTGCTGAAGCGGCTAAAATTGCTAAAATCAAAAAGTACAGTACTCAGAATTACCCAGAGTATGAAAAAACTTTAAACGATATTCTTTCTGGACTGCCTTTTGCGAAATCTAAAGAAGCTTTCATAAAAGAAGAAATCGGAGAAGAAAATTATATGCTAATCGAGCAGGTTAAGAAATTCCAAAAACAAAAAGGAATCCAAACCATGATGCCTTACGGAATCAATATTTATTAATTGACTGAAAGATGAATAAGATTATTCTTTTTTTGACGGTTTTATTTTTGAGTGTTTTAAATGCTCAGACTAAAAAAGAGATCACTTTTAAAGAGACTCCAGCTGTTTTAAAAATAAATACCGATCAGTTATTTGGCACGTTGACCACTCCAGATTTAACGAAAAAATATCCCGCTGCTTTAATCATTGCAGGTTCTGGCCCAACTGACCGAAACGGAAATAATGCCATGATGAAAAATAATTCGCTGAAAATGCTGGCAGAAGCTTTAGCTAAAAACGGAATTGCATCGTTACGTTATGATAAAAGAGGAATTGGAGAAAGTAAAGCCGCTGGCGGAGATTCTGAAAGCACTTTGGTTTTTGAAAACTACATACAGGATGTAAAAAGCTGGATTAACTTTTTAAGACAAGACAAACGTTTTTCAAAAGTAATTGTAATCGGTCACAGCGAAGGGTCTCTAATCGGAATGATTGGCGGTGCAAAAGCAGATAAATTTATATCGATTGCTGGAGCTGGAGATTCGGCAGATAAAATCATCAAAACGCAGATCGGAGCCAAAAAGATGAAGCAGCTCGATGATATGACGTTCCCAATAATTGATAGCTTAAAAAGCGGACACACCGTAAACAAAATCGATCCAATGCTGAATTCTCTTTTCAGACCCAGCATTCAGCCTTATCTGATTTCTTGGTTTAAATACAATCCCCAGACAGAAATAAAAAAACTTACAATTCCAATTTTGATTTTACAGGGAACTAGTGATTTACAAGTTTCTCTTCAAGATGCCGAAAATTTAGCCGAAGCTAATAAAAATTCGGAGAAGCAGGTTATTGATAAAATGAATCATATTATGAAAATCATTGAAGGCGACCATAACGATAACATGGCCAGTTACAACAATGAAACACTTCCAATATCGGAAACACTAGTAGACAGGATCGTTTCATTTATTCAGAAATAATAAAATAAATAAGACTTAAAATCCGTTTGAAACTATTTCAAACGGATTTTTTTCATTTAACAAAATAAGTATAATTCTTACATTTTTAAGAAAACTTTATCTTCACACTCTGCTAAAAAAAACTATTTTTGCATGAGTCGATTTTAAAATAGTAAACCCTCAAATCTAATTATATGCTAAAGAAAGTTTTAAAAATAAGTGCCATTGTTATAGTGGTATTTGTTGCTGCATTATTTGCCATTCCGTATTTCTTTAAAGATCAGATTAAAGCCAAAATTGCCGAAGCTATTAACGAAAGCGTCGATGCCAAAGTAAGCTTTAAAGATGCCGATTTAAGTTTATTCAAAAATTTCCCGAATGCAACTGTCGGAATTGAAAAACTGGTTATTATCAACAAAGCACCTTTTGAAGGAGATACTCTGGTTTCTTTGGGAGAATTAAATTTAAAAATGAGTGTTAAAGAACTTTTCAAAGGAAAAGATGAGCCTTTGAGCATTCAGGGAATTAGTTCTACAAACGGATTAATAAATATTATCTTCAATAAAGATGGCGTTGGAAACTTCGACATTGCTTTGAAAGATCAAAAAGAAGATAAAAAAGACGAAGCAAGCAAACCGCTTTCTTTAAAGATTCAAAACTATAAAATTGAAAACTTTACTTTTAGATATATCGATCAAGGCTCTAAAATTAAAATGGTAATTGACAGTTTAAATCACGAAGGAACTGGAGACTTTACCAATTCAAAATTAGATTTAACTACAAAATCTACTGCTAAAGTTTCCTTAGACATGGATAAGATGAATTACATGAAAAATGTAAAACTGACTTTAGATGCGGTTCTTGGAATTGATTTAGACCAAAGTAAATATACTTTTAAAGAAAATAAAGCTTTAATTAATCAATTGCCTTTGGAATTTGATGGATTCATTCAAATGGCTGAAAACAAACAGATTTATGATCTGAAGTTTAAAACTCCTACTTCATCATTTACCAATTTCCTTGGTTTAATTCCGTCTGCTTATGCTTCAAGTTTAGATGGTGTAAAAACTACCGGAGATTTTACTGTAAACGGTTTTGCTAAAGGAGAATTAACAGAAACAACTGTTCCTAAATTCAATATTGAAATCGCTTCTAACAATGCTTCTTTCCAATATCCTAACTTACCAAAATCGGTTCAGAATATTGTAATTGATACTAAAATTATCAACGAGACAGGAATTCTAAATGATACTTACGTCAACTTAGACAAACTTTCTTTCAGAATTGATCAAGATGTTTTTAACGCTAAAGCAAATATTAAAAACATAACTGTAAACCCAATTGTAGATGCGGCTTTGAAAGGAACAATCAATTTGGCTAATCTTTCTAAAGCATATCCAATTAAAATGGACAAACCTCTTGCAGGTATTTTAAAAGCAGATGTGACGACTAATTTTGATATGGCTTCTGTAGAAAAAAGCCAATATGAAAACATCAAAAATGCGGGTACAATGAGTTTATCAGGATTTAAATATACTGATGAAAACAATAAATCGATGAACATCAGCACGGCATTAGTAGAGTTTAATCCGAGCAAAATCAACTTGAAACAATTTGATGCTACAACTGGAAAAAGTGATATTAGCATTAATGGAGTTTTGGAGAATTTCTACGGTTTTATGTTTAAAAAACAAGAATTGAAAGGAAACTTCAATATGAGTTCGAATCAATTGGCTGTTGATGATTTTATGACTGCCGGCGAACCTGCAAAAGAAGAAACCAAAACTGCAGCAAAACCAGCTGAAGCAATGAAGATTCCAGCGTTCTTGAATTGTACTTTAAATGCAAAAGCGACAACGGTTTTATATGACAATTTAAAACTAAAAGACGTTTCTGGGAAACTGTTTATTAAAGATGAAAAAGCAACATTAGAAAACTTTAAAACAAGTATTTTCGGAGGAACAATTGGTTTAACAGGTGCTGTTTCTACAAAAGAAAAAGTTCCAACATTTGATATGAATCTTGGTTTTAATCAAGTGGATATTGCGCAGACTTTTACACAGTTGGATATGATGAAAAAAATTGCTCCAATTGCTGGAATTATCAACGGAAAATTAAATTCGACTATTAAATTGAACGGTAATTTAGATGCAAAAGAATTGACTCCTGATTTAAAATCAATTTCTGGTGATTTATTAGGACAGTTATTATCTACTACGGTAAATGCTAATAATTCTACGCTTTTAAATTCATTAAGTTCAAATGTTAAGTTTCTTAATTTAAACAACTTGAATTTGAATGACTTAAAAATGGCTTTGACTTTTGACAACGGAAAAGTAAATGTAAAACCATTTGACATTAAATATCAAGATATTAAAGCTACAATTGGAGGAACTCACGGTTTTGATCAAACGATGAATTACACGATTAAATTTGATGTTCCAGCTAAATATTTAGGAACTGAAGCTAATAATTTGATTGCTAAATTATCTCCTGCTGATGCTGCAAAACTGGATAATATTCCAATCAACGCTTCTTTAACTGGTAATTTTTCGAATCCAAAAATCAGTACGGATATGAAAACAGCTGTTACCAATTTAACTACGCAATTGGTAAATCAGCAAAAAGAAAAATTGACTCAAAAAGGAACTGCGGCTCTTACAGATTTGATCAACAAAAACACCAAAGCCAAAGATACGACGCAAGCTGCTAAAACAGAAAAAGAGCAAAAAACACAAGAAGTTACAAAGAAAGCCAACGACTTGCTGAATGGTCTTTTTAAGAAAAAGAATCCGTAATTTTTAAGATACTAAGATGCTAAGGCAATAAGATTCTAAGTTTTTACCATAAAAAAATCCTGTTCTTCGAACAGGATTTTCTTTTTATCATTTAATTCTATTTGTTTAGAATCTTATTTATCGCTTTAATAAAATCTGGAACTCCAAGAACACTTGTATCTAAACCTACACTTCCATTTCCATAAGGCTCATATTTTTTCAAGTTTGAAACCGAAAAAAGACCAATTGTCGGCGCTTTTGAAGCGCTTGACAAATGCATAATGCCACTGTCTGCTCCTACAAATACATCTACATTTGCCAAAACAGAACCAATTTCGCGGACATCTTTACTGTAAAAAGTAGGCGCTTCAAAATTGATTTGAGAAACATTTTCTACTGGTAAAACTTCAAAAATATTCTCGTTTGGGTATTCTTTTTTTAGTGCTGCATAAAATTCTCCCCACCATTCAGGATTATAACATTTTTCGCCTGTGGCAAAAGTAAAAATGGCAATAGTTCTTTTATTAGGATCAATAATTTTATCTAAAATCTGCTTACCGTTTGCAATTTCAGTTTCAGATAATTTTAAATCTATTAGCGCTATTGATTCATTTTTATCTTCTATCCCAATCTGGCTTAAAAAGTACCGAAAATTATATACCGGATATTTCGCAATATGTTCGTAATCGTCATACTCCAGAGTAACATTTTCAGGAAGATTTCCAAAAAACTTGTATTTAGCGTTTGAAAATTTTACTGCTAGTCTTCCAGATGAAGAATTTTGATCGACATTGATGACCATGTCGTAATTCTGTTTTTTTATTAAAGTCCAAACCTTAAAGTATTTTACTAATTCTTTAAAAGGCTTCTTAGGAAGAGGAATAATTTTATCTACAACCTCATAATTTTCAAAAACAATTGGCGCAACAAAACCTTTTACAAACACATCGATTTTACAATCTGGAAATGTTTTGGCTACTTCTTCAACTAATGGAGTAATTAAAAGCATATTCCCTAATCGGCCATTTGGTCTACATATTAAGACTTTTTTAATCTTACTATTATCAATAGATCCAGTATTACTGACATTAGAATTGCCGATATTCTTCGTCAGATTGCGCATTAAAGAACGCCTAAAAGCATTAACTTTTTTTAAGTTACTCATGTGGTATTTGTTTGAGGTATTTGTTTTTGAAAATTAAACTTGCTTCAACAATTCAAAGCTATAACTATTCATCAACTAATTAACACAAAACCACAAAATAAATTGTAAATTTTAAATTAAAATAACTTAAAATCAAAAAAACATAACAATTTCATAATAAAAACCCTATACGTTTATTGTCACAACGTATCCTTCTGAACCTCTTACATTAAATACTGTTCCGTTTTCAAACAATAAATACTGTCCTTTAATTCCGGTTAATTTACCACTAAATGATGGCGTTTTATCCAAATTTAAACTGTTTACTTTTGCAGGATAACTCAAAACTGGATATTGCAATTCGTATAAATCATTTTTTTGTGAGTAAAAGTATTCTTTAACCTCAGCAGGAATTAAACTTTCAATCTTTTCTTTTTCTGCCACCAAATCAAAAGCCATAATGTCGTTTTGCAGCATTTTTCTCCAGTTGGTTTTATCTGTATAATGATCTTTTAGCGCCACCTCTGTAATTCCTGCCAAATATCGATTTGGAACCTCAACCACTGCAATCGCCTGCGAAGCGCCTTGATCAATCCAGCGCGTCGGAACTTGAGTTTTACGGGTTACGCCAACTTTAATTTCACAAGCAGCTGCCAAATACACAATATGTGGCTGCAACTGCACTTTTGATTCATACTCTAAATCTCGGTCTGCAATTCCCAAGTGTGCTGTACTTAATTCTGGTCTCATAATCCAATCCCCAACTGCAGGACTAGAGTAAAAACAATCGTAACAAAAACCTTGTCGATATATTTTTTTCTTTTTACCGCAATTCAAACATTGAAATCCAACAAAATTGATTTCGATTTCTTTATCCAGTAATTGATTCACGTTTAGAAAACTATCTTCAAAAACTAAATAATATTGAATTGGACTTCCCAATTCAGTTTGCATTTTTGTCAGGACACCTTGATATTGCATTCGTCTTTTATTTATATTGCTGATTTAGATTGATCAAAAAGAATTAAAGTTTTTAGTGTTAAAATTCGACCTAATTAGTAGAATCTTTGTCTCAAATCGAATTGTTTTTTACAAAAAAATACTATTTTTGATATGACGGCAAAGTTACTATTTGTCTCTCGATATTCAAATTTTAAGTTTTTAGTTTTACATGGATTGTGAGATTTAAAACCTGAAATCAGTAATTTAAAAATCAAATTCATGCCTTTATCCATAATCAATTCGTTTGCCTCTTGGGTTCTTAAACAAAGGATTCATCAAATAGAGCTTTTTTTAAAATATCCAAATGAAGTTCAGGAAGAATTATTGCATAATTTAATCACGGCATCCGAAAATACGGTTATTGGAAAAAAATATGAATTTTCGACAATTAGCTCTTATCAAACCTTTGCCGAAAGAGTTCCTATTGCCACTTACGAAGAATTACAGCCTCTTATCGAACGTACCCGTTTAGGCGAACAAAACGTTTTTTGGGAGACGCCTATTAAATGGTTTGCCAAATCCAGTGGTACCACAAACGCTAAGAGTAAATTTATTCCTGTGAGTAATGAAGCTTTGGAAGACTGCCACTATAAAGGCAGTAAAGATTTGTTATGTCTTTATTTGAACAATAACGAAGATTCTGAGCTATTTTTAGGAAAAAGTCTTCGCTTGGGTGGAAGCTCTCAGATTTATGAAAACAACAATACGTTCTTTGGAGACTTATCGGCTATTTTGATTGAAAACATGCCAATCTGGGCCGAATTCAGCAGTACACCGAGCAGTAAAACTTCTTTGATGAGCGAGTGGGAAACTAAAATTGCTGCTATTATCAACGAAACTAAAAATGAAAACGTAACCAGTTTTGCCGGAGTTCCTTCCTGGATGTTGGTTTTAATGAATAAAGTTTTAGAAAATACCGGAAAACAAAGTTTATTAGAACTCTGGCCAAATCTTGAAGTATATTTTCATGGAGGTGTGAGTTTTTCTCCTTACAAAGAGCAATACAAGAAAATTTTACCAAGTAAAGATTTCAAATACTATGAAATTTATAATGCTTCTGAAGGCTTTTTCGCTATTCAGGATTTGAACAATTCCAGCGATTTATTATTGATGCTGGATTACGGAATTTTCTACGAATTTATTCCAATGGATACTTTTGGAACTCCAAATCAAAAAGTGGTTCGTTTAGCAGATGTTGAATTGAATAAAAATTATGCGATTGTCATTACTACCAATTCAGGCTTGTGGCGTTATTTAATTGGCGATACGGTTCGTTTTACTTCATTGAATCCGTATCGAATTAGAGTTACGGGAAGAACCAAACATCATATTAATGTTTTTGGGGAAGAATTAATGGTCGAAAATACCGATCAGGCGATTGCAAAAGCGTGTCAGGTAACGCAAACGGAAGTTATCGATTATACGGTTGCTCCTATTTTTATGCAGGACAAAGAAAAAGGCGCTCACGAATGGATGATCGAATTCAAGAAAAAACCGGCTGATGTTGGCCTTTTCCAAAAAGTTCTGGATGAAACCTTACAGACTTTAAACTCCGATTACGAAGCGAAACGCTACAATAATATGACTTTGAATCCGCTGGTGATTAATGTTGCCAGAGAAAATCTTTTTTATGACTGGCTCAAAGAAAGAGACAAACTTGGCGGACAGCATAAAATTCCAAGACTTTCTAACCAAAGAGATTATTTGGAACAATTGAAAGAGATGCAACCAACCAAAATATAAATTTTACCCAAATCCGAACAAAACCAACCAAAATGAAAAAGAAGTTCAACGAAATGACTAGTGAAGAACTAGTTAAAACTCAGAAATCATTAAAAACGGTGACCTATTTATTTGGTGTCATTTTACTTCTTTTATTTGGTCTTAACATCTTTCTGATTGCAAATAAAGGTTTTAGCGCTTCGAATGTTATTCCAATTGCATTGCTTCCTATTTTTATTTTGAATATGAATACTTTAAAAGAGATTAAGAAGGAATTGGAGTCTAGAAATTAGCAGTTACAACTTCTTAAAAATAATATTCTTGAATTGCCACTAACTTTAGTTAGTGGTTAAAAGAATGCAAACTACTTATAGGCTTTAGCAGAATTTTTAAGCTGTGTGTTCATTTTGCTAAAGCCTGTTTCTATCTTTATTCTTTTATTCCTCCAGCTAAAGCAGGAGGCAATTCAACTGAAAATCTTACTTTTATTTTAAAAACGATAATTCCACTAAACTGCATGAGGGATAGCAGTGGAAATCCTTTTTGTCTCGTTTTTTTTTAACGAGACAAAAAGATTGTAACGAATAGCCCGACCCGCCTTTTTCTGGCGGGACATGCCCAAATAAAAAACCTCAGTTCTTTATTGAAAAGACTGAGGTTTTGTTTTTTTTTAAGCTAAGTATGTGTCATTTCGACGTAAGGAGAAATGACAAAAATGCGTTGTCAAGCTGGCATTTGGGTTTCACTTAGGGTGACAATTGTATTACATCATATCAATATATCTATCGTGGTATCCTAAAAGGTATAAAACACCATCCAATCCTAAACTTGAGATTGAGGTTGAGGCGCTTTCTTTTACTTTTGGTTTGGCGTGGAAAGCAATTCCGAGACCAGCTAAATTCAGCATTGGTAAATCGTTTGCTCCATCACCAACTGCAATGGTTTGATTGATATGAATACCTTCTTTTTCGGCTATTGCTTTTAAATATTCTGCTTTTTTCTGGCCGTCGACGATATCACCGATATATTTACCCGTTAGTTTTCCGTCTTTTATTTCTAATTGATTCGCATGAACGTAATCTATTCCTAGTTCTTTTTGAAGGTATTCTCCGAAATAAGTAAATCCTCCTGAAAGAATAGCTGTTTTGTAACCGTAATATTTTAGAGCTTTCATCAAACGATGTGCTCCTTGTGTGATTGGCAGATTAATAGCAACGTTTTGTAAAACTTCTTCGCTCAAACCTTCTAAAAGAGCCATACGTTTCTTAAAACTTTCGTTGAAATCAATTTCTCCATTCATAGCCGATTCTGTGATGGCGCGAACCTGATCTCCTACTCCATTTAGTTCTGCCAATTCATCGATTACCTCGGTTTGGATTAATGTCGAATCCATATCGAAGCAAACTAAACGGCGGTTTCTTCTGTAAATATTATCTTCCTGGAATGAAATATCGACATTAAGTGTTCTGGAAATTTCCATAAAACTTGCCGTCATGATAATTTTGTTCACAATTTCTCCCGTTACAGATAATTGAATACATGAACGAGGATATTGCTCTTTTTCGACAATAGAAGTTCTTCCTGTTAATCGGATAATCGAATCGATATTCAGGTTTTGATCTGACATAATTTTGGTAACAGCAGCCAATTGTGAAGCAGCGAGTTTTTCGCCCAAAATATTGATAATATAACGTTGTTTCGATTGTGATTTTACCCACTTTTCGTAATCGTCTATAGAAATTGGAATAAATTTTACTTTGATTTCCAGTTCGTAGGCTTTGAACAAAAGATCTTTTAAAACTGGTGCAGACGAAGATCCTGCCGCAATTTCGAATAAAATCCCTAAAGAAAGTGTATCGTGAATATCGGCTTGGCCAATATCCAAAATATTTGCATCATACGCCGCCAATACAGCTGTTAAACCTGCTGTAACTCCAATTTTATCATGTCCAGAAACTTTTAATAAAATTATCTCTTTATCTTCTGTCGCCATTTTATCTTTATTGATTTTGAAGCGACAAAAATCGGCAATCTATAGTTGATAAAAAAGAATAATGATTGTTTTTTTGAAACGAAAAAGCACATTTTCATGTGCTTTTTCAAGTAATTTAACAATTATGCTCTACTATTAAAATAACGTAACTTTAAAATTATTTCATTGGTTCATTTTTATCAAAACTTACCATCCAGTTTACTCCAAATTTGTCTTTAAACATTCCAAAATAAGATCCCCAGAAAGTGTCGTCCATTGCCATTTCTACTTTTCCTCCAGCTGAAAGTCCGTTAAAGATTTTATCTGCCTCTTCTCTACTTTCTGTGTTAATGGAAATAGAAAAATTATCCCCAAAACCTACATCACCATATCTTGGATGACTGTCGCTTCCCATTAAAATTGTATTTCCAATTGGAAGTGAAACATGCATAATTCTATTCAGAGCTTCCTCTGAAAGTACTTCGCCTTCTTCTGCTGGAGCATCTTTATATTTTCCTATATATGGAAAATCTCCCCCAAATACCGACTTGTAAAAAAGGAACGCTGCCTCGCAAGTCCCATTAAACATTAAATATGGATTTATTGCTGCCATGATGTTTTATATTTTTAATGTTAATTGTTTGTTGTTTACAAAAAATAATTCTTAATTCTATTCTCTTTGTTCTATCTTCTTTATTCCATTTTCTCACCCTTCAGATAACTTCTTAATAATTTCTAAGGCTTTAGGAAAAGCATCTTTAAAATAGTCAATATGCTGTTCAATTACATCAACTTCGACATGAAGATCAACAATATCTCCTTTTTGATCTAACCTATAAGTTTCCATTGAACCATACCACTCATTAGTTTTATTATCGATAGGCAATTCCTTAAAATCTTTGATTTCTCCTAAATGTTTAAAAGCCATATATTCATTCGGAATTTTCTTTTCAATAATACTATTCATTCCGCCACCGCCTGGACCTAGAAAATAAATTTTATCCCCTTCGTTCCAATTCGATTCGGCGTAACTTCCTTCGGCAAAAACGTTTGTCCATTTTCTGTACGTTTCGTCATCCCATAAGACCTTCCAAATTTTTTCTTTAGAAGCCTTTATATCGATATTAAATATTAATTTTTCCATCTCAATTTGGTAATTTACTAAAGTCCATAAATAAAACATTCCAGCGATGACCATCTAAATCGGCAAAACCACAGCCGTACATCCAACCTTGACTTTCTGCTGGAGGAGCAAAAACAGTTCCGCCGGCTTCTGCTGCTTTTTTAGCAAGTTCATCTACTTCTTCCCTGCTTTCTGCATCAATCGAAATCAAAACTTCTGAACCAGATTTCGTGTCAACAACTCCATTTTGAGAAAAACTAGAAAACAACATTTCTTCAAAAAGCATTACTACAAAATTATTTTCGCCCACAACCATACAAGTCGAACTTGGCGTATCGTGTTGTTCATTAAACGAAAATCCAATTTTCCAGAAAAAATCTTTCGCTTTTGCTACATCCTTCACAGGCAGGTTTAACCATATTTGTTTTGTCATCTTTTTTGTTTTTTTGAGTTAGTTAGATAGTTATTCGTTTTTTAAACCATATAAGAGAAATAAGTTATTTTAAGTTACTCTGCACCTTTGAGACTTTGTCACTTTGAACCTGTAAAAAATCAATTGCTTTCTGCGTAATTTTTAAAATTATCCAAAATAGCCTGCCAGCCAGCACGTTGCATTTCTTCCGGATTTTGTGATTCTGGATCAAAACTTTCAACAATTTCAACCCCGTCTGCTGTTTCGGTAAAAATAATTTCGACCTTTCTTCCATCTCCCATCACATACGAAAGTGCTTCATTTGGTTTAACCAAAGTAAATTCTCCTCCAAAATCGAAACTCATGCTTCCATCCTTTGCAGCCATAGTCGATTTGAATTTTCCTCCTTCTCTCAAATCCGCTTCTGCATAAGGTGTGTGCCAATCCGGAGAAGCAAAGCTCCATTTTGTAATATGTTCTGGTGTGTTCCAAAAATTCCACACTTTATCAAGAGATGCATTAACGGTATTTTTTATTGTTATCATATTATATGTTTTATATAGTTCACTCTTATTTATTTTCTACATCTCATTTGGAATCTGACTTTCATCCATATAAAAAACTTCCCAATGGTGTCCATCTACATCCAGAAAAGTTCTCTGATACATCCATCCATAATCCTTTGCTTCAATATAGTCTGTTCCTCCCGCTTTAATAGCTTTTTGTATTGTTTCATCTACTTTTTCACGCGAGTCCAGCGAAATCGAAATCAAAACTTCGCTTGCTTTCGAAGCGTCACAAATCTGCTTCTTGGTAAAAGTTTTATAAAACTCTTCTACCAAAAGCATCACAAATATATTTTCGTCAATAACAATGCAAGCGCCCTTTTCGTTAGTGAATTTTGGATTGGTCGAAAAGCCAAGTTCATTATAAAAAGCCACTGCTTTGTTTAAATCTTTTACGGCAAGATTTAAGAAGATTTTTGTTTTCATCTTTATAAAATTACGAATTAATTAAAACAAATTTAATTTTTTAAGATTAGTTTAAAATGTCAATAGAAGTCATTTTTAGGGGCATTTAAGACAAAATGCGTATTTTTGTTTGAAACTGAATTTCTTAAAACCACAAACCTCATGAGCAAGAAATTAGGATTAATCGTCCCTCACGACTATAAATTATTAAGTATTGCTGCCATTCTGGAAGTATTTGAAACAGCAAATAAATTGAGTCCACCTTCCGAAAAACCATTCGAAATCATGATTTTTCAATCCAAAGAACAACCAGATCAGGGAAATTTATTTGGATATGAAAGTCATTCTATTGAAACCTCAGAGATTAACCTAGACCTCATTTTGATTCCAGCCTTCACGACTGACAATATGAGCGAGATGATAAAAAAGAACCGAAACTTCATTCCATGGCTGCAAAAACAGCATCGAGCTGGAACGGAATTAGCAAGTTTTTGTACAGGAGCATTTTTATTTGCTGCTTCTGGTTTATTAAACGAAAAACTGGCAACTACGCATGTCGATGCCTGCAGTGCTTTTACAAAAGCTTTTCCAATGGTAAAACTCAAACCAGACGAAACCTTAACTGCCGACGGTAGTCTATACACAAGCGGTGGTTCAACCTCAACTTTTCATTTATTGATTCTTTTGATTCAGAAATTCTGTGGCAACGAAATGGCCGTCAAAATTGCCAAGATATTTTCTATTGATTTAAATCGATACAAACAAAGTTATTTCAGTACTTTCAGACCTAATCATTTACACAATGACACTTTGGTTGCCATGTTACAGCAAAAAATAGAAAGTCAGTATCACACTATCGAAAAACTGGAAGAAATTACCAAAGATATTCCAACAAGTGCCCGAAACATGACACGTCGCTTTAAACAGGTTACGGGAATTCCGCCAATTGAATATCTGCAGAATATAAGAGTAGAAAGCTCGAAGAAATATCTAGAACAAACCCAGCTTTCTATTTCAGAAATTATTGAAAAAACAGGTTATAATGATCCAAAAGCTTTTAGGAAAGTATTTTTTAAAATGGTCGGTATGAAACCTATTGAATATCGAGAGAAATTTAGAGTGCAGTAATTTTCAGGAGCAGATCGATTCGTTTTCAAAAGAACCGTTATTCCTGCTCTCCACTATATCTTTTGTTGTCTCGTTAGAAAAAAACGAGACAACAAAAGGATGCCGTTTCGATCAGGGCTATTGAGAAGCTTTAATTTTTCAGAAGAACCAAAGATCAGGACTTAATAACCCACATTAAAACTTTTTTATTTGTTTTCAAAAGTTCGTCAATTTCTTTCATGCTTTCATTGGAAACTGCTGGACAGCCCCAGCCTTCTGGTGTTCCTTCGGGGTAAACTTCACTATCCGAAACAGCTTCCCAAGAATGTAGAACAATGGCGCGGCTTCGGGCATTTGAATTGGTTTTGTCTTTTCCCTGTAAAATATAATTGACTTTAATTCCCCACTGACTTACACCTCGATCCAAAATCACATATTTCCCAATCGAAGAACAATGCGAATCAAATTCGTTGCTTATTTGCGGTTTCTCTTTAGAAGAAGTCCTTCCCCATTGATTATCGCCACAGCCATGACTTACTAAATAGGATTTTGAAACTTCTTTCTTTTTAAAATCGTAAACAAAAAAGCGTTTTAATCCAGAATGCAGTCCTAAATCAATCAATATAAATTTGTTTTGATTGAGATTGTTTGTTTTGCAGTATTGTTGTGCTTCTTGATAGTAATTACTGTAGTTGAATTCGATTTGGGGTTTCTTTTCTGAAACTGTTTCTTTTTTATGTTCATTTTTAGAAACTACTATTTCTTTTTTATCTTTTTGATTACAAGATAAAATCAAAGCTAAACCAATGGCAAAAATCATATTTTTCATGATGCCAATTTACATAAAATCTGAAGCAAAAATCTTACTTAAAAGTATAAAAAAAACCTGCTCAAATTAATGGGCAGGTTTCTAAAAGTAAACTTTGTCAAAGTTTAGAACTTTGACAAAGCGAAATATAGTTTTTAAGAAGCAATTTCCATACGCTTCAATAAGTTTTTACTTAAAGTATGTTCTGCGTATTCTTTGTCGATTGTCAACGTTGTATCATCTGATGTTGGCAGTTCATACATGGCATCTGTTAAGATAGCTTCGCACAAAGAACGCAATCCACGAGCACCTAATTTATATTCTAAAGCTTTGTCTACAATAAAATCTAAAGCTTCTTCTGTAATCGTAAACTCAACATCATCCATTAAAAATAATTTCTGATATTGTTTTATCAATGCATTTTTAGGTTGTGTCAAGATCGCACGAAGTGTTTCTTTATCCAAAGGATCCATGTGTGTTAAAACTGGCAGACGACCAATAATCTCTGGAATCAATCCGAAATCTTTAATATCTTTTGGAATGATATATTGCAGTAAATTGTCTTTATCAATATTATCTACATTTTTAGAAGTCGAATAACCAACTGCCTGACGGTTTAAACGTTTTGAAATAATACGTTCTACTCCATCAAAAGCTCCTCCTGCGATAAATAATATATTCTGCGTATTTACCTCAACAAATTTCTGGTCTGGGTGTTTACGTCCTCCTTTTGGCGGTACGTTTACAACAGTTCCTTCCAATAATTTCAATAAAGCTTGCTGCACACCTTCTCCAGAAACGTCACGCGTTATCGATGGATTGTCGCTTTTACGGGCAATTTTATCAATTTCGTCAATAAATACAATTCCTCTTTCTGCTTTTGCTACATCATAATCGGCAGCTTGAAGTAGACGAGTTAAAATACTTTCAACATCTTCTCCAACATATCCAGCTTCTGTTAACACTGTTGCATCAACAATAGCCAAAGGAACGTCTAACATTTTTGCAATTGTTTTTGCAACCAATGTTTTTCCTGTTCCAGTTTGCCCCACCATGATGATGTTGCTTTTTTCAATTTCCACTTCATCGTCCAATTGCTGTTGCATTAAACGCTTATAGTGATTGTAAACCGCAACCGACATCACTTTTTTAGTCTGGTCCTGACCAATAACATATTGATCTAAGAAAGCTCTAATTTCTTTTGGTTTCTTTAAAATTAAGTCGCCAATATGTTTCGCGCTTCCGCTAGATTTTAATTCTTCTAATACAATTCCGTGTGCTTGTTCAATACATTTATCACAAATGTGTGCATTGATACCAGCAATCAATAAATTAGTTTCTGGCTTCTTTCTTCCACAAAACGAACATTCTAATACTACTTTTGCCATTCTTTATTTAAGTTACTAAGCTGCAAAGATACTAAGTTTCTAAGCTTTTTATTTTAATTAAAACTTAAAAACTTAATTCTCTGCAGCTTAAACCTTTATTTTTTGTTTGATTTTCAAGTTAAACAGAAATACTTAAAATCTTAGCATCTCAGAACCTTAGAATCTTTTAAAATTATCCTCTTCTTAATACTTCGTCGATCATTCCGTATTCTTTAGCTTCATCAGCTTTCATCCAGTAATCACGCTCACTGTCTTTGTGTACTTTATCAAAAGTCTGTCCTGAATGCTGCGAAATGATGTGGTATAACTCATCTTTCAATTTCAACATTTCACGTAAGTTGATTTCCATATCTGTAGCAACACCTTGTGCTCCTCCAGATGGCTGGTGAATCATAACTCTTGAATGAGGTAAAGCAGAACGTTTTCCTGCAGCTCCAGCACATAATAAAACTGCTCCCATAGAAGCCGCCATTCCTGTACAGATTGTCGCTACGTCTGGTTTGATGTACTGCATAGTGTCATAGATTCCTAAACCTGCATAAACACTTCCTCCTGGAGAGTTTAAATAAATTTGGATATCTTTTGAAGCATCAGCACTTTCCAAAAATAATAATTGTGCCTGAACGATATTTGCGATTTGATCATCGATACCTGTTCCTAAAAAAATAATTCTGTCCATCATTAATCTTGAGAACACATCTAATTGAGAAATATTCAACTGACGCTCTTCGATAATATATGGAGTCATGTTTGTTGGTGTCATTGCTGCTACGATTTTATCGTAATACATTGCGTTTACTCCTTGGTGCTTTGTAGCAAATTTTTTGAATTCTTTACCGTAGTTCATATTTTAAGTGTTCTAAGTTTTACGTTTATAATATATCTTTACATCAAAGGTTGTACCTCTTTCTAAAGGATGTCAATTTGTCTTATTTCTAGCCCAGATAGCAGTGGAAAGCTTTTTGAAATGGCAACTATTTTTTGTTGGTAAAAAAAAGCGACCAACGGAAGCTCTTTTTTTATCTTACAAAAAAAGGCAGCCGTAAAAAAACTTGTAACGAATAGCTGGATTAGCTTCTGAAAAGTAATCAAAAATTAATTAAAACAAAAGAGCGTCAGGAAAAAAATCCTGACGCTCCAATATATATAGTTTCTCTAGAAATTATTCTCCGTAAGACGCAGCAATAAATTCTTCGTAAGTAACCTCTTTAGTCGTTGGATTTGCTTTTTCTTTGAATAAATCTAACAATTTAGCTGCTACAACCTGCTCAGAAAGTCTTTTCACTTCTTCCTGGTTAGATAAAACTCTAGCCACGATTCCTTCTACTTCTTCGTCAGTTGGGTTTGTTTGACCAAATTGAGCCATTTGC
The DNA here is from genome assembly GCF_019308285.1 of Flavobacterium quisquiliarum. Classification (GTDB taxonomy): domain Bacteria; phylum Bacteroidota; class Bacteroidia; order Flavobacteriales; family Flavobacteriaceae; genus Flavobacterium; species Flavobacterium quisquiliarum. Next base: position 360,890 of record NZ_WWEM01000033.1, read on the forward strand.
TGTCTGATCGCACCTGAAGTAAATGATTTCAAATCTTCAAATGTAATTTGAATGTTACTTTGAGCCATTGCTTTTCCTTCGATCAATTGGAAACGTAACCCTTTTTCAGATCTTGCGTATTCCACTTCAGCTTCTTCAGCAGAAAGTTTTTTCTCTCCAACAGTTTGCAACCATTTTTTAAGGAATTCTGCTGGTAAATCGAATTTTGTGTTTTCGATCAAGAAATCTTGAACGTCTAATAATAATTTTTGGTCAGCTTGCTGAGCGAATTGTGCTTCAGCATCTTCTTTAATTTTAGCTTTTAAATCTTCTAAAGAAGCTACTTTTCCTTCACCAAAAAGTTTGTCGAATAACTCTTGGTTTAATTCAGCTGGCTCAGAACCGTTGATTGCTTCGATAGTAAAGTTTACTTCAACATCTAAACCGTGAACACCTTCGTGACCTACTTTTAGGTAATCCATTAATTGGTGATCGTCTTCGAATAAACCTTTTGTGCTTACTGTAACAACATCTCCAACTTTTTTACCTGTGAATTGTTTTTGAGCTTTTTTACTGAATGCATCTACAGCAATTGTAGTTGTATTATTGATTCCGTTTGCTTCGCTAGAGAAAGTTCCAGTTAAGTCAGATTTTGCATCAGATACTTCCTGAGGAACTGCTTTTCCAAATTGTTTTTGGATACGCTCCACTTGTCCGTCGATTAATTTATCGTCAGCAGTAACGATATATTTTACGATATTATTTTTAGCTTCAAGATCAATTTCGAAGTTTGGCACTAAACCAATTTCGTATTCAAAAGTAAGTTCTTCAGCATCCCAGTTAAAATCTTCGTTTACTTTAGCAAGAGGAGTTCCTAAAAGATTTAATCTTTCAGATTGAATATAACGCTCTAAAGCCAAATCAACTACTTTTTTGATCTCTTCTTGCTTAATAGCTTTTCCGTATTGTTTTTCAACAAGATCTTTAGGCACAGCGCCTTTTCTAAATCCTTTTACTTGTGCTAAAGGCATTTTTTCGTTAATTCTTTTTGCTACTTGACCTTTATAATCCATGTGAACAACGTTCATCACAATTGTCTCGTTAACAGCGTCTATTGCTACTCTTTTAATATCCATCTTCTTCTTTAATTTACATAATAAAATTGGGTTGCAAAATTATAAAATTTTTGCAACCCAACCAAGTTTTTAATCTATTGTATTTGAAGCAGTTTTAATCTGCTGTATTTGTTATTATTTATCGTCTCCCAGTATTTTATAAGTAATAGATTGAAGAAGAGACAAAATAATACTGAAAATTAATGCTGTCCAGAACGAATCGACCACAAAACCGCCCACAATCTTAGTAGACAACAAAATAATTACCGCATTGATGACCAGCAAAAATAAACCCAGTGTAACAACTGTTACTGGCAGTGTTAAAACAACCAAAATTGGTTTTATAAAAACATTCAGCAATCCTAAAACTACTGCAACAATTACAGCTGTACCGAAACTCGCCACATGCACTCCGGTCAAAATGTTAGACAACAACAAAACAAGGGCAGCAGTAACAAGGAGTCTAAGTAATAATTTCATAATTATTCAGGTTTTAAATTTATTTAAAAGTACTAAAAATTTTATCAAATTCGGTTATTCTTTTAAAAACTCGGTTGTCAATTCAAAGAACATTTTTGGATTTTCAGCATGTAACCAATGTCCAGCGTTTGGAATGGTTTCTAATTTTAAATTTGGAAAATGTTGACGAATTCCATCTAAATCGGAATCCTGAATATAACCTGAATTTCCTCCTCGAATAAATAAAGTCGGATTATTAAAAATCAAATCATCAGGAAGAGGTTTTCCAATCGCATCCAAATTATTATTGAAGGCATTTAAATAAAATCGGAAAGCCAATTGTCCAGGTTCTTTCCAATAAAGGTTTTTTAATAAAAACTGACGTGTCCCAAAATCCGGAACATATTGCGACAATATTTCTTCAACATCATTTCGGCTTGGTTTTACCGAAAAGTCGACAGCATTTAATCCTGCTAAAATTTCCTGATGGTGCTGTTTGTAAAATCTTGGCCCAATATCGGCCACAATTAATTTATCTACTATTTCTGGATGTGTTGTTGCAAAAAGCATGGCTACTTTTCCTCCCATGGAATGACCAAGAATATCAATTCTATTTAAATTATTTGCTTGACAGTATTCGTAAACATCCTGAACCATGGCTTCGTAACTCCATTCGTCTGAATGGAAACTGCGTCCGTGATTTCTTAAATCTAAAATATGAACCTGAAATCCAGCCTCCACATATTGACCAGCTAAAGTTTTCCAATTATCCGACATTCCAAGAAATCCGTGCATGATGACAAAAGGTTTTCCTTCGCCTTCTATTTTTGAGTATAACATTAAATTTTCCTTTTTAAATTCTACTACAAATGTAAAAAACTTATCTATTAATCTGTAACAGAATGTATTCTCCGTACATTTTGATTAAAAAAAATTAATAAAAAAAAGTTTACAATAGTACGGTTTCCCGTAATGCTTTTAGAATTAAAGAAATTACCTTCGCACCGGAAATTTAACCGACTAATTTAATTAAATACCACAAATCATGATTAAAAAATTCATTTTGTTATCATTGGTTGCTTCTCAACTTATGATTTCATGTTCTAGTGATGACAGCAACGACAAACCTGAAACAGAACAAACAGTTGAAGAGCAAATTGCTGAATTACTAAAAAAGCCTTACTCAAGTCTTACTCCTGCACAGCAAAAAACAAAATTGGAAGCTGAAGCTAACGACATGCTTACGCAATTAGACAAAACAAAAAGTTCAAGCGCTATTGAGGCATTAGAAAATTTATCAAGATTATTGGACATTAACCACATTGATATTTTCAATGGAAAAAACAGTAATCAAGTAGAAGACATTTTAAACATTTCTGGAGTATATGGAGTATATACTTGGAATAATACAAATAAAGTTTGGGTTAAAACTGCTTCTACTACAGAATTAAAATTTGTTTTCCCTGCAAAAGAATCTCAGACAGCAAATAATGCTGTGTTTACTTCAAAAGCAGTTTCTTCAGATGTAAAAGTTGATTTTTTTGATGGTTACAATGGAAATGCTTCTGTATATGATACTATTTTCCTTCCATCTTCTTCAGATGCAACTTTAACTATCGACAATACACAGTCTGCAACCTTTACGCAAACTGCAAAATACTCTTCAAAAAATCAATCACCGGACGAGTTTGCTTATAAAATGACGTTGAACGATGGATATACTTGGGAAATGAGTGGTAAAAAAGGTACTGAGAACACATCAAAAGCAGTACTTACTTATAACGGAAAAAATCTAATTGATTTTAGCGCTGGAAGTAATGCTGAAATCGATAAATTAATAGATAATGATGAGCTTGTTCAATACAGAGGAAAAGCAAACGGTTTATTTAAATTAATGGACAATTTTGTTATTGTTGCTGACATGGATCTGGCTACTGAAGCTGCTGACAAAGAAGCCTTGTACAAAGCCAACATCCGTCCTAAATCTCCTGATTATAGCGACCCTAAAGCAGACTTTAAAGCTTATTACACGGCTTCAAACGCATACGAGAAAAAAATCTCAGAAGGAAACGCTGCTAACTTTAACAAAAACATGAAGTTAATTTTAGTTTCTAAAAAAGATGGAACTAAAATTGCTGACATTGTTCAACATTCAGAAAAAGACGGTGAGTATACATTTAATTTACCCGTTTGGAATGCACAATCTAGCTATTGGAACTTTTGGAATCCTAATGGTGAAACCTTTACACAACCATATCTTTATGACGCTTATTACTTAAAATTCAACGACAATACTGAAGTAGAAATGAGCGTTTATTTCTCTGAAGGATTTGAGAAATTTGAAGCTAAATTTGAAGATTTTATTGCTGCTTTCGAAAAGAAATAACAGCTTTTAAACTATAGCTTAAAGCCGATTTGATATATTTCAAATCGGCTTTATTTTTTTGGAGGCGTTCTGACAATTATTGTACTTTGTCCATATCCTGCCCAAATGCCAATTCCTCCTTTTATATTGGATTTTAAACTGGTGTTGGATGGATAAATCGGATTTTTGCTGTTTACAATTTCGTTCTGCCAACTGTTCCAGAAATCTAATACTTCTTTAGTTTGGGTTCTCAATTTGACATAAATCAAATCTCCATCAGCGAAATAAGGCGTAAACTTTGTTTTTGGAAACAATAAAACACCTCTGTTTATCTGCACAGAAACCGAAGGACTTTCGAAATTTTTATCATCTAAATTACCATAAAAAGAAGGAACAAAAATCGGTTCTTCACCATCAATCTTTGTAGCTATTTGATAATAGTTTTTTTCATTTACAGGATCGTCGAATTTCACAAAAACATAACCCGTTGTATCGGTTGCATTCTTCTTTACATATTCGGCACTTTTTAAAGGCACTGATTTCGGAATCAAAGTTACCGCTTCGATAACGCGATCGAGATATTCAATTTTAATAGAATATTGTTTACCTGCTTCGCCCATTAGTGTCGATCCAAAATACACAAAAGGCGGAATTCTATTTTTATCATTTTTTACTCTTAGAACTTCTGAATTTACACCATCTGAAACTGTAATTTTCGCAGATCTGATTACATGATTTAAAACATTTGTAGAATCAATAACATTTGTAACCGGAATACTGCTCGACAATAAAACATTTGCAAAATCACCTTCTTCAATCCAGCCTTCGACCACTATTTTAGACTCTAGTTTTTTTTGCTCGCTAAAATTATCATTAGAACAGCTCATTATCGTTAAACCGAAAAGAAACAATAGATACTTTTTCATATTCCTTAAAATTTAAATTTCCAACTTACAGAAGGAAGAATTCTGTACAATACTTTCTCTTCTTGTTTTACGACAACTTTGTCCTTGTTTTCATTTACTTCTACATCTAAAACCACATAAATAGGATTTGAGATGTTAAATGTATTGTAGATCGAAAAATTTAATGCACTTTCTTTCTTCGAAGTTTTCACGAAATAGTAATTTGCAGAAAGATCTGTTCTAATATAATTTGGCATCTGTGCATTATTATATCCTGAATATTCTTTTACCGGATTGTTATTGATGAAATACCAAGAAGTCGGCATTGTGAATCGATTTCCAGAACCAAATATTTGAGTTATACCAAAATTCCATTTTGCATTTAAATCGTACATTCCAACTACAGAAAGATTATGTCTTCTGTCATATTTTGCGAAATACGTTTTCCCGTTGTTGAGTTCATCAAAATTGCGATCAGACCAGCTTAAAGTATAACTCAGCCAGCCGCTAAATTTTCCGCTGCTCTTTTTCAGCATCACTTCAAATCCGTAAGCTTTTCCTTTTCCAACATATAAATCATTTTTAAGCGTTGTGATTTCATTAAACTGTGTTATTCCATACGGATATTCAAGCAGATTTTTCATCGAACGATAAAACCCTCCAAAAGAAGATGAGAAATTTCTAGTAATATTTTGGTTTGAACCTATAGAAAATTCATTAGAAGATTGCGGTTTTATTCCGTCAGAACTGGCAATCCAAAAATCAGTCGGAATACCAACGCTTGAAGTCGTGATTAAACTTAAATACTGATATTGCTTGTTGTAAGAAGCATAAAACGAATAATTCTCATTTGCATAATAATTCAAAACCATGCGAGGCTGAAAATGCAAATAAGAATTCGATCCCGAAGTATAATAATTCATTCTAAGCCCCAAATCAGCCGTAACTTTTTCAAATAATTTAGGATTGGCACTCACAAAAACTGCTGCTTCATTTGCAGAAATTGTTCTTTGCGAATAATTATCGACTGTAGTCAGATTTTCTACATTGACTTTTTGAGGCTGTAAATCATGATAAACGTATTGTAATCCAGACTCAAAGGGAATGTTTTTAATCGAAAATTTGACAGCATTTGTAAAACCAAAATCTTTCACATACGAAGAAACTCCAAATTCAATTGTTGCCTGCTCCATATTTAATTCATTTGAATATTGACTAAAGTAAAAAGAATTCGACATACTTATTTTAGGAGAAAAGATAGTATTTAAAGATGGAGAAACAGTAAAATTGCTCCACTTTAAATTGGTTTTCAATGCCAGATTCCTATCATTTATTTTGAGTTCGTCTCCACTTACAAAGGCATTTAATGAAAATAAATTTTTCTTAGAAATCTGAGATAAAAAAGTAAAATTTGCATCAGAAAAACCATATTTCATATTTTGGACGTCGTTGTTCGAACCTGATTTTAATAACGGCCCCATAACTTCATCAATATATGTTTTTCTTCCAGAAACATATAATCCCGTTTTATCTGTAAGCGGAACCGACAAAGTTAACTGTGAAGCCAAAATACCCGCATTCCCCTGAATAGAAAATTCCGACGGTACTTTTTTATTTGTATTTAAAAGTGTAGTAGAACTTAAACGTCCACCGTATTTTGGGTTCGAACTTGATTTATCAAATTCAACATCTTTAATATGGTCTGTATTGTAAAAAGGGAAGATTCCTAACAAATGAGACATTCCATAAATGGGCGCTTCATTATACAGAATTGCATTATGTCCAGGATCGCCTCCACGAACATACAAATACCCATTTGCATCTCCTGAATTTTGAACTCCCGGCATCAATTGTAGTAATTTGATAACATCTGTAGTTCCTAAAACTGTTGGTACAGCATTTAATTCTTTCAAATTAAGAGAAAGCTTTCCTGCAGATAAAGTTTTGATCCCGCTTTTCTTGTCATTTGAAACAATTACTTCCTTTAACTGTGCAGCATCTTTTTCCAAAACAATGGAAATTACGGTGTCTTTTATGACATTACAGTAAATTGTTTTTGGTAAAAAATCTAAATGATTAACTCTGATCATCAAATTTCCCGAAGAAATAATCTCCGAGAAGCTTCCTAAGCTATCAGCAACTGCATAAAACTGTTTTTTATTAATCTCAAAAGAGATATTTGCTCCAGCGAGCTTTTGGTTATCAGAAGATATTATCGTTCCTGTTATCCTTACATCTGACTGGGCAAAAATGTTAGAAAAACAGAATAAAAAAAAGAGAATAGCAGATTTCGACACTTAAATTTTAATAAGAAAAGTGCGAAAATAAACAATTATAACCCAATTACATCAGGTTATAATTGTTTTAATTTTATTCTTATTTCAATTTATTCAAATACATATTTACCACATTATCCAATCCAAGATAAAGTGCTTCTGAAATCAAGGCGTGTCCAATTGAAACTTCCAATAATCCAGGAATATTTTGTTTGAAAAATTGAATATTCTCTAAGCTCAAATCATGTCCAGCATTGATTCCTAAACCTAATTCGTTTGCTAATACGGCTGCTTTTATATAAGGATCTATTCCGTTTTTGTTTCCCAAATCATATTGGTGTGCAAAAGCTTCTGTGTACAATTCAATTCTGTCTGTTCCTGTTTTTTTTGCACCTTCGATCATTTCTAAAACTGGATCAACAAAAATGGAAGTTCTGATTCCGTTTCTTTGGAACTCCTGAATCACTTCTGCCAAATATTCCTGATTTTTAATAGTGTCCCAGCCAGCTGAAGACGTAATTGCCCCAATTGCATCTGGAACCAATGTGACCTGATCTGGCTTGCATTCTAAAACCAAATCAATAAAATTATGCTGCGGATTTCCTTCAATATTATATTCTGTTGTAATAATTGCTTTCAAATCTCGTGCATCCTGATAGCGGATATGGCGCTCATCTGGACGCGGATGAATTGTAATTCCCTGTCCTCCAAAACGCTGAATATCTACAGCAACTTTTAATAAATCCGGAACATTTCCGCCTCTTGCATTTCGAAGCGTTGCAATTTTATTGATATTTACACTTAACTTTGTCATATAAATAGATAATTAATTCTAGTAACACTATATTTGTTACGACAAAAATACAAAGTAAAACGCAGCAGTTTTCGGTATTTTTTGATTATTTTGCATCAAATATCTTCAATGATTTATGACAGAAATTACAAACTATATCACCAACGATTTCAGAGCAATTGATAGTCAGGAAACGATAGCATCGATTCAGGACTTTTTTATTGATGTAAATTTTTCTCATTTTCCAATTCTAGAAGATGGGGTTTTTATCGGAAGTATTTCTTCTGAAGACGTAGAAACATTTGATACCGATAAAAAAGCGATTGATTACAAATATACTTTAGAACGTTTTTTTGCCAGAAAGTCGATGATTTGGCTGGATGTTCTAGAAGTTTTCGCTAAAAACCACACCAATATACTTCCAATTCTTGACGAAAATAACGCTTACATTGGCTATTACGAAATGGAAGACATCATGAAATTCTTTCAGGAAACACCATTTTTAAAAGAACCAGGAGGCATTATTATTGTTCAAAAAGGGCTTTTAGATTATTCTATGAGCGAGGTAACTCAGATTGTAGAAAGCAATAATGGCAAAGTCTTAGGATGTTTTGTATCTGATGGCGACTTAGAAAACGTTCAAATTACTATTAAAATAGGTTTAGGAGCCATCAATGAAATTATTCAGACTTATAGAAGATACGGTTACGAGATTATTTCAGAACATCAAGAAGATACCTATATTAACAGCCTAAAAGAACGCTCCGATTATTTAGACAAATATCTCAACATATAAGTTATGAATGTGCCAATGAGAAAATTAGTTAATTAGATAATTTTCACATTTCCCAATTATCTAACTGACACATTGCCAAATTCTCTAATTTAACAAAGAATGAAAATAGCCATTTACGGACAATATTATCAAAATAGCACAGAACCTATTATAAAAGACATTTTCATGTTCTTCAATTCCAACAATGTTGAAATGGTCATTGAAGAAAATTTCCTAAAAATGCTTTATGAAAAACAGCTTGTAAAAAAAGAATACAAAACTTTTTCTCCAAGCACTGCTTTAGATAATAGCTTTGAAATGCTTATTAGTATTGGTGGTGACGGTACTATTTTAAGAGCAGCAGCATTTGTTCGTAATTCTGGTGTTCCTTTATTAGGTATAAATGCTGGAAGATTAGGTTTTCTTGCCAAAGTACAAAAAGAGAACATCGATATTTTATTGCAATATGTTATCGATCAAAACTACACCACTTCAGAACGTACCTTATTAGGTTTAACGGCTGAACCCCAAAACGAAGCTTTTGAGGAACTTAATTTTGCTATGAATGAAGTTACCGTAAGTAGAAAAGACACTACTTCGATGATTACAGTGGAGACTTATTTAAACAATGAATATTTAAACTCATACTGGGCAGACGGACTAATCATCTCTACTCCAACCGGTTCTACAGGATATTCCTTAAGCTGTGGCGGACCAATATTAACTCCAGATGTAAAAAGTCTTGTAATTACGCCTATAGCTCCTCATAACTTAACCGCCAGACCACTTGTAATTCCGGATGATACTGAAATCACCTTAAGAGTTACAGGAAGAGAAGACCAATATTTGGTTTCTTTAGATTCGAGAATTTCTTCGGTAAAAAACGAGTCTATTTTAAAAATAAAAAAAACAGATTATAAAATTAAAATGGTCGAAATTCCAGGTGAAACTTTCTTAAAAACCTTAAGAAACAAATTACTCTGGGGAGAGGATAAAAGAAATTAAACTCTTTTCTAATTCTCTACTATACGATAATGCCACATTTTCTCGTTCTGCATATAGTGAATCATCATTAAATGGCTCAAAATCATAACGTAAATTGAAAAAGAAGCACATTTAACTAAAGGAACTTTGATTCGTATTGATAATTATTATATTTGCACGCAATTTTGAATTAAATGAAGAAAATTTTTAATTTATTGTTATGTTTTTTCCCCCTTATTACACTAAATGCTCAGATCAATGAGCTTGGTGTTTTTCTTGGTGGAAGCAACTTTGTTGGCGATGTTGGCAAAACAACTTATATCGCTCCAGAAAAAATAGCTTTTGGTGTTCTTTATAAATGGAACAGAAGCCCAAGACATTCATGGAGATTTTCTTATACACAATCAGAAGTTTCTGGAAATGATTATAAATCGGAAGAAACAGGAAGAAACCAAAGAGGATATCGTTTTGACAACAATATAAAAGAGCTTTCTGCGGGATTAGAGTTTAACTTTTTTGATTTCAATCTGCACGATTATCACACAAAAATTACACCTTATGTATATTCGGGATTAAATTTCTTTATCTTCGACAACTTATATAGGTATACTGCAAGTCCGAATGAAATTTATTCTGAACATTCAAGCTCTCTTGCTATACCTTTTATATTAGGTATAAAATCGAACATAACACCGCGTTTCGTTTTGGGACTTGAAACAGGAGTACGTTATACTTTTACAGACAATATCGACGGAAGTAACCCTAATACAAGTAGTTCAAACATTTTAAAGTTTGGAAATTTAAATAATAATGACTGGTATGTTTTTTCAGGTGTTACCTTAACATACACCTTTGGAAAAAAACCTTGCTATTGCGCAGAATAAAATGAATTTAATAGAATCAATAGATCACACAAACTTACCTAAACACCTAGCCATTATTATGGATGGTAACGGACGATGGGCAAAACAACAAGGCTATCTTCGTGCGTTTGGACATGAAAATGGAACAAAATCTGTAAAAGAGATCATCAAAACTTCTGCTAAGCTGGGGATTGAGTATCTAACCTTATATGCTTTCTCTACAGAAAACTGGAACCGCCCAAAACTTGAGGTTCAAGCATTAATGAAAATATTGATCAATTCTTTAAAAAAAGAGCTTGTTACTCTTCAAGAAAACAATATCCGCCTCAATGCAATTGGAAATCTTGACAAATTGCCAAAAACAGCCCAAAAAGAACTTTTGGATGTTATGGAAAAAACTAAAGACAATTCTCGACTAACACTAACTCTTGCTCTAAGCTATGGATCTAGAGAAGAACTGGTAAGTGCTGTAAAGGCAATAAGTGATAAAGTTAAAAATAATATAATTTCAATAGACACTATTGACGATTCAATTATAAATGAGCATCTTTACACGCAAAATTTACCAGACGTAGATTTATTAATACGAACAAGTGGAGAACATAGAATAAGTAATTTTTTGCTTTGGCAAATTGCCTATGCAGAATTGTATTTTACTAATGTCTTGTGGCCAGACTTTAAAGACCAAGATTTATATGAGGCTATTATTAGTTATCAAAAAAGAGAACGTAGATTTGGAAAAACCAGTGAACAAATTAAATAATTTTTTAGTGTTGCAAAAAAAAATACAAATAGTCCTTACCCTCCTAATGCTGGGTAGTTTTTCACAAATTAAAGCACAAGAAAGAGTTCCTTTTGATCAAGGGAAAAAATATATCCTAGCCAAAGTTTCCGTAGTTGGTAAAATAAGCTTCAATGAACAAACCGTTGTAACCTTTTCGGGCCTTCAAAAAGGTCAGGAAATCACGGTTCCTGGAGAAGAAATTAGTAGTGCAATTAAAAAATTAGGTAAACTTGGTTTATTTGATGAAATTGCTTTTTACGTTAATAAAATAGAACAAGATAGTATCTATCTAGATTTAGATATTATCGAACTTCCTAAATTGAATGAAGTAAAATTTGTTGGAGTTAAGAAGGGTAAAGTTGAAGGTTTAATTAAAGATAACAACCTGACTAAGAACAAAATAGTCAATGAAAATCTAATTACAACCACTAAAAATTATATTGAAAATAAATATAAAAAAGACGGTTTCTATAATACAAAAGTTACTATTACAACTACCCCTGACACCATTGCAGGGAATCAAGTAAACATGCTTGTTAGAGTTGACAAGGGAGATAAAGTAAAAATCAGCAATATTGACTTCATTGGAAACAAACAACTTACAGGTAGTCAATTGCGTTCTGCAATGAAAGATACTAAACAGAAAAACTTTATTCGCGTTTTTAAAGCATCTAAGTTTATTCCTGAAAAATATAAAACAGATTTAGAAAAAGTAATCGCTGCCTATAAAGAAAAAGGATATCGTGATGCTCGTATTATTTATGATTCTGTTAAGTATAATAAACAAAAAAATACGCTTGCCATTAAGATTAATGTAGAAGAAGGTAATAAATACTACTTTGGTAATATTAAATTCTTAGGTAATACTGTTTATTCAGACCGCCTTTTAAACAGTTATTTAGGAATCAAAAAAGGAGAAACTTATAATGGCGTTTTACTAGAAAAAAGAATTGCTGATAAGTCTAAACCAGATGCTGAAGATATCACCAATTTATACCAAAATAACGGTTATTTATTCTCAAATATTAATGCTGTAGAGGTTAAAACTGTAAATGACACAATCGATTTTGAGATTAGAGTAACAGAAGGTCCAATAGCATATTTCAACAAAATTACTGTTGTTGGAAATGACAAAACAAATGACCACGTTATTTATCGTGAATTAAGAACTAAACCAGGAGAAAAGTATAGTAAAGAACAACTCGTACGAACTATTCGTGAGATTGGACAATTAGGATTCTTTGACCCTGAGGCAATTGATCCAAAATTCAAAAATGTAGATGCTGGAGCAGGAACTGTTGATATCGAATATAATGTTGTAGAAAAAGGATCCAGCCAAGTTGAGCTCCAAGGAGGTTACGGTGGTGGAGGTTTCATTGGAACATTAGGACTTTCATTTAACAACTTCTCGGCCAGAAAACTCTTTGACAAAGAGGCATATAAGCCTTTACCAATGGGAGACGGACAAAAAGTTGCTTTACGTTTACAAGGAAGTACTTATTTCCAAACCTATAGTTTATCATTCTCTGAGCCTTGGTTTGGAGGAAAGAAACCTGTACAATTTAGTTCTTCTATTTCATACAGTAAGCAATTTCTTAACAATTACATTACTAGAACCGTTGATAGAAGCAAAAGTTTTAATATTTTTACAGTTCAAGTTGGTTTAGCAAAAAGGTTAACTGTACCTGATGACTACTTTGTATTATCACAATCAGTAAGTTATCAGCATTATGATTTGAACAATTACAACACAGGTTTATTTACCTTTGGTAATGGTGCATCAAGAAACTTAGCATATACAATTGGAATTTCAAGAAGTAATAAAGGGGTTAACCCAATATTCCCAACTTACGGTTCTGAATTCAGTATTTCTGCTAAAGTGACACCTCCTTATTCATTATTTAATGGAATTGATTACAGTGATTTAAAAAATCAAAAAGAGTATAAAAGACAATATACTGGTACTAATGGATATGATGATTTTGGTCAACCTCTTAATAATGGTGACTATATCAAAACCGACACACAAGGAAGAGTATCAAGCGTTGGATCAGATTATGCAAGTGCCGATACAGATGTATCTAAAGTCGATCAGAAAAAATACAATTGGTTAGAATATTATAAAGTTAAATTTAAAGGAGATTGGTATACTAAAGTTTATGGAAAATTAGTATTAAGAACCCTTACAGAATTTGGTTTCTTAGGAGCTTATAATCAAGATAGAGGTGTAATTCCGTTTGAACGTTTTTACTTAGGAGGAGATGGTATGGCAAACTACTCAATGGATGGTAGAGAGACTATCCAGTTGAGAGGTTACCCAAACAACTCTTTAACTCCTGTAAATTCTAATGGAGATCCAATTGGAGCAACTATTTATAATAAATTCTCTATGGAATTACGTTACCCAATTACACTAAAAGCATCAGCTTCTATTTATGCTTTAACATTCTTAGAGGCAGGTTCATCATATCCAACGTTTAAAGATTATAATCCGTTTGATTTGAGCCGTTCGGCTGGTGCTGGTTTACGTGTATTTATGCCTGCATTTGGATTGTTAGGTATTGACTTTGGTTACGGATTTGATGCGCTTCCTGGACAAACAAAAGCTAATGGCTGGGAAACACACTTTATTATTGGACAACAATTTTAGAGAAATAGCGTTTGGTTAAAAATCATCAAATAAAGTTATGTTATGAGAAAACAATTTTTATTTATATTTTTAGCCTTGATTGTAGCAAATACAAGTCAGGCACAAGGTAAGACGACTAGAATTGGCTACATCGACATGGAATATATTTTAGAAAATGTTTCCGATTATAAAGAAGCTAAATCCCAGTTAGAGCAAAAAGCTCAGAAGTGGAAACAAGAAGTTGAGGCTAAAAAATTAAATATAAATACACTGAAGGAAAGCTTAAAAACAGAAAAAGCTTTACTTACAAAAGAATTAATTGAAGAGAGAGAAACTGAAATTAAGTTTCTTGAACAAGAAATGATGGATTACCAGCAGAAACAATTTGGTGCTGATGGTAATTTGATGAGACAAAAAGCAGCTTTGGCTAAGCCAATTCAGGATCAAGTTTTTACTGCTGTCCAAGATATTGCAGAAGCTAAAAATTATGATTTTATTTTTGACAAATCATCAGATCTTACAATGCTTTTCAGCAACAAAAGATTTGACATCAGTGATCAGGTTTTAAGAGTTTTAAATCGTACAGAAAAGCGTGAGCAGCTTTCTAAAAAACAATTAAAAGAGCAGGAAGCAAAAGAGAATCTGGAAAATGCAATAGACGAAAACCCAGCAATGGCAGAACGTCAAAAAGCTCTTGATGAGAAAAAAGCGGCTAGAGAAAAACTAATTCAAGATCGAAAATTGGAGCAGGAAGCTAAGAAAAAGGAATATGAAGATCGACGTAACGCTTTAGCAGCTGAAAGAGAGGCTAAAAAAAATGGCACGGTTTCTGAAACAGCTAAAACAACAGCGCCTGCAACAACAGAAGCAGTTAAAACAAATACAACTGCCAAACCTGCTGCAACTGGAACAGAGCAAACAACAACTGCTGATCCAGCTATGACAAAAGCAGAAGAAAGACAGATGCTTTATGAACAGCGCAAAAAAGAGTTAGAAGAAAAAAGAAAGAAAATTTTAGAAGAGAGAGAAGCTGCTAAAAAAGCAAAAGAAGCCGAATCACAAAAAACAAATACGACCAATAATTAATTAATATTTTAAAAATGATGAAACAAATCAAAACTTTACTAATTGCTGCAATTCTAATTTTAGGAGCAAGTAACACAATGAACGCACAAGCGAAGGTAGCTCATGTTGATGTCAGCGAGATTATGTCGAAAATGCCTGCTATGCTAGATGCTCAAAATCAGCTGCAAAAATTAAGTGGAACATATGATGCTGAATACAAAAAGATGGTTGATGAATATCAAGTAAAAATCAAAAAGTATGAGGCAGAAGCTGCTACAGTAACTGATGCTGTTAACGGTGAGCGTTCTAAAGAAGTTCAAGATATGCAAAAAAGAATTGTTGATTACAGAGACAATGCACAAAAAGAACTACAACAAAAAGAAACTGATATTGTAAAACCTTTGATGGAAAAAGTAAAAAATTCTATCCAAAAAGTTGGAAAAGCTAAAGGTTTCCAATACATCTTAGACGGTTCTACTTTATTATTAGCTGATGGTCCAAACATCACTGCTGACGTTAAAAAAGATTTAGGATTCTAAGAAACCTAAAAAATCAAAAAATCAACTGTTCAATTCTACAAAATTGAGCAGTTTTTTTTTACAAAAAATTAAAATAAATCTTCTACATAATTTGAAGAATTGAATTAACTTAGAGTAACAAATTTTATCTAAAAAATAGTAATTTTGCTTTATGACAAACAATAATCCTATAGGCGTTTTTGATTCTGGTATTGGCGGAACTTCCATCTGGAGCGCTATTCACGATCTTCTTCCAAATGAAAAAACCATTTACCTGGCTGACAGCAAAAATGCTCCTTACGGTCAGAAAACTAAGGACGAAATTGTCGCATTAAGCAAAAAAAATGTAGAGTTTTTGCTTGAAAATAATTGCAAACTAATTGTTGTTGCCTGCAATACTGCAACAACAAATGCCATACGAGAGCTGCGCGCAGATTACGATATTCCGTTTGTTGGAATCGAGCCTGCAATTAAGCCTGCCGCTAATAATTCGCAGACACAAGTAATTGGAATCTTGGCTACAAAGGGAACACTAAACAGTGAGTTGTTTAACAAAACTGCCGAAATGTTTCAGAATACCAAAATAATAGAACAAGTTGGTTATGGACTTGTACAACTTATTGAAGATGGCAATTTATACTCTCCAGAAATGACACAGCTTTTGGAGTCTTATCTGAAACCAATGGTCGACGCCAATATCGATTATCTGGTTTTAGGATGCAGTCATTACCCGTATTTAATTCCTCAAATAAAAAAAATTATTCCAGATCATATTAAGATTATTGATTCTGGCGAGGCTGTAGCCAGACAAACAAAAAACCTACTTCAAGACAAAGTAGGCTTTTCAGAAATTAAACAAAATGATCCGATTTTTTATGTCAATTCAGACCCAAAAGTGCTTGAGTCTATCTTAGAATACAAATATCCTGTTATTAAAAAAGACTTTTAATTTATTCAATTTTTCGTTTGACAAACCAAATTCCGTCCAACGTTAAATTAAGTGATATTTTATGGTAGTTTTCTTTTATGAGATCATTTGCTATTCTTCCTTTTTGACCATATGAATATGAAATATTTAAGGACGAAAAAGTATTATCAATAGGCAGATTTAAACCCAATGAAAATGATGCATTATTAACACGATGTGCATCAACTTCAAGATAACCTGTATCATAACTCACACCTGCTGCATACCCTACTCTATCCCAATATTTTCGGGCATTCTTTCTAGAACTGTACGTAAATCCAGCTGCGAAACGATCTTGATTCACAAAATTACCATACAAATCAGATTGTTTTGTATCCTGCCAAAAACTTCGCTCGTAATCTAGAGTAAAACTCAAATTATTTTTAAATCGCTTATTTAAACCAATACCTATTTCTAAAGGCATGTAGTAATCATCTGTATCAGATGCCACATCAGATTCAATTGTAGATGTTACTCCATCGGCAATTGCTGCTACAGATTGTACTTTAGAAGCTTTAATTTTCGAAGGAACCTTAAGTGTTGTTCCAATTGTAAAAGTTGAATCGATTTTATATTGCGCGCCCAATGTAGCACGTACTCCACTATAATCTGTTTTTTTATTAATTGTGGTAAGAGTACTTCCAACTTGAAAAGTACGATCATCAACCGTATTCCCAAAAAGAACAGTTGCAGTTGCTCCCAGTGTGAATTTTTTACCCACTCGATATCCATACGAAAAATCCAAGCTGTTTAATCCACCTGATCCTTCTGCTGTAAGATAATAATATTCCTGGCCATCCATTATTGGCAGTTTTAAATTTGAAATTTTAAACGTCGAACTAGAATAAGGACGAAGAGAAAGACTAAATGCTGATTTCTTAGTAACAGGAAATGCAAATGCCAAATGTGAAAACTGAAAATTATTTCGACTTTCTTTACGTGAACCACTTTGATAAGTAGTTGCAATTGCCTTTCCCCCTATATCAAACAAAAAGTGATTTTGATACATAAAACCTAAAGAAGCTGGATTTAAATTATTGATAAAACTATCTGACGGCAAAGCAATTCCTGAAGAACCAATAGAAGGCAGATAACCAAAATCTGAATCATATAAACTTCCAACACCATACAATGAATAAGGCGAGCTCGATATACTTTGAGAAAAAGAAGTCAGCGACATCAATATGAAGCAGCTCCATAAAACAATTTTATTTTTCATTAATATGAGATGTAATAAATTTTAAGCTGAATTTTATTGTTTAAATGCTTTTGATCTCCTAAAATCAGTCTATTAACCGATTGGGTAAGTTCTGGCAAAGTCAATATTAAAGAAGATCTTGAATCAGACTGTTTAAGCATCTCTTTCTGAAGAAAACTTCCAAGTGAAATTGAATACCCGACATTTTCGTTAAATTCATCGCTTTTCTTATTCAATCTCCCATAAACTGCTCCACCCGCAGAATTTGCGAGAGTACCGCTTATTCTGTTTAAATTATTACCGACATAAACCTTTAAGGAATCTGCCAAAGGATATTTATCCGAATAAGAGTTATTAACTGGTTTAAGAATCAGTTCTGCATCTACAATAGCCCCATTTGTCGAAATATTTTTAAGTTGCTTTATATTAGGAAAATCAATCCGGCAGGCTACTCCAGTTCCAGCTTGAATAAATCCCTGATTATTGGTCAGTAAACTTGACAATTTACTGGTCGAAATGGGGAGGTCTTGTATTAAAGTACCTGTCTTATCTAATAAAATAGAATTAAACTGCTTGGAAGTATCTAAAATTGAGAAATCTAATATATTTGAAGCATTTTCATTGTCTGATTGGTATTTAGAATAATACAATCTAACCTTACTAGAAGAAACACTAAAACCAATGACATTTGAGGATGTTGAATTTTCTGGAACCAGTACCAGACCTTTTAGATATTCTGTAAAACTATCAAAATCTGTAACCTCTCTTTTTTTGATTTTTTGAAAAAGCGCTTCTCCAAATACCTTACTCATTTGAACATTTATAGAATCTTTTTCTTTTGGTCTTGGTTTAAAAGAAATTTTTCCAAGGCTTTCAGAATCATAAGTCAAAGTCGAATTATTATAAAACTGATCATCTTCTTTATTAGGTTTAACTTTTTGAGTTAATCTGTAAATATTAAAGGTCTGCACTCTTGTAGTATCACCATAATAATACTTATCATACTTAAGAATCATAGAAATCGAATCGAAAACATAATTGGTAGATTCAGTATCAGACCCAATACTATTTAAAGCATAACTATTTCCAGATAGCTGAAAATAACTGTCCGACTTTACTTTTCCGAAAAGAGGATCATCATAATTTCCAATTAAAATTCTTCCAGTACTGGAAGTGGCAAGTGAATCAAAATTGATAGTTGACATGTTAACCGTAGCCGTATCAATCAACACCACTTTATTACTTAAAGCCAGATAATCTGACCCGACAGAAAAATCTCCAGTATCTGTATCTGTACCGCATGAAAATAAGCTTAGTACAAAAAGCAAGATCAATATAAACTTGTGCATAATTTATTTTTTGAACAAATATAAAATGCAAGCCTTCGTGCCACACTATAACATATACTATCAAGCTTTTTTAAGCTACAAATCGCATAAAATCATCTATAGTGTACATTGTCATCAAAAAAATCATTTCAACCTTAAAAAAGAGGATTTAGTCTATCAAAACACGTCATATATATATCTTCTTTTTTTTAAGAACACTGTCCGCTTACTTTTGAAACCAATAAAATAAATAATGATAGTACGGTTTTTAATTTGTTCTCTTTTTTCGGTTACATTTTTAAGTATCAAAGCACAAGAAAATTTTGCTGCTTATGCGAATGTCAAAATAGAGCCTACAAATAATATAAATTTTAATGAAACTGATATTGCTGTTTCTTATAAAAAGAATTTAGGAACTAGATACAAAATAGCCAATACGTTGGAGTATTCGAATTTGAAAGTGAGTTATGAACTGAATCAATTTGACTTTTATCAGGAACAAGATAAATTCAATCAGATTCAAAACAAATTTGAATTTTCGCATGAAATATCAGAAAAAACAAAATGGCAGTTTTCTATTATTCCGACAGCTAATTTTCAGCAAAATTTAGATTTATCCGACATTACTGTTTTAGGAAATATAGCAATTAACCAGCAGTTGAGTTCAAAATTAAACTTGGTTATTGGAGCAGGAAGAACCTCCATTTTTGGAGCACCAAAATTTACTCCAATTGCAGCTTTAGATTATAAATTTAGTGACAAAGCTAATTTAAGAGTGGGATTCCCAGATTCTCAAATTATATATTCGAATAATGAAAGA
Organism: Flavobacterium quisquiliarum; assembly: GCF_019308285.1. GTDB lineage: Bacteria > Bacteroidota > Bacteroidia > Flavobacteriales > Flavobacteriaceae > Flavobacterium > Flavobacterium quisquiliarum. The sequence goes on from NZ_WWEM01000033.1 coordinate 380,713, forward strand.
AATGAATTTAAACTGACGAATAGTTTTAACGGAAATTTTTATCATTTAGACACATCAGATGCTGTCGACAAAGTGGTTTTATCGCAAATAACAGCCGCATTTGAATATGATCGTAATGTTAGTAAAAATTGGTTTTTAAATTTTAAAGCCGGTTATGATTTTAATAAAAAATACAAATTAGTAGACAGCAGTAATCGTCAAATATATGACTATAACATAGGAAATGGCTACGTCTTAGGAATAGGGATCAAATACAAACAATAAATAAAATTAAATACACTATGATTAATCTAAAAAAAGGAATTTTATTCACAGCGCTTTTTTCGAGCCTTTTTTTTGTAAGCTGCAGCAATGATGAAGATGACGAATTAATGGGAAACTGGATTAAAAAATCAGCCTTTGACGGCCCTGCAAGATCTAGTGCAACAAGTTTCGTTATTGGAGATTTCGCTTACGTTGTTGGCGGTTATACCGGCGATGAATATTTAAAAGATTTATGGATTTACAATTCTAATGGAGATTATTGGGAACAAAAAGCAGATTTTACTGGTATAGGAAGAAGTTCTGCTTCTAGTTTTGCATTAAATGATAAAGGATATGTCGGTCTTGGTTATGATGGGACAAACAAACTGAAAGATTTTTATCAGTACGACCCTGTCAGCAACAGTTGGTCACAAAAAGCAGATTTTGCAGGAACTGCCCGCTACGCTGCCGTTGGTTTTCAAGTAGGCGGTAAAGCTTATTTTGGTACTGGATATGACGGAAATTATTTAAAAGATTTTTATCAATACAATGATCAGACTGACGTTTGGACACTTGTAAATGGTTTCAGCGGTAACAAAAGACGTAATGCAACAGTTTTTGTAATTGCAGATAAAGCGTACTTAGTAACTGGTGTAAACAATGGTACTTATCAAGAAGATTTCTGGGAATTCGATCCTTCAACAGATACTTGGACAAGAAAACGTGATGTCGATAAAGATACTGACGATGATTACTCATACAATGATGATTATGCAATTGTGCGTTCAAACGCTTCTAGTTTCTCTATGAATGGACTTGGATATATCGTAGGAGGTGAAAATGTAAAAACAGTTTGGGAATATAATCCGACAACTGATTTATGGGAAGAAAGAACTCCAATGGAAGGTGCCATCAGAACAGATGCTGTAGCTTTTGCGATTAATAATAGAGGATATTATATGTTAGGACGAATTGGTTCTACCTATTTTGACGATGCTTGGGAATTTAGACCATTAGAAGAACAAAGTGATGATGATAACTAATGCTAAAAAACACTTCTGGAATTCTATCCAGAAGTGTTTCCTATTTTTTATATTCTTTTTGTTCTTTATTTCCTGTACCAAAAAAGAAGCTCTTACATCTGCCTCTTTTCAAACAAATTCAGGATGGGGATACACGATTGCTTACAAAGAAAAAATTCTAATTAAACAAAGTGTTATTCCAGTAATTAGCGAAAACAAAAGTTTTGCAACAGAAAGTGATGCGATGAAAGTAGCCGATCTTGTAAAACAAAAACTCAAACAAAACTTATCACCAGCGGTAACCAAAAAAGATTTAATTTTATTAAAAATAAAATTATAAATGCAGTTAGATACCTTAAAAAATACCGGATACAACAAAATTCTATTTCATTGCGCAATATGGGTTTTCTTTATTTTAACTTCATTAATTCAGTTTTACGAAAGCCCCTTTAAGATGAGTAGTGATTTTTATGTACAATGGATCACAGGAATTGCATTGTTTTATCTGAACTATTTTTATTTGGTTCCCTCTTATCTTTTACAAAAAAAATACTGGCTCTATTTCTTGTTTGCTTTTGGTCTAATTGCTGTTTTTATGATTATTAGAATCAACTATACGATTCCTGAATTCAGACATTTAAGACCCGAAAACATAATGCCTGCGCGAATGATTCCGCAAGGACCTCATTTTTTTCCGAGACCTACCCACATGATGCCTCAAAGAATTGAAATGAGACAGCCTATTTTCTTTAAACTTGGGCCTTCGTTTTTTTATATTTTGATTATAACAATTAGTGCGATTATTAGAACATTAACCGAGTTTTATAATAATCAACAAAACAAACTGATTGCCGAAACACATAGAACAAATACTGAATTAATATATCTGCGCAAACAAACTAACCCGCATTTTTTATTCAATTCTTTAAACAGCATCTATTCTTTGGCACACAAAAAATCTGATTTGGTCCCTGATGCCATCGTCACGTTATCTGAACTTATGCGCTATATGCTTTATGAAACAGATAACAAAACGGTGGCTTTAGAAAAAGAAGTTAACTATATTCAGAATTACATTGAACTGCAAAAACTGAGATTAAACAATATCGAAGACATTGTAATAAATGTACATGGCGATACCAAAAACAAATTTATCGAACCATTACTTTTGATTTCTTTTGTTGAAAATGCTTTTAAATACGGAACAGATTACAAAGGTGCAGCTCATGTAAAAATTAAAATTCTCATTACTGATAATAATCTTGATTTCTGGATCGAAAACTCTATTGAAAACTATGTTAAAGATCCTGAAAACTCAGGAATTGGATTAGTTAATATTCAGAATCGTCTTGATTTACTATATCCGAATGCACACGAACTATCCATTACTCAAGATAATACATATTACAGAGTTCATTTAAATTTGAAATTGGATGAAATTAAAACAAGCATTTAGTAAATCGAATTATTGTAGCTGGAATATAATTTTAATTTCTTAACCAGTATTTTATGAAAATTTTAAAACTTAATTTACTGGTTTAAAATTACTTTTGAATGCCGAAAACAATTTATAAAACTTAATTCTGAAAAAATGAAATGTGTAATTATCGATGACGAACCTTTAGCAGTAGAATTATTGCAGGATTTTGTCAAGAAAGTAGATTCTTTGGAATTAATGAATTCTTTTAACAATGCGATTGACGCTGTTTCATTTATTAATCAGAATAATGTTGACTTGATCTTTTTGGATATCGAAATGCCTCATTTTTCTGGAATTGATTTTATAAATACTATCGAGAAAAAACCTTTGGTCATTTTCACAACTGCCTATTCAGATTATGCCGTAGAAGGTTTTAATCTCGGTGCAGTCGATTATTTGGTAAAACCAATCCCTTTTCATCGATTTTTAAAAGCAGTCGTAAGGGCACAGCAAGTTTTACAGCCGGCTGTTGTTCCGCAAGCTATTTCTGAAACCACAAATGCAACTGAAATCGAACAGGATTTTATGTTTGTCAGAGCAGAATACGAAAATGTGAAATTAAATTTTGCGGACATTCTTTTTATCGAAGGATTAAAGGATTATGTGAAAATTTATACGACAGACAACAAATTTACGCTGACCCTTATCAGTTTAATCAAATTAGAAAATCTGCTTTCCAGCAAAGGTTTTTCGCGAATTCATAGGTCATACATTATCAATATCAAACATGTAAAATCGATTCAAAAAAATAAGGTTTTGATAAGCGATAAAAGAGTTCCAATTAGCGAAAGCTATAAAAATGCCTTTTTTGAGAAAATCAACCTATAGGTTTTCAAATTCCAATAAAAAGAAATTCCAAATTCCAAGGTTCGACGCTTTTGGAATTTGGAATTTCTTTTTATTGGAATTTTAATTTTTATTCTTCGTTTTTGAACCAGCCTGAATACATTACATAATTATTCGAAATGCGTTCAATTTCGCCAGCAAAATCAGATTGATCAATATCTTTTACTTTTTTGGCAGGAACACCTGCATAAATACTTCCAGAAGTTACAACAGTATTTTGAGTTACTACGGCTCCTGCTGCAATAATTGCATTACTTTCTACAACACAATTATCCATAACGATAGCTCCCATTCCAATTAGAACATTATCATGAATAGTACAACCATGTACAATCGCATTATGACCTATCGAAACGTTATTTCCTATTATAGTTGGATGTTTTTTATAAGTACAATGAATGACTGCTCCATCTTGGATGTTTACTTTATTTCCTATTTTAATAAAATTAACATCTCCTCTTACCACTGCATTAAACCAAACACTGCAGGAATCACCAAAAGTAACATCTCCCACAATTGTAGCATTTTCAGCAACATAACAATCCTCTGGAATCTGAGGTGATTTTCCATTTACAGACTTAATCAGCATAAAAAATAATATTTAGTTAACCGCAGGACAGTTACAGTCGTAACGTTCTTTTTTACAGAATAAATTAATCCCCAAAGTAATCTGATGGTAACCACCAGTATCAAATTTCACATCTCCCATTACTTGCGAATAGGTATAAGCAAACATAAAGTTCTTGAAATTAACACCAACTATAGGCGTAAAAAATTGTAATTTTTGAGAAGCTACACCATTATTTCCAGCAAGATACTGTGCTCCATCAAAACCTCTTCTGTATGATAACGCAGCCCAAAGACTTCCAAAGTCCATACTTTTGTACGCTTTTATGTTTAAATCAAGTGTTTTTTCTTTGGTTTTATCGAAATACTGAAAAAGGATTGAAGGTTCCCAGGTAATGTTGTTATTTTTACCAAAAACATATCCGGCACTTAATAAAAACTTTCTCAGATTATCACTTTCATATTCTGTGTATAACTCTCTTCTTGTTTCTAATAAACCCTGAACTGTTGCATGTGCATAAAAGTCCATAAAGTTATACGAAGCTCCAATATCCATATTAAAATAAGAGTCCTTTTGAATAGAACCAAAAACAATAGGGTCAAAAGTTCCTCCAAATTTCGTTTCGTCCAACTGACTTTGTATCAAACCGCCACTGATACCAAAAGAAAGCTGATTCAAATCAATCTCATCTCTCGAAAACATGATATGATGTGCATAAGTCAGTTTAACTCCTTTTTGAGAATGGTAACCATTTTTATCATTAAAAACAATTATACCAGCTCCAGAGCGTTCTCCAACTCTTCCATTAAAACTTAATGTTTGTAAAGTTGGCGCATCTTCTTGTCCGAACCATTGTTTTCTAGCAGTTAATCTAATCTTGGCACAATTGGCTGCACCTGCCATTGAAGGGTGAATTAAGTAATAATTATCTGATAAATAATCTGAATAAACAGGTATTCCTTCTTGTGAATAAGAAAAAAAGGAGGAAATAAGAAAAATTAATAAAACCCTGATTTTAAATTTCATAAAGGCAATTTTGTATCAATATAATTTTCACTCCTGCAATTTAACACGATTTCCTTGAAAAGAGTCTTAATTATTTTATTAAAAAATCAAATATAGGTATTAGTAGAAAATAACTTTAGTAAATTTGCAAAAAATATACTACCATGACAAAAATCACTATAAAAGAAACTCAAAATCCAACTATTTTAAAGTTCGAGTTTGAGGATTTTATTACTCAAAATCAAAACTTTGAGTTCAAAAACATTGATGAGGCTCAGGCTTCTCCTTTGGCTCAACAACTATTCTATTTACCATTCGTTAAGACTGTTTATATATCTGGGAATTTTATTGCTATCGAAAGATACAGCATTGTAGACTGGGATGATGTTAAAGACGCTGTTGCGGAACAAATCAGCTCTTTTGTTGAAAAAGGCGGGGTTATCATTAAAATTGATGAAACTAAAACTAAAAAACAGCCTGTTACAGTTTATGGAGAAACAACTCCAAATCCTTCTGCTTTAAAATTTGTAGTAAGCAGAATGCTGACTCGTAATGCCGTTGAATACAAAAACATCGACCAGACTGCTTCTTCTCCATTAGCTCAGGAATTATTCAAATTCCCTTATGTAAAAGAAATTTTTATTGATGAGAATTATATTTCAGTAACGAAATATGAAATTAATGACTGGTCTGAAATCACTTTAGAATTAAGAACTTTCATTAAACAATTTATTGAAAACGGCGGTACGGTTTTAGACGAAAGTCTGATTCAAACAGCTACAAAAAATGAAGTTACGAAAGATGAAGCCTTTGACAAGTTAGATGTAACATCACAACAAATCATTAATATCTTAGAAGAATATGTTAAACCAGCTGTAGCTGCCGACGGTGGAAACATTGCTTTCGAATCTTACAATGAAGAAGATAAAACGGTAAAAGTACTTTTACAAGGTGCTTGCAGCGGTTGTCCTTCTTCAACCTTTACTTTGAAAAGCGGTATCGAAAATATGCTGAAAAGCATGCTTAATGATGAAGCTATAAAAGTAGAAGCTTCAAATGCTTAAATCTAAAAATTAGATATATCTTTAAAGCGCTTCAAAAGAGGCGCTTTTTTTTACAGAATATATTTGATATTATGGATTTCTATTTAAATTCTATACAAAAAAGAGTGGCGCTATATTATCATCATCTTTTATTACCAGATCAACAAAATCCATAATATGTCGCTGATGATCAAGATAAAATGTACTATTAGCAATTTCCTGAATGGCTTTCATTGGTAATATTGTTACGGTCAAATTATTACTTAAAGTAATTTGCTCTCTATATTTCTTAAATTGTATTTCACTTTTGCCAATTGTAACTTTTAAATTTTTATTGTTTGACATCAAATTACCAAAAGAATCTGTATACATTACCAATATTTCATCTTCAAACTTTACAGTTCGATTAAATATAATTTTTGCTTCTGTTTGCATATTTATAACTACATAGCACTCATAATTTCTTTCAAAAGGAAATATAATCTGAATGTCATCTACTATTTTTTCATAATACATAATCTTTGTTTATTTTATTAACTATTCAAAATTTCTTCAGCCCTTTTATCAATTAAAAACAGTTTTGTTTTTAATTTTTTCTAGCACAACTTCTTTTTACTTCACATTTTTATACATCCTTCCCGACAGCATGCTTGGAGACCAGTCAAATACCCTGATACTGTCTGCTGCAAAAGGCCGGCCGTTGAGCATAAGTTCTACTGTGTTTTCTTTGGATATCTTGATCTGCATATCAATTCTGTCTCCTGAACTTTGAAAAACCTCGTTTACTTTCTGCCAATTGAAATATAAAAATGCCTGTTTTTTTTCTTCATCCTTTTTGCCGGTCATCCAGACTATATTAATTTCAAACGGAACGGCTCTTTCTTTGTAAACAGGATGGTTTATCCAGGGACGAAGCATACATTCTATTTCGCCGTTATAACAAGAACTCTGGAAACCAATAAGTTTTAAATCAGGATTCTCTGAACTTATAATTGGACACCAATGGTAACGGAAGCGGTAATTGTCCCATTTTGCGGGACTGGCATCTTCAAGAAAATATTCTTTAGCTGCTTCATCATATCGATCTGAACTTAATCTGTACTTAGTCAAATATTTTTGCTTTGTTTTTTCTATTACAGCCCTATCTGTTAATATCTCTGCCTGATATCTTCCAAGCTCGATGCGTGTAATGCCAAAATTGAGCCACACCACCACCATACCTTTGGGAGCAAAACCAAAAACAAGATCACTGAAACTTTCATAAGATTTTCCATTGGAAGATTTGTGGTCTCTGCCCAGTCTTTTGTATTCCTCTGTTTCTCCGTTTGCATCATCAATTCTTGCATAGGCCCTTTCCATATAATCTTTAATAGTATCAATAGGAAAATCGACATTTAAACGATAAAAAACATCTTCGTATCGGGAATAATAAACAATATCAGCTCCAACAGGAGTGCCGTGCTGTTTTGTCCAGGTTTTTCCTGAATCTCCCCAACGTCCGGAAGAACTGCCATAAGGCAGACCTGCAGCAACTCCTTCTAAGGTTTTTATCGTATCGTAAATGGGGGTAATTCTGTATTTATTATCTGGCGCAGATATCTCTACACCAAACTCTGGTAAGTTTTTTTTCATTTCGCATCGTATTATTTGAATAAAAAGCAATAGGAACAGTACACTGGATCCAATTTTAAGCAGCCTATCCATTTTGTATGTTACGGGTTCTTTGGGTTGCTATTTTTATGCCACCTAATCTGGGGCCTAAACCAAATTTTGTAGCGCTGGCAGACCAATGCAGGTATTCTCGTCTTAGTTTTTTTAAATCCTTTAGATCAATAAAATCTTGATACCGTATTTTTTTTACTTCGGCTAAGTATTCTTTTACAATATTTTCTCCTTCTTTAAAACTTTTGAAATATTGATTTCTTAAGCGTGTACAGGTATTAATATAATGCACTAATTGCTTGTTTACATTAATCAAAAAAATATCTTTTATTTGATGATCCAAAACCATATCATTAGAATAAATCACATCAAACTGCTTGGAGTAATGAAACATTTGATTGAGTGCTACCTTATCGTAGCTGTTGTGAATCGCTTTTTTTATACCAACCAAGCCGTAATAGCCTGCTGGATTATCATCATACTCTTTTGGTATTGCCTGGGTAAAATCGGTCGTATAAGAATGTATGATATGCAGTTGATCGGGATTGTACCATCCCTCTTCAATGAGTATCTGCTTAAATTTTTCGCATTCCCGATTAAAGTAACGTTCATAAAAAAGATCAACGGTTTCTGAATCGTTCTCTACATAACAGCCCCCAATATCAGAGTGCACTCCCGGCAGGGTAATTTCTATACCGTTTATTCCGGCACTGTCAATATTGGTTAAATCAAAATTATCACGATGCTCATCATCTGCGGCAAACTGCAAAACGAAAGAAGCTTTTTTTACCGCATCTAATCCTAACTGTTTTGTATCGCTATCGATAATATCAACTCCAAAAACCGACACACCTCTATGATTGACTCCATAGGCAGCAACAGTATCGTAAAGTCCTACAAATCTGAAAATAATTTCATTAGGAACAAATTCCTGCTCCGCCAGACAGGCTCCAAAAAAGCCATGTTTCTGCACTAGTGCATCGTTTTTTTCTGTTTTAGTATAAGTTGCTCCCTGGAGACCATAAGGTGGCATAACGGTTGTCTCGCTACTTAACATTGGTGTATTGCTTGTCGTTGGTGTGTTCGCCACATGCAGAAAATGCCTTGCTGCAGTTGCTCCTCTGCTGAAACCATATACATTTACCTCAAGTACCGTAACTTTTCCTGCATATTTTTGCAATTTTTCTCCTGCGAAAAAACAAGCTTTGGTTACTTTGGCTTTAACTCCTCGTTCTCCTTCTCCCATAGGAATTCCTGAGTTGTCAGGCATATTTCCAAAAAAAGTAGTTTCACTTTCCAAATCTTCCGTACCAATTCCTTCTATATAAATGCATACTTGATTTTCTGCATTTGGGTCTACAGCATCATAACCTCGGGCTACATTAGAATAATCATTGGTATAACTGTCGTCTAGATGGTTGGAGTTTTCATGTTCTTTTCCTGCTTCTGTGTTAGTTTTATTATTTTGTGTTCCGTCAAAAAATAAGTTTAGCCGTACTGTTTTTTCATTAGAAAGCGAATCGTCAGGATGCAGAGGTTCGTAATCATGATAATTCATACCTTCTTTTCCATACTGGATATTATGTTTCGCCGCAGCAATCGTCAAATCTCCTTCTGTGGCACGTATTTCTATATTACCTGTTGCAGTTTTGGTTAGCTTTCCTTCAATAATACTTATTTTACTCATAATTATCCATTTTTAGAAGTTTCTCCACTGTGATTGTTTACGTTTTTTGCACCAAGTATGGTAACACTTTCTTCACTACTGTTTACTAATATTTCTTTAGCTCTTTCTTTAATATCTTTGCTTTCTGTTTCTTTATTTCCTTTTATCCATTCAGTCATGCTTCCTACAACAGTAAGCATGAAATTAAATCCTATTGTAAGATATTTTGAGCCTGTTATTTTTTCTGTATAATCCCCTCCAATAGTATCGGTTTTATTAAGTCCAACATTGGTGCGCATATTTTGCCCTGCACTGAGAATAATATCTTCACCAGCTTCCAATTCAATATTTTTAGGCGCTTTAAATCTTATATTACCATCACCGTGAACAACTGCTATTGTCTGGCCTTTCTGGCTTTCAATTGTAATGTCGCCTGTAGCGTCATCAGAAATTATTCTGTTGCCACTTCTGGTCTGCAGCACTTTCAAATCATTATTAGGTGTGCTGTAGCCGGAATTTGCCTGCCCATTATACTGAGCCCCTATAACAAACGGACACTCAACATTTCCTCCTTCAAAACCCACTAAAACTTCCTCTCCAATTTCAGGAATAAAATAGAAGCCTTTTCCGTTTCCAGAATGGGGCTGTATCATTCGCATCCAGTCGC